>JBFXJP010000001.1:0-1072157 GCA_050174775.1 Phycisphaerales bacterium
ACCACGCGTTCACGGGGACGTTCATGTTGTTGCCGGCGTTGGGGTGCCCGGCGGGGAACACCAGCGCGACGAAGAGACCCGTCGTGAAGGAGTTCGGATCGAGGCCGAGGTTGTAGAAGTCGGGGATGGCGCCGACGGGGAGGCCGCCGTCCGGTGTGGAGTTGGTGCCGCCCCAGAGGACGCGGTCGACGATGAAGCCGGATGTGGAGTTCACGCCCTCGTTCGTCCAGAGGGTGGTGATCGCGTTCACGAAGGCCTCGGTGCGGAGCTGGGCCGGCGTGGTGGCGTTCGCGGAGAAGAGGAAGCGGACATCGGGAGCGCCCGTCGCCAGGTTGGTCTTCGCGAAGTTGAGGCCGTAGCCGGTGAAGAAGCCGTCGGGCGGCTGAGCCGTCGATGTGAAGAGGCGCAGCTTGTTCGTGGAGTTGCCACCGGCATTCTCCGCCGTGACGCCTGCGAATGGGGCGACCTGTGCGGGGTTGACGTGCGTGCGGCCGGTGACGCCGGCCGTGGCGGCCGCGCCGCCCCACACGCCCGCGGTCGTTTGATTCGCCATCGACGCCGGGAGGAGGTTCATGTCCTCGAACGAGTGCATGAGGGACGACTGGTTCGGGCCGTCAGCGCCCGCGCTGCCGCGCGAGATCATGCCGAACGCCGAGCCGATGTCCATGCGAACACCACTCTCACGGCTCTTGCCGAGTAGCGCCGTGGAGGGGGTCACCGCCTGACCGGTAGCAGGGTCGACACGGCGCAGCTCGAAGCGGCTGCCGGGTGAGAGCAGCCCGGTCGAGGCGTGCGCCGTCATGCATACCGCGGCCCCTGCGGCCGCTGCGATCCATCCGATTCTCATGAGTCTTTTCTCCTCGAGTCATGTCGGGAAGGGCGTTGGGCGAGAGCACGACCACCGTGCCCGGCCGAGCCCGACCATCACGTTCCGTTCGCACGCGTGGCCTTAATGGCAACGCGATCCGCTGGAAGTTCTTGCAAATTCACGACGAGCATTCACGATCCCCACGCCGACAGCACAGCACCCACGATCGTCGCGTCACGCGACGCGAACCGCTCGTATCCCCGGGAAAGTTCAGATGTGCCCACGAGGTGTGACGGACGCGTGCGCCCGTTCGACGTCGCTCCGTGGCGTGCGTGACCAAGGAACCGACGTCGGACGCGCAACTATGCGCTGCAAACAACGAGGTTCAAGCGTGGGCGCAGGATTCAGACCGACTTTGGACGGGTGCGCGTGGGTTCGGCGAGCATGTCTGCGGAGGTTCCCTGAGCAACGCGCGTGATGGCTCAGGGTTTCGCCGAACGAGACAGAGGCTCACGAATCGGGGGGGTGTTCGCCCGCGTTCTCATCCGGTCCGCCGCTCGGCTGTGGAGTGCGCGAACCGTACAGGCGCTCACGCTCAGCAGGAGTCAACGAGGTCTCGAACAGTCTGGCGATCCGCTCGCGCACCGTGGTTTCGTGCGGGGATCCGGCGCAGAGCGCTAACGCGTCGAGCCAGGCGTTCGCGGCGGCTCCAACCGCTTCTGCTTCGTCCAGGCGCGCCAGAAGAACGAGCGCGATGACGCGCGCGCGGCGGAAGGCGGGCTCGTTTCGCGCGGCGGCTGCGCTGTCGAGGATCTGGAGGGCTGCCTGACCATCCCTTGTCTGGAGGGCGTCCTCCGCCCCGGCGAGCGCGATACGCGCAGCGGTCTCACCCGCTCCAGCCGCGCTGAGCGCTCCTGCGCGGGCGAGCACCTCTCGGCGCTCCGTCGGATTATCGACGGAGTAAACCGCGTGTCGGAATGTCTCCTCGGGGAAAGCCAGCAGCACGCGCGCGAGCCCGTCGAGTCTTGCCTCCCCGAGGTGAGCGCCGACGGAACGCAGGCGTTCGAACATCTCCACCGTCGGCGTGCGCGTAGCAAGTGCGCGGCAGGCAAGGTCGAAGACCTGAATCTCGGGCTGCCCTGCGATGCTGAGGAGGAGGGCGAGGCCGCTGTCGCTTGAAGCGAGGCCCTCGGCCATCGCGGTCCGCGCGCCGGGCTCGCCGGTGTGCCAGATAGCGCGGAGAGCCTCGGTGTGAGTCGGCGCGGCGAGCGTGCCGAGCAGGCGCGCCGACGACGCGGAGATTCGCGCGGGATCGATCTTCGACAGCAGATCGATGGCGTTTGCGCCCGTGGTGTGATCGAGGGGTGAGATGCGGTGGATCGCAGCGAGCGCCTCCGCGGCTGCCGGGCGAGCGGGCCCTGAGGTGGCGAGCCACTTCATGCAGAGAGAGATCTCGGCGGGGTCAGGACGGTTGGCCAGGAGCCGGAGCAGCGGAGCCGCGACGCGCTCGTCCGTTTCAGCGCGGAGCGCGGCGATCGCAGGGGCGATGTCCTTGGGGGCGAGATTGGCGAGGAGTCGTGCCGCGGCGGCGCGGAGCTCGTGTGCGCCTGCGGAGAGAGATGGAACGGCCGCGTCCGCCACGCTTCCGTCGAGAGGCTGCGCGTTGAGGAGCGCACGGGATGCGAGGTCGAACCCGATCAGGCGCACCTGCGGGGACTCGTCCTTGAGCATGCCTGCGAGCATGCCGGAGCGTTCCTCCGCGCGCGTGAGGGCGTACACGCGACCGTACGCATCTGCGAGCCGTGTGGTGAGTGCATCACGCTCGCGCGCGAGCCGCTGTGCACGTGCGGCCTGGGCGTTCGAGAGTCGGACCCGCCATTCCCCTTCGGGGAGGAAGCCGTGCTCGCGCCACCACCCGTCCCACAGGGCAGGTTCGGCGGGAAGATCGTCGCGCCCGGTGAGACGGACAAGAGCCCCCCAGAGTGCGGTGCGCTCGGCCGGTGTAGTGGCGCGGCTGAGGGTCTTGACCACGGCGCCGATCGCTTCTCGCGGGGACGAGGGGGCGCCGCCCAGCGCAACCGCGGCCGCGTGCGAGACGTTCCCGCGGATGTCGTCGCATGCCCGGACCAGCGGGCCGACCATCGATGCGGGCGTGCCGGCGTCGGTCACGGCGACGATGGCCGCGAGAGCTGCTGCGGTGGGGGCGTCGGCGGCCATCGCGCGTGAGAGCGCGTCCCAGCCCGCGTCGGTCCTGAGTCCCGCGAGGTGCGAGGCCGCGGCTGCTCGCTGGGTCTCCGTCGATCCCTCATCCAAGATCAGTTCGGAGGCCTGTCGGGCGGTCAGCGGGCCGTTCGCGTGGGCTGCCAGGGCGGAATCAGCGGTCTCGCCGCCGGGGCCCACGGCCTGAGAGAATGCGATGGCCTGCTCTCCCGTACCCCACGCGCATATGGAAAGCCAGAGCCCCAGGCCCCCAAAGACGCGACACGATTTCCGCAAGCCGTCGCGCAATTGCCCCTCCTGTTCGCCGAGTATAGTTAGGTATGCGCGGCGGTCGGTCCGGTTCCGGCCAGCGCTCGTCCTCCACCGGCGGCTCGGCCTCCCGTCCGCCCTCGGCGCATCTTCCCGGATGATGAACGACTGGTCCGACGCCGAACGACACGTGGAGAAGGCCCACGAGTATTACGAGGCCGGACGGTGGGCCGACGCCGAATCCGAACTTCGCGAAGCCCTGTCGCTCAACCCCTATCGTGCCGAATGGCACTTCAATCTCGGTCTCACCCTCGAGGCGGCGGGCCGGTTCGAAGACGCTTCAGCCGCGTTCCTCCGGGCGCACGAGCTGGAGCCCGAGGATGGGCAGACGACGGTGGCGCTGGGGCTGACCGCGCTCCGGCTGGATGAGCCGGCGAAGGCCATCGAATGGTTCGAGCAGGCCGAGCGGCTCGAGCCCGCGCGACCCGATTCCTACATCCACCGCATCGAGGCGTACGCCCGTCTGGGCGATCACGATCGCGCGGAAGCGATGTTCTTCCTCGTCCAGCACCTCGACGAGGAGTGGCCGCTGGGCGCCAATGGCTCCACGCGCGCCGCGCGTGCGGCACAGTCCGACATCGAGAAGCACTGGGACGAGCACGCCACGCTCACCGATATGGACCGCGCTGCGGCGCTCGCGAACATGGCCGGCTCGCTCCTGGACCGCCAGCAGCATGAGCGGGCGATCTGGTGTCTGCGCGAGGCGCTCCAGCTCGATCCGGCGTTGCCGCGAGCCCACGCCAAGCTCGCTGAAGCGTACGGCGCGACGGGACGACAGGAACGGGCGCGACAGCTGTACCTGCGTGAGCTCCGCGAGCGTCCGGGGTGTGTCGACACGCTCCTCGATCTCGGCGATCTCCTTGTCGACATGGGGCGCTTTGCCGAGGCCGGCGAGAAATACCGGCGTGTGCTGGAATTGGAGAGCGACAACCCTGAGGCGCACGCAGCGCTCGGCGAGCTTGCCCTCCGGCAGAATGCCGATCGCGATGCCGCGGCCGCGTTCGGCGTTGTGCTCCGGCTCGATCCGGAATTCCCAGCGGTGCGTCGGCGTCTCGCGGAGCTCGCGCTTCGACAGAACGAGATCGGCGAGGCACGCAAGCATCTGCGCAGCGAGCTGAAGGTGTTCAAGCGGCCTGATCGTCAACTGCCGCCCGATTGGCAGGCGGACGACCTGGCGGACTTCGGGGAGCTTCTTCTCGACGCGAAGCTCCCAGCGGATGCGGTTTCGGTCTTCCGTGCACTCGTCGAGATGACCCCCGACGATCCGCAGGCGCACCATCTGCTGGCTGTGGCGTGCCTTGAATCCGGGCTGCGCCCCGAGGGTGAAGCGGCGGAGCGTCGAGCGCTGAAGCGCGACCCGCGGCTGATCGCGGCGATTCACAACCTCGCGCTCTCGGCCTACGAGACCGGTCGGTACACCAGCACGCGCGCCTGGATCGAACGGGCGATCCGACTTGGGCTGGAGGACGCGTCGCTGCGACGGCTTCGGATGCTGCTGCGGTTCCGCGCGTGTGAACGGGTGTGCCGCGCGGTATTCCGCCGAGCACTCTCCGTGCTCCCGACATTCCGGCGCCGTCGTCCTGATGCCACGGCCGCGTAACTCATGCGGAGTCTAAGGTGTTTCAAGCCTTGCTCTGACGGAGTGCGAGGAGTCGCGCTGCTTCATCCACGTCCTTGTCGCCGCGTCCCGAGAGATTGACCAGCACGATCTGGTCCGGCGTCATCGTGCCCGCGAGCCGCACGGCTTCGGCGATGGCATGGGACGATTCGAGCGCAGGGATCAGGCCTTCCGTGCGAGCCAGCGTCACGAACGCGTCGAGGGCGTCATCATCCGTTGCGGTCGTGTACAGCGCGCGGCCCGTGTCCTTCCAATAGGAGTGCTCGGGTCCGACGCCAGGGTAATCGAGCCCTGCAGAACAGGAGTGCACGTCGCTCGTCTGGCCTTCTGCGCTCTGGAGCACATAGCTCAGCGAGCCGTGCAGCACACCGGGCGTCCCGAACGAGAGAGGTGCCGCGTGCTCCCCGGCCTTTGCGCTGCGACCGCCTGCTTCGACGCCGACAAGCGCGACTTTCTCATCCTCGACGAACGGGTAGAAGATGCCGGCCGCGTTCGAGCCCCCGCCGACACAGGCGACTACGGCGTCAGGGAGGCGCCCGAATGATTCCAGACATTGTCTTCGCGCCTCCCGCCCGATGACGGACTGGAGATCGCGCACGATCATGGGGAAGGGGTGCGGACCGACAACGCTGCCGAGGATGTAGTGCGTAGTGTCGCTGCTGGCCATCCAGTCGCGCATCGCCTCATTGGTTGCGTCCTTGAGCGTCCGCGATCCCTCCTCCACCTCCACGACTCGCGCACCCAGCAGACGCATCCGCACCACGTTCAGCCGCTGGCGGCGCACGTCCTCAGCTCCCATGTACACCTCGCACGTAAGGCCTAAGTGTGCCGCGGCTGTCGCGGACGCCACGCCGTGCTGCCCCGCGCCCGTCTCGGCGATCACCCGCTTCTTGCCCATCCGGCGCGCGAGCAACCCCTGGCCGAGCGTGTTGTTGATCTTGTGGGCGCCCGTGTGGGCGAGGTCCTCGCGTTTGAGCACGATTCGCGCGGCCTTGTGCGATCCGCTCCGGTGCGCCGCGAACGCCGTCAGTCTCTTCGCCTCCATGATCGGGGTGGGGCGTCCGACGAGCGCTTTGTAGAGGACATCGAGTTCTGCTGCGAACGAGGAATCGGCTCGCGCATGCGTGTACTCCACCTCCAACCGGTGCAGCGCGCTGACCAGTGTCTCCGGCACGAATGCGCCGCCGAACTCTCCGAATCGACCCGCCGCGTCGGGAACCGTCTTCACTGACGTCGTCATGCCCGCACTCTACGTTCCCTCCGGGTTGGGCGCACGCTCCGCAGCGGCCGCGCGACCGCGCCGGACGTCCACGAGAGCCAACCCCGCGAGCCCGATCGCGAACGCGCCCGCGACGAGCAGCATCGCCTTGTCCTGTCCTGCCTGCTTCGAGACGAGCCCGTAGGTCAGGGGCCCGCACACGCCCGCGGACTTGTACGCCAGCCCCCAGAACCCGAAAAACTCGGCGCTGCGTCGCCTGGGGGTCAGGTCCGCCACCAACGCGCGGCTCGCCGGCCCGATGACGCCGAGACCGATCCCGACGCCGATGCCGAGGAGCCCGAGCGTCCACAGTGAGCCGTCGCGCTCGGGCAACGCGCTGGCGCCGAGGGCTGTGCCCGTCCAGACAAGCAGCGCAAACACGAGCACAGTCCGCCGGCCGACGCGGTCGTGCACAAGTGCCGTGATGAACGACGTCAGCCCGGACACAGCCGCCAGCGTCCACACGAACCACACGATCCTTGACCCGCTGCCGAGGTGCTTTTCCGCGATAATCCCTGCGAACACCACGATCACCTGCACGCCGCACGAGTAGACGAAGAACGCGAAGAGGAAGACCGCGAGGTCCCGGAACCGTCCGATCTCACGCGCAGTCCGCGCCAGGCGTGCGAACGTGGCGTGCACGCCACGCTTCTCGCGCACACTTGCGATCCCGCGGTCACGTAGGAAGAGCGCCGTTGGGAGCCCCGCGACGGCAAACCACGCGGCCGCGAACAGGAACACATTACGGAACCCCTCGTCCGTCCCCTGAGCCACCCCTGGCAGCAGCAACGCTGCCGGCAGACACACAAGCGCCCCGATATATCCGAACGTCCACCCCAGCGCCGAGACACGCCCCACCGTCTCCGGCGTGCTGATCTGTGGCAGGAACGCGCCGAGAAAATTCTCCCCCAACATGAACAACGCGCACGCCCCCACGAACAGCGTCATCCCGAGACCCACATCGCCGCGCCCTACGAACGCCAGACATGCCGTCAGCGCCACGCACCCCGCCCCCGTCCCGATCAGCCACGCCTTCCGACGTCCCGTGGCATCGGCCGCGGCGCCGACAAACGGGCTCAGGCACACCGCGATCACACTCGCCAGCGCGAAAGACTGCCCCCACAGCGCCTCGCCCCTCCCATCCTCCCCGACCACGCGCGTCTTGAAGTACAACCCGTAGAACAGCGTCACCACCAGCAGTGTGAACGACTGGTTCGCGAGGTCGTACATCCCCCACGAGATCACCTGCCCGGGCTGCTCCACGCCCCGGAACGGGCTCATCCTGCGCCACACGTCTCTCGTCGACACCCCCGGAATCTACTCTCCGTCCCGCCGCGCAGCACAACGCCCGCGTCGTGAGCCGGCGCGGGCGTTGCAACGGTCAGTTCAGTTGTCGTCGCGACTCAGTGCGCAGGCGGCGCCGGGAGATTGAACTCCTTCAGCAGCCCGTCGATCTTGGTGTGCTTGTCCGCCGCGTCAGACGCCGGGTGCATGCCGCGGAACCGCACGACCCCGTTCGGGTCGAGAATCGCCACGTGCGGGATCCCGTTGATCCCGTAGTCCGGGTTGAACACGTTCTGCTTCGTGAACACCACCGGCCACGTCATCTCGTGGTCCTTCATGAGCTCCGGCATGAGCGAGTGCTCCTTGGCCGGGTCGCCCGTGCAATCCACCGGCGTGCCCCCCTTGGGGTAGTGCTTGCCCTGGATGCTCGTCACGCCCACCACCGCCACCGGGTACCCCTCGTAGTGCGACACCAGGTCGCGCACGTTCGGGAACGACCGGATGCACGGCCCGCACCACGTCGCCCAGAAATCCAGCACCACCACCTTGCCCTTCAGGTCCGCCAGCGACTTGATCGCCGGATCGCTCGACCACTCGATCGTCAGTTCCGGCGACACGTTCCCGACCAGCGTCCCTTTCGCAAACGCTCCGTTCAGGAATTCCGTCGTTCGCGCAAGCCGCTCGGCCACCTTTCCGTCCGCGGTCTTGCCGGCCGCCTCTGCGAGCGTCACCAGCTTCACCCGCAGCCCCTGCGCCGCCTTCGCGCTCGCATCTCCGGCGCCCATCAGCCCCGAGAACAGGTACTGCGCCTGCATGATCGCATCCACCGACATGCTCTCGTCGAGCATGTCGCCCACTCCGGCCAGTTCCCCGGCCACCTGCGTCAGCGCGTCCTTGTTCGCGTACGCCGCTTGGATGAACAGCTCGTACCCCTTGCCCTGCTTGAACGCCTCGCGCAGCCCCGGGTGCGTGGCCGCGGCCTTCAGCGCCGCAGCTTGCTCGTCCGCGCTCGTCTCCTCACTCATGAACACCAGTGTCTTCACCGCAGCGCGCGCCCCGTCCGCGTCCTTCGACGACGACAGCTCCTTCAGCCGCGCCGTCGCCTCCTCGCTGTGGCTCCCGTACGACAGCCCGTCGAGCTCGTCGATCTGATCCATCGTCAGGCCGCCGATGTCGATCCCCTCAAGCGCCGCGTCCGCCGCGGTCTTCGCCGTCTCGCGCGTCAGGTTCTTCTCGCTGCGCAGCGCCGCGATCTTCTCCTTCAGCGCCGTGTTCGACGCCTCGATCTGCTCCGGCGTCGTCGGCCCCCCGAACGCCATCCCCGCCAACGCCGTCATCGCCGCCGCAGCCCACACCAGTGTTCGCGCCATCGCCGTTCGCTCCTGTTCGTCGCGCGTCGCGCCGCGCGTGGTCAGACCGCGACCCCGGGGTTCATCCCGAATCTACCGGAACAGGGGCCCCAGGGCTGCTCCCGACCCGCACTTTTCCACCACTTCACCCAACCCCGAGCCACTTCGACAAGAACGCCGTCTGTACGTTCTTCGCGTCGTTGGACACCCGCCCGAACCCCGCGTGCTCGTTCGGCGCCCCCGTCTCCGGCCACGTCACCAGCTCCACCATCCCCCCGTCCGCCCCGCGCGCCGCATACTCCTCCCGCAGCCGTTCCACAAACCCGCGGATCGCCCCCACCGGAACCCACTCATCCTTCTCCGAGTGCAACGCCAGCAGCGGGATCGGCGTCCAACCCTCCACGTGCCGCATCGGGTCCAGCCTTGCCACGGCCTCACCCCCATGCCGCTCCTCATACCCGGGCATCAACGAGAAATCCCCGGCCGTGCTCTCCACCGCCGCGCACACAAATCCGTGCGGCTCGCACAACCTCCGCAACGTCACCATCCCGCCCGCGGACATCCCCCCGATCCCCATCCGCGCCCCATCGAACACGTTCCCGTACTCACCCACTCCCAGCGCGCGCACCACCACATCCACCTCCCGGATCATGCGCTCTACCACCTCCAGCGTGCGCGTCGGGCTCTGCAGCCCTTCGTCATATCGCTCCCCGTGCCCCGGCAGGTCCACCGCGCACACCCCGATCCCCGCGCGCAACCAACGCAGATACCTCCCCGGATCGATCTCCTTCCGCACCGTCCTCCCGTGCATCCACACCATCACCGGCCCACGAGTCGTCCAGTCCGGATGCGCCACCATGCAAGGCACGCCCCCCTCCACTTCCCCCTCACCCAGACGCACCCACCGCGCGGCCTCCCGCAGCGCGCTCGGCATGGCCGCGAACCGCTCGATCATCCGCGCATCGACGCCAGATACGGGTTGAACTTCTTCTCCCGGCCGATCGTGGTCGCCGGCCCGTGCCCCGGCAGCACACGAGTGTCGTCCGGCAGCTTCAACAGCTCCGCGAGCGACCGCATCAGGTCCCCCTCGTTGCTCGTCGGGAAATCAAACCGTCCCACCGACCCGGCGAACAGCGTGTCACCCACGATGGCCGCGCGTATCCCCCCGCAGTACAGCGCGACCATCCCGGGCGAATGCCCCGGCGTGTGGATCACGCTCCACTCCGATTCCCCGAGCCGCAGCGTCTCCCCACCCTTCAGAAACTCGTCCGCAGCGCGCTGCACCACAGGCTGCCCGAACCCCGCGCTCAGGTTGAGCGTCGGGTTCCCCAGCCACTCCTTCTCCTTCTCGTGCAGCAGCACCCTCGCGCTCGGGTACGCCTCGCGTGCCTCGTGCAGGCCCGCGATGTGATCCCCGTGCGCGTGCGTCAGCACGATCTTGTTCACGTCCAGCTCGAGCTCCCGCGCGCGCTCGATCATCGCCCCCGGCTGCTCGCTCGCGTCCACGATCCACCCCTCCCCCCCGTGCCCCGTGTGCACGAGGTAGCAGTTCGTGGCGAACGCCCCCAGCGCATACGCCTCGATCAGCGGCGCTCCCGTTCCCGATGCATGCAGGTCCGTCATCCCCCCATGCTAAACTTTCACCGGCTTTCGCGCCCGCGACGCGACCCATGAAGGACCCCGCCGCATGCTCATCCGCAACATCGACGAAGTCGCCACCAGCCCCGTCGACATGCAAGGCGTCAAGGGCGTCACCATGTCCGTCATGGTCGGCCGCGCCGACAACGCCCCCAACTTCTCCCTCCGCCACTTCCGCGTCGAGCCCCAGGGCCACTCACCCCGCCACTCCCACGACTACGAGCACGAGGTCTACATCGTCGACGGCTCCGGAACCGTCCTCCTCGAGGGCGCCCCAAGGCCCATCCGCAAGGGCGATGTCATCTATGTCCCCGCAGACCACGAGCACCAGTTCACCGCAGGCCCCCAAGGCCTCCGCTTCCTCTGCCTCGTCCCCGTCTCCCGAAACTGCGGCGACCCCACCCCCGGCAGCTGATGTCTACGACAACCCGCATCCCGCGGAGTTGAGCCGCGGAACGCTGAATCCACGAACGTAGCGCGCCACGAGCGATGCCCATCCGCCCCGAGCCGCCTTCCTCCCCTCTCTCGCCCCCTTTCTGATCCTCAAACCCCCTTCACGCGTACAACTACACGGGGCCGCACCCCCGCTCGGCCGATACACAAAGGGACCCCGTCCCCGACCCCGGCCATGGACCCGCAAGGGAAGGAAGGAGCCAACCCGTGCCCGACAACAACAAGCCCCGACGCCCCAAGGACTGGATCCCCTCCCAGCCCCTCGTCATCGCCCTCTACCTCGTCCTCCTCGCCGGCTGCCTCATCGTCTCCCTCACCGCGCCGCGCGAAGGCACGCGCGACATCGCGCTCCTCGGCGCCGTCTTCACCCTGGCCACCCTCCCCATGGGCCTCCGCGCCGCCTCCGGCGCCGACCAGCCCTCCACCAAGGAATCCCTCGACCGCGTCTCCCGCTCCATCGAGCGCCTCACCCACGAGGGCGGCCTCTCCGAAACGGCAAAGCGCATCCTGCACCGCAAGGAGGAGCGCGATCTGCTTCGCTCCGCCATCGAGCAGGACATCCAGGACGGCGACCACGACGCCGCGCTCATCCTCGCGCAGGAACTGGCCGACCGCTTCGGCTATCGCGCCGACGCCGAGGAATACAGAGCACGCATCGAGCGCGTCCGCGCCCAGACCATCGACGCGCAGGCCGTGGAGGCGCTCGAGTCTCTCGACAGCCTGCTGCGTGGGCGACGCTGGGCCGAGGCGTACAACGAGGCCGCGCGCATCACGCGCCTCTTCCCCGAGTCACACCGCGTCCAGCGGCTCCAGGAGCGCGTCGAAGCCTCCCGCGCGAGGTACAAGCAGGACCTCGAGCGCCGCTTCCTCCTCTGTGCGCAGCGCGATCAGGTAGACGAGGCCATGACACTCCTCAGAGAACTCGACCAGTACCTCAGCGAGGCCGAGGCCGAGCCATACCGCGAGGTCGCGCGAGGCGTCATCGGCAAGGCCCGCGACAACCTCGGCGTCCGCTTCAAGCTCGCCCTCCAGGACCGTGCCTGGGCCGTCGCCCTCGACGTCGGCGAACGCATCATCGCCGACTTCCCCAACTCCCGAATGGCCCAGGAAGTCCGCGAGATGCTCGACACGCTCCGCGAACGCGCTCAGACCTCCGACCCCGGGGCGTACGCGGCACGGTGATTCTGCGTTAGCAATTGGGCCATAGTCGGTGAATCATTTGCATATCGAATTCAGAAATGGGCGTACGGAGCAATCGCGATCTGCTTTCTTTCAGCCACGCTCGCACGGCCTTTTGTCCGTTAAGCCCCAGTAGTCGAATGGCAACCAAACCTCGCATGTCCACGTAATTTTTTCTGGTCATGGGGTCGAACACAGGCTTGCATCTCAGCGACCACCGTTGTGGCACTTCCCTGTACTTTCTTATTTCATCGATCATCAACACAAGTGTCGCAAGCGGGTTTCTCATCGATCTACTTGCTATTTTTCGAACTTCATGGAATTGCTCTATGCCGAACCCACATATTACGGCTGCTGCAGCTCGACTTTCAGGCGTTCTTTGACGGCAGGACGCAAGGAGTGTCGGCAGATTTCGTTTGTCTCCGAACCGAAGCACTAGGAGTGGAGAGATACCCGCGCATCGATCGGCGCCTACATGGGGCCAGCCCTCACGAAGTATTTCGACCGCGATTTTGGCGATGCGGCGAGAATCCTCACGAACTGGCTCAGCACGCAGCAAGCCCGCGTATACCGATGCCGCCACATCTGGATAGACCTGTGCACGATTCGACCAAACATCTTCCGCAAACTTGAGATATGCTTTGGGGGTTCTGCTGACTCGTACATAATCCACAATTCGACTCGCCATGAGTGGATAGCTCAGAATGTCCTGCAGAACTCGGTCTCTGAGAACCGACGAGTTTGCCAGCGCGGCTAATCGATAGATCCGCTTGAGAACTTTGTCCCACTGGCCAACATATTCGTGCTGGATCGCTGCGTTGTAAATTCGATCTACTTCTTCTTTCAATTTTCCAATCGGCCGCGGCTCTTGTTTGGCAAGTTCATCGGCTGCGTCTAGGTCAGCATTGTGGTCAAAATGGAAGTGTCGAGACGCCTCTTCTAGTGACAAGATGCGCGTTTTTCGTGTGTTAGGTGTAAGATGAAGACGTCGTAGCGATCTATCCGCGGCCGCGATGCATTTCAGACCGTCTTCTCGAGTGGCGACCCCGTATATTTGGTCATCCATCCACCGCGTATACGCGTTAACGCCGAACGCTTCCGTCATTCGCTCATCATGTGGATATAGAACCATATGTGCTAGCTTGCGCGAGCATGCAAACTCGTCCACTGGCAATCCAATGCGAGGCGAATCCGAGTAACTATCACGAACGCTAAGTCTCTCTAAAATAAACATGAGGAGACCGACAGTGCGGTGATTCAGTCCAAGTTGCATAATCGAGCTGACAATTCTGTCATGCAAGATGCTGTCAAAATAGTTGGATATATCCATCAAAACAAAATATTTATGTTCTTGGTCGAGCACTAGGAATTTGCGATGCTGATTGAAGAGCATCCACGCTCGATAGCTTTGGACTGATTGTGAGCCCGAGTCGTCATCGCTGCTGAATGTCGAGGTGTCCTTGCCATTCGATGTAGTTGTGTTCTTCTCTGCTCGCTCGCAATACACGTGTGGCCCTTCGAGCCGCCGGCCCCGTTGGTAGGCATGATCGACTATCGCGCGATATAAAACGAGATCCGGGATCTCTGGCTCGGTCATTACTCGGCTTAATCCCATCGACTTTGCTTCGGTGAATCGGCGAGGAGAGTGTGGGTCGTATCTGCCACCTCTCAGTTCGGTCAGAATCTGCTTGATCCACTTGTCTGGGTTGATGTCGTATTCGAGGTGATCGATCGCGTCCCGGATCGAGCTCTTCTTTAGATCCTTCCGAACCGATTTCCACGCTTTCCAGAGAGTTGATCTCGATACACCGGGGATATCACTGTGTGCGACATTCGGCATGCGACAACACTAACTTGTCAGCGGCGAACATGCACCCGCGCAGTGTTCTTGCCCCTACCCCCTCCGCACCCGCTTCGCCTCCACCCGCTCCCGAGGCGGAACCCGCACGTCCTTCGCCATCCCGACCAGCGCCATCCCCCGAATGATCCAGTAGCTCGCGTCGAACTCCCACCACCGTAAGCCATGCCGCGCCGACGCCGGGAACGCGTGGTGGTTGTTGTGCCAACCCTCGCCCAGCGCCAGCACCCCGAAGATCGCGTTGTTGCGGCTCTCATCGTGGCAGTTGAACGGCCTCGTCCCCCACGTGTGGCACACCGAGTTGATGCTCCACGTCACGTGATGCACCAGGAACACGCGCACAAGCCCGCCCCAGATGAACCCCAGCAACGCCCCCGTCCACGTCATCGTCAAGAGCCCGCCCAGCACCGCGGGCAGCAGCAGCCCCGCCGCAACCCACAGCGGGAACGTGCGGCTCATCCACACGCACACCGGGTCCTGCTCCAGATCCTTCACGTACTTCGACAGCGACGTCTTCAGCCCCTTCCGGTGCGCCGCGCGCACGGCGCCGTGCGCCTTCGGCCCGAGCAGCCAGCCCACGTGCGCGTGCCACAGACCGCGCAACGTCCCCAGCACGCTCGTCCCGTGATCGTGCGGCGAATGCGGGTCCCCGTCCTGGTCGCTGTGCTGGTGATGCTTGCGGTGCGTCGCCACCCACTCCATCACCGGACCCTCAACCGCCATCGACCCCAGCGCGGCCAGCACCGCCGCCACCGGCTTCGGCGCCGTGAAGCTCCGATGCGTGAACAACCGGTGATACCCCACCGTGATCCCGATCGCCGTGGCCAGGTACATCCCGCCCAGCAGCGCCAGGTGCAGCCAGTCGAACGCCACGCCCCACAAGAGCCCGATGGCCGTGCCCAGCCCCGCCAACGGGATCACTACCGCGCAGAAGTTCGCGATCCGCACCCGCAGCGGCGCCCGCTCGTCATGGAGCGGCTCCCCCGCGCGCTCCGGCGTCGGCCGCCCCTTCGCTTCAATCTCGACAAACGTGTGCGGGTCCGCGCCGGTCTCGTGCATGCCGATCGGAGCGCTCCCGTCCAAAGCCGAGGTCTTCGTCATCTCGCGCCGTCCTTGACCACGTGTGCGCTCGGTCAAGCCGCCGAGCCTCCGTAAACGAATGACCACCACCGCGCATCCCGCGATGGGCTCGATCAGTGATTGGGAATCTACACCAATCCGCGATCAAAGGCGCCTCACGCCGCCCTACGAACCGGCCGGCTCCCCTCCACACTCCACCCGCGTTCCAGGCGCCCCGCCGCCGGTCGCGCCGCCAGCCCCCCCGGTCCCCTTCTGCCCCTCCGCTCGCCACAGCCGAACCATCAGAACCCCGATCCCCAGCAGCAATAACGCGTCCGCAACATTGCTCACGTACGGCCACACCTGCCGGTCTCCCCCCGGCCACGCCAGCCCGAAAGGCAGCTCCACCCCCGCCAACGGGTGGAGGAAATCCCGCACACACCCCAATGTCAGCCGGTCATAAAGATTCCCCAGCCCCCCCGCGAGAATCAGCCCCAGCGCAGCATGGCTCCACCAGTCCCGCGCCTTGGTCCACCGCGCAAACACCCACAGCCCGAACCCCACCGCCCCGACCGTGAACAGCACGAACACCCAGCGCTTCCCGGCCCCGATCCCGAACACCGCCCCAGGGTTCAGCACCAGCTTCAGTTCCAGCACGCTCGGCAGCACCACCACCGGCTCATGCACCGGCACCAGCCGATTGATCTGACTCGACGGCAACGCCAGCACGTCCGCGCGCCGGATCACCACCGGCTGCGGCGCGATCCCCGCAAACGCCGCGTGCTTGCTCCACAGGTCCGCCACAAGCCCCACGCCCACGAACACCAGCAGCACAACCCAAGCGCGCCGGCTCCGCCACGTCGCCTTCTCAATCTTCGTCTCTTCAATAAGCGCCGGCGCCGGGTGCGTCTCCGCTCCCACACGCCCCGTGTGCCCCGACTCCCCGGTCACAATCCCCGCCGCTCGAGCAACCGCGCGGCCTCGATGCAGTGCTTCGCCCACGGCTTCGCATCCAGCCTCGTCTTTCCGATCGGCACGCCCATGTCCACGCACACCCCGTACGTGCCGTTATCGATCCGCTCCAGCGCCTCGTCGATCTCCTTCAGCAGCTTCCGCTGCGAAGCCGCAAGATCGAGCGAAAGGCTCTGATCGAACGTGTCCGTGCCCTGCTCCGCCATGTGCTGCGGCGTGTGCGAGAGCGACCCCGACCCGCCCCCCGTCAACGCCTCCTCTTCCATGGCGGACACGTCACCCACGATCTCGGCCCGCTTCTGGATCAGCAGACGCCGATACCCGTCGATCTCGTCCGCAGTGAGCGGCGATCGAGACACGCGCTTGGGCTTGTTCCCGTCATCCCCAGACGCAGCAGCCGCGCCCGACTCCACCGGGCGCAACCCAGCCAGTGCAGCCAGCTTCGACGCGGCCGCCTGCATCGACGCCAACGACGGCGGTGGGGGAGGCGCAGGCTTCTCCTTCGCCTCCTTCTTCCCCGTCTTGGCGCGCGGCGCCTTCGTCGCGGCTTCCTTGGCCGCAGTCTTCTTCTCTGGCTTCTGCAACGTGGGCTTCTCCGCCTTCACCGGCTTCGCAGACTTCTCGCCCTTTGCCGGCTTGGCGGGCTTGGTCGACTTTGCCTTCTCACTCTTGGCTGGCTTGGCCGTCTTCACGGGCTTCACAGGCTTGGCGGCGCTCTTTGGCTTCGCCGCCGATTTCGCGCTCTTGGACGCGCTCTTCGTCACGGCCTTCTTCGCCGCAGGCTTCTTCGCAGGCGCCTTCTTCGCTGTCTTCTTGGCCCCGCTTGCGCTGGCCGCGGCGCGCGTCGACTTCGTCTTGCTCCCGCCCTTACGCGTGCTTCCAGACGCCTTGGCCACGCTCGACGCTCCGTTGCGAACCCCGGATGCTGCCCGATTCAAACGCCCACAGAACCCGAACAAAACCCCCGCTCAAAGGGTGGCGGAGTCTACCGATGCACCCCAAAACCGTCAAAGCACCCCACCGCGCCGCCCTCGCGCAACTACGCGTCGAATCGGCGCTTCCCACCCGCCCCGGACCCCGCCTTCACGCGTGTCCGCACACCCTCACCCGCCCCCTCCTCCGTCGGACGCTCCGCCTTCCCCTTCCCGGCATCCTCACCCGCACCGGGTCCCGCGTGCTTCGCGATCGCCCCCGCGTCCTCACTCACCTCCACCAGCGACCCCAGCTTCCGGAACCGCTCATACCGCTTCGCAGGCAGGTTCGACGGCTTGTACCGCTTCAACTCCCGGACACGCTCCACCACCCAGCCCTTGATCGCCTCCGCGGCGCCGCGCGGATCACGATGCGCCCCGCCCACCGGCTCCGGAATCACATCGTCCACGATCCCCAGCGACAGGTTGTCCTTTGCGGTCAGCTTCAGCGCCGACGCCGCAGCCGAGTTCGTCTGCGGATTCGCTTCCTTCCACAAGATCGCAGCGCACCCCTCCGGCGAGATCACCCCGTAATACGAGTACTCCAGCATCGCCACCCGGTCCGACACCGCAATCCCCAGCGCCCCACCTGATCCACCCTCACCGATCACCACACTCACGATCGGTGTCTTGATGCGGCTCATCTCCCGCATGTTCACCGCGATCGCCTCCGCCTGGCCCCGCTGCTCCGCACCCACCCCCGGATACGCCCCAGGCGTGTCCACCAGCGTCACCACGGGCAGCCCGAACTTCTCAGCCAAACGCATCTTCAACAGCGCCTTGCGATACCCCTCCGGGTGCGCACACCCGAAGTGGCACGACACCTTCTCCTGCGTCGACCGCCCCTTCTGGTGCCCGATGATCATGCACCGCACCGACCCGATCATCCCCAGCCCCGTCACGATCGCAGGGTCATCCCCGTACCGCCGGTCACCGTGCAGCTCGCAGAAGTCCTTGCACAGCAGCTCGATGTAGTCCCGCGTCTGGGGCCGCTTCGGGTGCCGCGCGACCCGGACGATGTCCCAAGGCGTCAGGTTCGCATAGATCTCTTTCAGCCGAGTCGCATATTCGTTCCGCGCCGATTCCAGCGCAACCCGATCCTCCTCAGTCGAAGCGAGCGCCTCCAGAGCCTGCACCTTCCGCTCCAGCTCGTGCAGTGGCTTCTCGCATTCCAGGACATGAGGCAGCGACATCAAACTCTCCATCGTCAGCCCGTCGCGCCCCCCTCCACAGCACGACCGACCGAACCGCGATCCAAGCCGCCATCTTACCCCCCAAAGCCACGCTCCATCCGCCCACCCCCCATTCCAGCCATCACGCCCCCCTGCCCACGAGGTACAGTGCCCTCCACACGTGTGAGGGAGGGCCCCCTATGCCCCAACCACAACCCGTCTCCCTCGTCGTCATCGGCGGCGGAAAAATGGCCCGCGCTCTCCTCGCAGGCGCCATCCTTGCCGGCGTCATCACCCCCAACGACGTCGCCGTCGCCGACACCGACCCCAAGCAACTCGCCGTTCTCCGCCCCCTCGGCGTGCGCCTCTACGACTCCGCAACCGCCGCCCTCCAACACCTCACCCCGGACGGCCAACTCCTCCTTGCGGTCAAACCCCAGTCCCTCAGCGACGTCGCGCGCGAGACCCGCAACCTCATCGGCGACCGTGTCCTCATCTCCATCCTCGCAGGCGCGCCCTCCGCGCGCATCCGCGAGGCCTTCGACAACACGCCCCGCGTGATCCGCGTCATGCCGAATCTCGCGGCCCAGGTCCGCCGAGGCCTTGCCGCCATCTCCCTCGGCTCAGGCGCACGCCCCGCCGACGACGCCTTCGCCTCTCGCCTCTTCTCCGCAGTGGGCGAGACCGTCACGCTCGACGAGTCCCTCATGGACGCCTTCACCGCGCTCGCCGGCTCCGGCCCCGCCTACCTCTTCTTCTTGGCCGAAGCTCTCGACAACGCCGCGCAACAACTCGGCTTCTCCCCCGAGTGCTCCTCCTCCATCGTCCGCCACACTCTCTCCGGCGCCGCCGAACTCCTCCTCCGTGCGCCCGAGTCGACGCCCCTCGACCTCCGTCTCGCCGTCACCTCCAAAGGCGGCACCACCGAAGCCGCAGTCCGCGTCCTCCAGGACTCCAAGGTCCTCGACGCCGTCATCCGCGCCGTGCTGGCCGCGCGCGACCGCGGCGTGGCCATCGCCAACGCCGCGTCGTAATCACTCCGAATTCCCCCCGCGCCCGACGCTCACTTCACCGTCGGGATCCACGCGGCCAGCAGGTCCCGCGCCGCCGCAAGGTCCCGCTTGTCCAGCATCTCCGTGATCGAGTGGATGTACCGCGTTCCCACCACAACACCCGCGGCCCTCGCCCCGATCCCCGTCTGCTGACCGGCCGCCCCATCCTGCCCGCCGCGCATCAAAATCGTCCGCTGATGCGGGATCTTCTTCTTCTTCGCCACCTCCTCCAGCTCATCGATCAGGCTCGCGTCCGCGATGAAGCTCGAGTCCATCACGTGCAGCCCGACACCGTCCCCCTGCTTCGTCACCATCTCATCCTCAGGCACGCCGGGCGTATCGCACGACAGCGACACGTCCAGCCCGATCGCGATGTGCGGCGCAATCGCCGCCGCAGCGGTCTTCGCGCCGCGCAGCCCGACCTCCTCCTGCACCGTGAACGCCACGTGCACCTCGCACGAATGCGCCGCACCGCTCTTCTCGAGCGCGCGGACCGATTCAATCCCCAGCCAGCACGCCACCCGGTTGTCCAGGCACTTGCTGACGATCTTGTTCCCCATCTCCGTGAACGGGGCGTCCAGCACCACCATGTCACCGATCGCCACCGTCTCCTTCGCCTTCTTCCCGTCCATCCCGATGTCGACGACGATCTCCTTGATGTCCGGAACCTTCTTCCGGTCCTCGTCCGTGGCGATGTGAATCGGACGCCCGCCCGGGTTCATCACGCCGGGGATGTCCCCCTTCTTCGTGCACACCGTCACCGGGCGCGCGAACAGCGTCCGCGTGTCGAACCCTCCCACGGCGTTCAATCGCACGAACCCCTTGTCATCAACGTGCCGCACCAGGAATCCGATCTGGTCCATGTGGCAGGGGAGCATCACACGGGTCGCCTCGCCCTTCGAAGCCGAGCCCTTGCCCCCACGCGAGCCCGCCGTCTTGCCCTTCCCGCTGCGCGGGTTGCGCTTGCACAGCAGATTCCCCATGGCGTCCGTCCGAATCTCGTCGAACAGCCCCTTCACTTCCTTGATGATCAGCTCGCGAACGCGGTCCTCACGCCCGGGCACGCCCGGCGTCTGGCACAACCGCTTCAGAAGTTCAACGTTCAGACCGCTCGCCATGCCACGCTCCTTGTTCCATGCGCGTGACGCTCGCCGCCCGCGCGTATCATCCCGCCCCTCACAAACGTCCCCACCACACGAGCCGCGAATCATGGCCCGCCGCACACCCCTCCGCAAGTTGCTCGAACAATCCGGCGCCTCCCTCTCCCCCTACGGCCCCGCCCTCGATGACGCGGGAGGGGACCACATCGAACTCGCCGAGGCTTTCACCGACATCGAGCTCGAGTACGCCGCCATCCGCAAGGCCTGCGTCCTGTTCGATGCTCCCCACCGCGCCGTCCTCGAAGTGACGGGCGCCGACCGCATCGACTTCCTCCAGCGGATGATCACACAGGACCTCCGCGCGCTCGCGCCCCTCTGCGCCACGCGCGCCTTCTGGCTCAACCGCAAGGGCCGCATCGACGCCGACCTCCGCGTCATCAACCTCGATGACCGCATCCTCCTCACCGTCGACGCCCACGCCGCGAAACGCGCCGCCGAAACACTCTCCGCCTACGTCATCACCGAGGACGTCACGATCACCGACGTCACCGACCGACGCCACATCCTCCACCTCCTCGGCCCGACCGCCTCCGACCTCCTTCGCGCCCTCACCGGCGCCTCCCCCGACAACAACCACGCCGCGCGCTGCACGATCGACAACGTCCCCTGCCTCGTCGACCGCCAGGACATGGCAAACATCTCCGCCTTCGAACTCATCCTCGACTCCCCCGACGATGCGCCCGACCTCTGGTCTGCTCTCCTCGACGCCGCCGCCATGCGGACCGCCGAAGACGGCTCGCCCGCGCCCTCCCCCGATCTTGCGAAGCAGGTCCGCCTACGTCCCTGCGGCTGGCACGCCGTCAACATCGCCCGCATCGAGTCCGGTGTCCCCCTCTACAACATCGACTTCGGCCCCGACTCACTCCCCCACGAGACCGGTGTCCTCCACGACCGCGTCTCCTTCAAGAAAGGCTGCTACCTGGGCCAGGAAGTCGTCGCGCGCCTCGAAGCCCTCGGCAAACCCAAGCAACAACTCGTCGCGCTCCGCATCGACCCCGTCCCCTCCCCCGACGAGCCCCACGACCCCCGACTCCCCGTCGCCCCCGCGCAGCTCTTTGCCGAGAACGACGCGCTCGGCGAAGTCATCGGCGCCGTCACCTCCTCCAGCCTCTCCCCCATGCTCGGCAACGCCCCCATCGCCTTCGCGCAACTCCGCACCAAACACGCCGAGCCCGGAACCCGACTCGCCACCTCTGCCCAAGGCGCCATCCTCCACGCCACCGTCCAACCCCATCTCCAGTTCTGGCCCGCCAACGTCTGACCACGCAGCCGTGCCACCGATCTGCGGAGCAAATCGGCGCGTTGCTGCATCGCCTCACCAGTGTGGCATGGCCAAGCTTCGCTTGGCCACATTTGAAGAATCACTCGATGCCGTACTCCTCCCACCGTCTCGTCACCAGCGATTCCGTCTCGTTGTCCATCTTCAGAATCTCCGGGTACGGCCGCACCGGATATCTGTGCGTCGACTCGCTCGCCTTGGCAGGCCGCTTCGACGTCGCGTCGAACGCCACGCACGATCCATCCTTCGACACGTGCCTGTCCCGCCCGGGATCGCTATTCGCGCACCACCGGAACAGGCACGCGTCCCAGTCCTCAACATCCACCTCACCCGACACCACCACCGTCCACCGCGCGAGGGCCCCAGCGCCATCGAGCGCACCGATCACCTCCCGGCCTCGCCCTTCCTCCGCGCGAACGAACAACCACGCGCCACCCAGCGGCGCTGGCATCGATGCGCCGAGCACGCCCGGAACTCCTCTCGCCCGCGCCAGAACGTCATTGCCCTCACGCGTCTTATCACGCTTCCCGGGGGGCAACGCCTTCTCATCCGCTGTCTTCTCCGTGGCGTCGAACCCCATCTTCGTGCCCATGCCCAGCATCGGCGCAGCGTGATCGAGGATGTCCAGCGGGCCCGTCACGCGCTCCACGTCTCGCACCGGGTCGCACCGGGCGCCCATCGCGCGCAGCACCGAGGCGTGATCATGCACGTCCACGTGCTCATCCACGACCACGATGTGCTTCGTCCATGCCATCTGCCCCGCCCCCCACACGCTGTGCATCACGCGCCGCCCCTGCAGCGGGTACTCCTTCCTGATCTTCAAGAACGCGCAGTTGTGAAACGCGCCGAACATCGGCAGGTCGTAATCCTCGATGTCCGGGATCAGCGTCTGCAACAGCGGCAGGAACAGGCGCTCCGTGGCTTTGCCGAGGTAGTAGTCCTCCTGCGGCGGCAACCCCACGATGGTTGCCGGGAACACCGCGTTCCGACGCATCGTGATCGCCGTCACCTCCACGATCGGGTACCGGTCCGGGAGCGAGTAGAACCCGGTGTGATCGCCGAACGGCCCCTCGGCCACCGCGCCCGGACCCAGCGGCTCCCCGCTGTGCGGATCGAAGTTCACCCCGTGCGCTTCGTGACTCACCCACCCCTCGATCACGATCTCGGCATGGGCCGGCACGCGCAGCGGAACCGTCTTGCACGGACACAGCGGGATCCCGCGCCCGTTCAGCAAGCCTGCAAGCAGGATCTCGCTCAACCCGGGGGGCATCGGCGCCGTCGCGGCGTACGGCAGCACGCTCTCCCCACCGAACACGATCGCCACCGGCATCCGTTCGCCCCGCTTCTTCCACGACCTCCAGTGCCGCGCCCCGTCATGGTGCATGTGCCAGTGCATCGCGAGCCGCTTCCGCCCCATCGCCTGCACCCGGTACATCCCGATGTTCCGAGACCGGGGCCGCTCCGCCCCCGCGTCGTCCGCATGGATCGTGTGAATCCCGGCAAACGTGATGTACCGGCCCCGCCACGCGGGATCGCCATCGAGGTCGATGCCCTCGATCCCCCGGTTGATGTCGCTCGGCCAGCCCACCGCCCGCAGGTCCCCGTCCTGCGGCCAGCAGCGCAACAGCGGCAGGCGCGTGACGTCCGCGTCCTTCCCCGTCCACACCAGCTCCTGGCAGATGCCCGTTTTCACCGGCTTGGGCGGCATTTTCAGCACCGGCGCGAACTGCCTGATCTTCTCGATCGCCTCCCGGATTCCGGACGGAGGGACCGGCTCCACCAGTGCGCGGAGACGCTCGGCCCAGTGATCAAAGCCCTTTCCTGAGGGGCAGCCGAGGGCCATTTCGGTGCGGCGGTAGGAGCCGAAGGTGTTGATCGCGACGGGGAAGTCGGAGTGCCGGACGTTCTCGAAGAGGAGGGCGTGGCCGCCCAGGTGGTGGAAGCGCGGGTCGGTGCGCTGGGCGTAAGTGCTTGCCGGGTTGGGAGATGGGGACTTGCTGACGCGGTCGGTGATCTCGGAGATTTCGAGGATGGGGGAGACGGGGGTGGAGACGCGGCGGAGTTCGCCTGCGGCGTCGAGGGCGGTCAGCAAATCCTGTAGGGTGGGGTACACGATGGCTCCTTGGCCTCATTCTGACGTCTCGGCGGGCGGTTTGCCCTGGCTTGTTCCACGTGGAACCGGGAGCGTGTAATCGACGGCGCGCGAAGTGCAATAAGTTGGCCGAGAGGCTGTAGTGACGGAGGCGGTGCGCACCAGTGACGACATATGCGATCGACGTGCGGGGCGTGGAGAAGGTGTACCGGGGACGGATTCATGCGCTCAGGGGCGTGGATATGCGCGTGGGTCGGGGGGAGGTGTACGGGCTGCTCGGGCCGAACGGCGCCGGGAAGAGCACGCTCGTGAAGATCCTGATGACGCTGGTTCGGCCGACGAGTTGCACGGGGACGCTGCTGGGCGACCCGGTGGGTCGGCCGTCGACGCTCGCCAAGGTCGGGTATCTGCCGGAGAACCCGAAGTTCCCGGCGCACCTGACGGGGCGGCAGGCGCTCGAGTGGGCGGGTGCGATGACGGGGGTGTCTCGGGGTGAGCGGAAGCGGCGCGCGGGGGAGCTGCTGGAGCTGGTGCGGATGCGGAAGTGGGAGGGTGTGAAGATCGCGCGGTACAGCAAGGGGATGCGTCAGCGGATCGGGCTGGCGCAGGCGCTCATCAATGATCCGGCGATCGTGATGCTGGATGAGCCGACGGACGGGGTTGATCCGGTGGGTCGGAAGGAGATCCGGGACGTGCTGGTGGAGATGAAGCGGCGCGGGACGACGGTGCTGCTCAACAGTCACCTGCTGAGCGAGGCCGAGATGGTGTGCGATCGGGTGTCGATTCTCGTGCAGGGGAAGATGTCGATGGAGGGGACGCTGGACGAGCTGACGGCGGGGCAGCGTCGGTATGAGATCGAGTGCGGGAGCGGGGAGGTTGATGCGTCGTCGCTTCGGTGCGAGGCGCCGCTGCGCGTGGAGGGGCGGATGGTGCGTGTGGAGACGGACGTTGCGGAGACGGTGCAGCCGGTGATCGACGCGCTCCGCGCGAGTGGCGTCGTGATCCGGAGCGTGCGGGCGCATCGGCCGTCGCTGGAGGACTTGTTCATTGCTGCGGTGAGCGACCCCACGACGGGGGCGACGGCGGACCCCGGGGCGGCCGGGCGTCGCGGCGGCCGGAAGGGGGTGACGGCGTGATTGCTCGTCAGACGTGGGCGATTTTCCTCGAGGCGTACCGCGAGTTGAACGCGCGGAAGTTGTTCTGGATCGTGCTGGCGATCTCGGGGCTTGTGGTTGCGGCGCTGGGCATGCTGGGGATCAACGAGAAGGGGATCACGTGCCTTGGGTACGTGGTGCTGCCGGACATCGTGACGACGGCGCACGTGCCCAGGGACACGTTCTACAAGTTCCTGTTCGCGTCGATCGGCGTGCCGATCTGGCTGGCGTGGGCGGCGACGATTTTGGCGCTTGTTTCGACGGCGGGCGTGATCCCGGACATGCTGCAGGCCGGGGCGATCGACGTGGTGTTGAGCAAGCCGATCTCTCGCGCGCGGCTGTTCGTGACGAAGTATCTGTCGGCGTTGCTGTTCGCTGGTCTGCAGGTGGTGGTGTTCTCGGTGGCGTCGTTCCTGGTGATCGGGCTGCGCGGGGAGTCGTGGGAGTGGAAGGTGTTTCTGGCGGTTCCGCTGGTGGTGTGCTTCTTCTCGTACATCTACAGCGTGTGCGCGCTGGTGGGATTGCTGACGCGGTCGACGATGACGGCGTTGCTGGCGTCGATCGGGTTCTGGGGTCTCGTGTTCGGGGTGGGGACGGTGGAGACGATCTTCCTGACGGGTCGGACGTCTGCGGAGCTGCGGGTGACTGCGCTGGAGGCGGACATCCGCGGGCGTGAGGAACGGCTGAAGATGTGGGAGTCGGGGGAGTTGCGGGAGGCGGCGCCGACGAAGGCGGAGACGCCGGCTGAGGGGGCTCAGGAGGAGAGCGCGTCGCCGACATTGGTGGAGCGCGGTCCGGACGGGGTGGAGGTGACGGTGCGCGCGGGTCGGCGGAACGGGCGGGGCGTCCTGGGGACGCTGGCGGACGCGTTCCGGCCTGCGCGCACGGAGGGGGAGGAGCGCGCGGACCTAGAGCGCGTGCGGACGCGGCTGGAGCAGGCGCGTGAGACGTTCGCGTCCCGGAAGAAATGGCATCGCGGGACGCTTGCGGTGAAGACGGTGTTGCCCAAGACAACGGAGACGATGGGGATCCTGCAGCGCGAGCTGATTTCGATGTCGGAGATCGCGGCGATGGCGCAGCGCGAGGATGAGGACATTGCGCGGTACGTGCCCGCGGAGGGGGATGAGGACCTCGCTTCGGCGATGCGGGATCAACGGGCCGCGCAGGAGACGGTGGAGCGTTTGCGGCGGGACCGGAGCGCGTGGTGGATCATCGGGACGTCGCTGCTGTTCGAGGCGTTGATCGTGGGGCTGTCGGCGCGGATTTTTTCAAGAAGGGATTTTTGAGGGGGTGAGGTCGGGATGAGGAGGAGCACCGATTTGCTCTGCAAATCGGTGGCACGGGGCCGCTGCCACGGCGACGCAACAGCGGGTGGGGGGCGCGTTTCTCTGCGAGCTTCCGCTCGCAGCTCGGAAGGACGAAGAAAATGGCAGCAAGGCCGGCATCCGACGGTTGGGAACGCGCACGGGTTGGCCTCGGCACGAGGCGATGTAGTTGGGGAAGCGATGCGGTAGCCCTCTCCCTGCCCTCTCCCGCTCGCGCAGAGCCGCGATCGGGAGAGGTGGCCGCGGTCATCGTCGCTGCGCGGGGACGCGCGGCGGATGGGAGAGGTGGCTGAAGCTCAGAGCTTGCTCTTGATCTTGTCGAGGATCTGGAGGCTGAGGTTTTTGTCGCCGAAGGTTCCGACGCGGATGGAGATGGAGGAGGTCTTGTCGGTCTCGGCCTGGAGCTTGATGGTGACGGAGGTGTCGTCGGCGGTGCGGGCCTTGTAGTGGGCGTCGACGCCGGATTCCTGTCCGGAGATGAGTGTGATCTTGAGGTCGTCGAGGGCGCGTTCGGTGGCTTTGGAGGCGCGTTCGAGGTTGGCGTCGAGCGTGGTTTCGACGGCGCCGTTGACGTAGGCGACGCCGACTCCCGCGCCGGCCGCGGCGGCAACTGCGAGGCAGCCTGCGAGGGGGAGGGTGGTGAGTGCGAGTCCTGCGGAGAGGACGAGCGCGGATGAAATGCGATTCATGTCGGTTCTCCTTTCTCCGGGGATTTGTACGCGGGAAACGGCGGGGGGATTCGGGGTGTTTTGGCGTTGCGTACACTGGCGGGCGAGACGAAAGGAGAGCCCGCCGCGCGTGCGCTCGAGCACGGGTTGGCGGGGAGGTTTATGCGCGCAGACGAGCGGAACACGGGACAGGGTGAAGCGGGGGGCGCGGCTGAGGGGGCGCTGCGCGCGGTGCTGGAGGACGGGGTGATCGGGGAGGTGGTGCGCGCGGTGGGGGAGGGGGTGAAGCGCGTTGCGGTGGTCGGGTCGTGGGGATCGTCGGCGTCGATCACGGCGTATGCATTGGCGCGTGCGACGGGGCGGATCGTGCTGCACGTCGTTGCGCATCTGGATGAGGCGGACGACACGGCGGACGAGCTGAACTCGCTCTTCGGGGAGGGGAGCGCGGTGAAGTTCCCAGCGATGGAGTCGCTGCCGGGTGAGACGCATGCGAGCGTGGAGTTGTTTGCGGAGCGGGCGCGGGTGGTGCGTGCGTCGCGGAGAGGTGAGATCAGGGAAGGGACGGTGGTGGTGGCGCCGATCCAGGCGTTGATGCAGGGCGTGCCGGGTGAGGGGGAGATTTCGAAGAAGGTGCTGCACCTCGCGCGCGGGGAGCGGAAGGGGTTGGATGAGGTGGTGCGCTGGTTGGACACGGCCGGGTATGAGCGGGTGGAGGCTGTGGAGGAGGCGGGGCAGTACGCCGTGCGCGGGGGAATCTTGGACGTGTTCGCGTGCGGCGCGAGTTCGGCGGGCGCGACGGGGTCGTTGCCGGTGCGGCTGGATTTCTTCGGGGACGAGGTGGAGAGCATCAGCGAGTTTGATCTGGAGTCGATGGGGTCGGGGAAGCGGTTGGATGGTGTGGAGGTGGTGGGGGCCGAAGTTGAGGATGTGGTGAAGGAGGGGGAGGGTTTCTGGGAGTGTTTGAGCGGCGAGGCGCTGGTGACGACGCACGAGTTGATGGAGGTGGTGGAGCAGGGGCGCGGGTATTTCGAGCGGGTGGTGGATGCGCGGGGGATTTACGGGCCGCCGGCGGTGTTGAAGGGGTTGCAGGACAGGTTCGCGGCGTTCGTGGAGGTGAATCAGTTTTCGCAGGGGGCGGCGGTGCAGCGGGTGTTGGAGGCGCCGGTGGGGGGGTTGATGGAGTTTGCGAAAGGGGCCGCGGAAGCAGTGGCGGAGGTGTGCGCGCTGGCGCGGTGCGGGAAGGTGGTGGTGTTCTGCGAGCGGGAGGGGGAGGCGCAGCGGTTTGAGGAGTTGATGGCGGAGTTCGGGGGAGAGGATGCGACGCGCGTTGAGCGGCGCGTGGGGTACTTGCATCGGGGATTTGTCTGGGGAGGAGATGACGAAGGGAAGGGCAGCATTGCGCTCGTTCCGTATCACGAGATCGTGCATCGGTATGAGACGCGTCGGCGCGTGCGGCGGTTGCGGGGGGGGAGAGCGACGGACGCGTTCTTTGATTTGCAGGAGGGGGACTATGTGGTGCATGCCGAGCATGGGATTGCGCGGTTTGCGGGTTTGAAGACGATGCGGCCGAGGGCTGTGAAGAAGGCTGGGGAGACGGATGCGGAGGAGGAGGCGCGGCGGAAGGAGGGGGGCGTTGAGGAGTATCTGACGCTGGAATTTGCGGGGCGGGCGCGGCTGCATGTGCCGGCGACGCAGATCGAGCAGGTGCAGCGGTATGTGGGCGGGTTCAAGGGGAAGCCGAAGCTGTCGACGCTCGGGGGGAAGCGGTGGAAGCAGCAGAAGGAGCAGACGGGGGAGGCGGTGAAGGATCTGGCGGGGGAGATGTTGCGGGTGCAGGCGGCAAGGGCCGCGATGCCGGGGGTGCGGTATCCGGGGGACACGGCGTGGCAGAAGGAGTTTGAGGCGGCGTTTCCGTTCGAGGAGACGGAGGATCAGCTTGCGTCGTTGGCGGAGATCAAGAAGGACATGACGTCGACGCGGCCGATGGACCGGTTGTTGTGCGGCGACGTGGGGTTCGGGAAGACGGAGCTGGCGATTCGCGCGGCGTTCAAGTGCGCGGAGTTCGGGAAGCAGGTGGCGGTGCTGGCGCCGACGACGGTGCTGGTGGTGCAGCACGAGCGGACGTTCAGGTCGAGGTTGGCGGGGTTCCCGTTCCGGGTGGAGTCGGTGTCGCGGTTCAAGAGCGCGAAGGAGCAGAACGAGGTTTTAGCGGCGACGCGAAAGGGGCAGGTGGACATCCTGATCGGGACGCACCGGCTCCTTAGTAAGGATGTGAAGTTTGCGGACCTTGGGCTGGTGGTGATCGATGAGGAGCAGCGGTTCGGGGTGGAGCACAAGCAGGCGTTGTTATCGCTCCGCATGACGGTGGATGTGCTGACGCTGAGCGCGACGCCGATCCCGCGGACGCTGCACATGGCGATGCTGGGGATCCGGGATATTTCATCGCTGACGACGGCGCCGGTGGATCGAAGGGCGATCGTGACGGAGGTGATTCCGTACAACGAGAAGCGGATGGCGAACGCGATTGCTCGAGAGCTGGCGCGCGAGGGGCAGGTGTTCGTGGTGCACAACCGCGTGCACAGCATTGAGAAGGTGGCGGATGAGGTGCGGAGGTTGGCGCCTGGGGCGCGGGTGATCGTGGGGCACGGGCAGATGGAGCCGAGAGAGCTGGAGGAGGTGATGCTGAAGTTCGTGCGGAGGGAGGCGGACGTGCTGGTGAGCACGACGATCATCGAGAGCGGGATCGACATTCCGACGGCGAACACGATGATCATCACGGACGCGGATCGGTACGGGCTTGCTGATCTGCATCAGTTGCGCGGGAGGGTGGGGCGGTATAAGCACCGGGCGTATTGCTACTTGTTCTTGCCGGGGGATCGGGTGGTGTCTGAGACGGCGCGGAAGCGGTTGCGCGCGATCGAGGAGTTCAGCATGCTGGGGGCGGGGTTCAAGATCGCGATGCGGGATCTGGAGATTCGGGGGGCGGGGAATTTGCTGGGGGCGGAGCAGAGCGGGCACATCGCGGCCGTGGGGTACGACATGTACTGCCGGTTGCTGGAGCGCGCGGTGCGGGAGTTGAGGAATGAGCGGGTGGAGGATGCGAGCGAGACGACGGTGGAGATCGGGGTGACGGGGTCGATTCCGAAGGCGTACATCCCGAGCGATTCGAGGAGGATGGAGGCGTATCGGCGGATTGCGCGGGCGCGGACGCGGGAGGAGTTGCGGAAGGTGGAGAAGGATTTGCAGGAGGCGTACGGGGAGGCGCCGCAGCAGGCGAGACGGTTGCTGGATATCGCGGAGGTGCGGATCGGTGCGCACGGGGTGGGTGTGTCGTCGATCGTGGTGCACGAGAAGGACGTGATTTTCCGGTGTGAGGATGCGGGGGCGCTGGAGGGGGTGATGAAGGGGGCGCGGGGGACGCTGCGCGTGGTGACGGCGCCGCCGGGGGGGTTGGGGAGCGCAAAGGGCGCAGTGGGGGGGAAGGGGAAGGCGGGGGCGGCGGTGCAGTTGGAGGCGGAGGTGTATTACAGGCCGCCGGAGGCGTATCTGGAGGGGGGGACATTGCTGGCGATGCTGCGGAAGAGGTTCGGGGAGGGGGCCGCGGGCGAGGAGATCGCGAAGTCGTCGGGGAAGGTGATCCGCGGGTAGGATGGGGACGAAGAGTAGACGGAGGCACGGATGGGCATCGAGAGCGCACTGCCGGTTGACGGGTTTCTGACGACGAAGCTGCAGCGGGTGATCAACTGGGCGCGGCGGTCGTCGCTGTGGCCGATGCCGTTTGCGACGGCGTGCTGCGGGATCGAGCTGATGGCGACGGCGTCGAGCCGGTATGACCTTGCGCGGTTCGGGGCGGAGGTGATGCGGTTCAGCCCGAGGCAGAGCGATCTGTTGATCGTGGCGGGGCGGGTGTCGATCAAGACGATGCCGGTGCTGCAGCGGATTTATCAGCAGATGACGGAGCCGAAGTGGGTGATCTCGATGGGGGCGTGCGCGTCGACGGGCGGGGTGTTCGACACGTATGCCGTGGTGCAGGGGGTGGATCAGTTCATCCCGGTGGACGTGTACGTGCCCGGGTGCCCGCCGCGGCCTGAGATGCTGATCGAGGGGGTGATGGCGATTCAGCGGATCGTGGATGAGGACAACATCCCGCCGACGATCAACGGGAAGCGGGCGCCGCTGAAGATCGCGATCCAGCCGACGCACGAGGTGCGGCCGCAGCCGGTGGGATTGACGGTCGGGGTGAGCTGAACGCGCGGGATTGGATGCAGGGTGAGATGAGGGGGAATTCACGCATCGGCGTGAGCGCGGTTTGTGTGCGCGCGTAGCATGGTGCGTGTGTGGGGGACGGAATGAGGAGGATGCACATGCGCGGATGGATGACGGCGGGCGTGTTGGGCGCGGCGGTGCTGGGTGGGCAGGTGTGGGGGCAGGAGGGGAGGGATCAGGCGCGGGATCTGGCCGAGGCGCGGCAGCGTCAGGAGCACCCGGAGCCGCCGGTGAGTCTGGACGACGCGATGCTGCGGGCTGAGGAGATCCGCGCGGACATGCGGGAGCAGGCGCTGTTGGCGGTGCAGAGCGGGGATCCGATGCACGCGTTGCTGGTGATCGACAGCGTGATGGATGTGTTGCCGGACGACATCGAGCTGCGGGAGGCTCTGGAGACGGTGCGGGGGCCTGGGGTGGAGGCGGCGCTGAAGCGCGCGGCGCGGCTGCGCGAGGCGGGGCAGCATGGCGCGGTGGTGGAGATGCTGGCGCCGGTGTACGTGGCCACGGGGGATGAGCGGGTGGGGGCGGCGTTGAAGGAGGCGCGGTTCTGGCGGGAGGCGCGTCGCGAGGAGGGGCGCGGGGGTGAGTGGCGCGGAGGGGACGTTGGGGGACGGGGGTTTGATGAGGGGGAGCTGCGCCGCGTGATGGAGCAGGTGGATCGCGTGAACGAGCGGCTCGAGCGTCTGGAGGGGAAGTTCACGTTCTCGGGGCGGGCGGAGCCGGCCGTGGATGAGTTGCGTCGCGCGATGGAGGACACGCGTCGGGACGTGGAGCGGTTGTCGACGGATCTGCGGAGAGAGGTGGATTCGTTGTCTCGCGAGGTGATGAGCCTGCGTCGGGAGGTGGATCGGCTGCGGCGGTAGGGACACGCTAGATTGCCGGGCCGAGAAGGAGGGTCCGGCGGATGAGCGAGAGCGCGGTGGAGCGGTACACGCTGCGGCGGAAGGTGTTCAAGCTGTTCGGCGCGGGGTTCTACATCCTGAATTCGAGCGGCGGGATCGTGGGGTATTGCAAGCAGAAGGCGTTCCGGCTGCGAGAGGACGTGCGGATCTTCACGACGGAGGCGTGCACGGAGGAGTTGCTGCGTATCGGGACGACGCAGGTGATCGACTTCAGCGCGTCGTACCACGTGACGCTGCCCACGGGGGAGAAGATCGGGGAGTTCCGTCGGCAGGGGATGAAGAGCCTGCTGCGTGACGCTTGGATCGTGCTCGATGGGGAGGGGCGGCAGATAGCGGAGATCACGGAGGATTCGGGGTGGCTGGCGTTCCTGCGGCGCCTTCACGACGGGTTTTCGCTGTTCATGCCGGAGAAGTTCGACATGCGGAGCGCGGACGGGCGGCACCTTGTGACGTATCGCACGCACTTCAACCCGTTCATCTATCGGCTCGGCGTTGCGGTGCATGAGGATGACGCGGAGCTGGACGACCTGATGGTTCTCGCGGGCGCGTGTCTGCTCGGCGCGATCGAGGGGCGGCAGGACTAGTGTGCGGCTACGCTGTGGCGGGCGTGGACACACTGTCACCTTGTGAGGAGGCGACCATGCACGAGATGAGCACGGGAATGAACGGCATCGCACGTCGGGACGTGATTGCGTTGGGCGCGATGGGCGCACTTGGAGCGGCGCTCTCCGGGGCCGGGATGGCGCAGACGGGCGCTGCACGGAAGGCGTGGCCCAGTCCGGAGCAGCTTGGATGGGATGCGGAGAAGGGGGAGTACACGCTGCCGAGGCTGAAGTACGCCTACGACGCGATGGAGCCGCACATCGACGCGAAGACGATGGAGATCCATCACAGCAAGCATCATCAGGGGTACGTGAACGGGCTGAACCGGGCGATCAAGGAGCTGGAGAAGATCCGGACGGGGGAGGGTGACGCCGGGCTGATCAAGCACTGGCAGCGCGAGCTGGCGTTTCATGGGGGCGGGCACGTGAATCACACGTTGTTCTGGCTGACGATGGTTCCGCCGTCGATGGAGGCGCCGAGGAATCCGAGCCTCGGGATGATGGAGGCCGCGGAGCGGAGTTTCGGCTCGTTCGATGCGATGCTGCGGCAGTTGGAGGTTGCGGCGAACGGGGTGGAGGGGAGCGGTTGGGCGTGGATCGGTTGGGAGGGGATGTCGGAGCGTCTGGTGGTGCTGCAGATGGAGAAGCAGCAGGATGGATGGGTTGCCGGCGTGACGCCGCTCGTGGGTGTGGACGTGTGGGAGCACGCGTACTACCTGAAGTATCAGAACAGGCGTGGGGACTACGTGAAGGCGTGGATGAACCTGATCAACTGGCCTGCCGTGGATGAGCTGTTCGCGCGGGCGCGGGGGCTGTGATCAGGGCTGAGAGGACCGCGCGTTGAGATTGTCGGCGACGATCTTTGCGTTGCGGTGGAACATCTCGAGTTTGGCGCGTTTGAGCGCGGAGCGGCGCGTGGCCGCGGCGCGGTTGTCGTCGGTCCATCGCATGACGTCGAGGACGGGGAGGGATGTGGTGCGTGGCGTGTAGGCGGGATTGCGGGCTCCGACGTCGGCGTCGCCATCGCGCGGGGAGTTGTGCGGGCAGACTTCCTGGCAGACATCGCAGCCGAAGAGCCAGTCGCCGATGGCGGGCTTCAGGGCGGGGTCGATGGGCGAGCGGTGCTCGATGGTGAGGTAGGAGATGCAGCGGGAGGCGTCGACGGCGTGGGGGGTGATGGCGTTGGTCGGGCAGGCGTCGATGCAGCGCGTGCATGTGCCGCAGTGATCGGGGATGGTGGTTTGCGTGCGCGGGGGCGCGAGGTCGAGTGTGGTGACGATGGCGGAGAGGAAGAGGTAGGAGCCGAGGCGGGGGTGGATGAGGAGGGTGTGCTTGCCGATCCAGCCCAGGCCTGCGCGCGCGGCGTGCTCGCGTTCGAGGATGGGGGCGGTGTCGACACAGGCGCGGAACTGGTGGTCGGGGTACTCGGTGCGTAGTTGGTCGCAGAGGGTGTGGAGTCGCTTCTTGATGACGGTGTGGTAGTCGTCGCCCTGGGCGTAGCGGGCGATTTTTCCGGAGTGCGGGATGGTCGGCTGGGGTGAGTCGTTGCGGGTGGCGTATTGATCGGCGAGGAGGATGAGGGAGCGGGCGCCGGGGAGGAGTTTTGCGGGATCGAGGCGGAGGTCGAGGTTGCGCTCGAGGTAGGACATCTCGGCGTGCTTGCCATCGGCGAGCCACTTGCGGATGTGCGCTTCGTATGAGGTTGGCGTAGCGGGGCAGACGCCTGCGAGAGCGAAGGCGAGGGATCGGCAGCGATCGAGGATGGGCTCGCTGGGCGTGGGCGCGTGGGCGTTCACGCGGGGATGCTACGAGGTTGTGCTCGAGGGACGAGGGTCAGCGAGCGGCGGTCGCGATGCGGAGGTTGGCCTGGTTGCCGGTGAGCCACTCGGTGCAGCGTTTGGCCGCGTGGGGGAGGACGTCGGCGTGTGAGGCGAGGTTGGGGAGCCAAGCGCGGTCCCACTCGACGATGAGCCAGCGGCAATCCGGGGCGGAGCGCACGGCTTCGACGAAGGCGCGGCAGGGGAGGGAGCCCTCACCCAGCGGGCAGGGTGTGTTGTCCTTGATGTCCTTGATGCGCGCGGTCTGGAGTTTGTAACCCAGGATGGAGACGGCTTCGGCGGGGTCTTCGCCGGCCTGGGTTGCGGGGAGGATGGAGTAGCAGGCCGCGAGGTCGTTGGAGGCGACGTCGTCGATGATGGAGGCGATGTCGCGCGCGGTGGGGAAGGCGCCGCCGTTCTCGAGGAGGAGACGGACGCCGGTGTTGTGTGCGGCGTCGGCGGCGAGGCGGAGACGGTCGACGATGCGTCGGCGTGCCTGACGGCGACCTCGTGCGGACTGCTCGGGGGGCTCGAAGGCGAAGACGCGGACGTAGGGGAGGGCGAGGCGGGCTGCGAGGTCGATGACGGACTTGGCGTATGCGACGGGCTTGTGGTACTCGCCGATGACGTAGCCGAGGACGGGGGGGAGAACAGGCGCGCAGAAGGAGGCGCCGGAGGCGAGGCCGAGGGGTGTGACGCCGGCGTCGTGGAAGAGTCGATGGAGTTTTTCGGGGCTGGTGAGCGCGGGGTCGTTGGCGAACTCTGCGCCGGCGGGCCCGAGGGTTCGGAGTTCGACACCCTGGAAGCCGAAGGCCGCGGCGTCGCGCGCGACGCGCTCGAGGGTGATGTCGGGGCAGGCGACGGTGGAGAAGGCGATGCGGGTCATGGCGTGTGCAAGGTAGCGGTGGGGGGGCGATGGCGCCGGGGCGTCACTGGTTGCGCGACTGTCGGGCGAGCATGGTGACGCGTACGGGGATTTCCTTGCCGTCTCGGACGACGACCATGTCGACGATGTCGCCGGGCTTGTGGTTGGAGAGGCGGTTGGTCATGTCCTGGACGTCGACGAGCTCTTCACCGGCCCAGCGGATGATGCGGTCGCCCTTCTGGATGCCCGCTTTGGCGGCGGATGTCTCGGGGTAGACCTCACCGACGAGGACGCCGGTCTTGTCGTCGCCGTAGGCGCCCGGGGCGATGCCCAGGCGGACGCGCGAGCCTCGGAGGGAGCCCATCTGACGGGTGCCTGTGGAGGTGAAGGGGAGGGCTTCGGCGCGGGAGGCGAGGGTGAGGGCGACGTCGCCGACGAGGTTGGCGATGCGTGCGCCGCCGGTGTAGTTGATGGTGTCGAAGGTGTCGGTGGGCATGTGGTACTGCTCGTGCAGACCGGTGAAGAAGAAGAGGACGGGGATGTCGGCGCTGTAGAAGGAGGCGTGGTCGGAGGGGCCCTGGCCTGACTTGGAGGTCTGGACGGTGATGCCGGCGCGGGTGACGTGGGGCTGGAGGATGGCTTCGAGATCGGCCGCGGTGCCCACCCCGCCGACTTCGAGCTTGTCGCGGAGGCGCCCGATCATGTCCATGTTGATCATGGCGTAGATCTGAGAGGTGGCGATGGGGGGTGTTTCGACGAACTTGCGCGAGCCGTTGAGGCCGGACTCTTCGGCGGAGAAGCCGATGAGCATGATGGAGCGGGCGTTGGCGTCTGTGGGGAGTTTGGCGTAGTGGTTGGAGAGGCGGTCGGCGAGGAAGAGGATGCCGGCTGTGCCGGAGGCGTTGTCGTCGGCGCCGGGGTGGATGTGGCCGTCGGCTTCGGGGCCGCCGCGCGAGCCGAAGTGCCCGTAGCCGAGGTGGTCGTAGTGTGCGCCGATGACGACGTACTGATCGGCGAGCGAGCCTTTGCCGCGGATGACGCCGGCGACGTTGGCGGTGGGGATCTGGAGGGTTTCGATGCCGGCGTTGATGGTGATGGTGGCGTTGGGGAGGTCGATGGGGGCGTGGGGGCCATCGGCGTCGGCCAGAGCGCGGAGTTGTTGGATGGAGCGGTGGTCGGTGTCGGCTGCTGCGAGGAGCTTGGAGGCCGCGTCGTCGGAGAGCATGATCGCGGGGATGGAGATGGGGCGGCCGAAGCGTGTTTCGGAGGTGGTCTGGAGTTTTCCGGCGCGCGGGTCATCGGCGCCCGGGGGTGAGATGAGGATGACGCCCGCGGCGCCGCGCTCTTCGGCGGCGCGGATCTTGGGGAGGAGTGCGGCGTTGTGTGTCCAGCCGGAGACGTCCTGCCAGCGGGACTTGCCCTCGGCGGTCATGGGCTCGAAGCGGAAGAGGACGGCGATTTTGCCTGCGAGGTCATCGTGGGGGGTGTAGGAGGAGTAGCCGTCGGGGCCGTCGGGGATGGAGTAGCCGACGAAGACGAGGGGGCCGGAGACGGTTTTGTTGCCGGTGACGCCGAGGACGGAGAAGTCGTCATCGGGGGTGAGTGTGGAGGTGGCGGTGTCGGTCTTCCAAGAGGCTTCCTGTGCGGTGACTTTGACGTCGCCTGAGACGGTGAAGGGCTGGCGGAAGGAGGCGTTGGAGGCGGAATCGCCGAAGGCGGGCTGGAGGCCGGCGCGCTCGAAGTAGAACTGGATGTAGTCCTGGGCGAGCTCGTTGCCGCGGACGCCGGGAGCGCGGCCCTCGAAGAAATAGTTGCTGAGGGTGGCGAGGTGGGAGGCGTAGAGGCGGGTGTCGGGGTTGGTGGCGTCGAAGAGGTCGGCGCCGGGGGCGGGCTTGGAGACGCGGGTGGAGGTTGCGTCGGTGTGGAGCATCCCGCCGCGGGAGGAGGTGGAGGAGGCGGGTTGGGAGCAGGCGACGAGGAGGAGGGAGGAGGTGGCGAGGAGGGAGGCAGCGATGAGACGGGTGTGCATGGGAGGCTCCTGCGTGGCGGGCTGGTCGGTCGAGGACCGAACAGGAGCATAGTCGGTGGGGAGAAGATGGTTGCGGCGTTGCGGGGTGAGGAAGGCGGCACCTAGACTTGGGTTCTTGCTTTTTTGTCCTCGGCGCGCGGGCGCGGGTCCGTGCGGGTTGCAGGGCGTCTCCGGACGCGTGCGGCGTCGGAGGATGGTGTTCGTGCCGGCGCGTGGTTGCGAGCCGGTGTGGAGTGTTTGCACATGGGGCCCGCTGTGATGCAGGATCGGATTGCGGAAGCGAAGAGCCGTCGCGAGTCGTCGGTGTTCGGTCGGACGGACGTGTTCGCGCAGCGGCACATCGGGCCTGATGAGCGCGAGATCCGGGAGATGCTGGAGACGGTGGGGGCGAGCTCGCTCGAGGAGCTGATCGAGCAGACGGTTCCGGCGTCGATCCGGCTGGGGACGGATCTGGATCTGCCGCCTGCTCTGGCGGAGTTCGAGGCGCTGGAGGCGCTGCGCGGGGTTGCGAAGAAGAACAAGGTGTTCAAGAGCTTCCTGGGGATGGGGTACTACGGGACGGTGACGCCCCCGGTGATCCAGCGGAACATCCTGGAGAACCCGGGTTGGTACACGCAGTACACGCCGTACCAGGCTGAGATCTCCCAGGGCCGGCTCGAGGCCTTGCTGAATTTCCAGACGATGGTGTCGGACCTGACGGGGCTGCCGCTGGCTGGGGCTTCGTTGCTGGATGAGGGGACGGCGGCCGCGGAAGCGATGGCGATGTGCTTTGCGCAGGCGGGGGGCGTGGAGGGGGCGCGGAAGACGTTCTTCGTGGCGGAGGATTGCCATCCGCAGACGATTGCGGTGGTGCAGACGCGCGCGGAGTCGCTCGGCGTGACGGTGCAGGTGGGGAGCGCGGGGGGCGCGACGTTCGGGGAGGACGTGTGCGGCGCGCTGGTGCAGTACCCCACGACGGACGGGGTGGTGGTGGATTACCGGGAGTTCGTGGCGCGTGCGCACAAGGCGGGGGCGCTGGTGGTGGTGGCGACGGACCTGCTCGCGCTGTGCCTGCTGACGCCCCCGGGCGAGTTCGGGGCGGACATTGCGGTGGGGAGCGCGCAGCGCTTGGGCGTGCCGATGGGGTTCGGGGGGCCGCACGCGGGGTTCATCTCTGCGAAGAACGAGTTTGCGCGCCGGATGCCGGGGCGGATCATCGGGGTGTCGCGCGATGCGCACGGGGACGTGGCGCTGCGGATGGCTATCCAGACGCGCGAGCAGCACATCCGGCGCGAGCGCGCAACGAGCAACATCTGCACGGCGCAGGCGCTGCTGGCGATCATGGCGGGGATGTACGGCGTGTACCACGGTCCGGAGGGGTTGCGCCGGATCGCGAAGCGCGTGCACGCGTGCGCGGTGGCGCTCGCTGAGGGGCTCAAGGCGCAGGGGCACAAGCTGGGAGAGGCGCCGTACTTCGACACGCTCCGTGTGCGGCTGGGGGCATCGGCGGGTGGTGCGGCGTCGGTGATCGCGAACGCGCTCTCGCAGGGGATCAACCTGCGGGATTACGGGGACGGGACGGTGGGGGTGAGCGTCGATGAGACGACGGACGCGGAGGACATCGCGGGGCTGCTCGCGTGCTTCAACGGCGGGCGTTCGACGGTGATGGACGTGGAGAAGCTGGCGCCGGAATCGGCGCTGGGGTACGCGGCGCCGTTTGCGCGCGAGAGCGGGTACCTGACGCACCCGGTGTTCAACACGCACCACTCCGAGACGGAGCTGCTGCGCTACATCTTCCGGCTGCAGGGGCGGGACCTGTCGCTGGCGCATTCGATGATCCCGCTGGGCTCGTGCACGATGAAGCTGAACGCGACGAGCGAGATGCTTCCGGTGACATGGGACGAGATCGCGAACATGCACCCGTTCGCGCCGGAGTCGCAGTGGCGGGGGTATGCGGAGCTGTTCCGCGACCTCGAGCGTTGGCTGGCGGAGATCACGGGGTTCAGCGCGGTCTCGCTGCAGCCCAACGCGGGCAGCCAGGGGGAGTACGCGGGGCTCATGGTGATCCGGGCGTACCACCAGCGGCGCGGGGAGGGGAAGCGGGACGTTTGCCTGATCCCGGAATCGGCGCACGGGACGAACCCCGCGTCTGCGGTGATCGCGGGGATGCGCGTGGTTCCGGTGGCGTGTGATGAGAAGGGGAACGTCGATCTGGAAGATCTCAAGGCGCGGGCCGCGGAGCATTCCGACAGGCTGGCCGCGCTGATGTTCACGTACCCGTCGACGCACGGCGTGTTCGAGGAGGATGCGCGGGCGATCTGCAAGACGATGCACGATCACGGCGGGCTGGTGTACATGGACGGCGCGAACATGAACGCGCAGGTTGGTGTGTGCCGTCCCGGGGACATCGGCGCGGATGTGTGTCACCTGAACCTGCACAAGACGTTCTGCATCCCGCACGGGGGGGGCGGCCCGGGCATGGGGCCGATCTGCGTGACGGAGGCGCTGCGTCCCTTCCTGCCGGGGCACCCGGTGGTCAAGCCGGAGAGCGCGGGGGTGAACGCGATCGGGCCGATCTCCGCGGCGCCGTACGGCAGCCCTGCGATCCTGACGATTTCGTGGATGTACATCGCGATGATGGGGCCGGACGGCCTGAAGCGCGCGACGCAGGTGGCCATCCTGAACGCCAACTACATGGCCAAGCGGCTCTCGGCGCACTACCCGATCGTGTACACGGGGCGGAGCGGGCGCGTGGCGCACGAGTTCATTCTCGACTGCCGCGCGTTCGAGAAGAGCGCGGACATCCGCGTCGAGGACATCGCGAAGCGCCTGATGGACTACGGGTTCCATGCGCCGACGATGTCGTGGCCGGTGACGGGCACGCTCATGATCGAGCCGACGGAGAGCGAGAGCAAGGGCGAGTTGGATCGTCTGTGCGATGCGCTCGTTCACATCCGTGAGGAGATCCGCGAGATCGAGCAGGGCAAGGCGGACAAGAAGTCGAACCTGCTCAAGGGCGCCCCGCACACCGCAGCGTCGCTCACACGCGACGCGTGGGACCGCCCGTACTCGCGCGAGCGTGCGGCGTACCCGGCGGAGTGGGTGCGCGAGCGGAAGTTCTGGCCTGCCGTGGGACGCATCGACAACGCGTACGGAGATCGCAACCTCGTCTGCACGTGCCCGCCGATGAGCGCGTACGGGGTGTGAGCGGGGCGGCGCCGGCCGTCGATATCCTGAGGGCATGAACACGAACAAGGGTCGGGCGCACCGGGGCGCGGGGCTGTGTGTGGCGTGCGCGGCGGGGTTGGGCGCTGTGCTTGCCGGCTGCGCAGGCGTGCGCACGAGCGCGACGGGCCGGCAGGGAGCGGACTTTGCACGGCCTGTGGCGACGTACTCGATTGTCGCGCGTGATGGCGTGACGGGCGAGATGGGTGTGGCCGTGCAATCGCACTGGTTCAGCGTGGGGCCGGTGGTGCCCTGGGCGGAGGCGGGAGCGGGGGCGGTGGCGACGCAGAGCCTGGTGCGGATTGATTACGGGCCGAGGGGGCTCGCGCTGATGCGCGAGGGGAACGAGGCGAGCGCGGCGCTGCGAGAACTCATCGAGGCGGACCAGGGGCGGGACGTGCGTCAGGTGGCGTTTGTGGATGCGCACGGTCGCGTCGCGGTGCACACGGGGGCGAAGTGCATCGCGGAGGCCGGGCATAAGCCGGGGGTGGCGCCGGACGGCGCGGCGTACTCGGCTCAGGCCAACCTCATGCGGGACAAGGGCGTGCCTGAGGCTATGGGGAGCGCGTTCGAGAGCGCGCCGGAAGGGACGCCGCTGCCGGAGCGTCTGGTGATGGCGTTGCATGCGGCCGAGAAGGCGGGTGGGGATGTCCGGGGCAAGCAATCGGCCGCGATTCTTGTCGTGAAGGGCGTGTCGACCGGCAGAGCGTGGGCGGATCGGGTGGTGGAGCTGCGCGTTGAGGATCACGCGGCGCCTGTGGACGAACTCGATCGGCTCCTGCGGCTGCATCGAGCGTACGAGCGGATGAACGCGGGGGATGAGGCGATCGAGAAGGGAGACGTCGCGGGCGCGTTGCGGGAGTACGGTGCTGCGAGAGAGATGGCGGGAGGGAACGCGGAGATGGCGTTCTGGACGGCGGTCTCGCTTCTAAACGCGGGGAAGACCGGTGAGGCTGAGCCGATTCTGCGGGAGGCGTACCGGGATGAGAAGGGCGATTGGCGCACGACGCTTCGCAGACTCCCGAGATCAGGTCTGCTCAACGTGAGCGACTCGGAGGTCGAGCGTCTGGCGGCTCTGCGATGAGTCTCTAGAGCAGCGCGATGGGATCGACGTCCACGGCCGTGGTCGCGTCGCTTTTGAGGAGCGCGAGGTTGCGCGCGTGGGTCATGCGGGCCTGAATGGCGCTCGCGGTGTGCGCGGTGAGCTCGATCGCGAGCCTGTACTGCCCCGCGATGCGGGAGATGGGGCAGGGCATGGGGCCGCGGAGCGAGCAGGGCCCCGCGTCGGGCGCGCTCTCCAGCACGTCGCGGATGCGCGCCGCGACCTCCTCGGCCTTAGCGAACGTCTTGTGGCGCACCACGATGCGCGCCATACGCGTGCATGGCGGGAGTCCGGCGCGTTTTCGGTGCGCAAGTTCTTCATCGGCAAAGGCGCGGTAGTCGTGAGCGGCCGCGTGTTGGATGGGCGCGGCCGAGGGGGTGAAGGTTTGGACGATGACGAGGCCCGGGTCCTTCGCGCCGGGGCGGCCCGCACGGCCTGCAACCTGCGTGACGAGCTGGAAGGTGCGCTCCGCGGCGCGGAAGTCGGGGAGGTTGATCGCGGTGTCGGCGTTGACGACGCCGACGAGCCTGAGATTGGGGAAGTCGTGTCCTTTGGCGATCATCTGCGTGCCGAGGAGCACGCGAGCTTCGCCGCGACGGAAGCGGTCGAGCAGGTCCCTCCAGTCCTTGAACGAGCGCGTCGTGTCGGAATCGGCGCGGACGAGCGTCTCGCCCGGGATGAGTTCGGGGAACCGGCGCGAGAGCTCGGCTTCGACGCGCTGCGTGCCCATGCCGAAGACGGAGACACGCCGGTTGCAGACGGGGCAGTGGTGGGGGAGGAGTCGCTCGGCCAGGCAGTGATGGCAGCGGACGACGCCGCCCGCGGGGAGGAGACGGTCGCGGTGATAGACCATCGTGGCGTCGCAGTCGTCGCACGAGAGCACCCAGCCGCATCGGTGGTCCGGGCAGCAGATGTAATTGCCGAAGCCGCGCCGATTGAGCAGGAGTGCCGCTTGTCCTCCGGAGGCGAGGGTCTTCTCGATGGCGTGCTCGAGACGCGGGCCGAGGAGGTGGACTTCGCGATCGGTCCACGGTCTGGCGCGGCGCTCATCGGCGAGGTCGACGATCTCGACGCGCGGGAGGACGGCTCCTCCGACGCGAGCGGGCAGTTCGAGGAGCGTGTGCCGGCCCTCCACGGCGTTGCGCCAGGATTCGAGGGAGGGTGTGGCTGAGCCGAGGAGGATGGGGCAGTTCTCGATCTGCGCCCGTTTGATCGCGACGTCCCGTCCGTTGTAGCGCGGCGTCTGGTCCTGCTTGTAGCCGTCGTCGTGCTCCTCGTCGACGATGATGAGCCCGACGCGCGGGCCCTCGGGGAAGGGCGCGAACACGGCGGACCGCGCCCCGAGCACGACGTTGGCGCGCCCTGAAGCAACGAGCGACCATTGCTCGTTGCGTTGCGCGGCGGTGAGCCCTGAGTGGAGGATCGCGACGCGCGCGTCGGGGCGCGATGCAAGGCGCGCAAGAAACCGGCCCATCGTCTGGGGCGTGAGGGAGATCTCGGGGACGAGCACGATGACCCGCTCGTCCCGGTCGAGCACGGCCTCGAGCGCCTGCAGGTAGACCTCGGTCTTGCCCGATCCGGTGACGCCCCGGAGCACGAACGAGCGGAAGGCGCCGAGCGAATCGGTGATGGCGCGTGCGGCTCGGGATTGCTCCGGTGTGAGTTCGACGCGCCGGTCTTCGGTGGGCGCGACGTCCTGCCAGAGGGCACGGACGCGCCTGGTGCGGACTTCGCGCAGCACGCCGGCTCGGATGAGACGGTTGACCGGCGCGAGGGTGCGCTCGTCGAGCAGGTCGGAGAGCGAGCGAGCATCGATCGGCCACGCCGGAGCGGGGTCGAGCGCCTGGATGGAGTCCCATGCGCGGCGAGCGGTAGGCGGGAGTGTGTCGTCCGGCTGTGCGCCGGTGGGCTCGAGTTCGACGCGCTCGGTCTCGCCGACGGCCTGCTTCACGGCTGCGGGGACGAGCGATGCGAACACCATGCCGAGCGGGCAGCAGTAGTAGCGGGCCATCCAGACGCCGAGGGCTACGAGGGAGGGCGGGATGCCGACGCCGGTGCGTCGCAGGAGCGGCTTGATCCGGTCGATGGGGGCGCCCGCGGGGTTGTCGGAGATCTCGATGACGCAGGCGCCGACGGGCTTGTTCGTCACGCCGAGCGGGACTTCGACGCGTTCGCCGGTGCGGATATCCGCGAGCGCCGCGGGCAGGCCGTAGGTCAGGCCGTCCGGGTGATCATGGCTGCGCTCGATGGCGACGCGCGCAAAGCGCGTGTAGGGGGGGGCGTCGTCGGTGAAGAGCGAGGCGCGCACGCCGCAGGGTAGCCGCGGCGGCGTGCGGAAGACTCAGGAGCCGATCGGCTGGGGCGCCGGGCCGGGGAGCGCGGGCTCGGTCGCGGGTGCGGGGGCTTCGATGCCGAGCGTCTCGAGAATGAGCGGCTTCGACGCGTCGTCAGGGAGGGAGAGGGCGATATCCGCGGCGCTCTGGCCCGCGGCGTTCTTCGGGGAGAGATCGGCGCCTGCGCGGAGGAGACGACGCAGGGAGTAGGAGTCGCGATCGGCGATGGCGAACATGACGGGCGTCCAGCCGGCGCGGTCCGACTGCACGGAGGCAGCGACGTTGACGTTTGCGCCGGCGTTCACGAGCGGCTCGATGATGCCGATGCCCTGGGCGAGAAGGATGGGGCTCCATCCGTCCTTGTTCGCGGCGTTGACGTCGGCGCCGTGCGCGATGAGCAAGCGGACGGTGGAGGGGTCTCCGGAGAGCGTGGCGAGGGCGAGGGGAGTGACGCCATCGCGGTTGGCTGCGTTGGGGTCTGCGCCGGCATCGAGGAGGAGCTTGGCGTTCATGGGCTTGCCGGTGGTGGCCGCGGCCATGAGTGCGCTGTCGCCGCGGGCGGTGCGTGCCTTGACGTCCGCGCCGCGGTCGAGGAGCGCCTTGACGCGCTTCGGATCGCCCTTGAGGGCGCAGATCATGAGCGGAGTGGAGCCGTCGGAGGAACGGGCTTCAATCTCGGCGCCGAGCTCGATGAGCGCCGAGACGGTCTCGGCGTTGCCTTCGGAGCCCTCGGCGGCCCACATGAGCGCGGTGTAGCCCTGATCGGACTTCACCTCCACGGGGGCGCCTTCCTTGATCAGCGCGCGTGCGGTGACGACGTTCCCGACGCGCGCTGCGACCATGAGCGGGGTGTGGCCGTCGCGCGCGGTGCGGGCATCGAGGCGGGCGCCGGCCTTGACGAGCTGCGTGATGGCCTCGGCCTCTTTGCAGAACGACGCGGCCCAGATGAGTGCGGTCGTGCCGTCACCCCGGATGATGTTCGGGTCTGCGCCGGCGTCGAGGAGGAGGCGGATCTTCTCGCTGGCCTGTTCGCCAGCGGTGGCGAGCATGAGGGGGGTGGCGCCGTCGGCCGCGGTGAGATTTGGGCGGGCGCCGGCTTCGAGCAGCACCTTGATGGCTTCGGCAGTGCCGAGGCGTGCGGCCCATATCAGGGGGGTGGCGTTGGCCTGCCACTCATAGCCCCCGGGGTTGGGCGCGTTGGGGGAGACGCCGTTGGCCAGTTCGCGCCGCAGCGCCTCGATGTCGCCTTTGCGGGCGGCGTGATGGATCTCGAGGAGTTGAGGCGGGCCGCCGATCGGCTCGGCCTGCGCGGACGCGTGCGAAGCGGTGACACAAGCGAGGAGCGTTGCGGCGGTGAGAGCGAGCGTTCGGCGGTTGGACATCAGTGTTGGTCTCCGACGGGAGAAGAGGACGCGTCGGCGGGTCGGCGGTTCGCGCCGGCGGGGCCGAGGAATTGTGTCTTTGTATCGGCCGGCGGGCAGGATACGCTCACCCGGCGAAGTTCGGGGCGATACACTTGCGCCGATGCGCGAGCCCCACACGACCCGCGTTGCCCGTCTGGCCTTACCGGACGGGTCTGTTTTTGTCGGCAGGGCGTTCGGTGACAGCGAGCGGGTGAGGACGATCTCGGCGGAGATCGTGTTCAACACGGCGCTGACCGGCTATCAGGAATCGCTGACCGACCCGTCCTACTGCGGGCAGGCGCTGGTGATGACCACCCCGCTCATCGGGAACTACGGGATCAACACCGAGGACCTGGAGAGCGCCAAGGCGCAGGTCAGCGGCTTCATCGTGCGGGAACTCGCCAATCGACATTCGAACTATCGCGCGAGTGAGGATCTTTCAGCGTGGCTTGCGCGCGAGGGTGTGCTGGGGATCACGGGCATCGACACGCGGGCCCTCACGAGGCGCCTCCGGGTGGCGGGCGTGACGCCGGGGATCCTCTCCAACGATGAGTCGATCGACGACGCGGAGTTGGTGCGGCTGGCACGTTCCGCGCCGCGGATGGACGGGCAGAACCTCGTGCCGCAGGTGGGGTGCACGTCGAAGCAGGGGTGGGCGGAGACGCTCGGGGAGTGGGGTCCCGGCGTGCCTCGGGGCGGGAAGCGGCTCCGTGTGGCTGCGCTCGATTGCGGGGCGAAGCGGAACATCCTGCGGAATCTGGCCCACCGCGGGTGTGAGGTGGTGGTGTGGCCGCACGAGACTCCCGCGCGCGACCTGCTCGGCGCCCATCAGCGTGGGGAGATCGACGGGCTGTTCGTCTCAAATGGTCCTGGGGACCCGGCTGCTGTGAAGAGCGTGGTAGAGATGCTCTCGAAGGTGGTGGTGGATGCCGAGAAGCCGGTCCCGACGTTTGGAATCTGCTTGGGGCATCAGCTGCTGTCCTTGGCGCTTGGCGCAAAGACATACAAGTTGAAGTTCGGGCACAGGGGGACGAACCAGCCGGTCAGGAACCTCCTGACCGGTCGCGTCGAGATCACGAGCCAGAATCACGGGTTTGCGGTGGAGCTCGAGTCGCTGGAGAAAGTGGGGGGGCAGGCGACCCACGTGAACCTCAATGACGGATCGCTGGCTGGGTTCCGGCTCCCACAGCGTCCGGTGTTCGCGGTGCAGCACCATCCGGAGGCAAGCCCCGGCCCGCACGACGCGTCGTACCTGTTCGACGCGTTCGTTCGGATGATGGAAGCGGGTGGCCCGGTCGATGAGGCGGCCATGGGTTGGGGAGAGCCTGTGGTGCGCAGCGTGAGCGGCGAAACGGCGCGGCTCTGAGCGTGTGGACGGGGGGCAAACCCTGAGGATGTCGCGGTTTGCGTGGGCGCAGGGGCACGGGTAGTCTCCGCGCCTGCGCGTGCGGCGTTTGCCCGTTCGGCTCGTGGTTCGGTGGTCCGGAGGAACCGACGTCACGGGCGATGCGGAAGGAAGGTCGCTCGTGTTGCGTGCGGAGTGTTGGCGGCGCGAGCCGTTCCGGCAGTTGAGTAGTGGTCGACTGAGAAGTTCAAGCGGACCGAAGGCGGTTCGATGCGGAGCAGCCCAGATGCGAATGCCCAGGGGTCGTCGTCTCAGCGGTAGTGTCCTTGTCGCGATGATGGTGATGGCCTGCGGGAGCGCCACGGCGACCGCTGGGCTGGACGCCGCGGCTCGGATCGAACGGGCCTCGACCCTGCTGAAGGATGGGCGCGCCGCATCGGCCAAGGACGTGCTTGCCGAGATCGACCGTTCGTCCCTGAAAGGCGATGTCCGTGAGCGGGCGATGGAGTTGCTGGCGAGCGCGGACCGCAAGATGCGGTCGATGTCGGTAGCCGAGATCTCGCTTGATCGGGCGGAGATGGCGCTCGAAGAGGGAGATCTCCGGAGCGTGGAGCGCCATGCGACTGCCGCGAAGCGCGACGAGCGTGCGACCGGTGACCAGAAGCAGCGCGCTACGGAACTCATGGACCGGGCCGCGACCCTCCGGGCTGACCTGGAGCCAGTGGCTGCGGGTGCGCTCGATCGCGCCGTGGAGGACTTCGAGTCTGGACGGTATGTCGAGGCGAAAGCCGGCCTGGATTCGGTGTACCGCGCCGGGTTCCGTCTGAACGACGAGCAGCTCCGCACGCTTGATCGGTACCGGGATCGCGTGATCGAGTTGGAGCGCCGCAACGGCAAGCCGTTCGAAGCTGACTACACGCCCCTCGGCATGCTGCAGGCCGGGAAGGTCGAGCGGGTCAACGACCCGCGCCCCGAAGCCATGGCTGCTGCGCAGGATCAGTCCGGTGAGGCCAGCCCTGCAACGGAGCAAGCCCAGCCCGGTGAAGAGGCGCAGGCCGGTGAGCAGGCCGAGGAGCCCGCGCCCGAGGGGGATCTGTTCCAGGAGGCGGCGAAGTTCACGGCCGAGCGTCTGCTGGCCGAGGCGGACGTGGCGTTCGACGCCGGCCGGTACTCCGAGGCGGAGCAGAAGTACACGCTGGCGACGACCACGTACCGTTCGCACCTCAATGCAGATCAAGCGACCCGCGCGGACAAGCGTTTGGCCGACGTCCGCGCGTTGCTGGCGGATCGGACCGGGAACCTGCTGACGAACGTCGTCGAGACTCGCGCTGTGGTGCGTGAGCAGGCCGTGGCGGAGTACGACAACTTCGTCGCGCAGGCGCAGGACGCTCTGCGTCAGGGCGACTTCGAGCGGGCCCGCTCGCTTGCCGGTCGCGCCCGCCTGGCGATCGTCGATCGTCGTGAGGTGTTCTCCGAGGCCGAGGTGAACGATCGAGTCAACCGGCAGGAGTCGTTGCTCTCGTCGATCCGTGCGGCCGAGGAGTCGGCGCGGGTGGCGGAGATCGAGCGTCGCGCGTCGGATGTGCAGCGTCAGAAGACCGACGCTGAGTCTCGCCAGCGGGCCGAGAAGGACCGCAAGATCGTCGAGAACCTCGACCGTATCCGCGTGCTGCAGCAGGAGCAGAAGTACCAGGAGGCGCTGCAGGTCGTCGATCAGGTGCTCTTTCTCGATCCGGAGAACCCCGCGGGCCTGCTGCTGAAGGACGTGCTCCGTGACGTCGTGGTGTACCGCGAATGGGACAAGGCTCAGCGCGAGAAGTCCCTGAGCTACGCGAGCGAAGTCGTCGCGATGCAGAAGAGCCTGGTGATTCCCAGCCAGCTCATGTCCTACCCCTCCGATTGGCCGGAGCTGAGCTTCCGGCGTGGCGAGACGGCTGCGTTCGTTGACACCCCGGAGGATCGTCGCGTTCTCGCGGAGCTTGATTCCCGCTCGATCCCCGCCTCGTTCTCCGCGCATCGTCTCGAGGACGTCCTCTCCTTCATCGAGCAGGTCGGCAATCTGAGCGTGGATGTGAATTGGGAAGCCCTCTCCGCCATCGGCGTGGAGCGCGACACCGAGATCACCCTCAATCTGCGCTCTGCGCCGCTGAAGGTGGTGCTCGACCGTGTTCTTGAGAAGGTGAGCCGTGATCAGTTCAGCCGCGCCGGATGGGCCGTGGAGGACGGCGTGCTCGTCGTCGCCTCGCAGGAGGCGCTGCGGAAGAAGACCTTCATCCGGATCTACGACATCCAGGACTTGGTCTTCCGCGTGCCGGACTTCCCGAACGTCCCCGAGCTCGACCTCGACACCGTGCTGCAGCAGGGCTCGCAGCGCGGCGGCGGCGGCGGCGGCGGTGGTCTGTTCAACGATCCCCAGGACCAGAACGTCGGTGAGATCCTGCAGCGCGAGCGCGACACGCTCGATCAGATCATCCGCATCGTGCAGGAAAACGTCGATTTCGAGGGCTGGCGTGATAACGGCGGCACCACCGGCATCATCCAGGAGCTCAACGGCAACCTGATCATCACCAACACCGCGGCCAACCACCGCTCGATCGTCGGCCTGCTCTCGCAGCTTCGCGAGGCCCGCGCGATCCAGATCAGCGTTGAGTCCCGCTTCCTCACGGTTGCCCAGGACTTCTTCGAGCAGATCGGGTTCGACCTCGACGTCTACTTCAACGCCCAGAACAACCAGTACCGAGACGCGGTGCTGCAGGAGTGGCGGTACGGCGGCGCCGTGCACGGCCAGTCGCCCCCAGCCCCCGGCACCACGCTCCTCCCGACCGACCTGCTTCGAGCAGGCGCGACCGCCACCCGGTCGACCACCAACAACCAGTACTTCGTTCCTCCGGGCGGCGTGAACCCCCAGACCGGCGAGATCACCTACCAGTTTGGTCCGGTGCCCACCGCGCTCACAGCGCCCGATCCCCTCAGCATCATCCCCACCCAGCAGAACAGCCTCGGCATCACTGACTCACTCGGGCGTTCGCTCGGCGGCTTCGCCTCCACCATCCTCAACCAGAACCCCGCGCTCGGTATCGCCGGAACCTTCCTCGACGACGTCCAGGTCGACCTGCTCATCAAGGCGACGCAGGCCGACCGCCGCAACGTCACCCTCACGGCGCCGCGCCTCACGTTCATCAACGGCCGCTTCGCCAACATGTTCGTCGCAACGCAGCAGACCTTCGTCTCGCAGCTCACGCCCGTCGTCGGCTCCTCGTCCGCGGCCTTCCAGCCGACGGTCAGCTCGCTCAACACCGGCGTGACGCTCCTCGTTCGCGGCGTGGCATCCACCGACCGTCGCTACGTCACGATGATGATCCAGACGCGCGTCGCCTCGCTCGACCGGTTCGATCCCGAACTCACGTTCAGCGCGGCAGCGGGCGGCACGGGCCAGGGCGGCGGCGGCGCCACCGCGACCGGCGTCATTCAGCGCCCCGTCATCAGCATCTCCGCGGTCAACACCGGCGTCACGGTCCCCGATCAGGGCACCATCCTGCTCGGTGGTCAGAGGCTCGTGACCGAGGCAGAGATCGAGTCCGGCGTCCCGGTGCTCAGCAAGCTCCCGATCATCAACCGCTTCTTCACCAACCGTATCGAGACCAAGGAAGAGCGCACCCTGCTGATCCTCCTCAAGCCCACGATCATCATGCAGAACGAGGAAGAGGAGAGGAACTTCCCCGGCCTGCTGGATCGGCTCGGCTCCGCAGGGCGTTGAGCGGCGCCGGTTGACCGTGGATAGTGTGGCCCGCTAGCGTTTGCCGACTCGAAGGAGGTCCACGGGCATGCCGCAACAGGACTCGAGACTCCGGATCTCAACCACCGACGGGGTGAGCCAGGTCCGGTTCATCGATCGCAACATCCTCGACGAGGCCAACATCCAGCAGATCGGCGAGGAGATCCTTGCGCTGGTCGACGGCGCCTCGCGCCCGCGGGTTGTCATCAGCTTCGAGAACGTCGACCACCTCTCCAGTGCCGCTCTCGGCGCCCTCATCACGATCAACAATCGTGTGAAGTCCAAGGGCGGCCGCCTCGCGCTGGCCCGGATCGACCCCCAGATCCACGAGGTGTTCGTCATCACCAAGCTGAACCGGCTCTTCGACATCCACGAGACCGTGGACGAGGCGATGGCCGCGGCGCGGGGCTGACCCAACAGGGCATGCGGAGGCGCGTGGATTGCCGATGACGTCGCGGGCGCCCACACCCAGCGGACAGGAACGGATCGAACTCCGCAACGATCGGAGCGCGATCGAATCCCTCGAGCGACGCGTCCTCGATGCGGTGGAGCGCGCCGGCTACCCGGAGGTCTCCAGATTCGCCGTGCGGCTCGCCCTCGAGGAAGCCGTCGTCAATGCCTTCCGCCACGGCCACCGACAACTCCCCGATGACACCCCCATCGATGTCTCCTGGGAAGTCACCCCCGATCGCGCTGTGATCACCGTCCGCGATCGCGGCGCCGGCTTCGAGCCCGGCTGCGTTCCCGATCCCACCCTCGACGAAAACCTTGAGTGTCCCACCGGGCGCGGCCTCATGCTCATGCGAGCCTACATGACCGAGGTCCGCCACAACACCTCCGGCAACGAAGTCACGATGGTCTACGACCGCAGCGCCGAAGAACGCAAACGCGCCGCAGACTGAGCCCCGTTCAGGTCAGCGGGCGGCTCGACCGCACGCCCGCGGCTTGCATCAGAGACTTCGCGTCCGGCGCCTTCAGCTCCGCCGCAAGCTCATCCGGCAAGAGCCGCAACGACTCGTACACCTCGGGCGCCGGGTCCGGCAGTGTCCCATCAGGGAACACGGCCTCCAGCGCCAACTGCTCAGCCTGTGCGAGCGATCCAGCCACCAGCAGCACCTCGGTCGCCTTCCCGTTCGTGGGGTCGGCCACCAGGCACCTCCATGCTGTGAGCCCAAGCTCCGCACCGTCGTCGTCCACGTTCGTGTCCGGGTCGATGTTCAACGTCAGGCGCCACGCATCCCGAAGGTCGTCCACGATGTCCTCTCGTGTGGTCGCCTCGGGGTTCTTGGTCGGGTCGGGGAGCGTGTCACGATGCTCGTGCTCGGCCGCGTCCGGGCCCGCCGGCTCCGTCACCGGCTTGAGGTCGAACGCGGCCAGAACGCGCTCGACACGCTGCCGCATCCCACCCTCAGCCCGGAGCGTCAGGATTTTGTGGTCGTCCACGTACACGAACAGGAACGGCTCGCGTGACATCGCGCCGAAGCCCACGCACCCGTCCTCGAGCAGCCAGGGCCTCCACCGCCGGTACCCCTGGAGGAACCGGTCCAGACCGACCACCTCGTACGCGAGGTACGGGTCGATCTCCCGGTACGCGTCCTCGGAGAGCGCATCGACGATCGGGTACACCCGCGACGGGAACAGCGTGAACAACGCACGCAGCAGCGGCGCCAGCCGCGTGTGCGTGATCACCACGTCGTACACATACCGATCGGGCCACTCGTCCCATTCCTCATCGGTTGAGGCATCCGCCGGCTCGAACTCCACCAGATACCCCTCGATCGGGCGCAGCTCCTCCGCGCGGATCGGGTAGGCGCCGAGCGGGCAGGCAAACCCTTCGACGACGGTTCGTTGCAGCGATGGTTCCAACAGCGGTGGTTCGGGCACAGGGTCGTTCATAGGCCGGGGGAGAGTGTACGGCTGACCGGCTCGGTCCGGCGTTGCAGCCCGGGGCGTCAGGGGCGATGATGCAGCTTGGGAGCGTGAGGGCTCCCCCAACAAAGGGAGCCGTGCGCATGAACGATCTGGTCGGGCAGATGAACGCCGGATTGACGGCGATCAACAACGTCATCTGGCACAACTACGTCCTGTTCGTCGTGCTCGCCGTCGGCGTTCTGTTCACCCTCTGGAGCGGCTTTGCACAGTATCGGGCGCTTACCCACGGTGTCTCCGTCATCCGGGGCAAGTACGACGACAAGAACGATCCCGGCGCCATCAACCACTTCCAGGCCCTCTCCACCGCCCTCTCGGCCACCGTCGGTCTGGGCAACATCGCCGGTGTCGCCGTGGCCATCGCCCTGGGCGGCCCGGGCGCCGTCTTCTGGATGTGGGTTGTCGGCATGGTGGGCATGGCGATCAAGACCACCGAAGTCACCCTCTCCATGCTCCACCGCAACACCGATGACCCCGACAACCCGCACGGCGGGCCCATGTGGGTCGCGGACAAGGGCTTTAAGAAGTGGGGGCTCGGCTGGGTCGGCAAGGTGCTCGGCGTGCTCTTCTGCATCACCCTGATCATCTCGACTGTCACCGGCGGCAATATGTTCCAGGCGTGGAACGTCGGTGTCATCTGCGAGACCTACTTCCGAGTCCCCCAGCAGGTCATCGGCGTCATCCTCACCGTGCTCGTCGGGCTGGTCATCATCGGCGGCATCAAGCGCATCGGCGCCGTGGCAGGTCGGCTTGTCCCCTTCATGTGCGGCATCTACCTCATTGCAGCGCTCTACGTCATCATCGTGGACATCGAGCGCGTGCCCGCGATGCTCGGGCTGATCGTGAAGTCCGCGTTCGCCCCCGCCGAGGCCAGCCAGGCTTTCCTGGGCGGCACCGCGGGCTACGCCTTCCTCTGGGGCATGAAGCGGGCCCTCTTCTCGAACGAAGCCGGGCAGGGCTCCAGCCCCATCGCGCACTCCGCCGCCAAGACGGACGAGCCCGTCCGCGAGGGCATCGTCGCCGGGCTTGAACCCTTCGTCGACACCATCGTCGTCTGCACGCTGACCACACTCGTCGTCCTGCTCAGCGGCGCTTGGAACCGTGGGCCGGAAGCGATGTTCGACGCCACCGCCGTGCCGACTATCCGTCAGGTCGAAGGCTCGACCGGTGAGTGGATTGCCGTCACCGGCGCCGTCCCCGCGAAGTCCGCGGATGCCGCGCGCATCAACGGGCCTTGGCGCGAACGTGACACCGTCTTCGTGCTGATCAAGGCCGATCTCGATCCCAACACGGGCCGCGAGATCCGCCGTCTGACCGGCACGATCAAGACCGACCCCGACAACGCCTCGTCACTGATCGTCGAGTGGAACCCGTACCCGAGCGTCAAGACGCCCCAGGTGGTCGCCGAGGCCGACGGACGGATCGGGCTGTACAACGACCTCGTCGGCGCCGCGCTCACCGGACACGCGTTCGATCGTGTGACTCCCGGCTTGGGCAAGTGGATCGTCACCATCGCCGCATGGCTGTTCGCCCTCTCCACCATGATCTCCTGGTCGTACTACGGCGAGCAGGGCGTGGTCTACCTCTTCGGCACAAAGCTCGTCATGCCCTACCGGCTCGTCTACTGCGGGCTGATCATGCTTTCCTGCGCCGGGTTCATCCGCACCGACGCCGAGCTCGACAATCTCACCGCACTCGGCACCGGCGTCATGCTCTGGGCGAACATCCCCATCATGCTCATCTTCGGCGCAGCTGCGATGACCGCGTACCACAACTACATCCGCCGGCTCAAGCGGGGGGAGCTCGATTCCCACGCTGCGCCCAAGTTCACCGACGTCGTCGAGGGCAAGGACGTGAAGTGATCGGGCGGGGGAACGGAGGCCCCGCGCGTGTGGTCGAGCCGTGAGGTCTGCGAGGTGTGCGCGGCGACGCTGCGCGCGAGCGCCGAGGCTCTCGACGCGGAACATTCTCCGTACGGCCTGGATGCGCAGTCCGAAGTCGAGCTTCAAGACACTCTCGCAACCGGACTCCGCGCACACGGCTGGGGCGTCATCCGTGAGGCGCGCTACCCGGCGGTGGCCGGGCGCCCCAAACGCAGCGAGGGTGAGCGCTGCGACCTGGTGCTCACAACCCAGCCCGACGTCCCGCTCCTCGACCCGCTGATGGAGGGGACGCTGTTCGCGGGACGCGGCGTGCCTCATGACGAGGCCATGTGGCTCGAGGTCAAGCTCGCGCGCCAGTTCGCAATCGTGGGGGGTGTGGCCGCGCCGAACTCGGCATACGCAGCCGAAGTGCTCACGCGCGCCACGGCCGACGTCCGCAAGCTCTCCGGTGAGCCCGGCGCCGGCACGCGCGCAGCCGTGCTCGTCATGTTCACGCGCGACGCGCCGACCGCCGAGCACGACACGCTCGCCTGGGCCCACCGCTGTCTCGATCAGGGCTGGTCGATCGGGGCCCCGGAACGCGTCGGATTCTCGATCGTGGAACGCATCGGCAACGCCTGGTGCGAAGTCGTCCTCATGCCTGTGCGCGGCGCGGGAACGTGAGCATCTGCAGGATCGCGTCGGCCGCGTCCGGCGCCGCGTGACGATCACGGAATGGGGCGCACGCTTCGCGCAGTCCCCGACGCTGATCCTCCCGTGCCGACTCACTCGCCAGCAGCGAGAGGCACGCGTCTCGTGGTTCGCGCCCGTCACCCGCATACGGCACGAACTCCGGCACGATCTGCTTGCCCGCGATCAGGTTCGGCAGTGTGGCAAAGTCCGACCGGACGACCCACTTCCCGACAAGGGCGTGCTGCCAGCTCGGCAGGCGATAACTCAGCACCATCGGCGTCGCACCACGTGCCAGGTGGAGCGACACGGTGCCTGAGACAGCCATGGCCGCATCGCACCAACGCGCCGCCCCCGACACATCCCGCATGACGAGCGAAAGCCCTTGCGGCCAGCCACCATGCTCCTCCGCAATCTCACGCAACGCACGCTCCGCGCGCTCCGATGACGCTACGACCACGCCTACCCCCTCAGGCCACCGTTCCGCAACAGCGCGGAACGTCGCCAGCATCGGCGGGAAGTTCAGCCTCCACTCCTTCGCGCGCGATCCCGGCAGCAGCAACACCTTCGGCGATCCCGGAGGAAGCGAGCTCACATCCGTGCCCGGTGCGGCGTGGTTCGCATCATCGAATAAGGGATGCCCGATGAATTTCGCGGGCACGTCGCGCCGGCGGAACCATTCCTCCTCGAACGGCAGAAGGCACAGCACGAGGTCGGTGCGACGGCGCAGCTTGTGCACCCGATGGCGCGCCCACGCCCACACCTGCGGCGCCGCGAGATGCACCACGCGCACCCCGATCCCCTTCGACATCTTGCAGATCGGGAAGTTGGCCGCGGGCGAATCCACAGCGACGTGCAGCGTTGGCCGATGCTCCCGCAGCCACGCCCCGATCCGCTTGTTCAGCGCAAAGTGCTCCGCGATCTTGGCCAACCCGGGCACACCCATCGCCGCGTCGTGCGTCGTTTCCTCGATGATCTCCGCGCCCGCAGCCCGCATCTTCGGCCCGCCCCACCCCGCGATCCGCAGCTCCGGGCGCCGCGCGAGCAAGGCGCGGATCACCGGCCCGGCCAACTCATCGCCCGAGGGCTCGAACGCCGTGAACAGCAGCAGCGGTGGGGGGGTGGGCTCCGGCACGTGCGGCACTGCACCGGCTGAACTCGTCCTTGTCAATGCCTCTCGAAAGACGCTCCCGGAGGCCCGGTATACTCCCCCCCTTTCCGCACGCCCCACCCCCCGCGAACCCCCGCGAAAACCGAACCATGCCCACCAAGCACTCGTTCTCCCGCACCCACTCCTGCGGCGCCCTGCGACCCGAGCACATCGGCGTTCGCGCAACGCTCGCCGGCTGGGTCGACTCCATCCGCGATCACGGTGAGGGGCTCATCTTCGTCGACCTCCGGGATCGTGAAGGCCTCACGCAGCTCGTCCTCGACCGAGAGGACTGCGACGCTGCTCTCCTTGCCGTGGCAGAGAAGCTCCGGGGAGAGGACGTCATCTGCGCCAGCGGCGCCGTGCGCACCCGTGTCGGCGGACCCAACCCAAGGCTCGCCACCGGCCAGGTCGAGGTGCTCGTCGACGCGCTCGAATTGCTCAACAAGGCCGACACGCCCCCCTTCCACCCCACGGCCAAGGAAGGGCTCGCCAACGAGGAGCTCCGCCTCCGTCACCGCTACCTCGACCTCCGCCGCCCGCGCATGCAGGACATCCTGCGGATGCGCCACCGCGTGACCAAGATCACGCGCGACTACTTCGATGAGAACGGCTTCCTCGAGATCGAGACGCCCATCCTCTACAAGAGCACTCCTGAAGGCGCGCGCGAGTTCCTCGCGCCATCGCGCCTCCAGCCCGGCCAGTGGTACGCGCTCCCACAGAGCCCCCAGCTCTTCAAGCAGATCCTCATGGTCTCCGGCTGCGACAGATATCTCCAGATCTGCCGCTGTTTCCGCGACGAGGACCCGCGAGCCGACCGGCAGGCCGAGTTCAGCCAGATCGACCTCGAGATGTCCTTCGTGAAGCGCGAGGACATCATGGACATGATGGAAGGGTTCGTGCGCCGTCTCTGGAAACGCGCCCTCGACATCGACGTGCCCCCCATCCAGCGCATGACCTATCAGGAGGCGATGGACCGGTTCGGCATCGACCGCCCCGACACCCGCTACGGCCTCGAGATCGTCGACGTCTCCGACCTCGCCGCCAAGACCGAGTTCGGCGTCTTCAAGTCCGCCCTCGCCAAGCCCACCGGCGTCGTCCGCGCCATCCGCGCCCCCGGCGGCGGTGACAAACTCACCCGAAAGATCACCGACGGCTACACCGAGTTCGTCAAGACGTTCGGCGCCGGCGGAACGCCCGTCACCAAGGTCGTCGCGCAGGGCGACAAGCTCGCCTTCGACACCGGCGTCGCCAAGTTCCTCGAGCCCATCCGCGAGGAACTCATCGCGCGCATGGGCCTCCAGGCCGGCGACACCATCCTCTTCGGCGCCGACACGTATGCCGTCGCGGTCAAAGCCCTCGGCGAACTCCGCCAGAAGGTCGCGCGCGACCTCGGCGTCGTCCCGCCCTGGGGCGAGAAGTGGAACTTCCTCTGGGTCATCGACTTCCCCATGTTCGCCCGCGACGTGGAGACCGGCCGCTGGGTCGCCATGCATCACCCCTTTACCGCCCCTCGCGAAGACCAGCGCGCAGCCTTCGTCGAAGCCGACGTCAACGACGAAAAGACCATCTCCGGCATCGTCAGCGCTGGCTACGACATCGTCCTCAACGGCTCCGAGATCGCCGGTGGCTCCATCCGTATCCACGATCGCGCCGTCCAAAGCAAGGTCTTCCGCCTCCTCGGCCTCACCGACGAGCAGGCGCAGGAGAAGTTCTCGTTCCTCCTCGAAGCACTCCGCTTCGGCGCCCCGCCCCACGGCGGCGTTGCCTTCGGCCTCGACCGCCTCATCATGCACCTCTGCGGCACGGACAACATCCGCGACGTCATCGCCTTCCCCAAGACGCAGATCGGCTCCGACCTCATGACCGGCGCCCCCGGCCCCGTCACGCCGCAGCAGCTCAAAGACCTCCACGTCACCAACGTCGCGCAGCCCCCGCGCTGATCCTCTTCCTCACGGCGAAGCGAGTGCGCTGGGGGGCTCGTCCGGCGCCAGCCGCGTAATCAGCCGCGCGCCGATCGCGTCCCCGAACACGTTCAGCGTCGTGCGGCACATGTCGAGGAACCGATCCACCCCCAGGATGATCCCGATCGTCCACAGCGGCAGCGCCTTCGCATCCGGCGCGATCCCCGCCAGCGACGTGTTCACCGCATTGATCACGATCGCCATCGTCACGATCCCCGCCCCCGGAATCCCAGGCGCCCCGACCGCCGCCAGCGTCGCTGTCACCAGGATCACCGTCTTCTGCGCCAGCGTCAGGTCGATCTGGAACACCTGGAACAGGAACAGCACGGCCACCGCCTCATACAACGCCGTCCCGTTCATGTTGATCGTCGCCCCCAACGCCGGCACGAACGTCGCTGCCCGCCGCGAACACCCGCCCCGGGTCTGACACGTCTCGATCGTCACCGGCAGCGTGGCCGACGACGATGCCGTGCTGAACGCGGTGAGCAGCACCTTCCTGATCCGCCAGATGAACCTGTAGGGATTTGTCCGCCCGAACGCCCACAGCACGATCGGCAGGATCACCAGCCCGTGCACGAGCAGCCCGCCCACCACGCACACGATGTACATCCCCAGCGGCCCCACCAGATTCCCCAATCCCGAATACCCCACGCGCGACGCGATGATCAGAAACACCCCGATCGGCGCCAGCCACATGATCCAACCCACGATCTTCATCATGGCCGACAACAAACCGTCCAGCGTGGCCACCGCCGTCTTCCCCGCCTCACCCACCACGCTCAGCGCCACTCCGAGCATGATCGCGGCAAGCACCACCGCTAGGATGTTCCCGTCCACTGCCGCTTTCAGAATGTTCGGCGGAACCATGTCCTGCAGCAGCGTCAGGAACGCGCCCCCCAGTCCCTTCGGCCCCGTCTGAATCTTCTGTGCCACGTCCTGCTCAAACCCAGCCTGAGCAGCCGTCTCGAACGCGCTCGGATCGACTCCTCCTCCCGGATTCACAACCCCAGCGATCACCAGCCCCAGCGTCACCGCGATCAACGTCGTCGACACGAAGTACAGCACCGTCGCGCCGCCAACCACGCCCAGCTTTGCCGGGTTTCCCAGCGACGTCACCCCGATCACCACGCTCACGAACACGAGCGGGATGATCAGCAGCTTCAGCGGTCTGATGAAGATCAGATCCCCCGCCGTCTGGAACGGCTCCGTCAGGCTCCGCAACGCCTCTCTCGAAGCGTGCGGGTCGTGCAGGAACAACTGACCCACGATCGCCCCCGCAACCAGCCCCAACAGGATGAGTGCCGAGAGAACGGTGTCCTTGCGCACAGCAGGATTCCGAACACGGCGCCGGGGCGCGGTCAGCTCGAACACTCGACCTCGAACGCGCACGACGCCGAGCGGAGATAGTACCGATCCGCCATCCCCCTCCCCATGCCATCGTTAACCCATCGCCTTCTCGCGGTGCAGCTCCGTGTCCGGCGCCAGCCTCGTCATGATCCGCGCGCCCGCCGCGTCGCCCCACACATTCACCGCGGTGCGGCACATGTCCAGCACCCGATCCACCGACAGAATCAACCCCAGCCCCGCAGCGAGCGGCAACGCGGGGATGTTCGGGTCGTTCGCCGCGATCGTCGAGTTCACGGCCGACACGATGATGATCGTCGTCACCAGCCCGCCCGCCGGTATCCCCGCGGCGCCCACGGCCGCGAGCGTCGCCGTCAGCACGATCACCAGGTACTGCGCGAAGTGCAGGTCGTATCCGAACGCCTGGAACATGAAGATCACCGCCACCCCCTGATACAGCGCGGTCCCGTCCATGTTGATCGTCGCGCCGAGCGGCAGCACCAGCCCCGCGGCGCGCTTCGAGCACCCCGCGTGGTCCGTTGCCGTCTCGATCGTCACCGGCAGCGTCGCCATGCTCGATGCCGTCCCGAACGCCGTGAACAGCGCGGGTCGCATGTCCCACATGTACTTATACGGCTTGGTCTGCCCGAAGAACCGCAGCACCAGCGGCAGCGTCACGAACGCGTGGATCCCCAGCCCCACCAGCACTACCACCACGTACTTTGCCAACGCCCCCGCCAGGTTCCCCAGCCCCATCGTCCCCACCGACCACGCCACCAACGCCAGCACCCCCACCGGCATCACCCACAGGATCCACCGCACCAAGGCCATCAGCGCCTCATGCAACGCCTCAACCGCGTTCAGGAACGGCTTCGCCTTCTCCCGCACCGCCAGCAACCCGACGCCCAACGCCAGCGCCACCGTGATGATCGACAAGTAGCGAGCGTCCGACGCCGACCTCAAAAAGTTGTCCGGCACCAGCAGCTCGAGAATCTCCCGCCACGCGCTCCCCAGCGCAGCGCCCCCGCTCTGCGCGGGCGCCCTCCCCTGCAGATGCGCTTCTCCCGCAACCTGCGCCGCGTCCTTCACCGCCTGCGGCACACCCGACCCCGGCTCGATCACCGCCGCGAGCGTCACCCCCAGCCCCACCGCCAGCACCATCGTCGAGACGTAATACACCAGCGTCGCGCCGCCCAGCACGCCCAGCTTCTTTGGATCCCCCAGCGACGCGACACCCAGCAGCACGCTCGTGAAGATCAACGGCGCCGCGATCAGCTTCAGCGGTCGCATCAGGATGAAGTCCCCAAACGTCCGCCACCCGTCCGGCCCGGACGCAGCATTCGGGTCCCACAGGAAGAAGTGTCCGATCAGCGCTCCCAGCACTACTCCGACGAGAATCAGCGTGGTGAGCAGCGTCGTCTTCTTCATCATCCCTCGCGTGTCTGCAAACAGTGTCCGAGGTCAGACGGCGGGCGCATCGAGCGCCGCCTCCATTGTGCTGGGCTCAAATCCGAGGTGCGCCCGCGCCTTGTCGTTCGAGCACACGTTGTCCTCCGAGCCCATCAGCGGCTCCGACGGCCCGAACGGCAACGCCGACGCCAGCCCCAACGCCTTCGCGCCGTACGCCATCGCCACCCCCGCGTGCGACGGTATGCCCAGCGGCATCGCCGCCTTTCGCGCGCCCGGCGTGTGATCCCGGATGCCCTCGAGCATCTGTGGCCACGTCATCACCTGCGGGCCGCCCAGCGGATAGATCTCCCCGACGCTCACCCGGTTCGAAAGGCATTCCCCGATCACCCACGCCACATCCCGCACGTCCACCGGCTGCACCAGCGGAACCTCCATGCTCGGCACGAGCGGGTTCGACGCGTTCATCACCACCCGCTCGAAGTACGGCAGGAACAGGAACGGCGGCTCCGTCCCGCGAGCCCACCCCTCCACCATCCGCACAAACTCGCCACCCTCGCCAACCATCATCGACGGCCGCAAAATCGTCCAGTCCAACCCAGAGTCGCGCACGAGAGCCTCAGCCGCGAACTTCGACGTCTGATACCCCGTCACCGCGTTCGGCCTGACCCCCAGCGCCGACATCTGCACATACCGCGTCGCCCCCGCCCCTCGGCAGGCATCCAATGCGCGCCGCGTCGCCTCCACGTGCATCCGTTCGAACGTCGCGCCACGCTCCTCTTTCCGGATGCCGATCAGGTGTACTACCGCCTGCGCCCCCTCACACAGCCGACGCATCGACTCCCGGTCGAACACGTCCCCGATCACCGTGGTCACGCCCGCGTTCCGCGGCAGTGTCACCGCCGCCTTCTCAGCATGCCGCGCAAGCGCCCGCACCCGCGCCCCGCGCGCCGTCAGCTCGTGCGCCACGTGACGACCCACAAATCCGGTCGCGCCCGTCACGGCGATGGTCATCCCTGCGATCGAAGCGTCATCGCGCATGCCCCGAGGCCTCCTGATCCCCCGTTCGCGCCGAGTGTACGACCCCCCCCGCGCGCGGGCAATGCGAGCCCGTCCTCCACCCAGCTCCCGGGTAGCATGGGCGAATGCTCGAGGCGCTCGTGCCCATCCTCGGCGCAACCGGCGGCGACGGAGACGTCCTCGTCGGCGCGCTCATCATCCTCGCCACCGCCGGACTCGTCGCCGTCGCCATGCGTCGACTCCGGCTCGAGGTCGTCCCCGCCTATCTCATCGCAGGCGCCCTCATCGGCCCCCACGCCCTCGCGCTCGTCGCTTCACCAGACAGCGTCAACGCCATCTCCCACACCGCCATGATCCTCCTCATGTTCGGGATCGGGCTCCACCTCGACCTCGGCATGCTCCGCTCAGGCGTCGGCGTCATGATCGTGGCGGGCGTCTGCTCCTGCGTCGCCATCACACTCGTCGGCTGGCCCATCGCGATCGCCTTCGGCCTCTCCGCGCCGACCGCGCTCGCCGTCTCCATGGGCCTCAGCATGTCCTCCACGGCCGTCGTGCTCCGCATCCTCATGGAGCGCCGCGAGATCCGCCGCCCGGCCGGGCGCATGTCCTTCTTCATCCTCATCGTGCAGGACATGGTCGCCATCGCCATGCTCGTCGCCATCTCCGGTCTCGCGCAGTGGGCCAACGGCCCCGAGACGCAGGCCAACATGACCGAGACTCGATCCTGGACCGACTTCATTGCAGACGCTGCGCTCAAGATCGGCGTCGTTGCCGGCATCATCGTCGGCGGCAGACTCCTACTCCCGCCCCTCCTCCGTGAGGCCGCCAAGGGCAAGTCCACCGAAATCATGATGGTGCTCTCCACCGCCGCAGCCCTCGGCGCAGCCATCGCCACGCAAGCCGTCGGCTTCAGCGCCGAACTCGGCGCCTTCCTCGCAGGCCTCCTCCTCTCCGCCACGCCATTCCGTCACCAACTCTCCGGACAGATCGGACCCGTCCGCGACCTCTTCATCGCCGTCTTCTTCACCGCCGTCGGAATGCAACTCAACCCCGGCACCCTCGTCCACGACTGGTGGATCATCGCCCTCGGCCTCGTCGTCACCCTCACCGTCAAAGCCGTCCTCATCGGCCTCACCTGCTGGAGTGTCGGCGCCGCGCCCACCACCTCCGTGGCAGTCGGCCTCTCCCTCGCGCAGGCCGGCGAATTCAGCCTCGTCGTCCTCGCCTCCGCCCGACTCAAGAACGTCATCTCCGAGTCACAACTCAGCGCCGTCACCGCGATCGTCGCCATCTCCCTCATCATCACCCCCGCGCTCTTCAAACTCTCCTCGCGCCTCAGACCATGGGCGCTCCGGCTCCGTCCGGCGCCCTGGATCTCTTCCGGTCAGGTCGCCAACCTCATGGATCAGACCCCGCAGGAGGAAGCCACGGCGCCAGAGTCCGCCCTCCGTCTCCGGCACGTCATCCTCGCGGGCTACGGCGTTGTCGGCCGTGCCGTCGCGGAGAAACTCGACACGCTCGGCATCAACTACACCATCGTCGAGTTCAACCCCAGCACCGTGAAGCTCCAGGCCGGCCTGGGCCGCTCCATCGTCTACGGCGACGTCACCAACGAAGCTGTGCTCGAATCCGCCGGCGCCGGCCACGCCGACGCCGTCATTCTCACCATCCCCGACGAAGAAGCCGTCCTCCGTGCGTGCCAGCTCGTTCGCGCCATGAACCCCGGCGCCTTCATCGCCGTCCGCACCAACTACCTCTCCAAAGGCATGCTCGCCACCAGCTTGGGCGCTGATCACGTCACCGTCGAAGAGATCGCCACGGCAGAGTCCATGGCCTGGGAAGTCACCAAGAGACTCACCGAACGCGCTCTGGGGCAGGCCAACGTGCTCAACCCCTCCAGCCCAGGAAACGTCACCGTCACCCCTGAGTGACCCCGGTCGGGCGCCCCTCGATCAGTGCATCCCCTTCGCGCCGAGCCAACGCTCCGCATCCAGCGCGGCCTGGCACCCCATTCCCGCAGCCGTCACCGCCTGCCGATACGTCGGGTCCGCCACGTCCCCAGCAGCGAACACCCCCTCGATGTTCGTCACCGACGAGCGCGTGCGCAGCATGACGTACCCCTTGTCGTCGAACTCGATCCCGGACCCCTTGAGGAACCCCGTGGCCGGCGTGTGCCCGATGGCCACAAACAGCCCCGTCACCTCCAGCGTCGACTCCTCCCCCGTCTTCGTGTCCTTCAGCCGCACGCCGGAGACCTTCTCGTCTCCCAGCACGTCGACCACCACCTTGTTCCAGAGCACCTTCGCGTTGGGCTGCGAGCGGTAACGATCCTGCATGATCTTGCTCGCGCGGAACTCGTCCCGACGGTGGATCACATACACCGCAGAAGCGAACTTCGTGAGGTATGTGGCCTCCTCCATGGCCGTGTCCCCGCCCCCGACCACGGCCAGCGGCTTCCCGCGGAACATCGGCAGCGCGCCGTCGCACACCGCGCACGCGCTCACGCCCCCACCCGTCATCGCCAACCGCCGTTCATTCTCCAGCCCGATCCAGTTCGCCGTCGCGCCCGTCGCGATGATCACCGCGTGCGCACGCACCGTTCCTCCCTCGCTCGTCCGCAACGTAAACGGTCTTGTCGAGAAATCACACGACTCGATGTCCTCCCCGATGACCCGCGTCCCGAACCGCTCCGCCTGCTTCTGGAAGTGCGCCATCATCTCCGGGCCCGTCACCCCCTCCGGGAATCCCGGGTAGTTCTCGACGTCGGTCGTCAGCATCAACTGACCGCCAGGCAGCACGAGCGACGGATTCTGCTTCGGCACCCCCACGTAGCACACCGGGTGCAGATTCGCGCGAGCGGCGTAGATCGCCGCCGTCCACCCCGCAGGGCCGGAACCGATGATCACGACCTTCTCGACATTCCCGTTCGACTGGCTCATGCGTATCAGATGTCCCTCAGCGCGGGACGTCGCCCGCGGCGTTCAATCCTCGTGACCATCACTTCAGCCGCGGACCCACCGGACCCGAAGGCGCCTCCTCTTCCGCCGGCTTCGCCCCCTCCGCAGGCGCCGCCGATGCAGGCTTCGGCTCCGGCAGCGGGATCAGGTCGTGCAGCGCCCAAGGGCCCGTCAACTCGCCCGCGCTCACCTCACCCTTGGCAACGCGTTCCCGCAACAGCGTGATCATCGGCGGCCAGATCAGAAGGTCCGCGCCCGCATGGCCCACCTCGCGCGCCCACTCGCGCACGCCATTCGGGCCCGACGAGTACAGCACGAACGTCGAGTCATCGAACGCCACGCTGAACGTCTTCGCGCCCCCCAGCGCCACGTCCCCACGCTCACCGAGCCCCGACGGCGACGCCGGTGGCCGGAGCTTGACCAGCTCCTCATACGCCTGACGGAGCTGATCCTTCTCCTTCAGCTTCTTATGCATCGTCGCAAGGAACAGCGTGTACAGCGCCTCCTCCGTAGGCACGGACGACGACGCCGGGTTCCAGATCTCCCCCCAGAACGACGGCTCCCCGAGCACCGCGCCCACCGTCGGTCCCACCACCGCGCTGAAATACTCCTTCAGGATCGTCCCCAGCTTCGTCCGATCGAACCGCGACTGCTCGATCGCGCGCTCGAACTTCTGCTCCGCCTCTTCCTGCGGCGCCACAACCTCCAGCGCCCCGCGCAGCGTCTCCAGCGTGATGTGCTCCGGGATCACGGGCGGCTGCTCCGCAACGTCAGACCCGCCCACGCGCACCGTGTGCGGCTTGGGCAGCTCGCGCTCCCCCCGAGGCTGATCCCGGATCGGAACGAAGTAGTGAAACTCCGTCCCGTTCGTGGTGTACGTGTCCTTCTCCACCGTCTTGATGTACGCCGGCCGCGCCGCGGACAACGCCACCGGGAACGTGTTGTACCGATTGCGGAACGCAGCAGCCGCGAGCGCCATCCGCGCCCCGGCCGCCTCAGCCGCAACACGCTGCCGCGCCGTGAACAGGCTCGGGAACGGCTCCGCCACCTGCGCCACCACCGAGTACCTCGTCTTGTCCAGCCGCGCGTAATCCGACGGCGTCTCCAGAATCCGATCGTCCTGACGCAACCCCCACCGCAGCTCAAAGTCCTTGAACACGCCCCGCAGCGAGTCTCCGGTGTCAAATGTCCCGGCATGCCCGACCGCGGCGTCCTGCCACCGCGCCGCCTCCCCGAACTGCAGCAACGGCCGCTCCGACGACGTCACCAACGCCATCGTCGCGCCGAACCGGCTCCCGCTCGCCCCCCCGCGCTCCTCAAACGCCCGCGCCACGATCTGCTCGCCCGCAATCCGCGCCCCCTTCGGCAGCCGCAACCGATCCAGCCCCAGGTTCCGCTGATTCAGCGACTCGATCGCCGTGCCCAACTCCGTGTCCGTGATCTTCTCCTGATGCACGCGCACCACGTCCAACGCGCGCTCCAGGCCGATCACCATGTTCCGCAGCCCCCACCTCACCTCCGGCGCAAACTCCCGGTCCGCCAGCAACCGTGCAAAGTGCGTCCACGCCACCATCAGCGTCAACGCCTCGTTCGGCTTCCCCATTGCCGCCAGCCGCGTCGCCTCCACCTGTGTTAGACACGCCAGCCGATCCAGCCCATCCAGATGCAGGAACCGCGCCGCCGCAAGAATCGGCGGCTCGCCAAGCTCCGTGTACAGACCCTTGCTCCGCAGCGTTCCGTCCACGGCCCCAGCCCCGTACGGCTGCAGATACGCGAACCGCTTCCCCGGCTCGCCAACCTTCCGCACCGCCTCAATCGCCCCCTGCTGCGCAGCCCCCAACGCCCACGCCTCCACCTCACCCCACTCCGCCGACCCCGGCGCCAGCAGCGCTGCATGCAGCGGCGTCCGCGCCGCCTCCGGCACAGGGTCCATCCCAGCAACAGCAGTCAACACGATCACATCAGCCCGCAACTCATTGGGCACGACACGATCCCGACCCTCATAGATCGCGTTCACCTGCTGCACGAACGACGCGTCGTCCGCCCCCACAGCCGACGTCCCCGTCGCAAACAACACCACGCCCGCCAACCCAGCCCACGCCGCTCGTGCATAGCCCATCGTGCTGCTCCCTGAACCTGCCACGCCCACGACCTCCAAACGGCCATCCAGCCCGCCACAGTCGCGGAGCGGCACTATACCGGCCTCGATCCTGCGCCCTTCCTTCTACGCCCAAACCACCTCCCGGGTCGTTTCCTCCCTCCCCTTTCCCCCTCCCGCACCGTACACTGTCGCCCCCGCTGATCGACCCCCACCAGGGCGCACGATCAGCCAATGCACGCATTCCCGCGCCCCCCCCCGAGGTGAACGATGATCGTCGGTGTCCCCAGAGAAGTGAAGTCGGACGAGTCCCGCGTCGGCATGCTCCCCGTCGGCGCTGAACTCCTCAAGCGCGACGGGCACGCCGTCCTCGTCGAGCGCGGCGCCGGCGAGAACGCAGGCTTCCCCGACGACCTCTACATCGCCGCGGGCGCCACCATGGTCGACACCGCCGCGGAAGTCTGGGGCAAGGCCGATCTCATCGTCAAGGTCAAGGAGCCGCAGGCCAAGGAAATCGCCCACATGCGGCGCGGCCAGCTCGTCTTCACCTATTACCACTTCGCCGCAGACAAGCCCATGACCGTCGGATGCCTCGACAAGGGCATCATCTCCCTCGTCTACGAAACGCTCGAGCAGCCCGGCCCCACCGGACGCCCGACACTCCCGCTCCTCACCCCCATGTCCGAAGTCGCGGGCAAAATGTCCGTCCAGGAAGGCGCCAAGTTCCTGGAGAAGCCCGAGGGCGGCCGCGGCATCCTCCTCGGCGGCATCCCCGGCGTCTCGCCCGCAAAGTGCGTCGTTCTCGGCGCCGGCGTCGTCGGAACCTGCGCAGCCAAAATGGCCGCTGGTCTCGGCGCCAACGTCTTCATCCTCGACGTCAACCTCGACCGGCTCCGCTACCTCGACGACGTCATGCCCGCCAACTGCACCACCGTCTTCTCCGAACCACACGCCATCCGGCACCACCTCCGCGACGCCGACCTCATCATCGGCGCAGTCCTCATCCCCGCCGCCAAGGCTCCCTACCTCGTCCGCCGCGATGACCTCAAGAACATGAAGCCCGGCTCCGTCCTCGTCGACGTCGCCATCGACCAGGGCGGCTGCTTCGAGACCAGCAAGCCCACCACACACTCAGACCCCATCTACACCGTCGACGGCGTCATCCACTACTGCGTCGCCAACATGCCCGGCGCCGTGCCCCGCACGAGCACGCTCGGCCTCACCAACGCCACCCTCCCCTGGGTCCTCCGCATCGCCAATGCCTCCAAGGAAGGCGGCCCCGCCGCAGGCGTCCGCGCGCTCGCCAAAGCCGATCCCGGCTTCGCCAAAGCGATCGGCGCCGAAGACGGAATGCTCTACTCACAGCCCGTCGCGGAAGCCCACGGCCTCACCTACACACCCCCGCGCTTCTGAGCTCCACTCACCGCGCAACCACATACGGCGCCAACCGGCTCACCGTGCGCGCCCCGATACCGCTCACTCGCTCCAGATCGCGCACGCTCCCGAACGCGCCCCGCGCCGAGCGATCCTCCAAAATCCGCTTCGATAACCCCGGCCCGATCCCCGGCAACAGCCGCAATTCCCCCGCGCCCGCACGATTCACGTCCACCAGCCGCGATCCCGCGCCCGCACTCCCCCATGGCGTGGCAACCCCCACCCGATGATCGAGCGTCAACGCACCGCACGCGATCGTCGACAACAACATCGTCCACGCACCGACCCGTGCGGCCAACGGCGACATCGGCGCACGCCCGCCCAACTCACGCGCTCCCGGCAGGCTCAGGCAGCGACCCGCCCAACCCCAGCGGCGTGCGACGCTCACGCATCATCTGACGCATCCGCGCGATCCGCGCCAAACCCGGCTTCGGCTTCCCGTCCGTCCCGATCAGCCCGCCCAACGGCTGCTCCAGCGACGTCGTGGCGCCCGGCGGGTCGTACAACTCCTGCCAGCACACCGAGCGCACGAACGGCTTCGACAGACAGATCGTCAGCGCCTCCGCGATCCATTCCGCCTGCGCATCCCCCGACCAAGCCTTCCGCCACGCCCCCGCGCGCTCGCACCCCGTCGACGACCCGCTCGGCGCCCCCAGCGCCGTGACAGCCAACGGACGATCGAACATCGCATACGTGTCCAGCATCGCCGACAGCCGCATCATGTCCCGCACCGACCGTCCCGCGCCCCCGTCCCCCATCTGGATGCGCAGTCCGAACGCGTCGATGTCCACGCCCTGCTGGTGCGCCATCTCCGCATACAGCAGCGGCGGCGCCGACCGATCGTTCGTTGCGTAGTGCTCCCCGAACGGCTGATCGATCTCCACCACCACCTCACTCGACGGCTGCAGCTTCTTCACCACCAGCACGCACAGCCGAGTCAGGTCCATCAGCTGCTCGAGCGTCAGCGGGAACGAGTCGTTGAGGTGCAGCCCCGAGCACACCACCCACCTCGACACCGCCTTGCGATACCGAGTCACCACGCGCTTCAGGTGTTCGAAGCACACCTCGCGAAGCGTGTCGTAATCGTTCTCCCAGATGTGCAGCCACTCCGGCGTCCGCCCCGCACGAAAATCAATCAGCGGCCCCGCGTGCACCGGCAGCTTCGCATCCCGCACCGCCCACTCCACCCACTTGTCCGTCTTCGTGAACGAATACTCCCCCTCCTCCGGCTCCAGCGCGGTCCAACGCATCGGCATGCACACGAAATCAAACGTGTCCCGCACCACCCGCTGCAGCGCCGCCCCGCTCTGATCGCGCCGGATCACCGCGCCGACCCCGTACGAAGCGGCCGAAGACCCCGACCCGTGCGCCGCGTCCAGCCGGATGCGCAGCATCACGTCCGCCACCAGCAACGCCAACCGCTCGCTCGCGCAGATCCCCTGGCACAGCGCCTCCCGCGCCAGCTCGTCCTGCTCCTTGGTGTACGCCCCGTCAGCCCCCCGAGACGCCGACAACGCCCGCGTGAACGCCGACCGTGCCTTCTCGAACATGGCGAACGCCGGCTCATCCGCCGGGATGTCCCCGTTCACCCATTCCTCCAGCTTGTTGAGGAACAGCATGATCCGGTGCCGCGCCAGCTCCAGCGACAGCAGGTAGGGCGCCTCCCGCTCCGGCAGCAGACACGTCTGCAGCGAGCACACCCCGCACTCACCCACGTCGAACAGCGTCGTCAGCCCCGAAGCCTCGTGCGTGGTCTTCTCACAGATCAGCGCGTTTCCCTGCGCATACACCGCGCCCCCGATCGGAACGTCGTCCGGCCCGATCAGGAACGCGCGCTCCGCAAGGTCCTTCACGCGCGCCGGACTGTCGAACACCACGAACGAAAACATCGTCTGCCGCGTCTCCTCACAAGGACCACGACCGATCCCGCCACATCCTAAGCGAAGCCCGCGACCCCCATCCCCGAACCCGCCCGACGCGCCCATGAGTCGGAACCGCCCGGCGCCGATTCCATCCCCGCCTGTAGCATGACCCCGATGCAGGCCCTCCTCAGCACCGACCTCCCCCTCCCGAACCGCCGAGAAGGCAAGGTGCGCGACCTCTACGACCTCCCCCCCGCCGCGCCCGGACAGCCCCCACGAGTCCTCATCATCGCCTCCGACCGCATCTCCGCCTTTGATGTCGTCATGCCCACCCCCATCCCGGGCAAGGGCGCCATCCTCACAGACATCGCAACGCGCTGGTTCCGCTTCATCGAAGACCGCAACCTTGCGCGCACCCACCTCCTCTCCACCGACGCCCGCGACGTCCCCTCCATCTCCGAGCCACAACAACAATCCATCGCGGGCCGATGCACCATCGCGCGCAGGTGCCGCGTCATCCCCATCGAATGCGTCGTCCGCGGCTATCTCGCAGGCTCAGGCTGGGCCGACTATCAGGCCACCGGCGCCGTCTGCGCCGTCCCCCTCCCCAAAGGCCTCAAACGCGGCGACCGTCTCATGGACTCCTGCGCCGGACCCATCTTCACACCCGCCACCAAGGAGGAACGAGGGCGCCACGACGAGAACATCTCCTACGAACGCGCCTGCGAACTCGTCGGCGAGCCCCTCATGCGCACGCTCCGCGACGTGTCCATCGCGATCTACTCCCACGCGCACGACTACGCCCTCCAACGCGGCCTCATCCTCGCCGACACCAAGTTCGAGTTCGGCTTCCCCGTCGACGCACACGGACACGAATCACCCGACCCCATCCTCATCGACGAGGCCCTCACTCCCGACTCCTCCCGCTACTGGCCCGCCGATGGATGGGCCCCCGGACGCGAACAGCCCTCCTTCGACAAGCAGTTCCTCCGCGAGCACCTTCTCACGCTCGTCGAGCAGGGCAAATGGGACAAATCCCCCCCCGCGCCACAACTCCCCGACAACATCGTGCAGGGCACCCTCGCGCGCTACGAAGACGCCAGACGCCTCCTCTTCCCCAACGAACCCACGCTTTTTTGAGGAGCCCGCCGATACCCCGCCGATACGTTCAAGCCGGACGCGGCACGGACGCCGTACGATGGGCCCCGTGCCCAACCAAGACGCAACATCCCCCGGCGACCAGGACCGTCCAATGCTCGCCACACGACAGTCTCTCCCGCCCACGCGCGACTCCATCACGCACAAGTTCGCCATCGGTGGCCACGAGGGCTATCTCACCATCGGCCTCCACTCCGACGGCCGACCCGGCGAGATCTTCCTGAAGATCGCCAAGGAAGGCTCCACCATCTCCGGGCTCTGCCAGGCCTACGCCCGCGCCTTCAGCCTCGCCCTCCAATACGGCCTCACCGTCCCCGAAGCCGTCGCGCGCTTCAAGGGCATGCGCTTCGAGCCCATGGGCGCCACCGCAAACCCCGAGATCCCCGAGACCTCGAGCATCGCGGACTACATCGCCCGCTTCCTCGAACTCCACTTCGTCGATCTCCGGCGCGATTGACCCCCGGCCCACAGCGCCCCGCCCGGGTCACTCCCCGTTGTGGATGAGCGTCCCCACGTTCTCACCCGCGATCACGCGCGCGATGTTCCCGGGCTTCTTGAAGTCGAACACCAGCACAGGCAGGTTCTGCTCCTGACACATCGCCAGCGCGGTCATGTCCATGATCTTGAGCCGCTTCTGCAGCGCCTCACTGAACGTGAGACGCTCGAACCGCGTCGCAGCAGGGTCCTTCCGCGGGTCCGCGCTGTACACCCCGTCCACCTTCGTGGCCTTCAGCACGATCTCGCACTCCAGCTCCGTCGCCCGCAGCGCCGCGCACGTGTCCGTGGTGAAGAACGGGTTCCCCGTCCCCGCGACGAGCACCACCACGTTCCGCTTCTCCATGTGACGCAGCGCACGCCCCCGGATGAACGGCTCCGCAACCGCATTGATCTCGATCGCCGTCATGCACCGCGCCGGCTGCCCCAGCGTCCCCAGCATCTCCTTGAGCGCCAGCCCGTTGATCACCGTCCCCAGCATCCCCATGTGATCCGCCGTCGCACGCGGGATGTGCCCCGCCTCAGCCAGCGACGCCCCACGTACGATGTTCCCCCCCCCGACCACCACAGCGATCTCGGCCCCCAGCTCGCACGCAGCCCGAACCTCGCGCGCAATCACCGACAATTCTTCCGGGTCCACCCCCGATCCGCCCGTCTTGCAGAACGCCTCACCGCTCAGTTTCAGCAGCACGCGCTTGAACGGCGTGCGGCGACGCCCCTCCGACGACGACGGGGAAGGGCTCTCGACGGCGGACGACGCAGGGTTGGGGCGCATCGACCGCATTCCATCCGCCACGATCCTTCCGGTCAAGCCCGCACACATGACGGAACCGCACGCTCAACGCCGATGTATGTCCTAGGGGTCCGCAAGTCCCAGCCCCGCAACCCCTAGAGTGTCACTCCTCCTCGTGCCCGAGACCAACGACACAACCCGAAGCGCTCGCGCTGCCAACCCCCAGGCCGCGCCCGGGCGCCCCCCGCGCTCACTCCTCGACCGCATCACCAACCTCCTCCTCCACGCCTCGCTCGTCGGTCTCCTCGCCTCCGTCCTCCTCCACATCACGGCCGGCCTCCTGGCCGCAGGCATCGTCGTCGTCGCCACCGGCAGCGGCGCCGGCACAGGGCAACGCTCCACCGTCGCGATCGACGTCCCTCTCGCGCTCCTCTCCGAATCCGAACTCCGTGACATCGAATCCCCCTCCCTCGCCCCCGTCACCACCCCGGCAGCCGAACTCCCAGCCTTCGAAGCCCCCAAGATCGACCTTGCCGCGGCCGGCGCCTCCAGCCCCGCCACCTCCCAGTCCCCGCTCGACCGTGCCGGCTCAGGCGCCGGCGGCGCAGGCCTCTCCTCCGGCGATGGTGGCGGCGAAGGCTTCGGAGACGGCCTCGGCGGCGCAGGCGGAGGCGGCGCCAAGTTCTTCGGCGTCGAAGCCCGCGGCTCGCGCATCGCCTACATCGTCGACGTCTCCGGCTCCATGGCCGGCCCCAAACTCGACACCCTAAAAAACGAACTCGAAAAGTCCATCGACTCCCTCCTCGAGCACGCATCCTTCTCTGTCATGCTCTTCTCCTCCGAAGCCCGCGCACTCGACGGCGCCAACCGCTGGTCCGAAGCCTCCACCCGCGGCAAACGCTCCGCCTTTCAACGCATCTCCGCCATCACCGCCTCCGGCGGCACCAACCCCGAGAACGCCTTCCAACTCATCCTCACCCTCCGACCAAAGCCCGACGCCATCTACTTCATGACCGACGGCCTCTTTGCCATGGAGATCGCCGCACAGATCGAAACACTCAACCGCGCCTCCGGCCCCCTCACCCCCATCCACTGCATCGCCTTCGTCAGCCAGGAGGCCGAGTCCCTCCTCCGAGGCATCGCGCTCGCCTCCGACGGCACCTACACCTACGTGCCCGGCCCATGACGCCCAACCGCCTCATCCGGGCCCATCTCGCGCTCCTCGCGCTCCTCCCCCTCGCTCACCGCGCGCACGCCCAACTCCTCCTCCGAGGCGGGCAACGCCTCGACGCCCCCATCGTCAACATCTCCTCAGCCGGCGTCGAAGTCTCCGGCGCCCAACCCACCACACTCCCCTGGGACCGCATCGCCCGCGTCGAAGGCGATCACGCACCCCACGCCGAACCCTTCTCCTCACTCGCCGACCGCGCCTGGCGCGCACGTTCCCGCCTCGAACGCGCCGACATCACCCTCTCCGAGCCCCTATTCGACGGCCTCCTCCTCGAACGCCTACCGGGCCCCACCGGCGCCGTCGTCGCGCGCGGCGCCCTCCGCTGTCGTCTCGACCGCGGCGCCCTCGCCTCCGCCGTCAGTCCCTGGATCGACACCGTCGCGCTCCGCGAGCACCCCACCTCCCTCGACCCCCAATCCCCCCTCGCGCGCGTCATCGACCCCACCGACTCCCTCTGCCCCTCTCTCCCTCCCATCTTCCTCAACGACGAGAGCGCGCTCCTCCTCACCGAACAACCCATCGACCCGCGCGACGATCCCCAGGCCGCCGCGCTCGCCTCCCTCTACACCGCAGCAGCGCGCGCCGCCCGCAACGACAACCGCGCCGCCCTTCCACCCATCGACCCCACCCTCCTCCAATCCCCTCCCATCGCGCTCGTCCACGCACTCGTCGCCGCCCAGATCGCCCCTCCCTCCGATCGCGCCGCAGCCCAACCCCAACTCCGCGCCCTCATCGACGCCAACCTCGGCTCCTTCCGCGAAGCCTGGGCCCGCGTCGCCCTCGCCCGCTCCCTCGCTGCCTCCACCTCCGACGCAGACCGCCGCGAAGCCGTCGTCCACTACCTCCACCTCCCCGCCCGCTTCGGCAGCGCCCAGCCCTACCTCACCGGCGTCGCGCTCGCCGAAGCCTCCCACCTCCTCTCCCAACTCTCCGACCCCGACAGCGCCCGCATCCTCCGCGACGAACTCGCGCTCACCATGCCGCGCCACCCAGCGCTCGCCTGGCTCACGCGCGCCGCGCCCCTCTCTCCCGCTCCCGAGCCCGCGCCATGACCCCCCGCGCCCTCCTCATCCTCTGCCTCACCCTCTCCGCGCCCGCGCTCGCGCAGCCCTCCTCGCCCGACGCCGAACTCACCCGCTACCTCGAGTCGCGCGATCTCCGCCGTCCGCTCATGGACCACCTCGAGTCCCTCCTCGCCACAGCCCCCTCCTCCGAGAAATCCGAACTCGCCGAGCGCCTCGCCGCCCTCTACGCCGAAGCCATCGAACGCGCCGCCACGCCCGTCGAGCGCGACGCCTACGAGCGCCGCGCCCGCGCGCTCCTCGACGCCCTCCCCGACGACGAATCCATCGACCTCCGACTCGCCCTCGCCCGCGCTTCCTACGCCCGCGCCGAAGACTCAGCCGAACGCTGGCGCCTCCGTCTTGCCGACCCCTCCGTCTCCGAAGACACAGCCCGCTCCCTCTCCACCCTCCTCGCCGATCTCACCAAGCTCGCCTCCGCGGCACACCGCCGCGTCGAAGCCCTCGAGCGTCAGGAGGAAACCGCCCGCAACCTCGATTCCTCCGTCCTCACCGACGCCCTCAGCGCCGCACGCCGACAACGCTCCCTCGCGAACTACCTCGCAGGCTGGGCCGGCGTCTATCTCGCCGAACTCTCCCCCCAGCGCGCCGGCGTCCTCGCGGCCGATTCCGCAAAGCGCTTCGGCTGGCTCCTCAACGCCCCCCAGAACGAACTCCCCCCCATCGACCGCGTCCCCGAATCCACGCTCCGTCTCGAGCACGTCGCGCGCGCTGCGATGGGCGTCGGCGTCGCGGCCTCCCTCCGCGATGAATACACCCTCGCGCTCCGCTGGTTCGACCTCCTCGAGCGCGTCCCCGACGTCCCCGCCCCCGTCCGCGATCAGGTCCTCACCCGTCGAATCTCCGCGGCGGCGCGCGCCGGCGAATGGACCGACCTCCTCCACCTCGTCCAGGTCGCACGCGCCGTCGAAACCCCCACCGGCGCCAAGCGAGACGTCCCCCCGACCCGCCTCGCGCCCCCCCTCGCGCGCCTTCTCGCCGTCCTCGCCTTCGAGCCGCCGCGCCCGCCCCGCTCCACAGCGGTCGTCCAAACCCTCCGCACCATCGCCATCGCCGACCTCGTCGCACAAAGCGAACTCGCGCAGGTCGTCGATCTCACCTCGCGCTACGGCACGGAACCCCTCGGCGCCGAAGGCTTCATCCCCCTCTACATCCGAGGCCTCCAGGCCTACCAGTCCGCCCGCGACCTCCACGCCTCCCGCGCCCCCGACCGCGAACAACCCACCACCGACGCCGACATCGTCGCCCTCTACAAACGCGCCGCCGAACTCCTCAAAGGCGCGCTCAACGACGCCTCCACCGACTCCCTCCCCTCCGCGCGCGCCGACGCAGCACTCATGCTCGCAGGCGCCGCCTTCTACACCGCCTCCAACGCAGCCGAAGCCAACGAAGCCGCCGACCGCTTCGAACGCGCCATCACCCTGGCCGACACCCCCGCCCGCGCCGCCGACGCCCACTGGATGTCCATCCGTGCCCTCGACCACGCCCTCAAGCAGCCACCCTCCTCCAGACCCGCACCCCAACGCGACGCCGCAGCGCGCCGCGAAGCCGCGGCCGCGGACTTCATCCGACGCTTCCCCGACGACTCCCGCACCACACTCCTCATCCTCGAACGCTCCGCCTCCGGCGCACTCGCGCCCGAAGACGCCGCGCAAGCGCTCCTCTCCGTCTCGCGCGACTCTCCCTCCTGGCCCGCAGCGCGCCGCGAAGCCGCGCGCCTCCTCTACAACCAGGCCCGCGCAGCCCCGATCGCCGACCGCCCCCTCCTCGTCGCCCGCTTCGCCGCGCTCGCCGAAGACGCCTTCGCGGACGAAGCCCGCGCCGCTCGCGCCGGCAACGCCGATGCCGGCGCACGCGCCCTCCTCCTCGCGCGCCAGTCCCTCGACCTCCTCCTCGCCGATCCACCCGACGCGCCCCGCGCGCGCCGCATCCTCGACGCGCTCGAAGCCCTCGAGCCCACCGTCAACCTCGCGCCCGTCCGCGCCGAACTCCTCTTCCGCGCGCTCCAGATCGCCCTGGCCTCCGACAACATCCCCGCAGCGCGCCGCGCCGCCGATTCCCTGCGCCTCAGCAGCGATTCCGCGGCACTCCCCTTCACCCGCGCCGCGGACCAACTCCTCCTCCGCCGCGCCCTGACCTCCTTCCGCGCCGCTCCCAACGCGCCCGACGCACGCGACGTTCTCCACCTCGCGCCCATGCTCCTCCCCGCGGACGCGTCCCCGGATCCCGCAAACCTCCCCATCCTCCTCAGCATCGCTGAAGCCGGGCACTGGCTCTGGGACAACGAGCACGACGCAACAGCGCGCGACGCCGCGCTCAACGCAGCGCGCCGCGCCCAGTCACTCGAGCCCAACGCTCACCCCATCCTCGTCCGACGCGCACAACTCGCCGAAGCCTCTGCGCTCCCCGACGAAGCCGCCGAAGCCTGGTCCGCCATCATCGCGGCCGCCGAACTCGGCTCCGAACAATGGTTCGACGCCACCACCAACCTCCTCCGCCTCCTCTCCACCCACGACCCCGCCCGCGCCAAAGACCTCCTCCGAAAGCACCGCGTCCTCTTCCCCAAACTCGGCCCCGCCCCATGGGACGAGCGCCTCACCCCCATCGCCAACGCCATCGACGAAGGGGCCGGGACGCCATGACCACCGACCCCTTCAACAAACCCGACGATCACTCCACCGCGCCAGGGCCGACCCCCTTCCCGCACCAAGCGCACAAACGCCCCAGCGCCCTCATCCCAGTTCTCGCCGTGATCGCCGTCGCCCTCGCGCTCGCCGCGGTCTACGTCGCCTCCCGCATCGCGCCCGCGCCCTCCGCCAACCAACCCCGCGCCGCGCAGCAACCCCAACGCTCGCCCACACAGCGCGCACAACGCACCGAGTCACCTCAACCCGAAGCACCCACTGCCGACCCCAACGTCTCTGCAACGCTCATCGAGTCCGCCGGCGAGAAGCTCGGCCTCGATCACGCCGAAGCCGTGCGCCGCTTCGAGCAAGCCCTCCGCGCACACGCCGACGCCTGGACATCCCTCAACCCCGAGCAGAACCGCGCCGCCCTCGACGCTGTCGTCCGCACACTGATCCGCGCCGGCAACGATCAAGACCTTGCCGATGCCCTCGCGCGCGTCCTCACGCCCGCAACCCGCCTCACCGAACAATCCCGTCTCGGTGACAACGAAGTCCTCCCGGCTGTCTGGGCCTGGGGCGCCATCGCGCACCTTGCCGCGATCCCCGAACTCCCCACGGCAGCGCGCCAGGCCGTCACCGCGCGCCGCGCCGCCCTCGCAGATGCCTTTGCCACATCCGACACCCCCTCCGACGCTTTCTCCGCAGCCGCGGCCGCCGCGCTCTCCCGCGTCCCCGCGTTCCTCGTGGCCTCCGACGCAAACGCGCCCGGCGATGCCGGCTCGCAATCCGCATGGCGCTCCTGGCTCCTCGCAGTGGCTGTCTCGATCACCGACCCTGCGCGCCGAGACGCCGTCCTTCTCCAAGGCGCCGAAGTCGCCCTCGCCGCCGCCTCCACACTCCCCCCCGATCAGACCACCCGCACCATCATCACCGACATCCTCTCCCGCGCCGATTGGTCCGAGCGCGCCCCCGCGCGCGATGCGCTCGTCCGCTGGCTCGATGCGCCCGACCGATTCTCCTCCCGCGAACTCGCAACCGTCCTCCGCTGGCTCTCCACAAGACCCACGGCCGAAGTCCCCCCCGACGCCCTCCTCCGTCCCGACGCCGCGCCCGAGCAGCGTCGCGCCGTCCGTGAACGACTCGCCACCGTCTGGCGCCTCCAGGCGCCCGCCATGCTCGAAAGCCTCGCGCACGCACTCCGCGCCCACGCGCGAACGCTCCTCGACTCGCCCGCGCCACCCTCAGCCGTTGACGCCCTCTCCGACGCAGTCCTCCTCACGCGCCTCTACGCAGCCTCCGAGCGACTCCGAGACGCCGACGTCGATCACGCAAGGCCCATCCTCGAGAACATCCGCTCCACCATCGACGCCTCAGCCTCCAACCAATCAGCCCAACCCGCATCGCTCACCTCCTCTACCCCCGACGACGGACGCTGGGCGCTGCGCTTTCTCGCTTCTCGACGCAACGTCGCCGAGCGCCGCGCCGCAGTCGCTGACATCGGCTCCTCCCTCTCCACCATGGGCCCCGTCGATGCCGAAGTCCTTGTCGAGTTCGCGCTGGTCGGCTCGCCCACCGACGTCCGCATCCTCGCGCAGCGCGCCGTTGAGCGCCGCGCCGACGAGCCCTTCATCCTCAACGCTCTCCTCGAATCACTCCCCTCCGCTCCCCGGAACGACGCCACCGCGCGCCTCTACCAACGCGCGGTCCAGCCCGTCCGCCTCCCTCCCCCGCGCGATCCCCAGTGGCCCGTCGAAGCACGCCGCGCCCTCCTCGCCCGCCTCCTCGCGTTCGCGCCCTCCGACGCCGAACTCGCGCGCATCGACCGTCTCGCCCAGGCCCTCCGCGCCGCTTCACTCGAAGCGATCTCACCCAAGTCCCCGCAGGCCGCGCGCGCGATGAGCGATGCCGACCCAGACGCGCCCTTCCGTGCGCGCTGGGCCGCCCTCCGCGCCTCAGCATCCACCATCCCCACCCTCTCCTCCAAACTCGACGAGATCGAAGCCCGCCTCCGCGCCCGCCGCACCATCGCGCTCGGCCCGGCCCAGCACACCGTCGCGCAAGCACGCGCACTCACCGAAGCACACGCCGCAACGCTCATCCTCGAACAACCCTCGCTCGCAGCCGACGCCCTCGCCATCCTCGACGCCGCAAACGACGGCATCGACGCCGCGCCCACCACCTTCCACCAGATCCGCGAAGCAACCGCGGCCATCCTCAAACTCTCCCTCCTCCGCGCCGCCCCCATCTCCACACCCCAAAGCACAACCCCCACCTTCTCCCCGACACCCGCTCTCCGACCATGACACGACGCGCAGCCCATCTCGTGCTCGCCTGCCTCCTCGCGCTCCCCCCGCGCGCGCACGCCGCACCTTCCACCAACGACGCCGACACTCGTGCCGCCCGTCTCGCCGCACTGACCCCCGACAAGCCACTCGACTACTTCCTCCTCGCCGAGGAAGTGCTCGACGATGCGAAGCCCGACGTCGATCTCGCCCGCCAACTCCTCGTCCGCGCGCTCCTCCTCGATCAGAACAACACGCTCACCCCCAGCGCGCTCCGCCTCCTCGCGCGCATCGCCGACGATGCGGCGCACGCCCGCGCGATGGAAGCACTCGCAGAGGCCGGCGCGCCCTCCTCCTCTCCCTACGGGCCCATCGACCCCAGACCCGACCCGCTCGCCGCGTCCTCCCTCACCAACGCCGAAACCGCGCTCACCGCGGCCACGGCCCTGGGCCGCTACCGCTCCGGCGACTACGCGCGCTCCGCCTCCCTCTTCGACCGACCCGAAGTCCGCAACATCCTCAACGACTACTCCGCCCTCCTCCCGGGCCTCTCAGCGATCGTCCGCGAAGTCCACGAGCGCCCGAACTGCCGCGAGTGCCACAACGCACGCATCGTCCGTGCCGACGCATCCTCCTCCGAAGCCATCAACAACGCGCGCCTCTGCTACACCTGCCGCGGCAACCCCGGCCCGCGCCTTTCCGACCGCGACTTCCTCAACCAACTCCGCGTCGAAGCCGCGCTCCTCAACGCACAGCACGCCTCCTGGTCCACCCAGTTCCTCATGGACGGCGCCGCGCCCCTCCACGACCTCGACCCCTCCTCCCTCGCCGACCTCTACCACGTCGACGCAGCAGCAACCCGCTGGCACGACGGCGCATGGTTCGATCCCAGCCCTCCACCCCAGCCCGCCGAGCCAGAACCGGCCCAAACATCGACCAACCCCTGACGGTCGACCCCATCCACGCGCGTCACCTACTATGTCCCCTCGATCACGAAGGGCATCAGACACACCACAGCATGAACACACGACCAGAAGCCAATCCGGCCCTCGACCCCGCCTCCATCGACCTCTCCTCCGCGGCCATCCTCGTGGTGGACGACAACGAGGCCAACCTCGAACTCCTCCAGGCCTACGCCGAGTCCATCGGCTGCCGCGTCCTCACCGCGCGCAACGGCATCGAGGCGATCGAGCTCGTCGACCGCGACCAGCCCGACCTCATCCTCCTCGACGTCATGATGCCGCGCATGTCCGGCTTCCAGGTCTGCGCCAAACTCAAGGGCGACCCGGCCACACGCGACATCCCCGTCGTCATGGTCACCGCGCTCAACGAGGTCTCCGACGTCGAGCGCGCCGTCGAGTCCGGCGCCGACGACTTCCTCACCAAGCCCATCCACCGGCTCGAACTCATCACCAGAGTGAAGTCTCTGCTCCGCGTCCGCCTGCTCAAAAAACAGCTCGACGCGACGCTCCAGCAGGTCCGCAACCTCACCGGCGAGTGATTGTCGCGGGCTCGACACGCTCAGCGCGCTGCAGCATCACTTCACCACCCACAATGGTCATCACCGCGCGGCCGCGGACAGTTCGCCCCAGGAACGGCGAATTGCGGCTCTTCCCCGCAAATGTGTCGTCGTCGATGGTCCACTCGGCGTCGGGGTCGATGACCGTAACGTCAGCCGGGCCAAGGACTTTGAGCATGCCCAGGCCCTTGGCATCGAGCCCGCAGAGTTGCGCGGGGGCGAGGGTCATCATCTCGATGAGGCGAGGCCAGTGGATGACGCCGCTGGTGACCAGGGCCTCGATGTAGAGCGCGAGCGCGGTCTCAAGGCCCACGATGCCGAAGGGGGCCTGGTCAAAGGGTTTGCGCTTCTCCTCCGCGCTGTGAGGCGCGTGGTCGGTGGCCAGGACGGTGATCGTGCCGTCCCGGACGCCCTCGCGCAACGCGTCGATGTCGTGCTGCTCGCGGAGCGGGGGGTTCATCTTGGCGGCCGTGTTGTAACCATCACAGGCGTCGTGGGTTAGGAGCAGGTGGTGGGGGGAGGCCTCTGCCGAGACGGGGAGGCCGGCGCGCCGGGCGTTGCGGACGAGGTCGACGGACCCGGCGCTGCTGATGTGCTGGACGTGGTAGTGCGCACCGATGTCGCGGTTGGTGGCGATGTCGCGCGCGATGACGATCTCCTCGGCCTCGCGCGGCCAGCCCGGAAGTCCAAGGCGCACCGAGACTTGGCCTTGGTGCATCACCGAGCCCTTCGTCATGCTCATGTCCTGGCAGTGCTGCATGAAGACGCGATCGAGTCGTGCGCACTGCCGTAGCACCTGCGCCAGCACGGCCTGGTCCTCGACGCAGTCGCCGTCGTCGGAAATGCCGACGGCGCCAGCGCTTACGAGAGAGGGGATGTCGGCGGGGGTGACGCCCTTGCGGGCAAGCGTGGCGCAGGCGACGGAGAAGACGCGTGCCCAGCGGTGCTGGTGGTTGGCGCGGTGTTCGTAAGCGTCGAGGCCGCGACGGGTTACGAAGCGGACAAGCTCCGCGGAATCGAGCGCGGGTGAGGTGTTGGGCATGCAGCAGACGGCGGAAAAACCGCCTTCTGAGGCCGCGGCGAGGCCGGTGGCGATGGTTTCCTTGTGCTCGCCCCCGGGCTCTCGGAGGTGGACGTGGGGGTCGATAAGTCCGGGCGTGACAAGGAGATCGCGGCAGTCGACGACGCGCTCGCCGGGGCTGGGCTTGAGGTTTTTGGCGATCTGGCGGATGAGGCCTCCCTCGATTCGGAGGTCGAGGGTTGCGTCGGTGTTGGAGGCGGGGTCGATGAGGCGGGCGCCGGTGAGGAGGAGAGCGGTCATGGGAGAGGGGAACGTAGCGTTGCGGGGGAGTGGTTGCGCGGGCGGGGCGTAAGGTGAGGGTTTGCAGGAGTTTGCGTGGGGGGTCGGGGAGCGGGTAGGATGGTGGGTTCGCACCGTCGCGGGACGGGAGCGGGGTGTAGCGCAGCTTGGTTAGCGCGCTTGACTGGGGGTCAAGAGGTCGGCGGTTCGAATCCGCCCACCCCGATTTTGCCGGGTTTTGCGACCCGTCGTGTTTTGGCCGAGAGGGCCAAGTTCCGCGACGGGTGCGCACGAACGGGGGAGATATGGTCGTCGGAACGCGGGTTCGGTGCGCACGGGGCGCGTCGATGTCATGGCGTGCGCGCGGGGGAAGTCGATGTGATCGGAACGGGGGAGGGGGAGTTGGGAGAAGCGCCTGGACGTGGGAGAATCACGCAGCGCGCGCACGGGTGCGCGGGCGCGACAGGGAGGAACGTGATGCGGCACGGATGGCTCGGCGTTGTGATGGTGGTGGTGAGCGGATGGGGATGCCCGCCTGTGGATGTTCGATCGGACGCGCCGGCGCGGGCGCGGCCGGCGTCGCATCGTGACGCGGGGCAGGGAGCGGTTGCGGATCCGGATGCGCGCGGCGGCGCTGATGGAGTGAAGGAGGAGGGCGCGGGGGCGCGCGGGGCGGCGCATCCGTTGTCGGCGCAGAATCCGCATTGGGTGGAGGCGGTCGAGCCGTTTCGGATCGCGGGTCCGCTGCACTACGTGGGGACGCGCGGGCTGGGGTCGTATCTGCTGGTGACGAGTGACGGGAACGTGCTGTTCAACACGGGGATGCCGGGGTCGGGGGAGATGATCGTCGAGTCGATGCGGAAGCTGGGGTATGAGGCGGGGAGCGTGAAGCTGATCATCAACAGCCACGCGCACATCGATCACGCGGGGGGCTTAGCGTATCTGCGGGAGACGACGGGGGCGCCGGTGGCGATCATGGACCGGGATGTTGCGTCGATCGAGGACGGGGGGAGGAGTGATTTTCACTACGGGGATGATGCGGAGATGTGGTTCCCGGCGTGCAACGTCGATCGCGTGCTGAAAGATGGTGAGGAGATCGTGATGGGGGAGGTGCGCTTGCGGGCGCATCTGACGGCGGGGCACACGCGTGGCTCGACGACGTGGGTGGCGCGGTTCGAGGCCGAGGGGAGGGAGTTGACGGTGGTGTGGCCGGACGGTGTGAGCGTGAACCCGGGGTATCGGCTCGGCGGGGAGGAGTCGTATCCGGGGATCGCGGAGGATTATCGAAGGACGTTTGAGGTGTTGGAGGGGTTGAGGCCGGATGTGTGGCTGGCCGCGCACACGGAGTGGTTCGGATTGGAGAAGCGGATGGAGGCGGCGAAGACGGAGGGGCTGAAGGCGTGGCTGAACCGGGAGGAGTACGGGAGGTGGGTGGGGGGGAGGAGGAGGGCGTTTGAGAGGGTGGTGGGGAAGCGGTGAGGGCAGCACAGAGAAGCAAAATATGCCCTGATGACGGACCGGAACAAGAAGCTCTCAAATGACGGCGCCGGTCAGCGAGACCGGCGCGACGTCGTGTGGTGCCGAGATTGGGTCAGGCGAGGCCATCAAATCCGTTGCATGAACTTCCAGTGGCAGGCCTTGCCACTGGAGCGGATCGGCGGGAACCTTTCGCCACTGCTGATCGGGATTTCTTTCTCCGATGCCGTTGGCGAAGGCTGCCACGTGCCGTCTGTGTAGCCATCAAACTGATACCGTCCCGACTCGGGGCAAGTCTCTCCGGTCCGGAACCGCGTTCCAATCGGTGTTGCTGTCGCCATTGCGACCTCCATATTCCGCGCACACACTGCCCGGCCTCACAAAGACCGGCGTGCATGCTTCGACGGACCGCCGGCGGCAGTCCACGCGGGAAATACGACGGCGGGCTCGACGTCCCAACACGTCGAAGAGGCGGAAAAGAAATTTCGAAGGGCCTGTTGGACCGACCGGGCGAGCGTCGTTCTAAGGTAGTAGTCCGAGATTGGAGGCCTGATGCGGCAACCGGCGGCGACGGATGACATCAACACACCAGTGTTTTTCGCCAGACTGGAGCACGGAGACCGCGAGGCCGTTAGCGCTTTATACGTTAGATACGCCGGTGAGATGATGGATTACCTTCAAAAGACGCGACGCCGCCACGGCCTCTCTGAGGATTTATGGCGGGATGTTGTGCAGGACGTCTTCTTGAAGTTCCTGAAACATCCGCCGGAACTGAATCCGGCACTGCAGGTTGGATCGTTGCTCATGAAGATGGCGCTCAACAAGGCCTTGGATCGCGCAAAGAGCGAACGGAGACGCGCCAAGCATGAAGCGAAAGCGAAAATTCAACAGTTCAGAGCTGCAGCAGGAGCCGAATCAGTGGGCAGGCGGCTATCTGACTCCGAGAACCGATTCTTGATTGAGACCAAAGTCAACCAGCTGTCACCAACCGATCAGCAGGCGATTGCAGCATACGTGCGGAATGGGCCGGATCGACATGCCATCTCGCTCGCCGCTGCTATCGGTGTGAGCGCGGCTACTGCACAGATGCGATTCCAGCGAGCGAAAATACGCTTAGCAAAATCGCTCGATGAAGAGCATGAGAGGAAGGACAGTCGATGACAACCACTGCCGTCAATATGTGTGCGGGTGGGGAGCAGTGCAATGAGTCGGCGACGATGGCTGGAGTAGCCGCGACCCGACGTTGGTTTCCAGACTCGGAAGACTTGCAACGTCGAATTGACGCCATTGTTCACGAGGTTAAGTTGCATCGGCAGCAAGGCTGCTTATTTGCAGCTGATGCAATAGATTCTTGTCAACCTACACGGTATGCGGTTCCGTCGCTGGACCAACTTGCTAGCCAAGCGTACCTCTCGATGCTTCAGGCAGTGCCTGAAGATCATGTGGTGATAGATCCCGCAGCAAATCAAGAATTCATCAACCGCTGCCGCCTGCTAGGTGCGACCGTGTCTGAGTTCTTGCTCAACAAGGCCATTTTAAATGTCCGTAAAGCGGGCAAATGGCACCGTGGACTGGAGCGGGGAAGTGTTCCGAGCCTAGGCCGAGAAGTCCTAGATCGCGTGGGATACGCAGCAGAAATGGCTGCCCGGCTTGTGCAGTTGCGAGAAATCGAGGCGGGAGCGGCGCGTCCTACGGTTGACAGGATATTGTGTGATCCATCGCTACGAGAGCTCTTTGATGAAGCTGTGTGTGATATCGCTCCTGGCTATTCTGTCTATGAGTATCGACGTGCTGTGCTCGCGTATCGAAAGTCCGGACGCGAGTCATCCGTACGATTAGGACAGACGTCGGTTCCCCGGTGGGAAGCTAGCAATGTGCCATTTCGCACATTCGATCCGGATGATGTTCCGGCATCGCCGGGAATATACCGAATTGATGCTGGAAGCCGCGCCCTCTTTGTCAGTGCCACGCTAAATCTCCGAACTCGTCTGTTAGCGCATCTCGCGGTGGACGACAGGCAATCGCTGTTGCCAGCGAGCCTGTGGGACCCGCCTAAGGGAAGGCTCGTAGTGCGATGGTTTGAAACGCCTCCGGTCTGGAAGCCTCGTCGTGCTGATGCGGTCGCCCAGCGGATGAAGGTGAAAGATAAGGCAATGTACAATCTATATGCGTGTACGGCATGAGTAGCAGGAGAGGGAAAGCGAGGTCACTTGGTGACAGTCGATGAGATCATTGGACGCATCGCGATCCTGATCGATCAAATAGGATGAGATTCTATGAAGATAGCCGTGCTTGGGTGGGGGTCGTTGCTTTGGCACCCGCACGGTGCGTTTGATTCACTCCGCGACGATTGGCGATGTGGTGAAGGCCCGGAGCTCAAGGTTGAATTCTCGCGCATCAGCAAGTCAAGGGCAGGTGCGCTGACGCTCGTGATTGACCAACAGTTCGGCACAGAAGTGACCGTGGCCTGGTGCTACAGCACAAGAACAAGGCTAGATGACGCGATCTGCGATCTGCGATGTCGCGAAGGCACGTCGCTCGAGAACATAGGTCGTCTTGAGATTACAACGCCCGGCACAGAGTCCGGTGGGAGCGTCGAGCAGGTGATCGGTGACTGGGCTCGACAGAAGAAAATCTGTGCTGTCGTGTGGACCGCCCTTCCCAGTAACTTCGAGACAAAGCAGCGCAAAGAGTTCTCGGTGGTCAACGCGCTCGAATATCTTGCTGGGTTGGATTCTTGCGGGAGGCGTATGGCGTACGAGTACTTTTCACGCGCACCGAAGTTCGTGAACACACCACTGCGACGCGAGGTCGAGAAGACATCGTGGTATCTGGAAGCGGCGAAGTCGCTTTGAGCGGCGAGGTTCCCCTCGCGGCTCGGGAGAGCCAAAGAAGAGAGTCCACTTCTCTGGCGGTACGTGCGGTCATTGCGGTTGTGGTTGCTGAGCGCCCAAAGCGCGAGACCGCTCCCTCACGGTCGCGGCTCCGGTGAAGCAGAGAAGATGAGCCCTCCACCGGCTTGTGCCCACGGAGGGCGCACGAGCCACCTCCTCCACGCTCGCGCGCCCCCGGGGGAAGGGTTTCCGCGAGCTTCCGCTCGCGGCTCGGAAGAGCCAAAGAAGAGAGTCCACTTCTCTGGCGGTGCGTGCGGTCTTCACGGTTGTGGATGCTGAGCGCCCAAAGCGCGAGACCGCTCCCTCACGGTCGCGGCTCCGGTGAAGCAGAGAAGAAGAGCCCTCCACCGGCTCGCACCCCAGGAAGGGTGCGAGCCACCTCCTCCACGCTTGCGCGCCCCCGGGGGAAGGGTTTCCGCGAGCTTCCGCTCGCGGCTCGGAAGAGCCAAAGAAGAGAGTCCACTTCTCTGGGGGTGTGTGCGGTCATCGCGGTTGTGGTTGCTGAGCGCCCAAAGCGCGAGACCGCTCCCTCACGGTCGCGGCTCCGGTGAAGCAGAGAAGAGAGCCCTCCACCGGCTCGCACCCCCCGGAGGGCAGGAGTTTGAGGCAGAAGGGCACGAGGCGCTAGGCATCAGGCACTAGGGGAAGCACCCCCCTCCGGCTCTCAGAGCAGAGCCACCTCCCCCGCGCTCGCGAAACGCGAGCGGAGGGAGGGGTCAAGGCAGGACCCCTCACCTGTCGCTGCGCGACATCCTCTCCCGCGCCGCCGGCGGGAGAGGGGTTCCGCGAGGTTCCCCTCGCGGCTCGGAAGAACCAATGCAGAGAGCCCCCTCACCTGTCGCTGCGCGACATCCTCTCCCGCGGCGGGGAGAGGACGGAACCACCCCCTCACCTGTCGCTGCGCGAATCGAGCTGCGGGTTGCAGTCAGTCCCCCCCACCCGCTCATGCCCCCCGGATGGGCGCATGAGCGAGCTCCCCCACGAGGGGGAGCGGCTAAGGCGAGACCACCTCGCCTGTCGCTGCGAGAGTTGGGCTGCCGGTAGCAGTGAGTCCCCCCCACCGGTCATCGCTGCGCGATGACATCCTCCCCCACGGGGGGGGAGGGGTCAGAGCCGAGTCAATTGACGCGCGTGCAGGTGAGGGTTTCGAACTCGAACCAGTTTCCGTCGGGCATGAGGGCGCGGGAGCGCATCATTTTTTGGTTGGGGTCGGAGCATTCGATGATGAGTCGGTAGGAGGTGGTTTTGTCGGGGTCGGCGAAGTCCGGGCCTTGGGTTTCGAGGGTGAGGGTGTTGGTGTTGTCGTCGAGTTGGCCGGTGAAGGTCCAGATGCGTGACTGCATGGAGTCGATCCAGTTGCAGACGAATTGCTTTTGGGCGGTGTCGTAGCCGAGGGTGAGGAGGGATTCGAAGGTCATGCCCGCGACTTCGCCGTTGGAGGAGGCGACGAGCCAGGTTGGGCCGAGGAGTCGTGCGGATTCGCGGCTTTCGACGCGCATTTTTTCCTGGTCGGGGCCGAGGGAGACTTCGTTGACGACGTTCCATTCGCCGGCGAGTTGCGCGACGAAGTCGTTGGGGGATTTGTCTGTGGCGGGTGGTTCGGATGCGGAGAGGGCGGGGGTGAGGAGGAGGGCCGAGAGGAGGGTGAGGATGCGTGTCATGGGGGGTTCCTTTGGGATGGGGGATGGGGAGAGGGTAGGGGATGGGGGAGGAGGGCACTGGGCACGAGGGAAGCACCCCCCTCCGGCTCTCAGAGCAGAGCCACCTCCCCCGCGCTCGCGAAGCGCGAGCGGAGGGAGGGGTCAAGGCAAGACCCCTCACCTGTCGCTTCGCGACATCCTCTCGCGCCCCCGGGGGGGAGGGGCTGATGTAACGCGTGGCGTGGCGGGAGGCAATGATGTGGGGCTTGGGGGGCGGACGGTTGTTTCACTGTGAGCGAAAGGAGCGATGATGGCGGCGAGAGTGACGGAGATTGCGCCGGGCGTGCACCAGATCTGCGTGCTGTATCCGGAGATCAACCTGCAGTTCAATCACTTTCTGGTGTTGGATGAGGAGCCGCTGCTGTATCACACGGGGATGCGGCGGATGTTTCCGGAGGTGCTGGAGGGAGTGCGGAGGGTGATGGACCCGGCGCGGCTGCGTTGGATCGGGTTCAGTCACTTTGAGGTGGATGAGTGCGGGGCGTTGAATGATTGGTTGAGGGTGGCGCCGAGAGCGCAGGCGGTGACGGGGATTGTGGGGGCGTTGGTGAATTTGTCAGACTTTGCGGAGCGTCCTGCGCGGGTGTTGGAGGCCGAGGAGGTGTTTGTGACGGGGGCGAAGCGGTTCCGGTATCGGCCGACGCCGCATCTGCCGCACGGGTGGGATGCGGGTGTGTTGTTTGAGGAGACGGAGGGGACGTTGTTGTGCTCGGACTTGTTCAGTCACAACGGGGATGTGGTGGCGTTGACGGAGGGGGACATTTTGGAGGCGACGCGGGAGTCGTTGCGGAACTTTCAGGCGGGTCCGTTGATGGATTACATGCCGTACACGAAGAAGACGCGTCCGTTGCTGGAGGGGTTGGCGGGGCTCAGGCCGAGGACGCTGGCGACGATGCACGGGTCGTCGTATCGGGGTGACTGCGCGAAGGCGTTGCTGGAGTTGGACGGGGTGATGAAGGAGATGCTGGGGGGATGAGGGAGGAGTGGAGGATGACGGAGGAGGGCATGTATGAGATTGGCGGGGCGCAGACGGATGGGGAGCTGGAGCAGATCGTGGCGTTGCAGCGTGCGAACCACGTGGAGGTGGTGGGGGCGGAGGAGCGGGTGAGCCAGGGGTTTGTGTCGCTGCGGCATGATGTGGGGTTGCTGCGGGAGATGGGGGAGAGGTGGCCGCACGTGGTGGCGCGAGTGCGCGGGACGGGGGAGGTGGCGGGGTATGCGCTCGTGATGGAGCGGAGGTTTCGTGAGCGGTTTACGCTGCTGGAGCCGATGTTCGAGCGGCTGGAAGTGGTGGAGTTTGAGGGGAGGGGAATCGAGGCGTATCGGTGGTACGTGATGGGGCAGGTTTGTGTCGGCGCGGCGCATCGGGGGAGGGGGCTTGTGGAGCGGATGTACGAGGGGCATCGGGCGCAGATGGGTGGGGAGTTTGATCTGATGATCACGGAGATCGCGCGGACGAACACGCGTTCGCTGCGGGCGCACGAGAAGGCGGGGTGCGTGGTGATTGATGAGTACGGCGCGGAAGATGGGAGTGAGTGGGTAGTGATCGCGCTGGATTTGCGGGGGGGAGCGGGGCGGGCTTAGTTGTGTGCGAGTTGCGCGATGGAGAGGAGGTTGCCTTCGTTGTCCTTGAACCAGGCGACCATGTCGCCGTTGGGGAAGGTGGCGACGCCGGAGTCGTCCTGGACGTTCATCCAGTCGTAGCGTTCCGGCGCGACGCCGGCTGCGGCGAGTCGGCGGAGGGTTGCGCGGATGTCCTTGACGCGCCAGCCGAGGGTGGTGGCGCGGGAGGGCTGGTGGTTCGGGTTGATCTGGAGGCGGATGATGGAGGGGCCTGAGCGGAGGACGAGGGCGTAGGGGTCGCCGTCGAGTGGTTCGAGGCCGAGCGTGTCGCAGTAGAAGCGGCGGGCGTCGTCGGCGTCTCGGATGACGGCGAAGGGCATGACTTCGGCGTCGGCGAGGGGGGGCGTGGGGCGTGCGCTGTCGTGTTGGGTGGTGTGGGAGGAGGATGCACGGCAGGCGGAGAGGAGGAGGAGGAGTGAGAAGAGCGTGGTGGTGGGGAGGATGAGGTGTGTGGTGTGCATGGTGGTGTCGGGTTGTGGCGGGTTCGGTGGGGGGGTCAGCGCGTGTGGGGCTCGTATTGCATGGCGCAGACGACGTTGCCCTCGGTGTCGCGGAATCGGATGAGCGTTCCGACGTGGGGGATGGCGGCTTTGGGCATGAGGATCTTGCCGCCTGCTTTTTCGATGGCGCGTGAGGCGGCGTCGATGTCCTGCACGTCGATGGTGCACTCGTACCCGCTGAGCATGACGCCTGGGACGATCTCGAATCGTTTCTGCATGGCGCCGCGGACGGGTCCGCCTTTGCCGGGGCCGTTTGTTTCGACGAGGTAGAAGCCCGGGGGCCCGTAGGGCTGGAATCCCCAGCCGAAGGCTTTTTCGTAGAAGGCACGTGCGCGGGCGTCGTCGTCGACGCAGACGGCAAAGTGGGAGAGGTGGTTGTGCACGGGCGGGCTCCTGTGTGTGGTGTTCAGGGTGAGGACGAGTGGACGCTATCGGAGGGACGGCGTGGCGGAAAGTCGATATTCTGCCAATGTATGTCGCGTACACGCCAGCGGGCGCTGCGGGTGGAGGATGAGCGGTTTCTGATCGTGCGGACGTTGTGCGCACGGTGCGCGCCTGGCGTGCGGACGACGTCTCCGACTGCGGGTTGGGACCGGCTGATCGACGCCGGGAGGGGGATTCTGCTGGTGGGCACGCCGCACGGTCGGTGGTCGGCGCCGTCGGGGAGCGCGGTGTGGGTGGGAGATGGGGTGCGCGCGGAGATCGAGACGGTGGTGGAGACGGAGTTGCGTGTGTTCTATGTGCGGGCGGGTCGGGCGCGGTGGTCGCGCGCGTCGCGGCCGGTGGGGAGCGTTGCGGTGCGTTTGAGCGGGTTGTTGCGCGAGACGTTGGGGCGTGTGGTGGAGGCGGGGTCGCTTGATCGGCGCGAGGAGGAGGAGTTGGCGCTTGGGCGTGTGCTGCTGCACGAGGTGTTGCGCGGCGCGGCGGCGCCGTTGGCGCTGGTCTGGCCCAGTGATGCGCGGATCTCGCGGTTGGCCTCGATGGTGCAGGGGGCGCCTGGGGATCGGAGGGGGTTGCGGGAGATGTGCCGAGGCGGGGGGGTGAGCGAGCGGACGGCGCAGCGGTTGTTTCCGCTGGAGACGGGCCTGACATTCGAGGAGTGGAGATCGCGTGCGCGGGTGTTGCACGCGGCGCGGTTGCTGGCTGAGGGGAGGAAGGTGGGGGACGTCGGTGAGGAGTGCGGGTATCGGAGCGCGAGCGCGTTCGTGAGCGCGTTTACGCGGGTGATGGGGGTGACGCCGGGGAGGTATGGGAAGAGTTGAGGGAGGGTGCGCGAGGCGGGTCAGCGCGTGACTCGTCGGAAGGTGAAGACTTCCTCCAGGGGCTTCTCAAAGACCTCGGCGATCTGGAAGGCGACTTCGAGGGTGGGTGAGTATTTGCCGCCCTCGATGGCGTTGACGGTCTGTCGGCTGACGCCGATGCGGTCGGCGAGGGCCTGCTGTGTCATCTCGTCGTGCGCGAAGCGGAGCGCGCGGATGTTGTTCTCGATGCGGAAGCGTGCGCGGGGCATGGGTCAGGCTCCACGTCGGTAGTAGAGGATCTGGAGGGAGAGGCCCAGGGCTTCGGAGGCGTAGAGGGAGAGGATGAGGAGGTGTGCGACCCAGACGTTGTCGATGGAGAGGGTCATGGCGATGACGGCGGTGAGGACGCCGAGGGTGAGGAGCCAGGAGGAGTTTGCTTCGGCGCGCCGGGAGATGTCGCGGTCGCGTTCGTCGCGCGGCTCGGGCCTGGCGGTGAGTGCGGCGATGAGGTGGCCGGCGATGAGGAAGACGACGAGGAGGATGACGGAGATGGTGAAGAGTGCGGCGTATGCGGGGAGGGCGGTGACGCCTTGGGCGAGGAGGGTCGCGGCGACGACGAGATAGGCCGCGATGGAGAGGAGGATCCCGAGGAGCTGGATCCAGACGCTTTTTTCTTCGAAGGAGGGGGGCATGGGTGGCTCCGGGTGGGTTGGGGGCATGTCGCGGATCGACGACACGATGTCAAGAATACACGACATCGAAGAGATGTCAAGGGAACTTGACACTGGCGGGGTTTCGGGCTGGATAGAGCGGCTGAAAAAACCTAAACCGATTGGTTGACAGACGTGCGGCGGTCGGTATCTTGAACCATGTGGTTTAGTGTTTCGGCGTGCGCGATGGGCGGCGCGTCGGAGTGTGGAGTGGTCATTGTGAAAGGGAGTGTCGGATGAGCAGCAGCGGCATGGTGGGGTTGAAGGTGTCGACGCCGACAGAGAAGTCGATTGTGATGACGCGGGAGTTCCGGGCGCCTCGGAGGATGGTGTGGGAGGCGATGACGAGGCCGGAGCTGATGCGCAGGTGGATGTTCGCGCCGCCTGGGTGGGAGATGACGGTGTGCGAGTTTGATGCGCGAGTGGGTGGGAGATTCCGGTGGCAGTGGAGAACCGCTGAGGCGGACCCCGCGATGACGATTCACGGCGAGCTGAGGGAGGTGGTGCTGCACGAGAGGATCGTCCACACGGAACGGATGGAGATGGCGATGGGGGGGGATTGTGGAGGGGGTGGCTGTGAGGATGGGGGCGTGCAGGAGTTGCTGGCGACGCTGGAGTTTTCGGAGAGAGGGGGCGTGACGCTGATGAGGATGACGTTGGAGTTTGCCACGAAGGAGGCGCGGGACGGCGCCTTGGCGTCGGGGATGGAGCACGGGATGGAGGCCGGGTACAAGAGCCTGGACGAGATGTTCGCGAAGGGTTCCTGAGTCGGCGTGGTGGGTCGTGCGCGGCGCGTCGGCTGAGTGTCGACGCGCCGCGTGCGCCACGGTTGGAGTGACGGGCATGGACGCTGCGGCGAGGCTGGATTCGGTGTTTCACGCGCTGGCGCATCCGGCGCGACGGGAGATGTTGCGCCGGCTGCTGGAGGGGGAGCGGAATCTGAGCGAGCTGGCGGCGCCGCTGAAGATGTCGTTTCCGGCGGCGTCGAAGCACGTGCGGGTGTTGGAGCAGGCGCGGCTGGTGAGTCGGAGGGTGATGGGGCGGATGCACGTGTGCCGAGTGGAGCGCGAGGCGCTGGAGGAGGCGAACGTGTGGCTGGAGGAGTATCGGGCGGGTATGGAGGCGGCGTTCCAGAGGTTGGACGGGTTGCTGGAGGAGATGCAGGAGGAGGAGAGGAGGAAGAGGAGGAGGAAGGATTGAGTGTGCGGTGCGTGGTGAAGCTTCGAAGGAATAGATGAGAAGAAGAAAGAGGCCATGGAGCCCTCACCCTGCCCTCTCCCACGCGGCAGAGCCGTCGTGGGAGAGGTGGCCCGTGAGGAAGCGAGGTGAGGTGTGGTTTGTAGGGGAGGCACGGGCGGAGTGAGAGGCCGATCGGCACGGATCGGTGGTGGTGATGGTGACTTCATGCTCTATGAGGCGAAGTAGGCAAAGCAGCGATGCGGGAGCCCTCTCCCTTCCCTCTCCCATTCGTGAGGACACGAATGGGAGAGGTGTGCGGAGTCGGAAGCCGTTGCGGTGTGCGTGGTTGGCAGAGGCGTGGGGGTGATGGGAAGATCGGGGCATGGGAACGAAGCGGGCTGGGGCTGCGTCGGCGGGGGGTGGGGGAGTGGATGTTCGGCGTGTTGCGCGGGCGCCGGAGGATCGTCCGGTGAAGGAGTGGGTGAGGGAGGCGATGGGGGAGTTGAAGCGGCGTGCGAGCAAGGCGACGCTGGAGGGGATGGCGCGGTATGCGATCCCGTCGAAGAAGGCGTTGGGCGTGCCGGTGGGGTCGATCCGGGAGATTGCGAAGGGGATTCGGAGGCGGACGGATGGGCCGTCGGCGCATCGGTTGGCGCTTGCGCTGTGGGAGACGGGTGTGTACGAGGCGCGGCTGCTGGCGTGCTTCGTGGATGAGCCGGGGTTGGTGACGGGGAAGCAGATGGATGGGTGGGCGAAGGAGTTTGATAGCTGGGCCGTGTGTGACACGGCGTGTTTTCATTTGTTCGATCGGCTGCCGGACCGGGAGTTGATGTTCGGGAAGGTGCGGAGTTGGGCGCGGTCGAAGGAGGAGTTCGTGAAGCGGGCGTCGTTCGCGCTGCTGGCGTCGATCGCGCTGCACGACAAGGAGTGCGCGGAGGGGGATCTGGTGGATGGGCTGGCGTCGCTGGAGCGTGCGCTGGAGGGGGAGAAGGAGAAGCGGAATTTCGTGGTGAAGGGGGCCGTGTGGGCGCTGAAGGGGTGCGTGAAGCGGGGTGGGGTGGTGAAGAAGAGGGCGCTGGAGACGGCGGGGAGGTTGCGGGAGTCGGAGAATGAGTCTGCGAAGTGGGTGGGGAGGCAGGTGAGGTAGGGGGGAGGCAGGGCATGCGCGAACGGAGTCACGGGTTGGGGTTGAGGGAGTAGATGCAAGAAGGGGAAGCGATGCGGTAGCCCTCACCACGGTCCTCTCCCGCTCGTCGCGGGGCACGACTCGCGGGAGAGGAAGGAGAGGCCGTCGGAGAAGTCGTTGTCGTTTCTGGTGAGACGTGCGCCAAACGAAGGGCCGATCGGCACAGATCGCTGGTGATGATGGTGCGTCGTTCTCTACGAGGTGGAGTAGGAAAAGGAGCGATGCACCCCCGGTGGTTGCCCTCTCCCTGCTCTCTCCCACGCCCCGGAGCGGTCGTGGGAGAGGTGGGCTGGGGAGCGAGTCGTCGGTCAGCGTGTGAAGCCGTGGAGGTGGGGGTAGATGGTGGCGGCGAGGGAGTTGAGGATGGGGGTGGCGTCGGGACCGGGGTCGCCGAAGATGGCGAATCGTTCGACGGAGGCGTGTTCGAGGGCCTTGGGGACGAGGGTTTGGACGACGGGGCCGGTGAGGTGCGCGAGGACGGCGGCCTGGTCGGCGTATTGCTCGACGACGGTGCAGCGGGAGTGGTCGGGGGAGAGGAAGAACTCGTAGACGAGGGCGCCTTGCTCGCGGAGCGTGAGGTCGACCATTTGTCGGACGAGGGTTTCGAGGGCGGGGAGGGCGTTGGGCTTGATGGCGAGGTCGACGACGAACCAGACGGGTTTGGCGGGCATGGGTGTGCTCGTGTGGCGGGGGATGGGCGGGATCATGAGGGGGGATGGTAGTGGGAGGGGAGGGGGCTTGACCGGGCGCGGCGGGGGCGTATTATTTGCATCATGGTGCAAACACGCAAACGAAGGCGGACGATGTCACCGGCGCGGGCCGCGTCGTGCTGCAGGCCGGTGGACGGGCTGCTGGATCCGGGGTTGTTCCGGGCGTTGTGCGACCCGACGCGGTGCGCGTTGCTGGCGTGCCTGATCAAGTGCGGGCGGCCGGCGTCGGTGAGCGAGGTGGGCGAGTGCTGCGCGGTGGATCTGTCGGTGGTGTCGCGGCACCTGTCGACGCTGGAGCGAGCGGGGGTGCTGGAGATGACGAGGCAGGGGCGGACGGTGCTGTACGCGGTGCGGTACGAGCGGATGTGCGAGACGCTGCGCGGGCTGGCGGACGCGATCGAGGAGTGCTGCCCGACGGGGGGAGCCAAGAAGGGGAGCGGGTGCTGCTGAGCGCGTGTGGATGTTGAGCGAAGCGAACGAGCGTGGAGTCAATCAAGGAGTGGATCATGCGGACGAATGAGAAGAACGAGCAGGGCGGGTCGTGCTGCGGTGATGATTGCTGTGGGGGGGCCGGGGTGAGGGTGGGGGTGGAGCGCGTGCGCGAGGAGGAGGCGGACGGCGTGCGCGAGAAGGTGCGCGCGGGGTACACGAAGATTGCGCAGAGCGGGTCGTGGAGCGCGGCGCAGGGCGCGGGGTGCTGCGGGACTGGTGAGGAAACGTCGGGGGGCGGGTGTTGCGGGCCGACGACGTTCTCGTCGGAGCGGTTGGCGCGGGCGATGGGGTATGGGGAGGAGTTGGGGGATGTGCCGAGCGGCGCGAACATGGGTTTGTCGTGCGGTAATCCGACGGCGTTGGCGTCGTTGCGGGATGGAGAGGTTGTTTTGGATCTCGGCGCGGGTGGGGGGTTTGATTGCTTCGTGGCTGGGCCGAGGGTGGGGCGGACGGGTCGCGTGATCGGCGTGGACATGACTGCTGAGATGGTGTCGAAGGCGCGTGGCGGGATCGCGTGGTATCGGGAGCGGACGGGGCTGGACAACGTGGAGTTTCGGCTGGGGGAGATCGAGAACCTGCCGGTGGCGGACGGGAGCGTGGACGTGGTGATCTCGAACTGCGTGCTGAACCTGTCGCCGGACAAGGGGCGGGTGTGGCGGGAGATCGCGCGGGTGTTGAGAGTGGGGGGGAGAGTGGCGGTTTCGGACCTGGGCTTGAAGCGCGTGTTGCCTGAGGAGGTGCGGGCGGACGTGGAGGCGCTCGTGGGGTGCGTGGCGGGAGCGGAGTTGATCGAGGAGACGGTGGAGCGGGCGCGTGCGGCGGGGCTGACGGAGGTGCGCGCGGAAGAGAAGGGGGGGTATGTGCGCGCGATGGAGGAGTCGGGGGACCCGCTGTATCGGAGGTTGGGGGAGCGGTTGGGGGCGGGGATGAGGGTGTCGGACTTCGTGACGAGTGTGGACATCACGGCGCGGAAGGGCTGATGACGGGAGGGCGCGGATGCGCAGGCTTGTCGCGGAGGCGATCGGGACGCTTTGCCTGGTGTTCGCGGGGTGCGGGGCGATCGTGGCGAATCAGGCGTCCGGGGGCGCGGTGACGCACGTGGGGGTGTCGCTGACGTTCGGGCTGATCGTGATGGCGATGGTGTACGCGATCGGGGAGACGTCGGGGGCGCACATCAACCCTGCGGTGACGATCGGGTTTGCGATGGCTGGGCGGCTTCCGTGGCGCGAGGTGGGGGGGTATGTGGTTGCGCAGGTGGTGGGGGCGTTTGTCGGGGTGTTGTTGTTGATGGTGGTGTTTCGGGAGGCGGGGACGTTGGGGGCGACGCTGCCGGCGGGGACGGCGCCGCATGGGGGTGGTGCGGTGATGCGCGCGTTCGTGATGGAGGTGGGGCTGACGTTCGTGCTGATGTTTGTGATTCTGGCGGTGACGTCGGGGTCGAAGGAGAGGGGGTTGATGGCGGGCGCGGCGATCGGGGGGACGGTGGCGCTGGACGCGTTGTTCGGGGGGCCGGTGAGCGGGGCGTCGATGAATCCGGCGCGGTCGCTGGCGCCGGGCGTGATGTCGGGGAACGTGGGGACTGTGTGGATTTACCTGGTTGCGCCGGTGTTGGGGGCGGGGCTGGCGGTTCCGGCGGCTGCGATTTTGAAGAGGCCGGTGGAGAAGACGGAGTAGGGAGGCGAAGGCCACGTGAATCACACGCGTTGAACGGATGGGAGCCGTGGGTCTTCGTGATGCATAGGGGAGGAGAAGAACGAGGCCATGGAGCCCTCACCCTGCCCTCTCCCACGCTGCGCGTGGGAGAGGCGGCAATGGGCGGCCCGGTTATGGAATGCGTGGCTTGACACTGCGCGTCAAACCATGGCTCGCGCTGGGTTGTGGCCCCCGGCTTCGCGGCAGGCCACGGCACGCAGGGTTCAGACTTCGACGGGTTCGAAGCGCATGCGGTCTTCTTCGAGTCGGGCGAAGAAGGCGTCGATGTTGGCGATGTTGGTGACGCGGTGGACGAAGGCCGCGGCGCGGACGAGGTCGGCGCGCTGGACGAGTTCGAGTCGGCGGTCTTCGAGGGAGAGTCGGTTGCCGTAGAAGGCGCAGCCCTGGTGTGCGATGAGGACGATGCGTTTGAGGCCGTGGACTTCGACGAGGAACTTGAGTTCGTCGACGACGCCTTGTTCTTCGAGGTGGGCCTGTGGGTGGCCCGCGAGGCAGGCGGGTCCGCCGGGGAGGGCGATGCGGTCGTAGCGGGGGAGGGAGAGGCCGTTCTGGAGGAAGTCGTCGAAGTGTTCGCCGACGCGTCCGTCGGAGCAGTAGATAGCGCCGGCGCCGATGCGTTGGCGGTTGTAGGGGAGGCGGGATTCGTATGGGGTGGGGGGCATGGTGCGCTCCGGGTGGTTCAGAGGAGGAAGGCGGTGACGAGGGCGTCGGCGATGCCGATGAGCGCGGCGCCTGCGATGACGCCGGCCGCGATGGGCTCCTGGTTGTCGACCCAGAGTTTCCAGCCGCGTGATTCCTTGTCGTGGTAGACGCGGCCGAGGATCCAGAAGACGAAGGAGCCCATGAACATGGCAAAGCATGTGGTGAAGGGGATGACGAAGGCGAGTCCGATGCCGACGGGTGTGATGGGGAAGCGGTTCTTGGACTTGATTTTGATGAGTTCGAGGATGAGTCCGACGGCGGCGCCGATGCCCGCGGCCCAGAGTGCGGATTCGGGGAGCTGGCTGAGTCCTTTCGTGAGGGCTTCCGCCACGCCCTTCCAGATGGAGACGGCGGGCATGGGGAACTGCTCGGACTGCATGTTCTGGATGCCGTCCTGGAGGAAGAGGATCTTGAAGAGGGGGACGGAGGCGAGAGCGCCGGAGATGATGCCGATGCAGTGCGCGATGGCCTGCTGGCGGGGCTTGGCGCCGAGCATGTAGCCGGGCTTGATGTCCATGAGGAGGTTTGAGGCGTTGCCGGCGGCTTCGGAGGTGATGCCGGCGGTCATGATGTTGGTGCGGATGTTGCCGGGGGCGAGCGCGCCGAATGTGAGTTGTGTGAGTTTGCCGAGGGCGCCGGTGGGGGTGATGGAGGTGAGCGCGGTGGAGTTGGCGCCGATGAGCGTGAAGACGAAGACGAGGGGGATGGCGATGATGCCCATGAGCCAGGAGATGCCGAAGAATGTGTGTCCGAGCCAGACGATGACGGCTCCGACGATGGGCACGCCGATGAGTGAGACGGAGAGGGGGAGTTCGATGTGCTTGAGGACGTCGCTCTTTGGCTCCTTGGCGGGTCCGCCGAGAAGGCGTCCGAAGGCGCTGAGGATGACCTGGGGTTTGGCGAAGAACGCGGTGAGTGAGGCGACGGTCATCATGGAGACGCCGCCCCAGAGCGCCCAGGAGGTGATGCGTCGGAAGCCGAAGAGGACTTCGCCGTTGGGACCGATGGCGCTCTCGATGTCTCCGGGTGAGAACTTGATGACGGCGGGGACGACGATGGCGTAGTTGATGATGGCGCCGATGAGGAGCGAGAAGCCGGCGCGGATGCCCATGAGGGCGCCGGCGCCGAGCATGGGGATATCGAGTTCGGGTCGGATGGTGAGTTGTCGGAGGTCGGTGCCGAAGATGTGGGGGGTGAAGCCCATCATGGAGGCGAGTGAGTAGATCCATCCGTCGAGCATCTCGGGGAATGACCAGAAGATCTCCTTGAGTCTGAAGATCTTGACCTGGATGAATTCCTGGATGCCGTGGGACTGGAGGAACTTGAGCCCGCCCGCGGTGAGTGCGGAGGTGACGAGGAGTTTGGCCTTGAACATTCCGACTTTCTGGTCGTCGGAGTGGAGGGTGTCGAGGACGACGCCGCAGGCACGTCCTTCGGGGAAGGGGAGCTGCTCGTCGTTGATGAAGCGTCGCTTCATGGGGAATGCGAAGAGGACGCCGAGGAGGGAGATGGCGACGAGCCAGATCATCATGAGCCAGGTGGGGATCTCCTGGTCGGTGATGATCATGTAGGCGCCGAGGCTGGAGATCATGGCGGAGGTCATGTATCCCGCGGCTGTCGCACAGGACTGCATGGCGTTGTTTTCGAGGATGGTGAACTCTCGTCCGAGCCCAATCTTGGAGAGGACCTTGTACATCGCGAAGGCGAGGATGACGGAGGTGATGCCGACGCCGAGGGTCCAGCCGGTCTTGGCGCCGACATAAAGGTTTGTGGCGGAGAGGATGCCGCCGAGGATGAATCCGGTGAGACCGGAGCGGAGGGTGAGCTGGGGCATGTCCCCGCGGTAGACGTTTTCAAGCCACCACCGATCTTTCTGCTCGAGAGTCCATGTGCGGACCTGCTCGTCGGTGAGTTGCTTGATCGGCATGTGGTTCTCCGTGGGCGGGGCGGCGAGGCCGAGCCGTTGTGTGAAGACGAACATAACGCACCGGCAACATGGGCTACAACCCGGGGAGGGCCCCCGGCGCAGCGGGCGTGTACCTTGCCGGGCGCATGTCCCGGTCGTCCTCGGCACAGCGGGCTTTGATGTTCGTCCTGATCGGGGCGTTGGCGTTGACGCTGCTGTACCCGATCGCGCTGACATTGCGCACGGGGTTTGCCGAGGATGCGGCGACGAACCGGGGGTGGACGCTGCGGCATCTGTTGCTGGTCGCGCGGGACCCGGTGTTGCGGGCGGGGCTGCTGAACGCGCTGGGGCTGGCCGCGGCGACCACGGCGATCTCGGCGGTGCTGGCGTTGCCTTTGGCCGTGCTGTCGACGCGGTACCGGTTTCCGCTGAAGGGGGTGTGGAACGGGGCGGTGTTGGTGCCGTTGATCCTGCCGCCGTTCGTGGGGGCGATCGGGCTGAAGGCGATCTTGGGGAGGTCGGGGGCGCTGAATGCGCTGCTGGGGACGGACTGGGATGTGCTGGGGGCGGCGCGGTTCTGGGGAGTGGCCGTGGCGCTCGCGCTGCACCTGTACCCCATCCTGTATTTGAACGCGAGCGCGGCGCTGGCAAACCTGAACCCGGCGCTGGATGAGGCGGCGCGGGTGTTTGCGATACCGAGGTGGAGGCGGTTTACGTCGATCACGCTGCCGCTGATCCGGCCCGGCGTGTTCGCGGGCGGGGCGATCGTGTTTATCTGGTCGTTCACGGAGTTGGGCACGCCCCTGGTGTTCGATTACTACCAGGTGACGTCCGTGCAGATCTTCAACGGGATCAAGCGGATGGACGCGTCGGCGGAGCCGTATGCGCTCACGGCGGTGATGTTGACGGTGGCGATCGTGACGTACCTGCTCGGGAAGACGCTGCTGGGTCATGATGCGCATGCGGCTTCGACGCGCGCGGCCACGGCGAGCGCGGAGCGTCCTCTGGGGTTGTCGGCTGGGCTGGGCGCGACGGGGTTGTTTGCGATCGTGACGGCGTTGGCGGTGGTGCCGCACCTGGGGGTGGTGCTGAAGGCGTTTGCCGTGCCGGGCGCGTGGTATCGGGATGTGCTGCCGAGCGCGTGGACGACGCACAATTTCGAGCAGGCGTTGACGCATCCGCTCGCTGCGGGGTCGATCTCGAACTCGATCCTGCTGGCGTCGAGCGCGGCGATCGTCGACGTGCTGCTGGGGTTGGTGATTGGGTACCTGATTGCACGGTCGACGCTGAGGTCGAGGCATCTGCTGGATTCGATGGCGATGCTGCCGCTTGCCGTGCCGGGGCTGGTGCTGGCCTTCGGGTACATCGCGTTGACGTTGCGTTGGCCGTTCGGGAGGGGTGATCCGCTGGAGGGGGTGGTCGACGTGGTGGGGGCGAACCCGAACCCGATCCCGCTGTTGATCCTGGCGTATGCGGTGCGGCGGTTGCCGTACGTGGTGCGTGCGACGGTGGCGGGGCTGCAGCAGATCGGTCCGGAGGTGGAGGAGGCGGCGCGGGTGTTCGGGGCCGGGCCGGTGCGCGCGGTGCGGTCGGCGACGCTGCCGCTGATCGCGGCGAACCTGTTCGCGGGTGCGCTGTTGGCGTTCTCGTTCGCGATGCTGGAGGTGTCGGACTCGCTGGTGCTGGCGCAGCAGGAGCGGCACTATCCGATCACGAAAGCGATCTACACGTTCATCGAGCGATTGGGGGACGGGGCGTACATCGCCTCGGCGATGGGTGTGTGGGGCATGCTGCTGCTGACACTCACGCTGGTGGGCGTATCGATCCTGCTGGGGAGAGCGCTGGGCGCGGTGTTCCGGGCTTGAGGGCACGAACGCGCGTCAGTGCGCGGCGAGTGGAGCGTTGTGCTGCTCGGCGCGTTCGACGATGCGGGCGTATTGGCTGCGGAAGAATGCGGTGTAGGCGATGCGGAGTTCGGGCTCGCGCTTGGCGTCGCGCCAGTCTTCGCGGATGGCTTTGAAGTTGTCGGGGGAGAAGGTGAGTTCGGTTCCATCCGGGAGGCGGTGGGGGGGGAAGGCGTAGAAGAGGTCTTCGAGATCGCGCACGAGGGGCTCGTTGCCGGCCGCGCGGACGCGCGCGACGGCGTCCCAGGCTTGGACCATCTCGTCGTGGATGTCCATGGCGAACGCGGCCATGAGCTTGTCGATGAGGGGGCGCCAGCCCTGGAGCTTTGCGTGGCTGACGATCTCGAAGGGCTTGAGGTCCTGGTCGATGAAGGAGGCGCGGTGTTTCTCATACATGACGCGGCGGGAGGGCATGCGTCGGAGTTCGAAGCGCGTGGGGCCCCAGGTGGTTGAGGCGGAGGCGTCGCGGACGGGGTATTGCCAGAGTGCCTGGCCTTCTTCGGAGAGGACGAACTCGACGAAGCGTTTGGCGACGTCCGGGTTGGGGCCGGCGCGGAGGATGGAGATGGGGTCGGAGTCGATGAAGACGATGCCGGGCGGGTCGATGTAGCCGAGACGGGCTTCACCGCCCGCGCCTTTGAGGGCTTGTGCCTGGTAGCGGCCGTAGAACTCGAGGACGGGGCCTGCCGCGGCTTCGCCCGCGCTGATCTCGAGAGGGGGTTTGAGGGAGGAGTTGGCGAAGAAGCGGGCGTTGGCGGACATGGCGCGGAGGGTTTTCCAGCCTTGGTCCCAGCCCAGGTTGTTGAGGATGGAGTCGTAGGTGGTGGCGACGGAGCCCGATTGGCGCGGGTCGGTCATGGCGAGCCAGCCGCTGTAGCGGTGGTCGGTGAGGTCTGCCCAGGTGGTGGGGGAGGGGAGGTTGCGTTCGCGGAGGATGTCGAGGTTGTAGCCGATGCCGAAGGCGGTGAGGGCCGAGCCGAGCCAGTGCTGGTCGGGGTCGTAGATGAGGCCTGCTCCGATGGCGTTCTCGCCGAAGTAGTCGTCGAGCTGTTGCTGTGTGAAGCCTGCGGGGACGCTCATGGAGAGGCGGGCGGAGGAGCCGCGGAGATCGACGCTGACTCCCCGTTTGACGACGTCGTGTTCGTAGGCGCCGCCGCCGAAGAGGATGTCCCAGGGCATGGCGGCGTGTTGCGTGCCGTCGGGATCGATCTCTCCGGTCTTGAGTGCGCGTGAATATCGGGCCTCCATGAGCCGGCGGATCTCGGTGGTGCCGCCCGGGGCGCGCCAATCAACGGAGACGGGTTGGCCGAAGCGCTCGCGGTGCCAGTCGGAGAAGGCGCGCGCGAATTCGTATCGGATCTGCTCGTTGTGCGGGGTGAGGACGACGAGAGCGCGTGGCTGCGTGTCGGTTGCGGAACCGACAGGTTGTCCACTGTCGCGGGTCGGGGCGCGCATGAGCCAGGGCGCGGCCAGGAGGATGGCGAGGAGGAGGGCTATGAGCGTGAGTTTGGCCCGTCGCATGGGCAGAATGTAGCGGGGCGCGTCTGCCCCTCGATATGGTGAGCGTGTTGCCCGGCTTGCCGCGGGAAGTGCTTTACCGAACTCTCACATACGGCGCGCTGGCCTGACGCGAGGGTGATGGGGTACACTGAGGCCCTCCTCTCATTCCTCCCGGACTCCGGACCACAGACACGTTTTCCTGTCGTCACGGTGCAAGCCGATGTCTGATCCCTCGCCCGCATGAAGCCAGTCAAGATCGCTCTCGTCGTCCTCGGTCCGCTCGTGCTCATCGTGGGGGTGTACCTGTCGGTGGGTCGGGGCGGGACGAGCTTGGCGTCGCGGATGACGGTGATGGACGTGACGACGGGTGAGATCAAGATGGTGTCGAAGTCGTCGGTGAAGACACTGCCGGCGCAGAACAAGGACGGGGTTCGGTCGCTGTTCCCCGTGGTGAAGAATGAGGCGGGCGTCTACGTGATCCCGGACCGGTTCCGGGAGGCGGTGGAGGCGCTCGGGAAAGAGCACGCGCTCCAGATCGATCCGCAGTCCCTGACGCAGTCGAAGGCTCCATGAATCAGACCTCCGCCATCGTCCGAACGTTCTCCCGCCGCACGCGCGGCTTCACGCTCATCGAGCTGCTCGTGGTGATCTCGATCATCGCGCTGCTGATCGGCATCCTGCTGCCCACGGTGGGGACGGCGTACCGGCATGCCGCGACGACGGTGTGCCTGGCGCGTCAGCGCCAGCTCGTGTCGGGGATGCTGGCGTGGTCGATGTCGAACAAGGATCAGATCCCGGGGATCAACACCTCTGGGTTCCAGATCAGCAACATGACGAACACGGCGGACGCGGTGCGTCTGGCGTCGGAGCGGTCGGAGACGCCGACGCAGACGCTGGACTGGATCTCGCCGTCGATCGGTGATTCTCTGCCGTACGGTCGCACCGACCGCCTGTTCGCGATCCTGTCGACGCACCGCTGCCCCTCCCAGAAGGAGCGTGTGCCGGTGTGGACGGGCTCTTCGGACGCCGGGACGGCCGAGGCGGTGAGCATGGTGGAGCGGGGTGAGGATCAGCCGTACGCGACGTCGTACCTGATGCCGATCGTGTGGCAGCTCTACGGGATCTCGGAGAACGTGGCCACGGGCGGGCTTGGGAGCCTGAACGTGGTTCGGTGGGGCTACACGGGCGCGTACCGCGGGACGGCAGTGCCGCCCTCGTCGTACTCGCCGCTGATGCAGCGGGTGGGCGAGCCGCAGCGGAAGATCGCGTTCGCGGACGGGTTCCGGTTCTTCGATCAGACGCTGAACTTCGCGGACGTGGACTGCCGCATCAATATCAATCCGACGACGTCGTCGCCGGGCGCGCTGGGCGCGTTCGCTTCGTCCGGTCCGATCTTCGCGCGGGAGCGTTCGTACGGCTCGAAGCTGGACACGCAGAAGCGCAACGTCCGTCTGTCGTACCGGCATGACGGGCGCATGAACGCGGCGTTCTTCGACGGGCACGCGGAGACGCTGACGGAGAAGCAGTCGCGCAATCCGACGTACTGGTACCCGACGGGGAGCAAGCTGGGGTCGAACGCGGCAGACATCGAGCCGGAGACACTCAACTACTTCCAGGCCGGCGCCGCGATCGATTGATATCGGATCACGCACAGAGAACACCGCAACGCCACACAGGAGAGACAGAGAGATGAACCGCACGAAGCAGGCCGTTTCCATCCTTGCGCTGCTGGCCCTGGCCGGCGGCGCGTCCGCGGCGCCGTACGACACGACGGGGCAGGCGGGCAGGTACGACGTGACGAAGGCCGCGACGAAGGTGCGCGGCAATGGCGGCACGTTCGACTCGGTGAAGGTGTGGGTCCCCGTGATCCTCGACCGTGACGACTCGTCGTTCAACTCGCCGGTGGCGGGCCTGGACGGGCAGGGCAACCCGGTGGGGGCGTTCACGACGTTCACCCCGACGGGGATCAACCTGGCGACGTCGATCCGGGTGGTGGGCTCGTTCGGGACGACGGACGCGGCGTGGCCGAACGCGGGCCCGGGCGGCTCGTCGGTGAACGTGTTCCTCTCGGAGGGCGCGAACAACCGCTCGAACTCGTTCGGCGCGCTGACGTCGGACCTCACCGCGGTGTGGCGTGCGAACTTCGTGTCGGGCGTGACGAACAACCTCGAGTACCAGACGCTCCCGCTCAACGTGAATTCCCCGACGCCCTCCTCGGGCACGTCGAAGGTGTTCGATCCGTTCGCGCCGGGGATCGATGCGACGGCCGGCGGCTCGGTGTTCCTGGGCGCTCCGGGCGCCGCGAAGCACGGCGTGACGCTGTACACGGGCGCGACGATGTTCGACGGGAGCACGGGCGTGTGCCCGGTGGGCACGGCCGTGTACACCGGCAACAACAACAACCCGCTCGCTCCGGTGGGCACGTGGACGCAGGTGGGCTCACCGCTCCCGAACGGCGCCACCGCTGATCAGGTGCGCCAGACCCAGCCCGCGCTCGCGGTCGTCACGCAGTGCAACGGCTCCGGCGTGCCCATGGTGGCGTTCGGCGTGGGCTTCTCGGGCGGCTCGCTCTCGGGCGGCTCGGCTCGCCCGCAGTACATCATTGTGGACCGTGTGGACAGCGGGACGTACAGCAACGGCTTCGCGTTCATCGACGCGGACGGCGACAACAACCTCGCCACGACGCTCAACGATCGTCGGTTCGTTTCGACCCAGGCCACGGGCGGCGGCTCGGGTCCGTTCACGGGGAATCAGTTCAGCATCAACGCCAAGGGCCAGGTGGCCGTGGTATGGGAGGACCGCACGAGCTTCCCGTTCGTGTACGAGGTCCGCGTGTACGACCCGATGTTCGACGGGCAGTGCAACATCACGGGCTACTCGGCGCCGCGCGTCATCGCACGGACCGGCCAGGACGGCATCGCGCCGATCGTGCAGAACACGATCTACGTGAACAACGGCGGGACGGGCTCGGTGGTCTCGTCGACGTTAGTGCCGGTCTCGGGCGTGGGCATCGACGACGACGGCAACGTTGCGTTCACCGCTGTGACGGAGGTGTTCGAGGAGACGCGCACGGTGACGAACCCGGTCGGGCAGCCCCCGGCCACGGGCATGGGCCCTGTCCTGCTCAACACGACGAACACGCTGTTCTTCTACGACGCCGCGGGCAACTCGCTGCACGCGGTGCTCAAGGGCGGCCAGAGCGGCGACACGCTCGCGAACGTGACGTCGGGTCAGCCGGCGATCTCCATGGGCTTCTTCCCGGTGGACAACGCGACAGACTCGTTCATGGCGCAGTCAATCTCGGACACGGGCAAGGTGATGGCCGTGGTGTTCCGCTCCGGCGGCGACGAGAACGGGGTCGACCTCGACGGGGACGGCTTCGCCGACAAGGGCGGCATCCTGAACCCGAACACGGCGAGCGAGCGCGCGGTGCGCGGCATCGCGCTGGTGAAGATGGGCAACGCGACGCAGACGCCCTGCCCGGGCGACGCCAACGGCGACCGCATGGTCAATTTCCTCGACCTGAACATCGTGCTCTCGTTCTTCGGCCAGACGGTGACGGCCGGCACGAACGGCGACCTGGACAACAACGGCGTCGTCAACTTCCTCGACCTGAACATCGTGCTCTCGTTCTTCGGTCAGAACTGCTGATCGGAACGGAACGCTGAGGTCATACACTCGCGGGGCGGCGGGCTGATCCCCGTCGCCCCGTTTTCCGACAACCACGAGAGATCCCACGCATGCGTCGATTCGTCACCCTCGCTCTTCTCCCGCTCCTTGCCGCTCCGCTCGCACACGCGGCGGTGCCGATCCGCATCGTCACGCTCAACGTGCTGCAGAGCATCGGGGCGCCCGGCTCGTCGGATTCGACGGCCACGGGCAAGTTCCTCACGACGCTGGACCTTGACGGTGGGGGGCCCAACTCGGGGCTCAACCCGGACATCGTCGCGCTGCAGGAGTGCATCAATTCGCGCTACAGTGAGGTGCTGGCCTTCCGCGACACGTATCTGCCGGGCTATTCCGCCGTGCGAGTCAACCAGTTCGACGCGGGCGGGCTGCACGCGGCCATCCTGTACCGGCCGGGGATCAATTTCGTCGACGCGGACGAGATCCACGTGGGCGGGCCGAGGAATCTGCAGCGGCTCACGCTGCAGGTGGACGGCGCCGATCGGCTGCTGACGATCTACAACGCGCACTTCAAGGCCGGCTCCTCCTCGTCCGACCGCTCGCAGCGCACGCTCAACGCGCAGAACAGCGGCATCCAGATCTGGATGGACAACAACCTCGGGCTGGACCTGAACGACGACAGCGTGCGCGAGACCCCCGCGGGCCACGCGATCTTCGTCGGCGACTTCAACTCGAACAACAACGGCGACGGCACCATCACCGGCGTCTTCACCAACGTGAATAACGGGCAGCCCACCGGCATCCTGAACCTTCCCGTCGAGTCGCTGAACGGGCGGAACATCGGTGGCTCGCCCCTGCTCGTGACGTTCCCGGCGTCGGGCTCGCGCTACGACTACGTGTGCCTCTCGCCCGAGCTGGCGGCGCCCTTCGACGTCGATCACAACGGCTTCTTCTCGCAGGACGAGCTGAACGCGATGGGGTTCGTCTACTACTCGGGGGACGATGCGGGCCGCCTCTCCAATGGAGACAGCGTGGCCACGTCCCTCGCGTCGGACCACCGGCCCGTCGTGTTCGACATCGTCCTCCCCGCGCCCTGCCCGGGCGACACGAACGGCGACCGTGTCGTCAACTTCCTCGACCTCAACAACATCCTCGGCATGTTCGGCCAGACGGGCATGACCCTCCAGGCCGACGTCAATCGTGACGGCGCCGTGAACTTCCTCGACCTGAACATCATGCTCGGCTCCTTCGGCGTGACGTGCCCGGAGTAAGCCGATGCGGCTCGCACGCGCGATCCTGCTGCCGGCGGTCGTGCTCGGAGCGCTGAGCCACGCACGCGCCGATCGGGTGCGTGTCGCGACGTACAACGTGCACGACGTTCGCGCGGCCGACGTCGCGGACGGCTCGAACGCGCGCCTCCGTTCGCTCGCGCTCGTGATCCAGACGATCTGTCCGGACGTGCTCTTCCTCAACGAGATCGAGACGAACCCCCAGAAGCCGCGCGAGAACGCGGAGCGGTTCGCGGAGCATTACCTGGCCGTTCCGCAGGGGGAGGGGCTGCCCGCGCTGCGGTACCGGGTGTACGCGGCGCCGGTGAACACGGGCGTCCACTCCGGCTTCGATCTCGACTGTGACGGGCAGGCCGATCCGAGGGCCGAGGGGCGGAAGTACGGCGGTGATTGCCTCGGGTACGGGGAGTTTCCGGGGCAGTACGGGATGGCGCTCCTGGTGCGCGAAGGGCTGAGGATCGACGTCGATCGTGTGCGCACGTTCCGAGACTTTCTCTGGAAAGACATGCCGGGCGCGCTGCTCCCGACCACGGGGCCGGGCTCGACAGAGGGGTGGTACTCCGACGATGCGCTTGGCGTGTTCCCGCTCTCGTCGAAGTCCCACTGGGATGTGCCGGTGGTCCTTGAGGACGGCGGCGTGCTGCACGTGCTGTGCTCGCATCCGACACCTCCGGTGTTCGACGGCCCGGAGGACCGCAACGGCAAGCGCAACCACGACGAGATCCGCTTCTGGAGGGAGTATCTGTGGAAGGCTTCCTGGATCCGTGACGACGCGGGCAGGACAGGGGCGCTGGCTCCGGACGCGCACGCGGTGATCGTCGGTGATCTCAACGCGGACCCGCACGCCGGGGATTCGCTGAACGACCCGATCGGCTCCTGGCTGCTGGATTGCCCGCGCGTGTCCACAGCGGAGCCGCCCAGGAGCGCGACGCCGGTGGAGCGGCTCGACGACACGGACACCTCGTCGTTCCGGCTGCGCGTGGATTACGTGCTGCCCACGGCCGGCGTGCGCGTGATCGCGTCGGGTGTGTGGCGGTCGAACGCGGACAACCCGCCGGGTGTCGGCGCGGCGCCGAGCGTGCCGGAAAAGCCCCCGTCGGATCATTTCCCGGTCTGGGCGGACCTCGACGTGCCCGCGCCTCGTCCGAGCCGCTAACCTCCTCGGATCATGACCAACGCAAGGACCCGTCCGATGACACGCACCGCCCTCTCGCTCGTGTGGCTCCTCTCGTGCGTCTGTCTCGCTCGCGCGGAGGCTCCGAGGCTCGGCCGCGCGGACGCGCCGGCCAAGCAGCCCGGCGCCGTGCGACTCGCCACCTACAACCTGCTCAACCTCTTCGACGACAAGGACGACCCCTCCCTGAGCGGGAACGAGGACGACATGTCCTCGGTGAAGCAGGAGAGCGAGAAGAAGGGCCTCAGCGCGGCCATCCGCCGTCTCGACGCGGACATCCTGGCACTGCAGGAGATCGAGTCTTACGACGCGCTCATCGAGTTCCGCGAGCAGCACCTCAAGGGGCTGGGGTACGACCACGTCGTGTCCATCGACGTCGGTGCGGAGCGCGGCATCGAGCAGGCCGTGCTCTCCCGTTTCCCGGTCAAGGAGGCCGTGGTCTGGCCGGTGATCTCGCTTCACGGCGTACACCCGGAGAAGTACGGCAACGAGCCGAACCGCTACGCGGGCCAGCCGCTCGACTGCCGGCGCTCGCCCTTGCGTGTGACGATCGATGTTCCCTCGAAGGACGGCTCGGCGCCGTACACGCTCACGCTCTTTGTCGTGCACCACAAATCGGGGCGATACAACAACTACTGGCGCGAGGCCGAGGCGGCGAAGTTCGTCGAGATGATCGCGGACCTCGAGAAGGCCGACCCGTCGCGCAACATCGCGATCCTGGGGGATTTCAACGCGCTGGAGATCGACGCGTCGGTGCAGACGTACTTCTCGCACGGGATGACGGACGTGCTGGCGCCGCGGAAGGCGCGCGACCCGCTGACGACCACGCACGAGTCGGGGCGCGCCATCGACTTCATCCTGGTGAACCCGGCGTTCCTGAAGGAGATCGTGCCGTCGAGCGCGTTCGTGCTGGGCACGCCGGTGCGCCCCGAGGGGGCGGACTACCGCACGACCCCGGCGCCCGAAGGCTTCGCGTCGGACCACCTGCCGGTGGCCGTGGACTTCCTCCCGCGCGACAACTGAGGCCCGCCACAGCATCGCTCGTTGGGGGGTCGTGAGTCGGGTACGCTCCCGCCCGTATGCCCGACGGCGAACGGCTCATCTTCGGTTTTATGACGGGGACGTCGATCGACGCGCTGGACGGCTCTGCCGTGCGCGTGTCGTCGCGCGGGCTCGACATGCGCGCGACGCCCGTGCATCACGTTTCGCTGCCGCTGGGCGAGCTGGCGCCGAGGCTCCGCGCGTTTGCGTCGGACGCAGCCCTGGCCGCGCGCGACGTCGCCGCGCTGGCGCGCGACCTCGCGCTGCTGCACGTCGACGCGGCTCGCGAGCTCGAACAGGCATCGGGCCGGCCGACCCTCCTTGTTGCGCACGGCCAGACCGTGTTTCACGCCCCGCCGCTCTCGCTGCAGCTGTTCAGCCCCGCCCCGCTCGCGGCCGCGCTCAACGCCCCCGTCATCCATGATCTCCGCGCCGCGGACCTCGCGCTGGGCGGGCAGGGCGCCCCCATCACCCCGCTGGCCGACTGGCTGCTCTTTCGTGATGCACGAGAGACGCGCGCCGTCGTCAACCTCGGGGGGTTCTGCAACGTGACGATCCTCCCCGCCGGCGGCGCACCGGACGATGTGCGCGGGTTCGACGTCTGCGCATGCAATCACGTGCTGGACGAGGTCGCACGGCGTTCGCTCCGAGCGCCGTACGACAAGGACGGCGCCGCCGCGAGCGCGGGCTCGCCGCACGCCGAGGCCGCCGATCAGCTCGCCACGATCCTCACGCGCCAGGCTGCCGGCGGTCGTTCGCTCGGCACGGGCGACGAGGCCGCGACGTGGATCGAGCAGTGGGGGGGCGCCGTCGCGCGCCCCGAAGACCTCGCTGCCTCGGCCGTCGAAGGCGTGTCGCAGGTTATCGTGCAGGCGATCGGCGCCCACAACCCCGACCGGCTCATTGTTGCAGGAGGCGGCGCCCACAACCGGGCTCTGCTCAGTGCGCTCGCGCGCCACGCGGAGAGCCCCGTCACGCTGTCGGCCGACCTGGGCATCCCGGTGTCCCATCGAGAGTCCGTCTGCATCGCGCTGCTGGGCGGCTTGTGCGAGGACCGTGCGCCCATCACACTTCCCGGGGTGACGCGAGTCCCCTCGCCCGCGCCGCTCTCCGGCTGTTTCACCCCGTCTCCTCGACCCGCATGACCAACCACCCGCCCGATCGCGCCCACATCCACACCGAGCAGCGCAACCCGCGCTCGATGGGCCTCGACGCGCTCGCGATCCCCGAAATCGTCGCGCTCATCAACGAGGAGGACCGCGCCGTCCCCGACGCGCTCGCCAAGGCCGCGCCCGCGCTCTCCGCATTCATCAGCGACGTCGAGACGCGCATGCGCTCCCACGGCCGTCTCATCTACGTCGGCGCCGGCACGTCGGGCCGTCTCGGCGTGCTCGACGCCGCGGAGTGCCCGCCCACCTTCCAGACCCCCCCCGATCTCGTCATCGCGCTCATCGCCGGCGGCGACAGCGCGCTTCGCCGCTCTTCCGAGTCTCGCGAGGATGATCCACAGGGCGCTCTCTCCGAGCTCGAGAGCCTTAACCTCTCCCCCAACGACAGCGTTCTGGGCATCGCGGCCGGCGGCACCACGCCCTACGTGCTCGGCGCACTCGCGCACGCGCGCGAGCGCTCCTCCCTGGCCGCGCTGCTCACCTGCACCGCGCTCCCCGAACCCCCACCCCTCGACCACCTCATCACGCTGCACACCGGCCCCGAGGTGCTCACGGGCTCGACGCGCATGAAGGCCGGCACCGCCACCAAGCTCGCTCTCAACACCATCACCACCACGCTCATGGTGCGCCTGGGCAAGTGCTACGAGAACCTGATGGTCGATCTCCGCGCCTCCAACGACAAGCTGCGAGACCGCGCGGCCCGCATCATCTCCACCCTCACCGGCCTGCCCCGCGCCGAGGCCTTCGCCCTCCTCGACCGCGCGCAGGGGCACGTCAAGCCCGCCATCCTCATGCACCACAAGAACCTCTCCTTCCACGAGGCGCTCGTCCGGCTCGAGGACTATCACGCAAACCTCCGCGCGGCCCTCGAAGCGCCCTGACCCACACCCAGACCGGGCCCCAGCCGCCCGCGCCCCGCGCCATTCCGCGCGTCCGCCGCCCCCTCCAGCCGATACCACTCTCCGACCATGCGCGGATTCGCAATTCTCGACTGGGTCGTGCTGCTGGCCTACCTCACGGGCATGGTGCTCGTGGGCGTGCGCTTCGCGCGCCGACAGAAGTCGCTCGCCGAGTTCTTTCTGGCCTCGCGCTCCGTCCCCGTCTGGGCCGCATCGCTCGCCATCGTCGCCACCTCCGTCTCCGCCGTCACGTTCCTCGGCGCCCCTGAGGACGCCTACCGCAACAACCTCACTTACCTCTCGCTCAACCTGGCCGCGCTCATCGCGGTGCTCGTCGTCGCGGTCGTCTTCATCCCCGCCTTCTACCGCCATCACGCCGCGACCATCTACCAGCTCATCGGGGACCGTCTCGGCCCCGGCGCGCAGAAGGCCACCTCCGCCGCGTTCATGGGCGGACGACTCCTCGCCTCCGGCGCGCGACTCTACGTGGCCGCAATCCCCACCTCCCTCCTCCTCTTCGGCAACCTCGAGCCGACAAACCTCTACGTCTCGATCCTCCTCACCACCCTCATCGCCACCGCCTACACCATGTGCGGTGGCATCCACGCCGTGATCTGGACCGAAGTCCCGCAGGCCCTTCTCTTCTTCGCCGCCGCGGTGGCCGCGCTCGTCCTCCTTTGGATGCGCATCGACCTCCCTGCAGCCGAGGTGCTCAGCGCCCTCCGTGACGCCAATGCCGCCGACGGCTCCTCCAAACTCACTCTCATCGACACGCGCTGGGACCCGATGCTCGCCTTCTCGCTCCCCTCCGCGCTGCTCGGCTTCACCCTCTTCAACATGGCCGTCTACGGCGCCGACCACGACCTCGCGCAGCGCATGCTCACCTGCAAGTCCGCCGTCCGCGGCGCCTGGTCCGCCATCCTCTCCAACATCATCGGCTTCGTTGTCGCGCTCCTCTTTCTCGCCATCGGCCTCCTGCTCTTCCTCTACTACCAGCGGCCCGATCTTGTGCACAACGCGCCCGCCGCGCCCCCCGACGACTCGCGACAGATCTTCCTCCACTTCATCCTCACCGAGATTCCCCCGGGCCTGCGCGGGCTCATGATCGCCGGCGTCGTCGCGGCCGCGATGTCCTCCCTCGCCTCCTCCCTCTCCGCCATGTCCTCCACGCTCGTCTGCGATTTCTACAAGCCGCTCCGGCCCAACCGTCCCGACGCGGCCTACGTCCGCGCCTCGCGCGCCGCCGTGCTGCTCTGGTCCGTCCTGCTCGGAGCGGTGGCGTGCTTCTGCGTGGCGTGGCAGCAGTCCTCCGACGAGTCGCTCCTGCAGTTCGCCATCGGCGTGATGATCTTCGCCTACGCCGGCCTGCTCGCTGTATTCCTCACGGCCCTGCTCACCAAGCGCGGCAGCGCGTGGAGCGCCGGCGCCGCGTTGATCATCGGCGCACTCGTCGTCGCCGCGCTCAAGTTCCCGAACACCTTCCACCTTCCGGAGAGCGTCCTGGGCGTGCCGCTCCGCCTCTCTTCCGGCTATCAGATGCTCGTCGCCACCGTCATCGCGTTCCTCGTCTGCATCCTCGGTCGTCGCGCCCCGCGCGCCTCGGCCCCAGGCGGAGGCGCTCGCGCATGACTCCCCCGCGTCCAGCTCCCCCCAAGCACGATGAAGCATCCATCCTCGGTCGTCTCGTCATGGTCGGCGTCCGAGGCGCGACGCCCGATGACCCCGCGCTGCGCGAAGACCTCGACGCGTGCCGCGAAGCCCGCTGCCGCGCGGTCATTCTCTTTGACGTCGATCTTCCCGCGATGGATGCGCTGCGTGCGCAGGGCGTTCCGGATGGCGAGGCTCGAGCCCGCGCCGCGCGCAACATCCTCTCCCCCGATCAGCTCGCCACGCTGACCGCCCACATCCGCTCCACGCTCGGCGCCGGCACGATCATCGCCATCGATCAGGAAGGCGGACGCGTCGCGCGCCTCTCGCCCTCCCGCGCCTTTCCCCAGACCCTCGCCGCGTTCGCCGTCGGCATGCTCGACGACGACGCGCAGGAGGCCGAGGCCGCGAAGCTCGCCGACGCCGTCGCGCGCGCGGGCATCAACCTCAATTTCGCGCCCTGCGTCGATCTCGCCTCCAACCCCGACAACCCCGTCATCGCGCGCCTCGACCGCGCCTACAGCGCCAAGCACCGCGTCGTCACCGAGTGCGCCGAATCACTCATCCGCGCCCAGACCCGCGCCGGCGTGATGTCCTGCCTCAAGCACTTCCCGGGCCACGGCTCATCCTCCACGGACTCCCATCTCGCTCTCCCCGACATCACCCGCTCCTTCAACAGCGAGCACGAGCTCGCGCCCTACCACGACCTCCGCGCCCGCTGCCCGCGTGACCCGCTCTGGGTCATGACCGCCCACCTCCTCCACCGCGCCATCGACCCCGACCTGCCCGCCTCCCTCTCCCGCGCGCACACGACCAACATCCTGCGCAAGCAGGTGCTCTTCGACGGCCCCGTGATCACTGACTCGCTCGACATGCGCGCGATCGCCGACCGTTTCGCGCCCGACGAGGCCGCGGTCCTCGCGATGAACGCGGGCGCCGACGTGCTGCTCGACGCGAACAACTCCCCCGGCAAGCCGCGCCCCTGCCCCGCGCCCGCACTCGTCGAAGCGCTCGCCAGCGCGCTCAAGGACAACAGAATCCCGGGCGGGCTCGAGCGATTGCGCATCTCCGCGCAGCGCGTCGAGCGCGCCCTGGCCGCGCTCCCCCAGCCCGGGAACGCTTAGTTCGCGCCCTGCGGTCCGCCCAGCTCACGCAGGAAGAACCCCGCGATCCGCCCGTACAGCGCCCGCGTCACCACAGGGTCCGGCACCATGTGCGTGAACCCGGCCAACGCGAGGAACTCGTGCCGCTTGCCCGCCTTGAACAGCGAATCGCTCATCTTCAGCGCGTGCATGAAGTACACGTTGTCGTCCGCCGTCCCGTGCACGATGAGCAGCGGTCGCTCGAGCCCCTCCGCCCACGTCAGCACGTTCGCGGCGTCGTAGCCCTGCGTGTTCTCCTGCGGCATGCCCATGTACCGTTCCGTGTAGTGCGTGTCGTAGTCGCGCCAATCCGCCACCGGCGCCCCAGCCACGCCCGCGTGGAACACCTCACCCTCCCGCATCACGCCCATCGCGGAGAAATACCCACCGAAGCTCCACCCGTAGATCCCCACGCGCGACAGGTCCATCTCCCGATACTTCGCGCCGAGCGCCTTGAGCGCGGCCTTCTGATCCGCCAGCGGGATCTCGATGAGATCATGCTTGATCGCCCGCTCCCAATCCCGCCCGCGCGACGGCGTGCCCCGCCCGTCCACGGCCACCACCACGAACCCCTGCTCCGCCAGCCACTGATTGAAATAGTGCCGGCTCCCGTTCCGCGTCACCACCTGCGCGTGCGGCCCGCCGTACACGCTCACGATCACCGGGTACTTCATCCCCTCTCGGAACATGCTGGGCCGGCTGATCGCCGCATGCATCTCCACCCCGTTCGCGCGCACCGACGTGTACTCGGTCCGCAGCCCGAACCCGGGCTTCTCGCGCTCGCTCCGCAGCAGGCCCGCGTTGCTCCCGTCCGCGCGCACCACCGACCACGTGGCCGTCCCGTCCGGACCCTCGTGCGTCATCACGCGCGTCTTCGTCCCCTTCTCCAGCACCATCCCGTTCGTGCCCGACTTCCATGTGAACTGCTGTGCCTCACCACCCCCAAGCGGCACGCGGTACACCATGGTCTGCGTCGGGTCCTCGGCGCCCGCCACGTACGCCACGCCCGCCTCCTCATCCACGCCGATCACCCCGCCCCGGTAATTGATCTCCTTCCCGCACAACGCGCGCCTGAACGTCCCGTCCTTCCCTCGCGCCTCCAGCGTCCACCACCCATCGCGCTCCGTCGACCACAGGAACTCCTCCCCGTCGTTGATCCACTTGGGGAACGCCTGATCGAGATTCACCCACGCCTTGTCCTTCTCGCGCAGCAACTCCTTCAGCGCGCCCGTCGCCGGGTCGACCGCGTACAGCACTTCCTCCGTCTGCGCCCGGTTCTGCACGAGGATGGTCAGCGGCGCATTCTCCTCCCACTTCACCGTGGCGAGGTACGGCCACGCCGCGCGATCCCACTCCACCCACACCGTCTCGTGGCCCGCCGAGCCGTGCCCGTTCCCCCACGCGCGCGTCACGCCCAGCCGAACCTCAGCGTTCTTCTCCCCGGCGCGCGGGTACGCCCACGTCTGCGCCGGCTTGCTCGGCTCCGTCGGGTCCATGATCGTGAACACCTGCATCCCCGCCGTGTCCGCCTGTGCATAGGCGATCCACTCCCCGTCCGGGCTCCACCAGTACCCGGCGTGCCGGTCCATCTCCTCCTGCGCCACGAACTCCGCCAGGCCGTTCGTCTGCGTGTCGCTCGTCCTCGTCGTCAGGCGCCGCTCCTCACCGCTCGCGGCGTCCATGACATACAGATCCCCGTCGCGCACCACACCCACGCGCGACCCATCCTTCGAGAACCGCGCATCCAGCGGATACCCCGCTTCGCTCTTGAGCTCCTTCACGCCGCGCGTCGCGCGATCCACCACGAACAGCCGGCCCGACAGCGGCACGAGGATCTTCGTCCCGTCCTCGCTCACCGAGTACCCCGCGATCCCTCGCGCAGCGAGCCGCAGCCGTTCGCGGCGCGCCTTCTCCTCCGCGCTCAACTCTTCCTCTCCGCCCTGCAGAATCTGCTCCGCCGTGAGCAGCACGCGCTCCTGCCCGGTCTTCACGTCAAACTCGTACAGATCGTTCACGAACGACCGCGCGCCCCCGCGCAGGAACAGCACGCTCTCCCCGTCCGGCATCACCCGGATGCTCGACGGCCCACCCAGCCTGAACCGGTACGTCGCGGCGTACGCGTCCAGAAACTCCATGTGCTGCACGCCCGCGCTCGCGTCCGCCTCGAACGCCCGGGCATCCGACGCGCCCGCATCCGCGGGCTTCCCACAGTGCGTCGCGCACCCCGCGCTCATCCACACCGTCCCCGCCGCCATCACGCCCAACACGCTCCGCGTCGCTCGCCCCATCTCGCACCTCTCGTCATGCAGTTCGGACAACTCTTCGCACGCCCCGGCCAACGCCCATCCTACCGCCACGCCCCTCTGCTACCCTCGACATCCCGGGGCGATGCACGCTGCCTCACACGGAGATCGCCGATGCTCCTCCGCATCCCCACACGCCTGCCCGCGATCCTCATCCTCCTCTCCCTCATCCCTTCCGCCCTCGCGCACGACGAGCAGCCCGCCGCGCCCGCCACATCCCCACCCGGGCACGCCGCTGCAGCCACGACCCCAACCCCTCCTCCCCGACTCTTCGCTTCCCCCGAGCGCGCCGCGCAGCACGACCGTCTCACCAAAGTCCTCCTCGACACTCCCTCACCCGCATCTCTCCGTGCAGCCCACGACCTCCTCGCCTCCGAGCCCCACGTCGCGAACACCCTCGGCGGCGCACGCGGCGCCGAGCGCCTCGCCTCCCTCTTCCGCGCCCTCAACCTCGACGTCGAACTCGCGCAATACTCCGTCCTCCTCCCGCGCCCCGTCTCCGCATCCCTCGACATCATCTCCCCCGACCACGTCTCCCTCCCGCTCCGCGAAGACCCCATCCCTGAAGACAAAGACTCTCAGCACCCCGACCTCACCCACGGATGGAACGCCTGGTCCGGCTCCGGCGTCGCCACCGCGCGCCTCGTCTACGCCAACTACGGCCGCAAGGAAGACTTCGAAACCCTGCGCAAGCTCGGCGTCGACTGCTCCGGCAAAATCGTCATCGCGCGCTACGGCGGAAACTTCCGAGGCCACAAAGCCCGCTTCGCACAGGCCGCCGGCGCCGTCGGCCTCATCATCTACACCGACCCCGCCGACTCCGGCTACGCCGCGGGACTCCCATACCCCGAAGGCTCCTTCTTCAACGACTCCACCATCCAGCGCGGCGCCATCGCCACGCTCGGCTACGACGGCGACCCGCTCACCCCCGGCGTCGGCGCTACGCTCGATCTCCCCGACGATCAGCGCCTCAACGAGGCCGACCTCGCGCTCCCCAAGATCCCCGTCCAGCCCATCGGATACGGCGCCGCGCGCGAAGTCCTCTCCCGCTTCACCGGCCCTCCCGTCCACGACCGCGCATGGCAAGGCGCCCTGCCCTTCACCTACCGCCTCACCTCCGGCGACCAACTCGCCGTCCGTCTCGCCGTCGAGCAGAAACGCGAACGCACCACGATCACCAACGTCATCGCCACCCTCCCCGGCGCCACGCACCCCGAACAATCCATCATCATCGGCGCGCACCACGACGCCTGGAACTTCGGCGCCGACGACCCGCTCTCCGGCACGATCCTCGTCGTCGAGGCCGCGCGGGCCTTCGCTGCCGCGCGCGACGCCGGCCTTGTCCCCCAGCGCACCATCCGCTTCGCAGGCTGGGACGCCGAGGAGTTCGGCATCGTGGGCTCCACCGAATGGGTCGAGCACCACGCCGTCGATCTTGCGAAGAACTGCATCGCCTACATCAACCTCGACGCCGCCGTCTCCGGCCCCCGCTTCGGCGCCGCGGCCTCGCCCTCCCTCCAACCCCTCCTCCGCGCCGTCACGCGCCTCGTCCCCCAGCCCCCCTTCACGCCCAAACTCAACGAAGAGCCTCTCGCGGACAACGCCTCCATCTTCGACGACTGGATCAAACGCTCACCGGCCAAGTTCGATCCCAACCTCACCGCCATCGGCACGCTCGGCGGCGGCTCCGACCACGTCGCCTTCGTCTCACACCTCGCCATCCCCGCCATCGGCATGAACATGTCCGGCGCCCAGGGCTCCGCCTACCACTCCAACTACGACAACCTCCGCTGGTACCGGCAGATGGTCGGCGATGATTACCTGCCCCATCAGGCGCTCACGCGCGTCGTCGCGCTCACGGCCGCCGCGCTCGCCGACGCCGACGTTCTCCCCCTCGACCCCGCGAACACGCTCGCCGAGGCGCAGCGCCACCTCACGACAACGCTCGCGCAACTCCCCTCGACGTCAGACGCGGCCGGAAATCTCGCTGCCGGCGAATTCGCAAAAGGCAAAGGTTTCCCCGCGCTCCAGGCCCGCGCCGCCGATCTTCGCGCTCAGATCGACGCCCGCCTCGCTTCCACAGACAACCCGCTCTCCCCGAATCAACTCGACGCCGTGAACCGCGCGCTCATCGACCTCGACCGCGCCTGGCTCCACGAGCAAGGCATGCCCGGCCGCCCCTGGCACCGCAATCTCTTCGTCTCCCCCGACGAGGACTCCGGCTACGCCTCCTGGCCCCTCCCCATGCTCCGGCGCGCCGTCGACCGACAGGACGCCGATGCGGCGCTGCAGGCTCGTCACGTCTACGCCGCGCACGAGACGCAGATCGAAGCGCGCCTCAACGACCTCGAAGCCGCGCTGCGCAACTAATCGCGCCCCTCACTCCCGCTTCACCCCGATCGCCTTCTCCAGCACGATCTGCACCGCGCGCTCCAGCGCCTCATCACGCCCCGCGCGCATCCCCTCGGCCGTCCGCTCCACCACCACGTCCGGCTCGATCCCCACCCCGTTCACCGCGCTCCCGTCATACCGCCGCGCACGCGTCCCCGTGAACCGCAGCCACATCCCCCCCGGCAAGCGCGCATCGATCACCCGCCCCGCGCACCCACCCGTCCGCTCACCCACCAGCGTCGCCTGCCGCAGGTCCTTCCCCACGATCGCGGCCACTTCCGTCGGCCCCACCGTCCGCGCGTCCGTCAAAAACGCCACCGCGCCCCCCATCCGCGTCCCCATCGGCCCCACCTCACCCGTCTCATCGCGCCAACGCACCGCGTGCCACTCCGGCAGCAGCAACACCGCGCTCCACTCCGGTGCCGCCTGATACACGTCGCTCACCATCCACCCCAGCGCCCTCGGCACGCCCGAGTCCATGTTCCGCGCATCGATCACCACCCCGCGCGCCCCGGCCAGCAACTCCATCTCCTTGATCAACTCATCCCCGTACGCCTCGCCCACGCGCACCACCCGCACCCCGTTGGCGAGCACGCGCACCGAATACCCCGCCGGCGCCTCCCCCACAACCCCCGTCTCCACCTCCACGCGCTCACCCTCGCGCAGCACCACCCACGAAACGCGCTCGCCCTCCTCCCCCTCACACACGATGTCCAGCGCGCGCGCTCGTCTCGCCTCCTCCGTTGTCCCCGCAACCAGCGGCATCGCGAGCCGCACCGCCTCGTCGATCGTTCTCCCTCGAACCTCCAGCACTTCGTCCCCGATCCTCAGCCCGTCTGCGCCCTCCACCCGCTCCACGAACACCGACGTCCCCGCCCAAGCCAGCGACACCCCCACGCGCCACAGCCTCGTCCCCTCGCGCCGCACCTGCGCCTGCCCGTCGCCCACGCGCGCCGCAAGCTCACGCAATCCGCGCCGCAGCTCCGCGTCCGTCCCTGCGCCCAGCGACATCACCGTCTCAAGCGCACCCTCCCAATCCGTCTCCCGCTCATTCCCCACCACCGAGAAGTGCCGCAGCGCAGCCCACCCCGTCGCCGCGGCGGCAAGTCGCATCTCCTCCCGCTCATACCCCCACGCGCTCTCCTCCCCGCTATACGGCTCGCCCGGAGGCATCGACCGGATCTTCGTGTCGATCAGCACCGACACCGGCATCGCCACCCGCACCCCAGCCCCCAACGACTCATCGATCTCCGTCCGCGGGTCAGGCACGCGCTCAAACGCCCTCGGGTCCTGCAGACTCACAGCCTTGCGATCGCTCCGATACCACATCCCCGCCCGCTCCACACCGATCCGCAAGCCCACGTGCTCCCACGCAGCCACCAGCGACGCCTCCGCCCCATCGCTCGGCGTCGCCTCCACACGCGCAGGCGCCTCCTCGCCCTCCACATACACCCGCACCAGCGGCGCCACCTTCCCGATCGTGCCGTTCAGCCGCTCCGCAAGCTCCTCCGGACCCGAAGCGCGCAGCGCCTCTCCCATCACGCGCGCCGTCAGCGCATCCCAGTCCGACTTGAACACCCCGTCGTTCGCATGGAAGAACCGCACGTACCCGATCAGCCGTGCCGCGGCCTCCGCCCGCTCCAATCTCTCCGTGCCCGCGACCGCAACGCCCCGCTCCGCACGCGCCTCGCGCTCCGGCTCCGCCACCGCGCCCCACGCGCACGACACAGCCACGACCGCCGCCATCAAACGCCCAGTCTTCACGCCCATCCCTGCTGTCCGCTCCTTCTCAACCGCACATGGCGCCGAACGCGCCCAGCACGATGTTCAAGTCCACGAAGTTCACCATGCCGTCACCCGACACGTCCCCACCCAGCCCCGTCCCGCTCTGTCCGAACTGGCTCAGCACCATGTTCAGATCGAGGAAGTCCACCCGACGATCACCGTTCGTGTCGCCAGGGCAAGGCGCCGCGCAATTCACACGCCGATACACCACCTGAAACACCCAGTCGCCCGACACGCCCAGCGAGCACGCGTCGCGCCAGAACCCCGGGAAGCCGAACGACCCCACCAGGTTCCGCCCGCTCACACACCCGTTCCCGTCATGCACCACGCTCGGCGCCGAGAACATCCCGGCATTCGACACCCCGAACACCAGCGTCACCGAAAACTTCCCCGAGTTGATGATCCGGTTCCCCGGCGTCCCCGAGATGTCGAACTCGTTGATGAAACCGTCCCGCATCAGCGGGCCGAGCGTCTCGTACTGCTCCAGACCCGGGTTCGGCAAGCCCCCCGGATAGATCCGCAGCGAATCCTCAAGCGTGTCCGGCTGACTGCCGAACTGCGAGCCCCAACCGATCCCGATGCGCAGAATCTCGATCGGATAGTGGCTCGACGGCGCCATCAGCACCGCGCCCACTTCCTCCTGAGCCGCAAAGCAAGGGCACGTCACGTTCCCCGCCCCCTGCCAGTTCATGATCGCCGGCTCCTCAGGGCAAGCCTCGCCGTCGATCCCGCCCGCGCGCAGCACGTACACCTCGTCCCCCTCATACCCCAACACACCGCTCCGCACCGGCTCCACCAGCGGCTTCTCGCGCCAACGCTCCAGCGAGCCATACCCCACAGGCTGCGACACGTCCGCCGCGATCGCGCTCCCGCACAACGCCGCCATCCCCGCCGCCATCAGCATCCCACGCATCGTCCGCACTCCTCTCACGCTCTCTCCGCGCGGCCAACGCGCCACAACGCACGCCCGCCATGAGAAAGATACCCCCCGATTCCACCGAGGGTTCCCCCGGCCTGCAACGTCCCGAAACTTCCCATCCCGCCATCATTCCATTGACTTCCCCCTCCCACACCCCACAATCCACCGTCCGGACACACCTCGTCGGGAGACCATGATGCCGCGCGCGCTCCGTTCGTTCCTCCTCCTCATCGCTCTCGCATTCGCCCTCCCCGCGATCGCCGAGCAGGTCCGCTTCGACAATCACAAGGTCATCCGTGCCACCGTCCGCGACGCCAAGGACCTCGCAACCCTCGAACAACTCTCCCCCGACCCCTGGTCCCACCATGTCGGCATCGGTGAAGCCGACTTCCGTGTCCCCCCCGAGAACCTCGCGGCTCTCGAAGCCTCCGGCATCCCCTACGTCGTCCTCATCGACAACGTCCAGGCCCTCATCGACGCCGAGCGAGCCTCCCTCCTCGCCGACGGACCAAACCCCGACTTCTTCACCAACTACCGCACCTACACCGAAGTCGTCGCGTTCCTCGACAACCTCGTCGCGCAACACCCCAACATCGCACAGCGTGTCGCCATCGGCCAGTCCATCCAGGGACGCGACATCAACGCCCTCCTCCTCCGTTCACCCGCGGCAACCACCTCCCCCTGCGGCCCCGAACGACCCGCGATCCTCATCAACGGCTGTCAGCACGCCCGCGAGTGGATCTCCGTCATGGTCCCCCTCTACATCGCCAACCACATCGCCACCAACTACGGCTCCAGCCCCTCCGTCACCACGCTCCTCGACAACCTCGACATCTACATCGTCCCCATCGTCAACCCCGACGGGTACGAGTACTCCTGGTCCACCAACCGAATGTGGCGCAAGAACCGTCGTCAGAACTCCGACGGCTCCTTCGGCGTCGACAACAACCGCAACTGGGGCTACGAGTGGGGCGGCGAAGGCGCCTCCGCAACACCCTCCAACGACACCTACCGCGGCACGGCCCCCTTCTCCGAGCCCGAAACCCGCGCGCTCCGAGACTTCTTCCTCTCTCACCCCAACATCCGCGCCACCATCGACTTCCACTCCTACTCCCAGCTCATCCTCTCACCCTGGGCATACTCCGTCATCCCCACACAGGACGCAGAGGAATACATGTCCCTCGGCCTCGCCATGCGCGACGCCATCGCCTCCACTCCCAACGGCGAGGACTACGTCGCAGGCCCCGTCGCCTCCACCCTCTACATCGCCTCCGGCGGCTCCGTCGATTGGACCTACGGCGCCCAGGGCGTCTTCTCCTGGACCATCGAGCTCCGCGACACCGGAGCCACCGGCTTCACACTCCCCGCCTCCCAGATCGGCCCCACCTGCGCCGAAAACCTCAACGCCTTCCTCACCCTCGCCAATTGGACCTGGACCACCGACTGCTTCCGCCTCGCGCTCAGCGCGCCGGACATCGCGCAGCCCAACACGCCCACACCCGTCGCGCTCTCCGTCCGTCCTCTCCCGGCAACCACCATCGATCCCAACTCCATCTCCGTCCTCGCGCGCACCAACCCCTCCGCCTCCTTCTCCTCCGTCCCCCTCCTCCTCTCCGCAGGCGATGAATACACCGGCAACCTTCCCGGCGCGCTCTGCGGCCACACCATCGATCTCTACGCCTCCGCCTCCTCCATCAACGCCGCAGCCACAACGCTCCCCCCCAACGCGCCCGTCTCACTCCTCTCCATCCCCGTCATCAACGAAGACGTCACCACATCCGACGAACTCGAGTCCGCCTCCCCAGCCTGGACGATCGGCGCGCCCGGCGACACGGCAACCACCGGCATCTGGATCCGCGCCAACCCCGTCGGCTCCGCCGCGCAGCCCGAAGACGATCACACGCCGGACCCCGGCGTGAACTGCTACGTCACCGGCAACGCCGCCGTCGGCGCGGCCATCGGCACGAACGACGTCGACAACGGCGCCACCACCCTCACCTCACCCACCCTCGACGCCTCCGGCGATGGCGAGCAGCACATCTCCGTATGGCTCTGGTACTACAACGGCGGCGGCGCCGACACCTTCCCCATCCTCCTCTCCAACAACAACGGCTCCACCTGGACACAGATCGACCTCCTCACCGCAAACACCGACGCCTGGGTCCAACGCACCTGGCGCATCGCAGACCACCTCACCCCTACCTCCACCATGAAGATCCGCTTCGTCGCGCGCGATGACGCCCCGGGCGGCATCGTCGAAGCCGCCGTCGACGACCTCCGCGTCTTCTCCCGAGGCTGCGACTCCCTCTCGGGCGATCTCAACGGCGACGGCGTCGTCAACTTCGCAGACCTCAACATCGTCCTCTCCAACTTCGGCGCCACCGGCGCGCCCGGCATCCCAGGCGACGCCAACAACGACGGGGTTGTGAGTTTCACAGACCTCAACATCGTCCTCTCCAACTTCGGCCTCTCTACCTAAGTCTTTTTCAACAGCCCGCTTACGACCATTCCGCCCGCGCGCAGGCCACCCCGCGCGCACACGCCCCGCCCCCTCCTCCCCAAAAACGTGTGATCCGTCCGCGCCCAGGGCCGTATCGACCTCCAACACCGGAGGAACCCATGCCCAGGCCCGCCACACCCCTCTCGCGCGCGATCTCCATCGTGCCCGCGTTCATCCTCGCGCTCACCGCGCACGCAGACCCCACCGACACCGAACGCGTCTACTACGACGCAGCGCTCCCCGACGGCACGCTCCAGGGCGGCTCCACCCGCCTCCCCTTCGTCGAGCCCGAACTCCTCCAGGCCGCCGACGCGCCCCCGGCCGCATGGACCACGCTCCTCAACAACGGCCCCTCTTCCAACCGCCTCGACGTCGTCTTCCTCGGCGACGGCTACCGCAACATCGATCTCTCCAACTACAACACCCACGTCCAACGCGCCATCGACGGCCTCTTCGCAAGCATCCCCTTCTCCCACTACAAGACCTACTTCAACATCCACAGAGTCGACGTCATCTCCAACGAGTCCGGCGTCGACAACGACCCGAGCCCGGGCATCCTCAGAGACACGGCACTCGACATGGGCTTCTGGTGCGAAGGCATCGACCGGCTCCTCTGCGTCAACACCGCCAAGGCCTACTCCTACGCTGCCAACGCGCCCGCGGCAGACCACCTCTACACACTCGCAAACTCCTCCCGCTACGGCGGCGCCGCCTACGTCTCCTCCAGAGTCGTCACGTTCGCGGCCTTCCACCCCGACTCCCCCGAGATCGCCATCCACGAATCCGGACACACCCTCGGCAACCTCGCAGACGAATATGAGCTCGGCGGCCCCACCAACTACACCGGCCCCGAACCCGTCGAGCCCAACGCCTCACGACTCACCGCGGACCTCATGGAATCCGCCGGGATCAAGTGGCACCGATGGCTCCGCGAAGTCGGCGGCGTCCTCGACGGACCCGTCGACACCTACCTCGGCTGCCGATACTCCATCTTCGGCATCTACAGACCCTCCCCCAACTCCAAGATGCGCGCCCTCCACAACCCATTCAACGCGCCCTCCGTCGAAGCCATCATCCTCGGCATCTACCAGCACGTCCGTCCCATCGACGCACTCTCGCCTCCAACCTCCACGCACATCACCCCGACCTCCATCCTCACCGTCACCCCGCTCCGCCCGCACGACTTCTCCCTCACCATCCGCTGGTTCCTCGACGGCCAACCGCTCCCCGGCGCCAACGCCGAAACGCTCAACCTCGCAACCCTCACCATCCCCGCTCTCGCGCGCACCGTCACCGTCGAAGTCCGCGACGACAACCCCATGGTCCGCGACCCCGACGCGCGCGCGCAGCTCCTCACCCAGTCCGCCACCTGGACCTTCCCCCCTCCACCCTGCCCCGCCGACGCCAACGGCGACCGCGTCGTCAACTTCCTCGACCTCAACATCGTCCTCGCCTTCTTCGGCGAACCCGTCGTCCTCGGCGTCCTCGGCGACCTCAACAACGACGGCATCGTCGATTTCCTCGATCTCAACATCGTCCTCTCCTACTTCGGCCAGATCTGCTGACCTCCCCCGCGCCCCGCCCACGCCCAAACTTCTCGCACAATCTCCCAACTTCACTCATCCGTCCGCACGGGCTCGACCTGTACACTCCCCACCAGTGAACGGGAGAAAGCCGAACATGCAGCACCGCCCCACGTCGTCCACGCGCGCGATCCACACTCTCGCGCACGCCGCTCTCCTCGCGCTCCTCGCGCCGGCACTCCACGCGGAGCCCGCAGACAACACATCCACCCCGGCCCCGGGCATGGAGCGCGTCTACTTCGACGTCCCCCTCCCCGACGGCTCCCTCTCCGGCGGCTTCATCGACCTCCCCTTCGTCGAGCCCGCCCTCTTCCTCCAGGCCGACGCCCCACCCGCGCCCTGGACCACCATCCTCGACAACGGCCCCGTCTCCAACCGCATCGACCTCGTCATCGTCGGCGACGGCTACACCGAGCCCCAGCTCCCCGCCTACGCAACACACGCGCAGTCCGCCGTCAACGCGCTCTTCGCAACCCAACCCTTCTCCACATACAAGAACTACTTCAACGTCCACCGTGTCGACGTCATCTCTCCCGAGTCCGGCGTCGACCACGACCCCACGCAGGGCATCCTCCGAAACACCGCCCTCGACATGGGCTTCTGGTGCAACGGCACTGAACGCCTCCTCTGCGTCAACGTCTCCAAGGCCTACTCCTACGCAAACAACGCCCTCGACGTCCAACAAGTCTTCGCCATCGCCAACTCCATCAAATACGGCGGCGCCGGATACACCTCCTCCGAACTCGCCACCTTCGCAGGCGGAAACGCCTCCTCCGCCGAAATCGCCATCCACGAGCTCGCCCACTCCTTCGGCGACCTCGCCGACGAGTACGACTACGGCGGCCCCGCCAACTACACCGGCCCCGAACGACCCGAACGCAACGTCTCCAAGCTCGACGCCGCGGCCATGGCCATCGCAGGATCCAAGTGGGCCGTCTGGCTCAACGACCCCGCCGGCGTCTTCGACGGTCCCGTCTCCTGCTACCAAGGCGCCTACTACTCCACCAACGGCATCTACCGACCCTCCCCCAACTCCAAGATGCGCACCCTCGGCCGCCCCTTCAACGCCCCCTCCGTCGAAGGACTCATCATCAACGTCTACAGAACCGTCCGACCCATCGACAACCTCTCTCCCCCTCTCACCAACACGCTCAACGAAAACTCCATCCCCTCCGTCATCCCCATGCAGCCCGTCGGCCACTCCCTCTCCGTCCAGTGGCTCCTCAACGGCAATCCCATCCCCGGCGCCACCTCCACCTCCCTCGATCTCTCCGTCCTCTCCCTCCCCGCAGGCCTCTCCACACTCTCCGTCCGCCTCATCGACAACACCCCCTGGGTCCGCAGCCAGTCCGCGCGCGACCAGTGGCTCACGCAGACCGCCACCTGGAACCTCGTCAACAACTCCACACCCTGCCCCGGCGACGTCAACGGCGACCGCGTCGTCAACTTCTTCGACCTCAACATCCTCCTCGGCTCCTTCGGCCAAACCGTCCCCGTCGGAACACTCGGCGATCTCAACAACGACGCACGCGTCGACTTCCTCGACCTCAACATCCTCCTCTCCTTCTTCGGCGTCACCTGCTGATCTCTCACGCGATGTCCGCTCCCGCCGCCTCTCCCATCCGCCGCCGCGGATGGGAGAGGGCAGGGTGAGGGCTCCATGGCCTCTTTCTCCTCTTCCCCTCTGTCTTCTGCTTTTTTCTAGTGCCTGATGCCTAGTCCCTTGTGCCCTTGGCTTCGACCACCTCCCCCAAATGCTCCCCCCTCGTCGTCCCTACCACGACGCAACTCACCCCCGCGCACCCCAACACCCACTCCACGCTCTCCCTGGGCGTCATCCCCAATCTCCCCAGATGCCCGCTCGCCAACGCCTTCTTCACCATCACCCCCATACCCCGCTCCCCGCACTCGCGCGCAATCCCCTCCATCTCCCGCTCCACCGGATTCAGCGTCACCATCACCACGTCCCCCTCTTCCATCGCTGCCCTCGCCCCCTCCACACCCTTCACCGACACACCCACCGCCCGCACCTTCCCCTCCTCCTTCATCCTCTTGAGCGCCCCCATCCCCTCACCGCGCGCCAACTCCTCCTCATCTTCCCCACCCGAGTGCAGCAGCGCCACATCCACATACTCCGTCCGCAACCTCTGCAGACTTCTCTCCACACTCGCGCGCACTCCCTCAGCGGAAAAATCAAACCGCGACACGCCCCCCTCAAACTCCTCTCCAGCCTTCGTGCAGATCACCCACTCCTCTCGCTTCCCCGGCCGCAACTTCCCCAGCCGTTCCTCACTCCGCCCATATGCCGCCGCCGTGTCCAGCACGTTCACCCCCAACGCGCGCGCCCTCTCCAACAACTCCACCACCTCCGCATCGCTCGGCATCCGCAGCTCACCCGGATGCTTCAGCCCCTCCACTCTGCCGATCTTCACCGTCCCCAACCCCACCGCGCTCACACGGATCCCCGTCCGTCCCAACTCCCTCATCTCCATGCCGCCTCCTCCCAGGGCGGCTTCCCCACCTCCGCGCGTGCCAACCCGCTCCAGTCCCCCTCGATCCCCCCGCGCAGCGAATCAACATCCAGCATCCCCACCACCTCATCCGCGCACTGCGGCGCCAGCGCCAACTTCGTCGGCCACGCCGCGATCACGTTCCCCGCGCGCTGCACCACGCTCCCCTCCGGCCGCTTCCCGTCGCGCGTCCTCCCCTCCGCGCGATCCACCCGATAGCTCGACCACTCCGTCCCCTGCATGTCCACCCAACCCATGGTCTCCGCGATCACCTCTCGGCACGCGTCCACCTGCTCGCTCTCCATCCGATCAATCCCCTTCTCCGACACCTCCCCACCCAGGTGCCACACCACTCTCCCTTCGGAATCCCGCGCGCTCGTGATCGTCACCCTGGGCGTCCCGCTCATCCCCACGCAATGCGCGTACACCTCCGGCAGCTCCGCGCCGCGCACCAACCCCTGGTGCAGCGGACGCAACTGCATCTGGATCTCCCCCAGCCCCGTGCGCACGTCCCCCGACACTCCCGGGTTTCGCTCCATCGCGCGCACGATCTGACCCGTCCCCTTCCCCGCGCACAAAACCACCGCCGATATCGCGATCTCGGTGCGCGCGCCGCCCCGACCATGCGCCTCCACGGCCAATTGTTGCGACTCCGAACTCCGCCACGACCCCTCCACAACACCGCCATGCAGCGCACGATCCTCGACCCCGCGCACAAGTTGGCGCACAAGCGACGTCGTTTCCAACACCGGCTCCGCCACCCGATACACCCCCACGCCGTGCGGTGCGCGCGCCCACACGCCCTCCCTCTCGTCCGCCGAGATCGGTTCCACGTCCGTGCGAATCACCTTCGACGCGGCCACCCCCGCCAACCGCCCCGCAATCCCCCGACTCGTCCACAGATATTGGTGCTTCGACAGCACGCGCGCGCCGCGCAGGTCCACCTCACACCCCTCCGCGCCGCGCAAACACGCCTCCCACCGCGCCGGCATCTCCGCGATCGCCCGGTTCGCCTCCGCAGCCTCCCCCGACAGCGCGTACTTCATGCCCCCGTGGATAATCCCCTGCGAGCAAAGGGTTTGCGCTGCCCCCAACGCGTCCTTCTCCAGCAGCACCGCGCCCACCCCGAGCGCCGTCAACCGACGCAACACCCACAACCCGAGCACACCACCGCCGACGATCAGCACGTCCGCGCGCGCACGATGCATCGCCTCACCCCACCTGCGGCGCCGGCTTCCCCCACGCGCCCGTAAACACCAACTCCTGCAGCGGCTTGCGCTTACGCTCCGCCACCTCAGCCTCCCGGAACGCCTCCGGCAGCAGGTCCGCCGGCCCCTCATACCCGACGGCCGCGGCCGTCACCGGCTTGTAACCCGCCGGCACGCCGTACGTTGCGCGAACCTTGTCCAGGTCCACCCCACCCATTTGATGTACACACAGCCCCAACGCCGTGGCCTGCACCGTGAGGTTCGCCATGGCCAGCGCCACGTCATGCTCAGCCACCCGATTCGGGGAGCCATTCAGCGTGAACGTCTCCTTCGTCACCGTGAGCACCAGAACCGGCGCAAGTCTCGCCCAGGCCTGGTTTTGCGGCACGAGACACTCGAGCGCCCGCTGGTACTCCTTGGGGTCCTCCTTGGTCGCCAGGATGAACCGCCAAGGCTGCTCGTTATAGGACGATGCGGCCCAGCGAGCCGCCTCCAGCAGGCTCAGAATCGCCTCTTTCGGCACCGGCTTGTCCAGGAACGCCCTCGGGCTCCACCGGCTCTTCAACAGATCATGGATCGGATGCTCATTCTGTGCGGGGTTGCTCATGGCCCGCAGGATACGCGGAGCACCCCCCTCCGGGGAAATGCCCGCTTTTCGCCACATTTGGGTGGCATCGCCGCGCGATGGCGCGTAGATGTAAGAGGTTGGAGGATGTCAGGCATCCGCGCGGCATCACCGCGCCCGGCGTGTCGGCAGGCCTTGGAGAAGCCCAGAACATCGGTCGTTCCTCGCGCGCACGCGGGTCGGACGCCGGAGCAGAACAGAAGGAGCGCTGACTCGATGGGACGGATGAACAAGCTCTGTTTCGTGTGGGGACTCTGCGGCGCCGCCGCTTCGATGGCCTTTGCGGCTGACGCCAAGCGCTCCGTGCTGCTTGACGCCGGCGACATCGCCGGCCTTCGCGCCGAAACCGGTCCCGAGGTCATGCGCTCGCGTCTCGCGCGCGTCGACGTTTCGGCGCTGCCCGCGTCCGCGGACGCACCGGGCTCTACCGTCAGTCTCGCTCTCTTCGACAACCTCGACGTCAACGTGATCATCGACAAGGTCGATCCGGGCCTGGTCGGCACCAGCGGTCGCGTGCTCGTCGGCCACATCGAGGGCCAGGCCGACCGCTCGCGTGTGTACCTCTCTCAGCTCGACGACATCCTCGTCGTCGACGTCCTTGCCCCGCAGTTCGGCAACTTCCAGGTGCGCTACCTCGACGAGGGCGTCCATGCCGTGCTCGAGGTCGATGAGAGCAAGCTGCTTCCCTGCGGCGTCGGTCCGATGGAAGAGCTCGTCGGCCTGGCAGAGGGCGGGAACGGCGTGCCGGTCCCGGCGGACCCCGCGATCGAGGCGGGCGGCGACATGGGCGGCCCCGACACCAACGGCGCGGGCTCGGGCCCGCAGATCGACATCGTCGTGTTCTACACGCCCACCGTCGGGAACAACGCCGGCGGCCTGAACGGCATGCAGGCCGCGATGGCCTCGTGGCAGTCCCAGACCAACAACGCCTACGCCACCAGCCAGGTCAAGGGCACGATTCGCATCGTCAACGTCCAGCAGACCAACTACACCGAGTCGGGCAACGGCAGCACCGACCTCAGCCGTCTCGCCAGCAACGGCGACGGCAACATGGACGAGGTCCACTCCATCCGCAATCAGTACGGCGCCGACCTTGTCCACCTCATCGTGTGGAACACCGACGTCTGCGGCATCGCCTTCCTCATGACCAACGTCTCCACCGGCTTCGCCGGCAGCGGCTTCGGACTCACCGCGTTCAACTGCGGCGGCATCGTGCTCGCGCACGAGCTCGGCCACAACATGGGCCTCGCGCACGACCGGGACAACGCCGGCAGCTCCAGCCGATGCTTCGGCTACGGCTACCGCACGCCCAACGCCCAGCTCCGCACGATCATGGCCTACGCGCCCGGCACGCGCGTCCCGGTCTTCTCCAACCCCAGCGTCTCCTGGGGCGGGTTCCCCATGGGCGTCGCTGAGATCCCCAACTGCCAGAACTTCTCCGAGGCCTGCGAGAACGCCCGCGCCCTGAACCTGAATCATCCGACGACCGCGGCCTTCCGTCCGACCGTCGTGGGCAATCCCCCGCCCGAGGCGTTCAGCCTCATGTCGCCCTCCAACGGCGCGCTCGGACAGAACAACGTGGTGAGCCTCTCCTGGGCGCCTTCGACAAACGCCGCGTCGTACGACGTCGTCGTCTCGCGCAACCAGGACCTCTCGAATCCGGTCTTCTCCGACAATGTCTTCACCACCAACGCCACGACGTCCCTCGGCGCTCTCGTCGGCAACACGCAGTACTGGTGGAACGTCACGGCCCGCAACTTCGCCGGCACCATCACGGCCACCGGCGGCCCCTGGTCCTTCCGCACGGCGCCTCAGGGCGACGTCAACGGCGACGGCGTCGTGAATTTCGCCGATCTCAACATCGTGCTCGGCCAGTTCGGCCAGACCGGCTTCGGTCTCCCGGGCGACATCAACGGCGATGAGGTCGTCAACTTCACCGACCTCAACATCGTGCTGAGCAACTTCGGCACCTGACGCGACCCTCACCGAATCACGATTTTCGAAGCGGGACGAGCGGTCGTCCCGCTTTTTCTTTGGCCCCCGCGGTGCAGCCTCTTGAAGCACGCGCTCGGCGCGGGACAATGACGGCGCGCGGGATCCCGGCATGCCGCGCTCTCGACAGGAGCAGAACATGACTCAGCGGATGATGTGGGCGGTGATCGGCGCGGGGGCGTGCTGCGGCTCGCTGTGGGCGCAGTCCACCGGGCCGGCCGTGTTCGTGGCCAACAACGGCAACCTCGAGGGCAGCGTCTCGTCGATGCTCGTCAACCCCGACGGCACGCTCACCTTCCGCGATAAGTACATCACGGGCACGCGTCCCAACACCACCGTCTTCCACCCCGGCACCAACGCCCAGACCATCTCCATCTCGCCCAACGGCAAGTATCTGGCCGCGGGTCACGGCACGAGCAGCAACACCGTCGAGCAGCTCACGATCCTCCGGGTCGCCGCGGACGGCGGCCTCTCCCTGGCCGGCATCTTCTCCACGCCCGATTCGCCCCTGGACGTGCTCTGGCTGCGCGACGACACGCTCGCGGCCACGGCCACGGGCAACTCCCCCAACGGCGTCTACGTCTACCGCTTCAACGAGAACGGCGGCGGTCCCGGTGTGCCCACCCTGCAGCAGATCGATTTCGAGCAGACCGGCTCCTTCACCTCGTCACTCGCCAAGGGCCCGTTCAACTTCCTGTACGCGAACAACAGCAGCGGCTCCACGATCCATCCCTTCCAGATCGAGAGCAACGGCACGCTGACCCAGCTTCCCGTGTACTCGGCGCCCGCGCTCCCGCTCGGGCTCGGCGCCTCGCAGGGGCCCAACCCCGACAAGCAGTGGGTCTACGCCGGGGGCGGCATCAGTTCCGGCGGTCGCGCCATTGTCGGCGCGCGACTCACCCTCGCCGGCACGCTCCAGCCCATCGACGGCTCGCCCTTCACCTCGGGCGGGAATGCACCCAAGCAGGTGGTGGTCTCGCCCGACACATCTCTCGCGTTCGTTGCGCACGGGAGCGAGTCGTCGGTCCGCAGCTTCACCATCGACCCCGCCACCGGCGCACTCACCGCGACGGGGTTCGTGCGCGTGGTCGGCATCCAGGGCAGCCTCGGCGAGATCGGGGTCATGCGCAACTGGCTCTTCGCCTGCGACCGCGACACCATCAATGACGGTGTGCGCGGGCTCATGTCCTTCACCGTCATGCCCAACGGCTCCTTCCCCCAGAACGGCACGACCGTGGACACGCTGGGCATCACACCGAACGAACTGGCGGTGTGGCGCGGCCTCTGCGTCGGGGACGTCACCGGGGACCTGGTCGTGAACTTCGCGGACCTGAACGTGGTGCTCAGCCAGTTCGGGCAGACGGGCGTCGGGTTGCAGGGGGACGTCAACGGGGACGGCGTCGTGAACTTTGGGGACCTCAACATCATCCTGAGTAACTTCGGGACGGTGTGCTGATCGGCCTCGTGGGTTGGGGTGGATAACTCGCGTGGGGCGCGCTCGGGTGATCCCCGGGCGCGCCCCATGTCGTTTGAATCCGCTGAAACCCGGGAGGGGGTCAAAACGAACAATAGATGAAGGGCGTGCGGGGCTCCGTGCGCCCTCACCGTTGAGCGAGCGTCCATGCGGGAGCGATCACCATCCAGCTGGGTCTACAGGGGCAGCGCCGTGCGCATCGGCGCGTTCCGCTGCCCGCAGTGGCACGAGCTGTGGCGTGTCGACAACGTCATCGAGGACGGACCGGAGATCGTGTTCGCGCGCAACCCGGTGCGCATCCGCCACGAGGGGGTCGGCGGCAGCATCCTTGCCGACAGCACCGTCGTCATGCTCTACAACCAGGGGCAGGTCTACCGGCGCGAGACCGTCGGCGACGCGGGCGAGAAAGCCGACTGGTTCTCCTACGCCCCCGAGACCATCGCCACCGCCCTCGCGGACGTCGATCCCGACGCGCACGAGCGCGGCCAGCGCGTCTGGAACCTCACGAGCGGCCCGCTCGACGCCCGCGTCTATGCCTGGCAGCGCGCCATCTTCGAGGCCGCGCACGGCGACGCTCCCGACCCGGTGTGGATCGAGGAGCAGGCGCTCGCGCTCCTGCGCCGCGTCGCGCTTTCCGCGTACAGGCACACCCGCGCCGTGCGGTCCTCCCGCGCGCGCGACGACACCCGCCGCGCACACGCGGATGCGGTCGAGGCGGCAAAGTCGTTTCTCGCGCAGCGGTTCCGCGATCGCATCCTGCTCGATGAGGTCGCGCAGGCGGCGCACGTCTCGCCCTACCACCTCTGCCGCGTCTTCCGTGCGCGGACCGGGCTGACGGTGCACGGGTACGTCGAGCAGCTGCGCGTGCGGGCCGCGCTCGAGGATCTGGCCTCCCGTCGGGGGGATCTCTCCGCCCTTGCGCTCGAGCTGGGCTTCTCCAGCCACGCCCATTTCACGGGCGCCTTCACGAAGGTTTTCGGGGTTCCGCCCAGCGCGGTGGGGGGGAGGGGGGAGGCGCGCCGGCTCGCGCGCGAAATGAGCAAGCGGATGGAAGCCCGGGGGGGCTGAGCAGGGCAGAGTGTGAGTGTTCCGGATCGGAATCCCCGAAGCTTTCCGGAGGGGCCGGGGCGTCCGGGGCGTCCGGGGCGTCCGGGGGCCGAGACATTCACCAGACCCCACGAGGCCTGGCGACTTCCGCGAGTGGCGGGGCGCCAGGTTTTTTCTCGCGCACGAGGCACGCAAAAACAACGACCCCCGGGCGTGGCGCGCCCGAGGGCCTTGTGGTGAAAGGAACGGTCGTTCCTGGTCGTCTGTCATTCCACGATGTGGATGTTCAGGGCGTAGAAGTCGCCCGCCGGGTCATGGAACATCTGCCACGAGAGCCCGACGTTGAACTCACCGAAGAGGCGGGCGAGCACGTCGCGCGCCGGCTCGTTCCTGGCGGAGATGGTCGTCGTGTGCCGGCCCAGCAGCGTTGCGGGCGCCGTGCCGATCACCACAGGCGTCCCCGACGCCTTCGACACCGCCCGACAGAGCTCCTCGAGCGCATCGATCCCGTTGCGCGACGATTCCGCCACGCTGATCCGCGCATCGAGCGCGGCGTTCAGGCCCACGAGCCGCGCCGTCCCGTCACGGTGCGCCACCGGCACGACCGCGTACCCGTTCGAGGTCTCGACGACGCGGTATCGCCCCGCCAGGTCCTTCGCGCTGTGCGCGTCGATTGCGCTCTGGATCACGTCCTTGATCGAGCCCGGCTGGCCGTCCGTGGCGCTCACCTCGTACCCGAACGTGAACGACCCGCCGCGCGGCACGATCACTCTCGGCGCCTGGCCCGGCGCGAACTCCGCCAGGTCCAGGCGCACCTGCTCGGTGACGTCCTGCGTCTCCGTCACCAGCACGTACGGCGCATCCTCGTACGAGATCGGCACGCGGTGGCGGAACTCCAGCTCCGCCATGGCCGCGGCGAGCGGCCTCGGGTCGTTCGCCGCGAGCGAGACCCGCACCTGCTGCGCGTTCGCGTTGTTCCCCTGTCCCGCCTGCCCCGCCCCGAACGCCGAGGCGGCCGTCAACAAGCCCAATGCCATCGTGAAACGGTTCATGACCTTCATCCTTCAGTGGTTCGTGTGTGTGTCGTCCATCCCCAACGCTCATCCCGCCGTCACTTCCTAGAGCGACGCGCCCGCGCGCCGCTCACGCGCAACCGACCGATTTTCACGGCCAGTTCTTGTTCCGCGTCTGTCCGTCGCGCGTGCTCCACACGCCCGCCGCGGTGAACCCGCACGACAGCGTGTTCGTGCGGTAGCGCGGGCTCCCTTCGCCGTTGATGTGCATGTCCTGCGGGAAGGTGGTCTGGCAGGGCGCCCTGCCCTGCGCGCGGTAGTACGTCACCGCGGCCGAGAACCAGCCGACAAAGTCGTCCCCCCACACGTTGTTCGCGCCGACAACCCACGTCCCGCCCGTGATCGCCGTCCAGCGCGCGTACGTCGAGCCGTTGAACCAGCACGTGTCCGGCCCGCCCCCGCCCGCGTCCTGCTCCGTCACGCTCCGGCCCTGGAAGTTCGTTGTTCCGGGCGTCAGCGTCATCTGCCAGCGGTGCACCGTCGTGCTCCCGCCCGCGCCCCAGCCGTTCGACGCCGTGGTCTCGCCCGTGGGGATCACCACGGCCTTCGCGTTGACCACCTGCACCGCCGTCGGCGCGCCCCCCGCGCCGGGCCTCGACGTGATCGTGAGCGCGATCGTGGCGTCGTCCGTCGCGTTGCCCGTGTTCGGCACACTCACCGACGTCGCCGACGAATACAGCGTGTTCGGCGAGAGAATCGCCATCCCCGCCGATGGCGAGAACCCCAGCGTCGGCGAGCCGCTCTGCTTCCCGAACGCGAACTCATAGCGCGTGTTCAGCACGCTCGAGGGGTTCACGAACGAGAACGGCATCGACGCCGACTGCCCCGGCTTCACCACCAGCGTGCTCAGCGGCGCGATGAGCGCCGCGTGGCACTCCCGCGTGAAGTTCGACAGCACGATGTTCAGGTCGAGGAAGTTCACCACCCCGTCCCCGTTCACATCGCCCAGCGACCCCGGACCCCCGCGCCCGAAGTCCCCCAGCACGATGTTCAGGTCCAGGAAATTCACGATCCGGTCCGCGTTCGTGTCGCCGTTGCAGGGCGGCAGCGTCGCGGCCTGCCCGGTCGTCGCGTTCCCCGAGACCACCTGCCCCTGCGCCGCCCCCGCCAGCAATGCCACCGCCGCGCCCGCCAGCAGCGGGCTCCGTCCACTCTTGCCGATCATTGTCGTTCTCCGTGTGTGGGTGCTCGACGCCGCGTTCGGCGTCTGCAGTACAAGCGTCGCGATCGACGCCCACTCACGCCCCCATGAAAAAAGCCGCGCTGCGAGGCGCGGCCATCTCTCCCGATTCCGAAAAAGCCACCTGCCGGACTTGAACCGGCGACCTGCGCTTTACGAAAGCGCCGCTCTACCGACTGAGCTAAGGTGGCGGTGAGGGGCAGAAGTATCGGCATTCCGCCCCCGATTGTCTAGCCCGTCAAAAACAGGCCGCGCGGGGCGGCATCAACCCGCCCCGCCGACCCCCTCCGCCCCGGCCGTGACACTCCCCGCGCCCCCGTGCTCGGGCAGCACCCGCGCCCCCGCCGCGAACAACTGATCGATCTGCCGCTCACCCACACGCACCCGGAACCGCGCCTCCGTCTCCGTGTACTCCCGGTCCAGCACCTGCGTCTTGCGCTCCACGGCCGCGACGGCGCGCGAGTTCCCCAGCGCCGCCACCACCGTCCGCTCCACCATCACGCCGCGCAGCGCGTCGAGCACCGCGCGCGCCAACTCCGCGTGGCCCTCACCACCCGCCTCGCGCGCGACGATCGGCAACGCCCCCGGAAACTTGTTCTGCCACAACGCGATCACCGACCGATCGGTCAGCTTGTCCACCTTGTTGAGCAGCAACAACCGCTGCGCCGGCTTCCACCGTGGCGCATCCTCATCCTCGCTCTTCTCTTCACGACCCCCGACGTCCTCCTCCAGCTCGTCCAGCGTCTTGCGCACCGTCTCGAACTGCATCTCGGCCTTCGGGTCCGACACGTCCAGCACGATCAGCAGCAGATCCGCGTGCGTCGCCTCCTCCAGCGTCGCGCGGAACGACGCGACGAGGTTGTGCGGCAGGTCGCGCACGAACCCGACGGTGTCCGACAGCATCACGCGCAGCGACTCCCCCAGGTCCCACTCGCGCGTCCGCGTCATGAGCGTGGCGAACAGCTTGTCCGCGACGTACGCCCCGCCCGCCGTGAGCGTGTTGAACAGCGTGCTCTTGCCCGCGTTCGTGTACCCCACCAGCCCCACCGTGAAGAAGTCCTGGTTGCGCTTCTGGACCTCGCGCCGCTTGCGAGCCTGAATCCCCGACAGCTCGCGACGCAGCATGCCGAGCCGGTTGCGCACGAGCCGCCGGTCGATCTCGAGCTGCTGTTCGCCGGGGCCGCGCGTCCCGATGCCCGTGAGCCCTCCGCCACCCACGATCCGCTCGAGGTGGTCCCACATCGCGCGCAGGCGCGGGTACGTGTACTCCAGCTGCGCCAGCTCCACCTGTAGCTTGGCCTCGTGCGTGGTCGCGCGCGACGCGAAGATGTCGAGGATCAACTCCGACCGATCCACGATCTTGCGCCCGACGATCTCCTCGATGTTCGCGATCTGCGAGGGCGAGAGGTCGTTGTCGAAGATCACCAGGCTCGCCTTCAGCTCATCGCACAGCGCCTTGAGCTCCTCGAGCTTCCCCGAACCGATGTACGACGCGGGGTCCGGCTTCTGCCGGCGTTGCGTCATCTCGCCAACCACGCTCGCCCCGGCCGTCTCCGCCAGCGAACGAAGCTCCTCCAGCGACGCCGCGTCGTCCGCCTGGTCCCCCAGGCGCACCGCGGCCACCACCGCCCGCTCCGACGCGACCGACAACGACGTCCGTTCTTTGTGCTGCTTTCCTGCCATAGAAGGGCTGAGTCTAGGTCAGCTTCCTCAGCGACCGCCGCACGTGCCACCTCTCCCATTCGCAGCTCTGTGCGAATGGGAGAGGGTAGGGAGAGGGCTACTGCATCGCTCTGTTATCTACCTTGCCTCGTACTGCGTGCGATGCATACGCGCTCCCAGCCGTCGGATGTCGGCCTTTCATCCAGCCGGTGCTCTCCCGCTGCATCAACCCCTCCCTCCACTCGCTTCAAAGAAGCGAGCGCGGGGGAGGTGATTCGCACCGCAGGTGCGAATCGGTGGGGGGCCTCTGTGTTCTGTTGCCCGCCCCGCTCAGCGACCACCGCCGACGCCACCTCTCCCAAGCGCTTCGCTTGGGAGAGGGCAGGGAGAGGGCTCCCGCATCGCTACTCTCCCTACTCTGCCTCGTAGAGAACTACGCCACCAGCATCACGAGCGATCGGTGCAAATCGGCCTTTCGATTTGGCCCACCGCTTCCCTTCTGCACCCGCCCCCCTCAACTCCGTCCGAGCTGCGAGCGCGAGCTCGCAGTCGCCACCTCCAGCACGCCTCAATTTCATCCCCTGCCCCGCCGCTCCATCCCCTCCCCCCACGCGCCGTACTATCCACCCACAGCGCAACCGGCAGGAGAACGCACGTGACCACCCGCTCCAAATCCCTCCGCCTCGGCGGTCTCGTCTTCCTCGGCTCACTCCTCGTCGGCCTCTCCGCCTCCTGGGCCGCCAAGCAGTCCGCCTACTCCTGGTTCGACCCCGTCGTCGACGTCTACGCCGTCCTCACACAGCACTACGTCGAGGAGCCCGACAAAAAAGCCATGCTCGAGGGCGCCATCGCCGGCATGGTCGAGTCCGTCGGCGACCCCTACACCGAGTTCGTCCCCACGCGCGACACCGCCGAGTTCGACAAGCAGATGCGCGGCCAATACGTCGGCGTCGGCGCCGAGGTCCGCATGGAAGACGGCTGGCTCGTCATCGTCAGCCCCTTCGAAGACGCCCCCGCCTACCGCGCCGGCATCATGGCCGGAGACCGTGTCGTCGCCATCGACGGCGCCTCCACCCAGAACAAAGACGTCGAAGACTGTGTCGCGCTCCTCACCGGACAGCCCGGCACCAAGGTCACCGCCACCATCGAGCGCGCCGGCAAGCGCTTCGACGTCACCATGACCCGCGTCCAGATCCAGACGCCCACCGTCAAAGGCGTCCATCGCGTCAACGACCACTGGGACTTCTGGCTCGATCGGGAATCGAAGATCGCCTACGTCCGCATGACCCAGTTCACGCAGGCCGCGGGCGAGGACACCGAGCGCGTCCTCAGAGACCTTGCGGCCCAGGGCATGAAGGGCCTCGTCTTTGATCTGCGCTTCAACCCCGGCGGACTGCTCTCCACGGCGGTCGACGTCTCCGACCTCTTCCTCAAGAACGGCGTCATCGTCTCGACCAAGGGCCGCACGCAGGGGGAGCAGAAATTCACCGCGCGCGAGGGCGGCACACTCCCCGACTTCGACATGGTCGTCCTCATCAACAGCCGAAGCGCCTCGGCAAGCGAGATCGTGGCCGGCGCGCTCTCCGAGCAGGGCCGCGCCGTCGCCCTCGGCGAGCGCACGTTCGGCAAAGGCAGCGTCCAGACCGTCCTTCCGCTCCCCTCCGGCGCCGGGCAACTCAAGATCACCGAGCAGTACTACTACCTCCCCTCCGGCCGTCTCATCCATCGAAAGGATGACTCCACCGTCTGGGGCGTCGATCCCACCCCGGGCTTCTACGTCCCCATGACCGACGACGAGTACTCCTCCATGCTCCTGGCGCGCCGCGAGGAGGAGATCGTCCGCCCGCGCGACGGCAACGGCGAGAACTGGGGCGAGGCCTCGTGGGTCCTCGCGCGACTCAAGGACAAGCAGCTCGCCGCGGCCGTCGAAGCCCTCCGCGCCAAGCAGACCACCGGCGAGTGGCCCGAGGTCGGGGGCGTCGAGCCCAAGCAGGAAGCGGTGCATGGCGAAGCGCGCCGTCTCGAGCAGGTCCGCGAGCGACTCCTCCGGGAGATGGAGCGCGTCGACCGCCGCCTGGCCGCGCTCGAGGAAGCCGGCGCCAAAGCCGACCCCGTGAGCGTCCTCCCCGAGAACGTCGAACTCTCCGGAGGCGAGCTCATCGTCCGCGACGCCAAAGGCAACGAGATTGCCCGACTGCGCATCACCGGCGAAGGTCTGGGCCGGTGGCTCCTCGACGCGCCCGTCGAGAGCGCCGACAAGCCCCAGCCCGTCCCGCCCACCACACCCTGAGCGCGTCCGTGTCCCTCGCACTCGGCATCGAGACCTCCTGCGACGAGACCGCCTGCGCCATCGTGCGCAACGGCCGAGAAGTCCTCTCCTCCGTCGTCTGGTCCCAGCACACGCTCCATGAGGAGTACGGCGGAGTCGTCCCTGAAATCGCCTCCCGTGCGCACGTCGAGCGCATATATGACGTCGCGGCCAAAAGTTGCCATGCCGCGGCGACCTCAATTTCACACATTTCCGTGGTGACGGTCGGAAACCGTCCCGGGCTCATCGGCTCGCTTGTTGTCGGTGTTTCGACGGCAAAGGCCATCGCATGGGCCCTCAACAAGCCGCTCAAAGGTGTGGATCACGTCCGCGCGCACCTCATCGCCTCGTTCCTCACTTCCGTGGATGAGACCGGAGCGGACTGGCGCAGCCACGCGCCCGCCTTGGGCCTCGTCGTCAGTGGAGGCCACACAAGCATTTACGACTGGCAAAGCCCCTCGGATGCGCACGAGATCGGTCGAACCATCGACGACGCCGTGGGCGAGGCGTACGACAAAGTTGGGGCGATGCTCGGCCTCCCGCACCCCGCCGGCCCCGCCCTCGACGCCCTCGCAGTCACCGGAAACGCGCGCGCGTACGACTTCCCTGTCAGCCGTCTCGACCCCGCCTCCCTCGACTTCTCATTCTCCGGCCTCAAGACCGCAGCCCTCTACGCGATCCGGGGGCTGCCGGGCCCCGGGGGGGTCTTCGAGCGCGATCACACCGCCCTGTCGCAGGCGGAAAAGGCCGACATCGCCGCGAGTTTTCAGCGTGCCGCGAGCCGAGCCGTGATCCTGAAACTGGAGCGCGCCCTCGATACTCAGGCTCCCAGAGCCCGCTCGATCATCGTCGGTGGGGGGGTGAGCGCGAACAGCAGGCTGCGTCAGGAACTCCTCGATCTGGGTTGTCGAAAAGGCCTGCACGTCGGGCTACCGAAGATGGAGTACTGCGTCGACAACGCCGCCATGATCGCGGCCCAGGGCTGGTGGGAATGGCAGGCAGGGTGTGAAGATGGGTTAACCCTGCGCGCCCAACCCACCCTCTCGAGCGCACGGGGCAGGTAGATGCACCCCGCCACTTTGCCTGAGGACGCGTTGTTGAAGGATTGTGAAGTGATCCGTGGCAAAGCGTCTGGACCGGGCGGTCAGCACCGAAACAAGGTCGAAACCCACGTCGAAATCCGCCATAAACCCTCCGGAATCACCGGCCAGGCCGGGGAGCGACGCAGCCAGAACGAGAACCGCAAGGTGGCCCTCCGACGCCTCCGCCTGAACCTGGCCGTCGGTCTCCGCGAGCCCGTTCCCCGGGGCGAGATCCGGAGCGAAGCGTGGCGACGCCACGCAGATGAGGGAACCGGACGCGTCCGCTGTTCGGATAAGTCCCCGGATTTCCCCACGCTTTTGGCCGAAGCCCTCGATGTCCTCGCCGACTCCGGCTGGGAGCCTTCTGAGGCAGGCTTGCGTCTCGGCGTGACGGGAACACAGTTGATGCGTTTGGTCGGGAAGTATGCGCCGGCGCATGTTGTGGTGAATGAGTCACGACTGCAGAGAGGGCTGCGAAAGTTGCGATAAGGGGGGCGTTGCGAGCGTGTATCCCGGTCGATACTGTTCGGCGACGTGGTCCGGGGCAAAGAGTTCCTCGCGTCGTTCGTCTGTATGGGGGGTGACGGGCGTCGGGCGTTTCGGCGCGTGGAGTAGCGTTCGCACCGGGTGTTAGGAGGAGCGTCCGATCCGGGTCGCGGGGACGCAGGTCTCATGCACGACACGATCTCGAATTCGTTGCGTTTGTTGATCGACGCCTTGCGTGAGGCGGGCGCGGATCGGTCGGAGCTGCGAGAGGCGATGCAGGTGGTCGGTCGCTGGCTGCAGGAGGCGGCCGGTGAATCGGAGCGTGCGCCTGAATCGGAGTCTCGCGGCGCCGAGCGTCCGCCGGCGTCGACGAGTGATCTGGAGGTGGTGTCGTCGCGCAGCCGCCTGAAGGCGGAGGCGTGTCGATGGGCGGTGGAGCGTCGCCGGCTTCTGGAGGAGGGGGCGGAGTTCATGCACGAGGTCCGGCCTCGTGACGCGGCGCTGGTCGAGCGCGGGCGGGCGATCCGGGACTGCTACCTGTGGATGCTCGATCCGTACGCGCAGCTGCCTGAGGACGAGGCGCTTGAGCGGGTGGCGGGGTGCTACGAGGCGCTGGCCACGGTCGCTGACCTGGCGCGGGACATGGTGGCCGCGGGCGAGACGGTGAGCCCGGCCGCCAAGGACCTGTACTACATGTTCGCCGAGGCGCAGTCCGGTCTGCGGGCCGGGCTCGTGGCGATCGGGGTGCGTCCGGATCGGGACCAGATCGATTCGTTCTCGTGGTTGCGGGATCGGACGTTCGCGCAGCGGGTGTTCATCGACCGTCACATGAAGCTCGAGGACCCGGCCGACCCTGCGAACTGGGAGGATCTCAAGGAGCGGACGGACAAGCTGCGCGCGACGTGGATGGCGGCGCGGTCGGGCGACAAGGAACTCACGGCGCTCAAGAACCGTGCGCGGCATCACGCGCAGCGTCTGATGGCGGGTTCGACGGGGGACGAGGCTCGGCACGACTGGGAGCAGTTGTTCGGGGCCGTGGAGGGCATGATCCAGCGCGGTCTGCCGCCGTCGTCGAAGGAAGTGACGGACCCGCTGCTCGACCTGGCGGACAAGGCGCCTGCCGAGCTGGAGTTGAACGAGAACGAGATTCGCGCGCTGGAGGCGGCGAGGAAGCGTCGCACGCAGCTGGCCGCCACGGCGCGGCGGGACGCGGCGGCCGAGGAAGAGGGCGAGGAAGAGGATGACGGGCCTGTCGTGCGGGAGGCCGCGGAGATCCTCCGGGGAAAAGTAGTAGTGCTCATCGGTGGTGAGCGTCGGCCCGGAGCGGCCGAGGCTCTTGAGCGGTCGCTTGCGCTCGAGGAGCTGCGCTGGGTCGAGACGAAGCCGCACGAGTCGGTGTCAAAGTTCGAGTCGGACGTGTCTCGTCCGGACGTGGACGTGGTGCTGCTGGCGATCAGGTGGACGAGCCATTCGCACGGGGACGTGCAGAAGATGTGCGAGCGGTACGGGAAGGCGTTCGTGCGTCTGCCCGGCGGGTACAGCCCGTCGCAGGTGGCGATGCAGGTGATCGGGCAGGTCAGCGATCGTCTGCGCGAGGTGCAGAACGGCTCGAACTGATCGGGTCGGTGAAGCGGAAGGCGAGTATGGCGTTGGTGGGCTGGCCGTCGGCTCCGAAGTTGTCGTCTGCCAGGATGATGAGCAGTCGTGCGTCGGTGTCTGCGCGGAGGGGTGGGCCGAGGGCGATGGCCTCGTAGTTGACGGTGGACGGGGCGCCGAGGGCCTGGAGGGTGGCGATGGTCTCGGTGTGGAGTGGGATGAGTGCGGGCGGCGCGGGGTCGAGCGAGGGCGTGTCGGTGGTGTCGGTCTCGTCGTGACGGATCGTGACGAGTCGCACTGCGGCGTCGTAGCCGGAGGCAATGGAGAAGGATCGTTCGAGGGTGAGGAATCGCGATTCGTCGAGGCCGCAGGCGTCGGCGAGCGAGTTGTATGACGGGAAGAACGCGAGGGTGTTGGGAGGGGCGGGGAGCGTGACGTAGGCGTGCTGCCGGAGCGCGACGGTCGCGTCGTGGCTCCAGATCACGGCGCGCGAGAGCGCGGGGCGGGAGAAGGAAGCTTCGGGGCCGTCGGAGTCGATCGCGGATTCGGTGATCGCCCAGATCTCACAGGCGTCGGCGCGCGGCCGCACGAGGATGGATTCGAACGCGCGGTTCTTGCGGAAGCGCGAGCCGACGGGCTCGGGCGTGACGAAGCGGCGCGTGAGCGCGAGGGTGGGGTTGCCTGTTTGCAGCGTGAATGCAGCGGCGGCGCAGGGTCGCTCGAATGCGACGTAGAGGAGTTCGCCGTCGGAGGCGAGTCCTTCAGCGTCGGAGATGTCTGGCGCGTCGAGGGTGTGGACCGCGATCACATTCGCCGTGACCGACCTGGCGGCGGGGTCGACGTCGATGCGGAGCTCATAAAGGCGGGTGGCGTCTTCCTTCTCGTCGGTGACGGCGAACCATCGGCCTTGGTGGTAGGTGAGGCCGGAGAGCCCGCCGACACGTCGTTTGTCGAGGGATGTGCCGGAGGAGATGGCGCTTGTGGCGAGGAGTTCGATGGTGGGGAGCGGCTCTGAGAGGGCCGGTGGCGCGAGCGAGGCGGACAGGATGAGGAGCGCACCGATCATCCCGTGCGCTCCAGCGGCTCCCAGGGGAAGTCGGCGGGCATGCGGTCCGGTCGGTCGTTGATCCATGCGGCGAGCCACTCGAAGGCGTCGACGAGTCGGTGTGACGGACGGTTGAACATCTGGTTGCCGTCGACAAGGGCGACATGCTGATTCTTCACGGCCGGCAGGGAGCGAAACCAGTCGTGAGAGAGGAGTCGCGCGGCTTCGGCGCGGGTCTGGTCGAGGTTGAGGCCGCAGGGGCAGAGGATGAGGCGGTCGGGCGCGGCGCTGAGAAGTTCCTCGGGGGTGATGCGTCGAGAGGGGGGGGCTGATGCTGAGGTGGTGTTGGTTTGTGCGTGGGCCGAGGTGGGGTTGAGGGGGTGCGAGCCGCCGGCGCGTTCGATGAGCGCGGGAGTCCAGTGGCCTGCGATGTAGAGAGGATCGGGCCAGTCGAGGAATGCGACGGTGGGGGAGGGGGCGTAGGGGACGGCGAGATCGGTGGCGAGGAAGAAGCGGTTGCGGAGGTCGCCGACGAATCGCTTGGCCGAATCTTCGCGCGCGAGGGCGCGGCCGAGCGTGAGGATGTCGTCGAACACCGCCTCGATCGTGGCGGGATTGAAGGAGAGGACGCGCGCGGGTGGATCGAGGGAGTCGGCGATCGCGCGTACGGAGTCGAGGTCGATGGAGCAGACGGAGCAGAGATCCTGGGTGAGGATGAGGTCGGGTTCGAGTGCGCGGAGGCGGTCGGCGTCGAGGTGGTAGAGAGGTTTGTTCGCGGAGAGAGAGGCGGAGACGAGCGCGTCGGTGGCGGAGGCGCCTTGTGAGGGGTAGTCGGTGGTCTGGGAGGTGAGGGCAGGGAGCCGTGTGACGGAGGCGGGGTGGTCGCACTCGTGGGAGCGACCGACGAGTCGGACGGGGGGAAGGTCCGAGAACGGTTGCTGTAGGGGGAACTGCAGGAGGGCGGCGAGCGTCTCAGTCGCGGACGGGAGCAGGCTGACGACGCGCATGCGACCGAGTGTACGTAGCGAGGTTGTGTCGGGGGGTGCAAGGCGCCGATAGAAGCCGGATTGGGGGCCGATCCGGGCGGGGCGAGTACCGATGCGGTGTGTTATATGTCCGTCGCGACAGAGGCTGAGGAGCACGATGGAACGAAGAGAGCGGCGGCTTACGGCGGTGTGGAATGGTCGCGGCGCGACGTGCGCGTGGCGTGTGGCGGTCTGCGCGGGGATGTGGTGGTGCGTGGGGGGGGTCGTGTGGGGGCAGCCCGAGGACGCGGTCGGGGCGCAGTCGGGCGATCAGCCTCCGCCGGCCGGTGAGGAGCAGCCCAGGCTGTTCGACGCGTGGCGGAAGCTCCAGAAGGATCAGCCGGCGCAGCCCGCTGGGCAGAACGGCGCGCCGCCCGGGGGGCCGGTGCAGATCCATGTTCCGGTGCAGGTGGAGGAGACGGGGGGCGACCCTGCGGTGCGGAAGCCGTTGGGGGATGTGCTCCGATTCCCGTCGTTCACGGAGGGTGTGGAGGTCAGCGCGATCGTGGAGATGATCGCGCAGGAACTCTCGATCAACATCTTCACCGACCCGGGTCTGATCGGTCAGACGGTGGTCTTCAACGGGCCCATGGAGGTGAAGCGGACGGAGCTGCTTGAGTTCCTCTCACTCCTCCTGGAGCAGAAGGGGTTCGGGCTGACGCAGGACCGGCAGGGGTGGTTCTCGATCAAGCCGGCCGGGGATGTGCCGGTGAACGTGGGTGAGGGGGACTTCTCCACGACACGGGTGATCCCGACGCCGGGCGTGCGCCCGTCCGCGATTCAGACCGCGGTGACGGGGGCGATCTCGCGCGTGGCCGCGGGTGGTGGTGGGACGGCGGGGAGCAAGATCTCGTTCGTGGATGAGCTTGGCGTGATCATCATCACGGACACGCCGCGGACGATCCGGCAGGTCGAGCAGCTGGTGCAGGTGATCATCGCGGAGCAGCAGAAGCAGGGTCTGCACCGGTTCGAGATCTCGAACATCAGCGCGGACCTGGCGCGGGCCAAGGTGGTGGAGCTGAACGGGGGCGGGAGCGCATCGTCGCAGATGCGTCCGAACCCGAATCAGCCGGTGGGGAGCAACGTCGTGCCGCTGGCGTCGGCCGCGCTCACGAATCTCGGAGAGCGGCTGATCGTGGACGCGGAGAGCAACGCGGTGATTTTCCGCGGCTCGAGCGAGGAAGCGGCGCGGCTCAAGGAATTCTTCGCGAACGTGGACGTCCCGAGCAAGCTGAAGGGCGTGCATTACGCGGCGGGGCCGGCGAGCCGAGACATCGCGATGTACGGCGATCGTCGCGGGCTGGGGTCGGTGAGCGGCGGCGCGGGGGGCTCGCGCGGGGTGCAGGGGTTCGGGTTCGGCACGCCCCAGACGAGCGCGACGACGTCGACGGGGAGCGGTGCGGGGTTCCTGCTGTCGGAGGACGCGAGCTCGTTCGTGTACTTCGGGACGGACGCGCAGCACGCGCAGGTGCGCGAGCTGGTGGAGGCGTTCGCGGAGCAGGCTCGCGCGGCGCGGGTGGTGGTGGAGTTCTACAAGCTGAAGTACGCAAACTCGGAGGACGTGGCGGACCTGCTGAACGGCCTGCTCGAGCAGAGCATGCAGTTCGCGGAGTCTCCGTTCCTGCCGGTGGACAGCCGTTCTCGCGGTCGCAACAGCGCGGCGGCGTCGGCCGCGAATCGCGCGGCGGAGCGGTCTCGGAGCGCGGCGGCCGATCTGGGCCAGCCCGGCGCGACCGGCGACGCGTCGGGCGCGAGCGCGGCGGACGGGGGCGGGGGTGACGACGGGACGTCGCTGACGCCGGGCGAGGACATCGCGATCCTGCCGGACATCGCGCGCAACCAGGTGATGGTGAAGGCGCCGGTGAAGCAGCAGGCGGAGTTCGCGTCGATCATCCAGAAGCTGGACGTGCGCCGGCCGCAGGTGTACATCGAGGCGCAGATCGTCGCGGTGACGAGCACGGACGACTTCCGGTTCGCGGTGGAGACGCAGTTCACGCCGGGGCAGGCGGTGCTGTTCACGAACTTCGGGCTGACGACGGCGGCGCAGGGCGCGGCGGCGGACGCGCGGAGGAACGTGGCGACGGGGCTGGGCGGGCTGACGGCCGCGATCATCAAGAGCGATTCGGTGCCGGTGGTGATCAACGCGCTGCAGCAGGTGGGGGACACGCGGATCGTGTCCAGCCCGCGTCTGCTCGTGAACGACAACGAAGAGGCGACGCTGATCTCGGTGCGCGAGGAGCCGTTCGCGCAGACGGTGCAGGGCACGAGCACGACGCAGACGAGCCAGGGCGGCGTGGCCGAGGCCGGCACGACGCTGACGGTGAAGCCGCAGATCAGCGAGGCGGGGATGCTGAACCTTGAGTACGCGGTGGAGCTGTCGTCGTTCACCGCGGCGTCGGGGCAGTCGGGCCTGCAGCCCCCGAAGCAGAAGGAAAACTACGAGAGCATCGTGTCGTTGCCGTCGGACGCGACGATGGTGATCGGCGGGCTGACGACGGAGACGCTGCGTCGGAGCGTGTCGAAGGTTCCGTTCCTGGGGGACATCCCGATCATCGGGGAGCTGTTCCGGGACACGCGGAACAACTCGGCGAAGGCGACGATCTACGTGTTCATCCGTCCGGTGATCGTGCGCGATCCCTCGTTCGGCGATCTGCGTCTGCTGACGCGCGGGCCGATGGAGCAGATGAAGGTCAAGCAGGACACGCCCCCGTTGCAGCCGGCGCTGATCCCGATGAACTCGGCTGGGATCTCGCCCGCGCGGCGCGAGGACGCGGAGTGGAAGCCTGAGAACGGGGGGCGCTGATGCTGCGGTTCGCTGCGGAGCAGAGCGCGGGCGCGGTGAAGGGGGAGGAGCGCGCGCCGGAGATTGCGGCGCCTGCGCGCGTCGAGGAGGCCGCGCCCGGCGCGGCGGAGCGCGTGGCCAAGGCGTTCGCGACGCTGGGCGTGCGGCCGGAGCAGATGGCCGGGTTCGGTGGGATGGCGGGCGCGGACCAGGAGCCGTGGGACGTGCTGCTGTCGACGATGGGGGTGGACGAGCACGTGGCGCTGCAGCGTCTGGGGAAGCGCGTGGGGCTGGAGTTCGTGGCGGAGCCGACGCTGTCGGGGAGCGGGGACGTGTTCTACGAGCGCGTGCCCGCGAGCGTGGCGCGACGGCTGCAGGTGGCGGGGCTGTCGAGTGACGGGGGGACGATGGTGGTGGCGTCGGCGCAGCCGATGCAGCCCGCGGCGTTTGCGGCGCTGGAGCGCGAGCTGGGGATGCCGATCCGGCTGGTGCTCTCGCCCAGAGCGCAGGTGGGGAACCTGATCAACCGGGGGTATGAGCGCAAGCAGGACCTGGTCGCCGAGATCGTCGAGGACATGCCGCTGGATGAGCGGGCGATCCAGTCGGCGGCCGGTTCGGTGTCGCAGGCGACGGACCTGCTGCAGCTCGCGCGCCAGACGCCGGTGATCCGGCTGGTGAACATGATCCTGTTCGAGGCGCTGCGTCGTCGCGCGTCGGACATTCACATCCATCCGCTCGAAGGGCGGCTGGTGATCCGGTTCCGGGTGGACGGGATGCTGGTGGACGCGTTCAGCCCGCCGGCGAGCCTGGGGCCCGCGATCTCGTCGCGCTTGAAGGTGATGGCGGAGCTGGACATCGCGAACCGGCACAGCCCGCAGGACGGTCAGACGACGGTGCGGGTGGGCTCTCGAAAGATCGACATCCGCATGTCGTGCATCCCGACGGTGTTCGGGGAGCGGATCGTGCTCCGTCTGCTCGACCAGAGCCAGACGCAGCTCACGCTCGACGCCGTGGGCATGACGGGCGAGATGCAGCACGAGTTCATGTCGCTGGTGGAGCGTCCGACGGGGATGATCCTGGTGACGGGTCCGACGGGCTCGGGCAAGACGACGTCGCTGTACGCCGCGCTGGGGCGGATCGACCGCTCCACGCGGAACGTGATGACGATCGAGGACCCGGTGGAGTATCACCTGGACAACATCGCGCAGATGCAGGTGAACGTGAAGCGCGGGGTGACGTTCGCGGCGGGTCTGCGCTCCCTCCTGCGCCAGGACCCGGACGTGATCCTGGTGGGCGAGATCCGCGACGCGGAGACGGCGCAGCTGGCGGTGCAGGCCGCGCTCACGGGCCACCTGGTGCTGGCGACGCTGCACACGAACGACGCGCCGTCGGCGATCTCGCGTCTGGAGGACATCGGGATCGAGCCGTACCTGATCAACTCGTCCCTGCTGGCGGTGCTGGCGCAGCGGCTGCTGCGTCGGGTGTGCCCGGCGTGCGAGGGTGCGCGGGAGGTCGGCGGCTCGCGCTGCGAGCGGTGCACGGGGACGGGGTACTACGGGCGCGTGGCCGTGTACGAGCTGATGCGGATGACCGACGAGGTGCGTGCGCAGGTGATGACGAGCGCGGACGCGGTGGCGCTGCGCGAGCTGGCGGTGCAGCAGGGGATGCGGACGATGATGCAGGACGCGCAGGCCAAGGTCGGGCGCAACCTGACGACGGAGGAGGAGATCCGGCGCGCGCTGCACTGACGCGCGTCCGGGCGTGAGGCATGTCCACGGCGCAGACCAGCCCGACATCGTTCTTCTACGTGGCGGCCACGGCCGCGGGCGGGAAGAAGATGGGGGTGCGCGCCGCGATGAGCGAGCGGGCGCTGATGGACGCGCTGCGGCGCGACCGGCTCATGCTGCTCAAGTCGTGGCGCCTGCCGGACTGGGCCGGCGCCTCCACGCAGGGCGCGACGCCCCTCAAGGACCAGGCCGCGATGAACGAGCAGCTCGCGTCGCTCGTGACGCGCGGCGTGCCCGTGGTCGAGGCGCTCGAAGTCGCGGGCGCCGTGGTGTCGCCCGCCACGCGCGAGAAGATCAACCGCATCCGGGAGCAGGTGCTCGGGGGCGCCGGGTTCGCCGAGGCGTGCGAGCGAGCGGGGGGGTTCGACGCGATCGCCATCGCGGTGTACCGCGCCTCGGAGCGCACGGGCGACCTGGGCTCTGCCGCGCAGCGCCTGGCCACATCGGCGCGCCGGCGGCTCAAGATAGGCGCCAAGGCCGTGACTCTGACGATCTACCCCGCCGTGGTGCTCGCGATCAGCGTGCTCGCGGCGGGGATCATGCTGACGGTGGTGGTGCCGATGGTGGGCAACGCACTCGAGCAGATCGGCGCGGACCTGCCCGGGTACACCAAGGCGATCGTGGGGACGGGTCGTTGGCTGCGCGACAACGCGCTGTGGGTGTTGCTGGGCATCGCGGGGGTGATCGCGCTGACGATCGCGGGGCGCCGGCGCGTGTTCGCGCTGGCGGGCCGCGTGATGCGCCGCTTGCCGGCCATGCGGAACCTGCAGACGACCATCGAGAGCGCCCGCTTCTTCTCCGTCATGGGCGCGATGACGCGCACCGGCGTGCCCGTGGCGGACGCGCTCGGGGTCGCGGCATCGGCGGTCTCGGCGCCCAAGCTCCGCAAGCAGCTCGAACGCCTGCGACAGAAGCTCGTCGAGGGCGGTGTGTTCCGATCCCTCATCGAAGAAGTGGACGCGCTGCCGATGGCGACGCGCCGCCTGCTCGTGGCCGCGGAGCGCGGGGGCGACCTCGATTCGGCGTTCGACTCGCTCGCCGCGGACCTGACCGACGAGGTGGACCGTCGGACCGACCGGCTGATGGCCCTGGTGGAGCCGCTGCTGATCGTGTTCCTGTTCGTGGTGATCGGGTCGCTGCTGCTGTCGATCATGATCCCGCTGATCACGATCAGCAGCCGCGTGAGCGGGGCGGGCTGAGGCGTGCGGAACCGGGGGGCGGCGTGGGGCGTCGATTCGTAGTATTCGTGGCGGCTCCGTGGCGCACGGGGCGAAACAGGGACAGGGAAACGGCCGAGGTAATGGGACGCTGGAGGCACTATCAGATGAAGAGCAGCAGAGTGAGGTCTCGGTCGGGTCGTCGGGCGTTCAGCCTTCTGGAACTGGTGCTGGTGATGGTGATCATCGGGCTGCTCGCGGCGGTGGCGGCGTTCAACCTGGTCGGCCAGGCGAACCGCGCGCGCGTCGACACCACGAAGCAGAGCATCAAGGTGATCGAGCAGGCCCTCAAGACGTACAACTTCGACAACGGCGCCTTCCCCGCGACTGCGCAGGGGATCCCGGCGCTCGTGCCCAAGTACCTCGAGAAGATGCCCCTGGACGGCTGGAAGCGCCCCTTCAACTACTACAGCCCCGGCCCCGGCGGGCAGGAGTACGTGATCATCAGCGCGGGCAAGGACGGCATCCCGGACAACGAGGACGACGTCCGGTCGTGGGAGATCGAATAGGTGCGACGCCGAGGGACGCGAGCGCGGGGGGGTGTGACCTTCCTGGAGGTGGTGTTCGCGTCCGCGATGCTGGGCATCGCCACGTCGGGGTTCGTGGCCGCGCTCGGCGCGGTCGAGACGCTCGACGCCCTCAGCGCGCGCCGTCTTGAGGCGCACGAGGTGGCGCACCGGGTGATCCTGCAGTTCATGGATGATCCGCGCTCCCTCCAGCAGGACACGCCCTACCCGCTGGGGCGGGGCGTCTACCGGTACCTGGTCCGCAAGGACGTGCTGCTGCCGGAGGACGCCGAAGCGGAGCGCGTCTCGATCCGCAAGAGCGCGCACACCAAGACCCTCGACCCGATCGCGCGCATCCGCGCGCGCATCACGATGGTGACGGTGGAGGTGTACGAGGAGGTGCGCGGGCAGCGCGCGGCCACGCCGCTCGCCACGCTCTCCCGCATCTACGACCCCTTCGGCGACGCCGAGAACGACCCCCAATCCTTCATGCAGCACGTCGTGGACATGTTCGAGGGCGATCCCGTCATGCAGCAGATGCTCATGCAAGCGCTCCCGAAGATGGGCGGCCAGAGCGGTCAGGGCGCGCAGCCGCAGCCCGCGCCGCCCTCCGGCAACGCCCCCGGCAACACCCCCAGACGCGTCGAGACGGGAGGGGGGCAGCGGTGAACGCACGGCGCGGGTTCACGGCTCTCGAACTGGCGCTGGCGGTGACGCTCTCGTCGGTGGTGCTGCTCGCCGCGATCGGCACGCTGGGCTATCTCCAGCGCGCCGACCGGAGCCTGGGCACGCGCTTCGAGGAGCGATCGGACCTGGCGATCGTGCACGCAACCGTGCGGCGCGCGATGCAGAGTCTCGTGGCCAAGCCCGAGCCTCCCCCGAATCAGCCGGGCAGCCCCGTCCCGCCGGCGAGCGGATCGAACCCGGAAGAAGACGCGATCGCGTTCAGCGATCCTGAGGCCGAGCAGAAGCAGAAGAAGGTCGACGAGTTCAACGCGATACTTCAGCGGTCTCGCGGCGTCGAGGAGCGTCCCGAGCGCGATCGCTTCATCCTGGAGTCGCAGGTGGCCGGGCGCGTGGACGAAGCCGCGCCGAGACGGCTGGAGATGGTGCTCCTGCGTCCGCCGACACCGGGCCCGGCGCCGGTGACGCCCACGGTGCGAGGGTCGTTCGAGGTGCGTCCGGAGCTGGACGGGTACGGGCTGTACTGGATGCCCCTGATCCCCGCGGGCGAGCCGGTGCGATTGATGGGGGGGATTCAGGCGATCGCGTGGCGCGCGTTGGCGCGCGAGCAGGCGGAGAACCGGTTCGAGGCCAAGAGCGGCGCGTGGCGCACGACGATGAGCGCGCGCTCTCCGGGCCAGTTCCCCAAGGCGGTGCAGCTGGTCCTGCGCACCACGGCGGGCGTGGAAGCGGACTGGGTCTTCGAGCCCGCGATCTCCATGGGGCCCGAGCCATGAGCCGGCGCGCCTTTGTGCTGCCGATGGTGATCCTGACGGCGCTCGTGGCGTCGCTGGTGGTGGGTGTGGCGATGCAGCGGCACGCCGCGCAAGAGCTCCTCGCGCGCCGGCAGGTGGAGGAGTACCGCCGCCACCACGACATGCTCGGGGCGCAGGCGATCATCCGGTTCTGGCTGAGCCGCAAGCAGAACCCCGAACTGGCCGAGCTGGCGCGCCAGAAGACGCCGGTGCACAAGTTCTCCCTCCCCGGCGGGCTCCGGATCACGGTCTGGCTGGAGGATGGTCAGGGGCTGGTGAAGGCGGACCTGACGGAGGTGTTCCCGCAGGAGAAACGCGAGTGGTTCGGCGCGGTGCTCGCGCGCATGCCGCAGGGACGCGGAGACCTCGTGCGACGGGTGGGGCCGGTGGAGATCAGCCTGAACGCGGCGCCGCGAGAGGTGCTGGCGGCGCTGCGGGCCGACGACGCTTCGTTCGCCGAGCTGGTGATCGGAGCCAGGGACCGGGAGCGGCTGACACAGGCGTCGATGACGCAACTGCTTGAGCGAAGCGGCTTTACGGCCACCGAAATCGGGGACGTGGCCCGATTGGTGACCTACGACACCACCCTCTGGCGGCTCAGGGTGGAGGCCGAAGAGGTCGATAGGAGTATTCGGACGTTCACCGCGCTGGTGGAGACCCGCGCGGGAGCCATGGGCGTCAATATGCCCTCGCTGCACGAGTGGCGGGAGGAGACGCCCCACGAGCGCGCCTCCCTGGTGGAATCTGCGAGGATGCGCACGCGGAGCACGGGAACGAGAGTCGGAGCGGGCCGTTGAGTCGATTGCCGGTGCGACAGAGCGTGGCGGAGCGGTGGACGCGGGTCGCGTTCGCCTGCGCCATGCTCGCGGCGCTCGGCACGGCCGCGATCTTCGTCCTCCCCCCGCCAAAGACGCCCACAACGAAGTCCGCGGCCGGCACGCAGAGCACATCAGCGCAGCGCAAGCCTCCCAAGGCGCCGTCGGAGGGCGTCTCGAAGGAATGGCCGCTCCTGGCCTCCGCGGTCGACGGGCTCAACGCGCCCGCGATCGCGATGTGGGAAGAAGAGCAGGCGCGCCTGAAGGCCGAGCAGGCCGCGGCCGCCGCCTCAGGACAGCCGGCCACGGTGCAGCCGAGCGGCGTCACTTCCGGCTTCGCGCCGCCGTGGCGATACCTCGGCTCCATCTCCGACGGCGAGCAACGCGTCGCGCTGGTGGTGATCGACGGTCGGCAGCGGTTCGTGCGCGAGGGGTACTACTCGCAGAACGAGGGGTACCGCGTGCTCACGATCGAGGCCGAGCGGCTCATCGTCGAGCAGGGCTCGGCCCGCCACGAGATCCGCCTGGAGGAGGCGCAGCGCGCGCAGGGGTTCAACAACACGGCCGCCGCGCAGCCGCGCCCCGCGCCCTACCAGTTCGAAGCCGTGAACACCATCCAAGGCGGGGTCAAGACATCCTCAGGCGACACGACGCCGCGCACGCTCAGCACGGAGGAGCCCCTGAGCGCGCAGCGCGCCAAGCAGGGCCTCCGCGGCACGCCGGTGCAGCCGGGCAGCGGTGGGGGGGGTGATCGTTGAGCGCCGTCTGTCTCATCGCGCCGGACCTCTCGACGGTGCGCATCCGCGCGCTCGGCTCGGAGGAGGTCTGGACGCTCCCTCCAGCGGGAACGACGACGCTCGCGCCGGGCGAGACCGACGAGCGCGACGCCGCATGGTGGAAGGCGCAAGCGGTCGACGCCGCCCGATGGGTCGCGCACCGCTGCGGCGCCAACCGCAGGCTCGCCGTCGCGTGCGTTGACGTCAGCGAATCCTCCTGCGTCTGGCTCTCCGCGCCGAGCGCGGACCCGGACATCGTCACGGCGACGCTGCGACTTGCCGGCGAGGAGTGGGAAGCGCTCGACCCGGGCACGACGATCCAGCCGATCGTCTCGCCCAGCAAGGAATCGGAGACGAAGAAGGCCACGCGCGTGTTCGGCGTGCGGATCGCGGGCGAGGACGCCATCACCCAGGCCGTGCGCATGCCCGTGATCGTCGCCTCCGACGCCCTCGTCCGACTGTGGCTCGACGAGCTGAACAAGAGCGGCGTGCGCGTGGGCGTGGTGGCCAGCCTGTGGCACGCGATGGCGTCGGGATGGCGCGCCGAGCAGACCCCCGTCGTGGGCGAGATCGAGGCGATCGCGCTGCGCGACGGCGATCGGCTCGTGTGGTGCTGGGCGCGCGCCGGCCGGTTGCTCACGGGCGGGTGGATGGCCATGCCGCGCGTGCGGAACGAAGAAGAGCCGGACGAGCCGCCGCACACGGACGCGCGCTCGGCGATCGCGCGTCTCTCCCTCGACTGGCTCTCCTGGGCCGCGCAGATGGGGGACACCCCGCAGCGCATCATGATCATCGGCCCCGACGTCGATGCGCTGGCGGAGCGTCTGGAGGAGTCCTGGCCGGACGCGCGCGTGGAGCGCGTGGAGAACGACGACGCCGTGGGCGCGACCCTCTCGCGCGTGGAAGCCCGCCTGAACGCGGGCGATTCCGGCAGCGCGTCCGGGCGAGCGTCCGGGGGCGAGCCGGTGTACTCGGACGACGATCCGCGCGAGAGCATGGTCGCCCTGAGCCGCAGACGCGGGCGAGCGCACCAGCGGCTGTACACGGGGGTGGGCGCGACGTGCGCGCTGCTGGCCGTGGGCATCGGCGCTCTCGGGTGGCGCGCGCGGGAGCACGCGGCCGCGCTGCGCCGTGAGGTGGCGAGCGCGCGGGAATCGTCGAAGGACATGGTGGCCGAGGTCGCGCCGGGAGTGGGCGAGGGCGCCTCGCCCCGCATGGCCGCGCTCTCGGCGCTCGAGGCGATGCGGAAGGAGCAGCCGACGTTCTCCGATCCCCCCACGGCGCGTCCGATCATGGACGAGGCCTCGCGCCTGCTGACGATCATGTCCGACCTCTCGTCGCGCGGGCTGCAGTTCGACGAGATGGTGCTCCACGAGGGCCTGCCGAGCGCGGCGATGACCACGCCCGATTTCGAGACGGGCGAGGAAGTGTCGGCGCGCCTCCGGGCCGCGCCGGGGCGCATCCGCTGGGACGTCCAGTTCGAGACGCGCAACGGCAACCTCTACAAGTACCGCCTCACGGGGCAGTGGACGGAGGAAACCAGGTGATCCCGCGCGAGCACGAGCCCATGCTGAACGCGCTGGCGCGCTCCGCCGAGCGGGCCAACCGCCCCACCTCCATGGTGGTCTTCACCGCGCTGCTGCTGCTCGCGGCCGTCGTGTTCGCCGGCTGGAGCGCGATGGGCGCACGCGCCGCGTCGCGCGAGTTTCAGCGTGAAGCCGCGCAGCGACGCGAGGTCGAGCGCGCCGTCTCGGAGATCAAGGCGCTCCAGGCGCAGCGCACGCAGGGCGCAGGCGCGCTCGCGGCGTTCGCGCCCGAGGCGAGCCTGCTGAGCAAGATGGCCCAGGCCGCGACCGCCTCCGGCCTCACCACCCCCCCGCAGATCCAGCCCCCCAACCGGGAGGAGATGCCCGGCTCGCCCCTGATCAAGCAGGTGGTGACGGCGCGCGCCGACGGGCAGGAGCCCTCCGCCGTGTTCGCGTGGCTGAAGAAGTGTCTGGAGGACATCCCCGGGCTGTACGTCTCGCAGTTCGCGCTGCGTCCGACGCGCCTGGGCTGGAGCGTGGAGATCCGGTTCGCACGATGGGAGATCAAGTCTTGAAGCACGGGTTGAACATCGGAGCGATCCTCCTGGCCGCGTGCGCACTCGCCGCGGGCGGCTGCGCCTCGTCGGGCCGGCAGGCGCCCGGCCTGATCGCGCCGACGACCATGAGCACGAGCGCCGCGGGCATCTCCTCGGCGTTCGATCGCGCGGTGGCGGCGCAGAAGGCCGAGGAAGCCGGCAAGCGCGACGAGGCCATCGCCCTCTACCGCGAAGCGCTCAAGGAATACCGCGAGTTCCCCGCGGCCTGGAACAACCTCGGCGTCATCCTCATGGACTCCGAGCGCTACCTTGAGGCCGCAGAGTGCTTCGCGGCCGCGTCCGATCTCGCGCCGCGCGACCCGCGCCCCGCGTACAACACCGGCCTCTCGTGGGACCGCGCGGGCTACCTCAACGAAGCGATCGAGCACTACCGCGAGTCCCTCGCGCGCGACGGGCGATACCTCCCCGCGCTGCGCGGGTCGATACGCGCCGAGCGCCTGCTCGGCAAGGCCTCGTCCGACACGCTCGAACGCATCCGCGCCGCCCTTCTCCTCGAGCAGGACGAGCAGTGGCGCGAGTGGCTCGAACTCCAGCGCGTCCGCGTCGAAGCGGAGCTGGCCGGCAAACGCTACGGCGGCTGATCCGACGGATCGGCACGCCGGGTCCGTGCGTATCACTTCCGGGTGGGTGGGCACACCAGGAGGCGGAAGATGGGCAGGGCGGGACGGATCTCGGGTAAAGCGGCTGCGGGGCTCCTCCTCGTCTGCGGCGCCGCGCACGCGCAGGACAGCGTCGCTCTCTCTCCCGCCCGCAACGACGCGCTCCCCGCCCACAACGACGCCATCCAACGCGCCGCCTACGTCGTCGACCTCGCCCCCGTCATCACCTCCTGGGGCGCCACCATCGGCGTCGCGCCCATCCTCAAAGGCTCACGCGGACTCGACGCGTTCTTCAACACGCAGATCCTCGGCTCCACCGTCATCAGCCAGACCCACTGGGCCCCCAACGGCGGCGTCACCTTCCCCTCACGCTCCTACCGCGTCTGGTCCCTCCCGGGCTCCGGCGTCCATCCCACCGCAAACTCCGGCGGCGCCTCCGTCTCCCGCACCTCCTACGGTCGCCAGTTCGCCGTCGCCACCTCCGACCACGGCTTCGCCGCCAGCGGCGTCACCGGCGCCGTGATCGGTCAGGACCCGACCAACCTCGCCCGCCTCTACGTCGAACGCACCAACGCGCTCGTCAGCCGACTCGTGCAGTCTCCCCCGGACGACACCGGCACCGTCGCCGCCGGCGCGATCGACGCCGCCGGATACCTCGCCGTCCGCGCCGACGACTTCGGCTCCTCCCCCTCCTTCGCAGGCAAAGTGAAGGGCGACAACCTCGCGCTCATCACCCTCTCAGGCCCCAACGGACGCAACACCACCCCCGGCCAGTTCGCCTCGATCAACGCCTTCATCAACATCCTCTCCGAGCAGAACCAGGCCACCGACGCAAACGCCACCGTCTTCGTCGTGAACAACAACGCCACCGAGAGCGCCAACGCGCCCACCTTCACGCTCCCGACCATCATCCCCAACCCGACCACCCTCGGGCTCATCGCGCCGCCCCTGGCCTCCCTCGACCTCACGCACCGGCTCACCAACGGCGCCACGCGCGCGCTCGCCGCCACCACAGGCGCCACGCGACCCCACATGGCCGCGGGTGTCACCGCGCTGCGCGGGCCGCTCTCCTTCGGTTTCGCCGAGGCCGCGGGCTCCGCGGGCGCTCTCGCCTCCATCGCCGCCACCGGCTCAGGCTCACTCGCGCCCGCCTCCTCCATCAACCTCCTCGGCGTGCGCTTCCCCGCCAACCCGCTCGTCGCAGAGACCGTCTCCCCCGCGCTGCTCGCCACGCTCCCCACACCCATCACCGGCCCCAGCGGCTACACCGCGAACACCACCGGCGGCGCCACCTTCTCGCAGTTCCGCTCCCAGACGATCTTCCGCGGCCCCGCCGGACTCGTCGGCATCGGCCAGAGCGCGCCGGGCGCATCCGGCGCCGTCATCGTCGCGGCCACCGCCACAGACACGACCATCGCCACGCACGAAAAGCGCGAGTTCATCGCCGTCAAAACCTTCTCCGGCGGCGCGCCCACCGACGCATGGACCGTCGCAGCGCACCCCGGGCAGCCCGTACTCAACGGCCCGGGCGGCGCCGAGATCGGCGTCCTCGTCCGCACGGAGCCCGCCTCGCTCTCCGCGCCCGCGGTCGATCTCTACGGCAACGTCTACTTCGTCGCGCGCTGGAGCGAGACAAGCTCCTCGCGCGTGCAGACCGGCTTCTTCCGCGCAGTCCGCACGCAGCAGGGATACGAGATCGAACGTCTCCTCAGCACCGGACGCGTCATCCGAGGACGCAACTCGGCCACGCCGTACACCATCGTCTCGCTCTATCTCGCCGACGAAGACTCGCTCGCCCCCGGCGCATTCCACTCCGGCTCGCTGCTGCAATCGATAACGCCCGGACGAACCGTCAACAGCCCCTCCAACGTGTTCGCCTTCGGCGGCGCCGTTGTCAACGCCACCATCCACTACGACCGCGGCGCAGGCGTCATCGAGGAATACGACGCGACGCTCTTTGTCGGACCGCTGCGCGCCCTCGCGGCCGACGCGAACGGCGACGGCGTCGTCGACTTCATCGATCTCAACATCGTGCTCAGCGAGTACGCCATGTCAGGCCCCTCCGTCGGCGCGGGCGACCTCAACGGCGACGGCGTCGTCGACTTCCTCGACCTGAACCTCGTCCTGAGCCAGTTCGGGCAGGCCTCATAAGGCCACCACGACGGTCCGAGCCGCGGTTCTCGCCCCCTGTGGAAAGATGGAAAAATCCCCCGTCCGAAAATGCCCCCCGTTGGAGCCACCCAAACCACCGAAATCCGTGTTTTTTGGCGGACAAGGGGGTTGCATGGCGTCCGGAGCGTGGTAGATTGACATTGCACATCGGGATCGGGAGCGACGTTCGCTACCCACTGAGCACAAACTGGGATTCTTCTCGCCAAGGCGGGTGTAGCCGTGGCGGGGTCGCGTTAGTCCATGCACAGGACAACGTCGACGGAGAGAAAGAGGAGTAGACACGCATGACTCGTATCCTTTCTGTGTCCGCGCTGTTGGTTGGCGCTGGTGTGGCGAGCGCCGCGATCACGGGCGTTGAGTGGCGCCAGGTCAACAACGCCACCAACCCCATCAACGGCTCTGCCCCCGGCTCCGACGTCATCGCCGGCGCCCTCTGGAACAGCGCTTCCTGGCAGACGTGGGACCTGTACATCACCGGCGCTCAGGGCGACCTCGTGAACGCCCTCGACGTCGGCGGCGACGGCGGCCCCTTCAGCATCAAGGTCAGCGGCGGCGTGTTCAATCACCCCGCGGGCGCTGACACCCGTTCCTTCGCCACCGAAGGCATCTTCGCGGCCATGCCGTTCGACACGTTCGCCACCTTCGGCGGCAACGCGACGACCAACGGCACGTTCGGCGGCTTCGCCGGCCCGGTCAACCTCACCGGCGCCAACGGCGAGCTCCGCTTCACGTCCTTCGCCCCGGCCGGCTCTCCCGCCGCCCTCGGCGCGAACGGCCTCTGGGTTCTCCGCGTTTCCTACAACGCGGCGGCTGACGGCGTCCTCGGTGGCAACGGCTCCCGCGTGCAGGTCGGCCTGCCCGGCGGCGCCACGCTCGCCTTCGACGTCCCCGCGGTTCCCGCCCCCGGCTCCGTCGCTCTCATGAGCGTCGCCGGTCTGGCCGGTCTCCGTCGCCGTCGCTAATCCGAAGCCCAAGAGCCTTGTGCTCCCGAGGGCTTGAGGGACCAACGGACGCCGAGACATCGGCCGCTCCCACCGTCCCAACCCGATGATTCAGACGCCGTCGCGACACCCGCGCCGGCGTCTTTTCATTCCAAACAGCCACCGTCAATCGACCCACCCACGTCCTTCAGTCGAACGGGTGTTGTTCGGATGCTCGCGACACCCGCCCGTGCGGACCCCCGAACGCAGGGTGGGTGACCCCCAGATCTGGACGTGTTGGGGGGTTTGTGGCGCATTTTCGAGCGCAAGCCTTGCGTCCCTAACAGGCGTGAAGTAGCATCTTCGTGGCTCGTTACGGAACTCATCGGTCCAAAAGGCCAGCCCGCCCCGACATCGCGGGAACTGGGAAGGGAAGGAGACACGTCTCATGTCCAAGATTGGTGTTCTGTCTGCATGCACTCTGCTCGTTGCGGCCGGTGCCGCGAACGCGGCGATCACTGGCGCGATGTGGGTCGAAGTGCCCAACGCGACCTGGTCGCCCACGGGCACGGCTCCGAGCGCTGACCCCATCGCCGGCGCCGCCTGGTCCGCCAACCCCTACCGCACGTTCGACCTCATGCTCCTCGGCTCCGCCGGCGACCAGGTCAACGGCGTGAACATCGGTGGCGCGGCCGCTGATCCGTACCAGATCAACACCGGCGGCGGCACGATCTTCAATCACTCCGCCGGCGGCGATCAGCGCTCGTTCAACCTCGAGGCCCTGTTCTCTGCCATCGGCTTCGACACCTACGCCACCTACGGCGGTAACGACACGACGAACGGCCAGCCCTTCGGCGGCTTCGCGGGCACGGTCAACATGACCGGCGCCGGCGGCGTCATCCGCTTCTCCTCGTTTGCGGCTGCCGGCGATCCCGCCGAAGTCGGCGCGAACGGCATGCTCCGCGTCTTCCGCGTCTCCGTTGCGAACTTCAACGAGAGCGTGGGCGGCTCGGGCTCCCTCGAAGTCGGCCTCCCGGGCGGCGCCCTCGCCGTCTTCCAGGTCGGCCCGTGGGTTCCCACCCCCGGCGCGGCTGCCCTCTTCGGGCTCGCCGGCGTCGCCGGCCTCCGTCGTCGTCGCTAATCCCGACGGCTTCGGACCTGATCTGAACTGATCACGCATCGGCGGGCCTTCCGGCCCGCCGATGTTGTTTTTGCCACGCTCGATCGCCGCGCCCCGCAACGCTCGGGCGCAATGAATTCTCGGGCATGATCTTGCTCGTTGCGCGTCCTCAGGTACGCTTTGAACGACGCGATGAATCGCGTGTGCTGATCGGGTCTCCACAGAGGCTCTGACGACGGGGAGCAGGGGGACCACACACACATTCGCAGAGCAAAGCAAGGAACACGTCACATGGCGCGGAACACGGGAGTTGTTGTTGCGGCTGTTGTGGGCCTCGCAGGCGCCGCGAACGCGGCCGTCACCGGCGCGATGTGGGTCGAAGCCCCCAACACGATCTGGGCGCCGACCGGCGCTTCTCCGAGCGTTGACCCCGTCGCCGGCTCCGCATGGTCCGCACGCCCCTTCCGCACGTTCGACCTCATGCTCCTCGGCTCCGCCGGCGATCAGGTCAACGGCGTGAACGCCGGAGGAAACGCGGCCGACCCCTTCTTCATCAACACCGGCGGCGGCGTGGTGTTCAACCATTCCGCCGGGAGCGACCAACGCTCTTTCCAGCTCGAGAGCCTCTTCTCCGCCATCGGCTTCGATACCTACGCCACCTTCGGCGGAAACGACACCTCCAACGGCCAGCCCTTCGGCGGCTTCGCGGGCAATGTCAACCTCACCGGCGCGGGCGGACAGATCCGCTTCACGTCCTTCGCCGCCGCGGGCGACCCCGCCGAAGTCGGCGCCAACGGCATGCTCCGCATCCTCCGAATCTCCATCGCGGACTTCAACGAGTCCGTCTTCGGCTCCGGTCGAATCGAGGTCGGCCTCCCAGGCGGGCAGCTCGCCACGTTTGATCTCTTCATCTGGCCCACCCCCGGCGCCACAACGCTGTTCGGCATCGCCGCCCTCGCCTCCGCCCGCCGCAGGCGCTGACCCACCCGCCCCCTCTCACAACACGCAGTCAATCTTCAGACCGGCGAGCTCATCAACCGCCGGTCGTTCGCGGTGATTCGCAAACCGTTCGGCTCCTGCCGCTTTGGCGCCCTCCGCCCCTCCCTCCCGCCACCAAGCCCCGTTCCGGGCCCAAAAACAAGCCTTTTCCACCGCTCCCCGCTCGGCGCCGACCTTGCATCTCCTCCCCACAGACGCCCGCACGACCACCGGCGCCCACACGGACGCCCAGCGGGCCGAGATCGAACAAACGACCGCAAGCACACGAAGGAGACAACAACATGGTGCACATCATCCGACGAGATCCCTTCACCTCACCCTCCCTTGGCCGCGCCCTCACCCAGTTCTTCAACGATCCCTTCTTCACTCCCTCCGGCCTCGTGAACAACGACACCGACGAGGGCTCCCTCGCCGTCGACGTCTCCGAAGATGACAACGCCGTCATCGTCCGCGCCTCGCTCCCCGGCTTCTCCAAGGATGAAGTCGAGATCGAGTGCCACGACGGCGTCCTCACCATCAAGGGCGAGCACGCCGAGGAGCGCGAAGAGACCAGCGAGAAGTTCTACCGGCGTGAGCGCACCATCGGCTCCACCAGCCGACGCATCGCGCTCCCCAGCGCCGTCGTCGAAGACCAGGCCAACGCCGAGCTCAAGGACGGCGTCCTCACCGTCCGTCTCCCCAAGACCCAGAAGCCCGGCGCGCGCAAGATCAAGATCGGCTGACGCGCCGCGCCCTGACGCGCGCCGCGCTTCCGTTCCCCATCACGCGTCACAAACCACTACACCGACGTGCGGGCCCCGGAACCTCACCCTCCGGGGCTCGCTGTCGTTCACGCTCACCCCGCAGGCGCCGGCGCCTCAACCTCCGCCCCACGCCCCGCCAGCGCCCTCGGCCCCTCCCGCCACAGGATGTACCCCGCCATCACCACCAGAAACACCGCAAACACCTTCTTCAGCGTCGCCTGATCGATCCGCTTCCCCACGCTCTGCCCCACCACACTCCCCGCAATCCCCACAGCAGCAAACAGCCCGATCGTCCCCCAGTCCACCCGGTCCTCACCAACCCCCCCAAGCACGTCCAACTGCTTCAGGAACCCGCTCGCCGCATTCAGCGTGATGATCGCAAGGCTCGTCCCCACGGCCACCGGCATCTCCGCTCCCGCCAACAACACCAACGCAGGCACGATCAGGAAACCCCCGCCCACTCCCACGAACCCCGTGATCAACCCCACTCCCAGCCCGATCAACCCCAACGTCGCCCCGTGTCGCTCCACCCTCTCCCCCTCCTTCGGCTTGGGCTTCTTCCGCACCATCAGCACCGCGGCCGCCAGCATCAACACCCCCAGCACCCCCAGCTGCAGCGCCCCCGTCACCTGCTTCGACAGCACCGCCCCCAGATACGCCCCCGGGATCCCCGGCAACCCCACCCACAGCCACATCCGCGCATCCACCTTCCCGGCGCGCCACTGCCGCGCCGCCCCCACCAGCGCAATCGCCCCCACGATCGCCAACGACTCCGCGATCGACGCCTTCTTCGTGTGACCCACCAGATACACCAGGATCGGCACGGTCAAAATCGACCCGCCCGAACCCAGCAGCCCCAACGTCGCGCCCACCAGCGCGGCTCCGATGATCGCAAGCACCATGACCCCAGAGCCTAACCGCGATCATCCCCTCCCACGCAAACTCACTTCTCCACCCCACCCCCTCCACGATGCCACGCCGTGAAGCCCCCGCCGAGATTCACGGCCTTCACCCCGGCCCGCTGCAACAACGCCACCGCCCGCGCCGATCTCCCCCCCGACCGGCAGTTCACCAGCACCGTCCGATCCTTCGGCACCTCACTCAGCCTCTCAGCCAACCTCGTGTGCGGGATGTGCTTCGCACCCGGCAAGTGCCCCTCGCCGAACTCATCCTTCCGACGAACGTCCAGCAGGAACGCGTCCTGCGCAAGCCGCTTCGCCTCCTCCACATCCACCTCGCTCCCCGTCGACAGCGTCCCGCCGCTCTCGCGCAGCTCCGCAAACACGCCCGGCGGAATCACCCCCTCCACCCGGTCCAGACCGATCCGCGCCAGGTCCCGCACCGCCTCCTCCGCCCGCGCCGGGTCCACCACCAGGTACATCGACTCCGTCGCTTCGACATACGACCCCGCCACCGTCGTGAAGTCATTCCCCAGCGGCGTGTACAGCGACCCCGGCAGATGCCCCCCCATGAACTCCTTCCACGTCCGAGTGTCCAGGATCGCCGTCTGCCTCCCGTCCAGACGCCCGGCCTCCGCAGCGCTCAGCGTCCGAGGCCTCGCCAACTGCCCCAGCACCGCGGGCCCCGTCTTGTTCTCCCGCTTCATCCGCGCGAAGTACAGCGGAGGCTCCGGCTGACCCTCCAGGATGAAATCCACGAACGCCTGCTCACCCTTCTCAGCCGCGCGAATCGCCGGGTTGAACCGCTTCTCATACCCCACCGTGCTCTGCGGCACGGCCCCCAGCGCCTTCCCGCACGCGCTCCCCGCGCCGTGCGCCGGCCACACCTGCAGGTAATCCGGCAACTCCATGAACCGCTTCACCGACGCAAACAACCGACGCGCCGAAGGCTCCGCCGCGCCCGTCTGCCCCGCGGCCGTCTCCAACAGGTCCGGACGCCCCAGATCCCCCACGAAGATGAAATCGCCCGAAAGGATCGCCATCGGCTCCGTCGCCCCGCTCCCCTTGTCCACGACCAGGAAGCAGATGTGCTCTGGCGTGTGCCCCGGAGTGTGCAGCACCCGGAACTCGATGTTCCCCACGACAAACGCGTCACCGTTCTTCAGCAGCCGGTGCTCGTACCCCTTCTTCCCGTCCATCGTCTTGGGCCACAGGTACTTCCAATCGGCGTCCCCCTCATCCGAGAGGTACGCCCTGGCGCCCGTCCGTTCCGCCAGCTCCCGCGCGCCCGAAAGGAAATCCGCGTGGATGTGCGTCTCCGCGGACGCCACGATCCGCAGCCCCTCCCGCTTCGCCAGGTCGAGGTACCGATCCACGTCCCGCTCCGGGTCGATGACGATCGCTTCCCCAGTCCTTTGACAGCCAATGAGATACGCGGCCTGGGCCAACCGGTCGTCGTAGATCATCCGCATCAGCATGCGAGGGCTCCCTCTCGTCGGGTGTGGCGTGTTGGACCCGACTGTAGTGAGCTCACCCCCACCGAACCACACCGCCGTCCGCTCGAGCCCCGACCCCCACCCCAGGGACGGTGCACAACCTGTCGCGCACCGAGGCGCACCGACGTGAAACAGGATTAACTCGCGCCGAAGCGCCAACATCGCTTGACGCTCGTTCAGGTAGTGCTAGTGTCATGCCCCGTAGTGACCGCATGATCCTGTCGCGCTGACAGGGCGGTCGCGAAACAAGGGCGTGCATCGCCCGGCGGCAGGAAGCCGCTCACGGAACCCCCCCCACGATGTCCGTAGATCGCACTTCGGTCCCCGTCATGAATAACGGGCGCACGGTTCCTCTATCCGTGCTGACGACCGGCGACACCGACGACGAGCCTGGCGGTAGTCGGGCGCGTCTCGCGGCGCGCCCTCAAGCCCTCCCATCTCACCCCATCGCTGTCACGCCCCCTTGGGAAGCCGAGGACTTCGTGATCGGCGAGCGCACGCGCCGCTTCCGGGAGAAGTTCTTCCCCGCCGTCACCGACGAGCAGTGGAACGACTGGAAGTGGCAGCTCCGCTCGCGCATCCGGGACCTCAACTCCGCCGAACGCATGCTCGACCTCTCGCAGGACGAGCGTGCCACCATCTTCGAACTCGGCGATCGTCTCCCCGTCGGCGTGACGCCCTACTACGCCTCACTCCTCGATCCCGACAATCCCTCGCAGGGCATCCGGCGCACCATGGTCCCCGTCGGCGATGAGTTCGTCACCGCCGAAGGCGAAGCCGACGACCCGCTCAACGAGGACGGCGACATGCCCGTCCCCGGCCTGGTCCACCGCTACCCCGACCGCGTCCTCTTCCTCGTCACCTCCTTCTGCGCCGTCTACTGCCGCTACTGCACCCGCTCCCGCCTCGTCGGCAAGACCGGCGAGTACCACTTCAACCAGGCACAGTTCGAGCGCGCCCTGGCGTACATCGAAGCCACCCCCGAGATCCGCGACGTCCTCATCTCCGGCGGCGATCCGCTCACGATGGCCGACGACCGGCTCGAGTGGCTCCTCTCGCGCCTCCGCGCCATCCCCCACGTCGAGTTCATCCGCATCGGAACGAAGGTGCCCGTCGTGCTGCCCCAGCGCATCACGCCCGCCCTCACGAAGATGCTCCGCAAATACCACCCGCTCTGGATGAGCGTCCACTTCATGCACCCCGACGAGATCACCCCCGAGGTGGCTCAGTCGTGCGGCCGACTCGTGGACGCCGGCATCCCACTCGGCAGCCAGACCGTGCTCACGCGCGACGTCAACGACGATCCCGACGTCATGAAGTCGCTCATGCACAACCTCCTCAAGATCCGCGTCCGCCCCTACTACATCTATCAGTGCGATCCGATCCCCGGCTCGCGCCACTTCCGAACCCCCGTCGAGACCGGGCTCAAGATCATGGAGGCGCTCCGAGGCCACACCACCGGCTACGCCGTGCCCACCTTCGTCATCGACGGGCCCGGCGGCGGCGGCAAGATCCCGCTCTCCCCCAACTACGTCGTCGGCCGCGACGGCGCAGACCTCCTCATCCGCAACTTCGAAGGCAAGACCTTCCGCTACCCCGATCCCACGGGCCGAGCGTGAACGTGGACGAGACAACCATGCACCCCTGCGCGCGCTGCGCCACCATGCAGCGCACCTGCTGTCAACGCGCCGAGATCCTCGTCACCAAAGGCGACGTCGAACGCATCTCCCGATACGTCGGCGCCTCCGACTTCTACTCCCGTCGCGCCCCCGAAGACCCCTCCTACCTCGAGCACGACCCCGACGACCCCAACTGGCTCCCCTACACCACCTTCCCCGACGGCACGCGCAACATGCTCCTCCGGCGCGCGGACGGCTGCACCTTCCTCGGCCCCGCGGGCTGCGTCCTCCCCGAGAACGTCCGACCACTCGTCTGCCGCCTCTACCCCTGGGAGTTCACCGAAGCCGGAATCCTCGCCGAAGACGCCGGCTACTGCCCCGTCGAAACGCTCGCAGGCCCGAACGGCTCCATGCTCACCGTCCTCAACATGACCCGCCCCGACGCCGAACAATGGCGCGCAGACCTCTACAACGAACTCCGCGCGAACCCAGCGAGCAAAGCCTGATGCGCCTCGGCTTCACCTACGACCTGAAGGACGATTACCTCGCGGCCGGCTTCTCAGCCGAGCAGGCCGCGGAGTTCGATTCCATCGACACCATCGACGCCATCGACGCCGCGCTCCGCGCGCAGGGCCACGACGTCGACCGCATCGGCAGGCTCGAATCCCTCGTCCAACGTCTCGCGCGAGGAGACCGCTGGGACCTCGTCTTCAACATCGCCGAGGGCACCCGCGGCTTCGGACGCGAGTCCGCCGTCCCCGCCCTCCTCGACCAGTACGACATCCCCTCCACCTTCTCCGATCCCCTGGCCTGCGCAGTCACCCTCCACAAGCCAAGCGCGAAGCGCATCCTCCGCGACGCGGGAGTCCCCACCTGCGACTTTGCCGTCATCGAGCGCGAGCAGGACGCCGCGCGCGTCGATCTCGCCTTCCCCGTCTTCGCCAAGCCCAGCGCCGAAGGCACCAGCAAGGGCATCGGCCCCGACGCGAAAATCACGAACGCCGCAGCGCTCCAGGACGTCTGCGCACGTCTGCTCCGCGAGCACAACCAGCCCGTCCTCGTCGAACGCTACCTCCCCGGGCGCGAGTTCACCGTCGGCGTCCTGGGCACAGGCCAGAGCGCCCGCACCGTCGCATGCCTCGAAATCGAAATGGTGCGGGGGCGCGCCGACTCCCTCGACGTCTACACCTATCTCAATAAAGAAGAGTACGACACCCACGTCCGCTACTTCCTCGCGCACGACGACCTCGCGCAGCGAGCACGCGACGTGGCGGTGCAGGCCTGGCGCACGCTGGGCTGCCGCGACGGCGGGCGCGTCGATCTGCGCTGCGATGAGCACGCCGCCCCGCAGGTCATGGAGATCAACCCGCTCCCGGGCCTCCACCCTGTCCGCTCCGATCTCCCCATCATGTGGTCCCAGCTGGGCCGCGGATACAACGACCTCATCGCCGCCATCCTCGAGAGCGCCTGCGAGCGCGTCCGCGCAACGCCCACACGCCGAGAGTCCCAGCCGTGCGCGTCGTAATCCTCCACGACGAGCTTCCGCCCGACGCGCGACCCGACGAGCAGGACACGCTCGCCCAGGCGAAGTACGTCGGGGAACTCCTCCGCTCGCTCGGCCACGACGTCTCCTCCCTCCCCCTCTCCCTCGATCTCGAATCCGCAGCGGACGCGCTCCGACGCCTCGCCCCCGACGCCGTCTTCAATCTCGTCGAAGCAGTGGGGGGGCAGGGCCGCCTCATCCATCTCGCCCCCGCGCTCCTCGAATCTCTCCGCATCCCCTTCACCGGCGCAGGCAGCGAGGCCATGTTCCTCTCCACCTCCAAGACCCTCTCCAAGCGCTGCTTCGAGCAGGCCGGCCTCGACACCCCGCGCGCCTACACCCGCGCCGATCTCGAAGCCATCGTCGACAACAAGAGCCCCGACGCCTTCGTCCCCGCCGAGTACATCATCAAGTCCGTCTGGGAGCACGCCTCCCTCGGCCTCAACGCCGACTCCGTCATCCACGCCCCAACCGCCGCCGACCTCCTCGCCGCGCTCGATGCCCGCGAACCTTCGCTCGGCCACGAAGCCTTCGCCGAGCAGTTCATCGACGGACGCGAGTTCAACGTCGCGCTCCTCGAAGCCGATCAGGGCGTCGAAGTCCTCCCCATCGCGGAGATGGTCTTCGTCGATTGGCCCCCGGGTGTGCCGCGCATCGTCGGCTACGACGCGAAGTGGGCCGAGCACACGTTCGAGTACACAAACACCGTGCGCCGCTTCGACACCGCCGAGCCCGCCCTCGCGCGCGAGCTCGCGCGCGTCGCCCTGTGCGCATGGAACGCGATGTCCATGCGTGATTACGCCCGGGTCGACGTCCGCGTCGATGCCCGGGGCAAAGTCTGGGTGCTGGAGGTCAACGCCAACCCCTGCCTCTCCCCCGATGCCGGATATCACGCCGCTGGTGCGCGCGCCGGCCGGAACTTGGCCTCCGCGGCCAATTGTTGGATAACTCGGTTCCGTGGCGCACCTGCCGCCCTCGTGCGCTAACTCACCACACAAATGTTCCGCATCCGCCAGATCGCCGACCCCAACCTCCCGCTCAATAAACGCGAGCTGGAGCAGGTCCGCTCCATCCTCAAGGACCGCCTCCCAGCCCTCCCCCAGCACGAGCTCGACGAGCTGCCCGCCCGCCTCGTCGACCCGCTGATGCACCGCCTCCGCGCGATGCTCTTCGTGGCCGACGATCTCCGAGGCAGACTGCAGGGCTTCGCGCTCGTCTCCTTCGCGCCCGACGTCAGGTTCTGCCTCCTCGAATACATCGCCACCGTCCGCACCATGAGCGGAGGAGGCGTCGGCGGCGCGCTCTACGAAAAGACGCGCGACGTCGCGCGATCGCTCGGCGCCATCGGCCTCTTCTACGAGTGCCTCCCCGACGATCCCGAAGCCTGCTCCGACCCCGCGCTCGCAAAGTCCAACGCCGCGCGACTGAAGTTCTACGAGCGTTTCGGCGCGCGCCCGATCATCAACACGGGCTACGAAACGCCGGTGAAGCCGGGCGACAAGGACCTGCCGCACCTCGTGTACGACGATCTCGGCTCGGGCCACGCGCTCACGCGCGACGAGACGCGCAAGGTCTACAAGGCGATCCTCGAGCGCAAGTACGCCCACCTCTGCTCGCCCGAGTACGTGAAGCAGGTCGTGGCGAGCGTGACGGACGATCCGGTTCTCTTGCGCGAGCCGAGGTACGTGAAACGACCCGAGCCCGCGCCCGCCCGGGAGAAGAAGGGCGAATCGCTCATCGCGCTGGTCGTGAGCGACCGGCACGAGATCCACCACGTGCGCGAGCGCGGGTACGTCGAGTCGCCCGTGCGGATCAAGTCCATCCTCGAGGGCATCCTGCCCACAGGGTTCTTCCAGCGCGTCGAGCCCAAGGAGTTCGCCGAGTCCCACATCCTCGGCGCCCACGACCCCGCGCTCGTGGGCTACCTCAAGCGCGTCTGCGAGGGCGTCGAGCCCGGAAAATCCGTCTATCCCTACGTTTTTCCCATCCGCAACGCGACACGCCCGCCCAAGGACCTGGCCTACTGCGCGGGGTACTACTGCATCGACACATTCACGCCGCTCAACAAGAACGCGTACGTCGCGGCCAAGCGGGCCGTGGACTGCGCCCTCACCGCCGCGGAGATCGTGCGCGACGGACAACGCTTCGCCTACGCGCTCGTCCGCCCGCCCGGACACCACGCCGAGCGCCGCGCCTTCGGCGGGTTCTGCTACTTCTGCAACAGCGCCATCGCCGCGAACTTCCTCTCCAGGCACGGCAAGGTCGCCATCCTCGACGTCGACTACCACCACGGCAACGGGCAGCAGGACATCTTCTACAAACGCGCCGACGTGCTCACCGTCTCCATCCACGGCCACCCGCGCTTCGCCTACCCCTTCTTCACCGGCTTCGAGGAGGAGAAGGGAGAAGGGGAGGGCGAGGGCTTCAACGTGAACATGCCCCTTCCGGAATCGGTGGACGGCAAGCGTTACCGCGAAGCGCTCGCGAGCGCGCTGCGGAAGATCAAGCGGTACGAGCCGAGGTTCCTCGTCGTGTCGCTCGGCTACGACACAGGACGCAAGGACCCGACGGGCACGTGGAGCCTGACGCCGAGTGACTTCCGGGAGAACGGCGCGATGATCTCGGGGCTGGGCCTGCCGACGGTGATCGTGCAGGAGGGCGGGTACCGGACGGGGTCGCTGGGGCAGAACGCCCGCGCCTTCTTCGAGGGCCTTTCCTCGGCGGACGCTCCCGGGGTGAACGGGGCGAAGCGATGAGCGCGCCCTGGGTTCTGCGCGAGGAGGCTCGCCCTGCGGACATCGACGCGATTGTGAAGATGGCCGGCGGGACGGGTTTCTTTCGGGAGGACGAGGTCAAAGTGGCCGAGGAGCTGATCCGCGACCGCGTCGAGAAGGGCGCGGATTCGTGGTACCGGTTCCTGTTCGTTGAGCGTTCCGGGGCCTCGGCGCCGAGCGGTTTCGCGTGCTTCGGCCCGATCGCGTGCACGAAAGGCTCGTGGGATCTGTACTGGATTGTCGTTGCCAAGGAAGCGCAGGGTGAGGGGCTGGGGAAGCGTTTGATGCTGGAGAGCGAGGCGCGTGTGCGCGGCGCCGGGGGGCGCGCGGTGTATGTGGACACGTCCTCGAAGGCGCAGTACCTGCCGACGCGCCGGTTCTACGAGGCGTGTGGATATGTGGAGGCGGCGCGCCTGGAGGACTTCTACGACGTGGGCGATGCGAAGGTGGTGTACGTCAAGCGCGTTGTGTGAAGGTTGTGTGAGCCGGGGGTAGTCGGCGCAAGTCTTGAACGTGGCAGTGGTTGAAGCTAGCGCTCGTGCGGCGCACTCGTGTGTCGTTGCGCGCGGACACGCACTCTTCACGATACGCGAGCGCGTTCCTTACACAGCCGGTTGAGGCGCCCCGTACTTTCCCGCCCGGTGTCTGAGGTGAGGTTTCGGAACGCATCGAACGGAGATCGAGGCATGCGGGGCAAGGGTCTGAGAAGGGGTTTCACGCTTATCGAGTTGCTGGTGGTGATTTCGATCATCGCGCTGCTCATCGGGATCCTGCTGCCGACGCTGGGGTCGGCGCAGAAGGAAGGCAAGGCGGTGGTGTGCGCCGCGAACGCACGCACGGTGGCGCAGGCGGTGCAGGGCCACGTGAACTCGGGGGACAACCAGTTTCCACCGTCCTACGTGTACGGGGACATGCAGACGGGCGGCACGTGGCGGCAGGAGGATCAGCTGCTGAACAACCCGATTCCGGTGAACGGGTACGTCCACTGGTCGTACTCGCTTTTCTCGGCCGGTGATGCGCCGATCGAGGCGTTCATGTGCCCGTCGATGGAGCACGGCGGGGCGCCGCGGACGAACCCGGGCCCGGAGATCGAGAACTGGGAGTCCGGTCAGGTCAACGACATGGGCCAGACGATGGGGAGCGAGTCTCGCTTCCCGGAGGACCGGCAGGCGCCTCGGATGGCGTACACGGGGAACGCGGCGATCTTCCCGCGGAACAAGTTCACGCAGTCGGGCGGCGGTCGGCGGAACGTGCTGGTGCGCGACACGTCGCTGCAGTTCCCGCAGCGGACGATCCTGTCGACGGAGTTCCTGAACCGCAACGAGTGGAAGTCGCTGTCGGACGGGAACGGGGTGATCAAGAGCCACCGTCCGCTGACGCCGTTCGTGGGCGGGTCCTCGGGGTCGAACGTGTACGCGGAGCCGGCGTTCGGGAATCTCCCGCGGTTCTTCTATCCGAACGAGGAGACGATCTACACGTTCAAGCAGATCCCCGAGAGCGTGATCGATGACGCGCAGTCGACGCTGAACGCGGTCGGGCGCCATCACCCGGGGGGCGACAAGGAGTACGGCGGGACGGCGAACTTCTCGTTCGCGGACGGTCACGTCGAGCGGATGACGGTGCTGCAGTCGATCCGGGAGCGGAAGTGGGGGGACCGTTTCTACAGCATCACGGGGCAGAACCTGGTGAACATGGAGCACAACGCGCGCTGAGCGCGTGGTGCTTTCTCGCGTTTTCCCTGCGACATTACTCACGAGACGAGAGAGGAGTCGGATCATGCGGATGAGAGAGCGACTGGTTGGGCTCGCCGGTGCTTGCGGCCTGGCGTGCGGGATGTCGGGCACGGCGATGGCGGCGAAGCCGTACCTGATCAACATCAGCGGCGCGACCCTGCTGAAGAACTTCCTGCAGGCGCCGGCGTCGACGAACGACTTCCTGGACTGCGACAACGACACGGTCGTTCGTGAACAGCTCGCTCCGTTCGACGTGACGCCCCCGTTCCTGACGAGCCAGCTGTGGCAGGTGCAGTACCGCTCGGTGGGCTCGCTGAACGGCCTGCAGGAGCTGGTGGACTACGGCCGTCAGTACGCGACGGGCGCGGACGGGGTCGAGCTCGTGGGGAGCGCGGCCGCGGACGACGCGATGAACAACCGCACGCGCTACGTGATCGCGGGCGTGGTGCAGTTCCCGCCGGCGGGCGTGGCGAACGGGCTGAACCCGGGCGCGGCGCCGGTTCGTTCGCTCATGGACGGCACGTACGAGGTGTCGCTGAGCGCGGACGGGAACGTGGCGGGCATCCAGATCGACCTGGCGCCGATCGACGTTCCGACGGCGTGGGCGGTGACGGCGCCGGGCTCGGACGGCGCGACTCCTTCGTGGAGCCTGCTGCCGACGCAGCCCGGCTACGGCCTGAATCCGCGCGACAGCGTGAACAAGGACGGGACGCCCGCGAACTTCAACCACCTGCTGGTGGACCCGGGCACGATCAACTTCAACTTCGGCAGCCCGGACGAGAACACGATGTACGGCACGGACCTCGCGTTCGCGCCGATCGCGGTCATCACGAACCTGGGCACGGGTTATCAGCAGATGCTGATGACCGAGGTGCAGCACATGAACGTGACGGGCCGCCTGCCTTCGGGCGAGAACCTGGTGTTCGTGACGCGCGATGCGGGCTCCGGGACGCGGAACGGGTTCTGCAACACGACGGGCGTTGATCCGTCGTGGGGTGTGGGCGAGAACATCGGCGACCTGAGCAACACGTCCTCGCAGGACATCCTCGGGCCGAACTTCCGCCCGAGCAACAAGGGCGGCTCCTCCCGCATGGAGGGCACGGTGCGGAACCACCGGCTCGCGATCGGGTACACGGGCGCGGAGCGCGGCGCCGGCTCGTGGCTGACGAGCGGCCAGATGGAGATCCTTGCGGTCCGTGACGACGTGAACGGGGGCACGCAGTTCGTGCGTCCGACGATCGGGAATGTGCTGACGGTGGGCCTGAACGGGTACCACATCGGCGGCCCGGCCGTGATCGCGCACTTCGGGGATCCGCAGGCCTCGGCGCCCGGCTTCCCGTACTTCGGCTCGTCCAACGGCAACCCGCTGATGCGGAACCAGAACGCCGCGGCGTACCTGAACAACATCTCGGCTTCGGTCGCGGCGTTCAAGGGCGATCCGGGCGGCGATCCGACGGTGTTCTCGCCGGGTGAGCTGCTGGCCACGCAGCTGATCCTCCCGAACTCCCGCTCGTTCGTGACGAATCTGGCCGTTCCGAACCAGCACGTGACGAACCCGAACCTGAACCCGGCGCTGCAGACGTTCGCGCTGAACAACAACGTGCTCGCGGGCTCCGCGTACGCCACGTTCAACGCGACGACGAACGGTCTCGTGCCGACGCGCACGACGGGCACGGTGTACTCGGACGGCGTGGCGAACGGTGCGAACTACGTGACGCAGGCCGGCGCCGCGGTGGCGTACGGCTCGGCCCTGTCGGTTCGCAACAAGATCGCGGGCGATTTCAACAACGACGCGAAGCGTGACTGGAACGACGCGGGCGAGCTGGTGAAGGCGTGGCGGGCGCGCAACGGCGGGCCGGCGTGGCAGGCCGGGACGACCGCGATCATCGAGGTGCTGGGCGACTTCAACGGCGACGGCAACTTCAACGTCGCGGACGTGCGCTACTGGGCCGACGGGCTCGCGGTCGATCCCACGACGCGCATGCTGAGCCGCAAGGAGGGGTTCACGCGCGTGGACGCGGCGCTGGCGGGCGAGGTCGGCGGCGGCACGGCGAACTTCTTCGGGACGACGCTGGCGACGCCCAAGGCATACATGAACGGCGATGCTCGCGGCGACGTGGCGGGCCCGTCCGGGCGTCAGACCCGCGGCTGGGCTCCGATCGGCGCGGACGGCGCGGTGAACGGCCTCGACATCGACTACGTGTTCGCGCAGTTCTCGAACAACGCGAACATCGGCGACGGCGCGGCCAACTGGAGCAACCTGAACGAGGCCGCGTTTGTCGATCTCTCGGCCGACATGAACGGGGACCTCGTGGTCGACTGGAACGACGTGAAGGAGCTGGTCCAGGTGATCCTGGGCACGCAGATCGGCGACGTCGATCTGAACGGCTCGGTGACGGTCGGGGATCGCTCGATCGCGCAGGCCAACCTCGGGAACGCGGGCGGCTGGGCGATGGGCGACGTGACCGGCGACGGCATGGTCACGGCCGCGGACGTCGATTACATCGACTCGATCCTGTGCCCGGCGGACGTGAACTCGGACGGCATGGTGACGTTCCTCGACCTGAACGTGATCCTGTCGTTCTTCGGTCAGCCCGGCACGTTCTCGCAGGGCGACACGAACCGAGACGGCGCGGTGAACTTCCTGGACCTGAACAATCTCCTGAGCGCGTTCGGGCAGACCTGCCCGTAATGACCTGATTCGGAACCCCCTCACACCCGGCGACGCCCTGCGCAAGTGGGGCGTCGCCGCTTTTTGGGGTGGTTTGCCGGGAAAGGGCGGGTGGCCGAGGGCATCGGACTCCCGCCCGGGTTCTCTCTCCCCTCTGGACCATGGAGCGTGAGTGGGGGCGTTTTCTCACGCTCGAACGGGGGAGAAATGTCTGGTCTGAGGTAGACTGCGTGTGCCTGCCTCGGTCGGCGGGCAATGGAGCGTGCGATGACCGCGGACAGTCCACAGCAGCCGGATTTCGCGGGGCTCGTGCGTGCGGCGTCGGAGGGGGACGACTCGGCGTTGATGACGTTGCTTCGGCACGCGGGGCCGGGCTTGCGGATGCACCTCGCGTCCCGGATCGGGTCGGTGTGGCGGTCGGTGTTGGATGAGGACGACGTGCTGCAGGTGACGTTCCTGGAGGCGTTCCTGCGGATGCGGTCGTTCCGGCCTCCGGAGGGGCCCGGCGCCGCGGACGCGTTCTTCGGGTGGCTGCGTCGCATCGCGGAGAACAACCTGACGGACGCGATCCGTGGGCTGGAGAGCGCGAAGCGTCCGGACCCGCGGCGTCGCATGACGGGGGGGACGTTGGAGGAGTCGTTCGTGGCGTTGGTGGAGGTGCTTGGGGCGACGTCGACGACGCCGAGCCGCGTGGCGGCGCGGGACGAGGCGGGCGAGCTGATGCGGGAGACGCTGGAGCAGCTACCGCCGGACTATGGGCGGGTGATCACGCTGTACGACCTGCAGGGGAAGTCGGTGAGCGAGGTGGCGAAGGAGATGTGCCGCACGGAGGGGGCGGTGTTCATGTTGCGGGCGCGGGCGCACGACCGGCTGAAGGACCTGCTGGGGTCGGAGTCGAGATTTTTCTCGCATGGGTCGTGAGTGAGGGGCGGGAGGATCGCTTGTAGGTGATGGGGATCGGCATCGCGGAGCGTCACACGTGTCTGAGCCATCCAACACGGCGGGATCTGGGGGGGGGAATGGCGGGGAGAACGGCTCCGAGCGGGATGAGCGCCTGATCGAGGCGGCGCGAGCGCAGGCGAACGCGCCGGGGAGCGGGAGCGGGGTGGTGCGGGGGTCGTCGGGGTGGCGCGGCGGGGACATCGCGCCGACGCTCGACCTGCCGAACTACGAGGTGGTGCGCGAGATACACCGTGGCGGGCAGGGGACGGTGTACCTGGCGATCCAGAAGGGGACGAAGCGCAAGGTCGCGATCAAGGTGCTGCACGCGGTGAGCGTGGAGGGGGGGCGGTTTACGACGCGGGATCGCGCGCGGTTCGACCGTGAGGTGCAGATCCTGGGGCAGATGGCGCACCCGAACATCGTGTCGATTCATGAGTCGGGCGTGACGCCGCGCGGCGCGTTCTACTTCGTGATGGACTACATCTCGGGTCAGACGCTGGACGCGTGGATCAAATCGGACGGGCGGACGGTGGAGGAGGCGTTGCGTCTGTTCGGGAAGATCTGCGATGCGGTGAACGCGGCGCATCTGAAGGGGGTGATCCACCGGGACCTGAAGCCCGGGAACATCCGTGTGGACGGGGCGGGCGTGCCGCACGTGCTGGACTTCGGGCTTGCGAAGGTGGCGACGGGGGAGGTGGATGACTCGACGCACCTGCGCGTGATGACGATGACGGGGCAGTTCGTGGGGAGTCTGCCGTGGGCGAGCCCGGAGCAGGCGGAGGGGGCGCCGCAGAAGATCGACATCCGGACGGACGTGTATTCGTTGGGCGTGATTCTGTATCAGATGCTGACGGGGGGGCGGTTTCCGTACCGGGTGATCGGGAACATGCGGGACGTGCTGGACAACATCCTGCGCGCGGAGCCTGCGCGGCCCAGCACGGTGCGTCGGCAGATCAACAACGAGGTCGAGACGATCGTGCTCAAGTGCTTGTCGAAGGAGCGCGAGCGTCGGTATCAGAGCGCGGGCGAGCTTGGGCGGGACGTGGCGCGGTATCTGACGGGCGACCCGATCGAGGCGAAGCGCGACAGCGGGTGGTATGTGATCCGCAAGACGCTGCGGCGCCGGAGGGGCGTGGCTGCGACGGTGGCGCTGTTCGCGACCGCGATGGTGGTGTGGGGGGCGTCGATGACGGCGATGTACGGGCGTGCGACGCGGGCGGAGCGGTCTGCCGTGGTGGCGCTGGAGGGTGAGCGGGAGGCGCGGGAGGCGGAGCGCTCGCAGCGGGAGCGTGCGGAGTCGAATTTCGATGCGGTGCGCGGGATCGCGCGGACGATGATCGTCGATTTCAACGACGAGATCCGGGAGCTTCGGGGCGCGACGGCGGCGCGGGACCGGCTGCTGCGCGAGGCGCGGGCGTATCTGGAGAAGGTCCGGGCGCAGGGGGATGAGGATGTCGCGTTCCTGCGCGAGCTGGCGGACGCGCACGACCGTGTGGGGGAGTTGCTGGCTGGGGTGTACGGTCCGAGCACGAGGCAGTCGTCGGAAGGGGAGGTGGGGTTTGGGGAGTCTCGTCGGTTGCGGGAACGGGTGCTTGCGCGGCTGCCGACAGATGCGCGTGCGCACGCGGATGTGGCGCGGAGCATGCAGCGATCTGCGACGCTGATGCAGCAGGAGCGGAAGTACGCGGATGCGCTGGCGCAGATGGAGGAGGCGATCGCGGGGTGTGATCGCGCGCTGTCGTTCGTGAAGGGGTCAGAGGGGGATGTTCGCGCGGAGACGGAGGCGTTGCGGGCCGCGTGCGTGACGGGGGCGGGCGATCTGGCGATGCGGCTGGGTGAGGAGGCGCGTGAGCCGGGAGAGAGGGCGGGGCGGGCTGCTGAGGCGCTGGGTCGGTATGACTCGGCCGCGTCGTACTGGAGGTCGCGGGCGCGTGATGAGGGCGCGGGGCGGGCGCTGGCGATGTTGGCGTCGAAGCGGTCGCGCGTGCTGCTGTTGTTGGCGGAGAGCGGGGAGAGTGCGCGGTTTGATGAGGCGCGTGAGGCCGTGGAGGAGGCGTTGGCGGCGTTCGAGCGGATCGCGCGGGAGAGCCCGGCGAGCCGGCGTGCGCAGCGGGACGTGTGGATTGCGTTGCACCATCGGGGGGACACGGGGGCGCGGATCGCGCGCCGGCAGGCGGAGGGGCTGGATGGCGAGGAGCGCGCGGCGCTGGTTCGCGCGGCGAGCGAGACGGCGTTGGCGGACTACACGCGGGCGGTGCGGATCGCGGGGCAGCTCGCTGCGGATGAGGAGAACGTGGAGGCGCAGCGCGACCTGGCGCTGTGCCTGAACAAGCAGGCGAACACGCTGCTTGCGCTGGGGCGGGAGGATGAGGCGGAGCGGGTGTACGGGGAGTCGTTGCGGGTGCGGAGGGCGCTGCAGGCGGGCGATCCGACCGCGCGGCACACGCACGATCTGTTCGTGGGGCTGGTGAAGGCTGGGGAGGCGGCGCTGCGTCGGAGCGAGTCGATGCGGGGAGAGACGGCGGAGGCGGCGCGGGAGGAGGCCCGGGTTCTGCTGCTGGAGGCCGGGGAGCGGATCGGGGACTTGGTGCGGCAGGGGGTGCATGACGCGGAGTCGGGGGAAGTCCGGGAACTCCGCGGTTTGTTGGAGCGAGCGGGCGTATCGGCGGAAACTCCCACAAAAAAGCGTTGACCCCCCTTGGGACAGGGTGGTACCTTGGCCTTCGCGCGTAGGGAGGAGTTTTTGTACTGTGCGCTGCGTTGCACACGTATGCGCACATGCCAGAGAGGACAAACGTATGCGAGAGGTGTTGCGTAATCGGCGTTGTTTCGCGCGTGCGCTGACGGCGTGTGCGGGCGTCACGGCGGGTCTTGTGAGCGTGGCGTCGGCGGGTCCGGTGGACGTGTTCTGGCTCAACGCCTCGAGCGGGAACTGGGGGACGGCGGGGAACTGGGACCCGGCTGTCGTGCCGAACAACAACGGCACGGAGTACAACGCGTTCCTGCAAGTGTCGGGCACGGCGTACGTGGTGTCGCTCGACTCGAACTTCACTGTGCGCGACTTCACGATGTCCTCAACGGACGCGACGCTCGATCTTCTCTCCAACCGGCTGACGATCGAGGGGGACTTCACGCAGGGCGCAAACACGATCGGCAGCACGGGGGGGCTTGGCGAGCTGTTCGTGAGCGGCTCGGCGTCCCTGACGGGATCGACGCTGACGGGCTTCACGACGATGCGGACGTCGGCCGATCTGAATCTTTCGGGCGCGACGTTCAACGGGGTGATGGCGGTGATGAGCCTGGGGACGCTCAACTTCATCGGCGCCGCGGCGTCGGAGATCTGCGACACGTGCATCGATCACGAGGGGGCGGCGATCAACTGGTCGGGCGACGGGGGGATCATGATGGGGGCGGGGGGAGAGATCCGGAACGCGGATTCGTCGAAGTTCACGATCTCGAACAATCAGTCGATCACGCTGATCGGCGGGACGGCCAGCGTCCGCAACGAGGGCGTGATCGAGAAGACGAGCAGCGGGACGACGTCGATGGTCGGCGTGTCGCTGGTGAACACGGGCACGCTCGACATCAAGAGCGGGACGTTCTCGGTGGACAAGGTGGACAATCTCCCGGACGGCACGCTGAGCGGGGGGAAGTGGATCGTGCGAGCCGGCGCGACGCTCGATTTCTCCGGCGCGACGGTGACGATGAACGAGGCCGAGGTGACGCTGGAGGGGGCGGGCTCGTCGTTCAGCGCGTTCACGGACAACATCTCGGTGAACGGCGCGACGGGGACGATCTCGCTCCTCGACGGGCGGGCGTTGACGACGGCGGGCGACTTCACGAACGAGGGCGCGTTGGTGGTGGGGACGGGCTCGGCGTTCATGGTGGCGTCGGGGTCGTCGCTGACGAACTTCACGGCCGCGACGAAGACGCTGACCGGCGGGGCGTACGACCTGGCGGGCACGCTGACGTTTGACGGGGCGGACGTCGTGACGCTGGGCGCCGAGGTGACGCTCCGCGGCACGGGCGGCGGGATCGAGAACGAGTTCGGCGCGAACGCGTTGCTCCAGTCCTCCGCGGGGACGAACACGATCGCGTCGGGGGGCATGCTCGCGATCCGTGATGCGGTGACGTTCACCACGGGCGGGGACATGCTTGTCGCTTCCGGCGGGATGCTCGACATCGATACGGGGACGACGTTCAAGGTGGCGAGCGGGTTCGATCTTCTGAATATCTCCTCGTCCGGCGTGCTGAACGACGCGGGCGTCGTTCTCCGAGGCACGCTGCAGGCGGACAACGCGGACGTGGTGGAGATCGGCGCCGGGGCGGACCTCACGCTCGATGGTGACGGCTCGAGCCTGCTCAATGGGGCGGGGATGAGCGCGTTCGCGGGGCTGGAGCGGATCGACTCGGGGTCGTTCACGATCAAGGGTGGGAGAGACCTGACTGTCTCGAACTCGACTCCGTTCACGGTGTCGGGCGCGACGGGAAAGCTCACGGTGGGGCCCCGCGCGACGGTTGACGGGCCCGGCCCCGGCATGGGTGATCGGAGCGAGCTGACGGTGACGGGCGACATCGAGCAGTCTGCCGGCGCGGTGCGTGTGGATGACGCGTTGGTGAGCGTCGGCGGGTCGGCGGGTTACACACAGAGCGGTGGCGTGCTGACGCTCGCGAACGCCGGGGAGCTGGCGTTCACGGGCGCCGGGAGCTACACGCAAACGGGCGGGACGCTCGCGGGGACGGGCAAGATCATGGGCTCGGCCGTGATCAACGGGACGCTTTCACCGGGCGAATCGGCGGGCGCGATCACGGTGACTGGGGATGTGACGGTGCGTCCGGATGCGATCTTTGAGTTCGAGATCGTCAGCGCGAGCGAGTTTGACCAGTTGATCGTGGATGGGTCGGTGACGTTCGACGGTCCGGACGGCGGCAAGGGGGGGGCGGTGCTGCGGGTGCACGCGCTCTCGGGGTATGCGGCCGTGATCGGGGACACCTTCGAGGTCATCACGTTCACGGAGACGCGCGACGGCGGGTTTGCGTTCCTGGAGGGCTTGTCGCTCGGGAACGGGCTGTTCCTGCAGAGCGAGTTCACGGATCACGCGTTGGTGCTGCGGGTGGTGCCGGCGCCGGGCGTGGGCCTGGGTCTTGGCGTCGCGCTGTTCGGGGCGGGACGTCGCCGGCGAGGTTGAGCGGTGTCCGGACGCCGCCTGCAATAATCGCGTGGCGCGTGCCGTTGGGCGGGGCACGGAGGCTCGGACATGCGGACGGCGATCGTGGCGGCGTTGGGAGTGCTCGCGGGCTCGGCTTTGGCGAGACAGGCCTTTGTCAATTTCGAGAGCCCGCAGGTGCATCCGCTCGAGCTGACGCCTGACGGCTCGCGCCTGCTTGCTGTGAACACGGCTGATAACCGGCTGGAGGTGTTCGCGGTGGGGTTCGGGGGCGCGCTGACGCCGATCGCGTCCGTGCCGGTCGGGATGGAGCCGGTGTCCGTGCGGGCGCGCGGCAACGGCGAGGCGTGGGTGGTCAACCATCTCTCCGATTCGGTGAGCGTGGTGAGCCTGAGCACGTTCACCGTCACGGCCACGCTGCTCTCGGGGGATGAGCCTGCGGACGTGGTGTTTGCGGGGACGCCGCAGCGAGCGTTTGTGTCGGTGACGCAGGAGAACCGGGTCCGCGTGTTCGACCCGCTCAATCTCGCGGCGCCTGCGCAGGTGGTGATGATCCAGGGTGAAGAGCCGCGGGCATTGGCCACGGACGGCGCGCGCGTGTACGCGGCCATCTTTGAGTCGGGGAACAAGTCCACGATCCTGTCGCCACCTGATGTGAACAGCCCGGGGAGCCCATACCCGGGGAGACCGAATCCGCCGCCGAACGCGGGCAACGCGTTCAACCCTCCGATGCGCGTGGGGAACCCGCCGCCGCCGCCCGTCGGTCTGGTGGTGAAGCGTCAGCCGGACGGCACGTGGCGCGACGACAACAATCGAAACTGGTCGAACGTGGTGACGTGGAACGTGCTGGATCATGACGTGGCCGTGATCGACGCGGGCACGCTGGGCGTGACGTACGTCGACGGGCTGATGAACGCGAACATGGCGTTGTCGGTGGGGCCTGGCGGGCGCGTGAGCGTGGTGGGCACGGACGCGATCAATCACGTGCGGTTCGAGCCCAATGTGAACAGCGTGTTCGTGCGAGTGATGTACGCGAGTTTCACGCCGGGGAGCGCGGGAGCGCCCGTGATCTCCGACCTCAACCCGCACCTGACGTACACGACGACCACGCTCCCGCTCGAGACACGCCGGCAGTCGATCGGCGATCCGCGCGCGATCGTGTGGAACGCGCTCGGGACGCAGGGGTACGTCGCGGGCATGGGCTCGAACAATGTCGTGCGGATCGGGCCCGCGGGCGAGCGGCTCGGGTTGATCGAAGTGGGGGAGGGGCCGACGGGGCTCGCGCTGCACGAGGCGAGCGGTCGGCTGTTCGTGCTCGACCGGTTCGAAGGTGCTGTGTCCGTCATCGACACGGTCACGAACGTGGAGATCGCGCGGCGGTCGTTCTACGACCCGACGCCGATCGACATCCGGGTGGGTCGACCGTTCCTGTTCAACACGCACATCTCATCGGGGCTCGGCCAGGCCTCGTGCGGCTCGTGCCACATCGACGGGCGCACGGATGCGCTCACGTGGGACCTGGGGGATCCGTCGGGCACGGTGAAGCCGTTCAACCAGATCTGCCAGTTCGGGGGGCAGTGCCAGGACTGGCACCCGATGAAGGGCACGATGTCCACGCAGACGCTCTTCGGGCTCGTGAACGCGGGGCCGATGCACTGGCGCGCGGACCGCGAGGACTTCTCGACGTTCAACCCGGCGTTTGTTTCGCTGCTTGGGCGTGAGACGGAGTTGACGCCCGCGGAGATGCAGGCGTTCACGGTGTACGTGGACACGCTCCGCTTCCCGCCCAACCCGTTCCGCAATCTCAACGGCACGCTGCCGACAACGTTCGCCAACGGCGGGAACCCTGCTGCGGGGCAGGCCACCTTCGGCGCCATCCCGCTCGTCGGCACGCCGTTCACGTGCAACGCGTGCCACTCCCAGCCGATGGGCACGAGCACGACGCTTGCCTCCGCCAACCTCATCGCGACCTCGGCGCAGAGCCTGAAGACGCCGCACCTGCGCAATTTGTACGAGAAGACGGGCTTCTCGCGTCAGAGCCAGACGAACACGCGTGGGTTCGGGTTCTCGCACGACGGGCACATCGACACGCTGGGGGCGTTCCTCGCGCTGCCCCAGTTCGCGTTCGCGCCGGGACCGCCCGGACAGCAGCAGCGGCGCGACGTCGAGGCGTTCCTGATGTGCTTCGCGCAGGACACGCCCGCGGGCGTGGGCGCGCAGGTGTACGTGGACAGCCCGACGCCCTCGCCTGAAGTGGCGGCTCGGCTGGATGCGATCCTGCTTGTGGCTCGTTCGAACAACGTCGGGATGATCGTGAAGGGCAGGCAGGGGGGCGTGCCCAGGGGGTACGCGTACGACGCGATCGCGGACATCCTCCGGGCGGACATGGCCGGAGAGACGATCACGACGGCTGCGCTGCGCGCCGCGGCCTCGGCACAGAACCCGCTTACGTTCACGCTCGTGCCCAGGAACGCGCAGACTCGGATGGGGATCGATCGCGACGGGGATGGGTTCCTCGATCGTGATGAGGTGCTGGCGCGGAGCAATCCGGCGGACCCTGCGAGCGTGCCGGGGCCGTTGTGCCCCGGGGACGTGACTGGCGATCGTGTTGTGAACTTCAATGACCTGAACGTGGTGCTCGGGTCGTTCGGCCTGCAGGGGATGGCTGGGTACATCATGGGCGACGCGGACGCGGACGGGGACGTGGATTTCGGTGATCTGAACGCTGTGCTGAGCGCGTTCGGGCAGGGGTGCTGATTCCGCGCGGGGCGCGCGCGGTGGTGGGCGCCGTGGAGCGGGTCGGAGGAGCCCGCTCTTGGCGCGCGCTGGAAAAGCCCCCGAAACCGGGCTATGTTGATGCCCCCCGGTTTTCAGGAGGCCATCGCTCATGCGGAAGGCAATGCTCGCGCTCGCTCTGGTCGTCTCGCCCCTCACGCTGCTCGGATGCACGTCGAGGCCAACGTCCTACACGCCCGTGGCCGGCGCGAGCCAGGGGCGTGTGTACGACGGGTACGAGGGATACCAGCGGAAGGTGACGACGGACTCGCGCGAGGCGCAGCGGTTCTTTGATCAGGGCATGCAGCTGCTCTACGGGTTCAATCACGACGAGGCGATCCGCTCGTTCGAGGAGGCCGCGGCCATCGACCCGGAGTGCGCGATGGCGTACTGGGGCATCGCGTACGCGAACGGGATCAACATCAACGACCCGATGATGAGCGAGGTGCGGAGCAGGCAGGCGTACGCGGCCGCGCAGGAGGCGCTGCGGCGCTCGAGTGACGAGGCGCCTGTGGAGAAGGCGCTGATCGGCGCGGTGGCGGAGCGGTATGCGTATCCGGCGCCGAAGAACCGTCGCTCGCTGGACGAGGCCTACGCGAATGCGATGGAGAAGGTGTGGCTGGAGTTCACGGACGATCCGGACGTGGGCGCGCTGTACGCCGAGTCGCTGATGAACCTGCAGCCCTGGAACTACTGGACGAAGTCGGGTGCGCCGAAGGGGCGCATCCTGCACGCGGTGCACGCGATCGAGCGTGTGCTGAAGGATCACCCGTATCACCCCGGTGCGAATCATTTCTACATCCATGCCATGGAGGCGTCGCCTGAGCCGGAGAAGGCGGTGCCCGCGGCCGAGCGGCTCGACGCGCTCGTGCCCGGTTCGGGCCATCTCGTGCACATGCCCTCACACATCTACGCGCGCGTGGCGCGGTATGCCGACGCCGCGGATTCGAACGAGCGCGCGATCCGGGCGGATGAGGCGTACTTCGCGAAGGCGCCCGAGCCGCAGTTCTACCGGCTGTACTTCATCCACAACGTCCATTTTCTGACATTCGCCGCGATGATGGAGGGGCGGTATGAGACGGCGATCGGCGCGGCGCGTCGGATCGACGCGGAGGTTCCGGAGGAGTTTCTGCGCGCGTTCGTGTTCCTCGCGGACGGGCTGATGCCCACGTCGCGCCACGTGCTGATCCGGTTCGGGAAGTGGCAGGAGATTCTGGACATGGCGCGTCCGCGCGAATTCCAGAAGCTGTCGATCGCCATGCACCACTATGCGCGAGGGATCGCGCTCTCCGCGCTGGGGCGTGCGAGCGAGGCGCGGGAGGAGCAGGGGTTGTTCACGGAGGCCGCGAAGCGGGTCCCAGGGGACTGGTGGGTGTTCCAGAACAAGGTGCACGACATCCTGCCGGTCGCGGAGGCGATGCTGGAGGGGGAGATTCTGTACCGAGAAGGGAAGCAGGAGGAGGCGTTCGACGTGCTTCGTCAGGGCGTCGCGTTGGAAGACAAGCTGGTGTACGACGAGCCGCCAGGCTGGATGATCCCGGTGCGCCACGCGCTGGGCGCGCTGCTCATGGGCGCGGGGCGGCACGCCGAGGCGGAGAGGGTGTACCGGGAGGATCAGGTGCATTACCCGGGCAACGGGTGGTCGCTGCTCGGGTTGGAGCAGGCGCTTCGTGCGCAGGGCAAGACGGAGGAGGCCGAGCGCGTCGGGGCGCAGCTCAAGACCACGTGGGCGCGCGCGGACGTGAGGCCTACGTCGTCGTGCTTCTGTCAGCCGGGGGAGTGAGTGTCGGCGGTGGCGGCGGGATCAACGGCGCGAGCGACGGCGCGGCGCCGCGGTGAGCGCCGCGAGGCCCATGAGCACCGCGGCTCCCGGGGCCGGCGCGAGGGTGGCCGTGCCGCTGTAGATGATGCGCTGGGAGCTGTTTGGCCCGGTCTGGACGTACTCGTTCGCGCTGAACGTGACGCTGCTCTGTGTGCCGTTTTGGAGCACGCCGACAGTGGCGGCGTCATTGCCGAAGGAGATGCGGACCAGGGTGAAGGCGTCGCGCCGGAAATCCCAGGCGATGCCGGGGGCATCGAAGATGTTGGGGTAGGCGCCCTCGATGGTGATGGGGTAGTTGGGGGTGAAGATCGGGTCGAAGTGAGTGAGGGTGAACGACCACGAGACGGGGTAGTAATTCGAGATGCTCGAGTCGAAGGTGATGGAGCCGACGAGGTTCGTCTGGGGCGGGGTGGAGGACGTGTAGAAGTCCCAGGGCTGATCGATCAGCCAGGTCGTCACGGCTGCTGGCGCCGAGGACGACAGAAGGGCGGCGGCGATGAGCGACGACGACATAACCACGTTGCGCATGATGTTGGTTCTCTCCTCTGTTGACTCTTCGCGGGCGTGCGGGCCCGCGCTGTGAGGCGAGAAGGTAGCGGGTGGCCAGGGTGATGCAACCCCGGTCTGTCGTAAATCGGTGTGAGGCAGGGAGATACACCATTATCGGGCGGGCATTGAGCGCGAGGGTCGGTGTATGAACCGAAGCATGTGCGCTCTGGTCTACCTCGCATCGAATGAGCCGCTGCAATGCGTGATGAGGGCCGAGGGTGCGCAGGGCCGCTCTTGCGTGCTGGATGCGCGGAGCGCTTAGGGGGGGGTGTAGAGCCGTGACTCTTTGTCCGCTGGGATGGCGATCAAGGTGAGCCGGCCGTCGTCGTCGACGCTCCGACACTCTCCCGCATCGACGTGGAGCTGCTCGTGGTCGGAGAGCGGGTGCTCCGGCGCGTCGTGACGGGCGATGGCCGATCAGCGCGGTAGTGGGTGAGCCGGGGCCGAGCGTCAGCCAGTCTCCGGCTATGCCTGATCGTGTTTGGGGGATGTGGGGGACAGTGTGTCCAGGCGCGAACCGTCGGCAGAAACAGGTTCCTCCCGGCAATAAGCCGCGAGCCTCCTCGTTCGGCGTTCGTGCGTCATTTTCTTTGCGCAATCTTGATTTGACCGTCACGGTCCGTTGCAATGCCGCGCCGCGAGGCGCGTCCGCTTCGCCCATCGGAAGGAGAGACCCCGTGAGCCGATTCCGTCAGGTGTGTGCGTTCCTCCTTGCCCTGAGCGTGCTGGGCGTCGTTGCGCGTGCCCAGGACCTCTATGACACCACGGTCCTGCGGACGATCAACCTCACGTTCAGCCAGCCCAACTGGGAGACGCTCCTGCGGAACAACTACGTTGCGCAGATCAACATCCCCGCTGATCTCGAGATGGACGGGGTGGTCTACCCAAACGTGGGCGTGCGCATCCGCGGGAACACCTCGTACACGGCCCTGCCGTCGGGCTCGCAGAAGTTCTCCCTCAACATCGACATGGACGAGAACGTCCCGGGCCAGAGCCTGCTGGGCTACAACTCGCTCAACCTCAACAACGGCTTCCGCGACCCCACGTTCTGTCGGGAGGTGATGTACAACAACATCGTTGCGCGCTACATCCCCAATCCGCGCGCCAATCACGTCACCGTGACGATCAACGGCCAGAACTGGGGCGTGTACATCAACGTCCAGCAGTTCAACAAGGACATGCTGCGCTCGTACTTTGCGGACGAGGACGGCATGCGCGTCAAGTGCGCGAACAACCCCAACGGCCCGGGCCTGACCTACAACGGGCCGCTCCCCAGCGGCTACACGGGCTACGAGATCAAGGATGACGGCGGTCTCGCCGACCCCTGGGGCGCGTTGATTGCGGTGTGCAATGCCGTGACCAACGGCTCGCTCGCCACGTGGCAGACGATCGACCAGACGCTCGCCGTTGATCCCTCGATCTGGTCCGTTGTCTGGGAGAACATGCTCACCGACGACGACAGCTACATCAACAAGGGCGCGGACTTCATGCTCTACCGCGACCCGACCGACGGGCGCACCCATCTCCTCCAGACTGACGCTAACGAGACGTTCACGCAGGCGACGTGGGCGATCACGCGGAATTTCACGGCGTCCAACAAGCCGGTGCTCAGCCGGCTGCTCTCGGTGGGCGAGCTGCGCCAGCGGTACATGTCGCACTATCGCGCGGCCGCCGGCGAGCTCAGCTGGGCGGCGCTCGAGCCCGAGTTCACCGCGCTGCGCAACCTGATCGACTCCGCGGTGCAGGCCGACCCCAAGAAGCTGTACTCGTACACCAACTTCCAGCAGAACTTCACGTCGACGGTGAATCTCGGCCTGCCCGGGCTCGCCGGCGGCTCCATCATCGGTCTCCAGCAGTTCGTGACCCAGCGAGCCTCGTTCCTCGCGGGCAACGCGGAGTTGTCCGCCAGCGGCCCCTCCATCTCGAATGTGCAGGTGTCGGATCCCACGCCCAGCCCGTCGCAGCCTGTGTGGGTGTCCGCGGCCGTGGCGCCCAGCGGGAGCGCCATCGCCTCCGTGCATCTCTACTACCGGGGCGCTCCGGGCGTGTACCAGCGGGTCGCCATGCTCGACAACGGCTCATCGGGAGACGGCGCCGCGGGTGACGGCGTGTTCGGCGCTCTTGTGCCCATCAGCGCGAACGCGGGGCAGAAGGTCGAGTTCTACGTCGCTGCGACCTCGTCCAACTCGTTCTCGTCGATGTCCTTCGCCCCGGTGCTGAGCGAGAACGGGCCGCTGTCCTACAGCTACCTGTTCGGCTCGTCCGGGGTGCGCATCACCGAGGTGATGTATCAGGGCAACGGAGGAGAATTCGTTGAGCTGACGAACATCACGAACCAACCCATCGATCTCACCGGCTGGAGCATGGATGACGACAGCGCCACCGCTGGCGGCTTCAGCCTGTCCGCGGCGGGCTCTCTCGCGCCCGGTGCATCCGTCATCGTGACGGACATCGCTCCCGCCACATTCATCGCGCAGTGGGGCCTCTCAGGCGTCACAGTTCTCGGCCCCAACACCACGGCGGCACTCGGTCGCAACGACGAGGTCAACCTCTTCGACGCAAGCAACGGGCTCGTGGATCGGCTTCGCTACGGGGATGAATCGTTCCCCGGGACGATCCGTCCGCGGTTCTCCAGCGCACAGACGTGCTTCCAGAACATCGGGCAGGACGATATCGCTGCGTGGGAGCTCTCTGCAGCCGGTGACGCCTACGGCTCCTGGACGTCGAGCGCCGCGGACATCGGGACACCGGGCCAGTTCCAAGCGGTGGCTTGTTGCCCGGGTGATGTGAACGGGGACGGCGTGATCAATTTCGCCGATCTCAACATCGTGCTGTCCAGCTTCGGCGCCGGCGTGGTGCCCGGCACGAACGGAGACATCGACGGCAACGGCGTCGTGAACTTCGCCGACCTCAACATCCTCCTCTCCGGCTTCGGGATGGGCTGCTGAGGCGTGCGGGTGGCGGGTGGGGCGCGATGTCCCCACTCGTGGCGGGACCACGTCCCGGCTCCTGTTGCTGATCCGTCTCTCTGGACTTTCTCCTGGACACCCCCTACGCTCGCCCTCCCCTCGGACGTCCTCGTCCCCGGGGCACATCTGAGGCCGGTGGCTCGATCAGGACGCGGCACGCGTCCGGGACATTCCGGTTTCGACGACACCGGAACCCCGATCCAAACGGGACCAGAGACCAACACGCATATGAACTTTCAGCAACTCGGGCTGGCCGAGCCCATCGTCCGCGCCGTCTCCGCCGCGGGATACACCACGCCGACCCCCATCCAAGCCAAGGCCATCCCGGTGATCCTTACCGGCACGGACATCTTCGGCTGCGCGCAGACCGGGACGGGCAAGACCGGCGCGTTCGCCATGCCCGTGCTGAGCCGGCTGGCCGCGCTCGCGCGAGAGCAGGGTGGGCGCCAGGCTGCGCAGGACCGCCGGCCGCGGGCCATCGTCCTCTGTCCTACGCGTGAGCTGGCCATGCAGATCTTCGAGAGCTTCCGCACGTACGGGCGATTCCTCGGGCTGCGATTCGTCACGGTCTTCGGGGGCGTGAACCAGAACCCGCAGGTCCGGGCCCTGCGCACCGGGGTCGACGTCATCGTGGCGACGCCGGGCCGTCTCCAGGACCTCATGGAGCAGGGGTACGTCGACCTGAGCGCCATCCAGATGCTGGTGCTCGACGAGGCCGACCGCATGTTGGACATGGGCTTCGTCCACGACATCCGACGCATCGCGGAGGAGTTGCCGGAAACGCGCCAGACGCTGCTGTTCTCGGCGACAATGCCGAGCGAGATCCGCAAGCTCGCCGACACGCTGCTGCGCGAGCCCGCGTTCGTGCAGGTGGCGCCGGTGGCATCCACGGCCACGGCGATCACGCAGTCGGTCTACCACGTCTCATCGAAGAACAAGTCCGAGCTGCTCCAGCGGCTGCTGCGCAACGAGAGCGTCGTCCGCACGCTCGTCTTCACGCGCACAAAGCACGGCGCCGACCGGCTCGTCAAGACCCTTCGGGACGCGGGCATCGAGGCGGGCGCGATCCACGGCAACAAGACGCAGGCCGCACGGACGCGGACACTGCAGGGGTTCAAGTCCGGACGCATGTCCGTGCTCGTCGCCACCGACATCGCGTCGCGCGGCATCGACGTCGACCAGATCACCCACGTCTTCAACTTCGACATGCCCGTCGACCCGGAGACGTACGTGCATCGGATCGGTCGCACGGCCCGCGCCGGCGCCTCGGGCACGGCGTACTCGTTCTGCGATCACCACGAGCGAAGCGGCCTCCGCTCCATCGAGCGGCTCATCGGCTCGCCGCTCAAGGTCATGGAGGATGAGCCGGATCTCGCGCTGCAGACGCCTCGCCCCGCCAAGCCTCACCAGCAGACAGGCGAGCCGCAGCAACAGCAGGGGGGCGACAACGGTGGGTCCCGCCACCCGCGCCGGCCGCACCGGGGCGGCAGGGGTCGGCGGCCGTCGTCGAACAACAGCCAACCGGCGCACATCGACGGCGGTCACTCCGGCGCGAAGCCCCACGCCCGCGTGAAGCGCTCCAATGGGCGCGGCCCAGCGCGACCCAGCAAGAGCCGCTGATCGTCGAATAGGGGAAGTCTTGCCAGGGGGCGGTTCCGAAAGCCCACGGGCCACGATCCCATGAATGAGCGTTCTTTGAGCGCTCGTTCATGGTGTTCTCATGCGCACGCGTGATGATCAGCGAGTCTGAGACAGGAGATGCGTGATGTTCGAGAAGATCAAACGCAGTGCGCGCGAGTATTGGGAATGCCTGCGGGACGGCGAGCCGGGGGAGCGTTTTCGCGGGTTCTATGACTTCCGACGGGATCGACGGCCGAGCGCGTTCTCCGCATCGCGGATTCTAACGCTCGTGGTGGCAGTAGCACTCGTGCTTGGAGGGCTGGCGATCGGGTGGCTTCCGGGGCCGGGGGGATTTGTCGCGATCTTCGGGATTGCGTTGCTGGCCACGGAGTTCCGCCCGCTGGCGTCGCTGCTTGATGAGATGGAAACGGTCGGTCGTGGTGTGTGGGGCTGGTTCGCGCGTCAGCCGATGCTCGCCAAGTCGGGGTTGGTGCTCGGGAGCGCAGCAGTGGTCTTGGCGGGGGCCGGGCTTGTGCTGTACCTGATCGGGGTCGCATGAAGGCGAGGGCGGGCGTGTTCGGTTGACCAAAAAACGAAGCAGCCCCCCCGTGAGGGAGGGCTGCTGCGACAGCAATAGCGGGGGCCCGCTATGCCGGCCGCCTGTATCCCTCAACTTGCTCTTGGGATGTGGCGATGGCGGTGATACACGCCGGGCTCTGGGCCCATTTCGAAAAGGAGGTGCAGTACGAGCGCCGTGTCGACAGTAACCTCCGGATGACTCGCCGGTTACGTCAAGAGCAATAGGCCGTGTTGCAGAGACGCTAGCGGGCGCGTACTGATCGCACTGATAATCCACAGGGGGATGGCAGCCTGTGGTTATTACATTCGAGTTGGCGCTCACACTAGGGACGGCTCTCGGCCCGTGTCCCGCAGCTTTCAGCCGCGGCCGGTTGGCACACACGCCATCGCCGAGCCAGGCGGATAATGGACTCGGACGCCGGCGTCGTAATGGCGCTCTCAATGGTGATGAAGGGCGCTTGTAGCGGCTGGACTTCTGGCAGGGTATACTTTTTCGAGAGATGTTGCACCGCCACAGTCCATTCCGGTTCGTGCTGACGCTGTTATTGGCGTTGGTCGTGCCCTTCTGTTGCTGCAACTTCCGTTCTCTGTTGACCGCATGCGTGTCCTGTGAGGCAGCAACAGCCGCCCAGCCTGTTGCTATCGATTACGCCAACGAGGCGGAACACGGTCATGCAATCCACGGCCATTCGCCCGGCGGCAATGACCATCACGGTCCCACGACCCCTGGAAACGCTCCGGAACACGACGAGCACGACTGCCAGTGCGATAAAAGCGTCGGGACGATGCTGACGGACGCGAAGTTGGCGGTCGAGTTGCCCGCGTCGATGCTGGTTGCGGTCCTTGATTGGACCTCAACGACAGACCTCTGCTCGCTTGCCCCATTCAAGGGGCGTGATATCGAGAAGCGGGCTGTTGAGCGACCTCAGACGTCGCTGCTGCGCATGCACTGCGCGCTCATCGTCTAGCGAAGTACCCCCTGTCGACAACCGGCGCTTGGTCGGGTGCTCAATCTGCGCTCGACGGCACCGCGATCAACAGCATGCGGGCGCACGCTCTCGTTGCGCCACTGCACATCCCATCCAAACTGAACCTGTCCCAGCACCCTCACCGGAGGTTTCGCATGGCACGCTCACGAGGCGCTCTGATCGCGGGCGCAGCGGCGCTCGCAACCGCGGCGATCCTGATCCCCGCCTACGCCCATGAAGGGCACGGCAAGCCTACCGGGGCGACGCTCGACCCGGACGCCCCCAAGGAAGTCTCACAGGCCACTGCTGCCGCCATCGGTTTGACCACAGCCGAGGTGGACTTTGGTGAGGTCGAGGACGTGGTCCGCCTCACCGGTATGGTGCGGGCATGTCCCGACGCACTCTTCGCGGTCGCGCCGAGGTACGCCGGCGTCGTGCGATCGATCGCCGTGCAGCCGGGGGACCGGGTCTCCCGCGGGGCCCCAGTCGCTGAAATCGAGTCGCCCGAAATTGCAAAGTTGCTCTACGACCTCAAGCGACTCGAGGTGGACACGGAGCGGCTCGGCGCCGACCTAATTCGTGCAGAGGCCCAGGTGGCGTCATTGGAGATCGAGGTCCCCGCCATCACGCAGAGCGCCGAACTCGCGGAAGCCGAGGTCCAACGGCTCACGAGTGCGGGCGAGAATGTCTCCGCCAACCTGCTCGCCCAACGCCGCAGCGAGGCGATCAAGCTGCGCGCCGATGCACGACTGCGCCGGGTGAGTCTCGACCAGGCAGGGGCCGAAGTCGAATCACTGAAGCGTCAAGTGGAATCAACCCGTGCGTCCGCCCAAGCTCTCCGAGGCACATTGCCGGGCGGGACCGGGGAGCATGCGACCGAGTTCTTGTCCGATTCGTCCCGTCCTGGGCTCATGCGCTTTTTGTCTCCGATCGATGGTGTGGTCACCAGCCGTGCGGCGGTTGTGGGGGAGGGCGTCGACGCCGGGCGGGCGATTGTGACCGTGGGAGAGTTCTCGAAGGTTCAGATCGAGGGCGAACTTCCCGAGGGTCTGCTAGACCGGATCGCGGGGGCTACTGCCAGCAAAGTACGCATTCGTCGCGGCGTTGGCGCCACGAGTGAGGTCGTGGCCGTCGGCACGATCCGCTTTATCAGTCCGGTCATCGATGCGACGAAGCGCACGGCGCACGTCATCGTCGATGCAAACAACGCTACCGGCACGCTGCGTCAGGGGCAGTTCGTTGATCTGTCCGTCGTTTTGGGCACGAACGACTCCGCGGTCGTGATCCCCGCCTCGGCGATCGTCAAGGAAGGGCCGCTCCAGTACGTCTTTGTCCGCGAGGGCAACGGCGAGGGAATCACGTACAAGAAGCGCGACATCGCCACGGGCGTGCGCGACGATCGCATCGTCGAGATCACGCAGGGGCTTGTGCCCGGCGACATCGTTGCGGTGAGCGGCGCGTTCAGTCTCTCGCAGCTCAGAGGTTTTGTGCCGGGCTCACCTGAACCGGCGGCGCGTACCCAAGGCGACGACGGCCACGGTCACACTCACTAACCCGCCACGCGCGAAACAAGAGGACCTCTCGTGCTCAACTGGATCATCCGATCATCTCTGAACAACCGCGTGCTGGTGGTTATCGCCGCGCTCCTGGTGTCGGCCTACGGCCTGTGGGTCACGCTCAAGACGCCGACGGACGTGCTGCCCGACCTGAACCGTCCCGTCGTCACGATCATGACCGAGGCGGCGGGCCTCGCTCCCGAGGAGGTCGAAGCGCAGGTCACGTACAACATCGAGACTGCGGTCAACGGTTCGCCGGGCGTTGAACGGGTCCGCAGTGTCTCATCGCTTGGGCTCTCGATCGTCTTCGTGGAATTCCAGTGGGGCACGGACCTCAAATACAACCGGCAGGTCGTTACCGAGCGGCTTGGCACGATCACTGAAAAGCTCCCGCCCGGCGTCGTCCCGGTGATGACTCCTGCGACCAGCATCATGGGCGAGATCGCGCTCCTGAGCGTGTCGAGCAAGACGCTGCCTCCGATGGACGTGCGCACCGTCGCGGAGTTCACGCTGCGGCCCGCCATCCTCTCGATTCCGGGCATCGCCCAAGTCACTGCGATGGGTGGCGAACTCAAGCAGTTCCGCGTGCAGGTCGACCCTGACAAGCTGCGGCTGTTCGACCTGAGCATCGAGGATGTCGAGAACGCCCTCGCGGCCGCGAACCAGAACACCGGCGGCGGGTTTCTGACCAGGGGGGCGCAAGAACTGGTGGTCCGGAACCTTGGGCGCGTCGTCTCCGCCGACGACATCGCGTCCTCGCTCGTGACAAACCGCCCCGGCGACCACGACTCGCCTCCCCGCGCCGTGTTGGTCCAGGATGTCGCCACGGTTGTCGAGGCCGGTCCCACGATCAAGCGTGGCGACGGCTCTGACAACGCCTCGCCGGCCGTGATCATGGCAATCCAGAAGCAGCCGGGCGCCGACACCATCACGCTTACCAGGGCACTCGATCAGACGCTCGCCCAGCTCAAGCCCACGCTTCCTCCGGCGATCGACATCAACCCGGATGTGTTCCGGCAGGAGCACTTCATCCACGCCGCGATCTACAACGTCGAGGAGGCGCTCGCGATCGGCGCGGTGCTCGTGATCATCGTGCTGATCTTGTTTCTGATGAACGTTCGGACCACGCTGGTCACGTTGACAGCCTTGCCCCTGTCGATCATCACGACTTTCCTCGTATTCCACTGGCTTGGGATGAGCGTCAATACCATGACGCTGGGCGGCCTTGCCGTTGCCATCGGCGAGCTCGTGGACGATGCCGTGGTGGACGTCGAGAACGTCTACCGCCGCCTTGGCGAGAACCGCCGGTCAACCAACCCGCAACCGATCGTCCGGGTGGTGTACGACGCGTCGAGTGAGGTTCGCAATCCGATCATCCTGGGCACGATCATTGTCTGCCTCGTGTTCCTCCCCACCTTCTTCCTCCCCGGCATCGAAGGCCGGCTCTTTACCCCACTCGCGACCGCGTACATCATCAGCATCTTCGCGTCGCTTCTGGTCGCGCTCACCGTGACCCCGGCGCTTGCGTACTACCTGCTCCCCGGTATCAAGCGGATGGAGCACGGCAAGGACGGCCCGCTCCTGCGGCTGTGCAAGGCGATCGCCCGGCGCGCGTATGCGATCTCGATGCCCCGGCCCATCGTCGTGCTGGCAAGTCTTGGTGCGCTCGTCGCCATCTCCCTCTTTGTGGTCATGCGCCTGGGTTCGGAGTTCCTGCCCCCGTTCAACGAGGGCACGGCGACCGTTACCGTCATCGCGCAGCCGGGCATTTCGCTCGCCGAGTCGGACCGGATCGGCCGAGGCGCCGAGGAGCTCATCCTGTCAATTCCGCAGGTCAAGAGCACGGGCCGTCGCACCGGCCGCGCCGAGCAGGACGAGCATGCACAGGGTGTCCACTACAGCGAACTGGATGTCGATTTCTGGACGAGAGACGAGGCGAAGAACCCGGCCAGGCACGCGCTCGCGAGCGGGCGCAAGCCGCCGTCGGTGAAGGACATCCGTCCGCGCGAAGCTGTCTTTGCCGAGATCGGGGAGCGGCTGAGGGTCATCCCGGGCATCGATGTCGGCATCGGCCAGCCGATCAGCCACCGCATCGAGCACCTGCTCTCGGGGGTGCGCGCCCAGGTAGCGATCAAGATTTTCGGCGACGACCTGAACGCACTCCGCACGCTCGCCGACCAGACGCGAGGTGCGATGGAGGGCATCCCGGGCGTGGCCGACCTCCAGGTCGAGCAGCAGGTCCTCGTGCCGCAGCTCCACATCGCCGTGAACCGAGAGGCCGCGGCGCGTGTGGGGTTCACGCCGCAGATGCTCACGGACGCGATGGAGACGGCGACCAAGGGCAAGGTGGTCGGCCAGGTGCTCGACGGCCTCAAGGTCTTCGACATCACGCTGACGCTGGATGATCGCCACCGCTCCGACCCAACCCGCCTCGAGGAGGTGCGGTTGGTGTCGCCGACCGGCGCCGTTGTGCTCCTGCGCGACGTGGCCGAGGTCCTCGAGAAACTCGGCCCCAACGAGGTGCAGCGCGAGAGCCTGCGCAGGCGCATCGTGGTCTCCGCCAACGTACGCGGGCGCGACCTGGGTTCAACCGTTGAGGACATCAAGAAATCCGTCGCGATGGACGTGCAACTGCCGCAGGGATACACGATCCAGTACGGCGGTCTGTACGAGGCGCAGCAGGAATCAACGCGGCTTTTGCTTGTGCTGGGCGCTGGCTCGCTCATCGCCATTTTCGTCATCCTCTACACGCACTACCGCTCGGGCATGGTCGCGGCGCAGATCATGCTCAACGTGCCCTTCGCGTTCATCGGCAGCGTGGCAGCGCTCGCCATCACCCGTGAGCCGTTCAGCGTCGCCTCCCTGGTCGGCTTCATCTCGCTCACGGGTATCGCGACACGCAACGGCGTGCTGATGATCAGCCACTACGTGCATCTCATGACTGAGGAGCGGCAGACCTGGAGTAAGGACCTCATCGTCCGGGGCAGCCAGGAGCGCGTAGCTCCCGTACTGATGACCGCCGTCACAGCGGGCCTCGGGCTGATCCCACTGGTGCTCGCGAAGGGCGAGCCGGGCAAGGAGATCCTGTACCCGGTCGCGGTGGTCATTCTCGGCGGCCTCATTACCAGCACGCTCCTGGACTTCTTTGTCACCCCGGCCGTCTTCCACCGCTTTGGCCGCGCCGCCGCTGAGCGTCTGGCCAAGGAGCACGCCAACAAACACCTCGCTGCAGCGAGAACGACACCCGTTGCCGCTCTGTCTCCATCTGATATCCGCGTCACCTCTTCGGCAGAGGCTGGTGGCGACGGGAAGCCGTCAGCCTCTGCCGGTTCAACCGAACGCCGTTCATCGGACACCTGAAGGAGCACTGTGATGACCAGTCGCAATCGTTTGTTCTTGTTCCTGTCCCTCACCGCCGGCGCGGCCCTGGCTTGGGCCACCCCCGCGCTTGCCCAGCATCAGCACAGCAAGGGCGATCAGCACGGCGATCATTCGCACGGTGAGGTCGTCAAAGCCAAGTCGTTTGGCGAAGCGGCCCGCCGCATTGCCGACGAGATCAGAGCCATCGACGCGGCGCTGTCCGGCGGCTCCGTGGCCGGGGTATCGGATCGAGCCAACGCGGTGGCGACCATCGCCAAGGATCTCGGCGCCCTCTCGCTCGCCAAGGACAGCGGCGTTGCGCGGGACATGGTGAAGGACGCCAACCTCGCGGGCAAGCAGCTCGTCGAGGCGGCCGAGGCGCTGCACGAAATCGCCGACAGGGGCAATCTCGCCGCGAGCAAGGCCCAGTTCGAGCAGGTCAAGAACGCCGCCGCGAAGATCGAAGCGGTCGCACCGGCGAAGTACTACTGCCCGATGTTCTGCGAGGGCTCGAAGACCTACGACAAGCCCGGCGAGTGCCCTGTCTGCCACATGAAGCTCAAGCAGCAGACCACCGAGCAGTTTTCCGTCGGGGTCAAGCCGGTCGAGGGCGGCAAGATCGAGGCCGGCAAGCCGGTGAACCTGCTCTGGACGCTCAAGGACCCGCGCGGCATGCAGGTCAAGGACGTGGAGATCGTCCATGAGATGCCGCTACATCTGCTGATGGTCAGCAAGGACCTGTCGTGGTACGCCCACGAGCATCCGAATCTCGAAGCCGATGGGACATTCACCATGACGTGGACGTTCCCGTCCGGCGGTGAGTACACGCTCTTCCACGACTTCACTCCCAAGGAGGTCGGGATGCAGGTTGTGCCCGTGACGCTGAGGGTCGAGGGAAGGGCGTCCGCCGCGCAGCCGCTGGTTGTCGACGACGGCAAGCCGAAGACCGTGGATGGCTACACGGTCGCGCTGAACACCGGAGGACCCATGATGACCGGCAAGCCGGTGACGCTCTCGTACACGATCTCCAAGGACGGCAAGCCGGTGAGCGACCTCACGCCGTACCTCGGCGCGATGGGGCACCTGGTCATCATCAGCCAGGACCTCAAGGAGTTCGTGCACAGCCATCCGCACGAGCACGCGGAAGGCGACCACGACCATGCCAAGCAAGGCCACACGGATATGAAGGGCGGCCCGAAGGTGGACTTCGAGGCTCGCTTCAGGGCCGCGGGCCTCTACAAGGGCTGGGCGCAGTTCCAGCACAGCGGCAGAGTCATCACCGTGCCTTTCACGTTCAACGTGGCGTCCGGTGGAAGCATGGACGCGGACCCCGGCGACAGCGGACATCGCCACGGGACCCGAGACACGGGCCACGACCGCAGATAACGAGTTCGCCGGTCCGCGTTGTGAACGCAGCGCGGACCGCTTCAACCAGCGCTCGGCGCGTGCCGGGCGGTCTTCGCATCGATCTATCCCGCCGCGACTTTGCCGCGGCCGGACTTGGAGATTCGCGCATGATCCGCACCACAACCATTCACACCTCAATCATCACTCTGTTCTCCGCGTGCTTCCTCATCGTTACCTCCCTGAGAACGACCGCCGCGCCGGAGGTCGCGGCATCCGGCGAGCGATACGCGGGCGCAAACACCGCCGATCAGTCGGCGTTGAAGGTCGCTCACGGATACCTGGCCGCGTGCGCGAGCGCCGACGCAGCGGTCCTCAACTCCTTGTTCTTGGACAAAGGCCGGGCGACGGTGACCGAGAATGCGGGCGATGAGGGAACGTGGGAAACGTACCGTGATCACCACCTCCTTCCGGAACTGAAGGAAATGCCCGGCTTCGTGATGTCGGTGACCAAAGAGGACGTGAACACCTTTGGCGTGGCCTCGGTCGTTCGCCAGATCGGCTCGTTCACCGTTCCCGACCCCAACCACCCCGATGCGCCCCGGAAGTACCTCGCCGCCGTGACGTACGTCGTGGTGGACGACGGCGGAACACCCAGGATCGCGCACCTCCACTGGTCGAGCCGGGCGGAAAGCAGACCCGACCCACAGGCCCAACCCCAAGGCGTCACGATCAACGCCATCTGCCCGATGACCGGCGACAAGGTGAACCCCTTCCACTCGCGTGAGTACAACGGGCTCAATGTCGGATTCTGCGACGGCGACTGCGCTTTGAGGTGGGATGCGCTGACCGACGAGGTGCGCGCCAAACGTCTCGCCGACGCGATCGCCGGCACGACCCCCAAGACGCCGCACGGGGCCCAGCACGGCGAGGGGTACCACCACCCGCGCGAGTGATTTGTTCGTCTCAAGCCGCGCGGCGTTGCGCCCCGGCCCGCTCGACCCCCCAGAGAAGTGAGTCATCATGCTGCAATCGATCACGACGCGCTCCGCCATACGCCGGCTTTTCTCTGTCGCGGGACTCGGTGGCGGGTTGGCCCTGAGCGGATGCGCAACCCTCGACCCCGGCCCCGACATCGAGCGAGCGGCGATGATCGTCGCCGCTCGCTCCGGAATCTCGCCCGTGTGGAACGAGCCATGGGAGCCTTCGCTGACCGCGTGGGACGGCCTCGCACCGCTCAGGGTCGAGCAGGCCGTTGCGATGGCTCTCCGCAACAACCGTGAGATCCGCGTGGAGATCGAATCCATCGCGGCGGCGCGGGCCGACCTTGTGCAGGCCGGTTTGCTACCGAACCCCATCCTTGCATTGACGCTGCGATTCCCCTTCGATCCCGTGAGCGGCGGTTCGTTCGTCGGCGCCCAAGTTGTGCAGTCGTTTGCCGCGCTTTGGCTCCGCGAGGGCAAGATTCGGTCCGCCGATGCCCGGCTCAACCAGGCAGTGCTCGACGTGTCAGACAAGGCGCTAAGACTTGTCGCAGAGGTGCGGGCGACTCACGCGCGCATCGACTTTGGACAACGCGCGATCACGTTGAACGATGAGAACCTCGCGACGATTCGGCGCTCCATCGACTCGCTCGACGCCCGGGTTCGCGGGGGTGAAGGAACCTCCTTGGACGTCAACCGCGCCCGGCAGCAGCTCGCGCAGGCGGAGGCCGAGCGGGCCACCATCGTGCGCGACACCGCCAGGGAGCGCCGTCGGATGCTTGAGTTGATTGGTTTCGCGGCGTCGAGCGCGGAATGGGCTGTTGACAAGAGAGAGGTCGACGAGTCGCCGGCTGCGCTCGACGAAGCCGCCGCGATGTCCGTCGCCGCGGCGCAGCGACTGGATGTCGCCGCCGCGCGCGCGATCGCCGAGGCGAGGCGCGCCGAACTCTCTGTCGAAGAGCAGGGCCGCCTGAAGGAGTTTGCCCTTGGGGCGGACTTCGAGCGGGACGTGGGTGGAGCGAAGACCATCGGACCGGTGGTCGAGGTCGACATTCCGATCTTCGACACAAACCAGGCGCAAATCGTCAAGGCTGGCTCGCTCGCCCATGCCGCGATGGCCAACTACGAGGCGGCGGCGCAGCGCGCCACACGCGAGGCGCGGGTCGCGTGGGTCGAACGCGATGCGGCGATCAGGCTCGTCGGGCAGTATCGCGAAACCGTGCTCGCGATATCTGTGCGAAACCTGGCGCTGGCGGAGTCCTCGCTCAGGGCGGGGCAAGACGACGTGACCGTTCTGCTCGACGCACAGCGGAGCGTCGTCGAAGCCCGGCTACGCCTGAATGAACTGGAACGCCTGGCGGTGATCGCGGAGATCGAACTGGAGTATTCGATGGGCGGGAGTCTCTATGCGCCTGCCGCACATGCGCACGAGGACATGGGGGGGACAGAGAGGCGTCCATGATCAACCAAAGGCCAGGCCAATCTCGGCGGACAAGCCTTGAGCGCGGGCATCTGCCCAGGCCCGGGAACTCTAGCAATGGTTCTCCTCATCGCTTCGAACGCTTCGTGGAGGCGCGGCGGGTGTGTTGCGCTTCCGGTCGCGGTGCGCCGTGGCAAGCGTGCGAAAGAATCGTCGAGGCCACGTCCGCGATGCTGGTGCGCATGAGATACTCGATCTGCTTGGAGTGCATAGCCACGCAGGGGCAACCGGGCGGACAGGCCCCGTCTCGGGCACAGTGCTCGAACCCAAACATGCACCGGCACTCGACGATGGGGTCGTCGAACACAACACACAGGTCGTACAACGAGATGGTCGCGGCTGGCCGAGCCAGCGAGACGCCGCCACCGACGCCCCGGCGAGTGCGAACGAGTTTCTTGCGCGCCAAGGCATGGATGACTTTCGCGAGAGTCGGCCGCGAGATCCCCGTTGCCTTTGCGATCTCGGGAATCTGCACGTCTTCCGGCCCGGCGCGAGCGAGCAACCCTAGACAGGTCGCGGCAACTCCAACCTGTCGTGTCAGCATGGCGGCACCCAAGCAGCGTTCCAGGCCAGTCCGTCCTCCATTCGATCCCGCGATCCGCCGCAAGATCATATCCGCTGGGGACGGTAGCTCCTTCTGCTCGCTCTCCACTGTGCCCCCCGCGGCTGGCGGGCCCGGGCGTTGCCACTCGCTTCGGCGGGGGAACCATCGCAGCTTTCGCCAGTATACATCCAAAGTGGATACGCTTTGGATGTTTGATCCGGCATCGGCTCATGCAGCCGATTCCACAAGCCACTCGTCCCGTACGAAAGGAGATCACCTATGAGTCGCGCTCGCACTTGTTCAGCCTTGGCCGTTTTGGCCGTCGGCACTCTGCTCTTCCCCGCCACACCTGCCGGAGCGCAGCAAGTCCCACCCGGCGTTGACGCAGCAACGCACGCGGGCCATGCGGCCCAGGCTGGCGCCGCTCATTCTGCGCACGCGGTGGGCCAACTCGTTGACAACACTGAGGTCGCCAAACAACTCGCCGAACTCCGTGCTCAGATCGCGCAGCTCCAGGCGTCGCTCGCGCAGGGGCACGCTAGTGGCGCGGTCCCGCAGCCCATGGCTCCAAGCGGCACGCAGCCAGGGATGCGGATGACCAGGCCGCAGATGGGTCCGGGTATGGGAAAGGGCCGCATGGGGAGCGGCACGATGGCGGGGGTGTCCGGCGGTTCGTCTATGCGGGGCGTGTCCGGCGACGGCATGGGCATGATGGACATGGACGAGATGATGGAGGGCATGGGTGGTTCTTCTGGCGGAATGTCGGGCGGCGGGATGTCCGGCATGATGGGGATGATGGACCAGATGATGGGGATGGGCATGTCGCGCATGGGCGGCGGCATGAACACCGGCGGCATGGCATCCGCGCTCCCCGGATTTCCCGGCGCATCCCACATTTACCACCTGGGCGCGACAGGCTTCTTCCTCGACCACGGCTCGCACATCACGCTGACCGTGGACCAGCAGAAGCAACTGGGCGAGATCAAGGAGCAATCTCTCCTCAACCAGGCAACGTTGCAACGCAGAATCGACCAGGCCGAGCAGGAACTCTGGGACCTCACCGGTGCTGATGCGCCGGACGCGGCGAAGGTCGATGTCAAGGCGCACGAGATTGAGCAACTCAAGAGCGAACAGCGCATCGCGTTCATCCGCGATGTGGGCAACGCCGCCTCGGTGCTGACTGACGAGCAGCGCAAGCAGCTCACCGGCATGTCGCCTGCTAACCCCGCACTCGTCCCCACTCAGCCCGGCGCGTTGCCGGGAATGGGCGGTGCCAACGGTGGTATGAGCGACATGTAGTCGTATTGGTTGGCCACGGACTCACCATTCAGGAGCAGACCAATGACCAAGACCAGAACGCAGTCCGCCGTAAACAGGACGACTATTCACACCGAGGCGTCTGACGCCAAGGAGGTGTTCGTTGCAGGAACCTTCAACGACTGGAACCCCAAGTCACACCCGCTGTCGCCCAGTTCGGACGGCTCCTCGTGGAGGATCACGCTCGACCTTCCGCCCGGGCGATACGAGTACAAGTTCATCATCGACGGACTGTGGTGCTGCGAACCCGGCCGTGACACGCCCTACCACGACTGCCCTGGGTGCGTCGCCAACCCGCACGGGACGATGAACCGCGTGCTCGAAGTCGACTGAGGAATTGTCGCATGGGCGCCGAGTCGCGAGTTAACTTGGGCAGCGTGATCGTCTGGACGACAACCGTCGCCCCGGCGCACTTTCGGTTGGCCACGTGCAGCACCCACGCCGTGCACGGCTTGCACATCATCCTCAGCGGCATGTTCCTGCTGCCCATCCTTGTCGGCGCGTCCGCCTTCGCAACACGCAGCGGCGCAGCGACCGCACCCGCGGCAAGCGTGCTCTATGCGGCACACCTAGTGTGGTCGTGGCGTGACTCGCCGCTCGGAAACGCGGGCCAATACGCGATGATCGCTGTCTACTTCATTGGCGGACTCGCGGCGGGACGGCTCGTGGAAATCGCCAATGCCTGCAAGTGGCAGCGCGACGAGGTGATTCGCCGTGCACATAAGGCGTCGAAGGAACAGAAACAATGAATCGAGCACGTTTCCCGTTGTTGCCAATCGCGATGGCGCTCGCGTGCGCGTGGCCGGCCGCCGCGCAGGTGAGCCCAGAGGAGCACGCAAAGCACCATCCGCAGCAGGCCGGACAACAGGCGTCTCCTTCCGGAGTTCCGGGGCCGTCTGAGGGCAAGACCGGAGCTGGGATGATGGAGGGCATGGGGGACATGATGCGGAGCATGGGTGTCCCCGCGCCCAAGGCGCTGTACCCGTCCTTGATGGACTTGCCCGAGCTGCCGCCGGGCCGACGCGACGAAGTCCAAAGGGCCGCTCATGAGCGGATGCAGAGCGGCATGGCGCTGATGGCCGAGGCTCTCGACGCCTTGCTCCGTGCAGCGCCCATCAATGACTACGCGGCCATGCAGGATGCGAACGGGAAGATTCGCGAGGGGCTCGCCCGGTTCGAGAGCGGCGTGTCGGCGCACCGCGCTCTGACAGAAGGGCGCGAGCCGCGTCAGATTGCGATCTCGTGGTTCAAGCGCGAGATGGGCATCGCCGCTCCGAGCACGAGCCACGGCACCCGATCGGGCCTCGGGCTCTCGCCGCTGCACCTGTTCACGATGGCCTTGCTCATCGGGTTCGCCGTCATCATGCTGGGCCTGTACTTCTTCAAGATGCGCCGCGCCGCAGCGCTGTTCAAGCGCATCGACCCCGACGATCGATCGCCGCCGCCGGGCTCGTCTCCGCCCCTGCGGGGCGGCCCGGGGCCACCGCCATTATCGACCGGCTCACCGACGCCGCGCGCCGACACTTCCGTGCCCTCTGCTCCCCGCCCTGAGAAGTCGACGGCGCCAACGAGCGCATCAGAACCACCCCCCGCACCCGCGAGCACCAGAAGCCACGCGGTGCCCTTGACGGCCAAGTGGATGGGTCGGCTCCGCGTCGAGAGTGTCGTCCAAGAGACACCAGCCGTCCGCACCTACCGTCTCCGCTCGCCCGATGGTCGGCCCTTGCCCTTCACCTTTATCCCCGGGCAGTTTCTCAACGTCGCATTTGCCATCGGCGGCGCCCGGATGAACCGCTCCTACTCGATCTCATCATCGCCGCACGAGCGCGATTTTGTGGAACTGACGATCAAGCGTGAGGACCGGGGGGCCGTCTCCCGCCACATCCACGACCTCATCACGGTCGGAGACGAGATCCAGGCCGGCGGGCCCGTCGGTGCCTTCACATTCACGGGTGTCGAGGCTGACAGCATCGTGCTGGTGTCGGGCGGCGTCGGCATTACGCCCATGATGAGCATCGCCCGGTATCTCACCGCGCGGTCGTGGCCGGGAGACATCTACTTCATCTACGTTTGTCGCGCCGAGGGCGACCTGATCTTCGCTGAGCCACTGGCGTCCCTTGAGCGCCAGAACCCGAAGTTCCACCTCATCGTCACGATGTCCAGTCCAGGCCCCGGCTGGAAGGGGCCGCGGGGGCGGCTCAACAAGGAACTGCTGACCGCAGCGGTGCCCAACCTTGCTTCTCGCCGCGTCCACGTCTGCGGCCCGATGCCGATGATGGACGCCGCGAAGTCGATGCTCGCCGAGCTCGGCGTGCCGGCCGAGAACATGAAGAGCGAGCAGTTCGGTGCCGTAAAGCCCGTTCCCGCCGCGCCCGGAACGACAGCCGTCCCGAAGTCGATCGCGACCGGCCCCATGGTGACTTTTTCAACGAGCGGCAAGGCGGCGAAGACGCGGCCGGGGCAAACGATCCTCGAGCTGTCCGAGGCCCTGGGCATCGCCATCGACAACTCCTGTCGCATCGGCACCTGCGGCGTGTGCAAGGTCAGGATGACCTCCGGTGCAGTGGAACAGGAGGTCCAGGATGCGCTCGACGAAGACGACAAGAAGCGGGGCATCATCCTGGCGTGTCAGGCGAAGCCGACTACAGAAGTGACGGTGGAGGCGTAGCCATGAAGAACCCGGAACGGCTCATTGTGGTTGGCCTGTTCATCGTGCTGGTCTTCGGTTGGCTGGGCTTCCTGCTGCATGTCTCGCCGGACTTCGCGGGCAGCGGCCTCGGCGCGGTCTTCGGGATCTTGGGGGCCGCGCTGATGCTTGTCCCCCTTGGGTACGCCGCCGCCAAACGAATCGGATTCCTCCGGGCACGCCTCACCACGCGTCTTTCGCTGCGTGCGTGGCTGTCGATCCACATCTACACGGGCATCGTGGGGGCGCTGCTTGCGCTCATCCACACGGGGCACAAATACGCTAGCCCGCTGGGCATTGCGCTCATCGCGGCGATGTTGCTTGTTGTCGTGAGCGGCGTTGTTCTTCGCTACCTGGTCCCCTTTGTCAGCCTCGACCTGAAGGACAAGCTGAACCTGTTGCAGACCGCCCGCGGGGACCTCGACAACGCGTGGGGAGTCATTGAGAGCGGCGCCGCGGACGCCAGGCACCCTTCCAGAGTGCCGCTGCTGACATCGGGGCTTGCTTCACTGGGCGTGTGGTTCGCCCCTGACAGCCCCCGGGGGCAGGTCATCAATCTGGCCGCGAGTGTCGCGGACCTCGAGTACTCCATCCGCACGCACGAGCTCATGAATCGCTGGTTCTCGTACCTCATCGTCGTCCACATCCTGCTCTCGGTGGTGATGTACGGGCTCTTGGGCATCCACGTCTGGTCGGGTGTGTACTTCGGGCTTCGGTGGCTGCAATGAAACGAATCGAACTCGTCTATGCCGGCCTCACGCTCGGCGCTCTCGGCTTCGCCGGAGCGCTCCCGTTCCTCTCGCACGAGCGCGGGTCGTCGTCGGTGCCGGGCTGGCAGGCGATAGTGGCGCCAAGGCCGCTGTCCGCCGGGCATGCCTTCCTCGCGTCGAACTGCGAGGCGTGCCACGCGCCGTACATCGGCCCCACCGCCGACAGGTGCGTCGCGTGCCACGCGACCAACCAACCACTCCTGATGAAGCAGTCAACGGCGTTCCACGCGGACCTCGGCGCGTCGCCGGGAGATTGCCGCGGCTGCCACGTCGAGCACAGGGGCGTTGCGAACAGGCCGATCACGATGGACCACTCGGTATTGGCAAGTCTGGGCGCGCGCAAGAGCCCGCCGACGCTACTTGCGAAAGCGGCATCGCTTGACGCCCTTCCCGTCCCACATCCGCGCATTACACCGCGGGAAACGGCTCTGAGCTGCAATGCATGTCATGCCAGCCAGGACCCGCACCGCACGCTTCTGGGCACGGACTGCGCTTCGTGCCATGCGACCAGCGCCGCGCGGGGCGGGTGGACGGTTCCTGGGTTCCGCCATCCCTCTCCCCTCTCGACCGACTGCAACCAATGCCACGAGGCTCCACCGAGCCACTACATGATGCATTTCAACATGGTCTCCAAGAAGGTGGCCGGCGTTGAGCACGCGGACGTGTCGCAGTGCTTCCTCTGCCACCAGACGAATTCCTGGAACGATGTCAGGGCCGTCGGTTGGTACAAGCACCACTAGCAGCCGAGAGGTGCACGCACGATGCTCGAACCAGTCATCGCCATCACTGTGCGGTTTATCGAGGGCGTCGCTGCCTTCATGATCGCAGGGTCAGTCCTTGCCGGTGCCGTGGAGCTCGGAGTCGCTGCGTTCCGGCGGCATCTGGCGGAGCGCACCACCGCCGTGCGTCTTCGCCTCGCCGAGCGCCTGGTGCTCTCGCTCGAGTTCCTGATCGCGGCGGACATCCTCAAGACGGTGGTCACGCCGACCCTCGAAGGCATGGGCGTACTCGGCGCGGTCATCGTGATTCGCACGGTGCTGAGCCTGAGCATCGCGTACGAACTGCGCCGCGACGATCAACGGGCCAGCGATCCAGTCTCCAAGCGACCATTCGCGCCGGCGGCACACGGCGCGAGCGTTGAGCCCCTGAAGCCAGCTGACTGAGGACGCTTCCATGAACGACTTCACGCGCCGAGAGTTCCTTGCCACCGCCGCCGCGGCCAGCGGTGCGTTACCGTTGTTGCGGTCGCGAGCAGGCGTCGTCTCGGCGACACGCCCGCATTGGCCAGGCATCATCGATGTACCCGACGCCGGCCCCCTCGAGTTAGTCGTTGGCGCGCCCCCGTTAGTGGTCGACGGGCAGAAGACGACTCGCGCCATCACGATCAATGGGGCGATCCCGGGTCCGACGCTTCGAATGCGTGAGGGTCAGAACGTCGAAATCCGCGTCCGAAACGAGCTCGAAGAAGATACCTCGATCCACTGGCACGGTCTCATCGTGCCGCCCACGATGGATGGAGTTCCGGGCGTTAGCTTCGCCGGCATTCGACCGGGCGAGACGTTCACGTACCGGTTCCGCGTCCGACAGCACGGCACTTACTGGTACCACAGCCATTCGGGGCTTCAGGAGCAGCTCGGTCACTACGGCGGACTGATCATCGAGCCGACGAACCCCGAGCCGTTTGTGCATGACCGAGAGCACGTCGTTGTCCTCTCGGACTGGATGTTCCGCGACCCCTACACCGTGCTCAAGAAGCTCAAACAGTTCGAGAGCTACTTCAACTATCAGCGCCCCACGGTGGCCAATCTGTCTGCAGATGCGAAACGCCACGGTCTGGTGCACTCCATCGCCCAGCGACTGGAATGGGACGCCATGCGCATGGACCCGACGGACATCGCGGACATCACGGGCGTCGCGTACACCTACCTCATGAACGGCCGCTCCCCCGCGGAGAACTGGACGGCGACCGCGCGCCCGGGCGAGTCGGTGCGTCTTCGGCTGATCAACGCCGCGACCATGACCTACTTCGACTTCCGCATCCCCGGGCTGGTGATGACCGTTGTCGCCGCGGACGGCCAATTGGTGAGCCCTGTCGAGACGGATGAGCTGCGCATCGCCGTCGCCGAAACCTACGACGTGCTCGTGCGGATGCCCGACGACCGCGCGTACACGCTGTTTGCGGAGACCATGGACCGGAGCGGCTTTGCGCGCGGAACGCTCGCTCCGTGTGAGGGCAAGAGCGCTCCGATCCCCGCCGGGCGCCCCCGCCCGATGCTCACGATGGCGGATATGGGGATGGCTGGCATGCACGCCATGAAGCCCGAGGGCGGCATGGACGCCATGTCCGCCGGGTCACCGTCCGGGCATGGCAACGAAGCGCCACAGGAGCGCGACGCGACCGGCATGCCCGGCATGTCGCCTCACGGCGGCGATCACGCCGCGCTCGCCGCCGGGCCCCTGCCGACCGAGGGCCTTCCCGACTCCGTCATGCACGGCCCCGAGGGTCACGGCCCGGCCTCGTCCATGACGGCGATGATGCCCACGCGTCGATTCGCCGAGCCGGGGATCGGCCTCGGCGGCGACGGCTGGCGCGTGCTTACGTACGCGCACCTCCGCGCGTTGCGCCCGCCGCCCGACCGGAGGGCGCCTGAGCGCCAGTTCGACCTCCACCTCACAGGAAACATGCGGCGCTACATCTGGGGCTTCGATGGGAAGAAGTACTCCGAGGCCGACCCGATCCGTTTCGTGTACGGCGAACGGCTCCGGATCAACATGATCAACGACACGATGATGGAGCACCCCATCCATCTCCACGGCATGTGGATGGACCTCTACGCCGGCGGCACGCTCGACACCAATCCGCGGAAGCACACGGTCAGCGTCAAGCCCGGTGAGCTCCTGACCGTCGACATCACCGCCGACGCACCGGGGCGCTGGGCGTTCCACTGCCACCTCCTCTACCACATGGAGATGGGGATGTTCCGCACGGTTGCGGTCGTTCGTTCGCTTGATGAGGAGGTGGTCCGATGAAACGACGGGCCTGGAGCGTTTCGGTCGTGGTGTGCGTGTGGTCGGCGGCTCCGCCTGCGCTCGGCCAGCACGCGGATCACGGCGCAAGTCCGCCCGATAGTCCGCCCAGTCGCGAGGCGGCGCCCGCGGCGAAAAGCCCCCCGGGACACGGCGCGCAGCAGGAGCGCGACTCGAAGCACAGTCCGCCGCTCCCCGAAGGGGCGTCGCTTGAACAGACGCTCGACAGCGCCGCCTCGGGCCCTCCCAACTCGTGGCCTCCGCCGATCCATGACAACCCCACGCTCTCCTTCACTCTGTTCGAGTTGCTGGAGTACCGGCTCTCGGACGACAAGCCCGACCAGCTCGGATGGGACATTCAGGGCTGGATCGGGAACGATGACCACAAGTTCTGGTGGAAGAGCGACGGCGACGTCTCGTTGAGCGACTCGGGTGAAAGCGACGCCGACATCCAGCTGCTCTACGCCCAACCTATCAGCCCATTCTGGTACCTGCAGGCCGGGATCCGCTACGACCGGACGTGGGCGTCCGACGACTCGCAAGACCGCGCCTCGCTGGTGCTTGGAGCGCAGGGTCTTGCGCCGCTCAAGTTCGACATTGAGCCGGCTCTGTATCTCACCGACGATGGTGATGTGCTGGCGAACATCACCGCTTCCTATGACCTCTACCTGACGCAGCGCCTGGTGCTGCAACCTCGCGCTGAAGTCAATGTCTCCGCACAGGACGTGCCCGACTACGGCCTCGGCGCCGGCTTCAACGACGTCAGTCTTGAGTTCCGGCTGCGGTACGAATTCGCACGCGAGTTCGCGCCGTACGTCGGCGTCCGGTACACCTCGCTTCTCGGTGCGACTGCGGACATCGGCCGCCGCAACGGCGAGTCGGTGGACAACGTTCAGTTCGTGATCGGCTTTCGCATCGCCTTCTAGCCACACGCATCCGGCCTCGCCCCACCGTCGGCGCGCCCCTGCCGCGGACGCGGGGCAGCGCTGAGGAGGCAGCACCATGGACCGCGCCGTCGCGCTCGGGCACGCCTATTTGCGGGTTAATCGGTACATGACTGTCACCGAGTACCCGGTGACTGAGGCCTTGCGCGCGGACGGATTCCAGGCTGCGACGGACCTCGACATTCTGGCGTTTCGGTTCGGACGCGCCGCTGTGCAGGGGCAGGCTGTGACACAGGCGGGCACGCCGCACTCCACTTCGTTGCTTGTCGATCCCGCCCTTGATCTGCGCCCCGACCTGCCGGACATGTTCATCGGCGAGGTCAAGGAATGGCGCGCTGTTCTCAACTGCGGCACGATCGACAAGGGGGTTCTTGCCGCGGCCGTTCGCTCGCCTGCACCGGAGATCCCCATGCACTTGTTCACATCAACCCCACACAACTCCGCGACGGCCCTTTGGCTCCCGCGTCCCGCTATAACGCCCAGAACATGGCGGCTTCCGCTGTGGATCGGGTGCCTCCTGGTGCTTGCTGGCTGCGCCGGACAGCAGTTGCCTCTTGATCGCGATTGGCGGTTGCGACTGACACAGGCGGAGGACTGGCGATCAAAATTGGAGCCACGCTCGGCCGCCGATGTGTGCAGCCAGGAAATCGCCGATCTTCGGTCCGCCGAGGACTTTGTCACCTTGGCGGTGGCTCGCAACCCCGCGATCCTGGCCGCCGAAGCCAAGGTCCGTCGGGTCTCCGAGCGCGAGACGCAGGCCCGCAGCCTCGACGACCCGATGTTCACCGTCGCCCCGATCGGCGACATGGCCGAGACCGCCGCGGGTCAGGTCGGATTGATGACATCGCTGAGCCAGCGGCTGCCCTTCCCCTCGAAACTCGACGCTCGGGGCCGCATCGCCGCCCTTGAGGCCGCGCAGGCGAGGGCCGAACTGGAGCAGGTCAAGCTGCAGGTCGTGGCCGACACCCGCAGGGCCTATTGGACGTTCGCGTTTGTGTCGAGAGCCATCGAGACAACGCGCGCGAGTCGATCGCTGCTGCTCCAACTCCGCGATGTGGCCGACGCGCAGTTTCGTGCCGGGCAACGCAATCAACAGGATGTGCTCCGCGCGGCCGCCGAACTCGGCAACCTCGATTCGGAGCTGGTCGTGCTCGGGCAGCGCCGCGATACGGCGGCCGCGATGCTCCGCCAGATGATCGATGCGCCTCGGTCGCAGCCGCTCGCGGAGCCGACGTTGCCGAGCGAACACGACATCGTGGTCAGCCGCGACGCACTCCTTGCCCGGGCGGTCCAGGTCAACCCGGCCCTCGGGCGGATCGCCGAGCGTATGACCCAGTTCGAACAGCAGCAGCGCCTGGCCAATCTCAACCGCTGGCCCGACCTGACGGTGAGCCTCTCGTACAACGCCGTTGATAACGACGGGCTCTCTCCCGCCGCCAATGGCCAGGACCAGTGGTGGGTGGGATTCGGAATCAACCTCCCAATCTGGACGGAGAAGTACGACGCGGCGGAACGCGAGGCCATGTTCGGCCGGCTCGAAGCCGCTTCCGAACTCGCCGCCGAGCGCAACCGCGTCACCTTCCGCGTCGAGGATGCCCTGCTCAGGCTCGAGTCGCAGCGCGAAGTCCTGAGGCTCCTGAGCGCGCAGGTGATCCCTGACGCCCGCGCGGCCGTTGAGGCGGCTGCCGCGACGTACCGGACCGGCGCCGGCGACTTCCTCGTGCTGGTCGATAACTGGAGGAAGCTCCTCGGTTACCAGGTCATGGAGCACCAGGTGTCGGCCGCCGTCGAGCAGGCGCTCGCCGACCTGCAGCAGGCCGTCGGAGCCGACATCGATCGGCACACGGGCGATGTGCAACCAGCCAGACAGCTCCCATCGTCCAACGGCGCTCCAGATACACACCATAAGGAGTCCGCCCGATGACACCCAACCCGACCAGCGGCGCAAAGCCCGAGCCCGCGTCGAGCGAGCAGCGACAGAAGGCGGCGCCCCCTCCGAGCCCCCGGCCGCCACGTGCCATGCCTTGGTGGCTGCTCGCGGCCTTCGTAGTCGTTGCGATCGTCGCGGCGTGGTTCGGCACGAAGTTTGGCGGCCGCATCGCCAGCGCCGGGCGGGATGTCGCTGCGCGCGTCACTCGCTCAACCGCTGACGCGGGCCACGATCACACGGGCGCTGGCGGCGAGAGCGGCGCCTCCGCTGCAACGCAGTACTACACCTGCGGCATGCACCCGTGGGTGATCCTCCCCAAGCCGGGTGACTGTCCGATTTGCCACATGAAACTGACGCCCCTGGACCCGGCCAAGTTCACGGGCCAGGTGAGCATCGACCCGGTCGTCGTACAGAGCATCGGGGTGCGCATCGATCCGGTCACCGAGGGGCCGCTCACCCGCGCCATCCGGACGGTCGGAACGGTGGAGTACGACGAGACGCGGGTCCGCGACGTGAACACCAAAGTTGCGGGGTGGATCGAGAAACTCCACGTCGATTACGTGGGCGCGCCCGTCGAGCAGGGCCAGCCGCTCTTCGAGGTGTACTCGCCGGCGCTCTTCCAGGCGCAGGAGGAGTACCTGCTCGCTCTGCGCACCCAGCGGCCGGGCTCCGGGGATCGAAGTGGCCCGACACTCGACCTGGTGGAGTCGGCACGCACCAAGCTCGAACTCCTCGACATCACGCCCCAACAGATCGAGGCGCTGGCGAAGGCCGGAGAGCCGTCACGGACGATGACGGTGCTCAGCCCGTTCACGGGCGTCGTGATCGCCAAGCACGCCAACGAGGGCATGAAGATCGACCCCGGGATGCAGGTGTTCCGCCTGGCGGACCTGTCCCGCGTGTGGGTGCTGGTGACGCTCTATGAGTCCCAGCTTCCGTACGTGTCCGAGGGCCAGCGTGCCGTGATGTCGCTGCCCTACATCCCTGGCCAGACGTTCGAGGGGAAGGTGGTTTACATCTACCCGTACCTGGACACGCGCACGCGCGAGGTGCAGGTGCGGCTGGAGTTTGAGAACCCGACGGGGCTGCTCAAGCCCGGGATGTTCGCGACCGTCGAACTCCAGAGCACGCTCAAACGTGAGGCCGTGCTGGTGCCGCGCGCGGCGGTCATGAGCACGGGCGAGCGCAGCGTCGCCTTCGTGAGCCTCGGCGAAGGGAAGTTCGAGCCCCGGCAGGTGCGCATGGGCGTCGAGACCGGCGGCGGCCAGGTCGAAGTTCTCGACGGCCTCAAACCCGGGGAACTGGTCGTGACGTCCGGGCAGTTCCTCCTGGACAGCGAATCCCGTGTCCGGGAAGCGCTCGCGAAGATGATCCGGGGCGACCTGGCCTCGGAGCAGGCCGCCCAAGTGGCGGTTGCGGGTGGCAGCGAACTGACGGTTCTTCCCAGGCCGCTGAGCGACGGGCTCTCTGATGCGCTGCGGGCCTACTTCACGATCGGCGAGCGGCTTTCGAGCGACTCGGCGCGAGATCTTGCCGAACCAGCGCGGGCGCTCGCCGCTGCGTTTGACCGGGCGATCGGCGTCCCGATCCCCGGGCACGAGCACTTCTGGCACCAGCACACCGAGGCCGCGGTCGCGCGCGGCAAGGCCCTCGAGATAGCCACGGCGAAAGACTTGCCGTCCGCACGCGAACTCTTCGCGGACTTGGGTGTGGCCCTCGACAAACTGCTGCGCTCAACTGGCGTGCCGCCGTCGTTCGATACCAGCGTCCAATCGCTGCACTGCCCGATGTTCCATGAGGGGCAGGGCGGCGCGATCTGGCTCCAGCCGGCGGGGCCGGTGCGCAATCCATTCTTCGGCTCCACGATGCTGGAGTGTTTCGACCGCCGCGAGGCTCTGCCATCCACAGGCGCCTCGCCGGCCGAAACGCCGGGTCCTCTAGAGCGTCAGCCTTCGCCACCCGGAGCGCAACAGTCGTCACCGGAATCCCGCGATGCGATGGCGGCCGTGCTGGATGCCTACCTCGCCGCCCAGGACCAACTCACCAAGGACGACGCGGCCGGGGCAGGAACGAGCCTCGGACGAATCGGGCAGAGTCTCCCCGCCCTGATCGCTCTTCCCGGACCCGCCGGCAACGCGGCGATGCAGATCCGCGACGCGCTCAAGAGCCCCGGCGACGACCTCGACTCGCTGCGCTCATCGTTCGCCACGATCTCCAACGCCCTGCTCGTCATCGCCGAGGTTGTGCCACCGTCGCCCCGTGATGTCGGCATCTTCCACGCCTACTGCCCGATGGTCAAGGAGCACTGGCTTCAGAGCGGTGAGGAGATCCGTAATCCCTACGACCCCGGCATGCTCCGTTGCGGGAGCATCAAGGGCCGCCTCGACAAGGAGGGCGGCCGATGATCGCACGGCTCATCGATTGGTGCATCCACAACCGCCTCATGGTCGCGCTGCTGACCGCGGTCGTTGTCGCCGCGGGCATCTACGCCACCCGCAGCATCACGGTTGACGCCATCCCCGATCTCTCGGACGTCCAGGTCGTCATCCGGACCGAGTACCCGGGCCAGGCGCCGCAGATCATCGAGGATCAGGTCACCTACCCGCTCACGACCGCCATGCTCGCCGTGCCGTACGCCAAGGTCGTGCGCGGCTACAGCATGTTCGGGTCGAGCTTCGTGTACATCATCTTCGAGGATGGGACCGACCTGTACTGGGCGCGGAGCCGCGTGCTCGAACAGCTCAGCACCGTCGCCAACCGCTTGCCTGCGGGCGCGAGCCCCCAGCTCGGTCCGGATGCCACTGGTGTGGGCTGGGTGTTCCAGTACGTGCTGACGACGGGTCGGTATTGCCCGAAGCACCCACAGGGGCAGTGGCACGATCCGGATACTGACCGCTGGTATGAGTCGGCCGACAACGCACCTGCTGCCGCTCACGCACGCCTCGTTCATCTTCGCTTGTTCCCTGAAGGCAAGGCTGTGTGGGCCGATCGGCGCGAGAACCGCCGGTACGAATCGCTCGACGAGGCGCCGCCCGAAGCCCGCAATCGATTGGAGCGCATCGAACTGGTGAAAGGGTACGACGTCTGCCCGCTCGACGGCAGCCCCCTGGTCCACTCCTCGGTTGATCTCTCGGAACTCCGCTCCCTTCAGGACTGGTACCTGCGCTACGAGCTCACGTCGGTCGCGGGCGTGAGCGAGGTGGCGTCCATCGGCGGCTTCGTGCGCCAATACCAGGTCGTCGTGGACCCTGTTCAACTCAGGGCATACGGCATTCCCATCTCCAAGGTGAAGATGGCGATCCAGCGGTCGAATGTCGATGTCGGCGGGCGTCTGCTCGAGTTGAGCGAGACCGAGTACATGGTCCGCGGCTTGGGCTACCTCGGAACACTCACGCCCGACGAGGCAGCCACGGCACGGGAGCGCGGCGAGCCTCTCTCCCGCCTCCGGAGTGACCGCGTGCTCGACGAGCTCCGTCAGATCGCGCTGGGCGCGACGCCCTCGGGCACACCCATCTACCTCTCGGATGTCGCCCAGGTCCGCGCGGGGCCCGACATCCGGCGCGGCATCGCCGAGTGGAATGGCCAGGGCGAGACCACCGGCGGCGTGGTCGTCATGCGATTCGGCGAGAACGCCCAGCGGACCATCGAGCGCGTCCGGGACAAGCTGCGCGACCTGGAGAAGGGCCTGCCGCCGGGCGTCGCGATCGAAGTGGCCTACGACCGCAGCGATCTCATCGGCCGCGCGGTCTCAACGCTCAGCCGCACGCTCATCGAAGAGATCACGGTGGTCTCCATCGTCATCGTCCTCTTCCTCCTGCACGCCCGCAGCGCGTTCGTGGCCGCGTTCGTGCTTCCGACGGGTGTTCTTGCCACGATCGCGATCATGCACCTGCTGGGACTCAACGCCAACATCATGTCCCTCGGCGGCATCGCGATCTCCATCGGCGTCATGGTGGACAGCTCGATCGTGATGGTCGAGAACGCCCACAAGCACCTGGAGCACGAGAAACACCGGATCGCCGAAGGACTCGCCCCGCGCACGCGGGTCCAGATCATGAGCGAGGCGGCACGGGAGGTTGGACCCACGCTCTTCTTCAGCCTGCTCATCATCACCGTGAGCTTCCTGCCGATTTTCGTGCTCGGCGAGCAGTCCGGGCGGCTGTTCAAACCGCTCGCCTTCACCAAGACCTTCGCGATGGCATCCGGTGCGATCCTCGCGGTCACCATCATCCCCGTCCTGATGGTCTACTTCGTCAGCGAGCGGACCATCCCGCGCTCGTGGAGCCGTGGCCTCCGGTGGACGACCTGCGCGCTCGCGATCGGCGTCCCCGCCGCGCTCCTCACGCTGGTGCCGCTCGGCGCGCTCGACCGGTGGCGCGTGTGGCTGGTCGTTGGATGGGCAGCGTTCGCGGCGATCGCCCTGATGCCGCAAAGGATCATCTCCGAGGAGCGTAATCTCTTCAGCCGAGTGCTTCAGCGGGTCTACGACCCGTTCTTCCGCTTTGTTATGCAGTACCGCTGGCTGACGCTCGCGCTGGCCGGTCTGCTCCTGGCGTCCACGCTCTACCCCATCAGCCGGCTGGGCAGCGAGTTCATGCCGCCGCTGGAGGAGGGCGACCTGCTCTACATGCCCACGACCGACCCGGGGCTGAGCGTGACCAAGGCCAAGGAACTCCTTCAGCAGACCGACCGGCTCATCGCCCAGTTCCCGGAGGTACAGAGCGTCTTCGGAAAGGTCGGGCGATCGGAAACAGCAACCGATCCCGCACCGCTGAGCATGCTGGAAACCACGATCACGCTGCGGCGCGACAAGGAACTCTGGCGCACCGTGACCGTGCCGCGGTTCCACGACGGTTGGCCCGACTGGCTCGCGGCCATCCCGCGACGGATCTGGCCGGGACTCCGCCCGATCAACGTTGACGAGCTTGTCTACGGCTACGAGATGGCCGACGGCACGCACGTGCCTGGGCTCAACGAGGTTGTCCAGATCCCCGGCCTCACCAACGCCTGGACCATGCCGATTCGCACACGCATTGACATGCTCTCGACGGGCATCCGGACGCCGATCGGCGTCAAGGTGCTCGGCCCCGACCTCGCCACACTCGCCGGACTCTCGAATGAGATCGCGCAGGTGCTTAAGACCGCCGAGGGAACCGGGGCGTACACGGTGAGCGCCTTCCCCGAGAAGAGCGTGGGTGGACACTACCTCGATATCCGGGTCGATCGGGAGGCGATCGCGCGGTACGGGCTGATCGTCGGCGACGTCCAGGACGTGATCATGAGCGCCGTAGGCGGCATGAACGTCTCGACCACCGTGGAGGGACTCGAGCGATACCCGATCAACGTGCGCTACCCCAGCGAACTGCGGGACAGCGTCGAGAACCTCCGCCAGACGCTGGTGGCTACACCCTCGGGCGCTCAAGTGCCCCTCGGCCAGGTGGCAAAGATCGAATCGCGGCCCGGGCCTCCGATGATCAAGAGCGAGAACGCCCGCCCGACCAGTTGGGTCTACGTAGATATTGCGGGCATTGATGTGGGCACGTACGTCCAGAACGCCCAGCGTGCCGTCGCCGCGCGGGTTCCGCTCCCGCCCGGCTACTCGATCGTCTGGTCGGGCCAGTACGAGTACATGCAGGCGGCTCGGGCCAGGCTGCTCATTGCCGTGCCCCTCGCCGCCATTGCCATCGTGCTCCTGCTCTACTTCGCCACACGCAGTTGGCTGCGCGTCGGGATCGTGCTGCTGGCGGTTCCCTTCAGCCTCGTCGGTTCGATGTGGCTGGTCTATTGGCTGGACTTTAATCTGTCGCTGGCGGTGTGGGTCGGGGTCATTGCGCTGGCGGGTCTCGACGCCGAGACCGGCCTGGTCATGCTGCTCTATCTGGAAAACAGCCATGACCGCTTCAAGGCCGAGGGCCGACTTCGCAATCGGGACGATCTGTGGTGGGCCATCCACGACGGGGCCGTGCAGCGCATCCGCCCGAAGACCATGACCGTCGTGACCACGTTCATCGGCCTGGTCCCGCTGATGTGGGCCGAGGGTGCGGGCGCCGACACCATGCGTCGGCTGGCCGCGCCCATGATCGGCGGTTTGGCGACGAGCTTCCTGCTCGAACTGCTGGTCTATCCGGTGATCTTTGGCGTCCTCAAGGGCTACTCAGTGCCCAAGCAGGAAGCCCCGGCGGACGGCGTGATCGTTCAGAGCTCGCACGGATAAGGAGGAGCTTCGATGGACAACGCAGTGGCACTCGTGCAGGCGTATCTGCGGGTCAACGGCTACCTCACGGTCACGGAGTACCCCGTGGTCGAGGCCGCGCGTTCGGGCGGTTATCAGGCCGCCACGGACCTGGACATCCTGGCGTTCCGGTTCGGGCACGCGAGCATGCTCGGCCAGCCGGTCGGACCCACCCGCAAGGCGCATGCTGGTCTGCTCCCTGTCGACCCCGCTCTTGATCTGCGCCCCGAACTTCCGGACATGATCATCGGCGAGGTCAAGGAAGGGCGTGCGGCTCTCAACCGCGGCGCGATCGACAAGGCCGTTCTCGCCGCGGCGATCGCACGTTTCGGCTGCTGCGACGCCGCCGAGGCCGAGCCCGTGGTCCTCGACCTGCTCCGACGCGGCCGGGCCAAGATCCCCCACGGCCACCGGGTCCGCCTCGTGGCCTTCGGTTCGCTCCCGTCCGAGTCTCCCTCGAAGCACTACGAAGTCATCCTGCTCGGACACATCCTTGCGTTTCTGCGCGAGCACCTGCGACGCCACTGGGGAGTGTTTCAGGCGTCGGAGACCAAGGACCCAGCGCTCGGCTTCCTCAAGATCCTCATGAAGTCCGGTCACGGCGACACGCCGGAGCCGGCGAAGGAGCACCACCGATGAAGCATGCCCTCAGAATGATCCTCGGCTGCACACTCCCGCTGCTGTTGCTCTTCCTTCTGCCCCTTCTGGGCATCGGCGAGGGTGTCACGCTGTTCATCGCCATCCTCCTGATGTTCGCGTGCCACCTGTTCATGACGCAAGGACATGACCACGGCACGCGCAAGCCTGAACCCACACAAGGAGACTCTCATGCACACCATCAGCATTAGGCGACTTGGCCTCGCACTTGGCACCGCGTGCGGCGTCTTCTACCTCGGGTGCGTGCTGGTCATGTTGACGGCCCCGAAGGACGCGGTGGTCCGGTTCTTCAACAGCATCATGCACGGCTGGAATGTGGAGCCCATCATGCGATGGGACATGCCGTGGTGGGAGGCGGTCCTGGGAACGATTGAGATCACCATCCTCGGCTGGCTGTTCGGTGCTCTGGTGGCGGCGGTGTACAACCTCAGCGCCGGACGAGGGAGGTAACCCATGCACTCCGATCATCCCCATGACCACACCACTCATGACTCCCATCGTGCGGCGCAGTCTTCCGGCGCGGCAGACTCGCACCCACACCACCGCGAGACAGCCTCCACGTCCGCACGCGCAGAATCGCCGCGGCACGCTGCGCACCCAGTCCATGACAGCCATAGCGACCACGGCAAACACGGCGGGCATGAGTCGCACCACGCGCACATGGTCGCCGACTTCAGACGGCGGTTCTGGATCTGTCTCGTCCTGTCGGTGCCGGTCGTGGCTCTCGCCCCGATGATCCAGTCGTGGCTCGGCCTCCGCGAATCGCTGCGGTTCACGGGAGACAGCTACATCCAGTTCGCCTTTGCCACGGTGGTGTACTTCTACGGCGGCTGGCCGTTCCTCAAGGGGTTGTTCAAGGAACTGGCCAAGCGACAACCCGGGATGATGACGCTCATCGCGCTGGCGATCTCGGTGGCGTATTTCTACAGCAGCGTGGTCGTCTTCGGCGTCCGGGGCGAGGTGTTCTTTTGGGAGCTGGCCACGCTGATCGACATCATGCTCCTAGGTCACTGGATCGAGATGAAGTCGGTGATGGGCGCCTCTTCTGCCCTTGAGAAGCTGGTCAAGCTCATGCCCGCCGAGGCCCACCTCGTCGCGGCCGGGGGCACTCGCGATGTGCCGGTCACGGATCTCAAGCACGGCGACCAGGTGCTGGTGAAACCCGGCGAGAAGATCCCGACCGATGGCACCATCGTCGAGGGTCACACGAGCGTTAACGAGTCCATGCTCACTGGCGAGAGCAAGCCGGTCGAGAAGGGCGAAGGGGACCGCGTCATCGGCGGAGCCGTGAACGGAGAGGCCGCCATCACCGTGGAGATATCCAAGACCGGCGACGAGACGTATCTCGCCCAGGTCATCGAGATGGTCAGGAAGGCGCAGGAGTCTCGCTCGCGGACCCAGGACCTGGCCAACCGGGCGGCGCTGATCCTCACCGTGGTGGCGCTCAGCGTCGGAGCGGTGACGATGATCGCGTGGCTGGCGCTCGGAAAGGAGTTCGCCTACGCACTCGAGCGCACCGTCACCGTGATGGTGATTGCGTGCCCCCATGCTCTCGGGCTCGCTGTTCCCCTTGTCGTCGCCGTCTCGACGGCGATCTCTGCGCGGAACGGCCTGCTCATCCGGGACCGGAGCGCCTTTGAATCAGCACGGGGGCTCGACGCCATCGTGTTCGACAAGACCGGCACGCTGACGGAGGGACGGTTCGGGGTCACCGACGTGATCCCTCTCGCGGATCTCGACGAGTCGAAGGTGCTGACGTTCGCTGCCGCACTGGAGGCTCAGTCGGAGCACCCGATCGCGGCGGGGGTTGTTCGCGGGGCCGAAGAGCGCGGAATCAAGGCCCCCACCGCCAAGAACTTCCGCGCCATTCCCGGCAAGGGGGCTGAGGCGCAGGTGGACGACGCCGACGTGAAGGTCGTCAGCCCCGGGTACCTGAAGCAGGCCAACCTCTCGACCGACCACGATAAGGTTCGTGCCGTCGCGGAGCAGGGAAAGACCGTTGTCTATGTGCTGGTGGACGAAAAGCTGGTCGGCGCGATCGCGCTCGCCGACGTCATCCGCCCCGAATCCCGTGAGGCCATCGACCGCCTGAAGCAGATGGGCGTCCGCGTGATGATGCTCACCGGGGACGCCAAGGCGGTGGCCGACTGGGTTTCGCGCGAGTTGGGGCTCGACGAAGTCTTCGCCCAGGTGCTGCCCGATCAGAAGGCCGAGAAGATCAAGGAGGTCCAGGCTCGCGGACTAGTCGTCGCCATGACGGGCGACGGCGTGAACGACGCTCCGGCGCTCACGCAGGCCGACGTGGGCATCGCCGTCGGGGCCGGCACGGATGTCGCCATTGAGTCGGCCGACATCATCCTGGTGCGTTCGGATCCGAGGGATGTCACGGCGATCGTGGAACTCGCCCGCGCCACCTACCGCAAGATGGTCCAGAACCTGTGGTGGGCCGCGGGTTACAACATCATCGCGATCCCCCTGGCCGCAGGGGTGCTGTACTCCGTCGGCGTCGTGCTCAGCCCGGCTTTCGGGGCCGTGCTCATGTCTGCCTCGACAGTCATCGTCTCGATCAACGCCCGGCTGCTGCGCGTCCGCCGCGACGCGACGGACGATTCACACCCCGCGGCGGGAACCGCATCGAGAGGTGCCGCATGAATCACCGAAATGGCTTATCGCTGCTCGGAACGCTCGTCGTCCTGTTCCTCGTCTTCGTGTTGATCTTCGGGCTTGGACACACCAACATGGGGATGGGAAGCGGCTGGTGAGAGAAACGATGATAGGGCCTCTCCTATGGGCCTTGCGGCCCCGACGATCGGTGGACTGCTCATCAGCTTCCTCGTGGAACTCGTTGTGCACCCGCTGGTTTTCTGCTGGGCGAATCGGTGGCAATACCGCGCGAGCGGTCGGCTGGCTGAAGTCGCAGACTCATATCCATCGGCCCAACAAAGACCGAGGCGCTAACATCTGGCCATTTTCAGCATCGGCGGGGGGGGGGGGGAGATGCCAGGCTCGACCCGCGCCAGGCAAGGCGTCCTCGTACGTGTTATCATCCCGCTTAGAAACAGAGATGCTAGTTGTGATACTGAACCGGTTCGTGTCACAGCGTAGGTTTCGACGGTGGCGATATGATATACTTGACCATGAGAGACCATTTCGGATGAAGTTGGGCCGATTCAATCCTTTGGTAGCTTGGTTCTGCCTGTTCTGGCTCGGGGTGAGCAACACGCTGCTCGCAAGCGGCCTGACGATGTGCCGCGATGGGCACGGTGGGTCTCGAATCGAGTGGGCGTGCAATCGGAGCGCGGGTGGTGAGTGTGTTGTCGGTTGTAGCATTGGCGCGGGGCAATACAAGGATGAGTGCGATCAGCCGCATCCATGCGATGACACGCCAATCAGCGGTGAGTATCAGGTCGCCAAAGCACCACCCCGCTCGAGCGACGATGCGCCGACACTGACTTCTGTGGTTATTGTAGTCATCGCGATGAGCCTTGATCTGCGGTCGCCAGATCAGATCACGCTGGACACCGCGCAGTCGAAGGCACCGCCGGACACACTCCGACAATTGAGATCTGTGATTCTGGTCGTCTAGACAATGGATCGCGTCCTGCGCTGCCGCTCGGATGGCGCATGAGCCATGACTGCGCCCGTGCTGTGGGCGCGGCCTCTGATGGCCGTTGGCCATCCGATCTCCACATGCTGCTATGCCAGTTGTCCGGTGATTCTTCGGAGGACATCCCATGTACACCACGCCATCCGAGCGGCAGCGCAGGAAGCGACTCCTTGCTCGATGCGCTACGCTCCTAGGCTCGATTCATCTCGCTGGCTGCGTTGCCAGCCGACCATATCCCGAAGCTGAAGTGTCCGTGTCGGCAGCGATTGGCCTAAGCCAGGACGTCGAGTTCCGCACCGACGGTGGCGTACTGGATGAGGCCCCAATCGCAGAGGGCGTTCTCACGCTAGCCGATGCCGTGCGTCGAGCCGCGACGACCGATCCCAGACTTCAAGCTGCGCTCGCCCGCGTGCGTGTTGCGATGGCCGATGCCGATCAGGCAAGGCTTCTCCCGAATCCCGTGCTCAACTTCGTCTTGCGCTGGGGGCCTGGCAAGCCGCAGATCGAGGTGTCGCTTGCACAGGATCTGATTCAGATGTTCAAGATCCCGCGCCAAGCCAGCGCGGCGGACAATCGGCTCCGTCAGGCCGCAGCCGACGCAGTCATCGTAGCCCTTGATGCCGTGGCAGAAGTCCAAGAGCGATACGTCACGGTTCAAACCCTGGAATCACTGGTGCCGGTGCTCACGGATCGCCGCGCTCTGCTCGACAATCTCGTAGCCATCGCCCGCGCGCGCTTGGAGGCACAGGAGGGAACTCGTAGCGATCTGACCACGCTTGAGGCACAGCGCGTGGAACTCGACGTTGACATCGCGGAAGCAAAAAGACAACTCGCCGCGGAACGCCTGCGTCTGGCGCGTTTGATCGGCGAACCCTCTGGAGCGGCGGCGTGGCGCGTTGATCCGTGGGTAGCCCCCGCTCTGGTCTCCAACGCCGAGGCCCGCTGGATTGTGGCCGCGCTCATGAACCGGCCCGAGGTCCGATCCGTGTCCTGGGAACTCGCTGCGCTCGGCGACGACGCAGCCCTCGCACGGCTCCTGCCGTGGGAGGGACTCGGCCTGGGCTTCGATGCGCAGCGCGACGACGACTGGACCATGGGCCCGTCGGTTTCGACGCCCATCCCGGTATTCGACGTGGGTCAGGCTCGGCGAGCCCGTCTGTCGGCCCAGCAGATGGAAGCCCGCCATAACCTGACTCTGGCCAAGCGCAAGGTCGTGGAGGAGGTTCGCGTCGCGTTCCAGTCACTCGAGGCCAGTGCGGCCAACCTCAGGCGCATCCAGTCAGAGCTGGTCCCGCTCCAGCAGCAGCGCCGACAGCAGGCGGAGGATACCTACCTGGCGGGGCAAACCGACGTGACCGCATTGTTCCTCGCCGAGCAGGACCTCCGCGCCGCTCGCGCCAAGGCCATCGAAGTCGAACAGCAGATGTCGATTGCGCTGATCCGGTTGCAACGGGCGGTTGGCGGCCCGGGCGTGGCCGCGTCGATCGGCGATTCCCCGGCGTCCACTCAGCCCACAACGCCTGTGTCGTCCGGCCCTCTCGCTCCCGCCCCCATCGTCTCACGCACCCCGAACCACTGAACGCTGCCGATCGCACCCCGACCGGAGACCCAAGCCATGATCCACACAAACCTGACCCGCTGTGCTCTCGCTTCCCTTCTCAAGGCAACCGGCATCCTCCTGCTTGTGGCTGCGCTCGTCGGGCCACTGGCCTCCTGCAAGAAGCACCAGAAAGGAGACGGCCACGACGACGGCGCGTCCGCCGCCAAGGATCAGCACGCCGACGGCGACGGCCACAACCACGGTGCAGGCGAGGAGCACGTCGACGAGGTCAAGCTCACCGGTGAGGCCGTCGAACGCTACGGCGTCAAGGTCGGCGAGGCGCAGTTGTGGGCGCTCAGGCCCACGTTCGTAGCGCCTGCGCGTGTGGGGTTCAACACCGAGGCGATGGCGCATGTCGGTTCGCTGGTGCGGGGCCGGGTCGTCGAGATCCGCGTGCGGCTCGGTGATCAGGTTAACATAGGCGAGCCGCTCCTTGTAGTGGAGAGCCCCGAACTCGGTCAGGCGCAGTCGGACTTCCTGCTCAAGCGGACGGCTGCGGAAACCGCCGTGCCACAAGCGGACCTGGCGAAGGCCGCGTGGGATCGTGCCAAGGGACTGCTCGATCAGTCGCAGGGCATTTCGCTGACCGAGGTGCAGAAACGCGAGGCCGAATACAAGGCCGCCGTGGCAAATGTCAAGTTCGCGCAGGCGGCAGCCCTTGCCGCCGAGAATGGCCTGCACCTGCTCGGGATGGACCAAGGTGCCGTGAACGAACTCGTCTCGACCGGCGAGATCGCCCCTCGCTACACCATCCGGGCCGCGATCGGCGGCCAGGTCGTGCAGCGCGAGGTCACGCTCGGGGAACTCGTCAATCCCGACCGAGAGTCCCTCATGGTGCTTGCGGACACGAGCACGCTCTGGGTGCTCGCAGATGTCCCGGAGGCCAGACTCCCCTCGACCGCGCCCGGCGCAAGGGCCTGGATCACGGTCGGCTCGAACGTGAACGGCAAGCACGAAGGAACCGTGGCGTTTGTTGCGCCGGTAGTGGACCCGACCACACGCACCGCTCAGGTCCGCATCGAGGTGGCCCGGGAGACGCTCGGAAACGGGGCGGTTCGGCCCGGGATGTTCGCCCAGGTCGAGATTGTCACGGCGGAGCCGGGCGGCGCGGAACCGACGCCGCAAGTCGCCGTCCCGCTGGAGGCGGTACAGACAGTCGAAGGAGGTCCGGCCGTATTCGTGCCGGTGCCCGGCGAGCCCGACACATTCCAGACGCGGGCGCTCACCGTCGGCCCGGCGGTGGGCGGCCTCGTGCCGGTCCTGACAGGCCTGGTGGAGGGTGAGAAGTTCGTCGAGGCGGGGTCGTTCATCCTGAAGGCCGAACTCGGGAAGGGTTCGGCCGCCCATGAGCATTGATCCATACGTCCCAACCCTGCTCCCTTGAACGACTCGCCGCAACTCAAGAGGCCCCCAATGCTTGAAGCCGTCCTGCACTTCTCGATCAAGAACCGCTGGTTCATTGTCATACTCACGGCGCTGGTCGCCGCGGTGGGCGTGTACTCGCTCAAGAGGCTCCCCATTGATGCGGTGCCCGACATCACCAACAACCAGGTCCAGATCAACGCCATCGCCCCATCGCTCTCGCCTGTCGAAGTCGAGAAGCAAGTGACGTTCACCATCGAGTACGCACTGGCCGGCATCCCCGGGTTGCAGTCCACTCGGTCGCTCTCACGCAACGGATTCTCCCAGGTCACGGCAGTCTTCGAAGACGACGTCAACATCTACTTCGCGCGCCAGCAGGTGGGCGAGCGCCTGGGCGAGGCCAAGGAATCGCTGCCGCCGGGCGTGGACCCCATCATGGGGCCGATCGCCACTGGACTCGGCGAGGTCTACATGTACACGGTCGAGTACGAGCACCCCCACGGCAATGGTGCGACGATCCTGGACGGAAAGGTCGGGTGGCAGTCCGACGGCTCGTACCTCTCCGCCGAGGGGCGGCGTCTGAAGACCGATGTCGAACTCGCGGCCTATCTCCGCGAGGTGCAGGATTGGATCATCCGACCGCAGCTCAAGGGCGTAAAGGACGTGGCGGGCGTGGATGCCATCGGCGGGTACGTCAAGCAGTACCACGTCAAACCAGACCCAATGAAACTCGTCTCGTACGGACTCACTTTCTCCGAGGTCATCGACGCCATCGAGAAGAACAACGTGTCCACCGGCGCCGGGTATGTCGACCACAAGGGCGAGTCATACCTGGTGCGGGCGACCGGGCGAATCGAGAACATCGACCAACTCTCAACGATCGTGGTGGGGACCCGCAACGGGACTCCGATCTACGTCCGGGACATCGTGGTTCCAGACGGCGTAGGTGTCGGAAGAGAGTTGCGGACCGGCTCGGCGAGCGAGAACGGCGAAGAGGTCGTGGTCGGCACCGCCATCATGCTCATCGGGGCCAACAGCCGGACCGTCGCGGCCTCCGTTGACAGAAAGATGGCGGAGATCCAGAAGAGCCTTCCGTCCGGGATCAGAGCAAGAACCGTTCTCAACCGGACCAAGCTTGTGGACGCCACCGTCCAAACCATCCAGAAAAATCTGCTCGAGGGCGCGATCCTCGTCATCGTCGTCCTTCTCCTGCTCCTCGGCAACATTCGCGCAGCGCTCATCTGCGCCGCCGCGATCCCGCTGTCCATGCTCATGACCGCCACCGGCATGGTGCAGAACAAAGTGAGCGGCAACCTGATGTCGCTCGGCGCGATTGACTTCGGGCTGATCGTGGATGGGGCGGTCATCATCGTCGAAAACTGCTTGAGGCGGCTGGCCGAGGCGCAGCATCTCAAGGGACGGGTGCTGAACCTCCAGGAAAGGCTGCACGAGGTCATGATCGCGGCGAAGGAAATGATCCAGCCCTCGGTCTATGGGCAGGCGATCATCGTGACGGTGTACTTCCCGATCCTGGCGCTGACCGGGATCGAAGGAAAGATGTTCCACCCGATGGCAATGACGGTGATCTTTGCCCTCATCGGCGCGTTCATCCTGTCGCTGACCTTCGTCCCGGCGATGGTTGCCATCCTGATCCGCGGCAAGGTCACGGAGAAAGAGATGTTCCTGGTCCGGTGGGCCAAGGCCGCCTACGAGCCCGCCGTCCGCTTCTCGGTGCGCTTCCGTTGGATTATTGCCGGGGCGGCATTCCTCGCGTTCCTTGGATCGGCCATGCTGTTTACGCGGCTGGGCCAGGAGTTCGTGCCCACGCTCGACGAGAAAGACCTGGCGCTCCAGGCGCTGCGCATGCCCAGCACCTCACTCACCACGTCACAAGATATGCAGTTCGACCTGGAGCGCACGCTGTCCCAGTTCCCCGAAGTGGCGTTCGTCTTCTCAAAGACCGGCACCGCGGAACTTGCGGCGGACCCGATGCCGCCCAATATCTCCGACACTTTCGTCATCTTCAAGTCCCCAGACCAGTGGCGGAGTGAGGCGGAATTGGACAGCCTCATCGCCGAAAAGGAGGAAGCGATCTCTAGGCTCTCAGAGGGTCACTCCGAGGAAGGGCACGAGGAGGGGGAGGAGGGGCCCAAGCTCGAAGGCCACAAGGGCAAACTCATCAAACTCATTGAGTTGACCGTTCGGGCTCTTCCGGGTCAGAACTACGAGTTCACTCAGCCGATCCAGATGCGGTTCAATGAACTCATCTCCGGCGTGAGGGGTGATGTCGCCGTGAAGGTCTACGGCGACGACTTCGACTCGATGGCTCGCACGGCGCAGGAGGTGTTGTCGGCGTTGCAGTCGGTGCCCGGCGCTGCGGACGCCAAGATGGAGCAGGTCGAAGGGCTCCCGGTCATGACCGTGGACATCGACCGCGCGGCGATCGCCCGCTACGGGTTGAACATCCACGACATCCAGCAGGTCGTCGCGGCGGCGATGGGCGGGGCCGAAGCCGGGCTGGTGTTCGAGGGAGACCGCCGGTTTGATCTCGTGGTGCGACTGCCCGAAGAGATCCGCGGCAGGATCGATGCCCTGGAGCGGCTGCCGATCCCGCTTCCCGCAGGCGAGGAGCGCGGCGTGGTCGGCGCACTCGCCAGCGCCGCGGACGGCGGGGGCCTGGCGGGGCTGGTTCAGACGCGGGAGATGGGCTTCATTCCTTTGGGCGATGTGGCCCGGATCGACGTGGCCGAGGGCCGCAACCAGGTCAGCCGAGAGAACGGCAAACGGCGCATCGTCGTCCAGTGCAACGTGCGCGGCCGCGACCTCGGCTCGTTCGTGCGCGACGCCGAGAAGGCCGTGGGGGCGATTTCGCTTCCCGCCGGGCAGTGGCTGACTTGGGGCGGACAGTACGAGAATCTCGTGGCGGCCAAGGAGCGCCTCACCATCGTCGTGCCGATCTGCTTCTTCCTGATCTTCCTGCTGCTCTTCTCGACGTTCAAGAGCATCAAGTACGCGCTACTCGTCTTCAGCGCGGTGCCGCTGGGCCTCACGGGCGGCATCATCGCGCTCTGGGTCCGCGACATGCCGTTCTCGATCTCGGCAGCGGTCGGCTTTATCGCTCTCTCGGGCGTGGCCGTGCTCAACGGCCTGGTGATGGTGTCGTTCATCAACCAGTTGCGGCGCGAGGGCCTGGCCCGCGATGACGCCATCATCCGAGGTTCGCTCGTGCGGCTTCGTCCGGTCCTGATGACCGCCCTCGTGGCGTCTCTGGGATTTGTGCCGATGGCCCTGGCTCACGGCACCGGGGCTGAGGTGCAGAAGCCCCTCGCGACGGTGGTCATCGGCGGGCTCATCTCCAGCACGCTCCTGACGCTGGTGGTGTTGCCCGCCCTCTACCGCATCTTCACGGGATGGGACCCCAGCGGCCAACCGATGCCTCTGCCACAGGAGTGGGAAAAGCCCGAGACCGGCCCGCTGGAGGTTCATGCCGGTTCCACGGCGGCCGCGGCATCGGGAGCCGCCGCGCCGGCAGGCTCTCCTCCGATCCCTTCCAGTCCTGATTTACCATTGCCGCCTTCACCCCCGCGCCCGTCGCTCGGGGGCAAGGACGGCGAACCACCCAAGGGCTCGGCCTGAGCCCGTCTTCTCAAGGAGTCGAACATGCCGACCAGCCGCAAGAACTGCTCGGAGTTACTGCCGGGATAGGGCTCACCGCCCTCGCCGCGATTCTGATGCATCAGGGAGCTTCTAAGGACGTCGAGTCCAATCCCCGGCACTTCGTTACTGCGGAACGCTTGAGGGTGCACCTCTGAGTTAGTTGGGAGGCCGCCAACGCCCATGTCGTCGGGCACCGCGAGTGCAAGGAGCGCATGGCGAAGGCGCGCGACGACCGTGACCACAAGGAAGGCGACGGGCACGATCATGAGACGGTAGCGCCGGAAGAGCGGGCGGGAACGTGACAGGCTTCGGCCATCCACGCCCCACAGCTCCAGTCCGCCGGAAGTGAACGAAGAGATACACGTGTCGATTGCCTGCGGGTCGATCGCCGCCGCGTTTTCTTCACGCTCGTGTGCTCAGCGGTTTCGCACTACCGTCAGCAAGGGCACTTGGTCATCAACACATACATCGTGGTCCTCGCTGTGACCGGCGTAGTCCTCCTCGATGAACGAGGCCCGCAAGCCTCTCGGCTTGAAGTGTTCAGCTGCGGCGAGGATCGCTTGGTTGAATTCGGCGTGTTCGTGGAGCTTCATGGCCGTGCCGCTCCTTTCGCTTGCCATGCGTGGGCGTTGGAAAGCGCGGTAAGCAGTCCGAAATCAAACCGGGAAAAGGGGTTGAGCGACGTCCGCAAGATCTCAAGGTTCTTGGGATCTTCGCCCATCGTTTCGGCCAAGGCCCCGAGCATCGCGCGCACCCGCGGGGGCTCTGTCGCCGCAACCGCCATCAGGTTGCGCAGGCGTCCATCGTCGCGCAAGAGTCCGAGCAGTTTTCGCAGGGTTTCTTGAGGGGGCAATTCGCTCGTGCGCGCGCCTCGGCGCAGCACGTCGAGAATGGCGGCTTCACTCTGAGTGAGCGAGGCCCAAGCCTCGGGCCGCCTCGTGTGGATCACCGTCTCGGCACCGACCAACTTGCGGCGCAGGCTCATAGCGCTCGTGGCCACTTCGCGGCGATAGGGGGCTTGCGTGGTCAGCCCGAGCAGGTTGGCGGCGGCGAGGCCTGCCGGAAAAACACGCGTCGGTTCTTCGGCCAGGCGCGCCAATGCGGCGGGATTGGGTTTGCTGCGCCCGAACGCAGTCGCCCGCGACCGGTAGTAGATGCCCTTGCTCAGCCGCTCAAGAAAGCCGTCCTTGGATAAGCGAGATAGCGCCTGTGCCACAGCGGAGCTGGGCAGGTCGCTGAAGTCCTCGAAGCGCCACACGCGATCCCCGCCCCGCTCGATGCGATCGCGGATTCTGGCCGTGTAGCCGGCCCGGCTGCCGGTCTTGATGGTTGACCCCTGCATGAGACAATTATCGCAAGCAGCGGCCATTATGTCAAGTTTTATCGCAAAAAAACTAGACATAAAACGATGGGATTCAGCCCATGGACCCTGCAGGACCGTCTAGGACGCAGGATTATGGCAAGTGTGATCGATATAATCGACTTGTTTCGATCAAGATACTGTGCAATTATGAGCGATAAATAGAGGGGATATCGCTCATGGCATGGAACTGGCAACTTCCCGACTGGCCCAGCTTCGACTACGACTCCTCCCGGCTGGGCCGGGCCGAGGGGGCGTTCCTGCGGGAAGCCGGTGTCGTGATCGGCTCCATACGGCACCTGCCCGAAGCGGAGCGGGGCTTGCTGACGGTGGAGTTGCTCGGACGAGAGGCTGTGACCACGTCGGAGATCGAGGGAGAGTTGCTTGACCGCGACAGCGTGCAGTCATCCATCAGGCGTCAGCTGGGTCTGGCTGCCGACAATCGGCGCGTTCGCCCGGCGGAACAGGGCGTCGCCGAAGTCATGGTGGATCTGTACCGGTCTTTCGCGGAACCGCTGACGCATGAGACGTTGTTCGGCTGGCACCGACTGCTGATGAAGGGCCGGAATGATCTGAGCGAGGTCGGGGGCTATCGAACGCATACGGAGCCGATGCAGATCGTGTCCGGACGGATCGACAATCCTCGCGTGCATTTTGAGGCGCCGCCTTCGATCCGAGTGTCTGAGGAAATGGACCGATTCCTCGACTGGTTTGCACGGACGGGCCCTGGAGGCGAGAGAGCGCTTCCGGCGGTTACGCGCGCGGGGCTGGCGCACCTGTATTTCGAATCGATCCATCCCTTTGAGGACGGCAATGGGCGTGTCGGACGGGCGATCTCCGAGAAGGCCTTGGCGCAAGGAGTGGGGGAGCCGTCGCTTACCGCTCTGGCCGCCACGATTCTGCGCAAGCGCGCCGCCTACTACTCGGAGCTTGAGCTGGCGAACAAATCGAACACGGTAACGCGATGGCTGGAGTGGTTCGCGGCGACGGTGGTGGAGGCGCAGCGCCGAACACAGGCCGAAGTCGAGTTCACGATCGCGAAGACGCGCATGCTGGATAGGCTTCGTGGCAAGATCAATGAGCGGCAGGAAAAGGCCCTGCTTCGCATGTTCCGCGAGGGAATCGATGGATTCAAGGGTGGCATGAGCGCCGAAAAGTACCGCAGCATCACCGGCGCCACGCCGGCCACAACCACGCGAGACCTGGCCGCGCTAGTGGAGCTGGAGGCGCTGGCGCGCACTGGTGAACGTAAGGGGACGCGGTATCACCTCGCAGTCGGCACTGCGCCAGTGCGTCCTGAAAATCTCGATCGATTATGAGGAACTGCACCGACGCGGCCTTGCGCGGCGGCATTGCGAGTGATAGAGTGATCCGCCAACAATCACTATTCGATGGCGGTGCATGTCAATAAAGCAAAATGATACTATCGACAAGATGGCTCGTATCGCCGAACTTGTGGCCGAACGGACGCGGGATGATTACGATTCATTGCGGAACCGGCTGGAGAAAGCACGCGAGCTCTTTGATGCAGTACTGGCTGACCGATTTGTGGCTGCCTTCAACGCACATCTGCGGGATTTGCCAAGCCAGACGCTCGAACAGAAACAGCATATTGCTAACACTGCTAATGCCGATCTTCGCAAACTTAACTTAACAATACGTTGTCCAAAGACAGGCAGACCCGCGCTGTTGAGAGGCGACCCGGGCTACAACCGCGATTGCGGTCGCTTTCAGCTGTACCTCTTGGGCGAATCCGGGAGAGGCCGAACATGTTCCTCCACAGACTTATTCGATCTCAAACTCATGGGGTCTCCCGCGAGCAGTACCGTCCGCCCCGTCAAAATAAGCTCATGGGAAAAATTAGTTAGCACCAGTAAACCTGCCGGATCGCGATCAAAATAATCCGCGACAGAGTTGCAGGTCCGAGAATCTGCAGCTATCAGTTCTTTATAAGGTACTGGTGTTGCCGAGAGGGTGCTCGCCATGTGTCAATGCCATAGTTTGCCCGCTTCCGAACCCGCTTCCTACGCGGTGAGTTTGCTGTTGGGGTTGGTCGCGTATGGACTCATGATTCTTTTCACGGTGAGCCACGAGACCGCAATGACGTTGGCCGCAATAGTTGCTGTTGTTTCCAATGTGCTTGTGGGAGGCTGCATCAACCTCGCGATGATGGATCTCCTGGGATCCTTGCTCGCGCGCCCTATTTCTGGATTCCTTGTTGTCAAGCTGCTGGCGTCCATCGTGGCCGCCTGTCGTTGATGATGCTAGTGCTGGCTTAGGTCGAGGTGCACCATGATGAACGAGCAAGGTGAGCTGTCCGATGGAGTGAGACGGGGGTTGGAGAAAGCTGGGGAGATCGCTGTCGCATCCGCGGTCAATGTGGCGGGCAAGGCAATGTTGGGTCCAATGGGTGGCGCTGTCGCGTCTGTGCCTGCGAATCGGATCATCTCCGCAGCTCCTGCCGAGGCCAAATTCGTCGGAGGTGTGGGAGCGGCACTGGGAGTGTCCTCCAGTCTTCAGACTGTCGCTGCAATCGGAGTTGGAGCTGGCGGAGTGGCGTTGGCGCCCGCAGCGGCCTTTGTGGCCGCAACAGCGGTGGTCGTCGGATCTTTTGGATTCGTGGGTGCATGGGTTTTCAAGAAGTTGTCTGAGTAAGAGCAACACTTTCAAGAGTTTGTAGCCCATACGCTTGGCGCAGGGTTGCCGGCGCCTCGCCAGTCCCTGCGGAGCCATGATCACTAGGCGGACGATGCAGTTCACTATTCTGCTTTGTAATCACGCGATCATCTGGTAGTGCTCGATGAGCGCGACAATGTGAGGAAACGCGAGGCGAGGGGGGCGAATGACACTAGCGGGGGAAGCGAAGCAGCAGCTGGATCGAATCAGCGAGTTGCTTGAAGTCAACGTGGATGATGAAGGCTATCGAAACGTGCTTGACCGCATGACCGAAGCGCGAGCGCTATTTCACAACCTGCTTGCGCGCCAATTCGCTCCGGCGCTCAATGCTCATCTGGCTTTGTTGCCACAGAATGATCGTTCGGACAAGCAGCGCATCGCGCGCAGCATTAACGCAGACTTGAAGTCACTTGGACTCGCGGCGAAAGCGCCGGATACTGGTGAAGCCGCGACTCTCCACGCGGATTGGTGCACACGATCCGACAAGGGCCGATTCCAGTGGGTTGCACTCAAGGATCGAAGACGCACGGCCAGTATGCCGGTCCTGTCTGATCTTCAATTGACCATGCGCCCGGAACGACGGGAACCCTTTACCGAGTACTGGGCGAGACGCATTTCCGATGAGTCGCCGGAAGACCGGCAGCGTGGATAAGTATGCACTAGTCGACAATATTATCGCCTGTCGTTGGACAGGAGCGGATCACGTCTCATAATTGTCCAGCGTCTGGTGTCCGATCATGTCTCTAGAGGAGAACTGCCATGAAAGGGTTCACAGAGCGGTTGATGGAAGCGGCGGCGAAGGCGATGGTTGGTGCAGCGGTTTGCGCGGCGATCGGATTTGTTGTTGCCGGTCCTGCAGGCGCAGTCGCGGGTGCCAAGATTGGTGCTGGTTGCAGCTGTGGTTCATGAACGCACTCGCTAGTTCTGCAAGGATGTGACCATCACGTAATCCCAACCGCTAGTTATGGCGGTCGGGATTATTGTCGTGATAGTGCATTAGAGCAGTGAGTCAGGCAACTTGCTGATGCGGGAACGCGTCACTCAGAGCGGGTTTGCGCGTCTCGCAACGGCACAAAGTGCGATTCAGTGCGTATCACGCCCCCGCAACCAAGCAAATCGACGTTTGAATTCAAAGACATAGATAGGATGCTCGGCAACCCGCTCGGGATTTCCGCTTCACAATAATCGCCTCTCGCGTGAATGCGGATTGGTGATCCGAGCAGTTGCCGGAGGATGTCCCGGGCCGCATCAATGTGGTCCACTATCCGCTCTTCCAATCGCGCTACGGCTTCCTGGTAGCGTTGCAACACTTGGGGCAGCAAAGCGGCGATATCCCACTGCGGCATGGCAGCGGCACGGACCCGAAGATCTTCGACTTCCTTTTCCGCGGCTTCCAGTGCCTCCCTGGTCGTGGCGGTGATGATGCCGCGTTTGATTCCCTCTAGGATATTGAGGCGAGCGCGGTCCGCAGATTCCAGCTGTCGTTTCAAATCGTTTGATCGCGCTGAATCCTGATGGCGCTTCAGAATGCTAGATGCGAAACGAGCGTACGCCTCGACTCCGTCAGGGCTCAACATGCGCGTTCTAATGTCGCGGAGCAGGTGGGATTCTACCAGTCTGCGAGAGACGGTTGCACCGTTAGAGCAGACGCTGGCGCCGCGCGTCTTGTGCTGGGCGCAGCCGTACCGACTGCCTGAGACGATCACGAAGCTTCCGCCGCACGTGGCGCATACAAGCAAACCAGAAAAAAGATAGCGTTGGGCAGATGACGCCTTATAGCCGTCCTCGTACTTGCAGCGGCGGTCACGCTGACGTCGTCGTACAGCGTCGATGACGTCGATCGGCACGATCCGCAGTTCAGGCGCCTCGTGAACGATCCACTCGTCACGGGGTCGCTCGCGGTATGTCCGCCGGCCGGTGTCCGGGTGCTTGCGCCAGTGGCGTCGATTCCAAATCACGCGGCCCTCGTACATCTCGTTGTCCAGCACGACCTTTATCGCGGAGAGCGCCCAAGTGCTTCCGCGCGATGATGGAACTTTGCGGCGGTTCAGTTCCGACGCGATCCATTTGTAGGAACGACCCTCGGCGTACCACGCGAAAATCTGACGCACGGTGTCGGCCTGCTCGTCGTGCACCTCGTACCGGACGGCGGCGATTGCGGCACGTCCGTAGGCGTCCTTCCGCGTCGAGTCTTCGATGGCTACATTGCGATACCCGTAGGTTCGTCCCCCGCAGTTGAATCCTTTCAACGCCTGACCCGTCATGCCCCTGTGGGTTCGCTCGCGAAGGTCATCAAGGAATAGCTCGTTCATGAGCCCCTTAAACCCCGCGTGAATCTTGTGCCCTTTGCGCTCGCTGTCGTATCCGTCGGAGACGCTAACGACACGGATACCTTGCCAGGCAAGCTTTCGCAGTAGGCCCTTCATCTCGTAGTCGTCGCGGGATAATCGGGACAGGTCGTCGACGACGAGCACACAGAATGCGCCTGCTGTCGCATCCGTGAGCATCGCCTGATACTCGGGCCGCGCCGATGTCGATCCGCTTATCGCCTTGTCTTCATATACGCGCACTACCGTACATCCCTCACGGTCGGTATATCGCCTGCAGTTGCGCGATTGGTCTTCTATAGAGGTCTCACGCTGCCTATCGCCGCTGTATCTCGCGTAAATCGCCGCCTTCATGCAGATCTGCCCCCGTGCTGTCGTTTGCATGGTCGATCATCACACGCCCGACTTCGATTGTCGCAAGTAGAAAAAGCAACTTGCCAAGGGGCGAGCGCTGATCGACGTCATGCGGTTGTTCTGATGCCATAGGCAAGAGAAGTTACCGCACTCATTGATCGGATCAATAGCACAGATGTTGGGCCGAGCCAATGCCACGCTGCATCACCGGTCGACATAGGCGACAAGCGTCGCATTCGCGCCACATATGTCGTTGGATGCTTCCAACAAGAACCGCGTTGACCAACCAATTGCGACCCATTATCAACGCGTGCATGACTGAGGATGAATTTCGCGAAGAGGTTGAGCAGTTCCTGAAGCGCTACGCGCTCACTCCCACCACGTTTGGATTATGGGCGATGAACGACTCGCGATTCGTGTTTGACCTGAGAAGTGGTCGAATGTGCTATGGGCGGACGATGCGGCACGTCGTCAACTACATGTCAGAGTACGCGCAAAAACAGGAGGCCAGACGCAAAAGAGAGCTGGCAACACCGTAGCGCGAGGGCGCTGATACCCGCCTACTTCCGGCGCACGGATCGGATGACCGCGAGCGGATCCCGTAGCTCCAGCGCCTCGCACCAGTCGAGGAACTCGATGGGGTCCAGCCGCCGCTGGCCGGAGAGCGTCTTGTGCACGGTCGTCCGTGGGCGATCCAGCCTTTCTGCTAAGGCTCGTACAGATAGCTCCAGTTCCTCCGCTCGTCGTTTAAGGAGTTGAGCGAGCGCCTGGTAGGCGCTGCCCTGCAAGGGTTGCTTGGCGGGCAGCGCACGGGCCGATTTTCGAGCGGGCTTTGGCACGCCAAATGGGAACGCGTATACTCATCTGTCCCCTAAACGGGGACAGGCGTGGCCAGGATGGCATGCCCGGAACTTCAGAGGAGCGGCTCATGCAACGTCAGCGCGTGGACATCTTGTCACCGACGATACGCGAGCGGCGGTCGCTTCCCTTTGAGTCGGGGGAATGGGCGGAGATCGTGCGCATCTTGGAACTCGCACCACAGCAAGCGCGAATCGTCGAACTTCTGCTCATGGGTATGGCCGACAAGCAGGTCGCGGCTGAGCTCGGTTTGGCGCTTCCCACCGTCCGCACCTATCTGGGCCGCATCTTTACGCGGGTTGGGGCATCGGATCGGGTTGGACTCATTCTCGCCGTGTTCGCCGTCTCGCGCACTCTACCGTCTAACGGTTGCAGTCACTGCCGATGTCATCGCTCGTGATGTCACTGGGACTGACGGCTGGATTGAGACTCGGCCGCAAGTATCGTCGCGGGCGGTAGGAGAGAGCGGTTCCGTTCCGCTCCGACATTCACCCCTTGCACAGGGATCACATCACATGCGACTCATGAATCCGCGACGCGCCATTATTCTCGCCATTGTCGGAACGGGCCCCGCCATCGCTCCGGTCTCCGCTGACATCGTCGGCTTTCCGATCCCTGGATGGAGCGTCAATCGTTGGGATAGTGCCAGCGCTTCACCAGTCAATCCACCGTCGTCGATCACCCTGACGACGGGGACGACCGGGCAGTCTCGCAGCGCTTTCCATGCGACCAGGCAGAGCATCACCCAGTTCGAGGCAGGGTTCACTTACACGTTCTCGGGTGCGGCAAGCAGCCGGATGGGAGCGGCGTTCGTGCTGCACAACCGACCGGCAGGCGCTGAAGCGGTGGCCGCTGCGTCGATCAGTGGCGTCCCCACGAATCTCGGCTACTCGGACTTCTGGGGCACGTTCAACGGCACCAGCGCCGCGATCACGTTGGAGTCCGGCTACCTGTCCGCGGGCTCCTCAGCCAGCGGCTTCTATACCGGCGGCGCATTCGGCGGCGGTTCGAGCAACACCATGCCGATGGCGTTCTCGTCAGGCAACGCGATTGACGTGACGATTACCTACAACGGCTTCCTGCTCGGCATGACCGCCCGTGACACCGTTACGGGCTCGCTGTACACCGCTCCGCTGGTCGCTGTCGATCTGCAGACCGTCCTCGGCAGCAACCTGGCCTATGTGGGCTTTACCGGCGCCACAGGCAACAACACGGGAACCTCCCAGACATTCTCGAACTTCTACTTCACGTCGGTGCCTGTCCCGGGTTCTGCCGCGGCCCTCGGGATCGGATTGCTGGCAACATCGCCCCGCCGGCGGCGATAAGATCGCGGCAACAAAGCGGTGCGTGGAGGCCCGGCGACGGATCCGGGCCTTTTCTTTGGAGACAGGTATTTGTCGCGAGTCCACTGCTGACGCTGCCGCAGCGCTCAACCTTGCAACGCCTCCGGTTCGGCGAGGCGGTAGCTGGTGCTGCGGCCTCCGCCGGGATTCTGGAGGATGATCCCGCGATCGAGCAGGTCGTGAATGTCCCGAAGCGCCGTATCGGGCGAGCATTTCGCGAGCTTGGCGTATTTCGAGGTGGTCAGGTGGCCTTTGAAGTCGTCCAGGAGGCGGTTGATGACGCGCACTCTCTCACGGGATCCACAGTAGAGAGAGCGTCCGACCATACGCCGCATCATAAATGGCTTCTTCGGTCAGTTCGTCTGTGCTCAACTCATCCCGAACCTCTGCCCACGTGTCGATCGACACGATGTGCGCCGGATGATGCGGCATTTGCGCATTAACGCGGCTTGCAACCGCATATGATGATACAGGTTGTCCCGCTGTGATCCAAAGAGCGCTCTCGAAGTTGTCGCTTCCGCGCCACCACTTAATGCGACCATTCTTACACTCGACCAACGCGCAGTAGTCCTTTGCGAGGTCCATCCATCGTATCGCCGTCGCAGTGAGAGACGTGCCGAACTGGTCGGCGAGATGGTTCAGAGTTGCGAACGTGGGGGCTCCCGCCGGCATCAAGGCGGCGAATAGCTGGGCGGGCATCAGTAGAGCTGAGGCAAAATAATTCGCCTCAGCCTCAACTGGGCTCTTGCGGTAGTCAGCGATCATGTCCTCTTCCGTGCAGACAAACAACTGAGAGATTTTGGAATGAAGCTCCCAATGCCCGAGTTCGTGCGCGATGACAAAGCGTCGCCGGGTTGCCGGTCGAAGTCCCTCACGGACTCGAATAATTCCCTTGCCGCCTTGGCGGATGAGTCGTGCTTCAGCGGACGGCAAGACTGCATCGTGGACGTATACGCCCCGTGCCATTGCGAGATTCTCTAAACGCAGATCGCCAGGCTGCCGGAGCCCAAAGAGCTTCCACAATCCGTGCGCACACGAGTAAGCAATCGCCTTGCTCGCTTTGACCGTCGTCATTACTCGTCATCCAAAAGATCAAGGCCTTCAAGGTCTTCGATGAGCGAGCGCATGTCCTCTTCGGTATTGGCTTCTTGCAGACGGTTGAAATATGCCTGTGGAATGGTACCACGGCCATACTGGTCAAGCACTTCAGAAATCCGCCGTTTGGCATCTTCGAATGGCCGAGCTGCGGCTTGGCGAATTTGTTCAAAGCGAGCAGTGATCGTTTGTCGCCGTGCCGAGGCGGCTTGAAGTGCAGCCCGCGCGCGTGCCGCTTCTATCAACTTGGTAACTTTATTCACTGTCTGAGACACATCGATCTGGTGTGCCTTCAAGTTTGCTCGAATCTCTTCAGGAGTAAGACCCGCGGTCTCTTGAGCGAGCGCGTCAAAGAGAGCGTCCCAATCCTCCGGGCGAAACTTCCCAGGAGTGGTCATAGCTTTGCACTCCGTGCGAGTTTGCTGCATACCTTGTCGAGTTTCCTCGCCAATCGTTTTTGAGCGTTGTACACGTCTTCAACCGGGACGCTCAGCAGCTCGGCCGTCTCAGCCGGCGTGAGCCCCGCGCCAAAGCACTGCAGAAGATCATCAAGCAAGGGGTCACCTTCAACTTCCGTGAATATCGCGGTCTGGAACTTCGCTCGCCAGTCCTTATCAACGCAGAGTTCTAGAGGCGTCTGTGCGTCCAGCCCGCGCGCCTGCACCTGGGACTCCAAGTAGGGAGCACCTATCTGTGCTGCTGCAGCCACCGGGGCTTCTCTGACGGTGCGGTTTTCGATCGACTTCACAAGGTGACTCACAAGGCTGTCGACGACACCGCGGAGGAACTGCCGAAAGTCCGGAGTGGTCGCCGGGTCCCAAACACGGGTGCCATCAAGAAAACGTTCGATCGCCTGCGCTGCCAGGTCGCAGGGTGAGACTCCGCCCGGGGCACTGATCTGTCCGCCCGGCAGTGCGGCACCCATCCGGACCCCGCGCCACGACAGTTTCCGCATCTTCCGGAGCGCGTAATCCGTTAGGTGCTCCGCCAGCTCGGCCACCTCGGCCTTCGGCATGTCGGCCAGCGGGTTGAGGGGCGGTGGGTCCATGCTGCCACAGTGTACTGCCCGTCTGCCGCAGAAATTCTCCATCAGGCGCGGCAAATCGTCAGTTCGCATCGGCAGGTAAGAGGGACGGGGGGAGTTCTCCCGGCACTTTCTCTCGCTGGAGGTTTGAAATGCCAACGTCGAGCACTCAAGAGGCGTCAGCGCAAAACGCGGGATCTCCGAAATGGGCAGCGATCGTCAGCGATCGCTTGGTGCCCATGCCTCGGCGTCGTCTGCGGGCCCGGGACGTTCTTCATCAGGCCGGGGTTCCGGAAGGTGCCGTACTGGTTCGCGATCTGAATAGCCCGATCGACATCGGGTTTGCGTCCGATGCGATGGTCGATCTCGCGGAGGGGAACGTGTTCCGCCTACTGAGGGGATGCACGGCCAACGAGACCGGAGCCCACGGCGCACAGCCCAAACTCGCATTCATCGTCGACGACGCCTGGGAGATCACGATCGAGCCGCGGCAGACGGCTGAATCTCTCCGAGGTTTGTTCGACCTTGACGATGAAGTGGAACTCGTCCGAGACTACGAGTCGCCGGACGACGAACCCGTCGGCGAGGCGACTGAGGTGTTGTTCCGCGACGGGCCCGTGTTCGTCACTCGCAAACGCTCCGTCACCATCAAGGTGAATCGGAACGACGTCAAGATGCCACGTCGTCGGGCCACAGGGCTCGAGATCAAACAGGCCGCTGTCAGGCAAGGTGTGAGGATCCAACTCGATTTCCTGCTCTACCGCATCGTCGGTGGTGAGCAGGTCCGCGTTCCCGACGACAAGCAAGTGACGCTGCACGAGTGCGATGAGTTTCGCTGCGTCGCTCCCGACGACAACTCCTGAAGATCCATGAAACCGGCAATCGTCCAAGCTATCGACGAGATCCGCTGCACCTTCGTCAATCATCCCATTGATGTCATCGAGGACGGCGAGGGGGGGGCGTTCGTGAAAGTCCACGGCATCTCGATCGGGCCGAAGTACAACCCGTCCATGTCGTCCATCGCTTTTCGAATCACGTTCCAGTACCCGATGGCGGATGTCTATCCCCACTTCCTCATCCACGGCCTGCGCCGCGCCGATGGTGCCGCACTGACGAACCCGTTTCATCCCGACAACCAGCGCTGGGGACCATCCGGCAATGAGGAGCCGGCGACCATGCTCTCTCGGCGCTCAAACCACCTAGACGCCGCTGTCGATACGGCGTGCGGCAAGCTCCTCAAGGTTCTCGAATGGATTCGCAGCCAATGACGACTTTTTCCCTTCGCATGAGTGAGTCCGCCTTCAACCGTCTCATGCCGCATCTGTTTCCTGGTGACGTCGATGAACACGGCGCGGTCCTTTCGGTGGGGGTGTCGCAATCGGGCGATCACGTGCGATTGCTTGTTCGTGATGTTTTCTTGGCCCGGGACGGCGTTGACTACGTGCCGGGCCGGTTCGGCTATCGAGCGCTCTCCGGAGACTTTGTCGCGCGTGTGTCCAATCACTGCTACCGAGAACGACTTGGCTATCTGGCAGTCCACTGCCATGGCGGCCGAGACTCGGTCGCCTTCTCAGACGTCGATCTTGCTTCGCACAGGCGCGGTTACCCGGCGCTGCTCGACATCACCAACGGAGGACCGGTTGGAGCATTAGTGTTCGCTGAGAATGCAGTTGCCGGCGCAGTCTGGACTGGCGAGGGTGTGTTCCCTCTGGCTGACCTCACGGTCGTCGGTGCAAACCACCGCCGGCTATACCAATCGCCGCGGAAGGCACCGACCGCCGTACAGGAAATGTTCCACCGCCAATCGCTGATTTTCGGGGCCGCAGGGCAGACGATTCTTCAGAACGCGACCGTCGGCATCATCGGTCTCGGCGGGGTGGGCTCCCTAGTGAGCGAGTGGCTAAGCCATCTGGGTGTCGGGCGCATCATCGCCGTGGATTTCGACCGGATTGAGCCCTCTAACCGATCGCGTGTCGTTGGAGCCACCCATTGGGACGCTCGTGAATTCCCACTGGGTTCGCGATGGCCGTGGGTGCAAAGGCTGACCCGCCAATCCGCCGCATACAAGGTAGACGTGGCGAAGCGGGTAGCACGGCGTGCCAATCCGGACATCGTTTATGAGGCCATCGTGGGCAATGTGGTCGATGGTGCGGTCGCAAGACGCTTCAAGGAGGCGGACTTTCTTTTCCTCAGCGCCGACAGTGCCCAGAGCCGGTTGGTGTTCAACGCCCTTGTTCACCAGTACCTTATCCCCGGCGTGCAAGTGGGATCCAAGATTGCTGTGGACCGGCAATCGGGTGCGATCGGGGACATTTTCGTAGTGTCGCGGCCGGTAGTTCCGCAACCGGGCTGGGGGTGCCTTCAATGCAATGGGCTCATTTCGGCGGCACAGCTGCAGGAGGAGGCGTTGTCGCCCGAGGAACGTGATCGGCAGCGGTACGTCGATGACCCGCAAGTGCACGCCCCCAGCGTGATCACTCTGAACGCGCTTGCCGCCGGGCAGGCCGTCAATGACTTCGTGATGGGTTTCCTGGGTCTGCAGGAGGATGCCGCGCAGGGTTACTTGATGCACTACGCTCGGGAGCGCCGCTGGGTGCCGACCATGTGTCAGGCCGATGACAACTGCCTCCACTGTGGCGCATTAGAGACTTCCAACTACGCCCGAGGGGACCGTGGGGAGCTACCGTGCCGTGATCGCATTGTGCCTGTTATTACGATCAAAACGTCGTGGGTCGGGCCGTCCCGCCCAGTTCGCTTAGATGAGTCATTTCTCTCAAGGAGTTCTGAATGAGCAAGGATCGAGATCGAATGGTGTACCGTCGTCGGGACGGTCAGTGGGCTAACGAGCGCAACGACGCAGCCAAGGCCTCAAGCCTCCACAAGACGCAACGGGATGCGGAAAGAGCCGCCAGGGGGATGCTGCAGAGCCAAGGCGGCGGTGAACTCACCGTCAAGGGTTTAGATGGCAAGATCCGTAGCAAAGACACAATCCCTCCCGGAAATGATCCGAATCCGCCACGTGATCGCGAGCACTAGAACGCACTTAAGGACGAGCACTCTGGAGGACTGCTCGTAGTCGATCACGGCGGCGAGATCATCGAGGCGCCAGCGAAGTGTGTCGCAGGTTTCACCGTGAAAGAAAATCCTAAGCATCCCTTAGGGGAGATGTCTGCAAACAAATATGTATGTCAGGTGAATTGGATGTCAGGCGACTGACTGCGTTGAGTGAGGGACGGGAGAGGAAATCACGATCGGTATGCGTCCATCGCGGCGATGATGTCGGGATCGCGGCGTGTTGCGACTACGCCGACGACACGGATGTGGCTGCGAAGCGGCCTGTACACCAAGGAGTAAGGAAAACGGCGGAGCACGAAGCGGCGAAGCTGCGGGCTGATCTTCTCGTGACTATGCGGCCAGCGGCGAATCATGCCGATCGCCCAGTCCACTTCGAGGCGGAAGAGCTCTCCGTGACCCGGACGGACCTCGTCAAAGTAGGTGACTGCTTTGCGGATGTCCGACTCGGCGGCGGACAGGATGATGACCGGAAGGGTCATCCGTGCGGCTTGAGGCGATCGCGGACGATCTCCCATGACTCGCCGGTAACGCGTCCCGCGTCAGCATCGGAATCCCGACGCTCCATCTCCGCAAGCTGTTCAGCGCTGAGCGAGACAGCGGGAGCGTGGTGCAACTCCAGCAATTCGGCAGCAAGCAGCAGCCGCTCGGTTTCGGAGAGACCGGTCAGGTCAAAGGTCGGGAGCGAGAGAGACATAGGCATACCTTGGTTGACGCTGTATTGAGTATGCCCCAGGCGAGGCGGCATGTAAACGGAAATCCGCATGTGAGCGTCGGCGTTGATCATGAAAGGCTCATTTCGTAGGCGGTTGATGATGCGGTCCACGGAGCCGCGATTGCCGAAGCCCGTCAAGCGATAGCCGCCCCGAGCCCGCGCCATCGGCGCGGCCGGGGTCTGCCGCCTGCACAAGGCCGAAGGCCGCGGAAGGCGGACGGCCGCTTGACGCCCCTCGGCGAGGTATCGCGGGTATGACCGCATCCATGGGCAACCGCCGGTAGGAGCCGACCAAACCCATAGCCACGCACGGCCGTACGGGGCGGCAGCGAAATCGCACAGGCATTCATCCGACGATTGATCGCCTGTAGCCCTCGGGGGTTAGGTAGTGACCGTAACGAGCGGCGGCATCCGTGATGGACGTGGGATGTGCGGCGGAGCGGATGAGCCCGTGCTTCCGCAGCTCATGTAGCCGCGCCCGCACCACGTGGGGCGTGAGCCCCGACCACGCCGCGACCTGTGCGGTGGTGAGCGTCTGCTGAAAGTTATGGCGGTCATCCAGCGGCGGCGGCAGGACACGGAGCACTCTGACGCCGGTCGGGCGAAGCTTGAGGCCTTCGATGAACAGGTTCGGGTAGCTGATGTCGAGCGAGTGTGGCATGACAGCCTCCTCGCCGGGCAAATGCAGGCGATACCGGCTCCGGCCCACGGCGGGCCTGCCCGGGCGCTTCTGCCTCGGCGAAAGGAGTGCCTTTGGCGCGGCATCCGCCGCGATAGAATTCATCGCCGAGGCAGAATGTACGCCGCGTACACTCGAACTTCAGCGAACTGCCAATCGATACGAGGAGCTTTCACCAGGCCCCCGGCGCATTACCGATCGTGTCGATCGTCTGTGAGAGCTGGATCGGTATCGCGTCGAGAGCTCTGAGAATCGGCGCGGTAAGTCGCCTCACCATCTTCAATGCCCTTGCGTGCGCGCTTGAAGGCTCTGCGGCTGGGTGGCGGTGAGGTCTCGTTCAGCGTGTTACGGCGCCTATTGAGCCTGACAAGCGTCCGCCTCAGTTTCCGTACAGCGGCAGCATCGCTGCATGCGACCGTCCGAAAGATGCGCGCGTCGTTGCTCACGGCCTTGTAAGCATTGCCGGCCTGGCGGTGGGCGGCGGCGCGGCCTTCAGGATTGAGGAAGGTAAGTAGGCCGGTTAACACCGCGGAGAGAAAGGCGAGACATCCCGCCACAGCCTCCCATTGAGAAACGATGGAGACGCCTGCTGCCGCAGCCGCGACCGTCGCCGGAATGCCGATGGCGAAGTGCGCAAACTCCCATGGTCGCGCGGATTCCCATTGTCCCTTCGCAGAATAGAGCGTGTCCTCTTCGATGCGGTCCGCCTCCGCGAGAACGGCGGCGAGCGTGGGGGGGGTCACAATCGGTTGTTCAGCCATACGCAGGAAAATACCCGCCGAAGACGAGTCGCCACTTGTCATACGCGCCCTCGATGTTGCCGTTCGAAGCAAGCTGTTCTGCCGCCCGCGCCCGGGATAGTGCGGTTTCCATTCGGCTGAGGATGCCAGCGCGTTCCGCCTGTGTGGTGCGTCCTACGCCGCCTGGGTACCCGGCAGGGTCGGAGAGGACATGCGGGATGAGCGCACGTGCTCTGTCGAAGAAAAACCTTGCGCCGGACGGGAAGCTGGAAATGGTGATGCCTGTGAGAACTTGTCGCGCGAGCGTCTCTAGGTGAAACGAGCCGAGCAATCGGCTATACGACACATTCCACGCCTTGATCATCTTGATGAGCGGCACGAAATTGCCGCCGTGCGCCTTGTTCGTCTCGGTCCAGAGTTCGACATGTCTCATCGGATCGGTCGCAATCCACAGCTTGTTGCGGGAATCGGGAATCAGGTAGCCGCCGCCGCTGCGCAAGAAGCCGGGAACGACGTCAACGATGAAATCAGAGAACTGGATGGTGACCGCTCGCCCGTTTCGGCTGATGTCGGGCGTCTTGTATGTCTTGAGAAGCGCACGCTTTACGCGATCGAGCAACGCAGCCTGACCATTCGGATCGAAGTAGCCTGCATCCATCACCAGGAAGATATCGATGTCGGCCCGCTTGAGCGGGGCGATCATCGTGCTTCTCATATATGAGCCTGTCAGAAAACTAGTTTCCACAGAAAGCCGGTCCGCCACTGCCTCGCGGACATTGCGCTGCCGCGTTGAGACGGTCGATGTTTGGAGATTCGAGATCTCGAGGTTCGTGCGAAGCTGGCGGAATCCCTGGTCGATCGTGTACGGCATGGTTCGCTTGAGAGTTTGCGGTTGCGGCTCCGCGGTGATCGTAAAGGGGTTCAGGATGAGATCCGCATAGGTGATCGTCACCCGAGAGGCGCTTGCGCCGACGCACCATATCCGCTAGGTTAGCTGCGTTAGGTAGTGGGGGAGCATGGGGGATAGCGAACAGGAATGCGCGGCGCGAGTCGCCAAGATTAACGACCTGCTTCAGCCGGTCGCGGGCGACTTTGAGACGGTCCACGCGCATTTGCTTGAGCTGCAGAAGGCCGTCCACGAGCATATTGCTTCAGTGATCACGGAGCCGATCAATCGGAAGCTTGCGTCTATGCCTCACACGACAAAGCCGGAAAAGCAGGCGCTTGGTCGTTGGTGTAACGCTGTCGCTCGATCCCTCAACATCGCCATCCGCGACCCCAAGACCTCGCAGCCAGCCATGCTTTTCGCCGGCCATGGAGGTCGCCGACCTCTTGAAGGGAGTTTCCAGATAGAGCTTATCGATCCGCATAATCGCCGGCGGGTTGCCACCTCTTATGCGCTTCCACGGCTGGAGTTCATGCCCCACTACGACAAGCAGAGGGAACACATGGCGAGGTATTGGGCAGAGAAGGCGCCCCGCCCGACCCCATCCGACCGGGGTCGAGAGTGATAGTTAATACAAACATGAGACACTTCGTAAACCCGCCGCACGGGTTGCAATGCAGTTCGGAACCGGCGTGCCACCCGGTCCGAAAATCAGTCAGCAGGCAGTAGCGCCCTGTCCAAGCGCTTCGATGCCTGCCGTTGACAGGAGGTGTGCGGTGGATGGATACGAATCCCAAAGAAAGAAGGCGGAGCGGCTTCTGTTCGGGGCGAGTGTCGCGATCATCGTGGCAATGAGCATGACGGTGGCCCCTTGGCTGCGAGCTCACCACTTGCCGGAGTGGTTGGTCGGGCTCGTCGCCGGAGCGGCTGTGCCAGGAGCGGTCTTCTTCGGCGGCCGTCGGGGCTTTGAGCGGGTTTGGCTCCGGCTGCGGGCCAATCGTCCGTTCCTGATCGACGGAACTTGGGAATTGCTGGCTCGGAAGGTCGTCGGCAGAAGGCGATCACACGAGAGTTCGGGCTGGGCCCGGATCGTGCAATCGGGCGCGAGTGCCATTCTGAGCGCGACGACTAGCTTCTCCTTGCATGTGGATTCTCTGTACATGTCCTTTACCGGAGCCGGGTGCGGGATCTTGGTGTACAGAGGGAAGCGTCGCCACAATTCGCCGATGCTCAGCTTGGACATCGCAGGTGTTGCGGAGTTTTATCTCATCTACCCGGATGGTGACCGCACGCTTGCTCCCATCGGCATCTTCTTTTCGTGCCGGGAGAACAGGCCGGGCGCGTTGGATGGAGGCGATCTAGTCGAGGTGGTGTATTTCCGGCTCGGCATGAAGGAACAGGTACTTTCCGCGATCGGTTGGAGCGGGTCGTTGTTGAGGAAGGCGGCCTAAAGAGCCGCCATTGCGTCGAAAATCGGATTCCCACACAGTCCGTCAAGTGCTTTCGCGAGCTCAGCGAACGCCGGCAACCCAATCCGCCGCCTTCTGGGCCGCTCCGGCGGCGGTGACGGCGAGGCGGGAGTCGCCCTTGAGCGCCTTGATCCAGCCGCCGAGATAGGCCGCCGAGTTCTCGACCGTCGCGGGGCTGATGCCCGCATGGGCGCACAGGAAAGCCGCCGCCATCTCGGCGACGAGTTCCTCCTTGCCGTAGTCGGGTGTGCCGAAGGGAGCGAGTTCGGTATCGAGCCCGCGGCCCAGCCGCTTGCTGTGGCCGGTGGAGTGGGCGAGTTCGTGAAAGAGCGTCGCGTAGTAGGCCTCCGGGGAAGCGAAGCGCGTCCGTTCGGGCAGTTGCACCGTGTCGGTGAGCGGCTGGTAGAAGGCCCGCGAGCCGCGATGCTCGATGGCGGGGCCGTCCGCGTAGGCGCCGGCGATGCGCTCGGCTTCCTGAATCGGCGAGAAGTCGAGCGGCTCGAAGGCGGACGCGTCGGGCACGTCGATGCCGTCGCACTGCTCGGCGTTGAAGACGTTGTAGTGACGAAGCACGGGCACGGTGATGGGCTCGCCCGTCTTGCGGTCGGTCGTCTCGTAGGTCTTCCAGAAGACGACGAGCGAGGCTTTCTCGCCCTTGCGGACGCTGCCGCCCTTCGCCTTCGCCTGGTTGAAGGTGAGCCAGAAGGACGAGCCGTAGCCGTGGCAGTAGGCGGTGAAGGCGAGCAGGAACACGTTGACGCCGCGGTACTCCTTGCCGCTGGCGAGATTCCGAGGCCAACCGGCTTTCGAGCGGCCGAGGATGGGCGAGCGCCAGGGGACAACGCCCGCTTCGAGCATGGACACGATCCGGTGGGTGACTTCGGCGTAGATGTCAGCGGCCATTGCCTTCGCTCCGTCTGCGGATGACGAGCAGGGCCGGTTTCCCGCGGACGCTCGCGAGGAGGCCTTGCTCTCGACGGAGGAAGGGCTTTGGATGCGACGGGCCCGGACGGGCCGGCGCGTAGAATCCGGGCGGCGAGAGCAAGGGGTGATCGCGGATTGCATGGCCCGGCCCTCAGCGCGTATCGCGGCAGGCGAGGCGGATGCGCTCGCACGCGTAGTCGAAGTACACCGGGTCGCGCTCGATGCCGACGAAGCGCTTGCCCGCCAGCAACGCGGCGACGCCGGTCGTGCCGCTGCCCATGAAGGGGTCGAGGATAGAGTCGGCGCGGACCGCGTCGCAGAAGTAGCGGACCTGCTCAAGCGGTCGCGGGCAAGGCACGGGATTGCCGCCCAGATAGCCGTCCCACGGGCGGAGGTCGACGACGTGCCAGTCGCGGGGCAGCTCGTCGCGAAGCAGCGAGCGGCCGCTCCAGAAGATGACCGGGTCCCAACTCAGGCAGGGCTCGCGCCCGTCGCGCGAGGGATAGAGCTTGCAGGCGGCGACGATGCGGTAGCCGCGCGGGAAGTAGGCGTGCCAGCACCCGGCCTTGAGCGGGCTCTGCCAGACGAAGCACGGGCCGTTGTCTGTGACGCGGACAAGTTCGGGCACAAGCCGGGACATGAGGCTGTCATAGTCGCGCGGAGAGTCGTCGCACGACCGGTAGCGAAAGCCGATGCCGTAGGGCGGGTCGGTGACGGCGGCGCCGATGCCGGAGAGCGTCGGCAGCACGTCGAAGCAGTCGGCGCGGTAGAGCGTGGCGTCGCCGATGACGACCTTGCGGACGGGAGCATCGACGGATGGCGGCAGACGCCGCGTGCGCGCGGCGTAGAACGGATTGACGGTGGCGTGGAAGCTCATGGCCGGGCCTCCTCGGCCGCCTCGGCCTGGAAGTGCTCGTGCGCGCGTCCGAGCAATTCGCCCGGATCGAAGCCCTGCTGCGCCGCGAAGTGCAGCAGATCGGCGATGAGATCGCCGATGGCGCATTCGAGGTCGCCCGGATGCATGGCGTCGGGATGGTCGCCGCAGTAAGTCTCGGCGGTGAAGGCGGTGAGCGCGAGCTTCGCCCAGTCGGCGCGGTCGCGGTTGATCGGTGATGCGGTCATGTCGTGTCCTTTCTTGTAAAGAAGACCGCGAGCGGGCTGTCGCCCGCCCGCGGCGGTTGGTTACTCCTTGCTGTCGGAAGCGACGCGGAGCGTGATGCGCCCGTCGAGCGGCACGCAGTCGCACTGGATGTTGAAGCCCTGGCCGTCGGAATGGCTCCAGGCGGCGCCGATGCGGGTCCAGAAGCCCTTCTTGCCGTCGCGCCCGTCGCGGACGTGATAGGCGATGTGGGTCGGGGCGGAAGGCTTGTTCTTCTCGGCGGTGTTCTTGTCGGTCATGTTCGTTCTCCTTGCGTTGTCCGGCCACGCCCATCGCGGCCTGATGGGTACGAAAAACGAGCCGCACCGGCGGGGCGAAGCGCAACCGTGTCACACCGGAAAGTGGGAGGGACCCAATGTCTGCAACGCAGTGAAGATGTTGGGAGGAGCCGGCTTTCCGGTTGACCGGACCGGCGTCGGCTCGATAGTGCCCATCGACAAGCCGCGGAAGCGTGGATGAAGACACGAAGAGGACGAAACAGGACGACAACCATCGCGAAGCGAGACTTGACGCCCGACGCCTCGGGCGTGCGCGACGGGTGAGCGGCTTTGAATCGTTCTGGCCGCTGCCGCTGCAACATTCCGGGCCGTGGCGACAAGTAGTAGGGGGGGTGTGCCGCTCGCTGCGTCACTCAGTCGCGCTTAACTGCTGGGCCAACCGTCGCGGGAGAGGGACGCCCGCAACCAGCGTCCAACAAGAAAGACCTCGACGCCGACCGCGCCGCGCCCTAGAGCGAAGAGAGACGCAACCGGAGACGAACGTCACGCCATGCTTCGCATCATCCCGACCACCTCCAGCAAGCAAGCCCAGCGCTACTTCAGCACGTCCGACTACTTCTCCGAGGGGCAGGAATTAGTTGGGGTGTGGAGAGGGCGCGCGGCGGCGATGCTCGGGCTTACCGGCGAGATCCGGCAGCCGGACTGGGACGCGCTGTGCGACAACCGCGATCCGCGCAGCGGTGAGCGCTTGACCGCGCGGACACGCGGCATGCGGCGCGTCGGCTACGATTTCAGCTTCAATCCGCCCAAGAGTCTCTCGCTGCTTTACGCCCTGACGGGCGACGAGTGCATTCTCGACGCATTTCGCGAATCAGTCGGCGAGACGATGCGCGACATCGAAATGGACGCGCAGACGCGTGTGCGCCGAGAGGGCCTGAACGAGGACCGGACGACCGGCAATCTCGTCTGGGGCGAGTACATCCACTTCACCTCGCGCCCTGTGGACGGCGTGCCCGATCCGCATCTTCATGCGCACTGCTATGCGTTCAACGCCACCTTTGACCGCGAGGAATCACGTTGGAAGGCTGCGCAGTTCGCGCGGCTCAAGCAGGACGGACCGTATTTCGAGGCGTTGTTCCATGCGCGGCTGGCCGACCGTGTCGCGCGGCTCGGACTGCCTGTCGAGCGCACGCGGACGGGCTGGGAAATAGCGGGATTTACGAAACAAACGCTCGACCGCTTCTCGCGCCGCACCGAGGAGATCGAGCGCATTGCAGACGAGCGAGGAATCACCGACCCCGCCGAGAAAGACCAACTTGGCGGCAAGACGCGCGAGCGCAAGCGCAAAGACTTGTCGATGCCGCAGCTGCGCGACGTGTGGGCAAGCCGTCTCAACGATGACGAGCGGGAAACGCTCACCGCGATCGCGGCCCGCCTGGGAAAAGCGGCGCCGGCCCGCGACCGAGTTGCCGCCCGCGAAGCCGCCGAGCACGCGATTGCGCACTGCCTTGAACGTTCGGCGGTCGTGGGCGAGCGGCGCGTTCTGGCGGAAGCGCTGAAGCATGCCGTGGGACGGGCGAGCGCTCACGACGTGCAGCGTGAGGTAGCCGGGTTGCACATGATTCGGCGCGAACGTGACGGGCGCATGCTCGTCACCAGCCGCGACGTGCTGGAAGAGGAACGGCGGATGCTCGACTTCGCGCGGCAGGGCCGCGCAACCTGCCGGTCGCTGGGCTCGCCCGATCACAAGTTCGAGCGCGACTGGCTCGACACCGACCAGAAAGCCGCAGTGCGGCATGTACTCTCTTCGAAAGATCGCGTCATTCTGGTGCGGGGCGCGGCGGGCACCGGCAAGACAACGATGATGCAGGAAGCGGTCGCGGCGATAGAAGCCGGCGGCAAGCGTGTGTTCACGTTCGCGCCGTCGGCCGCGGCGAGCAGAGGTGTGCTTCAGACCGAAGGATTCAAAGACGCAGACACGGTCGCGCGGCTGCTTTGCGATGAGAAGCTTCAGGATGCCGTGCGCGGACAGGTGCTGTGGATCGACGAGGCTGGGCTGCTCGGTTCGCGCACCACGGCCCGGCTCTTCGACCTTGCCGAGCGCTCCGGCGCAAGGCTGATTCTGGCCGGCGACCGGGCGCAGCACGGCAGCGTTGAGCGCGGCGGCACGCTGCGGCTGCTTGAAGAGGAAGCGGGTCTGCCGGTGGCGTCGCTGCGGCAGATCAAGCGGCAACAGCACGCCGAGTACCGCCGCGCCGTCAAGTCGCTGAGCGAGGGAAAGGTCGCGGAAGCCCTGCGGTGCCTCGACGGGCTCGGATGGATCAAGGAGGTCGGCGACGAGAACCGCTATCAGGCGGTCGCGCAGGCTTACTTGGAGAGCGCGCGCCGGCCCGGCGACACGCTCGTCATATCGCCGAGCCACGCGGAAGCTCGCGAGGTTACGAACGAGATTCGCGTGAAGCTGCGCGACGAGAAGGCGATTGCCAAGACCGAGCGCGAAGTCGTGGTGCTCCGCCCCCTCCACCTCACCGAGGCGGAGCGGGCCGACCCGGTGAGCTACCTGCCGGGCGACACGCTCGTGCTCCATCAGAACATCCCCGGTCATTACAAGGGCGAGCGGCTGATAGCCGGCCGCGACGCGCTTCCCTTTGCCCACCCCGACCGGTTCTCGGTGTTCCGCCCGGATCGGCTGCTTCTTGCACACGGCGACCGCGTACGGATTACGAAGAACAGCAAGGCTGCCGACGGCGCCACGCGACTCAGCAACGGCGACATTCGCACGGTCGAATCCGTGTCGCCGGAAGGCGCGGTGACGCTTACCGGCGGCGTTGTGCTGCCTGCCGGGTTCGGCCATCTGGATTACGGCTACGTGACGACCAGCCACAGCGCCCAGGGCCGCTCGGTGGACCGAGTGATCATCTCTCAGTCATCGCTGTCGTTCGCAGCGTCGTCGCGCGAGCAGGCTTACGTTTCGGTCTCGCGCGGGAAGCACGAGGCGCTGATCTTCACCGACGACAAGGAGGCGCTGCGCGAAGCCGTGAGCGACGGCGACGCGCGGCTGACGGCGACGGAGCTCGTGACGTCGCCCGGCTTGAAGCCCCAGCGGCGAGCGAGCAGGCCGCCCATTCCAGTGCCGGTGCGGATACTGAACGAAGCAGGCACACCCACGCCGGAAAGGGCCGAGCATGAGCGACAGCGTGCTTGAGCGGCACGGATTGCGGCCGGGCGGGCCGGTGAGCCGCATCCTCGGCGCCGAAGAGCCGGAACTCGGCGACGAGTTCGGCTGCTACGGCCTGTACCGTGGCGTGCGCGAACGGGCGGTGATGCTCGAACTGATCAAGCGGGACGGCCGGGTGACGGCGATCGGCTACGCGTGGATTCACCGGATGGAGTACGACCCCAAGGGCCGGATCCTGCTGCATGCGGGCGACCAGATTGTCACCATCGTCGGGCGCAACCTCAACCGTTCAGGGACAGGCCAGCACGGCCTGTTCGCACTACTGACCCGGCATCGAGTGCCGTGGTTGAGAGAACTAGACCGCACCGGAGCGCTGCAGGCAGACGAATCGGAGGCCGTGATCGATAGCATCGGCTAACGCAATGCCCTCGCGTGGCGTGCCGCGAGACGAGACAGTACCGTATCGGCGACAATCCGCGAACAGAGTGTTCGCTGATTGTTGGTTGGAATGAATGGGAGAGCAGGCATGTTACCGTCCAGGGCATCGCTAATCGACTTCGCACAAATCCGGGATCGATTAATTGGAGTCTTAGATGGCTTAGCCGATGTGCTTAACGCGATCGAGCAATCTGGTCGTGCATCAGAGGCGCAGGTTGCTAGTCAGAATCTGAAGGAAAACAGGTTTCGGGTGGTGGTCATCGGCGAAATGAAGCGCGGAAAATCGACCCTCATCAACGCAATGCTGGGGGAAGAGCTTCTTCCTGCTAATCCCGGCTTGGCATGCACAGCGATTCCGATCCGAGTTACGTCAGGAACGGCTCGGCGGGCGTTATGCTACAAGCGCTCCGGAGAATCACCGCTCGAATGCACGCTGCCGCAGGAATCGATGTGGTTCTGGGAAGCAGTGACCATTCCTCCGAAGGAACTTCGAATCGGACCCGATGACGAGGCCTGGGCGATTCGCAACCATCCCTACGAACGCGCTGAAATCACTGCACCGATCGGACTGTTGGAGTGTGGCGTCGAGTTGGAGGATTCGCCTGGACTCAACGAGGACTCAAGGCGGAGCGCGACGACTTGGAATCAGGTCGCGCACTCGGATGCTGTCGTACTCGTACTGGATGGATTCAAAGTGGTTTCAGAGTCAGACCGAGAAGACCTGCAGCGGTTGTGGGATGTAGGCCGCGATCCGCGCGGTGTCTTTGTCGTATGGAATCAGATGGACAGGTACGGGGACAATCTAGTCGCTTTGGATCAAGCTCGCCAAGTCGCCACTGAGATTATCGAGGCGACAGGGATTTCTCGCGACCACATCTTCTTTGTGTCCGGACAAGCAGCGCTGCAGGGAAGACTCAGAGAGGATCGCGATCTGGTTGAGAAATCAGGGGTGCCTGCATTCGAGAACGGTCTTGGAGCGTTTCTGGTCCGCGAGCGTCGGGCGATTAAGCTTCTCACGCCGCTCAATATCGCACGGCAAACAGTCGAGGACGCCCTGGAAGGTCTCCTTCCTCGTCAGGTTCAGGTATGGTCGGAGCCAATACGAATCGCTAACGAGGGGATGGCTCAAGCGAAAAAGCTCACGCAGACTAGACGGCGAATACGTGCAACACTGTCGGCGGATCTAAAGCGCGCGGCGGACGATTTCCGGGGCGAAGTCGCGGCGTCGGCAAGAGCCTTCGTCCAAGATAATCTGAACAGCATAGAGGGTGCCGTGGACTCTGTTCCACTGACGTCATGGGAGGCCGTTTTCGAGTCGAAGGCTTCCATGCAGCGCCTGATGAAACGCGCGGAAGAATGGTTGCTCGAGCGGGCGCGCGACTGGGAGCGATCCCAGCTTGCGCTGCTCGCGGTCTCGCATCAAACCAACATCCGACGAGTGTCCGAAGAGGCGGCGATCGAGCTTGACGGTGTACGGGCTGATGCGGCCGAAATTGAGGAAAGGCTCTTGAGCGCCTCCGATCGAGTGGTGCGAGATGTTAGTGCCGCTTCTCGCACTGCATCCCGCCAGCCGACTCAGGAAGATCTTGCGGCTCGTATCAGTTCGCTCGGCGCTTCTGCGGACTCGGGAATGTCTGTACTAGCCGGACTCGGCTTCGGCGCGGTAATCGGTGGCATATGTGCTGCGTGGTTGACGGCGTTGTTTCTATTGCCGTTCATGCTTGCGCTCATTCCTGCAATCGTGTTGGGCGGACTCGTGGCTGGCAAAAGCGCGGCGGGGATGTTGAAAGCTCGAGCCGGAGAAGCGATCCGACGCGCGATGCGCGAAGGCTCGGCTGGCTTGGAGGCTCGCTTGACGGCGCGCGTCGATGAGTATTGTGTTCAAATCGATAGAGCGATCACGGATTGGCTCGCGCCGAATGAGGCGGAGATAGATCGATGCCTCGCCGCGATTGAAGCGTTTTCGGTTCGGGCGCAGCAGGATTATCGCGATCGGCTCGCCAGCGTTGGCGAACTCGAAAGCCGCCTGCGGCGGATGGAGCTGGATATTGGTGAACTGGCTCGCGAGACTGATCCCGCACACGACGAAGAACGGCTGGCTGCGAGAATCGGTCGCGAGATCGAGGCAAAGCTTGCGGCGTTGCAACCGGCTAGGGACAGCCAGCAAGGCACTAGCGAGCATACCGAGGCGGTATCGGCACCAGAGCTCAAGCGCAAGCTGGGAGATACTTGGTTTCGTCTGCAGGCCGTAAAGGGTTACTTCGAGGAAGAAGGCCGGTGGAGGCCAGAAATGGAACTCAAGCTCGCGGCGATGTGGCTGTGGTGCAAGGATGTGCTATCGGCCACTGCAGCGCCGTTACAGGAACCAGCATTCCTGACGGTTGCGGCAATCGCGGTGAGCGAAGGCAGCACTCAGCCTCCGCACCCGAAGGAAGTTCGTAAGCGGTATCACGACGTGAAGTATCAGATCGATCTCGTGAAGCTGCATGTGTTGATCACGGGAGCAACAGACGGATCTTACTTCAAGGATACAGATAACGCCGGTACGGCTCACGATAAGTTCTGTGCGGCGTACAAACGTGCTTACGACAAGCTGGTGCCCCCTGATCCGCGCGACGGAACTATGCGACCGGGAACCGTTATCGACGGGATACGGGAGAGAGACCCTTATAAGGCAGGATAGAACAGTCTCTGGAGAGTTCGGAATAAGAGGTACTTGCCGCGCAAGCGCTTCTTTTGGAAAAGATGGGCTGCGACTGATTCGCAAGCAGAGTCTTTGGCCGCAACAGTCGAACCGGATCGGTATTCAGCAACCGCTGTAGCAGCAAATGCGTCAGTTCAGGCCAACGCGGAGAGAAGCGACCGCTCAACAGACGACGTTGGGGCGCGGTGTGCGAGTATGAATCCAGAAACAATCGTTACCATGGCCAGATAGTCCTCCACCCCGCCACCATGCGCGGCGGCAACTTCTAGAACTCGCTTCCGAATTTGTTCAGCGCAAACAATAGCGAGCCGGCAGCAAGCCGAGGTCGCTACTGGGGGGTAGCGATCGAGCACCCTCGCGCTGGTCTCGCCGTTGACATAAATTGAGCGGAATAGCTGACTGAGTTCTCGCTCGTCGAGTATGGAGCGGAATGCAGCAGCACGAACGGTGGCGTCGAGCCGTACGAGGTCTTCCAGCGGATGACCAGGACCGCTTGCCTCGTAGTCGATAAACGCGGGGAGCCGGTCGACGAGCAAGAGGTTGCGCCCGTTGATGTCGCCGTGTACGATACCGCGACCAGCCAGTTGACGAAAGCGATCGACAGCTCGACTCGTCAAGGCTAATAGGTCGATTGCTTGTCCATCCTTGTCTCGGAGTTGATGCAGGATACCCCGCGTCCCGAGGCACTTAAGCGGCCAATCCAACCAGAACTCGCCTGGCTCGGTGCCAGGAGTCGGTACTTTGCGGTTTAGCTCCGCGAGGCGATCAGCAGCGCGGCACACCGCCGTCTCCAAGTCGGTGGCCAACCACGATGGGTCCACTGCGGTGTTCCACTCCTGTGCGCGGAGCCGTTCGATCTCGTCGTCGAGTGTTGGGGCAGCCTGAGAGGATTTGTCGGGGGCCGCCTGCAATCGGAAAGAAATCGCCGCACGACCCAGGTGTAAGTGCAAGGAAGGATTGGTGAGATTTGGTTCCCAGTCGGCTATCCACCGCTGGTGACGTCGCAGTTCGCTGGACAGAGATTCGGGCTCGTGATGAAGCTTAACCACAAACGGACCGCCAGTATGCGGCTGAAGCATGTAAAGCCGCGCTCCTGAACGACCACCCGCAAGCTCGCGGGTTCCCAAACGACTGACAGAAACGGGATCTGACGGTCGCCGGCGGTCGGCGGCGATGAGGCGCAGCAGCCGAACATCTTGCTCGTCCACGCCGAGTGGAAAGAAGCCTGCGCCTTCCGCCGCGGTTAGCAGCTTGGCTGTGGCAAGCAGAGTCTGGACGTCTGCAGGACTCAGGGCGCAGTCACGTCCGTGGCAGAAGCGTTCGCCGTCTAACACACCGCAACGAGCATCTGAAGCGATCGATATCGCGCGTGCCGCGACGGCTGTCGAGAGGCCGTCGGTGGCCATACGCGCGAAGAGGAACGTCGAGAGTTTCGCGACCGTCCTGATCGTAGCAAGCTGGCTTCCCTCATCGAGGCCCGACCACGCGGAGGACGCCACGACGAATCCGCATAATCCGCTGGGGCCCAATTGCTCAAGTTGACTGATGGTTTCGACACGCAGGGAGCTGAGGCCAGAATCTCGGAGAAGCGCGGTGTTCTGCGTGTGCTCGCTTTCAGTACCGACGAGTGCCACGCCGAACATTGCGCCGAACGCGGGCGAGTCGCCATCTGCGGGTGCCACACGTTCAGCAGTAACCCCGCGTTGGGGTGCCGGCACAGTGGCATCCAACAAAGAGACGATGGCCAGCGGGCGGAACTCCGGCGGTAATGCCGCGCGCACGGCATTGAGCGCATTTGGAGCAGCGGCTCGAAGGCTGGTCAGAAAGCTGGCGAGGTCACTGATCGCCGGGCTGAGCCGATCGACGAGCAGTCGGATTCGCCTATCTCGTTCTCTGGTTGGTAGCGTCTCCGCGTTGGCAATTACCGACACCGCAGCCATCAGCGCCCGCGCTGGGTCTTCGGGACCGGGGGGCGCGCACAACGACGTTGCCACAGCGTCGAAGGCGCTGGCGCTCGCCGAACCCAGACCAACTAATGGAGGGTCTGTTGCGGTCATAAGTTCTAATCAGCCAAGAGCTGCGGCGTAGCGCTCGTGGCGAGTCTTGAAGGCCTCTTTGCCCCCCTCTAGGATTCGAATAATGTCCGCCTTCCTTTCGTCGACCGTGCCAGCGCCGCACGGAGCAGCTTTGCGAGGTCCGTCCATCTCCATCACTATGATGCGTTGAGCATCTCCAAGGACCGGGATGTTGGCGTTGTGCGTCACGAAGATCAGCTGACGCTTCGCGCTCAGCGATTTGATGCGGTCGATGAGGTTGTGGAATACAAACGCGTTGTCCAGATCGTCCTCGGGCTGGTCTACGATTAGCGGATGGTCCGCGTCGCGCAGAATGAGCGGCAGCAGCGCTGTAGCCATCTGTCCTTTGGAGAGTTGATTCAATGATCGAGGCTCGCCGCGCACGACCATTGTGATTTCCAGCCCATCTTCTGGCACGATGGTCTCCAGATCAAACAGGCGCGAGTTGTCGACTAGGTGCCCGATCAGGCGTGTCATCTGCCCGATGTCGCGTCCTAGTGAATCCGCCAGCCGCTTAGCGTCCCCTGCCTCCACGATGTCGACCAAATCGGATGCTCGTACACGCTCAGCGAGATCTCGCGCAACCTCTGCCTGGTTACGAAGGTTGGACCGTTGCAGCAGTTCTTCCACTAATTTACGGTGCGGTTCGGTAAGGGCACCTTGTTGTAGAGTGAGCACGATCTGCCGCCCATACTCTGCGTTAATTGCCTCCACTTGGGTCAGGCGGAGGGCGTAGAGTTCGTCTGCGGCCGCATCGCGCTGGGCCCTGAGATCAGCGCGGTGAGCTAGGTCGCGAGCTTGGTCTTCTCGGAGTTTACCGAGTTCCGCGGCAGTGGTCTCCATCGAGCTGATCGAAGTGCGCAGCGCATCTTCGGTCTTTAGTGCCTCGTTTACGCTCTGTTGCTCTTTGCGGAGGTCGTAGAAGTGCGCACTCTGTTTCTCGTGTTCGGCAGCGAGTTGTTCCATGGCGGCACCGAGATTGGGAGCCTTCTCAATGGTGGCTCGCACGTCAGCCAGCGACTCCGCGAATGCGTTTAGTGCCTGGCCAATACTGCGAGCAGCCTCGGCTTCGAGGGTGTTCGCGAATTCTGCGCCGTCGCGAAGTGCCTGCTCGTCCGCGAGCAATGTCCTGGCGTTAGCAAACGCCCTCTCGCGAGCTTCAACAGCTACGCGAAGTCGCTCGTAGGCCTTGCGCCGGAGGTCGTACGCCTGACGCTCGGCCTCGAGCGAGGGAGAAAGTGCGGGGCGATTAGCCTGAACGTCAGCGAGTTGGCGCCGGTGTGCCTCCAGTTCCCGCACTTTCGCCTCGCGTGAGTCGATCTCGGGCCTGCGCTCTCGGAGGGCATGCCCCAAATTTTTTAGGTCACCTGTGATTCTCTTGCGGAGTGCCGCGAGTTCGTCTACGCGTCGCTGGTTAGGGCGGTCGATGAGAGCGAGGCGTCTCTGCGGCTGCTCGGCGATTGTCTGAAGGTCGCCTTGTGAATAGATCTCGATCCGCTGCTGCACGCCGCTGCCGTCGATCTGCTGTACGCCGTCGCGGAAGACCCGAGTTGGTGACTGGATGTTGCGCTCTAGAACATACGTCGGGTCGGCGGGGTCTTTCTGCCGCGCAAGCGTGCAACGAGCTGTCCCGCCAGCAAGTGTTTCAACGATAAGGCCGGCACGCGGCAGTGGCGCTGCTCCACCCGAAAGTGCCGGAACTGAAAGCATGGGACGCACACGATCGGGCTCGCTGTCGAAAACGAATCGGACTGTCTCGACAATCGTCGATTTGCACGTGCCGCGGGCGCCGATGATGCAGTTTAGGCCTGGCGAGAACTTAATCGGGCATGCGTGCAGGTAGCCTGCTGTGGTCTCAAGTGAATCGAGCGTCCATGTCATTCTCGCCTCCCGGGGTATATGGGGCCAATCGGCACAGGTCCGGTCATTGTAGTTGTCTGAGCGGGAACGGCGATTGTGTTCACCCACCCAATGCAGGCATTCGTTTCAGCCCTCCCTGAAGGTCTAGCCCGGCACGATCTGGGGGCCGGGTGCCGAGTGACAGGACAGGCGCGTCTGGTACCGACCACGAAACCGAGGCAGACCTGTCGAACGGACCACATTCGCGTTCCACAAGGCACAACTGCGGCCCAGTGTCGTGCCAGTGCGTCCTGACGGGCTGAGTGATTCGGCAGTTCCTCGTTCTTCTTGTCCTGGAGTCCGGTTTTCAACCCACAGTCTGCGCCGACAGCAGCCTGTCCGCCGCAGTCGCTCTTATGGCGGGGTTGTCGTAGCGACAGTTCGCGACAATTGCATCAGTCTCGGATATTGAGGTCGAATGATGTAAATCATTATTTATCAATGAGTTAGTAGCCAGATGTGCTTGCGTGACAGGATCAGGCATCGCTTGTTCTGCCTGTCGCAGGCCCCCGTGTAGGTCCACGCTACACGGCCATGTTGGCTGGTGCGGTTGGACCAGCAGCAGCCCCTCTCAGGGGTGTGCCGGAACCCACGAGCCATGGCATCAGAATCGAGTCGACATGGACCAGGTCGTATTACCGAGTCTTGGGAGTCGCAGGCGGTCGATGAGTCAGCGCATCGGCGCTGGCAGACCATACGGGCAGCGGCAGAAGATCGTGCCTTCCTTCGAAATCTAATGCGAACGATGGGCAAGCGCCTTGGGCGGCCGGCACGCACATTGGATGAGTTGTGTCAGGAGGCGCTCGCGCGGGGGCTTGAAGCGGAGTCGACCGATCGCTACCGACCGGGACAGAGCAGCCCCCGGACCTACCTCGTTGGTATCGCAGCGAACGTGGCTCGTGAAGCGGAGCGTCGGCGCGTTCGTGAGACGGGTGTTGGCTCCGTGCAGCGTCGGACAGATGTCTCGCCGTTGGAATGCTCCATCGCACAAGAGCGGTGGGAGCGAACGCTGGTTCAGCTCGGCAGGCTTTGCCCGGAAGATCAGTTGCTCATTAAGAGACGATTCGGCCTTGGGTGCGATCCGGCAGAGCCCGCGTCATTCAGTTGCCGAGAAAGAGCTCGCCTTTGCCGTGCGCTCGCGCGGCTGCGCACTGAGCTGATCGAGAAAGATTGAGCTTGCGGTCTCGGGCGGGGGAGAACCACGCCCGTGACTCTTTTTACGCTATCGATGAGGCGGACTCTTCGTTCGATTCAGGAGCTCAATGGGAAGTGGACGGAGCTTCAAGAATGGAATCGGTCTCGGCAGCCGTTCGGGTCGCACATCGCCCCCGGCCCCAACTGGAATGATTTGAAACCAGCTCTCGCCACTGCGAGGCGGAGTCGGCGCTATGCGCAGCCACATTGCGTCGCCGGTTTTTGGATGTTCGATCGCGATTCCAAGCTTGGTCAGATCTTGTGACAGGCGTTCGACCAGATCTCGGGCTTCGGAAAGAGTGTCCTTCGGACTGTTTTGAAGTGCATGAGAGACGGCGGGGTAGAAACCTTGGGCGATTTCCTCGGCAACGATTGTCTGCAATTGGAGAAGCGCACGCAGGCGCTCTTCATATCTGTCGGCAGGCAAGTCGTATATGACTTCGCGAATGCTCTTGCGAAGGCTTATTTGATCAAGCTCGTGCCACTCTTTGTCGCCATCCATGAAGTCCATCCCCGAAAATAAAATTGCACGTCGATTATGTCACGGCACACATCCGATCAGCAAGCGATTTCTTCGGCATCACCGACATCATGTTTCTGCGCGCGGGATGCAACATGTCGCGGGTCCCGGTCAATATGTAGTGACCCAATCGTGGTGCAGCCGGCCTCGTGTTCGTTTGAAAGGAGTCGAAGACACATGGAAGCTATGTGCGAGTTTGCTGCCGTCCGGATCAAGCTTTCTGACACAAACATCGAGCCGCAGGTCCGTACCTCACTTGACCAGAAGAAAGTGAAGCGATTGGCGGGATCTCTTCAGGAGGTGGGTCAGCAGACGCCGGTGCAGCTTCGGCGCACCGATGACGGCCGGCTGGTCGTCGTCGAGGGCCATTACCGGTGCGCGGCGGCGGCGGCGCTCGGCTGGATCGAGATTCTCGCCGTGATCGACGAATCGCCGGCCACCTCAGTCGAGACGCGCAGCGTTCAGCTTGCGACACAGTGCCGCTTCGCGTTGAACCCAATGGAACGCGCGGTCGCCTACGACGCGCAGCTGCGCGAAAGCGGCATGACGGCGGCCAAGCTGGCCGCCATCTGCGGAACCTCCGAATCGCAGGTATCCCGCCTGCGGGCGCTGGTCGCGATCGATCCCGAGCTTCAGAAACTTGTCGCCGAAGGCAAGCTCGGACCGAGCACTGCGCTTCAGCTGAGCCAGATTGCTGATAAGCAGCAATACGCGGAGCTCTTGCACCGTGCAAAAGCGGGCTCGCTGACTCGGGCGGTTGTCGAGAAGGCCGCGCGCTCTCCCGGGCGGCGACGCCGACCCCACAAGTCGGGCGGCGCCGCCAAGCGTGTCATCCGCCTGGACAGAGGATGCACGCTGAGGATCGGTGCCGGCCTGCGCTCTACCGGCGAGCTCGTCGAAGTGCTCGTGCGCGGACTCGAGGCGATCCGCGAGGCGCAGACTCGGGGCGAGGAGCCCGCCTGGCTCTCGCTTGGCAGACAAGCAAGCAACGGGCAAGTGTCCGCGTAAGGCGACAGTTCCCCTTCCCGCATCACACAGGTTGCAACGGCTGGCGCCGGGATGTTCCCGGGGCGGGGCATCGTTGCATCGAGTTCTGTCAGAAGGAGCAGACACCATGAGGCATCGACCGCATCACTACCGCCACGGCAATTCTCCGGCGGCCATTCTCGGGAAGCTCGCGATCAGCCTCGCGGCTGCCGCCATCAACAAGGCCGTCTCCGACCGCCTGTCGCGCCGCGCGGACACGCACAACCGCGGCCCGCGTCATCGGCACGGCCCGGACGACCCGTGCGGGCCTGCCTGCGTGCGCGCCTGAATTCGGCCCCCGCGAAGCATCGCAAGAGCCGGCGTGCGGACACGCGCACCGGTTCATTCAGATTCAGACCGAAGGGAGGAGCAAGAGATGCTTGGGCGAGGCAAAGACGTACGACGCTCGGGCGGCTGGCTGCGGCGCCGCGCGAAGAACGATGAGAAACGCGGCGGAACCAAGGGATGGCCGCTTTCGATGCGTCTGATGTCGTGGAGCGAGCACGATCACTTTCATCTCTATGAGGCATTGACCGGCATCGCCGTGTTCGGCGTCACCGGCTCGACGAAGACGACGACGACGATCGAGCACCTGAATCGCGCATTCATGCTCGCGCAGTGCGGAATGATCCTGTTCTGTGTCAAGCCCGACGATCCGCAGAATTACTTGCGCCAAGCAAGAGAGTGCGGCCGCGAGAAGGATGTGATTCTCTACGGACCAGCGCATGGTGCGAGTTTCAACTTCATCGAGGACGGTCTCGGCAAGGGAGGGCCGGGCCTCGCCGCGAACATGACGGCGCTGCTTGCGATCGTCTCGGGACTCGCGGGTTCGGGCCGGTCAGCAGCAAGCGCAGGTTCGGGGCGAGAGGATGGGTCGTTCTGGGAGAAGCTCGACAACCGCCTGATTGCCTCATCCACGCAGCTGCTCATCCGCGCCGGAGAGCCGGTCACGACGATCAATCTCGAACGCTTGGTGCTCTCACTGCCGCGCAGCCGCGAGCAGGTCGCGGACGACGCATGGCGCCGCTCCTACCTCGCCGCATGTCTGCAGGCCGCCGACGCCGCGGCATCATCGCGCGAAGATCGTGAGGACGTAGCGCGTCTCGCCGACTACTTCCTGGTGGATCTTGCGCAAATCGGAGAGAAGCTGCGAGCGACGGTGCAAACCTCCGTCGGCGCGACACTCGACATCTTCAATCATCAAATCACGCGGCGATTGCTGTCGTCGCCTGCGCCGACCTTCCAGATGGAGATGGTGCAGGAGGGGCGAATCCTCATCGTGGATATGCCGACAATGACCTGGGGGACCCTCGGCATCGCTGTGCAGAAGGTGCTCAAATACTGTTTCCAGCAAAGCCAGAACCGGCGTGACGTCAGCACTAACCCGCGTCCGGTGGCGATGGTGTGTGACGAAGCGCAGGTGATCGCCGATCTTGAGCACGACGCCGCCTTCGGCTGTACGGCCCGTTCGACGCGCACGATTTGTCTCTATGCGACGCAGTCGATCAGTAACTACCTCGCGCAGTGTCCGGGGCAGCAAGGCGAAGCGCGCGTCGCGAGTCTGCTCGCGAACCTCCAATCGCAGGTGTTTCACCACAGCGACACGAAGACGATCGAATATGCCCAGTCGTTGTTCGGCAAGCGCACCAGGTATCTGCTTCAGGGCGGCTCGCAGCAGCCCAGTTCCGACTGGGTGAGTTCCGCACTGGGGCTCGGCGAGGGCGGAAGCGTCAGCGCTTCCTACTCGGAACATCTCGATTACGACTTGCAGGTGGAGCATTTTCAGGGGCTCGCGCGTGGCGGCCCGCCGGACTGGGTGTCTGACGCGATTCTCTATCAGTCGGGGCGGACCTTCGTGACAAGTGGCAAGCCGTATTTGTTCATCCGCATGAAGCAGCGTCCCGCATCGCTGTAGTGCGACTGCCGGCTGCAAGGTCTGAGTCCCGTTCGCGCAAGGTGATGTCGTAAACCACCGCGCGTGTAGACCGACTCACCGTGAGAAAGGAGGCCTTCATGAACAGACCCACGGACAATCAGCAGCAGCCGCATGCAAGCATCGCCGAGCAGATGCGGCAGTCGGCGAATGTCGTAGCGCTGGCAAGCGGCGTGTTCGCGACCTTCGCCGAAGTCGCATTGTTTCGCACCACGTTCGGCGAGCGTTTCTTCCATGGCTGGAAGACCGGCTTGGTCATACCGCTGATCGTGCTGTTTCCCCTCTTCTGGCCGCAGCACGATCCGACGCCGGTGCTTCTGTGCCTGCCGCTCTATCTGGCGATGTGCGCCTGTCACCGTCTGAGCATCTATCGCAGGCGCCGGCGGGGAGATTCGGCGATTCACTCCCACTACAACGGCGCGTGCAGATTGTTGCGTACATGGCCGCGCGTCGGCGAAGAGACGCTGAAGCGAAAGTACGAGCCCGCCGTGATGCTGTGCTTCGGGTTCGCGGCGTTCGTCTTCTCGCCGCCTCTCGGCTGGTTCTTCCTGTGCTGCGCCGCCGGGATGGCGGTGCATGCCGGGCTGCTCCACGCCGACCGGCGGGCCCGCAGCCTCGATCTCGCTGATGCCCGTATCGACGGGCAGCTCGCCATGGCGGCTGTGCGGCCTAGCGCGCGCACGGCCGCAAATCGCCCTGACAGCTTCGTCACCGTTCACGGAGGTGGCGCATGACGAGAGCGCAAGAATCGGTCGGTCCCCGGAAGATCGGCGAAGGCCACGCTCAGGCGATGCTTCGCCAGGGTCTCCGTGAGATCCAGAATCTGGTCTACCCCTCCAATGTCGGGCCGGAGCCGGGCACGTTCGGTAGCCCGACGCAAGGCGAGATTGCCGCGGAGCGCCACGCCGACCCGCGCGCCTCGATTCTCGACCGGCATACCGGACTCGCGCGCCAGGGCCCGCCTGCCAGCAGCGAGCGGGGCAGGACGGTGCATGACGGCCCGGACGCCGGCATCGCGGAGCCCGAGCGCGAGTGATGACAGGGACGGCCGCGTGTTTGCCGGACGGTAAACACGCGGCATTCGACTGGGACGCATGCAGACATGACGATTCTCGCAAAGACTCATCTCAACCTGTGGCGCGCGGGCAGCGCGCCTCGTATAGTCATCGACGCGGAAGCGGCGCGCGAATGGGTGATTCGCGCGGTAGCGGCGAGAGCCGTTGAACTCGTGCGTTCGCGTTCCTGCGGGAGAGAGATGCATGGCAAGCCCGGACCGTCGAGACGCATCGCGCGGCGTGACAAACGCGAAGCGCGATGCCTTGTACGCCCGCTATTCGAGTCACGCGCAGGATGACTCGACCAGCGTGTCGGTGCAGATCGAGGCCTGCGAGCGCGCGGCGGGCAAGCCGCTCGAACGCTATATCGACGAGGCGAAGACGGGGCGCACCACGGGCGGGCGCGGCGAATTGCTGCGGCTGATCGGCGATGCGGAAGCAGGGCGTATCGGTCGCCTGTATGTCTACAAGTTCGATAGACTGGGACGAAGTGCGGGCACACACATCCTCGTCGAAGACTTGGAGGCATGTGGCGTCGAGGTCATCAGCGTCACCGAGGGCACCAACGCCTTGGCGCGCGGCGTGCAACTCGTCGTAGCGGCCGATTTCAGCCGCGTGCTCGCCGAGCGCACGCGAGCGGGTCTTGCGCAGCGGCACCGGGAAGGTTGCTGGACCGGCGGCCCGCCGCCCTATGGCTACCGGATCGTCTCGGATGAATCCGGCAAGCGGCGGCTTGCGATCTGCGAGCAGGAAGCGCCAACCGTGCGCTTCATCTTCGACACCTACCTCGCCGAGGCAGTCGGCTTCAAAGAAGTCGCGCGTCGCCTGCGCGAGCGGGGCATTCCTACTCGTCTCGGCGGCCCGTGGAATTTCGGGACGGTGCGCAGCGTGCTTACCAACCGCATGCTGATCGGCGAGGTTCGCTACTTGCGGCGCAGCTTCAAGCTCAACCGGGCCACGGGCCGGCGCCTTCCGAGATTCAACGGGGAAAGTCATCATCTTGTGCAGCGCGAAGAATCGCTGCGAGTGATTTCGGACGAGATGTTCCGTCGCGCGCAGGAACGGATCGCCGCGAACGCCGTCGATCGCCCTCGGCCGGTTACGGAAGTCAGGCCGTTTACCCGGCATCTGTTCTGCGCATGCTGCGGCAGCGTCTGCTACTCGCGCAAGAGCCGCAACGCCAAGGGCGAGTACCGCTACTACGGCTGCGGGCGCAGGCAGTCGATCGGGCCGGACGCCTGCGCGAACGCGGCAACCATTCGGGAGGACAAGTTGCTCGCGCGCGTGCATGAAGGCATGAGCGCCGTCTTCGCGGATCTGGACGGGCTGCTCGGGCAGATCGCGGCGATGGCGGGCGAGGCGCTGAGTCACAGCCGCTCGGAGGCTTCGCGCATCACTTCCGAGATTGCCGAGATCGATCGGACGCTCACGAGCCTCTCGCGTCTGCTTCTCGACCCGGAAATCGAAGCGCTCGCCAAGCGAGCCGTGTCCAGGCAGATGGCTGAGTGCGAAGAGAAACGAGAACTCCTCGGCAAGGCTCTCGAAGCCGCCGCAATCGAAACTGCCGGGGACATGGACGAACTGATGGATGCCTGCCGGCAGGCGATCCTCGAAGCCAGGTCGGGCTTCAGCGACCTACTAAGCCCCGTACAGATGAACCGGTTCGCCGCCGAGGTCGTCGGGCCGATGACCGTGCATCCCGACGGCCGCGTCACGCAAAAAGAAACCGCCCCCGAAGCGGATGCTATGGGGGCGGTGACAATAGCGGGGGCAGGATTCGAACCTGCGACCTCCGGGTTATGAGCCCGACGAGCTACCAGGCTGCTCTACCCCGCAATCAGAGAGACAACGGTATCGCCGTTGTGGGGAATCGTCAATAAACCCGGATCCTTCGGGAGCCTCCTCGTGGCCGGTGCTTGGATCACCAGGAGGACAGGTGTGCATGGTTCGGATTCCCCGGGTCTTACCCGGGATTGGCCTGATTCGTGATCCTGTTCCGCGGAACCGCGGGGCCGCGTAGGTCCGTATAGTGTGTGGGTCGGGATCCGGTGAGGGTTCCGGGAACGTTGAGCCCGCCGCATTTCCCCGCGGGCAGTGTTGAAGGACGCGCGCTGTCGCCACAGAAGCGTCGATGCGCGTCGGAGGCTTGGAGAATGACCAACCGTTCCACTGGCTACACACGGACGCACAACGCACGCGTCTTGGGCGCGATCATCGCCGCATCGGCCGGCGCAGCCGCGTCCGCCCCGTCGTTCGCCATCGCGGAAGCGATGAGCACCATCTGCCGCGAGGTCGGCGAGACCGTGTTGTGCGAGTGGTACCGCGGCGTCGGCGGGCACCCCTTCGCCATCGGACTGCTCCCCCCCGCTGATCAGGTGCTCACCGGGTCCCGCAGCATCATCGGGTTCATCAACGGTCTCTTCCCGCTCTCGACGCACGAAGCGTTTGATGACGGGAGCGGCGGCTCACGCATCCTCGCCGAGATCCAGGCCGGCGCCATTCCGGGAACGGGCGCCAATCCGCCACCGATGGCGCACATCGATCTGCGCACCCGCGCGACCGGCGTGGTCGGCGCCGCTCTGGGCAACGGTTCGCCCATGACTCCGACCCCGCTCGCGCGGGGAGTCGCGTTCACCTCTCGCGCCTACGTCGCCAGCGTCGCAAACTTCGTCGGTTCGGCGAACTCGTTCTCGCCCAACGAGCAGGGCGTCTACGCCGCCATGCTCACCATGTGCGACCCGAGCACCCAGAGCCAGATTCCAGGCGGCGGGCTCCCAGGCCTGGCCGACACGATTGTGTTCAGTTACTCCGTGGTCGGTGACTGGGAAGGCGAAGGCTTCACGGCTCGCGTGTGCGACTCGATGGCCTCGCAGTTCGGCATCACCGTCATCGGCCCCACGGGCGACTCGGGCGCCGGTCCGTTCCCCCCGCAGCAGCCGGAGCTCGCGTTCCGCACGGTCGGTTCGCCGGCCGTCGCGTTCAACGTGATTTCCGTCGGCGGCCAGGAGTCTGCGGAGCTGCTTGCCGCGCTCAGCGGCCCCGGTGGCGCTGACGGTCCGGACGGCGGCGGCGGCCCCGGCGGTGTCTTCTTCTTCGAATACAACAACATCTGGACGGAATCGGGTCGTGGGCGAGGCGACACGCGTCTCTGGCGCCAGACGGACCTCACGCAGCCCTCCGGATACGCCGTCGAGCGAGACTCGCGCTTCGCGGTTGACATCGTCGCGCCGGCCATGGCCTTGCGTCTGCCGACGGCCGAGGGCGATGCGATCTACTCTCGCGCCGAGCGCGTGCCCGATCCTCCGACGTCCGGCGACCTCGGCTCGCAGTCCACCGCGTTTGCAGCGGGGCTGGTTGGCGGGGCGTGCGCCCTGCTGCAGGACGGGTTCCGTGCACTCCGTGACGGCGCGCCCGAGGCCTTCCCGCAGTTCCAAGGCGTCCGGCGCCTCCACAACACCGTTGTCCGCGCCATCCTCATGAACTCTGCCGAGAAGTCGCAGCTCTGGACCAACCAGGGCAACCAGGGCACCGGCAACGCTCAGCGGGAGCTCTTCACGCAGCAGGCCCTCGACACATCGGAAGGGGCGGGCCGGCTCGACCTCCACAACCTGTACAAACAGTTCCAGGGGCGCATCGCCTCCGGCATCCTCGCAGAGCAGGCCGCGACGATGGATTCCGAGATCACCTCCACGGCGTTCGCCCTGGTGCGCGACCCGGGCTCGATCGGAAACCCCGGCGCTCTCGCCTCCAACGGTTTCGATCCCCCATTCGGCCCTGTCGGCGGCGGCGGCGAGCCTCCGATCGGCGGCCCCGGCGGTCCCGGGCCTCAGCTCCCCCAGGGCCCCTTCGGTGGCAGCCCGAATCTCCGTCCGGGCCCCGGGCTCGACCCGCGCATCCCGCGCCCGCCGGGAGAGGTTCGCATTGACTTCGCGATCCCCGTCGAGGCGATCGGTTGGGACCATGGGCGCCTCGGCCTCGGGTTCCTCGACTACGAGATGATTCAGCCGTTCATCGGCGGTCGCGACAAGTTCACCGCGACGCTCATCTGGAACCGGCTCGAGCGGTTCCAGATCCCCAACATCTTCTCGGGACAGACGCTCAACATCTCTGCGGCCGAGACCGCGCTCGAGCTCGAGAACCTCGAACTCGAATTCTGGATCTCCGACGGCAGCGGCACGCCCGGTCTCCGGTACGCCGCTTCCGAAGCACGCCGGCAGAACATCGAGCACATCTTCATCGAGCAGGGTCTCCCGCCCGCTCGCGGTCTCATACGCGTCCGCTGGAACGGGCAGCTCTACGACGTCCGCGGCGCTCAGCCGTTCTCCGACGTCGAGTTCGGCCTGGCGTGGCGGCTCGATGACAACCCGCTCCCCAACCTGCCCGGCCAGAACATCGTCTTCCTCCCCGGCGACATCACCGGCGACGGGGCGGTCAACTTCCAGGACCTCGGCGAGGTTCTCCGCTACATCGGCACCACGAATCCCAACGGCGACACCAACGGCGACGGCGTCGTGAACTTCCAGGACCTCAACATCATCCTCTCGAACTTCGGTCGCACGCTCCCGGCCCCGGGCACGCCCGGCCAGGCCTGAGCCTCACGTGCATCGCGCTGACGCATTCACGCCCGCTCGAGCCGTCTCGGGCGGGCGTTTCATTGGTCTCATGAAATCCGTGCTTGAACGCGTGCGATGCCGAATCGTCAGCCGATCCGCTCGCGCCCGCCCATGTAGGGGCGAAGTGGCGCAGGGATGGTCACCGACCCGTCCTCGTTCTGGTTCATCTCCAGGATCGGGATGAGCACACGCGGGCTCGCGATCACGGTGTTGTTCAGCGAGTGGCAGACCACCGGCTTGCCCCCCGTCCCCTCGCCCTTGCAGCGCATGTTCAGGCGGCGGCACTGATAGTCGTACAGACGCGACGCCGAGTGCGTCTCCGAATACGCCCCGCTGGGCGATCCGTCCGGCCCCGCGTCTCCGCGCCCGGGCATCCAGCACTCGATGTCTACCATATCCGCGTTCTTGGGGCCCAGGTCGCCCGTGCAGCACTGCAGCAGACGGTACGGCAGACCAAGGCTCTGCAGGATCTCTTCCACGAACCCGATCATCCTCTTGTGCCAGGCGCGGCTCTCCGCCTCGTCCGGGCGGCAGATCACCACCTGCTCGACCTTCTCGAACTGGTGCACGCGGTACAGGCCGGCCGTGTCCTTGCCCGCGGCGCCAGCCTCACGCCGGAAGCACGTGCTCACCGTGACGTACTTGAGCGGCAACGCGCTCTCGTCGAGCACCTCGTCCTGGTGCAGGCCCATCAGCCCAACCTCACCCGTGCCCGTCAGGAACAGGTCGTACCCCGACCCGCGCTTCACCTCCTCGATGTGGTACGCCTGCTCGCGCCCGGCTGGGAAGAACCCCGTCCCCACCATGCACTCCTCCCGCACGATCACCGGCACGCTCACCCCCGTGAACCCCTGCCGCTGCGTCATGAAGTCGAAGGCATATCGCAGAGCCGCCTGGTGCAGCAGCATCCCGTCGCCGGTGAGCACGTAGGAACGCGTCCCCGCGATCTTGACGCCGCGCTCGAAGTCCGCCAGCCCGAGGCGCTTGATGATCTCGATGTGATTCTGCGGCTTGAAGCCCCGCTGGCTCTGGAACGGCTTGCCCGCGTCGAAGTGGGGGGGGTTCCAGCTCCGGATCTCGACGTTGTCCTCCGCGCCCTTCCCAACGGGCACGTCCGCGTCCGGCGGCAGCGGCACGTGCAGCAGCAGCTCGTGGAGCCTCGGCTCCGTGGCGGCCGCCTCGCCCTCGAGCCGCTGGATGACCTCCTTGAGCGCCGCGGGGCGTGCGCGCAGCTCCGCGATCTCCGTCTCGAGCGCGGACTTTCGATCCCCGGTTGCGCTCTTGAGCTCGCCCGAGAGCTTCCCGATCTTCGGCCCGGACTCCTTGGCCAGTCGGTTCTGCTCTGCGCGCAGCGACTCCAGTTCCGTGAGCGTCTTGCGTCGGTGCTCGTCGAGCACAAGGATCTGGTCGATGTCCGCGGAGATGCCCTTGCGCCTCGCGCCCTCGCGGAAACGATCCGGGTCCTCACGCAACTGCTTCAGGTCGATCATGGGGCGGATGGTATCGGCCATACCGCACGCCGAATCCGTAATCGTGCATCCCCGCTGCCGCAGAAGTCGGTGCAAAAAGAAAAGCCGCGGTCGCCTATTCAGCGGCCGCGGCTTCTGCCACACATCGGCCCAAGACCGTGTGCGTTTTTCGGTGGCAGGCCTGTCCACCGAATCCCCCGTCAGACGTGTTTCCCCGGCGACTGGCCAAAGTCACCGGTTTCCCTTTGACCCCGCGATTGCTCACGAGGCCTGACGTGTTTCGCCCGTTTTCACGGGCTCCCTCCGCGACCCGAAGAACCGGGCCGCTTCCTCTTACCAACACAGCCACAATACCCTGACCCCCTATTCCACGCAACCCCTTCTCGCGCTTTCTGCGCGAAATATCCCGACCAAAGCACGAACCAGCCCCCTCGGCCTCACCGACCCGGCTTCCCCTCATCCGTGCCCGACCCGGGCCCGGGCGTGGCCGCCCAATGCATCTTCCGCATCAGCGTCCGCCAGTGATTCGTCTCTCGATTCACCACGAAGAACGCGGGCTTCTCGTGCTTCTGCAGCGCGATCACGTCGCCCTGGGACAGCGGCGCGCACGCCTGACCGTCCAGCACGAGCGACGTGCCCCACGCATCATCCGGGCTCGCCGGGCGGTTGGCTCGCGCCACGCGCACCTCGATCTTCGAGGCGTGCGACAGCACGATGGGCCGAAAACTCAGTGAGTGCGCCGCGAGCGGCGTGATGATCATCGCGCGTACGTCCGGCGAAACGATCGGCCCGCCCGCGGACACGTTGTACGCCGTCGACCCCAGCGGCGTCGAGACGATCACTCCATCCCCGCTCAGTCTCGGACCGGCCTCTCCGTCGATCGAGATCTCCAGATCGATCATGCGATAGGGGGGGCCGGCCGTGATGACGCACTCGTTCACCGCGAGCCCCGCGTACGCGGCAGGCGCCGTGGGATACGCGCCCTCGGGCCGCGCTTCGACCTCGATCAGCATCCGTTCCCGGAGCGGCAATTCCCCTTCTCCGAGCAGCGTCGCGGCCTGCCGCTTGAACGCCTCAAGGTCGAATTCCGCGAGGAATCCGAGCTTGCCGAAGTTGAGCCCCAGGAGCGGCAGTCGCATGTCCACGAAGCGGCGCGCCTGCGAGATCAGCGTCCCGTCCCCGCCCAGCACGACGACGAGCCCGACCTTGGAGCCCCCGGGGCCGATCGGCTCGTCCAGCCCGATCTCCCCGACCACCTCCGTGTGCCGCTCGATCGTCGCGCGCACCTCGGGCAACGCGCGCACGACCTCCGGCTTCGACCTGTTCGCCACCAGCAGCGCCGAACGCCCCATCAACACTCACTCCGAACGGGTCACACCGATGCGCCGCGCGACTCGCGTGCCGCGCCCTTCGCGCCCGCCGACACCACCACGCTCGACCGGTCCGCGGCCGCCTCGCGCAGCGCACGCCCGATCGACGCGGAATCCAGCCCGGCCTCGCGCATCTGGTCGCCCCGGCTGTCTTGGTAGATCCACCGGTCCGGGATGCCCAGCACGCGGACGCGCGACGCGTCGAGCCCGAGCCGAGCCGCTGTTTCGAGGACCGCCGAGCCGAATCCACCGACAACACCGTGATCTTCGACAGTCACCACCGGGATCTCGCGCGAGAGCAGCGAGCGGATCATCTCCTCGTCCACCGGCTTCGCAAACCGTGCGTCCCACACCTCGGCCCGAACTTCCGGCATCACGTCCCGCGCGGCCTTCACCGCGTCGATCGCGCACACCCCGTACGCAAGCACCGCCACATCCGGCCGGTCATGCCCGATCAGCCGACGCGCCTTGCCCAGCACGAACGGCGGGCACGCCTCGCTTGAGAACACGTCCGACACGTTGTCGCGCGGGTACCGGCACGCGCTCAGCCCGTCGTCATACGTCCGCATGAACTCCATGGCGGCGAGCAGCGACGGCTCGTCCATCGCGGCCGTGAGCGCTGCGCCGGGCAGCGTCCGAAGCAAAGACACGTCGCAGAACCCGTGGTGCACCGCCCCGTCCCCGCCCACGAGCCCGGCGCGGTCGAGCAGCAGCCGCACGGCCAGGCCCTGCAGCGACACCTCCTGGAACGCCTGATCGAACGCGCGCTGCAGGAACGTCGAGTACACGCAGAAGAACGGCCGGAACCCCGTCTTCGACAGCCCCGCCATCATGTCGAGCGCGTGGCTCTCGCAGATGCCCGTGTCCCACACGCGCTCCGGGAACAGCGGCATCACCTTCGAGACGCCCGTCCCGTCCGGCATCGCGGCCGTGGCCACCACGACCTTCTCGTCACGCGACATCATGTCGCACAGGGCATCGCCCACCGCGGCCGTGAACGAACGCCCGCTCTTCTTGAGCTCGACGCGGCACCCGACCGACTCGAGCGCCACTTCCTTCCCGTCCGGGTCGGTCCGTGAGATCGTGAACGCCGCGGGCGAGTGGAACGTCTCCGCGTCCCCCTCCGCCACGGCAAAGCCCTTCCCCTTCACCGTCTTGACGTGCAGCACCATCGGACGGTCGAAGTCCCGCGCCTCGGCCAGGAACTCCAGCAGCGTCGGGAAATCGTGCCCATCGATCGGGCCCACCGTCAGCAGCCCGAAGTGCTCGAACCAGGCGAGGTCCGTGCCGTGCTCGGCGCGGCTCGCGATCATCGCTTTCGTCGCTTCGCCCGCACGGTGGTACGCCTCCTCCACCAAACGCCCGCCCGGCGCCTGATCGAGGAACTTCCGCGCCGCCTTCTTGAAGTCCGTGTAGTACGGGTTGATCCGCAGACGATCGAAATACTGCGCCACCGCGCCCTGCGGCTTGCTGATCGACATCCCGTTGTCGTTCAGGATCACCAGGAACTGACGCTTCAGCGTGCCAGCGTTGTTCAGCCCTTCCATGGCCACGCCGTTCACGATCGACGCGTCCCCGATCAGCGACACGACGCGCCGGCCCTTGGTGTTCTTCTCCGCGTCGAAGGCCTCGCCGTTGAGCGTGTCCCCGCGCGCCATCCCCACCGCGGTCGAGATGCCCGTCCCCGCGTGCCCCACCATGAACAGGTCGTACGCCGACTCGCGCGGGTCGGGGAACCCCGACATCCCCGCGCTCGTCCGCAGCCCGGAGAGCATCGACGAGCGACCCGTCAGCAGCTTGTGCGGGTAGCACTGGTGACCGACGTCGAACAGCAACCGATCGTGCCCGAAGTCGAAGACGTAGTGCAGCGCGACCGTCAGCTCCACGACGCCCAGATTCGGCGCCAGGTGCCCGCCCGTCTTCGAGACCTGCTCGATGATCGCGCGACGAATCTCCGCCGCCACCTCGGGCAAACGCTCCGCCGGCAATCGCTTCAAATCCGCTGGAGTACGCAGCGTCTCAAGAATGGCCATCGTGGCTCCTGATCGTGCCCGCGGCGTCTTCCTCCGCCGCATATGGAACCCAAAGTGTAGTCGATCACCCTGTTCCACGCCGATGCAACGCACGCCCGCCCCCACGGGTTCGATGCCGGCGTGAACTCCGTTTCATCATCAACGCGTGCGTCGCGCCAGATACTCGCACAGCTCCGCCAAAGCCCCCGCCTTCTCACCCAGCGGCTCGATCGCCGACATCGCCTCGTCGTGCAATCTCGACACCTCCGTCCGAGAAGCCTCCGCCCCGATCGTCCCCGGGTACGTCACCTTCCCGGCGTTCTGGTCCTTCCCCGCGCGCTTGCCCAGCGTCTCCGTCGTCTGCTCGACATCCAGCAGGTCGTCCACGATCTGGAACATCAGCCCCACCGCGCGACCGTACCCGTCCAACGCCAGCAACGCCCGCTCCCGAACCCCGGGCCACATCCCCGACAGCGCGCCCATGCGGCACGCCGCCACGATCAACGCCCCCGTCTTGTTCTCGTGGATCAGACGCGCCTTCGCGCCGCCATCTACGCCGGCGGGCGTCCCACCCAGCGTGTCGTACACCTGCCCAGCGATCATCGCCGTGGTGCCCTTCGACAGCTCCAGCGTCAACGCCCCGGCCAACCCCTTCTCCGCGCTCCGCTCCACGAGCGCCTGGAACGCAAGGCTCAGCATCGCGTCCCCGGCCAGGATCGCCATCGCTTCGCCGAACTTCTTGTGCGCCGTCGGCATCCCCCGACGCAAGTCGTCGTCATCCATCGCTGGCAGGTCGTCGTGCACCAGCGAGAACGCGTGCACCAGCTCCAGCGCCCCGGCCGCCGCGATCGCGCTCTCCGGCTTCCCGCCCACGGCCTCGGCAGACAGAATCGCCAGCGTCGGTCGAAGTCGCTTTCCCCCCGTGATCGCGCTGTACTCGATCGCCTCGCGCAGGCCCGCCGGCAGCGCGGCCTCCGCCACCCACGTGCGCATCGCGTCATCCACCATCGCGGCGCATCGCGCCAGCGATGACGGCTCACGGTCCCCGCACACCTCGATCGGACGGTACGCCATGACCCGCGGCTCGCCGCTCACGCCCCTGCGCCCGTGTGCTGGGACGTCACCAGCTCGTACAGCTCTTCCGCCGACTCCGCCTCGTAGATCTTCTGGCGCATTTCCTCGGACATCATCAGCTTGCTGATCTTCGCCAGCGCCTGGATGTGTTCGGAAGTCTTGTCCGGAGGGCTCGCCAGCAGCACGATCAGACGCACCGGCTTCTGGTCGATCGAACCGAACTCCATCGGCGTCGCCGGCTTTCCGATCGCCATCGCCAGCTTCTCGATCCCCACGCACTTCCCGTGCGGGATCGCCAGACCGTGCCCGATCCCAGTCGTCCGCACCTGCTCGCGCGACCACACCGCGTCCTTCAACGCCTTCGGGTCCTTCACCAGCCCCTGTGCGCTCAACAGGTCGATCAATTCAAAGATCGCGCCCTGCTTGTCCGTCGCGGCAAGCGGCGCCCGCACGCACTTCTGATTGAGAATGTCTGCCAGGTTCATCCCGCTCTCCGAACGGCGCGAAAGTCCCAGTCTACCCATCCCTCCCGTACGGGCAAAGCCGCCCCCCTCAACCCATCAGCGCCGCGAACGACCCGTCCGCGTACCGCTCCGCCCCGCCCGTCCCCGGATTCCCCTCGGGCATCTGCTGGCTCGTCCGCACCGTCTTCATCGCGTGCCACCGCTCCATCCACGCAGCCTGCGCCTCGTTCTCCCGCCGGTCCACACTGCACGTCGAATACAACAGCTTCCCCCGCTCCTGACCAGCCCCAACCGGCGTCAGCAGACGCACCGCGTCCGCCAGGATCTGCCGCTGCACCCCCTCCAGGCTTGTCACGCTCTCTTCATCAAACCTGTACTTGGCCTCCACCCGGCGCGCCAGCACACCCGAATTCGAGCACGGAGCATCCACCACCACCAGGTCCCCCTTCCCCACCCACTTCAGCAGCTCCTTCGACGTCGCCACCTCCACCCGGTCCTTCCAGGGAGCTTTCTTGAACTCATTCTTCAGCGCCTTCACCCGCGCCTCGTTCACGTCCGAGGCCACGATCTTCGCCTCAGGGAACGTCCAGAACAGCTGCCGAGTCTTCGTCCCCAGCCCCGCGCACACGTCGATCACCACGCTCGGCTTCAGATCGCTCACCATCATCACGGCCGCCGACGACCCCGCGTCCTGCGCCCATACGTCCGCCCGCCCCTTGAAGACCCGCATCAGCCGATCATGCGTCCCCGTGAACACGCGGTGCCCGGGCGTCGAGTGTGCCGTCGTCACGTCTGCCAGCCCCGTCTCGCCCTCCCCCTCTTCCCGCACGAACGCTGTGTTCAGCACGATCGGAGGCTTCACGATGGTGTGCAGCGCCATCGCGCGCACCTGATCCGTCCGCAGCACCTTCGACCACGCGCGCAAGAGCGGCAGCGGGCAGCTCGTTGCCACCTCCAGCCGACGCATCGCGTCGTTGTGCAGACGCTCCTCCTTGAGGATCAACGCCGTGCCGTCCGCCAGCGGGATCTCATCCTCCTTGTCCGACCACTTCTCCCGCTTCACCGGACGGTCCGCCCCGTCGCGCTCGATCATCTCCGACACGCGACGCAGAGCCGCGTTCGCAAGGCTCCCGGCCCCCGGACGAATCGCCCGCTTCGCCCAATTCACGCTCCCGTGCACCGCGGCCCGCGGCGGAACCTTGTCCAGAAACACCAGCTGCGCGGCGCCCACGAGCAGACACGCCCGCATGCGCCACTCCAGCTCCTCCCACGGATCGCGCAGCACGCGCTCCACCATCCACTGCAGCGTGATCCAGCGGCGCACCACCGCGTCGTACAACGCGTGCGCAAACGCCGCGTCCCGCGCCTCAAGTCCGTCCGTCTCCAGCGGCTCCAGCCCCAACTCCGGGAACTTCCGCACCTCGCGCGCCACGCGCTGCAGCACCACCTCGCGCGCCGCGTCGTCCGTGGGCGGCAACGCGACCGCAGCCCTCGGGCGCGCCATGCCCCGCCCCTGCCCCATCCCGCGCGCCGGACCACGCCCCGTCCCGCGACCTCCGGCTCCGCCCGGGCCAAACCCACGCCTTGGGCCTCCCGCACCCCCTGCACCGCCGCGCGGCCCACCCCGCGGGGCTCCGCCCGCTCCGCCAACCCCGCGAGCAGGACGAGGCCCGCGCGCCGGATCACCCGCCCCGCCGTTCATCCCGCCACCCTGCACCGGCGCCCCCGACCCACCCGCCGGCGGCCGCCGTGCGGGTCGCCCCGGTCCAGTCCTTGGCCCACCCGGACCGCCCGGACCTGTCCTGGGCCCTCGTCCACCCCCGCCACTCATCCCGCCTCCACCCCTCGGCGCACGCGGTCTGCCACTCCCTCCGCCACTACCCATCCCGCCACCCCGTGACCCTCGACCGCCTCCACCGCCCCCTCCCATGCCCCCACCTACCCTTCCCCCGCGCGAGCCACCACCACTCCCACCTCGACCTCCAGACGCGCCGCCACCGCCACCGCGAGGCCCGCCGCTCCGAGGTCCCTTCCGATTCCCGCCGCCTGTTCGTTCGTTCTTCAAGGGGGCGAGTGTACGCCGCCCATCTCCGAAAGGCTCAACAAACGCCCCTCATGGCGAAGGACTTCCGCCCGCCATGGCCGGGCTTCCCTCCAACACCGTGAACGGATCAGGAATCGGCGCCAGTCCCTCCTTCGCGCGCAGCGCGTTCTGCGCGACCAGCTCGCTCGCCACATCAACTGCCGCGATCTCCGTCCACCACCTCTGCCCGCGCTTCACAACCAGAACCCGGCCATCAAACACGCCCGTCTTCGGATTCGGCATCGTCCCGAGGATGTCCTCCGACACAGGGTCCGGCGCCGTGATCACCTCCCACACACCGAGCGACGCCTGCGCCGCGCTCACCCCATGATGCACGAACACAAACTGCCCCACCCGGTGCGCCACTACATCGCTCGGCATCGCCAGCGCCTGCGCCTCCCAGCGCGTCCGCAACGCCTGCGATTCGTGCGCCGGCAGCACCCTGTGCGGGTTCATCCCGCTGTGCCGCATCTGCGCGCCGACAAAATCCTCAGGCCGGAAATAACCCATGCGCATCAAGTCCGCTCCATGCGCTGCCGGCCCGCCGCGCGTCCGCTCGTACCGCTCCAACTCCCACATCGCCCGCAACGTCTCATGGCCCAACGCCGAGGTGACCGCGCCGGTGCGTGCCCGCGTCGACATGCGCATGAGCGAGTGAGCCGGCGCCACCGACCCCCACGTCATGATCAACACGATCGCCACCCCGATCGGCGCCAGCGCGATCACCGCTCTCCAACACGCCACACGCTGACGAACGCACAACATCACCCCGGCGAACACGCCCTGAAGCACCAACGCCAGCGGTGCGATGTAGGCGCCGAGGCACGGTGGCGCGGACAGCAACGCCGCGGCCGACGCATACCCCATTACCTCCATCGTCCCGCGCACCCCGTGCTGTGTCCGCCCCGTCACCGCAAGCGCCGCATGCATCACCAGCCCGGAGAGGGCCAGCAAGAACCACGCGAGCGCGACCGTGACGCACAGCCCGAACAGCCCCATCAGCAGGATGAACACCAACACCCCGCCCGGCGGAGGCCCAGACGCCAACGCCATCAGCCCGAACGACATCAACACCAGGCCGATCACACCCCACAACCCCGTCAACGACGCGATCACCCACGTCACCAGCCCGAACCACAACGCTTCGAGCCAGCCCGCCCGCGTCGGCATGCTCCGCGCGGCGTCGATCGGGCTCGACCACACCGACCACGCTGTCCGGCTCCACGCACGGAAGAACCCCAGCCGCTCACGCGCATGCCACGCGATCGGCTCGATCTCCACACGTCCGCGCGCCCCCTTCGCGCGACGAACGATCATCTCGTCCAACGTCAGCGGCGCTCCGCACTGCGCGCACGCGAACTCGCACGGCTCAGGATGCCCCTCCTCCCCCGTCCCCACGTACCCGGCATCACACCCCGGGCAGCAGAACACCGCCTTCCGCGGCGCAAACCGACGTTCGCTCACCCGGAACGCCTTCCCGCACTCCGGACACACCCGCGCCCGGATCCCAAGCAGCACATACCCGCACCCGCGACACTTCACGCGTCAACTCCGCACGCATGTCATGGGCGCACGGCGCGTCCGCCCGCGCGCACATTGTGCCATCCTTCCCGCCACCCCGACGCACTCGGCTCAGTCGTGACGCAACGCCACGATCGGGTCCTGCCGGGACGCCTTCCGCGCCGGGTAGATCCCGAACACCAGCCCCGTCGCGGCCGCCACCACGAAGCTCACCAGGATCGACCACCCCGTCACCTGCGTCGGCAGCGTGATCTCCGGCGGGAACATCTTCCCGATGAACGGCGCCTTGGGCAGCAGCGGCACACCCCACCCCAGCGCGACGCTCGCGATCACCCCGCACCCCACACCCACCAGCCCGCCGATCGCGCTCAGCACGCCCGTCTCGACGATGAACTGCCACACGATGTGCTTCCGCGTCGCTCCCAGCGCGCGCCGGATCCCGATCTCCCGCGTCCGCTCCGTGACGCTCGCCAGCATGATGTTCATGATCCCGATGCCGCCCACCAGCAGCGAGATGCTCGCCACCGATCCCAGCACCAGAGACCACGTCAGCGCCGTCTTCTTCGCGCTCTCCAGCAGCTCGTACGGCACGATCAGCGAGATGTCCGTCAGCCCCGGGTGCCGGATGTCCATCAGCCGACGCGCACGCTCCGCGTCCGTCAGCACCGTCTCCCGCCCGCGCGACGCGATGTAGACCTCCTCGATCTGCACCTCGTTCGCCTGAAAACTCCCGCTGCTCCGACGCATCACCAGATCGCCGAACACCATCCCAGCCGTCGTGAACGGGATCTGCACGTCGAGGTTCAGGTCGCGCCCCACCAGCGCTGCTCCCGCGCCCCCCGACAACCCCACCGGCGCCAGCACGCCCACCACCGTCATCACTTTGTCGTCGATCCGGATCGTGTTCCCGATCGGATCATCGAACGGGAACAGCTTCCGCGCCACCTCATGGCCTAGCACCGCGACCGTCGCGTCGTCCATCAGGTCCTGGTCCGTCAGATACCGGCCGCGCGCGATCCGCAGATTCGCGATCCGCATCAGGTCCGGAGTCGTCCCGTACGCCTGGCTCGGAATCCGCGCCGAATCACGCAGCACCTGCCCGCCCACCTGCTTCAGCGGCACGATCGTCTCGGCGTCCGGGAAGTTCTCCCGGATCGCCTCCAGGTCATCCCGCGTCAGACCGTACTTCAGCGAGAACGACCGCTGCCGTCCCCCCTGCGCCTGCTGGCTCTCCGGAGGCTTCTCCGACCGCACGATGATGTTCCGCGCCCCCAACGCCTCGATCTGATCCAGCGCGGCCTGCTTGCTCCCCTCACCGATCGACACCATCGCGATCACGGCCATCACGCCGAAGATGATCCCCAGCGCCGTCAGCACCGACCGCAGCATGTGCAGCCGGAGGTTGTACAGCCCCAGCTTCATCGTCTCGAGGAGAAACGTCATCTCGTGCGGCTCCCGTTTCGCCCGATGGGCTCGCCGATCCTAAGCACAAAGCCGCCTCGAGGACGGCGCCCGCACGCTCTCATACCCGACGATGGCCCGCAGGATGCCGACGCCGCGCCATTCGGCGCCGAGCCCCGCACAGAGCAGTGGGGGGGTCAGCCCGCCGTGCTCGCCTCAGCCCGCTCCCCGCGCTTCTCACCCACCTCCACGTATCCGTGCCGCTGCTTCATCCGCTCCAGCGTGAACGGGCTGTCCCCGGCCTGCGCCGACAGCGCCGCCTGCACCTGCTGCATGTACAGCATGTACTGCGCCGCAAGATCGTCCGACGTCATCGGCTGCATCCCCTTGATCTCCACCAGAGCCACAGCCAGCAGCTTGGGCGCCGCCTCCACCACGAACCGCTTCTCCTTGTCCTGCTCCTCCAGCGGCTTCGTCGGGTCGAGCGTGCCCGCCTTGTCCATCACCGCGTCACGCACGGCCTGCGAGTCCAGCCCCGCGCCCGCGCCGAACGTCTGACGCCGGTTCATGAACCCCTTCACCACCGTCGAGCCGTACGGCTTGACCGTCTCCTCCAGCCCCTTCTCCAGCACGCTCGCGCGCAGGTCCGGCACGCGCGCCTGCAGACGCTCGAACGCCATCAGACGCTGCACGTCCCGGTACACGCTCTCGCGCACCACGTCGATCGACGCCGGCGGGCCCTGCCGGCGCGCCTCGAGAATCCGGAAGTAGTGCGCGTTCCCCGTGCCGTCGACCACAGGCCCGTACAGCACGCCCACCTGGAACCCCCCGCGCAGCGTCCCGTCCTGCAGCTCGCGCACCGCGCTCAGCAGCTCGTCGAACCGTGCGCGCCGCGCCCCGATCACGATCTCCCCGCGACCCAACCCCTGCAGAGCAGAGAGATCCTGCGTCGTCATCCACGTCTCGCGCTGCGCAACCCGCGGCTCGATCCGCGCGCCCACGCGCGACTCCAGCCGGTCCGCCACGTCCTTGGCGATCCGCTCCAGGGGCTTGACCTCCTCGCGCCAACCCGCTGGCACGTTCTGCCACGCCCCATCCCCGGCAAACCGACGAGCCTGCTGCACGATCTCAGCCTTGACGACCTGATCCCCCTCCGTCATCGCCGTCTGCGTCGCCTCGGCGCGCATCAGCTCCTCGACGCGGCTCTTCTCCGTCTCATACTCGCCCGGGAACCGGTCCCGGTTCATCTGCCAACGCTTCCGCATCTCGATCGGGTCCGGGCGAACCGCCTGCCGCACGTACTCCCGGTCGATCGACAGCCACTCCAGCTTCACCGCGTCCGGCTGCCGGTACCCGAACCCGTGATCGCCGCTCCCCGGCTCCACGTCCCGGTACTTCTCAAAGTGCGCCGCCAGCGTCTCCGCGCTCGGCTCGCCCACCTCACCCACCAGCGAGTCCGCAGGGATCCCCGACCCGTCGATCTCGACCGCGTTGAAGAACGCGTCCGCCGCGCCGCGCGCCGACGCCGTCGAAAGACGCGCCGCGCTCTGGTACGCCATCCGCAAACGTAGCACGCCCGCCAGCTTCGCCAGAGCGTCGTCCACCGACCGCGCGCCGTTCTGCGCCGTCAGCCGCGCGTGCTGCGCCGTCAGCGCCTCGCGCACCTGCCGCTCCAGCGATCCCATGTCCACGATCTGCCCCGCCTGCTGCAGACGCTGACCCTCGAACGACGCGATCAGCGTCCCCATCTCATCCAGCACCGACTGCGCCGAGCTCGGCCCGCCGACAAAGCCCGCGTCCTCGGCCTCGCGCGTCAGCAGCACCCAGTGGATGCCGTCCTCGATCTCGAACAACCGCTGGATGTCGATCCCCAGCAGCGCCGACTCCGCAAGCCCAAGCTCCTGGCTCGCCCGCGCCGCCTGCAGCGCCGAGAGCGGCTTCCCGTCGATCTTCGCGATCGTCCGGTGCTGCTGCGCCTGGCCCAGCTGCTGCAACGCCTGCGGCACCAGGAACGCCACCATCAGCACGACGCCGCCAATCACCAGGATGATCTTGTTGTACCGGCGGAGAAACTTCAGCATGGACAGACCCTCCGCGCCGACGCGCGCACGACCCTGCGCACGCGCCGCCGCTCGCCTGCTTTAGCGGTAGAACTCGACGATCAGGTTCGTGTTCACGTCGAACGGAATCTGATCCGACGTCGGCATCGCCGTCACCGTGATCGTCAGTTCCGCCGGGTTCACGTCGATCCAACCCGGCGTGATGTGACCCACCAGCGACTCCATGGCGTCACGGACGCGAGGCTGGATCTTCGTCTTCAGCGTGATCTTGTCGCCCACGCTCACCGAGAAGCTCGGACGATCCACCTTCCGGCCGTTCACCAGCACGTGACCGTGCGTCACCAGCTGACGAGACGCCCACACCGAGCGGGAGAACCCCGCCCGACGAACCACGTTGTCGAGACGACGCTCGAGGATCTGCAGCAGAACCTCGCCCGTGTTCCCCGTCCGACGAGACGCCTCAGCCATGTACCGGCGGAACTGGCGCTCCAGCACGCTGTAGTGATGACGAAGCTTCTGCTTCTCGATCAGACGGACGCCGTAATCGCTCAACCGGCGACCGCGGAACCCGTGCATGCCCGGCGCGTTCAACTGACGCTTCGCCGTGTGCTTGGGCAGGTCCACGATCGGAACGCCCACACGACGAGACAAACGAACCTTCGGACCCGTATACCGTGCCATCTGCGTCCTCCGTCTTCTCCGCGCGCTCTCGCGCACGGGTGTGTCGCATGGGCCGCATGAACCCTCGCGACGATCCGGGCCTCACCCGCGACTGCGGCGACCCTTCCTGATCCGGTCATCTCCTCACGCGACCTCCGCGCGAGGGGTCGCCAGTAAAGCCGCACACTCCCCCAAGGTCAACCCCCATCACCTCCCTCCCAACTCCCTATCATCACAACCCCCAGCCCCATGACACACCACCCGCGACCAAACCTCCCCCTCGCCGTCCTCCCCGCAAACCCCTGTCCCGACCCCATTTCCGCCTACGAAAAGAAGGAAAAGTGCGCCGTCTTCGGCGTCTGGGGCGCCCCGAGCCCCGCCCGACTCGCCTACCTCGCCCTCTACGCTCAGCAGCACCGTGGCCAGGAATCCTCCGGCATCGCCGTCTCCGACGGCGACCAACTCGCCGTCCACACCGGAATGGGCCTCGTCCCCGAGGTCTTCGACGACCGCGCCCTCCGCGACCTCGAAGGCCCACACCCCAAAGCCGCCATCGGCCACAACCGCTACTCCACCGCCGGCGGCTCCCTCGCCTGCAACGCCCAGCCCCTTCTCGAGTCCTACATCGACGGCCAGGTCGCGATCGCGCACAACGGCAACCTCGTCAACGCCGACGCCCTCCGCCGCGTCTACGAGGAAAACGGACACATCTTCCACACCCACTCCGACACCGAGGTTGTCATCCACCTCCTCGCCTCCCCCAGACAGCAACGCTCCCAGGACCCCCTCGCCACCACCCTCCGCCGCCTCCAAGGCGCCTTCTCCCTCATCTTCCTCTTCCCCGACCGCATCGAAGCCGCGCGCGACCCCTGGGGCTGGCGTCCCCTCGTCCTCGGTGAACTCCCCACAGGTCAACCCGTCGTCGCTTCCGAAACCGTCGCCCTCGACGCCCTCGCCGCCAACTACATCCGCGAGATCGAGCCCGGCGAGATCGTCACCCTCTCCGACCAGGGCGTCTCCTCGCGCCGCTTCGCGGACCAGGCCGACCGGCCGGCGCACTGCGTCTTCGAGCACGTCTACTTCGCCTCGCCCGCCTCCAACATCTTCGGCCAAACCGTCCAGACCGTCCGCGAACGACTCGGCGAACAACTTGCACGCGAAGCCCCAGTCCTCTCCGGCGCCGACTTCGTCATGCCCATGCCCGACTCCGGACGCTCCGCGGCCTCCGGCTTCGCACGCGCCTCCGGCATCCCCTACCGCGAAGGCATCGTCCCCAACCGCTACGTCGGACGCACCTTCATCAAACCCACCCAGGACGAACGCAACGCCGCCGTCCGACTCAAACTCAACGTCATCCGCGAGATCGTCGAGGGCAAACGCGTCATCGTCGTCGACGACTCCATCGTCCGCGGCACAACCACCCGCGCCAAAATGGAGCAGATCCGCTCCGCCGGCGCCAAAGAGATCCACCTCCGCATCTCCTGCCCGCCCATCCGCCACCCCTGCTACTTCGGCGTCGACTTCGCCTCCCGCGACCAACTCATCGCGCACAACCGCTCCGTCGATCAGGTCCGCGAGTTCCTAGGCGTCGACTCCTTGGCCTACCTCTCCATCGACGGCATGCTCTCCTGCGTCGCCACCAAGACCCGCCCCGCCGCCCACTACTGCACCGCCTGCTACTCCGGCGACTACCGCATCGACGTCGAGCACCCGCACGCCCTCGACGTCTACGAGCCGCGACAGACACAGCTCTTCTGAACCCTCCCGCGCCACCGCGCGCATCCCCGGAATGCCTCACGTCAACGTGAAGCAAACTTCACCCCCGCGCGCCCACTTCCTTTCATCTACCCCCCCAACACTCTCTCACGAAAGGAGCCAGACACCATGAAGCAACAAACCATTATCGGAGGCGTCCTCCTCGCCCTCGGCGTCACCCTCCTCATCATCGGCTTCTCCTCCGCCGATTCCGTCGTCGATCAGACCAAGGAGTTCTTCACCGGCCGATTCACCGAGACCACCACATGGTTCATCCTGGGCGGCGTCGTCTCCACCACGGCAGGCGGACTCATGCTCCTCCTCCCCCGACGCGGACGAGCCTGATCCCCCCAGCGCACGCCACGCACACCGAAATCCCACCACACGAACGACGCGCGCCCCGCAACACGCGCGTTGTTCTTTTTTTTGGGGCGCGTTCTACTCTCCCGCCTTGAGCGCCTCCCTCCCCCGCGCCCACGCCACCCTGTCCCCCGTCCGCGCGTACACCTCCCCACCCATCCTCCCGATCGCCTTGAGCTCGTCCGGATCGATCCGCATCCGCTCGTCAATCACCCCATCCCGCACATACACGTGCACCACGCGACCCAGCACCACGTTCCCCCCGCCGGGCGCGCCGGGGTTCGTCCGGATCACCCGGTCCGTCACGCACTCAAAGCACACCGCGCTCTCGACAACGCGCGCGGGCTTCACCCGCTGACTCCGCCCGGGGGTCAACCCCGACAACGCAAACTCGCTCTCCCCCCACGCCAGCTCCTCCGCGCACGCGGCCATCTGCGCCAGCATCCCCTCGCTCACGATGTTCACCACAAACTCCCCGACTCCCCCCTCCTCCCTGGGCTTGCAGTTCCGCAGCGTGTCCTTCTCGCCCCCCTGCGGCGTGTTCGACGGACAAAACAACACCATCATCGGGTTCGACCCAACACCATTGAAGAACGAGAACGGCGCCAGGTTGTCCTTCCCCTCTACCGACACCGTCGACACAAACCCGATCGGCCTCGGCACGATCGCCCCCACCAGCAGCTTGTACCGCTCCGCAACGCCCAACCCCGCAACGTCGATCTCCATGCGACGATTCTAACGGCGCACGAACACCGGCCGATCTTTCCGTAGCCCCGGAACGACCCTCACTCCCTCGGCGTCCCACTCTCCAGACCCGGAGACACCGTGCATGCTCACTCGCGCATTCGCCGCCGCACTCCTCCTTTCCTCCTCCCTCCCGGCCCAGCCGCTCCCGCAGGGCATCCCGCTCTGCATCATCCACCGCGAATACGACGACCGCACGACGCGCATCGCATTCCTGGCTTGGTCCGATGGTTCCGTCCTCTACGACGCCACCCCCCTCAGCGATGACATCTATCTCCCCGCCATCGCAAAGCTGGCCCCGGATCAACTCGCATCGCTCCGCGCGACACTCCAAAGTGCTGAATTCCGCGAACTCCACGGAATGAAAATCGAGTCGCTCGATACCTCCTCCCGCTGGTCCGTGTCGAACACGGCAGTCCTCCCCGACCCGTGCGGGTTCTCGTGGGACGGCTGCCTCAGGGACGGCGAATACGAGCAAGCGATCGAACGCATCATCGCGTTCCTGCGCGCTATCGACACGATGCGCCCGGATATCGGTGTCTCCGCGCCGGCTGATGTCTTTCTTCCTTCACGCTGTGATCCCATCTACCCCGGCGTCGCTTGGCCGCTCGCCCTGCCCCCTCTCTACCCCTGGCAACCCCTCCCCGACACCCCCGAACTCCCAAACCCCATCAATTCCGTCCGCGACTCCGAGCGGTACGTTCGCGCCATGTCCAGCGCCGTCGAGGCAGGCGACCACACCCGTGCCCTCGACCTTCTCCAAGCCCTCTGGCCCGCGCTCACCGCGCCGCCCCACGCGCTCCGCAACACCGGGCACCTCCTCCCGCCCCTCGCGCACACACTCACCGCGCTCGTTCAAGCAAGCCCCGAAGCACGTGAATTCCTCTCTGCCGAGCACAACCGGCTCGCGTCCCTGCTCGACAACCCATCCCTGTTCGACGCCGACGCCCTCTCGATCCTCCCGCACTGGCTCTGCCTCCGCGACACGCTCGAGCCCGACGCGCACAACCCCCGATGGCCCGCGCTGTTCGCCCAGCGTGAGGACAACGCCTTCGCACTCGCCCTCGCCACCTCCTTCTGGCCCGTAGCGCTCGAAAGCCTCATCCACGACGACCAGCTCGTCCCCTCGCGCCGAAACGTTCCGTGGTATTGCCGATCCAACCTCACCGAGGAGATGAGATTGGCGTGGACCGCCAACCGAGCCCTCAGCGGCGCGGCCTTCAACCGTGATCCGCAACTCGACGCGGACATGGACGCAGAACGCGCCGGCACCCGTCGCGACACCGCCGCCCTCTACCTCGGCGCTCTCCTCCTCCACCTCGATCAACTCGCCGCAGACATCGCACAATCCGCCGTAGCCCACGACCCGCGCAAAGACGCCGCGTACGCCGACCTCGTCCGATTCGCTCTCGAACATCAACAACCCCGCGCCGAGCACTTCGAGTGGCTCAGACAAGCCAAAGCCCGCGGCGCCTACGTCGACGAGCTCCTCCCACGCCTCCGCAACGCCCTCGAGCGCGAACTCAAGCAGAACCAAGCCGCGACACCCTGATCTCCGTGCAGGAGCCCGCTGACGCTCTTGCCCGACGACACCGCGAGCCTCATCACTCGCGAACACCGCGCCCCCGCCTCCACCACCCTCGACGCGCGTATCCAACCGGGGACGCGCTCAACCCCGTCACGAACACCGGGCCTGTTCATGCCGCACCGCCCGCGCGATCGCGGATTTCCATACAACCAACTCCGTCGAGTGCGCCAGTATCGACGACGCGATCAGCGACGCGCCCCCGGCACACGACCGGTGAGTCAGAGCGGCTTGACCGAGAACGTGTCCGCCATCAGCAGCCCGTCGGGGTCTACATCGCGCTTGATCTTCCGGATCCGATCGTAGATCGCTCGGCTGTCGTAGTAGCACGCCCACACGTTCTCCAGCACGCGGTCACCGAAGGTGTACGCGAACAGCCGCATATCCCTGTCCGCGAACGCCCCCTGGTCGATGAAGACGCGGTCGTTCTCGTGTTGCCATGCCTCGGCCTTCTGGTGCCCGTCCTCCCCGAACCAGCCATCCGAGTAGAACGAGTCGTGGCTCATCCCGAACGCCAGGTCGCGCCAGGCGTAGGAGGTGGCCCCGGACTTGCCGTTCTGCGACACCGCGCCGTTCACGTAGATCTGCATCTGCGACACGAGGTGCTGGCCGTCCTTCGCGCCGAACTCACCCATGATCTCATCCATCCGCTGCGCATAAACCTTCGAGAAGCCCTTCGGGATCGCCGTCGTCACACGCGACCGCTTCACGAACGGGTACTGCATCTCCCGGTCGTGCAGCATGATGAAGTCCTCGGCCAGGCCCTGGGAGACCGGGGTGTTCTTGAGACGCTTCGCCAACAGCGGCTCGCCGCAGACGTCCTCTGCCGCGAAGGACTCGAACCACTGATCGTCGAACGCGGCCGATTTGCCGCCCTTGTTCGTGTAGCACATCCACATCTGGATCACCGGGGGCACCGGGACGCCGTCCAGGTAGTCTTCCAGCTCGCGCAGGAACTTGATCGTGCTGTCGCTGAAGAACTTCATGAATCCGAAGCCGGTGATCGAGAGCATGAACTCGTAGTCCGAGGGGATCTTGCCGCTCGCGCAGAGCCCCGTGAGCTTCTCGATCTGCTCCACGACCCGCTGCATCTTGTCTCGGCTCCACAGCCACAGGAACGAGTAGCACGCCGAGTTGGGGTAGTCCGCGTCGCGCAGCGGGCTGAACTCCCAGTGCGTCACGATCCCGAACTCACCCCCCTTGCTGCCGCCCAGCACCGCGAAGAAGACATCGTCGTTGTGCGCGCTCGTCGTGCCCGGAACCGGGCGGACGATCCGCTCCTTCTGCCCGCTGGCAAGGATGATGTCGAACGCGAGCACGTGGTCCGCGAGGAGGCCGTGGCTCCGGGCCACCATGCCCCACCCGCCGGTGTGTACATGCCCGCCCAGGTTGACGTGCGCGCAGACCCCCATCGGCAGGTAGATCCCGTTCTGGTGGTTCAGCGCCGCCCAGTCGCCCAGCGGGTGGCTGACCCCGCACCGCAGGACGTTCGTCGACGCGTCGTACCGATAGTCCGTGAACGTCTGACTCAGGTCCAGCTGCATGTTGGTCGGCGGCGACGAGGAATAGCCGCAGTACTGGTGCCCGCCGGTGCGCACCGCCAACGCCATCTTCATCTCTCGGCACAGCGCGATCGCCTTCTGAATATCAGCCTCATTCTTGGGCGAGAGGATGATCCGAGGCGACGCGTCCGGCTCAGGGAACGACGTGGTCGCATACTGCAATCGCTTTTCGAGATACCCCTTGTCGCCGATGATGAGCCAGGTTCCGACGAACCCCTGCTTGCTCGCTTGCGCGCGCAGCTTGTCCAGCTCCTGCTTGTGCTGCTTGACGTATTCCTCGACAAACGTGGAGCCCGCCGGAACATCCGCTGTGCATGAAACATGACTCATAGCTTTGATCCATTCGTAAAACCGACATTCGCATTGAACTTTCGCCCGGCGACGCCGCCGGACCATTTTCCAACAGGATACCGCCTGCCTCGCAATACAAGAACCCCATCTGGCCGCGCGCCGGCGCAATCCGCGACGCGTGCCACGACATCGGGTGCAAGCCGGCGGCCCCCGGCGCCCCGAACGAACCGCGAAGACAGGACCGTGCGGCGCCGCGCAAAGCCGTAGCCCGCACCGACCTAGTCCGACTCATCCTCGAACATCATCGACCCCGTCCCGTACACTTCGACTGGCACGAACAAACCCAGTTTCGTGGCGCAGACGCCGTCAATCTCCTCCCCAAACCTCGCAACGCCCTCCAGCATAAACTCAAACAAAACCGGGCCGCGACGCCCTGACCTCCTAGCAGGAGTCTGTCATGCTCGTCCCCGACGACACCGCGAACCTCACCCAGCACCAACTCCGCGTCCGTCTCCTCCGCACGCAGGCCCACCGCGACATCGTCACGGGCGTCATGGTCCAACTGCTCGCCATCATCATGATGATGGGATCCGTCGGCAACGCGTCCGCGCTGTTCCCGCTTCCCTTCGCGCTGACCATCTCGACCATCACGCTCCTCAGCGGCTTCGTGTTTTACTTCCTCGCGTGGCGACGCGACCATTATGCGAGCCGCATCCGCGCCGCCTGACGCGCGAGCGTCAACCCTCCACCATCCCCTTCAACCTTCTCAACTCATCAAACGCCCGCAGCGGCGTCATCTCCTCCAGCTCCAATTCCTTCAGTGCCTCCACCACAGGGTGAGGCGTCTCCCCAAAGAGTTTCATCTGCGACCCGTCATCCCGCGCCGCCCGATCCCCCGCGATCCGCCGCACATCCGACGGCTCATGCGAAACACTCAGCCGCTCTAGCAACTCCTTCGCCCGCGCCACCACCTCGCTCGGCAAACCCGCCAGCCGCGCCACGTGCACCCCGTACGACTTGTTCGTCCGCCCCGCCAAGATCCTGTGCACGAACACGATCCCGCCCTTCCACTCCCGCACCGCCACGTGCAGGTTCTTCACCTTCCCAGGCAACGCCTCCTCCAACTGCGTCAGCTCGTGATAGTGCGTCGCAAACAGACAGCGCGGCCCCGTTGCGCGGCTCGGGTCCGTGTCTTGAGTTCCGGGGGCTCCTAAACGCTCGGCAATCGCCCACGCCAACGCCAACCCGTCCAGCGTGCTCGTCCCGCGTCCCACCTCATCCAGCACCACGATCGAACGCTCCGTCGCGTGGTGCAGGATGTTCGCCGTCTCCGTCATCTCCACCATGAACGTCGACTGGCCCGCGTGCAGCGCGTCATCCGCCCCCACGCGCGTGAACACCCGGTCCGCCACCCCGATCTCCGCCTTCGCCGCCGGCACAAACGATCCTGCGTGCGCAAGCAACGCCAACAACGCCACCTGCCGGATGAACGTCGACTTGCCCGCCATGTTCGGGCCCGTGATCAACGCCAACTTTGCCGGCGCCTCCGCGCTCCCCAGCACCACGTCGTTCGGGACGAACTCGTTCCCCAGCGTCCCCTCCAGCACCGGATGCCGACCCTGCTCGACATCTAAGACTGGCAGGTCACTCATCCGGGGGCGCGTCCAGCCCCGCCGCTCCGCGATCGCCGCGAAGCACGAGAGCGCATCCGCCTCCGCGCACGCCTCCGCAAACGACACGATCTCCTTCGATAAGCGCGCCGTGGCGCCGCACAACTCCTCGAAGATCGTCAACTCCCGCGCGAGCGCCCGCTCTCGCGCCGTCGTCACCTTCCCCTCGAACTCCGACAGCTGCGCCGTCGTGTACCGCTCCGCGTTCTTCAGCGTCTGCTTCCGCGTGAATCCCTCCGGCGCCCGCCGCGCCTGCGCCGCGGGCAACTCGATGTAGTACCCGAAGACCTTGTTGAACCCCACCTTGATCCCCGGCAGCGAATGCGTCCGCGACAGCTCCGCCTGATACGACGCCAACCAAGTCGACGCATCCGTCTCCAGCCCCCGCGCCTCATCGAGTTCCGCATCAACCCCCTCGCGCACCGCGCCACCATCCCGAACGTTCGCCGGCGGCGAATCCACCAGCGTCGCCCCGATCCGCTCCCCCAGGGGCCCCAGCGTCTCCTTCACCGCCTCAAAGCGCCCCAGCAAACCCGCGAACGCCGCCGCCCCCCGCATCGCCTCCCGGATCGCCCCCGCCTTGGCGAGCGAGCGCGCGAGCGCCACCAGATCCCTCGGCCCCGCCCTCCCGATCGCGCACCGCGCCGCGATCCGCGCCGCGTCCTGCACCTCATCCAACGCCTTCCGCAGCTCGGCAAGCATCCGCGGATCGCTCACCAGCGTCTCCACCTGCCCGTGGCGCGCCTCGATCGCCTCCCTCCGCGCCAGGGGCCTCCGCAGCCAGTCGCGCACCAGACGCTTCCCCATCGCCGTCCTCGGCCCACACTGCCCCGCACGCAAAAACACGCCGACGAGCGTCCCTTCCTCGTTCTCCCCGCGCATCGTCCGCTCGATCTCCAGCGACCGAATCGACGCGGCATCCAGCCCCAACGTCTCCCCCGCAACCAGTTTCCGAGGCGGCGCCAGATGCGCGAGCGCCCCGCCCGCTCGCGCGCGAGGCGATCCCTCCGGCGCTTGCGTCTCCAACAGCCTGCGCAGCAACGCGCCCGCCACCAACACACACGGGTCGTCATCTCCGAGGCCGAAGCCGGCCAGCGTGCGAACGCCATAGTGAGTGAGAACAACCTCGGTCGACTCTTGCGGCCTGAAATTCCACGCGGGCCGAGGCGTTGCGGCCGCGCCGCACGCCTTCAAAACCACCTCCACCCGCGGGGGAACCTTCCCATCTTCCGTCTCGGCAAACAGCAACTCCGTCGGCGCGTAACGCAACAGCGCATCGGCGGCTTCGCCGGCGCGCGCTTCGAAGACCACGAATTCACCCGTCGAAACATCCGCCACCGCGAGCGCTGCCGAGGCTTCGTCACCGCTCCCGATGAACGAGATCGCCGCCATCCTGTTGGCCCGATCCTCATCCAGCAGCGTCTCATCGACGACGGAGCCGGGCGTCAGGACGCGCGTTACTGCGCGTTCGACGACGCCCTTGGCTTCCCTGGGGTCCTCGATCTGGTCGCAGATGGCGATCTTGTAGCCCTCGCGCATGAGGCGCTGGGCGTAGCCGTCGACGGCGTGGTAGGGCATGCCGGCCATGGGGATGCCGCTGGTGCGCTGGGTGAGGGTGAGGCCGATGGCTTTGGAGACGAGGATCGCGTCGTCGTCGAAGAGCTCGTAGAAGTCGCCCATGCGGAAGAAGAGGACGCAGTCGGGGTAGAGCGCCTTGAAGCGGTAGTACTGCTTCATGGCGGGCGTCTCGCGCGAGCCCGAGATTGTGGTTGGATCAGTCGGCGTGCCCATCCCGCTCGACACTAGCAGGGGTGGTGGGGGCGCGTAAGGAAGGCCCGGCCGAATGGGGGGTGGTGGCACGGCCGGGCCTTAAGGGGTGGCTCACGCGGGATTCTTGGAGGGCCGAGGCCCTGTGTCTCCCGCGGAGCCTTGGGGTGTTGTGACCAACGGCTTGGGATGCCGAGGGTTAAGTGGAGCGGAAGAGGATCGAACTCTCAACCTCCTCGATGCGACCGAGGCGCTCTCCCAATTGAGCTACCGCCCCATATCCTGCTGCTTGTCGTCCCCGGGATCGCAACCCCGACGACACCCGGAGTATATCGACGTCACCGGGGTGCTGTCTTGGGCGGGGCTTTGTGGAAAGGACGGGCATGATCCGATCGGTCTGGGCGTGTGCGGCGGCGGTTTTTGGGGCGGTTTGGTGCGGTGCGGCGCGGGGTGCGGAGCCGACGATGCGGGCGGTGGTCTCGATTCCGCCGCTCGTCGGGCTGGTCAAACCGCTGCTGCCGCAGGGGTCGGAGGTGGTCAGCCTTCTCCCGGCAGGGGCGTCGGAGCATGGCTTTGAGATGACGCCGTCGGCGATCGCGGCGCTGGCCCGGGCGGACCTCGTTGTTGTGGTGGGGATGGGGCTTGAGCCGCAGATCGAGCGGGCGCTCCGCGCGAATCCGCGCGAGAATCGAGAGTTGCTCAAAATGGCCGAGGCGGTGCAAGTCCAGGGAAATGCGCTGTCTGACGGTGGTATCGAACACGCGCTTGACGGCGCCCATCATGATCATGAGGGGCATGACCACGACCACGATCATGACCACGGGGGAGTCGACCCGCACCTGTGGCTCGATCCGGTTCTGGTGGGGAAGTTCGTGGCGCCGCTGCGTGATTCGATCATCCACGCGATGCGCGCGCGCGGGGGGATGAGCGCGACGCAGACGGTGGAGCTGAAGGGCGCGACGCTCGCGCTCGAGAAGCAGGTGAGCGGTGTGGACGGGCTGTACCGGGAGCGGCTGGCGCCGTTCGTGGGGAGGGGGATCGTGACGCATCACGACGCGTTCGGGAGGTTGGCGGAGCGGTATGGGTTGCGGGTGGAGGCGGTGCTGAAGCAGGGGGAGACGGGGGAGCCGACGCCGGCCACGATCGCGAAGGTGATGGGGCTGGCGCGGGCGGGGACGATCTCGGCGGTGTTCGTTGAGCCGCAGAGCAATCCGGCGCTGGCGCGGCGGATCTCGGCGGAGACGGGGGTGAAGGTGCTGACGCTCGATCCGCTGGGGCAGGGGGAGTGGGCAACGATGATGCGGAACAATCTCGATGCGCTGGTGGAGGGGCTGTCGGGCGCCCCCGGACGCTGAGCGAGCGCGACGGGGCACGGAACCCCGTAGGCTTGTGTGCGATGGGCGAGGCGGCCTTGGAGTTTCGTGAGGTTTCGTACCGGTATCCGGGCGGGGGCGCGGAGGCGTTGTCGCGCGTGACGCTGCGCGTGGAGCCTGGGGAGCGGCTGGGGGTGCTGGGGCCGAACGGTGGGGGGAAGTCGACGCTGCTGCGCCTGGCGCTGGGGCTGATCGAGCCGGACAAGGGGGAGGTGCGCGTCTTCGGGATGAGCGCGAGGCAGGCGCGGAAGAAGGGGCTGATCGGGTATCTCGCGCAGCGTCCGGACGTGGAGACGGCGTTCCCGCTGACGGTGCGGCAGGTGGCGACGCTGGGCGCGGCGTTCGACGAGCCCGCGTGGAGGGGGACGAGTCGAGCGACGCGGGAGCGCGTGGAGCGCGCGATGCGGCTGGTCGGCATCGAGTCGCTGGCGGACGTTCCGGTGGGGAGGCTGTCGGGGGGGCAGTTGCAGCGGGCGCTGATTGCGCGGGCGATCTCACGGGAGGCGCGGGTGCTGGCGCTCGATGAGCCGCTCGTTGGGGTGGACGCGAGCGGGCAGCAGCGGTTTGCTGATCTGCTGACGACGCTGCACCGGGAGATGGGTTTGACGATCGTGATCGTGTCGCACGACATCCGGTCGGTGGCGGCGGGTTGTGATCGGGTGGCGTGCATGGCGCGGACGCTGCACTTCCATGCGGCGCCGGCGGGGTTGACGCCGCAGGTGCTGGCCGAGGTGTTCAGCCATTCGATCGAGCCGGTGTTCGGGGCTGTGCACATCGACGCGCACGAGGCGTCGGCGTGCGGTCACGATCATGGGCACGAGGGGCATCATCATCACGAGCACGGAGAGACGAAGGGGGGCGCTCGTGCGGACGCTTGAGTATCTGACGGGGCCGGCGTCGTCGATGTTCTGGCCGGGGGTGCTGGCGGGTCTGGCGATCGCGCTGCAGGGGGCGGTGCTGAGCGTGCTGGTGGTGCTCAAGCGGATGGCGTTCATCGGTCAGGGCGTGTCGCACGCGGCGTTCGGGGGGATCGGGCTGGCCGCGTTTCTCGGGGTTTCGGCGGGCATGTGGTTTCCGCTGGTGGGGTTGTTCTGCGTGGTGAGCGCGTGGGTGATTGCGTGGGGGTCGGGTCGGAAGGAGGGGAGGACGCGCGCGGGGTCATCGCCGGACACGGTGATCGGGGTGGCGCTTGTCGGCGCGATGGCGCTGGGGGCGATTTTGCTGGCGCTGCGCGCGAAGCGCGGTGGTGGGGGCGCGGCGCCCGGGTGGGAGCAGGTGTTGTTCGGGTCGATATTGGCGGTGACGCCCTGGGATGCGTGGGTGGCGCTGGGCTCGTGCGCGCTGACGGCGGTGGTGGTGTGGTGGGTGCGCAGGCCGATGTTGAACTGGGCGTTTGACGAGACGACGGCCGAGGCGAGCGGGGCGCCGGTGGCGTCGATGCGGATGGTGCTGCTGACGCTGCTTGCGGTGGCGATCGTGACGGCGATGAAGCTGGCGGGTGTGGTGCTGGCGACGGCGCTGCTGGTGCTGCCGGGGGCCGCGGCGCTGCGGATCGCGTCGAGGATGGGTGGGGTGTTGTTGTGGTCGGGTGTGATCGGTGTGGTGGGGATGGCGGGGGGGATGGTGGTGTCGTTTGAGAGCGATCTGCCGCCGGGGGCGTGCGTGGTGGGGGCGCTGGTGTTGATGTACGGGGTTGCGTCGGTGGTCGGGCATCGGGGGAGCGCGATGGTGTCGGGCGGGTTGAAAGGAGAAAAGGCCGCATGAAGGCGGAGACGATGCTGGCGGAGCTGAACCGGTTGCGGAAGGACCTTGATGAGGATGGGAGCGACATCGAGTGGCTGACGCTGCAGCACGTGTTCATCTTCGTGTCGTACAAGATGGGTGAGTTCCAGAAGTATCTGGATGAGGAGACGAAGAAGGGGGCGTTTGAGGAATTTGAAAGCTGAGGGGTTGATGAGCGGGGGCGCGCCGGGCCAGGAAAGAAGCACAGTTCTGTATCGCTCTCAGCTGTTCTCGCTCATGTCCGTGCTGTAACGCGATGTGCGCGGCCGCGCTCGGCGCACTTCCGAGCGACATGACCAAAAAACATGACCTGTTCGCGCGCACGCGGCCGATGCTCGTCACGAGTATTTCGCACGATTCTCGCGCGTTTTCCGTTGACCGCGCCGCGAGCGTCGGTTCTGATTCACTCGTCACAGGGAGACTCCGGTCGCATGACAAGTCAAGGATGTTTCGGGTCGGGCTCGTTCGCTGTCGCGGCGGCGCTGGCATTGGCGACGGTCGCCCCGTCGTCGTATGGCGCGCCGATGCTGACGCAGGGCGCTGACGGGTACACGTGGTCCACGATCACGCACGCGGGGAACCGCTCGTCGCTCCCTTCCGAGGCGATGTGGAACCCCGTCTTCAGCCGAGGCGGCGTTGCGTATGAGTACCGGATGGCCACCACGGAGGTCAGCGCCTCGCAGTGGATCGACTTCATGCGCGCCTACGCGCCCTACGTCGGCTCGGAGCACCAGTTCGGCACATTCATGGCAGGTCCGATTCGTTTCGCCGGGTTCAACACGCAAGGCGTCCCGCAGTACACCATCGCGCCCGGGTACGAGAACGTGGCCGTCAGCGTCGGCTGGCGCTACGCGGCCCGCTACTGCAACTGGCTCCACAACGACCGGGCGCTCACGCGCGAAGCCTTCGACAACGGCGCGTATGACGCCTCCACGTTCTCGACGAACCCCGACGGCACGTTCAACGACCAGCTGACGCACAACGCCGACGCGCGCTACTGGATGCCCACGCTTGACGAATGGGTGAAGGCCGTGCACTACGACCCCGACCGCTATGGGCCGGGTCAGGAGGGGTACTGGATGTTCCCGTACGCCCAGGGCGAGCCGTTGATCTCCGGCTATCCGGGCGAGCCGGGCGCGCAGACGTCTTCCGGCATCGTTGATCTGTACGGCAGGATAGACATCGGCGCCTACCCCGATTCGACCGGTGTCTGGGGCCTCCTCGATACGAGCGGAGGGCTTCCGGAGTGGACCGAGACCGTTTTGGGTGTGCCGCGCTTCCGGGAAGTGCGGGGCTCGGGCGCGGGCGGCGGTGAACTTGCATGGATGGGCGAGGTGCTCGATGCCGACTCGATTGCCACACCCGATCTCACGGTTGGGTTGCGACTCGCTAGCGCCGTCCCGGCGCCCTCAGCGGTGTTCCTCGCGTCCCTTGTCGTTCTCACTCACGCCGCCCGTCGCCGGAGGACTGTCCTATGAGCCTCGTGCCCGCGCTCTCGCTCGTGCTCCTTTCCGCGGCGTCCCATGGCGCGCCGATGCTGACGCGGGGCGCGGACGGGTACACGTGGTCGACGATCACGCATGCGGGCAACCGCTCGTCGCTTCCCTCCGAGGCGATGTGGAACCCCGTCTTCAGCCGAGGCGGCGTTGCGTACGAGTACCGGATGGCGACCACGGAGGTCAGCGCCTCGCAATGGATCGATTTCGTGCGGGCGTACGCGCCGTACGTCGGGGCCGAGTTTTTCTCCGGCACATTCGTGCCGGGGTCTATCCAGTTTTCCGGGTTCAGTACGCAGGGCGTGCCCCAGTACTTCGTCGTGCCGGGGTACGAGAACGTTGCCGTCAGCGTCGGCTGGCGCTATGCGGCGCGGTACGTGAATTGGCTCCACAACGATCGCGCGCTCACGCGCGAAGCCTTCGAAAACGGGGCGTACGACGCCACCACGTTTTCGACGAACCCCGACGGCACGTTCAACGACCAATTGACGCACAACGCCGATGCGCGCTACTGGATTCCGACGCTCGACGAATGGGTCAAGGCCGTGCATTACGACCCCGACCGCTACGGGCCGGGTCAGGAGGGGTACTGGATGTTCCCGTACGCCCAAGCGGAGCAGTTGATCTCGGGCTATCCGGGCGAGCCGGGCGCGCAGACGTCTTCCGGCATCGTTGATCTGTACGGCAGCATCGATATCGGGGCGTATCCCGACTCGACCGGAGTGTGGGGTCTCCTGGACGCGAGCGGGGGACTCCCTGAGTGGACAGAGACCGTGTTGGGTGTGCCGCGTTTCCGGGAGGTGCGTGGCTCGGCCGCCGGTGGCGGCGAGCTCGCGTGGGAATCGGAAGTATTGGACGCCGTCGCGTTGGGCGGCATGACTTCGACGAGAGGCTTGCGCATCGCCAGTGCTGTACCGGCACCGTCGAGCGTGTCTCTCGCCGCAGTTTTGGTCGCTCGTTGTGCGGGGCGTCGGCGACGGCTCGCGTGTCGGTGAGTGAAGCAGTGAGACCTTCGGGCCTGCAACGTCGCTGGATGCGCGCGTGTTCGTGGCACAGCCGTGGGATGTTTGGTTCACGGCGGAGAAGCGAGGCGGTGAGGGTGTGGGAGGGTGAGATTGAGGCGTTTGCGGGGTGAGGGGCTGGGAATGTGCCGCGTTTGGGGGGATGGAGAAAGATGGGGAGTTTGTGGGTGTGGAATAGTGCAACCGGGATTGATTTTTGGCCGAAGAAGGTGATGATTGTGATGGCTTCTTCGCGGCCCGTTCGCCGCCCACCCGCCTGGAGAAACGAGTCCGGCGGACCGGCGAGCACCGCGACGACCGGAGCGCGTGAGCGTTTCGGGCGGTGTGCCCCGGGCGACGGCTCGGGGGAAAGAGTCCGGCGGCGGCGGCCGTACTCCGCTGCGACGGCTGGAAGTCTCTTTCGGAAGGAGGTGATCCAGTGACGAATAGTGACTGTACGAGAGGGCTGCGCGTCTAATCGACGCGGCTCGACGGAGCTGCGTTGAGTGCAGCCCCCGCATGAACAATGCACGCCCGCCGGTGTCACAGACGTCGGCGGGCGTTTGCGTTTTTGGCGTTGTTTTCGGGGAGTGAGGCGGCGCGGACGGCGGGGGGGGCTGGGTGTCGGTATCATGCCCGCCCTTTTCCGGGAGACGTCGGTTTTTCAAACGCACGCCTTGAACGATTACGTCGGAGACGAGAACCATGTCGCTTCGTCGCGCGAAGATCAGTGTCATCGGAGCAGGGAACGTCGGCGCCACGTGCGCGCACTGGGCCGCGGCCAAGGAGCTGGGGGACATCGTTCTCCTGGACATCCCGGACAAGGTTGGCGTGGCGCAGGGGAAGGCGCTGGACCTTCTGTGCTGCGGGCCGATCGAGCGGTTTGACTCGCGGGTGACGGGGACGAGCGATTACAAGGACATTGCGGGGTCGGACGTGGTGGTGGTGACGGCGGGGTTGCCGCGGAAGCCGGGCATGAGCCGCGATGATCTGGTGCAGACGAACGTGCAGATCGTGCGGAGCGTGTGCCAGCAGATCAAGGAGTATGCGCCGGGGTCGATCGTGATCGTGGTGAGCAATCCGCTCGATGCGATGGTGTACACGGCGTGGAAGGCGACGGGGTTCCCGACGCACCGGGTGATGGGTCAGGCCGGGTCGCTGGACGTGGCGCGGTTCCGGACGTTCATCGCGATGGAGCTGGGGGTGTCGGTGGAGGACATCTCGGCGCTGCTGCTGGGCGGGCACGGGGATGACATGGTGCCGCTGCCGAGGTTCACGAGCGTGCACGGGATTCCGGTGTCGATGCTGCTCTCGGAGGAGAAGATCAAGGCGTGCGTGGAGCGGGCGAAGGTGGGCGGGGGCGAGATCGTGAAGCTGATGGGGACGAGCGCGTACTACGCGCCGGCGTCGGGGACCATCCAGATGGTCGAGGCGATCGTGAAGGACAAGAAGCGGATCATCCCGAGCGCGGCGTACTGCGAGAAGGAGTTCGGCGTGGGCGGGCCGGGCAAGGGGTACTTCGTGGGCGTGCCGGCGCTGCTCGGCGCGAAGGGCGTCGAGAAGATCGTCGAGGTGAAGCTGGAGGGTGAGGAGAAGAAGCTGATGGATGAGTCGATCAGCCACGTGAAGGATCTGGTGGGGACGGTGGTGAAGCTGTTCCCCGACCTGGCGTGAGGCGGCGAAAAAGTTGTGATGGATGAACGAACGCGGGGCGGGGGCTCCGCGTTTTTTTCGTATGCGAGTCGAGTCGGGCAGGATGCCTACTGTTGCCCCCGTGACTCCTCCCTCTGAGACGTTGACGACGCCGCGAGCGGCTGGTGTGGCTGTTGAGCCTGTGCGTGTTGGTGCGCCGGGAGGCGGGCCGGAGGCGCCGGCGTCGGTGGCGGCGATGGCGGTGTCTGAGACGCAGTGGAGGGGGGTTGCGCGTCGGCGGTTCTGGGGGTTGAACCTGTCGCACGCGGTGATCGACATTTTTCCGATCTTCACGACGACGATGATGCTGGTGCTGGAGGATCGGCTGCACCTGACGGCGAAGCAGATCGGCGTGGTGTACATGATCACGCCGATTTTTTCGGGGGGGCTGCAGCCGTTCTTCGCGTGGCTGACGGATCGGTATGACACGCGGGTGTGCGCGCCGCTGGGGTTGCTGCTGGGGGCGGCGTGCCTGTCGTCGATGGGGCTCGCGCAGAACTTCTGGCAGTTGTGCGCGTTGATCATCGTGGGGGTGATCGGGACGGGGATGTATCACCCGATCGGGGCCGCGCTGGCGGGGCAGATCGGGGGGAGGGCGCATCTGGGTCGCGGGTGGGCGCTGGCGTTGTTCTTTGCGGCGGGGATGGTGGGGCAGGCGCTGGGGCCGATCATTTCGTCGCGGATCAACGCGGCGTACGGGCTGACGCATTTGTTGTGGCTGGTGCCGCCGAGCGCGGTGGTGGCGGTGGGATTGTTCTTCCTGCTGCGTCGCGTGCCGCACCGGCACGACAATCACCGGGAGATGACGGGGTTGATCGCGCGGGAGGAGCGGTCGGCGCGGTGGGTCGCTGTGTGGCTGCTGGGGTTGCAGAATTGCTTGCGGTTCATCGTGAACATCGGGGCGTTGGTGATGTTCAACGTGTGGGCTGCGTCGAAGATTCCGTCGTCGCCGGCGCTCGCGGCGAAGTTGTCGGGGAATCTGGCGGCCGCGATGACGGTGGGGATGGGTGTGTTCGGGCTGCTGGTGGGGCGATATGTGCGGCAGGGGGATGAGAAGAAGTGCTTGATCGTGGTGTCGCTGGTGGGGGCGGTGTTCATGGGGGCGTTGTCGGCGGTGGGGGATTGGGGCGTGAGCACGGCGGGAGGCGCGTGGTGGGGGTATTGGCCGGCGTACCTGATGGCGTGTTTGTGCGCGATCGGGTTCGGGTCGACGATCCCGCTGTCGATCTCGCTGGCGCAGCGGCTCTTGCCGGGGAACACGGGGCTGGCGTCGAGTTTGATGATGGGGGCGGGGTGGGCGGTGTCGGCGCTGGCGCCGGTGATTGCGCCGGTGTTTCTGGGGGCGTCGATCAAGGAGGCGCCGGGGTTGCCGGCGTGGAGGATCGACGTGGCGTTCGCGTGCTTCGGGGCACTCTTGCTGGGGTCAGCGGCGCTGACGTCGATGATGTCGGGGAAGACGCTGCGCGGGGTGGCGGACCACCGGTGAGCCCCCCGGATGCCCCGGAGATGCGCGACGTGAGGCTCAGCGCGCGTCGATGGAGCGCGACCAGAACTTGAGGCGCATGGAGTCTTTGGCGCGGTCGAGGGTTTCCTCGGCGACTTTGTTCGCGCGGGCGGTGCCCTGCTTGATGATGTCGATGATCTTCTCTTCGCCGGCGGGGCCGTCGTAGGCGGCGCGGCGCTGGCGCATGGGCTCGAGCATCTCGTTGATGGCGTCGGAGACGTCCTGCTTGACGTGGCCGTCGCCGATGTTGTCGCCGCGGGAGTAGCGGTCTTCGAGGTCCTTGACCTTGGCTTCATCGCGGATGAAGGTGCGGACGTACTGGAAGAGGGAGTTGTCGATGTCGCCGGGCTCGGTCATGGACTGGCGGCCGGTGAAGATCTGCCCGACCTTCTTTTTGACTTCCTTGGGGGTGTCGGAGAGGAAGATGGCGTTGTTGAGGGACTTGGACATCTTCTGCTTGCCGTCGACGCCGACGAGTCGGCCGACGCGTCCGACGAGGGCGCTTGGGATGGGGAAGAGGCCGCCGGCTTTGGGGTAGTCGGGGTCTTCGGTCTTGGGGCCGACGTTGCAGTATTGCTGGTTGAATCGGCGCGCGACTTCGCGGCACATCTCGATGTGCGCGACCTGGTCTTCGCCGACGGGGACGAGGTCGGGGCGGAAGGCGAGGATGTCGGCGCACTGGCCCACGGCGTACATGGGGAAGCCGAAGGAGTAGTGGTCGCCGAGGTTCTTGGATTCGATCTCGGTTTTGAGGGTGGGGTTGCGCATGACGCGGTTGAAGGGGAGGAGCATGGCGAAGAACCAGGTGAGCTCCGCGATGGCGGGGATCTCGGTCTGGAGGACGACGCAGGAGCGTTCGGGGTCGATGCCCGCGGCGAGCCAGTCGCGGACGATCTCGATGGTGTCGCGTCGGATGTCGTCGGGCTTGTCGGAGCGCGTGGTGAAGGCGTGCATGTTTGCCAGGAGGAAGAAGCAGTCGTAGTCGTCCTGGAGGCGGACGCGGTTTTCGAGGGAGCCGACCCAGTGGCCCAGGTGGAGTGCGCCGGTGGGGGTGTCGCCGGTGAGGATGCGTGGTTTGGTGGCGCTCATGGGGGGGACAGGGTAGCGGAGGAGGGGGGTCAGGTGGAGATGTAGGAGGCGAGGAGGAGGTTGATGGCGTTGAAGCCTGCGTGCATGAGGATGGAGGGGGCGAGGCGGCCGGTGCGTTCGTAGACGAGGCCGAGGGAGAGGCCGAAGAGGAAGAGGCCAGGGAGCGCGTACCAGGGCGCGGCGCCGAGGTGTGCGAGTGCGAAGATGGCGGAGGTGAGGGAGATGGCGAGCCAGACGGGGCCGAGGCGTTTGGTTGTGGAGGAGGAGGGGAGGATGGATCGGGTGAGTCGGATGATGGAGGTCTGGAGGAAGGCGCGGTAGACGAACTCTTCGAAGAGGGGGGCGATGAGGGTGATGGAGGCGATGGTGAGCCACCACCAGAGGTTGTGTGGGGTGGCTGGGTCGAAGAGTTCCTGGAGGGCGTTGTGGGCGAGGTTGTCGGGGGGTGGTGTGTTGTTGCGCGCGGCGAGGTAGGAGGCGAGGAAACGGGCGAGGAGGGTGGAGAGGAAGACGACGGGGAGTGCGATGGTGAGTGAGGCGGGCGCGATGAGGAGGTCGCGTGCGCGCGGGCGCAGCCCGAGGTGGGTGGAGAGGGGTTTGGCGAGGATGAGGAGCGCGAGGAGTGCGATGAGGGCGAGGGAGTATGCGGAGAGGATGAGGAGTGTCGCGTCGCGCGTGGCCGGGGCGGGTGAGGCGTCGAGGCGTGCGGCGTAGAGGGAGCCGCCGACCTGCCAGGCGGACCATGCGGCGAGCGCGGAGGCGAGGAAGAGGAGTGGGGGGGCGGAGAGGTTGTCGGTGCGTTTGGAGAGTCGGGATTCGTCGAGGGTGCGTGTGTGCCAGAGGGAGAGGAGCGCGACGGCGGCGACGATGGCGAGGACGAGGGCGTGTCGGGCGTCGTCGGGGGAGAGCGCGGGGGCGGCGGGGCCGGGGTCGGTGGGGTGCGGCGCGCCTACAACTGTGCCCTCTCCGCTGGTCTGGGAGGCGGGTTGGTCCGATGAGTAGAGGTCCGCCCGCGCGACGCCGCACACGCCCATGACGACGCCGAACGCGATCACGCTGGAAGAGATTGTCGCCACGAAGCGCGAGGAGGTTGCGCGTCGGAAGGCGGAGACGCCGCTGGATGCGTTGCAGGAGCGGATCGCGGAGCTGGGGAGGCCGCGGAACTTCTTCGCGGCGCTGACGAAGCACCCGAGCGGTCTGCACACGTCGATCATCGCGGAGATCAAGCGGAGGAGCCCGTCTGTTCGAGAGGGTGGCGGGTGGCTGCGGCCTGAGTATGCGGCGGAGCCCTGGGACCCCGCTGAGGTCGCTCGACAGTATCACCGGGCGGGTGCGTCGGCCATTTCGTGCCTGACGGACGAGACGTACTTCTCGGGGAGGCTGGAGTACATCCACCGCGTTCGGGACGTGACGCCGCTCCCGGTGCTGCGGAAGGACTTCATCGTCGACGCGTGGCAGGTGTGGGAGTCGCGCGCGGCCGGGGCGGACGCGATCCTGCTGATCGCGGAGTGTCTGACGGAGGGGGAGATCATCGACCTGATGATCCTCGCGCAGCAGCTGGGGCTGACGACGCTGCTGGAGGTGCACTCGGTGGAGAACCTGCTGCGCGTGCGCCCCCACATCGGGTTCCCGAACCGGTCGTACTGCCTGCTCGGGATCAACAACCGTGATCTGGAGACGATGACGACGGATGTGTCGCACACGCTTCGGCTGGTGGACCTCGTGGAGGATCGGTCGACGCTGGTGTCGGAGTCGGGGATCCGGACGCCCAAGGATCTGTCGCTGCTGCGCTCGCAAGGAGTGCGGATCGCGCTGGTGGGGGAATCACTGATGCGCGAGGCGTCGCCTGGTGAGGCGTTGTCCCGGCTGCTTGCGCGTCCGGAAGCGTGACGTGCGGGGAGCCACGAGGGTATAGTCCCGCCGCATTCGGAAAGGGATTTCCCATGGCGCACGGACGTGAGATTCTGAGGGCTGTTCTGCTGGGCGCGGCGTTGCTGGCGCCTGTGGCGTGCAAGAGCACGACCCGCACGGGCAAGTCGTACACGCTGACGGTGGACCGGAGGTTGGAGGCGTTGCTCTCCGCGGACCTGCGGCGCGCGCATGAGACGGCGCTGTCGGTGGTGCGCGAGGACTACGGGTACGTGGTGAGCCGGCACGTGGCGGATGCGCGGGAGGGGATCATCGAGGCCGTCACGGCGCGCGGGAACGCGGTGAAGGTGGAGACGTTCCGGGACGGGGACTACATCACGCGTGTGCGGATCTTCGTGGGGCCGCTGGGGGACGAGGCCGCGATGCGGGAGATGTTGAATCAGATCGAGACGCGGCTCAAGGAGCGGCGGTAATCCGGCTGGCGTGCGGGATCACTTCTTCCCGAGCTTCTTGCGGAGCTTTTTGGCTTCGGACTTGGCGTCCGAGACGCGCTTGTCCTTCTCGTGCTGCGCGATGAATGCGTCGAAGGAAGCGAGCGCGGGCTCGAGGAGCGCTGCGTCGCGCTGGGCTTCGGCGAGCGCGTAGAGGACGTTCGCGCTGTCCGGGCGCATCTCGTGCGCTTTGGTGAGGGATTCGACGGCGCCCTTGTAGTCCTTGAGTTCGGCGCGCGTGAGGCCGAGCAGGTAGCGGGAGGTGACGTCCTCGGGGAAGTCGGTGACGAGGGACTCTGCGAGCGGGAGCGCGGCGTTGGGGTCTTTCTTGCCGCGGAGCAGGGTGGAGGCGTGGGCGCGGCGCGCGGTGAGTCGGTCGTCGTCTGTGGTGGCGGCAGCGGATGCGGCGGAGTATCGGGCGGCTGTCTCGTCCCAGTTCTTGTCTTTGGAGGCGAGCTGCGCGAGGAGGAGGTTGCCGAGCACGGCGCCGCCGTCGATGGTGAGGAGTTGTTCGCCCTGTTCCCTGGCTTTCTTGTCGCTGCCGCCGGCGATGCCGGGGGCGCCTGCGAAGAACTGGGCGAGGCCGTAGCGGGCCTCGACGTGGTTGGGGTCGAGCTCGATGGTGCGTTCGTAGGCTTTGCGGCCGCGGGACGCGATGGAGCCTTTCTCGAGGAATCCGGCGTCGTTGATGCCTGAGAAGAGCGCGTTGGCGAGCCAGTAGTGGGCTTCGGCCATGTCGGGGTCGAGTTCTGCGGCGCGTTGGGCGTGTGATTCGGCCTTCTTGAAGTCGCGCGCGTCGAAGGCGACGAGGGCGAGGCCGAGCTCCCAGCGCGCGTTGGGGCTGGTTTCGAGCGCGGAGGTGAAGAGGGAGTTTGCCGCGGAGGCTTCTTCGGGGGTGAGTGTTTGTGCGTTGTCGGCGACGGCGCGGGCGCGGGTGAATGCCGCGTCGGCGTCGGTGAAGACGGTGGAGTGCAGCGCGAGGGCGTGCGGTGCTGAGAGGGCGGTGAGGAGTACGAGCGCGATGGGGCGTGGCATGGGCAACTCCGTGGGCGCGCACCCCGGGCATCGGGGCGGCCTGGTGATTGTTCGCCTCAGGGCGTGTCGAGTTTCAGGGGATGGCGTGTCGGGGCGGGCTTAGTTGCGGAGGGCGGCCTGGGCTGCGGCGAGGCGGGCGATGGGGACGCGGAAGGGGGAGCAGGAGACGTAGTCGAGGCCGGCCTGGTGGAAGAACTCGACGCTGCTCGGGTCTCCGCCGTGCTCGCCGCAGACGCCGATCTCGACGTTCTTCTTGGCTTTGCGTGCGCGTTCGACGCAGGTCTGGACGAGGCGTCCGACGCCGTTGCGGTCGAGGGTCTGGAAGGGGTCCTTCTCGAGGATCTCCTGCTCGATGTAGTGGGGGAGGAAGTTGTTGATGTCGTCGCGGGAGAAGCCGAAGGTCATCTGGGTGAGGTCGTTGGTGCCGAAGGAGAGGAAGTCGGCGTGCTCCGCGACGCGGTCGGCGACGAGGGCGGCGCGGGGGGTCTCGACCATGGTGCCGATGGGGATGTCGAGCTTCTTGTCCCAGCTCTGCTCCTGCTTGACCTTGGAGATGGTCTCCTCGGTGATCTTGCGGAGGATGGCGAGCTCTTCGCGGGTGGCGATGAGGGGGATCTCGACCTCGGGGCGCGCCTTCACGCCCTTCTTGAGGCACTGGATCATGGCCTCGACGATGGCGCGGACCTGCATGCGCAGGATCTCGGGGTAGGTGACGGCGAGACGGCAGCCGCGATGGCCCAGCATGGGGTTGGCTTCGTGGAGCATGGCCACGCGCTCGCGGACCTTCTTGACGGGGACGTCCATCGCGTCGGCGAGGGCCTTCTGGTTGGCCTCGTCGTGGGGGAGGAACTCGTGAAGGGGGGGATCGAGGAGGCGGACGGTGACGGGGAGGCCGTCCATCGCGGTGAAGATGCCGACGAAGTCCTCGCGCTGGAAGGGGAGCAGTTTGGCAAGGGCCTTTTCGCGGTCCTCGGTGGTCTCGGCGAGGATCATCTCGCGCATGCGCCCGATGCGCTCGGGCTGGAAGAACATGTGCTCGGTGCGGCAGAGGCCGATGCCCTCGGCGCCGAAGTCGCGGGCGCGTCTGGCGTCCTCTGGGGTGTCGGCGTTGGTGCGGACGTGGAGGGTGCGGCGCTTGTCGGCCCAGTCCATGAGGGTGGCGAACTCGCCGGAGAGGGTGGGCTCGGAGCGCTCGACGGCGCCGGCCATGACTTCGCCGGTGGAGCCGTCGATGGAGATGACGTCGTTGCGGCCGAACTCCTGGCCGTTGACGGACATGACGCCGGCCTTGGCGTCGATGCGGACGGCGCCGGCGCCCGCGACGCAGCACTTGCCCCAGCCGCGCGCGACGACCGCGGCGTGGGAGGTCATGCCGCCGGTGCTGGTGAGAATGCCGACGGCGGAGTGCATGCCGTCGATGTCCTCGGGGCTGGTTTCCTCGCGGACGAGGATGACGGCTTCGCCCTTGTGGGTGCGCTCGACGGCTTCGTCTGCGGTGAAGGCGGGCTTGCCGACGGATGCGCCGGGAGAGGCGGGGAGGCCCTTGGCAAGGACCTTGGCGTTCTTCTTGGCCTTTTCGCTGAAGGAGGGGAGGAGGAGCTGGGTGAGATCGCCCGCGGGGACGCGGAGGATGGCGTCGTCCTTGGAGATGAGCTTCTCCTGGGCCATCTCGACGGCGATGCGGACGGCCGCGGCGCCGGTGCGCTTGCCGGTGCGTGTCTGGAGCATGTAGAGCTTGCCGCGCTCGATGGTGAACTCGATGTCCTGCATCTCGCGGTAGTGCTTCTCGAGCTTGGTCTTGATGGAGAGGAGCTGCTTGTGGGCCTTGGCGTTCCAGGCGGGCATCTCCTCGACGGGACGTGGCGTGCGGATGCCCGCGACGACGTCCTCGCCCTGGGCGTTGATGAGGAACTCGCCGTAGAAGATGTTCTCGCCGGTGCTGGGGTTGCGGGTGAAGGCGACGCCGGTGCCGGAGTCTTCTCCCATGTTGCCGAAGACCATGGTCTGGACGTTGACGGCGGTGCCCTTGAGGCCGCGGATGTCGTTGATCTGGCGGTAGCGGACGGCGCGCGGGGTCTGCCAGGACTTGAAGACGGCTTCGATGGCGAGTCGGAGCTGCTCGGGGGGGTCCTGGGGGAAGTCGCGTCCGGCCTGCTTGCGGACGACGTCCTTGTAGGCGCTGCAGAGCTCCTTGAGGCCTTCGGTGGGGGTGTCGGTGTCGAGGGTGACGTTGTAGCGGCGCTTGAGCGCGGTGAAGGCTTCCTCGAAGAAGTGGTGATCGACGCCCATCACGACGTCGCCGTACATGTTGATGAGTCGGCGGTAGGCGTCGTAGGCGAAGCGTTCGTTGCCGGTGGCTGCGGCGAGGCCCTCGACGGCCTTGTCGGTGAGGCCGAGGTTGAGGACGGTGTCCATCATGCCGGGCATGGAGACTGCGGCGCCGGATCGGACGCTGACGAGGAGGGGGTCGGCGTCATCGCCGAAGGTTTTGCCGGTTTCCTTCTCGAGCGCCTTGATGTGCTTGGCGACCTCGTCCATGAGGCCCGCGGGGAGCTGCTGCTTGGAGTCGTAGTAGGCCTCGCAGGCTTCGGTGGTGATGGTGAAGCCGGGGGGGACGGGGAGGCCGATGGAGGTCATGTCGGCGAGGTTGGCGCCCTTGCCGCCGAGGAGCTGCTTCATCTCGCGCTTGCCCTCGGTCTTGGTGGCGCCGAAGAAGTAGACGAACTTGGTCTTGGAGCCGGACTTTGCGGTCGAGGACTTTGCGGTCTTCTTCTTGGACTTGGGGGCCGAGCGGGTCTTGGCGGCGGGCATAGCGTCTCCATCCGTGTTGCGCTGTGGATGCGCGGCGTGTTGTGCGTGGCCGGCGCGCTCGAGGGCGACACCGCCCGGCGCACCGGAACACAGCAGGATACCGGTTCCCGCGGGTTTCTGACGCTCGTGCGTGTGTGAGTCTCACTACGATTGGCGGACGTGAGGCCGGATCGGGTGAGTGTGGGGCGGACGGCGATCTCCTGGAAGGGGAGCGTTCGTGACATGGTGGCGGGCTGGCCTCTGGAGTTGCCGCTGCTGGCGCTGGTGTCGGACGACCCGGAGGCGTGGGGGGAGGGGGAGAGGCGGTCGAGGTGGTCGTATTTCGCGCCGGGGACGGGGGAGCGGGTGGTTGTGCCTGGGGGGGCGGGGGCTGAGGAGGCCTTGGGAGCGCTGGAGGGGGCGTTGGGGGGGGGACACGGTGGTTGGAGCGGAGCGGTGGGGGAGGGCGAGCCGCCGTTTGTCGGGGGGTGGGTTGGGGCGTTGGCGTATGAGCTGGGGTTCTCGCTCGAGCCTGCGAGCGCGCGGGTGTGCGGGCGAGACCCGCAGGGAGTGGAACAGCGCAGGAGCGTGCCACAGGCCGTGCTGACGCGCTGTGACGCGGCGTACGCGCACGACGGGGTGACGGGGAGATGGTGGGTGGTGGGGGCGCGGGGCGCGGTGGAGAGGTTGCCCGCGCTGCCGCGGGAGGGGTGCGGGGCTGAGGGTGGGGACGGGGTGCGGATCGGACGCGTGCGATCGGTGAGCGGGCGCGGGCGATATGAGGCTGCGGTGGCGCACGTGGTGCGCGCGATTCATGATGGGGAGCTGTTCCAGGCGAACGTGGCGCACGTGCTGCAGGCGCGGTTCGAGGGAGAGCCGAGGGCGCTGTTCCGGAGGATGCTGGACGCCGCGCGGCCCGCGTTCGGGGCGTATCTGGAATATCCGAGTGCGCGGCGCGTGGGGTGCGTGGTGTCGGTGAGCCCGGAGTTGTTCGTGAGCGTGGAGCCAGGGCCGAGCGGGGGCGCGCGGAGGATCGTGACGAGGCCGATCAAGGGGACGCGTGCGGCGCGGGCCGGGGCTGGGGCGGAGCTGCTGCACTCGCGCAAGGACGAGGCGGAGCTCGCGATGATCACGGACCTGATGCGGAATGACCTCGGGCGCGTGTGCGCGCCGGGGACGGTGCGCGTGGATGACGGGAGGTTGCTGGAGCGGTGCGCGGACGGGGCGCTGCTGCACACGGTGTCCGCGGTGTCGGGGCGTCTGGGCGAGGGGGTGACGGATGTGGATGTGCTGCGCGCAACGTTCCCGCCCGGGTCGATCACGGGGGCGCCGAAGATCAGGGCGATGCAGATGATTCGTGCGCTGGAGGGGCGGGCGCGGGGGTTTTATTGCGGTGGGATCGGGCTGTTTTCGGATGACGGGCACGTGTCGCTGTCGGTGGCGATCCGGACCGGGACGGTGCGCGGCGATCGGGTGAACGGTGGGGGAGTGCGCGGGACGCTGGAGTTTCCGGTGGGGGCGGGGATCGTGGCGGACTCCGAGCCGAGCAAGGAGTGGGAGGAGACGATCGCGAAGGCGTCGGTGTTGCGTCGGGTGCGCGGGGATGCGGGTCGGCGGGCGGGAGTGATGCACGATGGATGAAGGGCGCGGGACGGACGGGTATCGGCGCACGGTGGGGAGAGGGGGCGCGGTGATCCGCGCGGACGTGGTGGATGTGTACGTGTTCCGGCGCGGTGAGCAGGGCGCGGAGTTCCTGCAGGTGCGCCGTGCGCGCGCGCCGCTGGAGGGGACGTGGCAGCCGGTGATGGGGCACGTGGAGGAGGGGGAGACGTCGGTGATGGCGGTGCGGCGCGAGCTGCGCGAGGAGGTGGGGCTGGACGTGGGGGGCGCGGCGTGCGCGGGGCTGTGGGCGCTGGAGCAGGTGCGGCCGTTCTATGTGCATCAGATCGATGCGGTGGTGCTGGCGCCGAGGTTCGCGTGTGAAGTGGCGGCTGGGTGGGAGGCGAGCCTGAACGGGGAGCACAGCGCGGCGCGGTGGGTCGAGGAGCGAGAGGTGGGGGGGATGTTCGTGTGGCCGGGGCAGCGGGAGGCGTTGCGGGAGATCGGTGAGAGCTTTCTCACGGAGGGCGCGCCTGCGCGCGCGTTGCTCGCGGTGGCGCGGGCGTGATGGGGGCGTGGGCGCGGGGGGTTTGGTAGTCTGCGCGTGATCGCGGCGGATGACGCCGTGTGTGTATCGAAATCCGCCCGGACCATCAGGGAGAGAACATGGGCACGACCCGATCCTTGTCGCTCGTCGTCGGACTGCTCTTGAGCGCCGTTGTGTGCGCGGCGGACGATGCGCCGACGCCCACTCACGCCATCGTGCTGGACACGGGCGAGACGCTTCGCGGGATGCTCGTGGAGAAGACGGACGAGCACGTGGTGTTCGATCACCCGTTGCTGGGGCGCGTGACGCTGCCCGCGGGTCGGGTGGTGTCGGTGGGGACGATCCCGCCCCCTGCGGACGGCTCGGCCGCGGCGCGCGGGAGCGTTCCGCCGGTGAGCGCGACGGAGTCGTCGACGGCGAGCACGCCGCCCGCGCCCGCTGAAGCGCCCGCGCCGGCGGCGCCGCCACCGCCGGAAGCCGAGGCTCCCAAGTGGTCGGGCAAGCTCGAGGCGGGCCTGAACGGATCGGAAGGGAACACGGAGCAGCTTTCGTTCCGGATCGGCGCGTCGGTGGAGCGGAAGACGGACAAGGACGTGTTCACGGCGAGCGCGAACTATCGGCTCAAAACGGAGAATGGGGACCGGACGCAGAACGAGCTGTTCCTGAAGGAGCGGTTCGAGTGGCTGCTGCCTCCGACGCCGTGGTCCGTGTTCATCGAGTCGAACCAGGAGTACAACGAGTTCCGTGACTACGACTTCCGTGTTGACGCCCTGGTCGGTGTGGGGTACCGGTTCATTGACGATGAGAAGACGAAGCTGATCGGGCGCGTGGGCGTGGGCGCCGCGAAGGAGTTCGGGGGGATCGACGACGACGTGTACCCGACGGCGCTGGCGTCGCTGGAGTTCAGCCACCAGATCACGGAGCGGATCGCGTTCAGCGCGTACGGCGAGTACAAGCCGGACCTGTCGGACTTCGAGAACTACCAGCTGCTGGGGCGGGCGTCGTTCGACATCGCGTTGAACGAGTCGAAGTCGTTGTTCCTCAAGCTGGGAATCGAGGACCGGTACGACAACGATCCGGGCACGGCCGAGGCGAACGACATCGATTACTTCGCGTCGATCGTGTACGCGTTCTGAGCGGCCTCCGGGCCCGCATCGGGAAAGTTGGTGCGTGGGGGGGCGTGGAGCCGACGGAGGAGTCATGCTCGGCGCGGTAGGTGTGCGCCGGCCCTGATGGGAGTACGCGATGCCGCACCGGCGCACCTGGCCCGTTTCGTTCGTGTTGGCCCTGTCGTGCGCGTGGTGCGGCGTGAGCTCGGGGGAAGAGGACGTCGAAGCACGTTTGGGGGCCGGGAGCGCGGGGGAGCCGTCATCCCAACCCGCGCCCGATCAGACGGTGGTGGTGACGCTGGATACAGGGGAAACCCTGCGCGGCGTGTTGCTGACACAGAACGACGTGCGTGCGCGTCTGCTGCACCCTGCGTTGGGGCAGATCGACATCCCGAACCAGCGCATCCGTCGGATCGCTCGGGTGCAGGCGGATCGGACGGGGACGCAGCCGCAGGCCACGCCCAGAGAGGAGATCGAGGAGGCGCAGGAAGAGGCTGCAGAGGCCGCGGAGCGCTCGCCGAGCGATTCGGGCCCGACCCTGAAGCCGGAGCCTGGCACGGCGAAACCTGGCGCCGGGGTGGGGCCTGAGCCGGAGGAGAGCAAGCCGGAGGTGAAATGGTCCGGATCGCTCGAGTTCGGGCTGTCGGGCTCGAAGGGGAACACGGATCGCATCTCGACGCGGACGAGGGCCGCGGTTCGTCGGCAGAGCATGGACGAGGTGTTCACGGCGTCGCTGCGCCACCGGTACACGCGGGACCGGGATCGCGACACGGAGAACGAGCTGTACGGGCGTGCGCGCCAGGAGTGGCTGATCCCCGGCTCGCCTTGGTCGTTGTTCGTGGAGGGGGACGGGGAGCTGAACCGGTTCCGTGAGTACAACGTGCTCGCGACTGCGCTGGGGGGTGTTGGGTATGAGTTCCTGAACACGCCTGACACGCTGTTGATCGGGCGTGTGTCGGCGGGCGCGGGGTATCAGGACACGGGGCGGAGTGAGGGTGTGCGTCCCAGGGCCCGTGCGGGCGTGGAGTTCCGGCACAACATCGCCAAGGGCGTGACGTTCACGTCGTCCGGAGAGATCACGCCGGAGCTGGATGCGTTGGGGGAGTTTCGATCGCGCGTGGCCGGGGCGTTCGACATCGCGCTCAACGAGGACAAGTCGCTGCGCCTGCGGGTCGGCGCGGAGGATCGGTTCGACACGGCGCCCGGGGCGCGCGAGTCGCACGACATCGATTACTTCGTGACGCTCGTTTACGGGTTCTGACGCAGGCCCGCGCCGGACACGCGCGTGCCCGTCTGGTCGATCGCCGGCGCCCCCGCGTCGCTGCAGACGTACTTGCGGGGGACTCGGGGGCTGAGCCGGCAGAGCAGCTCGTGGGAGATTGTCCCTGCGGCGTGCGCGACGCGCGGGAGATGGGTGGGCGCGTGCTTGTCGAGCCCGATGACCTCGACCTCGGTCCCGATCGCGGGAGTCTCCGCGAGATCGGTGACGTCGATGGTGATCTGGTCCATGCTGACGGCGCCGACGAGCGGGGCGTAGGCGGTGCGTTCGGCTGTGGCGATTCCGAGCGTGCCGCCTGATCCCCCGGCGCCCCCGGTACCCCCGGCGCGCCGCGCAAGGCTGAGCGGGTAGCCGTCGGCGTAGCCCACGGGCGCGAGCGCGAGGGTTGTCGGGCGCTGTGCCTGCCACAGGCCGCCGTAGCCCACGCGCGCCCCGGTGGGGATGTGCGAGACGTGGGCGACGCGCGTGACCCAGCGCACCGCGGGCTTGAGGGACGCGGCGTCATCGCGCAGCGCGAAGGTCTGGTCCGGCCCGAATTCCTCTTCGGCGTAGCCCAGGAGGGCGAGCCCGACGCGCACCATGTCGCGGTGCAGGCCCGGCGCGCGGAAGACGCCGAAGGTGTTCGAGAAGTGGACGGCGCAGGTGTCGGGGAGGAGTGTGCGGACGGAGTCGCACCAGTGGGAGAAGGCGACGTCCTGCTCGCGCGAGGCCTCGCCGTCACGGTCGGCGCTCGCGAGGTGGGAGAAGACGCCCGCGAGCGCGAGCCGGTCGCACTCGACGATGCGCCGAACGAGCATGGCGGCGACGTCCGGGGGAGAGCCGCCACGGGACATGCCGGTGTCGACCTCGACGTGCACGGGGAGGCGTCGTCCGCCGGAGCCGAGCAGTTCGGCGCAGGCGATGATGGCCTGGAGTTGCTGGGGGCTGTGGACGGTGAGGTGGACGCGTCCGGCGCGTGCGGCGTGGAAGAGGGCGCCGTCGAAGCCGACGTGGTCGACGGGTGCGAGGACGAGGATGGGGGTGGTGACGCCGGCTTCGGCGAGATTGGAGGCTTCGGCCGGGGAGTAGACGGCGACCATCTCGACGCCGGCGTGCTCGAGGCGGCGCGCGATGGCGCAGGCCCCGGCGCCGTAGCCGTCGGCTTTGAGGACCGCGCAGACGCCGACGTGACGAGCCTGGGATTCGCGCGCGAGGGCGCGGCGCACGACCGTGAGGTTGTGCTCGACGTTGTCGAGATGGATGTCGATGCGGCTCAGTCGGTCCACCAGTTCCTCCCGGCGCCTGATCCTTGGCGCGGCGTGGGGGTTTGTGGGAAGCCCGCCGCAATCCATGGCGGGACGCTCCACCTTGTATCCGAGCCCTTCGGGCCCTACTATCCATCGACCTGATGGGGCGTGTTTCATCGCCCGTCAGGCCGGCCCAGCCGCAGGCTTTCCCGAAAACCCGAAGGTGGCGTCGCGGCACGCCCCAGAATCAGGACCCGCCGGCCCCGTCGGCGCGCCCGGACTCCCGTTTTTCGACGTTGCGCGAGGCTCGTGCCTCCAGCAGCGACATCCGCCGGATGGTTCACGCCCGCCGCCTCCCTGTTGGTGAGGCCGCGAACGCGAGTCATCCGACGCTGCTCGGGAGGGCGCGTATCGAAGAGGTGGCCGGCAGACCGGCGCCCCAAATGTCTCCACACGACGACCCCTCGACCGACGTTCCCACCACGATCGAATCCCCTGAGGCTGCGAGCGGCGAGGAGAAGCCGAAGAAGCGGCGTCGTCGCGGCGGCAAAGGCCGCAAGCGCGACGGCAAGCCCGCGTCCGAGACCGACACCGCTGATGCGGTGGAGGGCGGTGACGAAGGCGAAGTGACGAGCGAGGCTGTTGCCGCCAAGCCCGAGCGTCCGGCGCGCGAGAAGCGGCCCGAGCCCGTGTCCGAGCCGGCGCCTGCGTCCGCCCCGAAGAAGCAGAACGACATCTTCGGCGCCGCGGAGTCGTTCGCGGAGCTGGGGCTGCGGAACTCGGTGCTGAAGGGCGTGGACGCGGCCGGGTTCAAGCGTCCGACGAAGATCCAGGCGGAGCTGATCCCGCCGGTGCTGGAGGGGCGCGACGTCCTCGGGCAGGCGAAGACGGGGTCGGGGAAGACGGCCGCGTTCGGCCTGCCGCTGTTCCACATGGCGACGCGCGGGCTGCCGTTCCAGTCGCTGGTGCTGGTGCCGACGCGCGAGCTGGCGCAGCAGGTGGCCGGGGAGCTGCAGGAGTTCGGGCAGTTCACGCCCATCAAGGTCTCCGCGGTGTTCGGCGGCGAGTCGGTGCGGAATCAGGCGCGTGATCTCGAGGCGGGGCCCGAGATCATCGTGGCGACGCCCGGCCGGCTGATCGACATGCTCGACCGGGGCGTGATCCACCTGCGCAACACGAAGTTCGTGGTGCTGGACGAGGTGGACCGGATGCTGGACATCGGGTTCCGGGACGACATCAAGCGGATCCTCTCGAACATCAAGACGGAGCACCGGACGATCTTCGTGTCGGCGACGATCTCGGAGGAGATCGAGAAGCTGGCGAGGTCGTACATGCACGACCCGGTGAAGATCGTCTCGACGTCGGGCGCGCTCACGGTGTCGCTCGTGGAGCAGCACCACCTGCCCGTGCTGCCGTGGGACAAGCGGCGCCTGCTGCTGCACCTGCTGACCCACGAGGAGCCGGCGCTGACGGTGGTGTTCTGCCGCACGAAGCGGACGGTGGACGACGTGGCGGACTACCTCAAGCGCCACCGGATCGACGCGCACGCGATCCACGGGGACATGCAGCAGTCGCGCCGCAACCGCGTGATGCACAAGCTGCGTGACGGGAAGCTGGAGGTGCTGGTGGCGTCCGACCTGGCCGCGCGCGGGCTGGACGTGGACAACATCACGCACGTGATCAACTACGACCTGCCGGAGGACCCCGAGGTGTACGTGCACCGGATCGGTCGCACGGCGCGCGCGGGGCGCGGCGGCGTGGCGTGGTCCTTCGTCGTGCCCGACCAGGGCGAGCTGCTCACGAACATCGAGATGCTGGCGAACGTCGAGATTCCCAAGCTCGAGTACCCCGATTTCACCCCAAGCCCGCCCCGAGAGGACCGTCCCATGCGACCCACCGGACCTTCCGCCCCGACTTCCGCACCGTCCGCGGGCGGCCCGCCCCCGCGCGAGCGCGGCGAGCGACCCGAGCGCGGTGAGCGCGGCGGTCGTGATCGCGGCCCCGCGCCCGAGCCCAAGCCGGCTCCGCAGGCCCCGGCCTCGGGCGGGAAGACGAACCGCTTCGACGTGGCCATCCCCGGGCCGAAGACTTCGGCGGACGCGTTCCGCTTCCCCGACGGGCTCGTGCCGACCAAGCTGCCGCCCCGGCGCATGCAGGGACGCGTGAAGACCACGCGCTCGAACATGGGCTCGGCGCCGGTCGACGAATAAGCACCCGCGCGGCGCCTGCCGCGACGTCCTGACGCACCCCCCGCGCACGTCTCCCGCTGAGACGTGCGTTTTTTCTTGATGCTCAGTCCCGCTTCTTGAAGAGGTCCTCGAGGCCCTTGCCCACGTCCTCGATGATCTTGCCCGGGGTCTTGATGGCTTCCTTGAGCATGAGATCGGGCGCGGGGATCGGCACGGCTTTGCCGATCGGACCCTTCATGCGGAAGGGGACGGGCGCGGCGTCGTTGAAGCCGGGGGCGGCACGGAAGATGCCGATGGCCTCGTCGGCGAGACCGATCAGGGGGATGTAGACGATGAGGTCCATCTCGCGCTTGGCGAGATCGACCTTGCCGCGGGTCTCGACGGTGAACTCACCGATGGGGAAGGAGGTGCGGTCGTACTGGGCGACGCCGTCGCGCACCCGGACGTCGATGGGGGGGAAGCGGTTGAAGAGCTGGCCCTCGGTCTTGTTCTTGGTGGCTTTGAGGACGCCGCTGAAGAGGTCGTTGGTGGTGTAGGACATGCGCCCCAGCTCGATGCGGATGTCGGCGTTGAGTTTGCGGAGGTCCGGCTTGTCGGGGACGCCGTCGCCGTCGGTGTCGATCTCCTTGCGGGTGGGGAGGCGGAGGTCGGTGACGGTGGCCACGGCGGGGCCGTCGGCGCGCCGCTTCTCCATGCGGGTCAGCAGGGGGAAGATGGATTCGATCATCCGCCGGCTGAGCTCGGGCGTGATCTCGTGGATGGTGGCGGTGATGGGCTCTGCCGAGATGAACAGCCCGTCTCGGACATCCCCCCGGATGCGCGCCTCGGCGCGCGGCGCAACGGCGCGAGCGTTGAGCGAGCCGCCCTCGCGCGAGAGGGAGTCGGCGTTGGCGCGGAGTGTCATGGTGGGGCCGAGGGCTTCGAGGAGCACGCCGTTCTGCTGCGCGAGCGCGTCGACGAGGGCCGTGGGCACGGCGCCGTCGATGCTGGCGGTGGCGGTGGCGCGATCGGGGGTGAGTGCGCCGGAAGCGTCGGCGATGTTGGAGAGCGTGGCCTTGAGCGTGGCGTCTCCGGGATCGCCGGCCGCGCCTCGAACGCCGGTGAGCGCGGCGTCCACGCTGAGCGAACCGGGGGCGGGGGAGGCGAGCGTGGCGCGGGCCGCGTCGATGCGGACGCGCTGGCCGTCGGCCGTGGCGATGGTCAGGGCGCGCGCGTTGGCCGTGGCCGCGAGATCGAAGACGCCGGGCTTGAGGGGGCCGCCGTTGAGGGCGATGGCCGCACGATCCACGCGGAGGTCGATCGGTGTGTCGCCGATGATGGTGACGGTGGAGGCGTCGGCGCCGAGGGCGAAGCGGTTGATCCACTGCTCGCTGACGTTCCAGGTCGCATTGAGAGGCGCGGTGAGCGCGACGCGGTCCTTGTGCAGGGCGCCGGCGAACTGCGCCTTGAGGCGGGGCGCGTCGACTGTGCCGGTGAGCGTCGTGGCGCTGTTGGTCGTGGGCTTGGCGTTGGCGGAGACGTTGGCGGTCTCTCCGAGCGCGAGAGCGAGAAGCCCTGGCTTGCCCAGGAGCGCGTCGACGTAGGCTGTTTCGAGTTGCTGGACACGGAGCGCGCCCTCGATGTTGCGTTGCTCGCCCTCACCGGTGAGCGTGGCGTTGGCGGAGATGGCGCCGACGGGGCGTGCGGCGGGGCGCGAGGGATCGAAAAGCCCCGCGTCGAGTGTGGCGTCGATGCGTCCCTTGCCGGAGAGCGGGACGTTGGCCGAGGCTTTGACGCCGTCGAGGGAGACGTCGACGGTGCGTCCGCCGCCGGCGTCGAGTCCTCTGAGGACGAGGGGGGCATCGAAGCCGAGATTCGCGCCGATGGCGCCCGCGGCGGCGAGGTCGGGCTTGCCGTCGCGCAGGGGGATGCGGGCGGGGCCGAGCGTGGCGCGCACGCCGACCGGCTGCGCGAGCTGGGGCGGGCGGGGCATGTCGGGCGCGAACCTGCGGACCGCTTCGCTGACGAGCGCGGGGGTGATGCGGGTGGTTGCCTCGCCGCTCTTGATCTCGAGCGCATCGGGATGGAGCACGCCCTGCGCCGTGGCTGTGGCGTTCGCGCCGGTGGCCTCGAGCGCGATGTTCGTGGCCGAGGCATCGGACCCGGACGGCGTGGCTCGCACAGAGAGCGCGACCGTCTCCCCGACGCTCGCGCGCACGAGGTCGAGCATGTCGGCGAGCCCGGCGAGGCGCGCGAGGGTCACGGGGAGATCACGCACGGTCAGCGTCCCCACCGGCCGGGCGCCGCTGAGCGCCAGTCGTCCGTCCGGGGTGAACAGGTTGTCGAGGGCCACGTCTCCGTCGACGCCGAACGCGCGTCCGTCGTGCATCGCGCTCGCAGAGAGCGTGGCGCGTGCGGGCTCCCCGGGCGCGAGCGTCGCGTTCAGGCGCGCGTTGGACACGTCGATGCGTTCGTTCTCGATGACGCCGGAGAGGCCTTGCACCCCGGCCTCGAGCTGGGCCCTGAGCGCGCTGAGGTCGAAGGGCTTCCCTGCGGAGGGGAGCGGGGCTTCGAGGTTGGTCACGTTCGCGGCAAGCGAGACGGGGCCGGTTGAGCCGAGCAGCTTGCCGTTCTCCGCGAGCACACGCCGGATCAGCGGCGCCGCGTCCGCGACCATCGCGCGGATGCCTTGCGCGGTCGTCGTGACGCGCTCGCCGTCGAGCTGGAGCGATCCGTCCGCGCGGAGGTTATTGGATCGGAGGGAGAGGACGATGTCTGTGGGCGGGAGGTTCGCGCCCGAGGGTGAGGCGCCGGAGGGGGCGCTCCTGGGGTTTGCGTTGAGGGTCAGGTCGATCGTCGGGCCGACGTCCTCGCGCAGCAGAAGCCCCGCGTCCGTGACGAAGGGTTGCGCGAGCGCGGTGGAGAGGCCGGTGATCGCGGCGCTGCCGCGGAGCGCGCGCGGCGCCCTGGGGGCGCCCTGCTCGTCGAGCACGCCCTCGCCGGTGAGATCGACGTTGATGTTCCCGGCGTTCTCGCCGTCGACCATCGCGCTCGTGCGGACGGCGAGCGAGACCCCCTGCTCGATCGTGGCCGCGTTCATCTCGACTGTCGTGGGCGCGACCGTGATCGCGCGCGGTCGGGGTTCTCCCTGCACCTGCGCTGTGCCCGAGATCTCGCTCAGCGTCGCGCTCGCGCTGAGCGAAGCGCCTCGGAGATCGAGTGCGCCGCCGGTGGGGATCGGTGATGTCCCCTGGAACGACGCGTCGATGGTCACGGGGGCGTCGAGCGCGAGCCCCGCGTCCGGCGCGAGACGCTGGATGAGCGTGGGGGAGAGGGTGGCGCGGAGATTGGCCGCGCGGGTGGTGGTCACGGATGGGTTTGCGCCGGTGAGGCCCGTGAGGACGAGGCCGAGGTCCGCTTGTGCGCCCGTCATCGCCGCTTTGACATCGACGGTGAGCTGGTTCGCATCGCCCTTCGCGCTGGCTTGCAGCGAGACGAGCGACTTTGCGTCTCCGGCCCACTCTTCACCGAGGGCACGAGCCTGCGCGGGCACGCCGGGCATCGATGCGAACGCGGCGACCAGCCCGCCCGGCGCCGAGATGTCCGCGACCGCATCGACCTTCGCGAGTTCGGGCGTGGCGCGTCCGTCGGGCGTGCTCCACTGCTCCACGCTCGCGTTGAGCTTCAGCGCGGTCGGCTGCCCATCGACGCTCCCTGCGCCGTCGAGAGTCACGCGTATCGGCTCGCCCGTCTTCAGGGAGGCTTCGCCCCGAAGATTCGGCATCGTGACCTCGGAGATCGCATTCCCCGACGCGTCCCGGTACGTCACGGTCAGCCCGTCGACGATGAGCTTTGCGGCCAGCTCGGGCGGGATCGTGCTCGGCCCGCCGGAAGGAGGCGTCGCGCCGGGCGCGCCGCTCGTGCCCTGGCCGGGCGCACCGGGAGGCGGCTCGATGGCGCGCGCGAGCGTCGTCTGTCCGTCCCGCCCTTTCTCCACCACCACATCGCCCGAGAGTTTGATCGTGCCCAGGTCGCGCGAGCCGCGCAGCACGGCGAGCAGGCTGGTGGACGCTTCGAGCGAGATGTCCGCGACCTTGGCGCCGCTGGGGTCGGTGACTTTGAGACCGGAGATGCGCTGGGGGCCGCGCCAGGTGAGAGCAACCTTGTCGACGGTCACGCCCCCGGCCACGCTCTCGCGCGCCGCGTCGCGCACCATCCCCGGGGCGAACCGCGAGATGATGGCGGGCGCGAAGACGAGCAGGATGACGATCACGAGGAGGGCGAGAGCGCCGAACGCTCCCAACACCTTCCACAGACTGCTCTTGCGCCGACGTGCGCCCGCTCCGGTTGTCTCGCTCACCCTCATTCTCCTCCCTGCAACGCGACCCGACGTCGGTCAAGCGTACACCGACCGTCCCTCATGAGACGGCTTTCACGACCAGGCGTTCCGGATGGTCCTTAGTCCGCCCGCGCGAGCGCGCTCGAGAGGTCCAGCATCCGCTGGATGGCGAGCAGGGCGTCGGGGCGTGCCGCGTCGTGGACCCGGATCTGATTGACGACCTTCCCCGTAGCGAGCGAGTCGAGCGCCCAGAGCAGGTGAGGCTCATCGATGCGGTACATCGTGGTGCACAGGCATTGCAGCCCGGACAGACTCCGGACCTCCACCCCGCGCGCTCGCGCCTCGTCCGCGAGACGAGAGACGAGGTGCATCTCGGTGCCCACCGCCCATCGCGTGCCCGGCACCGCGGCCCGGATCGTCCGGATGATGAACTCGGTCGAGCCGCTCAGGTCGGCAAGGTCGACGACCTCCTTCGCGCACTCCGGGTGCACGAGAATGCGTGTCTCCGGGTCGGCACGCCGAACCTGATCGCAATGCTCGGGACGGAAGAGCTTGTGCACGGAGCAGTGGCCCGCCCAGAGGATCACGTTGGATGCAAGCGCCTGCTCGGGCGTGGACCCGCCGAGCGTTTCGCCCTTTCTCGCGGCCTTGGGGTCGTAGACACACGTCCGGGTGGCGACATCAAGACCGAACGACGCGGCCGTGTTCCGACCCAGATGCTGATCGGGGAGGAACAGGATCTTGACGTCGGATGCGCTTTTCTTGCCCCGCTTTGTCGCCGGAGCTGCGCCGCCCTGCATCGCCCACTCGAAGACCTCGCGCGCGTTGCTGGACGTGCACACGCATCCCCCGCGCGCGCCGACGAACGCCTTGATGGCCGCGCTCGAGTTGACGTACGTGACGGGAACGATGCGCCCTTCCCATCCCTGCTTCTTGAGCGTGGCGTGCAGAGCGTCCCACGCCACGATCGCGTCCTCGTAATCCGCCATGTCCGCCATCGAGCATCCGGCGGAAAGGTCGGGCAGGATCACCTTCGTGCCGGGCGGCGCGAGGAGGTCGGCGGTCTCGGCCATAAAGTGGACGCCGCAGAACACGACGTACTCGGCGCCGCGCTCGGCCACGCGGCTCGCGGCGAGCTGGGAGAGTTTGAGGGAATCCCCGGTGAAATCCGCGTGCCGGATCACCTCGTCCGTCTGGTAGTGATGCCCCAGGATGATGAGCCGGTCCCCGATCTCACGCCGGCGCGCGCTGATGGCCGAGGCGAGGTCCTCGCTCGTGGCCGAGAGGTAGCGTTCGTCGAGAGGCGGCTGCCAGAGCACGCGGTCACTCCTTGTCCCCGACTCGGGTCCGAGGGGGAAGGGAAGTGTAGGGGCGTGCCGGAAGAGGTCTCAGGCCGCGATGGCGGTGGCGGGCGCGTCGTACTCGACGGCAACCGCCTGCTGGAAATGATCCACGGGCGTGACGCGGACGACTCGCGCGCGCGTCATCTCACTGACGGTCGAGAGCCCGGGGTCTTTCGGCGTCACGAGCACCTCGATGACGTCGCCCGGCGCCAGCGGGCGCGAGCGGTCGACGCACAGGAGCGCTCCCCCTTCCGAGAGGTCCGTGGTCTGCGCGGGCGCGAACCGGAGCGCCTCCGGCACGAACACCTTGGCCGGGCGCACGCTCGCGATGCGCGGATGGCGCCGGCGCTCTGTCGTGAGATCGGGACTCTGGCTGTTCATGTGGACTCCTGCAATGAGGGGTAGCACTCCACTATCGGTCGTCCCGTGCCCCGACTCCGGCACGCCTGGTGGGTCGCGCGGAATCGGGCGGGCAGGCGTACCCTTGACGTCCATGTCGAACAGACGCATTCCATCAGGACTGACGCTGCGGGCCGTTGTTTCGGACGTGGACGGCGTGCTGACCGACGGCACGGTCACGCTGACGCCATCGGCCACCGATCCGAGCGGATTTCTCAAAGGGCGGGCGTTCCACGTCCACGACGGGATGGGGGTGCAGCTCCTCCTGGCCATGGGGGTCAAGGTGGGCTGGATGTCATCCTCCCAGGATGACGGTGTCATCCGGGCTAGGGCGCAGGGTTTGCGCGTGTCGGCTGTCGACGTGGGTGACGGGGACAAGGGCACAAGGCTCGAGCGTCTCTGCGCACAGATGGGGGTGGAGCCCGGCGAGACGGCGTACATCGGTGACGACGTGAATGACCTGCCGGCGTTCGAGCGCGCCGGGTTCGGGGCGTGTCCCTACGACGCGCGTCCGGAGGTGCGGGCGGTGGCGGACCTCGTTCTCGCGACGCCCGGCGGGCGGGGCGCGTTCCGAGAGCTCGCCGACGCCGTCCTGGAACACGTTCGCGCGGCCGGGCGGACTCCCTCGGGCGGGAACGGCCCCATGACGACGTCGGCGGTGTAGCGCGATGGAAGACCGTTCCGTGCACGTCCGTCACTCGTACGCGAAGCTGAATCTGGCGTTGGCCGTGTCGCCCCCGCTTCCCGCCGGGGATCGCGCCGGCTGGCACGAGATCACGTCGTGGTTCGTGCCCGTCTCGCTGCACGACACGCTCACGGTGACGCGGCTCGAGGATGATCGTCTCTCGCGCTACGCGATTCTGTGGGCGGAGGATGCCGCGCGCACCTCCCCGATCGACTGGTCGATCACGAAGGACCTGGCGGTGCGAGCGCATCGCGCGCTCGAAGCGCACGCGGGGCGCACGCTGCCGGTGCAGATGAAGCTCGAGAAGCGGATCCCGGTCGGGGGCGGGCTGGGGGGCGGGTCATCGAACGCCGGGGCGATGCTGCTCGCCACGCGCACGCTCTTCGCGCGCGAAACCGAGACGGCCGATCTCCCGTCGATCGGCGGATCGCTGGGGTCGGATGTCCCGTACTTCGTGGGTGGGCAGGAGGAGAGTGGGGGGGAGACGCGCGCGCCGGGCGCCGCGCTCGTGGAAGGGTTCGGCGATCGTCTCGAGCGCACGCCGCCGGTACATGCCGCATCGGGCGAGCCGGTGTGGGCGACGCTGATCTTTCCCTCGATCGGCTGCCCCACTCCGGGCGTCTACCGCGCGTTCGACGCGATCGCCCCGGAGGTTCTCGCGTCGCAGAGCGGGGTGGCGGGTGAGTACGAGGCGCGCGCGGAGCGCGTGCGCGCGTTGGCTCGGGGCGGGGTGGTCGATCCGGACGCGTTGTTCAACGACCTCGCGCCCGCGGCGCAGACGGTGGCGCCCGCGATCGCGGAGCTGCGCGCCATGCTCTCCGGCCTGACCGGGCTGCACACGCACATCACCGGGAGCGGCTCGACGCTTTTCCAGATCGCGGAGGATGAGGAGCACGCGCTGCGGGTGGCGCGCGACATCGGCGACGCCGTGCCCAAAGAGGACGGCGTGGCGGCGCCGGCGCGGTTGCTGTGACGCGCGGAGTGGGTCAGCTCGCGGCGGTCTGCCGGCGGAGCTGATCGCGCTGCACCTCGGCCACGAACTTGCAGAGCTGGGTGATGACGAAGCGTTCGTGCGTGCGGTCGCCCGAGAAGTCGAAGGAGATGCCCGCGTAGACGCGGTGCTGCGCATCGATGTGGGTGTGCACGACGCGCCCCGCGATGCCGAGCGGCACGGCGACGTGGGGCGTGAGGTGCAGGCGCATCCAGAGGTGCCTGTGACGCTCGAGGGTGCGCGCGTGCTCGGGGTCGATGAGGAGCCCCGCGCCGCCGCCGCCCAGGTTCATCAGCACGCCGGGGAATTCGGGCCCGACGTCCGGCAGCACGATGCCGCCGGTCTCGATGCGCGCGATCACGCCGCTCTGGTCGGAGCGTTCGGCGTCGGCGAGCTCGGTGCGGTTCGCGGCCTCGGCGATGGCCGCGGACGCAGGGTCCAGCAGCGGGTGGCACGAGACCCTGGGCAGCGTGAGGCCGACGGTCGAGATGCGGTAGAAGGAGCGCCGCTGGCAGCGCTCAACGCGTTCCGGCATGGAGAGACGTATCGCCGGGGACTCGCGGCCCCCGGCGAGCAGGGCGACCGCGTTGCCGAGGTGGCGCGTGGAGAACATCCAGCGGTTCGGGCCGCTGACGATGACGCCGACGAGCTCGATGCCGGGGTTCAGGTCGACGCGCTGACGCAGCACCACCGGGTGCTCGACGAGGATCTCGGAGTCGGTGAGGGCCAGGACGCGGACGCGCCAGATCAGGTTCGAGGCGAGCGCGTCCTCGCCCGCGGGCGCGTCACTCGCGCCGGGGATGGTCAGCTCGATGGCGCCGTTCCGCTCGTGCAGCTGCTCGAGCGTTTCGCGCCAATGCTCGGTTCGTGAACGGCGTGCGGGCACTGGGTGTCCTCGGTTCGAAAGCGTCCCGGATGGTTCCGCACACCCATCGGCTCAAAGAGAGAGCGCTCCGAGCGGTCGGAGCGCTGGCGCGACCGCATCGAGTTGGGTTTGTGCCGGACGAATCGTTCGCGCGGGCGAGCGGGGCCGTTCTCGGACGCTCATGCCCCCGGGGTGAAGGATTCGGAGAGGGCGCGCTCCAGGCGCGTGACCTCCTCGAGCTCCTGCGGCGTGAGCGATCGGGCGCCGAACCGGGCCGCGTAATAGAGATCGACCAGGCGCGCCGACGCGCTCGAGGCGGCGGGCACGTCCGAGAGTGAGCGCCGGGCGTGGCGCAGGGGGGGCAGTGTGGTCGGCTTCTCGCGCCCCGCGGCCCGCCATCGTCCCAGGACACGCTCGTAGAAGCGGATCTGACGCGCGATCTCCATCGCGAGGCGCGTGTCCTCGGGGGCGGAGCGCGCCAACGCGACGGCCCGCTTGCGGCGCTCGGCGCGTTGCCGGACCCATCTGCGCAGGGTTGCGCGGATCGAGAACAGCACGCCGGCCGCCAGCAGGAACGCCCCGACGCCGATCGCGCCCGCCCAGAGCAGGCGCGAGCTCAGCTGACGCGCGTTCAGAGAGGTCAGACGCTCGAGACGCAGATTGAACCCGCCGACGTCGAGCTTGGGCACGCCGAAGATGGACATGCGACGATTCTGGTCGTACCCGACGACCCAGGTGATCCAGACGTGCTCCGCGGCTTCCTTCGCGGTCCGGAGGGCGCCGACGACCCCGCCCCGCGCGCGATGGGCCTGTGTGACGCCCGCGACCGGGCTGGGGTCCGCCACGATCCAGACGCCCGGCGCGGTGTTGGCCTCGACCCAGGCGTGCGCGTGGCCCTGCCGGACGACGTAGAGGCCGGTGAGATCGTTGAACTCGGAGGCTCGGTAGCCCGAGATGACGCGCGCGTCGACGCCGACGGAGCGGCACAGCGCGGCGAGCGCGGAGGCGAAATACGAGCAGTGGCCGCGCCTCGTCCGGAAGAGGAACATCTCGATCGGGTCTTCCCCCGCCTGGGGCGCGGTCATGGTCGCGTCGTACTCGTAGCCGGTCTGGAGGGCGCGCTCGAAGGCGCGGACGATCCGCAGGTCGGATTCGTCGTAGCGTTCCTCTTCTGCGCGCGCCAGGCCGGCGCTCGCGAGGATCTGGTCCGCGTACTCACGGATGCGCCCCGATCCGAACATGGGGGGCTGTGGCGGCGGGTCGGGCTCCGCGGAGGGGGTGTAGTCCGGGACCGAATCGACGCTGTACACGATGCGCCCGGAGCGCCGCGTGAGCGCGAGGACTGTGTCGTGACGCCCCACCTGCAGGCGGTCGTTGCGGTCGATCCGCAGCCGGATCGGGCGCGCCGCCGCAAAGACGGTGTCGCCCTGGCGATTGCGGATGGTGATCTTCTGGGTGACCACGCCCGCTTCGCGCGAGCGCCCGAACTCCGCGGGGATGAGCGGGGACACGGAGTAGCTGAGGCTGCTCTCGCCGGCCGAGGCGCTGCGTCTCCACACGCCGTGCGCCGGGTCGTACTCGTCGAGCGCGTTGCCGCGCAGATACACCGGGCGCTCCGCCGAGCCGATGTTGTTCCCCGCGGCATCGGTGAGCAGCATGTCGAGGATGGGCTCTTCGTTGCCCTGCAGCTCGCCCTCGCGCCCGAGCACGACCTCGTCGCTGTAGCCGATCTGGGCGCCGGCCCCCGGGTTGGCCCACGCCCCGAACAGCTCGGAGGACGCCGATCGGGGCAGCACGACGAACAGGGCCGTGGCGCCGATCGCGCAGACCAGTGAGGTGCTGATCGCCACGCGGCGCAGCTGACGGGCCGAGGCGCGATGGAGGCCGACGCCGGGCCGGTTGGCCCGCGCCGCGGTGGCGCGCACCTCGAGGAGCAGCGTCGTGCGGACCGCGACCGGGACGTAGACGAAGAGCATCGCGCCGAGGATGAGCGAGTTGCTCGTCAGGCACGCGGCCACCATCGTGAACAGGCTCAGGACCAGCAGGCGGCCTTCCTCGCGGACGCGAGCCTTCTCGAACCACATCACGCCCTGGAGCCAGATCAGCGTGCCGCCGAGCGCGGTGACGAACTGGTCGGGCGTGGCCAGGCCGCGCTGGAACGCGATGATCACCGCGAGGAGCGACAGCGCGTTGAGGAGCCAGTGCGGGAACGGGGCGCGGAGATTCGGCGCATCCTCCTTCCAGGGCGCCCCGACCAGCAGCCAGCGGGCGGCGAGGATCGCGCCCACGACTACCACGCCGAGCATCGGCTCCTCGTTGGCGGTGAAGTACGACATCGCCCCGAGCACGAAGCACGCGACGAGCCAGGGCCTGAATGCGCCGGCGGGGCTCATGCCTCTCCCCCGTCCGTCCGTGCAGGGGCGGAGTACCGCTGCTCGCTCTCCTGGGCGCGCCAGAGGGTCGCCCACGCGGGCCACCCCGAGGCCCCGCTCTGCCGCGAGCTCACCACGACCGTGGCGGCGCGCGGATCGGCGTCTTCGGGTCCGATCGGGCGGATCGTTCCCGTGTCGATCACGGCCAGGGCGTCGAGCAGCGCCGCAAGATGGCTCGCCCCGGCGCCGGGACGCACGCGCACCGCGCCGTCCGCGCTCGGCGCCACCAGACCAACCTCCAGCCCTTCGCGCTCGCCCGCGGCGCACACGCTCGCGGCAAGCTCGATCGCCCGCTCGTTCTCCGTGTCCTCGTCCCCGATCGTCCACGGCTCGAGGTCGAGCACCACCCAGAGTCGCGCCGGCGCCGGCGCGGCGTGCTCACGCACCGCCAGCACGCCCGTCCGGGCCGAGCGGCGCCACGCGACCCGACGCATGCTGTCGCCGGGCGTGTACTCCCGCAGCCCGTAGAACTCGTCGGAGGAGCCGGGAAGATCGGCCGACCTCGTCGTCTCCGCCAGCCCGCGCTGCGACCCGCGCCGGATCGATTCGCGCAGCGGTTTCACGCTCGGACGGATGATCGCCAGGTGCTGCGCCGGGGGCGTGATGAACACGGCTTTCCGAAAGAACCCGAACGGGAACGAGCTCTCCGCCCGGAGCGTTCCGAACGCCGCGACGCCGCGACGGCTCGGGATCACCACGCCCTCGCTGTGCGTCTCCGCCCTGGGCGCGATGTGCGCCACGAACGCGATCGGTCGAGGCATGATCGACGGCCAGCTCCGCGCTCCGGGCGCCAGCGCCTCGTTCAGCGTCGGGTCCTCCTCCTGGATCAGCAGCGCGAACGCGGGCAGCCATCGAGACTCGTTCCGCACCCGGTAGCGGATGCCCCAGTCCTCCCCCACCTGACCCGGCTCGGAGGGCTCGCGCTCGATCCGGAGCCCGAGCAGCATCGACCCGCTGATGACGCCCGAGACCAGGATCGCCGTCGCCGCGAGCCCGAACACGATGTACAGCAGATTGTTCTGGGAATTGATCGCGCCCAGCCCGAGCAGGCCCGTGAGCAAAATGTGCCCGAGCCCGGCCCGCGTGATGTGCTGTTCTCGGCGCGGCGTCATGACCCGTCACTGTACGGGCGGGGGCGCCCTCAGTTCTGGTAGCGGCGGATCTCGTCCCGCAGGTTCTCGCGAACGGGCGTCCGCGGCGCGATGCCCCGCTGGAGCGTGATGAGCACGCGCTTGTCCTGCCCCGGGAGCGGGAGGACTTCCTCCGCGGGGATAAACCCGTGCTTCTCGGCCGTGATGAGCGCGTCGAAGAGCAGCACCCCGGCGCCGAACTCTCCCACGGGGACGCTGAAGTCACCCGATTCGTTCGAGACCCCGCGCCCCGCGTGCTTGCGGCTGACGCGCTGCGGATCGAGCACAAGGTCGAGCAGCGCGCCGTCCACCCCCGGAGCCTTCAGCCTCGGGTCGGAGGGATCGACCACGAAGACGCCCGAGCTGTCCCCCTCGATCACCCTGCCTCGGAGCGCGTACGAGCCGCACCCCGTGAGCGCGGGAACGAGCGCGAGCAGCGCAGCCGTGATGGACACGAACCGCACGCTCATGCGCCGCTCGCGCCCTCGGTCTGCTCATCCTGCGCGCTCGCCGGGGGCACGTCGTCCGCGCTCTCGGGCGTCTCCGCGCGCGTGGCGCTGGCGACGAACTCACCCACGTCCGGGAGGTCCTTGGGCCCGCGGAGCCCGAACGCCTCGAAGAACTCCCGCGTGCAGCCGTAGAGCATCGGTCGGCCCAGCTCTTCGGCGCGCCCCGTGATGGCGATCAGCCGGCGCTCGAGGAGGGTCCGCAGCACCTCGCCGCACGCCACGCCCCGGATCGACTCAACCTCCGCACGGGTGATCGGCTGCTTGTACGCGATGACCGCGAGCGTTTCGACCGCGGCTCGGGACATCCGGTGCGCGCTGCGCGAGCGGCCCGCGGCCGCGACCGCGTCCGCGTACTTCGGCAGCGTCATGACGCGCAACCCGCTCGCCGTGTTCTCGATGCGGAACGAGCGCCCGGTCTTGTCGTACGTCTCGTTGAGCCGCTCCACGGCCTCTCGGACGTTGGACGCCCCGGCGGCGCCGCTCAGGCCCAATGCCTCTGCAACGCGGGCCGGCGCGAGCGCTCGATCCTGCGTGAGCAGCACCGCTTCGACGCGCGCCGCGAGCTCGATGGGGTCCGTGGCGTTCTCGGGACTCTCCGCTTTTCGGGCCTGGGAGCCCTGCGGGATGCGAGAAGTGGGGACCGCTTGTTCGGTCTGTTCAGCCGGCGCTGGCATGGGTGAATCGTATCGTCTGCGGTTTGTTCCGCTCACGCAAGAAGCTCCAGCAACGCGGGTGGGGGGTCGATCATCGAACCGGCGCCGGGGGCCGGCGTAGGTATCGAATGTCAGGAGGAGGAGCCCGATGCCCGTTCAGCACGACGACGATCAGTATGCGGCGTATTTCGCGGAGCTGTTGAAGAAGGACCTCTCGGGCCGATCGCCCAGCATCCCGCCCAAGTCGTGGGAATGGACCTGCGTCCTGCTGTGGATGGCCGAGGAAGCCCGCGCGCTGGTCGACCATCTGACCCTTTCTCCCGGCACGCGTCGCCAGGTGCTCGATCTGGCGGAGCAGGCGCGTGAGGAGGTCCGCAAGACCCGGCGCGCATGCCCTGAACTTGTTCCCGTGGGCGTGTAGCCCGTTGTCCGCATGAGGGCTCGGGGCGCGGCGTAGACTCCGCCCCCCATGCCCACCGGACAACCCACAAACACGCAGGGCGAGCACACGCCGCTGGGCGAGATGCTGCGGATCGCGGCGCCCGTCGCGGCGACGATGGCGTCGTACACCGTCGCGCAGTTCGTCGATCGGCTGATGGTCTCGCGCCTCGAGAACGGGGACGCGGCCGTGGCCGCGCAGGGCAACGGTTCGATCCTCTCCTTCGTCCCCATCTCCCTGCTGATGGGGATGATGACGGTCGTCAACACGTTCGTCGCGCAGAACGTCGGCGCGAAGCGGCCCGAGCGCGCCGCGGCGTACCCGTGGGCGGGGCTCTGGATCTGCCTTTTCGGGTGGGCACTGCTCCTCGCGCCGCTGGGCATCGCGATGTGCCTGATGGAACCGGGATTGACGGCCCTTCTCCCGGGGGAGGCCTCGCCGGATGTGGTTCGCATGCAGGAGGAGTACTCGCGCATCCTCCTGGTCGGGTCCATCATCACCTTGAGCGGGAGAACGTTCGCCCAGTTCTTCTACGGCATCCACAGGCCGCGCGTGGTGATGAGCGCCGCGATCATCGGGACCATCGTCAACGCGCTCGCCAACTACGCGTTGATCTACGGCAACTGGGGCTTTCCGAGGCTGGAAGTGGCCGGCGCGGCCTACGCCACGCTCATCGGCCAGGTCGTCGAGCTCGCGATCCCGATGGCGCTGTTCCTCTCGGCCCGGCTCGATCGTGAGTACGGCACCCGGCGCGCGTGGCGGTTCGACCCGCGCGCCGCGAAGGACATCCTGCGCATCGGCTGGCCCGCCGCCGTGATGTTCACCAACGAGATGGCGTGCTGGGCCGTGTTCCTGCCGGGGTACCTGGGCTCGCTGGGCGTGGCGCACAACTCGGCGTCATGGATCGGGCTCTCGTACATGCACGTCTCGTTCCTGCCCGCCATGGGGCTCTCGATCGCGGTGACGGCCCTCGTGGGCAAGCGCATCGGGGCGGGGAAGCCGGACGAGGCCGCGGCGCGCGCGTGGCTGGGCGTGCGGGTTGCCATGCTCTACATGGGCACGTGCGCGCTGATCTTCGTGCTGTTCCGCGGGCCGCTCGTGGAGCTGTTCATCCCGGAGACGCTCGCGCCGGAGCGCGCGGCGGAGATCCTCGACATCGGCAAGCGCGTCATGATCGCCATCGCGATCTTTCAGCTCTTCGACGCCGTGGGGATCACCATGGTCGGCGCGCTGCGCGGCGCCGGGGACACGACCTGGCCCGGCATCATGACCGCCGTGCTCTCCTGGTCGCTGATCATCGGGCTCGGAGCGCTGCTGCGCTGGGGGTTCCCCGAGTGGGGGAGCATGGGCCCCTGGTCCGCCGCGGCCGCGTACATCATCGCGTTCGCCCTCACGATGCTGTGGAGATTCCGCAGAGGGGCGTGGCGCTCGATCAAGCTCGTGGACAGCGAGCACGAAATCACAGAAACGCCGCCACCCGAGCCGATGAAGTCCGTACAAGCGTAAGGAGCGGGCGGGTTCCGATCCGCGTGCGTTCGCTCGGACAGCACGACAACTCGTGGGCTCTGGAGACGCGCCATGCGACACGCTCGCGCCGTCTCGTGGGGCTTCACCCTCGTTGAGTTGCTCGTCACGATCTCGATCATCTCGCTCCTGATGGGCATCCTGCTCCCCGCGGTTTCGGGCGTGCGTCAGCACGCCGGGTACGCCGTGTGTCTGGCGAACCAGAAGACCAACGCGAGCGCGGTGCATCACGCGATCAATGACAACCGCGAGATGTTTCCCACGGCGCCGATCTCCGGCCCGACCCCGGGACACGGCGGGCTCACCGGCTTCCCTGGCCGGCCCGCGCTCCGGTACGCCACCGACGGTCTGCCCCTCAACGACTGGCGCGGGGAATCCGCGCCGGGCAAGTCTCCCGATCGGGGCTGGGCGTACGACGTGAAGTTCTCGCTCGGGATGCACTTCTGGACGCGTGAGCACGCGTTCTCGCGCGCGCTGCCGAATCTCGGGATCGAGGCGTACTGGTTCCTCGTCTTCGGCCAGTACGCGGTCGAGACCAGGGGGACCACCATGCTCGACGAGCCGTTCCTGAGCCCCGCGGCGCGCTACATCGGACGCAAGTGGAAGGAGTACGCGGAAGAGCCGGTCGACGGGACGCACGCCGAGCCGCTGCACTTCGGGTCGTATTTCTACGTGCACCCGGCGCTCTACGAACGGAAGGTGTTCTGGAACTTCCGGCAGGGAGGGGTCTTCCAGCCGGGGCAGGCGTTGCCGCACATGCTCTCGAAATGGGCCGCGTTCAACACGTTCCACTTCGTGACCTACCCGTCGTACAAGACGCTGTTCTTCCAGGTGCTGGCGGACCATCAGCGCTCCGTGCTCTCCTGGCGTTTCCCGGGCGCCCGGACGACGGTGGCGCTGATGGACGGGAGCGCGCGGGTGGTGAGCGCGAGCATGGACGGCGTGACGCGCTCGATCGAGGACCTTCTCGACGACGAGGACGTCGGGAGCATCCGCGCGAACGGCTGGCCGATGGGCCTGCGCTACGAGGGGATGGACAACACCCACATCGAGGCGTTCCGCTTCACGTTCGGGGGGCTTTCGGGGCGGGACTTCCGCTGAACCGGGTGGTTCGGGGTGTGTTGAGCGTCCGGGGCGGGCGGGCTACCCTCTGGGGCGTTGACCGGGAAAATCCCTCCCCACACGCCGGCGGGCCGGCGAGGTGGGGTTGTTGCACAGTAGCGAACAGGACAGGCATGACGAACGACCCGCTGGACATGGTGATCGGAGTGCACGAGGGCGCGGCCGCGAACCCCGCCGAGGCTGCCAAGCAGAAGAAGGCCGCGGACGAGGCCGCGAAGGCCGGCGACCGCGACGCGGAGATAGTGCATCTCCGCAAGGCCTGCGCCGCGGACCCGACCGACACCGACGCCGCGTTTCGGCTCGCGTTCGCGCTCGACCTGCTGGGTGAAGAGGACGAGGCGATCGCGCTGTACGAGCGTCTGGCGGAGCGCGTGCCGGCGCCGATCAACGTGCTCCTGAACCTCGCGGTGCTGTACGAAGACCGGGGCGATCTCGCCCGGGCCGAGAAGAGCCTGCGCCAGATCCTCGAGACGAATCCCAACCACGCGCGCGCTCGCCTCTTCATGAAGGACGTGGGCGCGTCGCGCTCGATGATGATCGACGACGAGCACGATCGCGACCTTGCCAAGCGCAACGCGATGCTCGACACCCCGGTGACGGACTTCGACCTCTCGGTGCGGGCGCGCAACTGCCTCAAGAAGATGAACATCCGCACGCTCGGCGACCTGCTCCGCGTCTCCGAGGCCGAGCTCATGGCCTACAAGAATTTCGGCGAGGCCTCCCTCATCGAGATCAAGCAGATGCTCACGACCAAGGGCCTGCGTCTGGGGCAGCGGCTCGACGATCAGCGTCGCCAGTCGCGCCGCGAGCTGTTCGACTCCCTCAAGGGCTCGGGCAACGAGGCCGTGCTGAACAAGCCCATCGGCGACATCGACTTCTCCGTCCGCGTCCGCAAGGCGCTGCAGCTCCTGGGCGTGCAGACCCTCGGCGATCTCGCGGCGCGGACCGAGGCGGAGCTGATGGGCGTCAAGAACTTCGGCGCCACCTCCCTCACGGAGGTCCGTGAGAAGCTCGCCCAGTTCGCTCTGACACTCCGTGAGCTGGGCGCCTGACCTCAGCGGCGCATCGTTGCAGAAACATCCCATTCGTCTCGCACGCAAGGACGCACGCATGACGACGATGACACGACCCGGTTGGCTCCGCGCCGCGATCGGCGCGCTCGCGCTCTCCACGCTCGCCATCCCCCTCTCGACGGTCGGCGGGTGCGCCGGGACGTCGCGCGATGTGATGGAGGGCGCCGCGCCCGGTGAGTCCGAGATGCGCATCCGCATCGCCAGAGACCAGACCGAGGGCTCCTTCGACGCGGTCTCCAAGTTCGACGTCTTCTCCGCGCGCGGCTCGTACCGTCGCGCCACGCTCCAGGGGCCGCTGCGCGTCCGTCTCTCGGAGGCGGGGTGGGTCGTCACCGACGGCTCCGGCACGGAGCGCGGCTTCGATCGCGCCGAGCCGCTCGTGTTCCGCCCGCTCGGCGCCACGACCGTCAAGTACAACGACGCCGAGTACCCAGGCCAGATCCGCCTCCACTCCCACGGCGGGGGCGCCTCCTCGACGTTCGACGTCGTCGAGCACATCCCCATGGAGCAGTACCTCCCGGGGGTGATCAGCAAGGAGCTCGTCGCCAACTGGTCGCAGCCCGCGTTCGAGGCGCAGGCCATCGCGGCGCGTTCGTACGCCCTCCACGAGAAGCAGCGCCACATGGCGCGCGGGGAGGTCTACGACGTCGAGTCGACCGATCGTGATCAGGTCTACGGCGGGCGGACGACCAATCCCACCGCGGTTGCGGCGGTGCTCGCGACCAAGGGGCAGGTCCTGACGTACCAGGGCCACCTGCTCCGCGCGTACTACTCGAGCACCTGCGGCGGGCAGGTCGGCTCCGCGCGCGACGTGTGGCCGACGAATCGCGGTTTCGAGTTCAATCTTGCCGCGCCCCTGCAGGGTGGCGAGCGCGAGCACGCGTGTCAGTTCTCCCCGCTGTACCAGTGGACCGTCACGCGCGACGTCTCCGATCTGCTCCGACGCATCAAGGGATGGGGCACGGACCAGCAGCTCGCGATCCGGGGCCTGACGTCCATCAAGCGCATCGACACGACGAAGCGCAGCGCCACCGGGCGTCCGACCGAGTTCCGTGTGTACCAGGACGACGGGAAGCACTGGACCATCAACGCGGAGCATCTCCGCGCGGCGATGAACTACGGAGACGGCGCGAACATCCCCACGATCACGCGCGACCAGCGCATCCACAGCAGCAACTTCGAGGTCGCCATGTCCGGCGGACGCATCACCTTCAAGGGCAAGGGCTTCGGCCACGGCGTCGGCATGTGTCAGTTCTGTCTTGAGGGCTTCGCGCGACGGGGCGAATCGGTCGAGTCCATGTTGGTGCGTTTCTATCCCGGCGCGCAGATCGAACGGCTCTACTGAGCCCGCCCCGGCGCACGAGGTATCAGCGCGATCAACGCCCTCACCTCGCCATCCGAGACGGGGGAGGGCGACACGAGCATCGCTTCCCCGATCGTCGGCGGGACCGGCGCGCGGGGTCCGAACGCGGAGGTTTGTGGCGCGCGCGTCTCGACGGGTTCGAGCCCCGCGATCTCGAGTGGAGAGACCTCGCTCCCCGACCGAGGCGTGGCGTCCGCGGGCAGCGCGAGCAGCAGGTACGCCTGGCCGGGCGTGAGCGCCGCTTCGAACGAAAATGCGGGGAACGTTCGGCCGTCGTTGCGGATGTCGAAGACCGCAGCCGGTGCGCGGAGCGCGTCGAGCCCTGCGCCGGGGTCCGCGGCGCTCCTCGGCGGCGCGCTCGACACGTGCTGGGCCAGCGCCTCCATCCGCACGACGGCGCGCGTCTCGGGGCCCTCGTCGCCCGGGACGATGATGGGGGTGGTCCAGCAGCGGGCGATCAGGCGGAGCACGCCGGCGCCGGGGCGGATCTGCTCGCGGTCCATGGTGACGACGTCGGCGGAGGAGAGGGCTCTGCCGCGGAACGCTTCGCGCCAGTCGAGCGCCCAGCCGATCCATTCGCGCTGGCGCACGCCGACGGGGTGGAGGCGCGTCTCGAGGCCGGCGAGATCGGCGAGGGGCATCCGGACCATCCGCACGCCCTGTGATCGGAGGCGGGCGGCCACGTCGGGCGAGATGGGGAGGGGGAGGTCGAGGTAGGGGGCCAGGGCGTCGAGGAGTTGTCCCTGGGTGTCGCTCAGGACGAGCGTGACGACTTCGAGGCCGTCCTGCCCGCCCCGGATGGCCGGGGAAACGAAGTCGACCGGTCGGTATTCGGGCTCGGCGCGGTAGATCGCGTGCGGGTCCATCTCGGGGACCGTTTCGTCGGGCGCGCAGGAGCAGAGGGGGAGGAGGGCGGCCAGCAGGATGGGGAGGGCGCTGCGCAAGGCGGATGAAGATACCCCCGGTCGGGAGCGGGGTGTTGCGGGGAATCGGAGAAATGGACGGCGCGGGGGGAAGGAACCCCCTCGCGCCGTCCGGGTTGTGCTCTCGCCCTTTCCAGGTCCGGGTGATGTCGAGCGGTTCGCGGAAGCCCAGCGCCGGGGTGACCGGGGCTGGTGAGGCAGCGATACGCACGCTCGGGGGCCCCACCCGTAGTCGGCGCCGGCGGCGCCGCGGGTTGACCGTGGCCGGCGAGGAGATGTGCCGGTCGGTTGCGGGGGACGTCGGGCTTCCGGGCCGCTGCCAGTGGCAGCCGAGCCTCCTCGACGTCGTTGCCCCGCACCTGCACGGGCAGTCTCTACCCCCTGCGGCGCGGGTCGCGCAGGTGCGCACGGGGGAGGGCGATGCGGCGGGGCGGAGCGAGCGGAACGCCTGTCGGCGCAGGGCGGGGCGAGAATCTTTCGGATGTCGGGATTTTGCGGCTCGCGGGGGCGCGGGCGTGCGCACGGGGAGCGTGGCTGCTCGCGCGTCACGCGCGGGGGAGCGGGTTCACGGCACGGGTTCGAAGGAGTTGATGCGGTCGATCATGAGTCGGAGGAGGCCGTACTTGGCGCGGGCGTGGTGGAAGACGAGTCTGGGGAGCTCGAGGCGTTCGGTCTCGATCTCGTGCGGGCCGCGCTGGACGATCCGGCCCGTCTTCACCATGGGCTGAAACTCCTCGTTGAGGTGCGCGACGTCCTCCTCGCGGATCTTGTGGTTGAGTCGGATCACGAGGTCGTCGCGGACGTAGCGCGATGAGTTGTAGTTGCGGTAGAAGTGCTTGACGTGGTTCGCGGCGTCGGCGGCGTCGTCCGCGATGTAGAACAGGTTGCGGTCCTCGGGGGAGATGAGCCCGCGGTCGAGGAGGAGGCGCCGGATGCTGTTCTCCCAGTGGCGCCAGTAGTCGCCGCCGTGCCCTTCGATGAACACGACGGGCTTGGGCGTCGCTTTGCCGGTCTGGACGAGGGTGAGCACCTCGAACGCCTCGTCCATCGTGCCGAAGCCGCCGGGGAAGACGGCCACGGCGTCGGCGTGGGCCATGAACATCACCTTCCGCGTGAAGAAGTAGCGGAAGTTGATGAGCTTGCTGTCGCCCTTGATCACCTCGTTGGCCGAGGTCTCGAAGGGGAGGTGGATCGCGAGCCCGAAGGAGGCTTCTCGGCCCGGCCCTTCGTGGCCGGCCTGCATGATTCCGCCGCCTGCGCCCGTGATGACGAGCCACTTGAGCGCGGCCATCATGCGGGAGAACTCGACTGCTGCGATGTAGTCGGGATGATCTCTGGGGGTGCGTGCTGAGCCGAAGATGGAGATCTTGCGCTCCTTCGCGTAGGGCGCGAAGACGCGGTACGCGTGGCGCAGCTCCTTGAAGGAGGAGACGAGCAGCTTGAGTTCGCCGGTGTCGCGCCCGTCGCGGATGACCTTGAGCGCGGTGACGAGGAGATCGCGCACGAGCCGGCCGTTGGTGGAGGTGGGATCGGCGCCGGCGTACTCGACGAGTTCATCGAGGCGCGCGAGGATGGAGTCCTCGGGGAAGGGCGCCGGTGGTTCGGGGGCTTCCGGGGCGTCGGGCTCTTGGGGGATGGGGCCTTGGCTGTGCTCGAATTCGTTCATGGTGTGGGGCGGAGGGTAGGCGGTTCGCGGTCCGTGGGCTCGGAGAATAGGTCATCGAGCAGGTCGCGTGTTCCGGTGAATGCTGAGGGGGAGATTTCGGGTGAGGAGATGGGGCCGGTGACGGTGGTGGTGATGATCTCGTTGCGGATGGCTTCGAAGAGGTCGGAGATGAGGGGGATGCGGAGATTGCCGCGCGAGGTGAAGCGCAGGTCAAGGTCCATGTCGGGCCAGGTGAGGTCGCCCTGTCCGACGAGGGTGACCGCGTCGGAGGAGAGGTTGAGGCGCTCGAAGGTGAGGCGCTTGGATCTGAGGAAGAAGCGGGCGTAGGCGCTGTCGAGGGGGGAGTTGAAGGGGAGAGAGAGGTTGGAGAGTTCGATGAGCCGGTTGAGGACGGGGAGGGAAACGATGCGGCCCTGGGAGATGCGGAAGGAGCCGCGCCCGATGCGCGAGTCGGTGTCCGCAAGGTCGCCGGTGAGGGTGATTTGCGCGTCGAGGAGGCCGCGGTCTTCCGAGGTCGGGGGCTGTGTCGCTTCGCTCGGCGCGGCGGCGCTGTCGGTCGGCACTTCGTCCGGCGTTTCTTTCCAGCGTGTGCGCAGCTCCGCGAGCGCGGGGCCGAAGGCGACGCCGTAGAGGGAGATGCGCGCGTCGTACCACGTCGGGGATTGCGCGTCGGCGGGCGTGAGGGGGTAGACGTCGGCATCGACCGCGATCTGGCCTGCGTGACAGTCGGCGATCGCGTCGCTCACTGCGACCGTTCGTGCCGCGGAGTCGATGTGCACCGATGCGGTTGCGTTCTCGAGGGAGAGGCCGCTGACGGTCATCGAGTGGACGTTCACGCGCAGATCGGCCAAGGGGGGCGCGGCGTCGAGGTGGAGCGTGCCGCGCGCGTCGGTCATTTTCAGGCCGACCTCCGCGGAAGCGTGCTCGAACTCGGCGTCGGCGGTGAAGACCATTGGGGCACCTGAGGTGGGGACGGATGCGGCGAGGCGGGCGTCGGTGACGCGGATGGGGCCGGTGATCTCAAGGTCGATGTCGTCGAGCGCGGCGCGGACGTTTGCGGGGAGCAGGGCGAGGAGGGGGTCGGAGAGGCTGGGGGCTTCCGCTGTGAAACGGAGATCGGGTCCGAGCGCGGGGTCCAGCTTGCCGCTCACGTTCACGGTGAGCTCGTCGGACTTCGCTTCGAGGCGATCGAAGGTGAGGTTGCCGTCGCGCGCGGTGAGCGAGCCGGACGCTGAGGGGAAGCGGATGGTTGTTTCGTCGGTCTCGACGGTGATGGCGCGGGGGCGGACGGTGACATCGGTGGAGAGTTCGTCCGAGCCGAGGGCGGTTTTGACTTTCGCGTCGACGTCGAGTGCGGCGCCGATGCGGAGCCCGGCGAGATCGACGGGGGTGTCGGAGAGGGCGTCGATGAGCCGGTGCATGGTGCTCGGCGCGAGTTCCTGTGAGGAGAAGGAGAGCGTGAGGTCGGTGGTTTGGGCGGGATCGAGCGCGAAGGAGCCGAGGATGGAGATGTCTCCGAGCGGCTCGCGGTCGAGGGCGAGGGAGCCGGTGAGTGCGTCGAAGCGCAGGGTCGTGTTGTCGATGACGGCGGCGCCCTTCGCGGAGGTGGCGGAGACTCGACCGACGGGCGTGAGGAAGGAGAGGTCTCGGGCGGCGCTTAGGCGCGCGGAGACTTCGACGGCTTCGGTGTCGGGGGCGGAGCGGAGGGTGATCGTCGCGTCGACGCGGCCGCGCGGGTCTCGGGTTGCGCGGAGTTCCGCGGCTTTCGGCGCGTCGGTCGGGGCGACGGCGGCCAGGATGGATTCGAGCGGCGCCGCGAGTTCGACGTTGGTTGCGATGATCTCCGCGGCGAAGTCCCGCGTGGTCTCGGTGTATGAGGCGCGTTCGGAGCGGAGTGAGATCGAGAAGCGTCCGGCGTCGCGCGCGTCGCCGGCCAGGATGCGCCCTTCGAGGTTGGAGACGGTGAACGCGAGGGGGGTGATTCGCGCGGCGCCGGAGATTTCCGTGAGCGTGCATGGGCCGAGCTCGCTTGCGGCGGAGGGGGTGGAGGAGAGCGAGCGGAATTCGAGTCCGACGTCGTAGTGGACGCCTTCGGGGGCTGCCGCGTCGGGGGTGATCTGCGCGTCGGCGTCGAGCAATCCCTGGAGGTTGAGGCGGCGCAGCACGGCCGTGGGCGCGTTGGGGGACGCGGCGCCGCCGCCTGAGGCATCGACGGCGTGGAGGAGCATGCCGTCGAGGGGGACGTCGCGGGCTGAGATGGTGATGCTGGGCTGCACGGGCGCGGCGGACTGGTCGGTGGGGAAGAGGATGTCCGCGCGGAGAGAGGCCGTGCCGCCTGCGAGGGGTCGCATGACGGGGACGGAGAGCTTTGCTTCGTTGTCCTGGATGGAGAGGGTGACGTTCTCCGCGATCGCGGGGAGGGGGAAGGCGCGGACGAGGACGCCTGCGCGGTCGGTGCGGAGGAGGATCTCGGAGGTCCATTCCGTGTCGACGCCGAGCGGGCGGATGACGTGGATGTCGAGGTCGGCGCGGCCCGCGAGCGTGAAGCCTGAGCCTGTGGGGAGGAGGTTCAGTGATCGGATCTGGTCCAGCGCATCGCTGTCGAAGACGTTGTCGATGAGGGGCTGCGCGTAGGGGGGGAGGCAGGAGGCGAATTCCGCGTCGAGGGGGACGTCGACGGCCGTGATGCGGAGGTCCACGGCTGAGTCGTCCGTGGGCGGGGCGATGCGGCCCTCGGCGAGGAGCTTTGCGCCTGAGGGGTGCGTGCCGGTGATCTTCTCGATCCTGATCTCGGAGTCGTTGAAGCGCACGACGCCGGAGAGGTGTGAGAAGGGGTAGGGGAAGTCTTCGAAGGCGGCGCGGCCGTCGCGGAAGGTGAGCAGGCCGGAGTAGGCGAGCGGGGCCGTGGTGTTGGGTGCGGGGGGATCGGCGCGGGTGATGAGGACCTGGGCGTCGACGACTGCGGTGGGGCCGGAGAAGGTGCGGAGGCGCTCGCGGACGATGGGCGGTGCGAAGGGGAGGATGGCGGCGCGCTGTCGGAGCGAGAAGGGCTCTGCCGTGGAGAGGTCGAGTCGGAAGGGTGCGGCGAAGGAGAGTGCTTTGGTGGTGAGGAGCGCGCGGCATCGCACGTCTTCGATGGAGCCGACGAGGTCGGCGCGGAGGGACTCGCCGACGACGGAGATCTGTCCGGAGACGTCGTTCATGCGCAGGAGGCGGACGGGGGCCTGGGGTGTGGAGGTGTCGGCGGTGATGGAGGAGAGGTCGGCGGGTGTTGTGGCGGCGGGAGATTGCTCGGGCACGGGGAGGTTGATGCCGACGCGTTCGAGGATGAAGGTTGCGACGGCGCCGGTTTCGGGCGCGTAGGAGAGCGTTGCGGTGGGGATGCGGCCTGCGATGTCGAGCTGTGACCAGAGGACGGAGGTGCGGTCGGCGGTCCAGAGGTCGGAGAAGTCGTCGAAGGAGAGGTTGGAGAGGGCGAGTTCGGCGGTGACGGTGGAGGCGTCGAAGAAGCCGGAGAGGGTGACGGGGGTTGTGGAGCCGCGCGCGTCGGTGGGTGAGGAGCGGAGCGTGAAGGAGCAGCGCGCGGGGTTGGACGCGTCGGGGGTGACGACGCCCTCGATGGGGAGCGTGAGGAAGGGCTCGTATCGCGGCTCGTCGGTGTGGCCTGCGAGTTCGATCTTTCCGTCGCGGATTTCGATCGCGGGGATGCGGGCGGGCGTGCGCGCGCCGGTTTGTCCGCCTGGAGCGGCGGGGCCGGTGCGTGGGCGCGGAGAGAGCGAGGCCGCGTTGATGGCGCCGGTCTCGGCGTGCTGTGAGATGCGGAGCGCGGGTGCGTTGAGGACGATGCGGGTTGGGGTGAGTGTTCCTCGGAGGAGGTCTGCGGCGTCGAGTTCGATGCGGATGGAGTCGGCGCGGACGACGCGTGAGGCTTCGCTGGGGACGCCGGGGGCGATGACGCGCGGGTTGTGGATGAGGATGGCGGGGGCGAGTGAGAAGGAGACGCGCGTGATGCGGACGGTTCCGCCCAGTGCGCGTTCGAGGGGGGCTCGGACGAGGGCCGGGAGGAGGGTGAGTTGGAGGAAGAGGATGAACGAGGCGAGGAGGATCAGGGAGAGCACGGCAAGCCGGAGGCGCTTGCGGGAGAACGGTCTCGAGGGTCGTCGTGCGGGGCGAGGCATCGTGTCAGACGGAGACTGTAGTGGGGGGGGCGGGTGTGCGGCGCGCCGGAGGGAGGGTGTTGCACATTGAGAGGGGTCGGAGCGTAGGATGGTTGTTGGTTCGAGCGCTCGTAGCTCAGCTGGATAGAGCGGCGGTTTCCTTTGGATGCGCATCGACGGCGTGCCGTGGATGTGAGGAAGAGGGGCCCGGCCCGGGAACGGGTCGAGGCGAACCGGGTGAATTCGGGGAACCCCGACGCACGCGTGCGAGGCGTGCGGGGCGATCCCGAGCCGAGCCGGCGGCGGGGTGCGGGTTTGTTGAAACCCGCGGCTGTCGGAAGGTGTAGAGACCAGCGGGTGAGCCGCCCCGGCGATACTCCCGCGTAGAGGGCCGAGCTTGTTTGAGCGCGGCCCCCGAAGCGCCCGGCGTCCTGTCCGGCAGCAGAAGAGGCTGCCGGGCGTGGATGAAGAGATGGTCCGGTCCGTCGAGGAATCGGCGGGTGGCTGAAACCGCAGGTCAGAGGTTCGAGTCCTCTCGGGCGCATTGCGAGTGGGGGGTGTGTGCAGAGAGCGAGCGCGTGGCGTTCGCGGAACAGGCGTGTTGCGTGGGGGCAACGCGCGGGCGGGCGATGGAACGTTCGCCGCGGCGTGAGGGCAGGGAATCGCCCGTGGCACGGGCTTTGTACCTCCGTGAACGCGGTGAGCATGATGTGGAAGAGAGGGAGATTGATCGCGACCGGCGTTCTTTGCGCTGGTGTGGTTGTTGCGTTGACGGCGTGCTCGTCGGAGTCGAGGGGGGTTGCGCCGGTGTATGTGGAGGGCGCGTCGGCGTCGTCGATTGTTTTTTCGCCGGTTCTTGTCACGCAGGAGGAGCGGCGGCCGCTTTGGGAGGGGTGGGAATACGCGCGCAATGACGGCCAGGTGTCCCCGGGTGTGGACTCCAGGCTGGCTGGTGTGCGTTGGCCGACGTACGAGCAGGTACCGGAATATTGGCGACTCCCGCCGATCTGGTCGCGCTGGGGGCGGTCGTACTAACGCGGATGATTTGATGCGGCGGGATGGTCGGCGCGCGAGGATTCATCGCCTCTGCGCATGTTGCCCGTTGACCTGAGGCGCGCGGAATCGGATACTGGGCGCATGTCGTGCGGGACATGGATGTCCGCGGAGCGAGTGCGTGGCAGCGAACGCGTGTGTGGGCCGCGGAATGTACGGTCGCTGTGACGCGGGTGAGCAATCGTGACACGGAAGGGTGCGCCGATGGCGACCGTTACGAAGCGCGAGCTGGTTGAGCGAATCGCAGATTCGACCAATCAGAGCCGGGTGGAAGTGAAACGAACGATCCAATCCTTTCTCGATCACGTCATCGAGGAGCTCGGGCGGGGCAACCGTCTGGAGCTTCGTGATTTCGGCGTGTTCGAGATCAAGGTGCGAGCGGAGCGCGTTGCGCAGAATCCGAGGACGCTGGAGCGCGTCAAGGTTCCGGCGCGGCGCGTGGTGAAGTTCAAGGTGGGTCGGCTGATGCAGAGGTCGCTGGATGACGAGGCGGAGGCCGTGGCCGCGTCGTCGAACGGCCGGCTGAAGCGTCGCGTCTGATCGGCATCCGGCGGCGTGGTCTGTCCCGGGGGGTGTGCGCCTTGCGCCCAAGGTCCCGGGCGCGATTCGCGCGCTGGTATGATCCGCGTTCTTACCCCTTTGGAGGACGCGGGCGATGTCGAAGATTGCTGATCTGCTGGGTTCCGACGCGAAGTCTCTTCTCGGCTATGAGTGCAAGGGCTTCCCGCGCTCCAACATTCATCTGCCCGGCCCGGACTTCGTGGACAGGGTGCTCAAGGACTCCGACCGGCCCGTGACGGTGCTGCGGAACTTCCAGCTGCTCATGAACACGGGTCGGCTCGGGGGGACGGGGTACATGTCGATCCTGCCGGTGGATCAGGGGATCGAGCATTCGGGCGGGGCGTCGTTTGCCAAGAACCCGGTGTGCTTCGATCCGGAGGGGATCGTGAAGCTGGCGGTGGAGGGCGGGTGCAACGCCGTGGCGTCGACGCTCGGGGTGCTGGGGGCGGTGTCGCGGAAGTACGCGCACAAGATTCCGTTCCTGGTGAAGCTGAATCACAACGAGCTGCTGACGTATCCGAACAAGTTCGATCAGACGCGGTACGGGAGCGTGCGCCAGGCGTTCGAGATGGGGGCGGTGGCGGTGGGCGCGACGATTTACTTCGGGTCGGACGAGAGCACTCGTCAGATCGACGAGGTGTCGGCGTGGTTCGAGGAGGCGCACGCGCTGGGGATGGTGACGGTGCTGTGGTGCTACATCCGGAACAACGCATTCAAGAAGGACGGGGTGGACTATCACACGTCGGCGGACCTGACCGGGCAGGCCAACCACCTCGGGGTGACGATCCAGGCGGACATCATCAAGCAGAAGCTCGCGACGAACAATCACGGGTACGAGGCGCTGAACATGGGTGGCTCGTCGTACGGCAAGCTCGACAAGCGCATGTACACGGAGCTGTCTCCCGGGGATCACCCGATCGAGCTGTGCCGGTATCAGGTCGCCAACTGCTACATGGGGCGATCTCCCCTGATCAACTCGGGTGGAGAGAGCAAGGGGGAGAGCGATCTTGCTGACGCGGTGCGGACGGCCGTGATCAACAAGCGCGCGGGCGGGATCGGGCTGATCTCGGGTCGGAAGGCGTTCCAGCGTCCGTTGAAGGACGGGGTTTCGATGCTGCACGCGATCCAGGACGTGTATCTGGATGAGTCCGTGACGGTGGCGTGAGCGGGTGATTTCGCGTGTTTGAGCGGCGCGGCCGTCCGACTTGAGGCCCGACTGAAGACGGCACGCGCGCTTGTGGGCGCACGTGCCGCTCGAACGTGATCGAGTCTTGTTCTCGTAGCTGCGGCGCCCGTGTGCACGAGCGTCAGACGGGGATGTTGCAGGTCCAGACCGTGGCTGAGACGAGGTTCCCGCCGCACATCACCAGCGTCACGTGCGGCGTCGGCATGCCGTAGCAGCACATAGACAGGCAGATCGGGATGACGTCGCAGTACTGATCGATGATGTCCCCGCACACGAAGTACCCTTGCTTTCCCTTGGGGCAACAGCGGGTCATCAGCTCGCACGGGTGGTTGCCGACGCGACAGTCCGGGCAGGCGGTGTCTTGTCGCCAGAGAATTCCCTCGTCGTTCTCGCCCAATTGATTGACCAGGATGCAGACGCCGATCGGCACGCCCATGTGCGCTTCCGCGCCCGAGCACGTGCAGAATCCGGCGCCGTCCGGGTCTCCCGGCGCGATGTGGGCGAGCCCGGCGACGAGCGCCACCATGCCCACGCTTGCGATTCTTGTTCTGAGCTTCACAGCACACTCCTGCGTATAAGGAAGAGTCACAGGAACAACGCTCAAAAATCACGTCCGCGGTATCCGTCGACGGTGTTGAGCACGGGGACGCCCTCGCGATCGGGCGGTCCGGACGGCGGGGCCGCGGGAGGAGCCGCGTCCGCCACGAGTCGCGCGCTCGCGGAGCCGTCGGCGAACGCGACCAGCCAGCTGCCGGAGGCTTCGCGGTTGCGGAAGAGGAGCACGCCCTTGAGGGAGGGGAACGCCACGTCGGCGGTCTGCACGAGACGGCAGCGCGTGGAGATCTGCTCCATGCTCAGCGGTCCGACGCCGGGGCGCGCCCAGAGGTCCGGGTGCGTGAGCATGCTCAATGAATACAGAAAGAGGGTCGGCGTGTGCTGGTCGGGGGTGATTTCCGGCGTCCATCCCACCGTCGGCGGGTACGTGCCGCCCAGATCGTTGTATCCGTCGACGCTGTGCCAGTGGGTCTGAAACCTGCCCGACCAGTGGTGCATCACGCGGGGCCACGCGGTCATCTGCGAGAAGTACGCGCCCGTCTGCAGGTGGGGCGGGAGGTGCGCGGTGAAGAACCATTGTGACTCCGGCGTGTGCGCGAGGCCCGCGTTGGGATAGTTGCCGGCCTGGTCGTTCGCGTACGCGTGAAAGTCGCGGATGGTGAGCCCGAGCGAGACGGTGTCGCGCAGATCGCGTGTGTTCGCTCGCGTGCGTCGCAGCGAGGTGATGGCGAGAGCCGTGAGGAGCGCGATCACGCCGAGCGCGATCACGACCTCGAGGAGCGAGATTCCTGAGCGTTTCATGGCACGGGCTCCGGCTGCGGGCCTGCGTCCGTGTTCGTGGCGTGCGGTCGTGCGGGCGCGCCGCCGACCCCGGTGAGCGCGCTGCACGTCGCCACGGCTGCACACAGCCCGGCCATCGCGGTCGGCGGCAGTGATTCGGTTCCCGCGCCCAGGCATCCGCACGAGGCACCCCCTTCGATCTCCAGCGACAGCACGTGCATCACGGTGAACACCGTGAACACGCTCGATGTGATGAGGAGCGGTCGTTTTGAAACCACGACGATCAGGCAGAATGCGAGCGCGCACTCAGTAATCGCGGCGATATACACAGCGGCCGTCGGTGGATTCCAGTGAATGAGCGCCGCGACGAATGCTCTTGTTGCGGACGGGTCCAGCAGCTTCCCGATCCCGGCGTAGAGGAGGAGCGTCGCCAGTGTGAATCGCACCAACTGCCGCAGCACGGTTCCGAACGATGTGTGTGTCCGCACGGAAGAATCCCCGAGAATGCTCAACCAAGAGCAGAATAACGTTCGTCCGGATCGGGTCAACGGTTGCGAGATGCCTCCAGACGTAATCTCGTCGACTGCGCTATCAACAGTGCGGATGACCAGCGGACGGGATACTTCCGGACGCGATCAACCCCGTACACTTCCCGCATGGCTCTCGCTCGGCGCCGCCACCACGTTTTTCTGCTCGCGTTCGTCGCCCTCGCCCTTCTTCTCATCCTGCCGTTCACCGGGCTCTGGGGCGCGAACGCCTCTTCCGCGGCCCGCACCTCCCCGGCCCAAGCGCTCGAGCCGATGGTCCGGGTCGAGCTGCGGTCGTGGGTTGTGTTCGGGAGGGGGCGGCACCTGTACGCACTCGTCCATTGGCCTGAGGAGGAGGAGCCTGAGGTCGTGGAGTATTGGAGCACTGCGCGGTGGCGGGAGTACGCGCCGCCGCAGGAGGAGGAGCGGCGGGAGCGCATTGCGAAGATGCCGCGCGGGATGGTGGTCCGCCCGTCGTATGTCGATCAGGGCTCGACCGATCGGCATGAGGGTGAGTGGGAGCTGCCTCTCTCGCGGGCCAGAGCGCTGGCCGCGAACCGGGTCTTCGAGGAGCGTTACTACCTGCTCGGACCGAACAGCACGTCGGGGCTTCGCGCGGCGTTCCGTGCCGCGGGGCTCGATTTCCCGGCGCGGATCGTTCACGCTGCGGGCATCTGGGGTGAGTTCCCCGGCGTGGACCTTTCGCCCGGGGCGGAGGTGGCGCGGGAGCGGTGGGGGATGTACGGGATCGGCGCGCAGGAGACGGGGGAGGCGCGCACCGGCGTTCGTCTCGACTCCGCGCCCGAAACGGTTTCCCCTTCGTCGGCTTACTTGAAGTAGACGACGCGGCCGACGGGGTTCTCGAGGAACGAGACGTGGATGTCACCGGCGCGGGTGCGGAGCATCACCGCGTGCCCGCCCTCGTTCACGCTGACGGACATCTTGCCGGGGGTTGAGCGGAACGCCGAGAGCTTCGTGGTGGAGTCCGTGGCTTCCCAGACGACCTTCCCGCCCTCGGCGTGCGCGTCGACTGCGGCGTCGGAGTTGCGGGGCGCGCGGAGGTAGATCGATGCATCGCTCGTGCTCAGCGCCACGGGCGCCGCGAGGGGGTGGTTGGTCTTGACTTCGACCGCGGCGCCCTCGTTCTCGACCTGGACGGCGCCTGAGGTGTTGTGGATGGTGACCTCGCCGCCCCGGTTGATCACGCGCACGCCCGAGCACGCGGGCATCTCGATGTTGATCCGGACGTGGTGGTCGTCGGCATCGCGGGTCGATCCGGAGCGGACAACGAGGACGGGGCGTTCTCCGGTGGTGTCGATCTGGGCGTGGACGGTGACGGCCGCGCGGGCCGCGTCCTCGTCCTGCACGTCGCTGCAGGCGACGACGTCGTAGGAGACGGCGATGTCGCTGCGCCAGGGCTTGACGCGGATGTCGACGGAGCCGCGGAAGTTGCTGACGTCGACGGCGGGGCCTTCTGCCGGGAGGGTTTCGGGGGTTGCCACCACGAGGCTGTTGGAGGCGAGGTTCTTGGCGCACGCGGGCAGCAGGAACGCGATGGTGATGAGGAGGAGCGTGACGAAGAGCCGGGGCATGGGGGGTCTCCCTGAGGTCGATCGGCCCGCCCCCGAATGGGGCGGCGCGGAGACACGATATCGGCTCGGGCGGGCCCGGGTGAAGGGGCATGCGTGCAGCCGCGCGGGCATTCCCCGCGTATCGTGGTGCTATGGGACGAACCAAGCCGGCCAAAGCGACTCCGAAGGCTCTCCTCGCTGCTGCCATGACGGCGCTCGCGCTCGGCTCCGCGGGCTGCGACGGGTGGGAGTGGTCGTTCGAGACGAACGGCATCGGGCTCACGGAGTCGATCACGAAGAAGCTCGCTTCGTACATCTCGGGCAACGGGATCGTGAACCCGGGGGGCGGGGTCGGTGTCGGCATCTTGACGGGGGGGCCTGGGGTTGGGTCTGGGGGTTCGGGTGGCGGGGGTGCTGGAGGGGGAGGGATCGGCGGGGGTGGTGGGGGAGGCGCGGGGAGCGGGGCGCCGCTCGATCCGTACGTCGATGCGGCGCAGGATCGTGAGGAAGAGATCGATCGCGATGCGCGGCCGGGTGAGAGCGCGATCGTCACGGTGGCGGGGCGCGTGTGGAACGTGATCGATGGCGTGTCGCGCGTCGAGGGTGAGAATGTGATTCTGGAGGGGGTGCTCGAGGCGCGCGGGGAGGGTGTGAAGGGCGTCTACGGGGTGTTCCGGATCAGTGTGCCGCGGACTGAGTGGCCTGACGTTGCGGAGGGATCGGCTGAGGAGGCGTTGTGGCCTGCGCGCGATGTGGGCGCGGGGGAACGACCGAAGGATGCGCCGACGCTTCCGCTGGCGTGGGAGAAGGAGCGGAGGGGGCTTGAGCTTGCGGGCGTGAAGTACAGCGGGGAGTTCCACGCGTCGCGGTTGCGGATCGAGCGGGTTGGTGAGGGTGAAGCGCGGCTCACGGGGACGATTGACGTGCTGGCGCATCGGGATGGGAGCGAGAGCGCGACGCAGTGGGTGCGGATTCGCGCGCTTCGGGCGGCGCGGAGCGTGGCTCGCGCGGAGTGATTGCTGAGCTCACTGGGAGGCGGGGGGTCTTGCGCCGGAGGGAACGCCTGCGATGGGCGTGCCCCATTCCGGATGCTCGCTCGGCTGGAGCCAGAGCCAGTAGTCGGACGTGTACCCGCCGGGAACCATGGTGACGCGGCGCACGCTTCCGTCCCACATGACGACGTTGGACTGCCGATGGCCGTGCCACCATCCGACGGGGATGAAGAGGGTGCGGTGTTGTTCGTCGGTGAAGGCGCCGGGATAGAGCCCGCCCATGTCGCCCAGCATGACGGTGCGTGAGGGGTTGATGATGGCGTCGAGGGAGTTGTCGAACTTCCAGTGTGGGTTGCCGCTGGGTCCGCCGCCGTCGGGCGAGCCGACGCGCGCCCAGATCCAGTCGTTGACGTAGTAGGAGTTGCCGTAGACGCCCAGGCAGGTGTCGAGGTATTCGGGGTGGAGGAAGTACTGGTACGGCAGGCTCTCGCCGATGGGCATGCCCTCGGCGCCGATGAGGTACTTCGCGCCGATGTCGTCGGGGCAGTGGAAGATCTCGAGGAGGGTCTTGGAGAGGTGTCCTGCGCTGACGTACGCGTTGATGGGGCGCGCGACGTCGAGGGCGGGGCTTCCGGGGTTTGATGAGGCGGAGTGCGCGCCGCCCCAGGACATAGCGCCGGGCGGGAGCTCGGGGAGGTGGGAGTTGGCGATGGACCGCGGAGTGCGGGGGAAGTGGCCGCGTTCGGCCACGTAGGCGTGCCAGGCTGTTCCGAGCGTTCGGAGGTTGGAGACGCAGACGGCGTTTTGCGCGGCGTCGCGTGCGCGTCCGAGGGAGGGGATCACGATGGCCGTGATGATGGCGATGACGCCGAGCGTGACGAGCAGTTCGACCAGCGAGAAGGCTGATCTGGGCGCGCCGTGGTGGCGGCGCGGCCTGGGCTGGGTCCGGGAACGCGTACCCTGCATGACGAAATCCTAACGCGTGATGTGCTGAGGGCAACAGAGAGCGTGGGTGTGGGGTGAGGAATGCAGGGTTGCCGCTCGTTTTCCGTCGGAACTACGGGGTTGGTGGGGCGTCATGGGGTGCAGCGGGACCGCTCAACGGCCGACGTTGAGCCCCGCCGGACAACCCCGCGAGACCCCCTGCCCTCGATCGACCACCCGAGGGCTGGGGGCGGGCCCGTCCGGGTGTGACGGGTTGCGGAAGCGGGCACGGGAGTGCAGGATCGAGCCATGAAGAAACTGACCGCGTTGTTCCTGTCGGCGTCGATGACCGCGTTTGCGGGCTTCTCTGCTCTTGCTCAGCCGCTGGCGCCAAACATCCCTGACCCCAAGCCTGTTCCCGCGGACGCGGGCAAGGGGGACGCGCCGTACTTCCAGATCGTGGTGACGCCGCTGGCGACCAACGGCCCGTATACGGGTCGGCTGACGATCTATCTGATGAAGGACAAGAGCGGCCTGCCGCCGGAGCTCGGGCCTGGGGACGGGCCGTTCTTCGATGCGCCGCAGCCGATGTTCTCGATGTGGGTGGACAACCTGAAGGTGGGGGATCAGATCAAGTTCGTGGACGAGCTCTCGTTCCCCGCGCCGCTGAAGGACCTGCCCAACGGCCGGTACCGCGCGCAGGCTGTTCTGGATCGCAACACGCAGCACTCCTCGTGGCAGAAGGAGCCGACCAACTCCTCGTCGCCGTACGTGAACTTTGAGGTTCGCTCGGATCGGCCCAAGCCGTTCGTGCGGTTCGAGATGGTGGACGTGGGTCCGCGTCCGATGCCGCCGATCGAGGGCGTTGAGCTGTTCGAGATCCGGTCTGATCTGATCTCGTCGTTCCGCGGGACGGAGACGATGCTGAAGGCCGGTGTGGTGTTCCCGGTGAATTACGACTCGAGCCGCAAGTACCCGGCCGTGTACTGGGTGCACGGCTTCCCGATGACGGCTGAGTGGGGGGGCGATTACGGGGATGCGTGGATCGAGGGGCACCACCGGGTCCGGCGCGCGAAGTTCCCGAAGGACACGCGCTATCGCGAGACGCACGAGATCTGGAAGGACGCGTTCCTGATCTGCCTGGACGCGAACGGGCCGAACGGCCACACGCTGTTCGCGGACTCGGACAACAATGGGCCGATGGCCAAGGCGCTGGTGCAGGAGCTGATCCCGGCGCTCGAGAAGAAGTACAACCTCATCGCGGAGCCTGAGGCGCGCGTGCTGCGCGGGCATTCTTCGGGGGGCTGGTCCGCCGTGTGGCTGACGATGCACCACCCGGACGTGTTCGGGGAGGCGTGGGCGGGCGGGCCGGACCCGGTTGATTTCCGGTTCTTCCAGGCGGGGAGCATCTACGACCGCTCGAACATGTTCACCGACTCGGACGGGAAGCTTGTGCCGTCGTACCGGGTGGGTGATGAGGTTCGGCTGAGCGTGCGGGACGAGGCCGCGATGGAGCGCGTGCTCGGGCCGAAGGGCGAGGGCGCGCAGCAGTGGTGCTCGTGGATGGCCGTGTTCGGCCCGAAGGGGTCGGACGGGCGGTTCAAGCCGCTGTTCGATCTTGCCACGGGGGAGATCGACGCATCTGTCGCCAAGTCATGGGCTCGGTATGACATTGCGGCGCTCGTTCGTGCGAACCCGGAGACGTACGGGCCTGTCTTCCGTGATCGCATCCGGATCATCGCGGGCGGGAAGGACAACTTCTATCTCAATCGGGCGGTGGAGAGCCTTGCGGGTGATCTCGAGAAGATGGGCGCGCGGAAGGCTCCCGGGCAAGGGGGCGGGTACATCGAGGTCCGGCCCAACGAGGATCACGGCGGCGCGATGAGTGAGGAGTCCCTGCGGCAGATTTACAACGAGATCCTCACGCACTTCCGCGCGAAGGGGTACACGAAGTAAGGGCGCCGTCGCCTCCGAAGATGCGAGCGAGCGTTTCTCCCCGGTAGCGGAAGATGCGGCGCACGTCGGGCACAACGAGCGCGTCGTGGACCAGGGCGCCGAGGGGTGCGCGGAAGCGGAAGCGGACGCGGTCGACGCACATTGTTCCGCCGGGCACGGGCGTGAAGGTGTGCTCGTGCTTCCAGAGCACGTACGGGCCGCGGACCTGCTCATCCTCGAAGCGGTGGGGCGGGTCCCAGGCGCTGATGCGGGTCCGCCAGCGGAGCGGGGCGCCGCGCACGCGCAACCGATAATCGATCAGGGCGCCGACGCGCATCTCGACGGGGCCCTCGGTGACGATGCGGAAGCGCAGCCAGGGCGGGGTGATGCGCTCGAGGTTCGCGGCCTCGGCGAAGAACGGGAAGACGTCGTCGATCGACGCGGGCAGCACCTGGCGCGCGGCCAGCACGCGGTCTCGCCCTTCCCGCGCCACCACGAGGGACAACGGGGGCATCGCGGCATCGGCTGTACGCACCGTCCTCATGCCGAACCCTTCGCTCTCCGGCGCGGTCCGGATGCAATCCCCGTCGAGCCGGACGCCCCAAAGCCCGATGTATCCTCTCGCTCCGCATGACTCCGCCGACGAGCCATCGCTCACTCCGACTCCTGCGGCCATGGTTCATCTGGCTCGCGCTCTTCTATTGCGGCTGGGCCATCGCCACCACGCTCCTCTCTGCGTGGTCTGCGCTGCTCGACCACTGGCCGATTGCCGTCGCCATGGCCGCGGGTTCGTACGTCGCGGGCTCGACGCCCATGGGTGGCGGCACGGTGGGCTTCCCCATCCTCGTCCTGCTCTTTGATCAGCCGGCTTCGCTCGGGCGCAACTTCTCGTTCCTCGTGCAGTCGATCGGGATGACGTCCGCCTCGATCTTCATCATCTGCCGACGCTCGCCCGTCGCGTGGGGGATGCTGCGCTGGGCGATGCTGGGCTCGCTCGTGCTCCTGCCGATCTACTCCGTGCTGCTTACGCCGCACGTCAGCGACGTCGCGGTGAAGCTCGTGTTCGCGTGCGTGTGGGCGGCGTTCGGGCTGATGTCGCTTGTGAAGCTCCGGGAGATCACGGAGGCGCAGGGCTCCGGGACGATTTCGGCGCGCCGTGACGCGTTGGTGGGGCTGGGGGTGGCCGCGGCGGGGTGCGTTTCCGCGGCGCTCACGGGGGTCGGGGTCGACATGGTGATCTACAGCGCGCTGGTCCTGCTCTACCGCGCGGAGGTGCGTTGCGCCGTCTCCACGAGCGTGATTCTGATGGCGTTCAACTCGCTTGTCGGCGCCGCCACCAGCGCGGCGCTCGGGCGAATCGATCACGAGGCGGTGCTCAACTGGCTGGCCGCGGCGCCCATCGTCGCGCTGGGCGCACCGCTGGGGGCGCTGATGCTCAACATCATCCCGCGCGGCAAGACGCTGGTGTTCGTCTCGATCCTCTGCCTGGTCCAGTTCGTCTGGACGCTCACCCACGAGCGGATCACGGGGCTCACGCTCGTGTGGGTCGTCGTCGCGATGCTCGCGCTCAACGGCGCGTTCCACTTCATGCACCGTCTGGGCGGTCGGTGGGCTGCTCCGGCTTCTTCCCGTCGCGTGTCAGGTACATGACGCGCTGCGGGAACGGGATGCCGATCTTGGCTTCGTCGAGGGCCTTCTTGATGGCGTGATACGCCGCCTGCTGCGTGGCGAACCACTTGTCCGAGGGCGCCCAGCAGCGCACCTGGAAGTTGATCGAGGAGTCGGCGAACCCGGTCAGGACCGCGTCGGGCACGCGTCCGGCGGCGGCGTCCTCGATGCACTCGGGGACCTTGCGCACCGCTTCGACGAGGACCGCGCGCGCCTTGGCGAGGTCGGTGCGGTATTCGACACCGACGTTGATGTCGACCCGGCGGACGGGGTTGTAGGTGAAGTTCTCGATGACGCCGTTGAACACCTGCGAGTTGGGGATGATGATCCGGCGGTTGTCGAACGTGTCCATCCGGGTGTTGAAGAGCTCGATCTCGTAGACCTTGCCGGTCTCGCCGGCGAGCTTCACGGTGTCGCCGACGCGGAAGGGGCGGAAGATGGCGAGCATGGCGCCGGCCGCGATGTTCGAGAGGGAGCCCTGCAGCGCGAGGCCGATGGCCAGGCCCGCGGAGGCGAGGACCGCGGCGAAGGAGGTGGTCTCGACGCCGAACATCCCGAGGCAGGCGACCAGCGCGACGATGATGACGCCCCAGCGGACGATGGTGGCCAGGAAGCGGGCGAGTGTGGGCTCGATGTGCGCCCGCTCGAGCCCGCGCAGCGCCGCGCGCCGCGCGAATCGCGCGACGTACAGTGCGGCGATGAAGAAGACAATCGCGAGCGCGGCGCGCAGTCCGTACTCCGCGAGCACGGGCGTCGCCTTCTCGAGCAGGTCCTTGGCGTTGTCGACTGTTTTCTCGTCCATGGGGCGGACATTATGCCCGAACCGCTCTCTCGACGCGACAAACGAAAAGGGCCCCGGTTTTCCGGGGCCCTAGTGTATCCTTGCTCCGTCGGGCGCGCGTCAGGCGGCCGGCGCCTCCGCCTCGCGCTTGCGCATCACGCGGTTCATCATCTTCACGATGACGAACACGGTGAACGCCACGATGAGGAAGTCGATCGTGACGTTGAGGAACTGCCCGTAGCGGACGGCCACCTCCGCCGCGATCTCCTTGCCGTCCGGGCCGATCACGGGGTCCTTGAGGACGTACCGGAGGTTCTTGAAGTCCGTGCCACCCAGCAGCATGCCGATCGGCGGCATGAGCAGGTCGTTCACCACCGACGTCACGACCTTGTTGAACGCGGCGCCGATGATGATGCCCACCGCCATGTCCAGCGCGTTGCCCTTGACCGCGAATTCCTTGAATTCCTGAAGGATTCCCACAGGCGTCTCCTTGGTGCGGACGCGGCTCGAGCGCCACGGCACGGCCCGTCCGGTCCGGTGATAAAAAGGGCGCCCGTCCCCGTGAGCTGAGGACGGGCGCCGTACACGTCACGTTATCGAGCGATCAACGCTCCTCGCAAGCGACTCAGCGGAAATCGTAGAACCGGGTCGCCTCCGTCTCCGTCACGTTCTTGGTCAGGAAGTCGGTGTCCATCTCGACGCCGAACCGGACGTCGCCCGGCTTGGCGGCCTTCACGACCACACGCCACTCGGCCTTCGCCTTGGGCGCCAGGGACGCGAGCGGGGCGAACGTGATCGACTTGCCGTTCAGGGAGCCGTTGGTCGCGCCGGAGGCGCGGACGTAGGTCGACTCATCCCCGAGGCTGCACACGATTTTGATGTTCGTGTCGGTCTTGGTGCCCTGGTTCGTCACGCTGATGAGATACTCGGTGGTCTCGCCCACGAGCACCGGGTCGTTGACGTCGATCACCTCGAGGAGCACCGCGGGGATGCCTTCGACGTCCGTGGCCGCACGCGCCGCCACGGCGTCCGCGCACGTTGCCTTGGCCGAGGCGGTCGCTGCGACGCTCCCGATCCCCGCCGGGTTGAAGCAGACGCTGAAGGACTTGTTGGCGTTTGGGCTCATTGCGCCGAACGTCCAGACCACGGAGGTGGCGGAGGCGCGGCCGCCCTCGGTCGCGCTCACGAACTGCGAGCCGGCCGGGATGGGAACCTCGACCGTCGTGCCGTTCGCGGAGGCGTCGCCGGTGTTCTTGAGCGTGAGGTTGAAGCACACCGGGGCGCCGAAGTAGCGCTTGGGCTGCCCTTCCATGGTCAGCGCGAGGGCGGGCTTGGTGACGACGGTGGTGGACGCGGGGGCCTCGGCCTTGAGGGAGGGCTCGGCGTTCGCCGTGGCGTTCACGGTGAAGGAGCCGGTGTCAACCGCCTGGGCGTTGAGGAGGAACTCGCGGGACTGTCCTGCGCCGAGCGCTCCGGCGTCGAAGGAGAACGCGCGCTGGCCGCCGGCGCGCAGGCCGTCGGGGAGCGTGCCTGTCACCTTGGCGTTGCGGACCGTTCCGGTGCCGGTGTTGGTGACCGTCAGCTTGACGGGCACCGGGTCGCAGGTGGTGACCTCGCTGGGCGCGGAGAGGGCGAGTCGGAGGGCCGGCTGCACGACGTTCGCGGTGGCGCAGAGGAGGGAGTTGTACGAGACGGTTGCGCAGGATGTGATCGTGCCTGCGCCGGTCGCTTCGCCGCGGATCTTGACGGTCTTGGCGGCCTTGGGCTCGAGATCACCGAGCCGCCAGGTGAAGTTCGGGGGCGTGGCGGAGGATGCTTCCGGGGCGGAGGAGACCATCTTGAAGTTGGAGGCGCAGTAGTCGGAGAGCACGACCTCGCGCAGGTTCATGTCCGTGAGGTTGGTGACCACGATGTCGTAGTCGAAGGTGTTGCCCGCGTAGATCTCCGCGGGGAAGACCCGCTCCACCAGCAGAACCGACGTGTCCACGCTCCCTGTCGGGAACGCCATCGACTCACGCACCCACCCGTCGCCGGACAACGCCGGCGTGGTCGACTTGGGCGCAGGACGCGCGACCGCCGCGGCGGGCTTCGCCTTTGCGACGGGCGCGGTCGTCTTGACCGGCTCGACGGCGCCGCCCGGGTAGCGCGTGCCGTACGAGCGGGACTCCGGCGGGGCGCTCGTCGCGCAGCCGATTGCCAAGAGCGACGACGCCAACGCCATCCCAGTGCTCCACGGGAGGGAACGGACCTTCTTCATGTGATTTTCCTCTGAGGCCGCGGGGTATTGCCGTCTCGACCTGGCGATCCGGCACGGACCGCGGAGGCAGCATCTTGGCTGAGACGAACCAACCCCACGAAGGGTCGATGAGATTCGGACTATTTCTCCCAACCGAGACAGCCGTGCAGCGCCGTCGGTGGCGGATGAAATAACGATCCGCTGCTCTCTACACAAAAGAATACCAAAAAAATGCGTGCGGGTCAACGAATGTTCTCCCGCGCGCAAGTGTCTATGCTGCAATCACTTCAACCAATTCACACACACGCACGGAGTCACACGCATGCCACGCGCTGTTGCGAGCCACATCCTTGTCCCCACCGAAGCCAAGGCGAACGAGATCAAGTCCGAGATCGACAGCGGTCAGGACTTCGGCGCAATGGCCAAGAAGCACTCGACCTGTCCCTCCGGGCGCTCCGGCGGCTCGCTCGGTGAATTCGGTCCCGGCGACATGGTGCCGGAGTTCGACCGCGTCATCTTCAGCGACCTGCCGATCGGGAAGGTTTCGGAGCCGGTCAAGACCCAGTTCGGGTACCACCTCATCCGCGTCGACATGCGACGCGCCTGAGGGAGCGACCGTTCAGTGATCATCGGAGGACGCGGCGTTCAGGAAGGCCGTGAGTCGTCCCACGCGCGCGAACGGCGGCATGACGTACATGCCCGAGGAGATCACGTCCGGGCGGTCGTCGCCGTTGAGGTCCACGGCGAGGCAGGAGACCTGCCAGGTGGGGGAGTGGCTCAGCGGGCGTGGCGTGAACTGCTGCGCGCCGTCGTTCTCGAGGAGGGTCAGGGCCTGATTGGCCGGGTCCTCCCAGTCGTTCATCATCGACGACACCACGATGTCCTGATCGCCGTCGAGATCGAAGTCCGCCACGGCCGCGCTGTACGCGCCGGGGACGCCCGCGATGCGGTGGTGCGTGAACTCCAGTCCACCGGTGTTCTCGAGCCAGGAGACGCCGTGGTACGGCTTGGGGGTCGGCACGATGTCGAGCGCGTCCCCGTTGGTCACGACGACGTCGAGGTCCCCGTCGGCGTCGAGGTCCGCGAGGGTGAGGGAGGACATGCCCCACAGCGGGTGCGGCCCCTTGTAGAGCTCGCTGGAGACGAAGCGGCCTGAGCCGAGGTTGCGGAAGAGCAGGACCGTCTCGTGCTGCTGCGAGAGCAGCGCGACGAAGTCCGTGCGCCCGTCCCCGTCGAAGTCCGCGGGACGAACGTGCGTTGCGCCGTTGGTGGCCAGGATCGAGCGGTACGCGAACGCTCCCTGCTCCGTCTGCTCCAGCCAGCCGATCTCGCCGCTCTTGTACAGACCGAACGCGGCGAACAGCACGTCCTGATCGCCGTCGCCGTCCAGGTCGGCGGGCTCGACGTCCGCCACGCGCGCCAGCTGGTCCAGCAGCACGCGGGCTTCGAACTCGGCGCGCCCCTTGTTCTCGAGCAGGTGGATGGAACCGGTGAGTTCGTCCGTGGGCATCATCTGGCCCAGGGAGGCGACCAGCACGTCGTTGTCCCCGTCGCCGTCCATGTCCGCGCTCGTTGCGACGCACGGGGCCGTGATGTCCGCCAGCGTCACCTCGGCGTAGGAGTTGCCGGTGCGTGTGAGCAGGGACACGCGGTTCTCGCCGATGTCGGGGGCGAGCACGTCGTTCGACGTGGGTGACGCGATGCTCGCGGCGGACAGCACGCCGATGATGGGCGGCCGGCCCGCCGGGGGAGGCGTCGGCGCGCGGCCGATCGGCCCCGCGACGAATCGCACCGGGGCGGGGCCCTCCGGCGCAGGGATCGGATCGAGCCTCGCTGGCGCCAGGGCCGCGTAGTACGCCTTGACCTCCTCCAGCGCGTGCGCGGGCAGCGCCTCGCCCAGCTCATACTGCTCGATCGTGGCGTTCATCCGATCGAGCACGCGGGGCCAGTCGGCGCGCGCGAGCGACTCGGGCGGGGGCAGCGCATGGCACTGCGCGCACGAGTACAGCGCGGGCGGGAGCGCGTCCGCGCCCCAGTTTTCATGGACGGGCTGCGAGGCGGGCGACGCGGCGATTGCGCCCGGGAGGGCCAGTGGAGTTGTCGAGGTCTTGCGTCCGAGAAGCAGCAGCGTGCCGACGAACAGGAGTGCAAGAACCACCCCGGCGCCCAACGCCGCGATGATCCCGAACTGGCTGATCCCCATACGGCGCATCTGCACACCGTTCAGATTGAGAAACGACAACGACGACCGAAAGCTACCCATGTCCGGGGGGCGTTGCAAGGATTTACCCCGGGGTTTTACCCACGCGATTCGGGAGGAGACACCAGCAAAAATCGCGCGACGGACGCGCGGAATCGTGTGCCGTCATCGCGCTCCATCAGATATGACCCCTCCATCGAGCCCCACGCCGTCTCGAGCGGGCAGAAGGAGGAGTACGAGTGCGACTGCCCGGGCTCGAGCCTCGGTTGCAGCCCGATCACGCCCTCGCCCGACACCTCCCGCGTGCGCCCCTCCGCGTCGACGATCCGCCAGTGGCGTGCGAGGAGCGTCGCGGCCTCCGTGCCCTCGTTCGAGATCCGAACGTGATACGTGAACACCCAGCGTCGTGCGGACGGATCGGAGTGATCCGGCGCGAAGCGCGGGCGCACACGCACGCGGATGCCCTGCGTGACGGCGTCAGAGCCGTGATTGGCGTCCGAACCGGAAGAAACCATGTCTGCCTCGGAAGCGCTCCCGAAAGAACCCAACTCACTCGACAAACGACATCACATCACATCGTGACGAACGATACACACACGCTCAGTTCGGCTTCTTCGGGACCAGGTTCTTGAGCCCCTCGCCGATCTCCTCGATCTTCTTCTTCCCTTCCTCCACGACCTTCTCCCCCTCCTTCACCACTTCGCCCGCCACACCTTCCACCACGCCCTTGGCATCCGCCACCACGCTCATCCCCAGCCCTTGCAGATCGCCCAGAGACGCCAGGGAACCCTGCAGCTCGCCCAGGATGTCCCCAGGGATCAGCCCGCCGCCCTTCTCCACCGCCGCGGCCAGCACCGCACGCACGATGATCGACGCCATCTCCCCCATCGTCACCCCGGTTCCGCCCACGCCCGTCCCCGTCTGTCCGACATTCTGCAGACGGATCTCGTCGATCGGGATGTCCACCGCGGTCAGCTTCTTCAATCCCCCCTCCGGCGCGCCGAACACGTCCAGGTGCACGCGCACGTCGCGGATCACCAGCTCGCGCACCACGAACTTCTTCCCGCCCTCGCTCGGCTGCTGTGTCGGCTCGGTCTCGCCCCCGCCGCCCGTCACGCTCTTCACGTGATCCAAGATCGTCTGATAGTTCGAGCTCCCGCCCTTGCGCTCCAGCGAGGCCGTGATCGTCTCCAGACGCAACGACGGAAGCTCCACCACGTCCTGCTGCAGCGTGCCGAGCGACACGGCCACGCCCCCGTTGCCCAGCGTCAGGAAGTTCGGGCCCGTGTACCCCTCCGGGTTCTCCACGCGCAGCCCGCTCATCGAGAACGTCCCCGACACCAGCCCCACGTTCGCCCCGTCGAGGTGCGTCGGCACGCCCAGCGCATATGTCCCGCCCTTCTCGATCGCGGTGCGGGCGATGCCGTTGATCGACACCACCACCACGATCAGCAGGATCACCACCGCCAGCAACGCGAGCCCGACCACCAACCCCATCCTGCGGGCGAGTTTCATCCGTTTACCTCCATACAGGCGCAACCACGAACGCACGCAGCATAACACGACCACCCGCGCGCGCGCCGCTACGATCCGCCGATGCCCGCGCGCCGCACGCACACCGCAGCACTCCTCCTCCTCGCCCTCCTCCCGGGCTGCGCGCCCTCCCACTGGGAGTCCCACTTCGTCCTCACCGACGACGCTCCCCCGTCACACACTTCTGCGCCGCGCCACGTCCTGATCCGCAACGTCCCCTGGGAGCGGCTCTCCCCGGTCCTTGACGATCTCCGGCGCCAGGTGGCCGCGTCCGACGCCCCCGTGAACGAGTGGCCCGCGGAGCGCAGACGCGCCGCCGAGCAGCAGCTCCTCACCGCCCTCCAGGTCACCCCCCAATCAGGCGTTGATCACATCATCGGTTTCTCCGAGTTCCGCACGACCGACTACAGCACCCCCGACCCGGCTGAGTTGCGCAAGCTCGCCTCCTCTCTCAACGCCAGTCTTGTCGTCTGGACCTCGCGCTCCCTCGGCACGACCGACCGCATCGACTACATCCCCATCACCACCTGGACCACCGGCTCCACCTACCCGCGGCGCGACCGTCACGGGCGCGTCCGGTCCGAGACGTACAACGAGTCCTCGACCACGTGGACGCCGGTCGTCAGCGAGGCCGAGCAAACCGCCTTCCTCGCCTACTTCCTCCGCTGAGGCTTGCTGCCGATCGCGCTCCCCTCGGCGCGCGCGCACACGCTCACCGCTGCAACGGGGACTCGGCCTTCAGCCGCTCCTTGAACTTCTCCCGCACCTTCTTCACCTTCTCCATCGCCACGTGTTCGACGTACGGCTGCCCCCGGTTGTTGCACACGTAGTTCTGGTGCCCGGGGCGCGCCTCCACGAAGTCCTTCAACTCCTCGATCGTCGTCACGATGCTCTTGCCCCCGTACGCGTCGCTCTCCTCGAGCGCGCGGATCATCCCCTCCGCGGCCTCCTTCTCCGGCGCATCCTTCCAGAACACCGCGCTCCGGTACTCCACACCCACGTCCGCTCCCTGCCGGTTCAGGCTCGTCGGGTCGTGCGTCGCGAAGAACACCTCGAGCAACGCCACGTAATCGATCACCGCCGGGTCGTACGTGATCCGCACCGCCTCGGCGTACCCCCGCTCGTGCGCCTCCGCAGCGTCCCGCGCCTTGTGCGCACCGCTTCCCGCGAACCCCGACACGGCCTCCTTCACTCCCTCCAACTCCTCGAACACCGCCTCCACGCACCAATAGCATCCGCCCGCCAACACGCACTGCTTCAGCACCGGCTCCTCCTTCTTCGTCTCCTCCGCGCGCGCCAACATCGCCACGCACCCCGCCGCGATCAGCCCCGCCAACACCATCATCACTCGATTCACGCTCGTGCTCCTGTGTCGATCATTGCCTCAAAGCCTACGCGCGCGCCGTTGCAACCCCTCCCTCCGCTCGCTTCGGCGAGAAGCGAGCGTGGGGGAGGTGGTTCGCACCCTTCCAAGGGTGCGAACCGGTGGGGGGCGATCTGTCTGCGCGCCACCCTTTTGATGCTCCCCTCCCTCTCCCGGTTCCCTCCTCACTCCACCCCCCTCGGCGCCAGCGGGAACGCCGGGTTCGCGATCGGCCTGAGCGCCAGCGCCAACAGCGCCATCTCGTGATCATCCCCCGCGATCCGGTTTGCCTTGAGCGCCTGGCACCCGGTGCATCGGTGCACCACGGCCCACTCCCCATCCCGGCGCACCTCGATCGCCACCGGCGCCATCAACGCCCGGCACGCGCACCTCCTGTCCCCGGCCTCCTCGTCCAGATGCCTTGACCACAGGCACGCCGGGCAGTGATTCCGGTGCTTCGTCCCCCACGACGCCATCTCCACCGTGTGCCGGCACTTCATGCACACGAACGTCTCCCCCGGCTTGCCGTCCCCTTCCGCGAATCCGCGCTTCCCGCGCGATCGTTGCGAATGTCCCATGTGATGTTCGTTCCCAGTCAATGTTGACAGACCGACCGCGCCGACGATCCCCCCGCTCAAAGAGCGACGGCGATCGCCTTGCCGTGCGCGCGGCCTTGATTCCTCGCGCCTCACCCCGACCCGGCGCGCAGCCGCGACGCAGGGCACGGAGCCCGTCACGCCTGTCGCGGTGGTGGTGGGGGGGTGTGAGCGCGCACGAAAAACCGCTCAAATCCCGCGTGTATTCAGTTGCAGTGGGGGCCCTCGGCCCTGCTGCCGCGCACGACACATCTCACGCCGCGTGGTCCTCAGTTCAGAGGGCCGAGGGCGGTCTCGTCGCGCTCACGTGATCCTTCGAGAGGATTCGGCGGAGCAAGGCCGTTCAGGCAATGGCAGACTTCAGCATCATCCGCGCACACTCTACATCGCGCACAACGCTTGTCCAGCATAAAGGCGCGATCTCGGGCTCCCTCTCCCGTTGGCTATGCAACGGGAGAGGGCGGGGTGAGGGCTCTCGCAACGCTGCCCCATCTCGCGTCTCCTCGCCCCGCGAACGCACGTGACTCTCGTGCCGCCATCAACTCCTCCCCATCCCACCCTGATTCCCCAGATACCATCCCGCCATGACCGCCGACGCCCCCATCCATCTCGAAGACCCCGAACCTTCGTACGACCAGCTCCAACGCAAGCGCGCACGCGGCATGCTCATCTGGACCCTCGGCATCATCGTCTTCGGCTTCGGCCTTGCCGCGGGCATCGCCCTCGTCGTCCGCGAAAACGGCGTCCTCACCAACGTCCAATGGTGCAGGGTCGGACGCATCGGCGCGGCCTTCTCGGCCTCCATCTTCGGCGTGCTCGCGCACTACTACACCTTCAGCGCGCCGCACCGCTCGCTCCGCTTTGCCAAGGTCAATCACCTGCTCGTCGGCGCCGCGATCATCCTCACCATCGCCGCCGCGACGATGAACGCGCCCGCGCCGACCACGCCCTGAGCACGGCGCCGCCTGTGCGCGTTTCGAGTGAGAAGCGAGAAGGGGCCTCGGCCACCTCTCCCGCGCGCTTCGCGCGGGAGAGGACAAAGGAGAGGGCTGCTGCATCGCTCCCTCATCTACATCGCCTCGCAGAGTCCTACGCCACCATCTCCCCGGCGATCTCATCGAATCGGCCTTTGGTCTTCGCTCGCGCCACCAGACTCCTTCTCTCAACTCACACCTCAGGTACCATCCCGCCACGATGAATCCCGACGCGTCCGCGCCGCAAGCCTCCGACAGACCGGCCGAACCCCGCTTCCTCCTCCCGCGCATCCCCGCGCTCATCCTCTGGTTCCTCGGCATCGTCCTGTTCAGTATCGGCTTCGTGAACGCCGTCTTTCTCGTCGCCGAATCCGCCGCGGCCCTCACTGCCCATCAGTGGTTCCGCGTTGCGCGCGTCGCCTCATTCTTCGCCATGTGCGAGTGCGGCTTCTTCGCGCGCCTCGTCGAGCCCCGCAACCCTGTCCGCTCTCGCAAACTCACCAAGGCAACACACCTCTGCTTCGCGCTCTCCCTCCTCTTCTTCGCGGCCACGTCGCTCTCCCGACCCGGCGAAGAGTGATCACACACCTCGCCCGCGCACCCCGCCCCCATCGTGTGAGCCCGTCCTGCGCACCCTTCGCCTGACAAACGAGACGCGACCGCAAGAGAGCGTGGTATTCCTTCCTCTCCCGCTCGCCGCTTTGGGTGAGCGGGAGAGGGCAGGGTGAGGGCTACTGCATCGCTACTCCGCCCTGCATCGCCTCGTACTGAGGCCAACCCGTGCGCGCTCCCAACCGTCGGATGTCGGCCTTTGTCTTCGTGCCACCGATGTGCTCTGCACATCGGTGCTTCTTCTCCCCCCACCTCGCCCGCGCTCCCCGCCCCCTTCGTGTGAGCACACCCCGCGCACCCTCCGCCTGACAAACGAGACGCGGCCGGGACGGAACGTGGTATTCCTTCCTCTACCGTTCGCCATCGAGGGCGAATGGGAGAGACGAGGCATCCGGACTCTACGGAGCCTCTGGCAAGCCTATGCGTGAAACGAAGTTCGCGAATCGTTGCGAAATTCTATCAATATACGGAGGGTTAATAATGCCGACGATGCACGTGCCAAGACAGCGATGAACAGAATCGAATGACGGCGCAACCGCGTGCTTAAAATCAAGTACTGAATCTACTAGAGGATCATTTTTCGAGAACTTGAGGTAATGATATCTAGGAATCTCATTATTTTGAAGAAGCTCTATCTTGGTTTTAGAAGACCAGATCTGCATTCGTCGATCAAGATGGCTTAAATGCTCGCCAGATTTGACATGTAAATAATTGTACAAAGGCAATAACAAGGCGCACGGCAGCACTTTGTCCTCTGATTTCCCCTTTTCAATACATCCGTAGTGGTGCTCAAGATCGCAAGACTGTGATATGACTAATAAGTAAGGGTACAGTACAGATGAAATATGCAATTCACCATCGATCTCGCGGTAGTCCTCAAGTACCTCCGTCTCCCGGATGATCAGGCCTTGGCGAAGTTGGGGTGTCGATTCCAGGCGTGTAAACATCGGCACGGATAAGCCGGGCGACAACGACGCGGCGGCGAGGCTTTGCGTCTCCGTAGCGGCCGGTGTCTCTGCTGGTGAGCACATCGCTGGTCTCCGGGCGTGCGACGGCCGGTGGCGTCGGCGAGGCAGGAACTTCGGCGTACGGGCCGAATGGTGAGTCATTTGCGACGTCAGGCATTCATCATGTCTCGTAGTGGCTGACGAATGCTCCACTCAAATAAATCGCAATTTGCTTTCGCGCATTTGTTCAAAAGATCGACAAACTGCCGCTGTTCGAATGCGCCGAGAGAATAGGAATCGTAGTCTAGAATAAATTCCTTTTGACGAATGGGGCCCGGATAGTCGCTGTTGTGAATGCCATACAGGAATCGCGTCATGAAGTCGTCGTGCACGACTTCGCACGTGCTAAACACTCGCGAATACTCCCCATTGAGCGTCGGGATTTTCAGGCCACTAAGCAAATCGTTGTGTATGTACTGACTCCACTCGAGCGGGTTGGAGTCGAGCATACGTAGTCTGTTAATGTATCGAAGTCCGAAACGGCTGGGTATGGCGGGGGCGGTAGTGGTCGCTAATCTGAGTATTATCTCAAATAAATTGGCGGTCGCCGTGCGTACGTCATCCAGTGTGGGTTGGTCCGACCATTCTAATATGGCAAAATCATCTGAGAGCTTAAACACTCTTTTGCGATCTCGTGTGTAGAACAGCCACATTGAGGCGGCTGACTGTCGATCCTTTAGCTCGTCCTTCAATATCTCAATCGATCGCTTGGTCAGGTCTGTGCGTTCGAGTATTGGGTATCGTTGCAGAATCTCGTCAAGTACATCTTTAGGTAGCGATTCGCCCACTGTCGCTAGTGGTTCTGCAAGATCGAGTCTTGCAATTACTCGATCCAGAAATGGCTTCTTGTAGGCCATCGATGTCTCCCGCAAATACTGACAGACAGTTAGGGGTTGGCTTGGATCAGCTTAGCGGATTCCGCCTCCACATAATCACTATGACATCCTGCCTTCTTACCGCTCTCCGCTCCCACGGCCTTTCGCGTCTTGGCCGCCAGACGGTGGATCTCCTCCGGGCTCAGCACGCCGCGCTTCTCCAGGATCTCCTTCTGCTCGATCGTCAGGGCCGCGGACTTCACGGGCTTGCCCCGCTCGAACCCCTCGGCCTTGCCTGACGCGAACTCCTGGATCTCCTTCGAGATCCGCACCGAGCACCAGTCGTGCCCGCACATGGCGCAGAAGTCGGTGTCCACGTCGAGGTCCTCGTCGTGGAACGCGCGGGCCGTGTCCGTGTCGAACGCGAGCTCGAAGTGCTTCTCCCAGTTGAGTGCGGCGCGGGCCTTGGTCAGATCATCGTCCCACTCGCGCGTTCCGGGGATCCCGAGCGCGACGTCGCCGGCGTGGGCCGCGATCTTGTAGGCGATGCAGCCCTGCTTGACGTCATCCTTCTTGGGCAGGCCGAGGTGCTCCTTGGGCGTGACGTAGCAGAGCATGGATGCGCCGTGATACGCCGCGCTGGTGGCGCCGATGCACGAGGTGATGTGGTCGTACCCCGGGAAGACGTCGGTGACGAGCGGCCCGAGCACGTAGAACGGCGCCCCGTGGCACAGCGTGCGCTGCAGCTTCATGTTGAACTCGATCTGGTCGAGCGGCACGTGCCCCGGCCCCTCCACCATCACCTGGCAGCCCCTGCGCCACGCGCGCTCCGTCAGCTCGCCCAGCGTCTCGAGCTCGGCCAGCTGCGCATCGTCCGACGCGTCCGCCAGCCCGCCCGGGCGCAGGCCGTCGCCCAGGGAGAACGAGACGTCGTGCTCGCGCATCACGTCGCAGATCGCTTCGAAGTGCGTGTACATCGGGTTCTGGTCGTCGTGCACGAGGCACCACTTGGCGAGCAATGATCCGCCGCGCGAGACGATGCCGATGAGCCGGTTCTTGACGTACTGCAGGTGCTCGCGGAGCACGCCCGCGTGGATCGTGAAGTAGTCAACGCCCTGCCTGGCCTGGTGCTCGAGCGTCGAGAGGATCACGTCGAGCGTGAGGTCCTCGATCTTCCGGCCGATGATCATCGAGTAGATCGGCACCGTGCCGATCGGCACGGTCGAGTTACGCAGGATCGCGTCGCGGCACTCATCGAGGTTGCCGCCCGTCGACAGGTCCATCACCGTGTCGGCGCCCCAACGCTCGGCCCACTGCAGCTTCTCCACCTCCTCGTGCGTCCCGGACGAGACCGGAGAGGCGCCCATGTTCGCGTTCACCTTCGTCTTCGACGCGCGACCGATCACCATGGGCTCCAGCCGGTGCGCGAGGTGGTGGATGTTCGCGGGCAGGATCATGCGCCCCGCCGCGATCTCGTCCCGGATCATCTCGCCCGTGAGGTGGGGCTCGCGCGTGGCGACGTGCTTCATCTGGGGCGTGACGATCCCGAGGCGCGCGTGCTCGAGTTGGGTCATGGGGCGGAAATCGCGCGGGTAGATGACGCGGAGGCGCCGGTTGTCGGCCGTGACGAACTCGACGAACGCGCGATCCTCGCCAAGGCAGTCTGCGCAACCATCCCCCCCGTTTTCGGCGCTACGGCGCGCGCCCTGGGAAGTCGAGATATCACCACGAATCGGCGCACCGGACGGGGAGATATGGGGGTTCCGCGAAAAGATGAGACCTGACCATCTCGGCCCACTTCCGTGCGTGTTCTCGCCAAGGTCGGCGACGCTCCACCCACTTGGGAGGAAGTCCCACGCGGTCTTGGTGGAGGGCGCGGGCATGCCGGGGGTGTCGGGTGAGGAGAAGGTCAGGGCGCCGCGCGCGTCCCAGCCGTGCGCGCGGCTGTTCGCAAACGAGCCCGGCGTCGTGACTTGCGCGAATCCCGGATTCCCTGCGCCCCTCGTGGGCACTCGATATTTCGCTGTCGGTCTCATCGTCATGATCTATGCCTACACCTTTCGCCCTCAGGCGTTTGTGTCCTTCGTGAGCATCCACACCAGCACCGACACGTCGGGCGGCGCCTCGTCCCCCAGCTGTCTCAGCATGTTCAACGCTTGCGCACGGTGGTGCATCGCGTGGGTGAACACGTGCGTCAGAACCCCTCCCCGGGTGAATGAGTACTTCCGGCCCGCGCGTTCGCCTTGGGCTATGTCCGTCAAGGGTTTAGCGCGGGCGGCGACGGCGAGGGCGTCCTGGGTCTCTGCGTGGAGGGTGAGGATCTCCTCGCAGGTGCGCGCAGGATCGGCCTCGAGCCGCTTCTCGAACGGGCGCTCCATGAGCATGTTGGTCCAGGCGCTGGTGGCGGAGATGGTGTGCACGATCGTGTCGTGCAGGGAGCCTCGCCCCATGGGGAACTTCTGATGGAACTGCTCGCGGGACAACGACTTGCACCGCTCGATGAGCGTGCGGTTCGCCCAGTCGTGGTGCGCCAACAGGATCTCGATGGGGTCGGACGTCATCTCGCTTTCCCTCCGCCGGTACGAGCCGGATCAGGTTCCACGGGTGCTTCTCAGCCCTGCATGCCAGGGCGCCCCGAGCGTTTGTCAGGCCCAGTGTAGCACCTAGACGATCTCCGCCGGCAGCTCCGTAACCTCCTGCCACGCAATGGGATCGGTGTCGGGGATGGGTGCGGCCCCCAGCATGCGGAGCATGGCGATGGCCTGCGCGCGGTGGTGCATCGAGTGGGTGCAGAGGTGGACTAGCGCTGTGCCCTTGGCGAACGTGTGCCGCTTCTTCCGCCCGGTCTCGTCGGGAAACTCGAGCCGCAAGAGTGTGTCGAAGCCCTGCTTACGCACCCCGGCGATCACCTCCCGCGCGTCCCTCTCAGCCTCGTCCAGGAGGGCCAGCAGTTCCTCCACTGTGCGCTGGCGCGCCTCTGCACCGATCGCGCTCGGGGCGCCAGGCACGGCGTCCAGCATGGGCCTGAGGGGTCTTTCCGCGATGCGGTCCGACCACCGACGCATCACGCTGATGATGTGCGTCATGGTGAGGTGGAGGGTCTTGAGGCCGAGGTCGAACGGGTGGTGGAACTGCTCGTGTGTCAGTTTGGCGCAGGTGCTGAGCAATGTGCGCGTCGCCCAGGCGTCGTGGGCGAGCATGACGTCGACGGGGTCGGAGGTGAGGGTGGGCATGTGACTCTCGGTGGAACGTGGTGGGCGTGTGCTACGGCGCGCCTGCGGCGCGCAGCATGGCAAGGATCTTTCGGCCTTCTTCGTCATTCGGGTCGTCGAAGAAGTCGCGCGCGGCTTGGGTTGGTGTGCGGTCTTGATGGTCTCTGACGTCGAGGGGTGTGCCAAACTCGATGAGCGCGGCTACCTTTTGATCTGCCTGATAGCCGTGGAAGGCTGCGAATACCGGGTATTGCTCTACACACGTGCACACGCCAGCGTCGCAGACGGTAGTTGTGACGGGGATAGCGGCGTCGGCGCCGAGCTCGCACAGGACGCGCGTATCGATGCCGACGCCCCACTCGAGAGAGCGGGCCAGGGGGGTGTATCCGGCGTTGTTTCGGTGGTTGATGTCGACGCCGCACTCCTTGAGAAAGTTCAGGGTGTCCCGAACGGATTTTTCTGCGCTCGCCTCGCCGTTCACATCGATCGCGGCATGAAACGCGTTGTATCCGAGCTCGGACACGGCGTGGACGTCGACGCCCGCATCGCGGAGCAATGTGAGTGTCTTCCTATTTCTGCCGGACCCCACGGCGCGCATGAAGACCGTGTAGCCGCGGTCGTATGCGGCGTGGATGTTTGCTCCAGCTTCGATCAGACACCGTACCTGCTCACTGGCGTATTCGCCTTCGCCGACGGCGCTCATGAGGGGGGTCCAGCCGTAGCAGTTGACGTCTTCCAGTGAGAGTCCCGCGGCCATCAGTGCGCGGATTGTGCCGAGCGAGCGAGCGCAGAATATCGCGGTTTGGTGGGAGTTGTCACGAGCGGACACGTCTGCCCCAGCGTTCAGGAGTGATCGCACGCACTCGGCGTTGCCGGATTGTGCAGCCACAAAGAGCGGGATCTCGTCCGGGCTTGGGGCCGAGGTGATTTGCTTCATGAAATCCGCCTCGAGCGCCTTCATTCTGTTCGTCAGTCCTGGGACGGCCTCCTCGGCTTCGCTCGGGAATAGCGTGTCGCGAGTGGTCTCGAACATGGCGTGGAGTTCTTCGTACGAACGTTTCGCCTCTGCTTGGTCCCAGTGTCCGTTGGGGTCGAATCCGCGCTCTAGCAGGAAGCCGAGTCGCTCGGGGTCTCCCGTCCGGGCCGCGGCACAAAGGATGTAGGCTTGGGCTTCCGGGCTCGATGGGAGCGTGGCGCCTGCGGAGAGCAGCGCAACCAACCGCTCCAGATCACCTCCGACGTGATTCATGGCGAGGCCCATGCACGTCATCTCGATGGCTGAGAATCGGCCGGTGTCGCTCTCGACATCGGCGCCGGCATCGATCAGAAGACGGAGGGTGTCCGCTGTGGCTCCGTGAGGGGAGGCGGCCGCGATGCAAAGCAAGGGCGCAACGTACTGAAACTCGCCGGGCTGTCCGACCGTGAATCGTTCATTGACGTTGGCGCCTTCTTGTACGAGCGCGGCCAGAGCGGCGTGGTCGCCGGTGATGGCGGCCTGTGCGAGCGGCGAGTCAACAACATTCGGCGCGTCCGGATGCTTCATGGAACGTCGAACATGCTACCCCCGCAGTCCGGGTGGTACAGTCCCGAGATGGATGGACGTCAGTTCGTCGTCACCGGCGCTCTCGGCTATTCGGGCAAGGCCATTGCCGAGCGGTTGTTTGAACGCGGGGACCGGGTTCGGACGCTGACGAATTCGCCGAGGCGGCCGAACCCGTTCGGGGAGCGGCTGGAGATCCGTCCGCTGGCGTTTGAGGATCACGGCGCGTTGGTGGAGTCGCTCCGCGGGGCGGACGTGCTCATCAATACGTACTGGGTGCGGTTCAATCACCGGTCGTTCACGTTCGCGCAGGCCGTGGCGAACACGAAGCGGTTGTTCCGCGCGGCGCGGGACGCGGGCGTGGAGCGGATCGTGCACGTGAGCATCCTGCATGCTGAGGGGAATGATGACCTGGGGTACTACAGGGGGAAGTGGGAGCTGGAGCGCGACCTGAAGGGGCTGGGCGTTGCGTATTCGATCCTGCGTCCGGGGGTGCTGTTCGGGCGGGGGGACATCCTTGTCAACAACATCGCGTGGACGCTGCGTCGGTTGCCGTTGTTCGGGGTGTTCGGGGACGGGATGTACGAGTTGGAGCCGATGCACGTGGATGACTTTGCCGCGCTCGCGGTGCGGGAGGCGGATGCGAACGGGAATCAGACGGTGGATGCGAAGGGCCCGGAGCGGTTTGCGTACCGGGAGTTGGTGCGGACGATCGGGGAGATCATCGGAGAGCGGAGGCCGATCGTGCGCGTGCCCCTGTGGTCGGGGCTGTGCGTGACTCGGATGATCGATCCGTTTGTGGGGGATCGGATCATCACGCGCGAGGAGGCGATCGGTTTGATGCGCGGGATATTGGCGAGCGATGCGCCGCCGACGGGGAGCATCAGGCTCACGGAGTGGGCGCGAGCGCACCGGGAGGAACTGGGGAGGCGGTATGCGAGTGAGGTCGGGCGGAGGGTGAAGCGCGACGTGGCGTATGAGAAGGTGTGAGGGATGACGTCATGGCCAAGCGGACGCTTGGCCATGCCACGCTGCGGGTGGATGTGGCGATCAGATCGCGGGGTCGTCCGGGAGCGGGTAGGCCGTGGCGGAGCGTCGGGAGGACTTGCCGACGCGCGTGCCTTCTGCCGTGAGTTCGGCTTCGGGTCCGGTGGGTTGGGGAAGCTGGCAGACGACGTCCTTGCCGTGGAGGTGAGAGGTGACGATGTTCACGATGTCCTCGACGTCGTCGCAGAGCATGAACAGCTCGTTGTCGCGGGGGGAGATCATCTGGTACTGCTCGTCGAGGACCTCGCGGACCCATTCCATGGGGCGCTTCCAGTAATCGCTTCCGTAGCAGATGACGGGGAAGGCTTCGATCTTGAGTGTCTGGATGAGGGTGAGCGCTTCGAAGAACTCGTCGAGCGTGCCGAAGCCGCCCGGGAAGATGACGAAGGCGCAGGAGTGCTTGACGAACATCACCTTGCGGACGAAGAAGTAGTCGAAGTGGAGCGCGATGGACTGGAAGGGGTTGGGGACCTGCTCCATCGGGAGGGAGATATTGAGGCCGACGGAGACGCCGTCGGCTTCGAAGGCGCCGCGGTTCGCGGCCTCCATGATGCCTGGCCCGCCTCCGGTGATGACGCCGACGCCCTCTTCGGCGAGCCGTCGCGCGCACTGTCGCGCGGCCTTGTAGAAGGGGTGGGAGGGGGGCGTTCGCGCGGAGCCGAAGATCGACGCGCAGGGCGGGAGATGGACGAGCGCGTCGAGGCCGTCGACGAACTCGGCCATGATTTTGAACACGCGCCATGACTCGCGCCCGAGGCGGTCAGGAGCGGGCGTGTGTGCGGTCTTTGTTCGGTCTTTGTGTGTCATCTGAATGATTGAGAAAGCGTGAAGCAGTGGAGGGGCGGGGCATATGATGGCCGACTATGGCCAAGAGCACATCCGCGGCTTCGGGGCGGGGCGCTGCCTCCGCTCGCAAGAAGTCCGCATCGAGTTCGGGTTCGCGGAAGGTACCGGCGAAGGGGAAGCGGGGCGAGGAGAAGCCGCGCTCCCGGAAGTCGTCCGGACGCACGTACGGTGAGGCGCTGGCGTATCTGACGGATCGTCCGGACGTCGAGCGCATGCGGCTGACGCGCGAGATGCGCGATCGCTTCAAGCTGGATCGCACGATCGCGCTGATGAAGGCGCTGGGGGACCCCCAGAAGGAGTTCCGTTCGGTCCACGTGGCCGGGACGAAGGGGAAGGGCTCGGTCGCCACGATGACGGCGTCGTGCCTGGAGGCGTGCGGGTACACGGTCGGTCTCTACACGAGCCCGCACCTCGTCGATGTTCGTGAGCGCATCCTGCTCAACGGCGCGATGATGTCGACGGGGGAGTTCGCGGGGCTGGTGGATCGCGTGGCGGACGCTGCCAAGAAGGTGGAGACGCGCCACGGCCCGTGCACGTTCTTCGAGCTGATGACGGCGGTCTCGTTCCTGCGGTTCGCGGAGCAGGCCGTGGACATCGCGGTGCTCGAGGTCGGTCTGGGCGGGCGTTTGGACTGCACGAACGTGGTGACGCCCGAGATCACGGCGATCACGGCGATCGGGAAGGACCACACGCAGATCCTCGGGGACACGGTGGAGGAGATCGCGCGCGAGAAGGCGGGCATCTTCAAGAAGGGGGTGCCGGCGCTCACGGTGGATCAGCCCAAGCCGGTGCTGGAGGCGTTGCGTCAGTGCGCGGAGGCCGCGGGGACGACGCTTGCGGTGCTGGGCAAGGACATCGAGTTCTCGTTCCGGTTCGAGGCGAGCCCGGACCTGGGGCCGCACCGTCGGGTGTGCGTGGCGTCGTCGCGCACCGGGTTCGAGCATCTCGCGGTGCCGCTGCCGGGCGAGCATCAGGCGCACAACTGCGGCTTGGCGCTGGCGATCCTGGATCGTCTGCGGGAGAAGGGCTTTGAGACGCCCGAGCCGGCGGTGGCGCGCGGGCTGGCGCGGACGCGTGTTCCCGGTCGGATGGAGCTGGCGTGGACGAAGCCCAGGATCCTCCTCGACGTGGCGCACAACGAGGACTCGATCGCGTCGCTGATCAAGGCGATCGGCGGGCACGTGCCGTACGACTCGATGGTGATGATCTTCGGGTGCTCGGCGGACAAGGACCTCGACGGGATGCTGGCCAAGGTGGCGCTGGGCGCCGACAAGGTGATCTTCACCCGCGCGGCGAACTCGCCGCGCGCGGCGGACCCGAAGGAGCTGCAGCGTCGGTTCGTGGCGATGTCGGGGAAGATGACGCAGGTGGCGGAGACGCTGCCGGACGCGTTGAACCTCGCTGCGCGGGCCGTGTCTCGGGGCGACCTGATCTGCGTGACGGGGTCGTTCTACATCGTGGGGGAGGCGAAGCAGCATCTGGCGGACCTTGTGGCGCGCCGGGCTGGGGACGAGGGCGGGGATTGACACGGAACCGCGGTGCTTCGCGGGTGATTACACTCTCTGCCCCATGAGCGAAGCCCGACCGACCAGTACAGGCGCGGATGATGCGCCGGCGCACCGTTACACGGCGGCGCTGGCCGACCGGATCGAGCGCCGGTGGCAGGAGGTCTGGGAGGAGCGGGGGACGTTCCGGGCGCTGAACCCGGATGACCCGGGCTTCGACGCGTCCAAGCCTAAGACGTACATCCTGGACATGTTCCCGTACCCGAGCGGGTCGGGGCTGCACGTGGGGCATCCGGAGGGGTACACCGCGACGGACATTCTGGCGCGCTACCGGCGGATGTGCGGGCACAACGTGCTGCACCCGATGGGGTGGGACGCGTTCGGCCTGCCTGCGGAGCAGTACGCGGTGCAGACGAACGTGCATCCGCGCGTGACGACGCAGCGCGCGATCGAGACGTTCCGCCGGCAGCTGAAGCGGTTCGGGTTTTCGTACGACTGGTCGCGCGAGATCTCGACGATCGACCCGGGGTATTACAAGTGGACGCAGTGGATCTTCCTCCGGTGCTACAACGCGTGGTACGACCGGCGGGCGAACGGGGGGAAGGGCGCGGCGCGGCCCATTCAACGGCTGATCGACGATCTGGCGAATGAGCGTCTGCTTGTTTCGCCGAGCGGTGAGTTGAAGGAGCCGCCGGCCGGGAGCGCGGCGATCGCCGGGTTGGCGGGTTCGCCGGGTTCGGGCGGCACCGCGGGCGCGCTGCGGACGTGGGTGGAGCTGAGTGAGGAGGAGCGGCGCGCGGTCATCGACTCGCAGCGCCTGGCGTATCTCGGGGAGCAGACGGTGAACTGGTGCCCGGAGCTGGGCACGGTGCTGGCCAATGAGGAGGTGATCGACGGTCGGAGCGAGCGCGGCGGTTTCCCTGTGACGCGCGTCGCCATGAAGCAGTGGGTGTTCCGCATCACGTCGTATGCGGAGCGCTTGCTCGAGGATCTGCGGTTTGTCGATTGGCCGGAGTCAACGCGGACGCAGCAGGAGGAGTGGATCGGGCGGTCGGAGGGGGCCGAGGTCGAGTTTGCGCTGACGGAGGAGGGGGGCAAGGGGGGAGAGAGCATCCGGGTGTTCACGACGCGTCCGGACACGCTGTTCGGCGCGACGTACCTGGTGCTGGCGCCAGAGCACCCGCTGGTGGCGGACATCACGACGCCTGCGCGGCGCGCGGAGGTGGTGCGGTATATCGAGTCGGTGTCGGGGCGGTCGGACATCGAGCGGCAGGAATCGAAGGAGAAGACGGGGGTGTTCACGGGGGCGCATGCTGTGAACCCGGCCACGGGGGAGCCGATCCCGATCTGGATCGCGGACTACGTGCTGATGGGGTACGGGACGGGCGCGATCATGGCGGTGCCGGCGCACGACGAGCGCGACTTCGAGTTTGCGCGAGCGTTCAACCTGCCGATCCGGGACGCGGTGCTGACGCCGCCGCTGGCCGCGGTCGCGTCGTTCTGCGCGAAGTGGACGCCGGACGCGGCGCCGGGCGTGGCGCCGGAGGAGCTGCTGGCGGACTACGTGGGCGTGATGGTGTCGCGCAGCGTGATGGATGAGGAGGAGGCGTTCCGGTATGCGGCGAGCGGGCGCGTCTCAGCCGATCCGGGCGTGCGCGAGGAGCTGAAGAAGAAGTACGCCGCGGCGGACGCCGGGGACGGCGCGGCCACGCAGGAGGGTTTGCTCGGGGGCGTGACGGGAGAGCGGCGCGGGCTGATCGCGTCGGTGTGGCGCGACGCGCTTGAGCCGATGCTCGAGCAGGGGATCGACGCGCTGATCGAGGCCGCGGCGGACGGCCGGCTCGTGGAGACGCTGGGTCGCGCTGCGCCTGAGCCGGGCGTGAACGTGCATTCGAGCAACTCGGAGGTCTCGCTGAACGGTCTGCACACGCCGCAGGCAAAGAAGGCGATGATCGAGTGGCTGGAGACGTCGGGGAACGGTCGTCGGACGGTGAACTTCAAGCTGCGCGACTGGCTGTTCTCACGTCAGCGGTACTGGGGCGAGCCGTTCCCGATGGTGTATGACGAGGAAGGGCGAGCGCACCCGCTGCCGGAGGTGGAGCTGCCGGTGACGCTGCCGGAGATCGAGGACTTCAAGCCGGTGAAGAGCGACACGCCGAGCCCTCCGCTGGGTCGCGCGGGGGCGTGGCGTGACGTGGAGATCGGCGGGCAGCGGTATCGTCGCGAGACGAACACGATGCCGAACTGGGCGGGGTCGTGCTGGTACTACCTGCGGTACGTCGATCCGACGAACAAGCAGCGGTTCGTGGGGCGCGATGCGGAGCGATATTGGATGGGTGAGGGCGAGCAGGGGGGTGTTGATCTGTACATGGGGGGCGCGGAGCACGCGGTGCTGCACCTGCTGTACGCGCGGTTCTGGCACAAGATGCTGTTCGATCTGGGTGAGGTGAGCACGCCGGAGCCGTTCCGGAGGCTGCGTCACCAGGGGCTGATCCTGTCGTACGCGTACCAGCGGAAGAACGGGGGGCTGGTTCCGACGGACGAGGTGGAGGAGGTGAGTGAGGGGAAGTTCGTCGAGCGCGCGACGCGCGAGCCGGTGTCGCAGATCGTCGCGAAGATGAGCAAGAGCCTGAAGAACGTGGTGAACCCGGACGACGTGATCGCGGAGTTCGGGGCGGACACGTTCCGGCTGTACGAGATGTACATGGGGCCGATCGAGGCGAGCAAGCCCTGGAACCCGCGCGACATCGTGGGGCCGTTCCGGTTCCTGCAGCGGCTGTGGCGGCTCGTGTTCGACGAGAGCACCGGCGAGCTGCGCGCGCTGCCCGACGACAAGGCCGATCCCAGGCTCGACCGTCTGCTCCACCGCATGAACAAGAAGGTGGGGGACGACATCGAGGCGCTGTCGTTCAACACGGCCATCGCGGCCATGATCGAGTTCGTCAACGAGGCGACGAAGACGGGGGCCACGAGATCGCAGCTGGCGCGCCTCGCGCGCGTGCTCTGCCCGTTCGCGCCGCACATCGCGGAGGAGATCTGGGCGCGACTGGGGCACACGTCGCTGTGCTCGCTCGAGCCTTGGCCCACGCCTGACCCCGCGCTGCTCGTGGATCAGAGCGTGGAGATCGTGGTGCAGGTGAACGGGAAGGTCCGGGGGAAGATGGAGATCCCGACGGGGGCGGACGCGGCGGCGATGGAGGCGGCGTTGCACGCCGATCCGCGCGCTGCGGAGTGGCTGCAGGGCAAGACGCCGCGCAAGGTGATCGCGGTGCCCGGGCGGCTGATCAACGTGGTGCTGTGAGGGGAGCGGGCCCCCTGGCGTGCCTCACGGCATCGGCGGAAACTGGCGGAGCTGATCGGAGAGGTTCTGGATGTCCCGCGCGCGCTGGATGACGCTCTCGCGCAGGGCGCGCCGCTCCTCGTTGGTGAGACGCGGATCGGCCAGACGTTCGGTGTCGAGCTCGAGCTGCTCGCGGAGGTCGGTGACGCGCCGCATGATCAGGTCGCGCAGGCCCTGGTTGGGCGGGTTGGCGGGCAGGGCGTTGACGTTGTTGCGCCCTTCCGCGGCGCGGAAGCCTCCCCGGACGCGCGCGTTGTCGTCACGCCACTGTCCCACGGAGGCCTGGAGCAGGAAGGGCTGATCACGCCCTGCGGAGGCCTGACCGCCGGCGACCAGGCCGCCCTCCGTGCCCGTGTCGTAGGCGCCGCGACGCTGCGTGCGCCAGGAGTCTCTGGGCACGGCCACTTCGATGACGTTGGTTTCGTCCGCGGCGGCGAGCCCTCGGCGTCGCATGCGGATGTCCCACGAGCGATTGAGCTCGTCCGGGGCGACGAAGTTGCCCTGCTTGAGGTCTTCGTAGCGGCCGAGGGGCACCCTGAGGTTCAGCCGTTCTTCTCCCCGCCGGACGATCATGGGGATCTCTTCGGTTTGGATGTAGGAGCGGACGACGTCGCGGAGGAGCTCGGTGTTGGCGGGGGCGTTCTCGAGGGAGACGCCGCCGATGTTGACGATCACGTCATCCGGCTTGAGAACGTCCGCGGACGGGAAGCCGGGGGTGAGCCCCGCGATGGCCACGCCCTCGCTGGTCGTGGGGGGCTGCTGCATGGAGATGCCGATGGCGGGCCTCGGCTCTGAGGCGAACCGGCGGCGCAGCGCGTCAAGGACGCGGGAGTGCGCTTCGGGTGAGAGCGCGCCCTGGCCGGCCAGCGCCTCGAGGCTTTCGGTGGAGATGCTCTCGTCCGTGGCGATCTTGTTCGTCGCGCTCTCACGCGTTTCGAACTCGTCCGCGTCGAGGTCTCGGACCAGGGTGATGAGGGCGTCGCTGGGCTGCGCTTCCGTGGGCGATGGCTTGGCGTTTCCGGTGATGGTGGAGAGCAGCGAGCCGATGGAGGGCTTGGCGTCCGCGGGCTTCGGCGTCGTCGGCTCGCCCGCGAGCACGCTCGCCGACCAGCACACTGCAAGACCCGCTGCCTGGAATGCCGCTCCGCGCCGCATCATGGAGCCTCCATCGTACCGTCGGAGCCGCCATGCCCCAACGCTCGTGTGTACCGGTTCACCGTCAGAGAGTTTAGGCCGGCCCGATCGGGAGGTGCAGGCCCTATTCCAGCAGGAGACGGACGAGTTTCTCGGCCTCTCGCTCCATCCACTCGGTCTTGCGCCGCACCATCGAGAGGAATGCGGCGCCGTCGAAGCCCGCAAACTGCCCCGCAGCCGCGATCGGCGCCACCGCTTCCACGATGAGGGCCTCGATCATGAGCCACGGCAACGCACGGACCTCGGGGGTGGAGAGCACACAGCCTTCCACGGAGTCGTACCCTCGGCAGAACCGCTTAAATCTGCTTTCATCCAGATATTCCGGCCAGTCGTTCAGCTCCTGCCCGGTCATGAGGATCGAGAACTGGAGGGCGCCGTTGGCGACGTCCAGAGCCCGGGGCTCGGGGCGGACGCCGTCAAAGTCGATGACCGCCACGACGCGCGTGCCCCGGAAGAGCGTGTTCCCCGGGTGCCAGTCGCCGTGGACGATCTGGCGGGGCCAGCCCGCGAGCCCCTCCCGGTTGGCGTTCGCGGCGGCGCGCTCGTAGAGCGCTGCCAGAGCGGCGCACGTCTCCGTGTTGTTGAGCTTCTCGCCGATGACCACGAGTTGCTCGCCGACCTGTCGCGCGCCGTGGTACGACGCTGCGAAGTGCGTCTCGTCCGTGCGGAAGTCGGCGAGGATCTTGTGGAAGAGCGCGAGGGCGCGCCCGGCTTCGGTGGTGGCTGGGAGGGAAGCGTCGTACTTGGTCCCCGGGATGAACTCGAACATCTCGTAGATGCGCCCGCCGATCCGCACGAACGTGGCGTGTGTGTCGCGCCGGCGCAGCAGCGCGGGGACGGGGAACTGGCGCTTGGCCAGATGCTCCTGGACCGCGTGCGCCATGGCGACGCGCTCGAGGTCGTCGCGCCCCGGCGCCCGACGCTTCAGGAGGAACGCGCCTTCCGTGGAGGAGATGATGAGCTTGGGCGCGCGTCGGGAGCCGCGCCGGAACTCCTGCAGCGCCTGGATCACCCCGACGTCGTAATGGGAGAGGACGATGGCGAGCTCTTCGGGGCCGTAGGACTCCCGGACCACCTGCGCGCCGGAGGGCCCGCGCTCGGCCGAAGATGCGACGAGCCCGATGCTGGCGGAGAGGCGCAGGCCGGTGCCCGACACGATCGGCCCGATCGACCACGCGCCGGATTGCTGTGAGGGATCGGGAACGTTGGACGGCGCCTCGCCCATGGGCGTCTCTGCTCTGGTCACGCTCTCGGGGGTTCGGCTCAACCCAGGGCCATCCTGCAGGGCGGCGCGCCGCACGCGATGGTGTGCGTGCGGTCTGGCTCCGCCGGCGCACACTATACGTTCACGGACGGGGAGGGCTCCCCTCACTCCACGTTCTGCGCCTGCTCCTTGATTCGGTCGATCGCGCCCTTCACCTCCACGATGTCCCGGGACATCTCGGCGTCGGAGCACTTGCTGGCGATCGTGTTCGCTTCGCGGAGCATCTCCTGCGCGAGGAAATCAAGGGTGCGGCCGACCGGGGCGCCGTCCTTGCGCGAGATCAGCTCCCCGAACTGCGCGAGGTGCCCCTTGAGGCGAGCGAGCTCCTCCGCCACGTCCGTCCGCTCCGCGTAGACCGCGATCTCCCGGATCAGGTCCGCCGGCTCCACCCGCAGGTTGGCCTCCGACAGCAGCGCATCGATCCGCGAACGGAGACGAGTTTCGTACTCCTGCACGGCCTTGGGCGCGCGCTCGGTGAGGCGCGTGAGGCGCGTCTCGATCACGTCGAGGTGGGATTGGAGATCGCCCCGGATGTCGGCGCCCTCGCGCGTGCGCATGTCGACGAGCTTGGTGAGCGCCTTCTCGAGGAGCGCGAGCAGCACGCTCCGCGCACGCTCGATGCGGGCCTCCTCGTCCGCCGGCGGCTCGAGCACGCCCGGGAGCGCGAGCAGGCCCGCGTCGAAGCCGGACGGCGGGGCGCCCAGCGCCTCTCGGATCTGGTCCATGTACGAGGCGAGCGCCTGCGTGTTGATACGGTGCGCGGCCGCGGTCGCGTCGTCCGCGAAGCGCGCCGTCAGCGTCACCGTCCCGCGGACGAGACGCTTGCGCAGCACGGCCTCGATCTCGGCTTCGAGACCCTGCAGGTCCTCCGGCAGTCGGATCGTCGTCTTGAAGTAGCGGCTGTTGAGGGAGCGCACCTCGAGAAAGGCGCGCACGCCGTCCGAGTTCGAGGCCGACTCGCCATAGCCCGTCATGCTGCGGATCACTCGAGCGCCTCCTGTCCCACCCCCCGCGCGGAAGGATTTGTTTCTGTTGGGGGGGATTACTGAGGCTTCGGCTCGCCGCCCGCTTCCGAACCGGCCGGCGGCGCGGGGGTGGTCTCGGCGGGCTGCTCCGGCGCGGGCTGCGCGGGAGGCTGGGTGTTCTCCACCGGCGCCGTCTCGTTCGTCGTGGCCGGCGGCGTCGTGGTTCCGGCGCCGGCGCCCTCGACGGGCTGCGGCGCGGACGTGGCGGCGGGGATCGCGGGGCCAGCGGCCGAGGGACGGACTGCGAAATTCAGCCCGCACGCCATCAGCAGGAAGAGCACGAAGACGGTGATCGTGGCGATCGTGAGGGCGTCCCCCGTGCGCGCGCCGAATGCGGTCTGGCCCGAGCCGGCCGAGGAGCCGAAGGCTCCGGCAAGACCACCGCCCTGGGGCCGTTGGATCAGGATCACAAGGATCATGCAGACGGAGAGGAAGAGAAACGCGACGACCATCATGGCCGTGACCCACGGTGCAAGTCCCAATAACGCGATCATCCGGTTCGACTCCTGGGGCTGTCCGCCCCGATGCGAAAGGCCTCCAGTGTACACCGCTCGGACGGGCCCGTCGTTGATTCAGGCCCGTGCGGCCGCGGCGCGGCAGATGGCCAGGAAGTCGTCGGGCTTGAGCGACGCTCCACCGATCAGCCCGCCATCGATATCTGGTTGGGCGAACAGGGCGTCCGCATTCGACGGCTTCACAGAGCCCCCGTACTGCACACGGATGCGGGAGGCGGTGGGGGGGTCGAAGATCGATGCGAGGATCGACCGGACGTGCACGTGGGCCGCCTGCGCGTCCTCCGGTGTCGCGTTTCGGCCCGTGCCGATCGCCCACACCGGCTCGTACGCGATCACCAGATGGTCCGCGGAGGGGAGCTCGACCCCCTGCAGCGCGCTGCGGAGCTGACGCTCGTTCACGTCGTTCGTGCGCCCCGCCTCTCGCTGCTCCAGCGTTTCGCCGACACAGAGCACGCAGGTGAGCCCCGCCGCCAGCACGGCGTGCGTCTTGCGCCGCACGAGGTCCTCCGGCTCGCCGATCACGTGCCGACGCTCTGAGTGACCCACGAGGCACGCGGTCACGCCGAGGTCCTGCAGCATGGCGAGCGAGACCTCACCCGTGAATGCCCCGTCCGCTTCGTGATAGACATCCTGTGCGCCGAGCGCGAGGCTCGAGCCGGTGTCGCGGAGTGCGCTCGCCACGGCGTCGAGATAGACGAAGGGAGGGAAGACGACGGTGTCGACCTGATCGGTCGGCGCCGAGCCGGACACGTTCTGCGCGAGCGCGAGCGCGTCGGCGCGACGGAGGTGCATCTTCCAGTTGCCGCCGACCATGGGGCGGCGCGGGTGTGGAGAGTGGGGGGGAGGCGTCATGGCCCGACTCTAGCGGATCGCACGTCGCCAAAAAAAGCCGCGGCCGCGGAGGGGGTCCACGGCCGCGAAGGGGTGGGGGTTGAATGCCCTCAGTCCCTCTCTCTCATCCCGACGACGCGAGCGCCGCCGCTCCGATTGCGGCGTCCACGACGCGAGATCCAAGGCCGCACCGTCTCTGGTCGAGTCGGCGCGACGGGGTGAGCCGTCATCCCCGTGGTTCCCGAGGGCCACGCCAGGCGCGGGGTCTGGCGTGAGCCGGCACTGGGCTGTGCTGTCCGTCGCGTCCGTGCGCCGACCAGCCTCCAGGGCCTTTTCGGTGCGATCCGCGTCCTTGCGGAGTCGCGTCGGGGTGCGTCTCGGGCGTCGGTTCAGCGTCTTGCCTTGCCGAACACCCTGGTACAGATTGCAGCGATCCGTGCTGCGGCCCGCAGATGCGGGCGGTCGTCCGTGAATCCGCTCGGCCGCGTGTCCGCGGCGTTGCAGCCGTTCATCCCCCGTGTTTCGCCTTCCGAGCGATCAGCCCGGGCAGCGACGCCAGCCGTTGCGCCATCGAGGCCTGCCACGAGGCTCGATCGCGAATCTCCAACCGGTCCCCTGCGCCGATCAGCGCCACTTCCCCGTTCACCCCGGTCAGCTGCAGCATGTCCTCGGGCAAGCGCACCCGACCCGCGGAATCCATCTCGACGCGCCGGGAGAGCCCGAACAGCGACGCCTGAATCTCCGCCTCGTCCTCGTCCGGCGTCAGCGTCTGGGAGCGCGACTCGGCCAAGGCGTTGAAGCGCGACTCCGGGTAGAGCCTGATCACGCCGCCGGGCCAGGGCACGGCGAACCACGCGAGCCCGTCGGTCTCGGGACGCCATCGGGAACGGATGTCGGCGGGAATCGCCAGCCGCTGCTTGGCATCGATCACGTGCTCGTATTGACCGGTAAAGAGCACCCATCGAACTCCCATCAGGCGTGAGGCGAATCGACCGTGGGAATCTACCCCACTCTGCCCCACCATGCAACACAATGTGGGCGGTGGATATCTCTGTGGATTCCGCTCGAACCTGTGTGAGTTCTCGCGCAAGTTGTGTTCCGATAAAGACTTGAGAACGAGTTGCGCGATCTCCCTCGGCGCGCGCAATTCACGAGGGCCTCGCAAATCACGGGTTCCCTTCCTCACACGTCCCTGTACACTCCCCCCCGGTTCCGAGAGGTCTTCCGACGCGGCCCGATTCGCGAATGGATTTCGGAGAGGAGGAGGGATGTCGGCCACCGCCGCACGCGACACCCAGGCCACCGCTTTCACAGACCCCGACGTCGTGCGTGATGCGCTCGCGCGCACGCCGGAAGCGGCATACATCATGACCTCTGCGTACGAACTCGCGCGAGCGGGCGTCGTTGTTCGCTGGGTGCAGCGGGCCGCGGAGGAGCCGTTGCTCGTCTCGGTCGCCCTGCGCAAGGGCCACCCGATCGAGATGCTCATCCGTGACAGCCACTGCTTCGCGCTGTGCCGCGTGCCGGAGGACGACCCGGCGCTGCTGCGTCGGTTCGAGGCCGAGGGCTCCTCACCCATCAACATCTTCGACACGCTCGACGTGGAGACGCTGGTCACCGGCGCGCCGTGCCTGAAGCGGGCCTCCCTCATCATTGACTGCGAGGTGCATCGCCACCTCGACATTGATGCGGACCACGAGATCTACGTCGGTCTGGTGCGCGAGGCGAAGGTGTGCGGCGCGCGTGCCCCATCGAACGGCGCCGCGAAGCCCCCTCGCTCGCGCACGCGCGCGACGTCCTGAGCGAATTGCCGGGCGTGCAGCGCAGAAAAAAGCCCCGCCGGAGCGGGGCTTTGTCGTTCGATCAGGAGCTGTTGGCGAGGCTCACCAGGCGAAGTGCGCGAAGGCCTTGTTCGCGTCGGCCATGCGGTGCGTCTGCTCGCGGGTCTGCATCGCCTTGCCCTCGCGCTTGGCCGCGGCGTACAGCTCCTCGGCGAGCCGTGGCGCCATGGGGCGGCCCTTCTCGCTGCGGCATGCCTCGCGGATCCATCGCATGGCCAGGGACATCTGGCGGCGCTGGTTGACGGGCATGGGCACCTGGTAGTTGGCGCCGCCGACGCGCTTGCTGCGCACCTCGACGTGGGGCTTGACGTTGTCGATGGCCATGTGGAAGACGTCGATCGGGCTCTTGGGCGCGTTCGGGTCCGTCTCCTTCTTGAGCTTCTCTTCGATGATGTCCATCGCGCCGTACACGACGCGGAGCGCCGCGCCCTTCTGGCCGTCGTACATCATGGTGTTGACGAACTTGGAGAGCGTCCGGTCGTTGAAACGCGGGTCGGGACGCAGCTGCTCGTCGGATTTCGTGATCCGTCCGGCCATGGGGAACTCCTTTCGGCTCATCCTCCCGCGTGATCCGCGGGTCGCTGTTCACCGGCGCCGGCTGGCCAGCCCGCGCCGATTACTTGCCATGTGTGTGACCGCGCGCCGTGACGACGACGCGCGGATGAAGATCGTGATTTAGCCCTTGCCCTTCTTGGCGCCGTACTTGGAGCGGGCCTGCTTGCGGCCCTCAACGCCCAGGCAGTCCAGCGAGCCGCGCACGATGTGGTACCGCACGCCGGGAAGGTCGCGGACGCGGCCGCCGCGCACGAGCACGATCGAGTGCTCCTGCAGGTTGTGGCCTTCGCCGCCGATGTAGGCCGTGACTTCCTTGCCGTTCGACAGACGCACGCGGGCCACCTTCCGCAGAGCCGAGTTCGGCTTCTTCGGGGTGACGGTGCGCACCTGGAGGCACACGCCCTTGCGCTGCGGGGAAGCATCGAGATCGCGCACCTTCGACTTGGCCGTCTGAGGCGTGCGGGGCTTGCGGATCAGCTGATTGATCGTCGGCATCGGTCGGGAGCCACCAGGTTGAAAGTCATTCCTCACGCAGGCAGCGCCCGACAACAGCGACGAGCCCCTGCCCTGCGAAGAGCCGCGTAGTGTAGCCGCCCGTTCGGTCCATGCAAGGAAGCCCCCTCGACCCCCTCCAGAAGCCCCCATCCCCCGTTTCTGAGCCGCCATCCCCCTCAGACCATCCCCCGTCTCATCCCGTCCCCCTCCCCGGCCGATGCTCCTTCCGGACACAAATCTCCCAGAACAGGAGCCCCTCGGCCATGACGCCACAGCAGATCGCCCTCATCCGCCAGTCCTTCAATGACCTCCACAACCCCGAAGCCCTCATCAACGAGTTCTACGCCCGCCTCTTCGCCAAGGCCCCCCAGGTCCGTGACCTCTTCCCCAAGGACATGACCGCGCAGCGCAAGCACCTCGCTTCCGCTCTCGCCCTGGTCGTCAACAAGGCCGACGCCCTCCACACCCTCGAGAAGCCCCTGGCCGAGATGGGCGCACGACACGTCGGTTACGGCGCCAAGCCCGAGCACTACCCGGTCGTCCGTGACGTCATGGTCGAGACGATCATGCACACGCTCGGCCCCAAGGGCTCGACCCAGATCCGGGATGCGTGGACCGTCGCGCTCGACGCCGTTGCGAGCGCGATGATCAAGGGCGCCTCGCAGAACCGCGTCGCGGCCTGAGGCACGACCCCGCGCGCCGGTAGCATCGCCCCGCGATGACCATCCGGCGCACGCCGCACGACTTCCTCGTCGACGAACTCCTCACGGAGGAGTTTTCGCGTGCGCTCACGCCGACCCCCTCGCTGACGCACGCCCACACCGTCTACAAACTCACCAAGACCTCCCTCGCCACACCCGAGGCCATCGGCTTCTTCGCCCGCGCTCTCGGCGTGCGCACCGGGCTCGTCGACTACGCCGGCCTCAAGGACAAGCACGCCCACACCACCCAGCACGTCTCCGTCCCGCTCGATGCGCTCGCGGGGCGTGAGCCCCCGGCCACGCTCTCCGGCTGGCAGGGAGACGCGTCATTCCTCGGCTATTCCCCAACGCCCCTCTCCGCGGACTGCATCACCGGCAACCGCTTCACGCTCGTCGTCCGCGATCTGGCACGACACGCCTCCGACGAGATCACGCGCCGCTCACGCCTCCTCACCCCGCCGTCCGATGACGGTGCGCCCGAACTCCTCATCGTCAACTACTTCGGTGATCAGCGCTTCGGCTCCGCTCGTCACGGTCAGGGCTGGGTCGCCACCCGGCTCCTCGCCGGTGACTTCGAGGGCGCGCTCAAGCTCGCCGTCGCCACGCCCAGCCGCAAGGACGGCGGGAAGACGCGAGCGTTCACGCGTCTGGCCGCGGAGCAGTGGGGGAGGTGGGGGGACCTTGTTCGCGCGCTGCCCAAGGTCCCCGAGCGCAAGCCCATCGAGGCGCTGGCCGCGGGAGCGTCGTTCGACGAGGCGTTCGGCGAGTTGCCGTATTTCCTGCAGGCGATGTGCGTCGAGGCGCACCAGTCGCATCTTTGGAACGAGATCGCGCGCCGGCTCGCCGAGCGCATCGTGCGCGAGGGGCAGCACGTCGAACTCCCCCCGGTCGAGAAGAAGGCGCGCGACGGCTCCACACGGCTCGTCCCCGCGCCCAAGCCCGCGATGCTCCTCACCGAGGGCCTCTTCGGCCCGATGCTCTTCCCGCCCGCGTCGGTGGTGACGCCCCAGTGGCGCGGCCTCGATCTGCCCACACTCGCGCCCTCGACCAAGACCGACCCGCTCTGGAGCGCGGAAGCGGACGACGTGCTCGCGCAGGAGGGCCTCACGCTCAAGGGCCTCCGTATCCCGCGCCTTCGACGCCCCTTCTACGGCGAAGCGTTCCGCCCGCTCTTTGTCCGCGCCACCAACTTCACGCTCTCACCGATGGAAGCAGACGACCTCGCCCCTCCGGCCAGGAAGGGCGCGCCCCAGAAACTCAAACGCACGCTCTCCTTCGATCTGCCCCGCGGCGCCTACGCCACCGTCGTGCTCCGTGCTCTGGGGCAGTGACGCGAACACCCCGCGAAATCGCCTGAATCCGGTTGTGCTGCGAAGCGTGTTTGGATATCGTTCGGGCATGGTCGTCGCCACACCCAAGCCCGTCGTCGTCCAAGCCTCGGTTCCCGTGCTGCTGCGGGAGTTCGAGACTCCGCTCGGCCCCATGATCGGCGCGGCGGTGGGGGAGGGGCTCTGTCTCCTCGAGTTCCACGACCGCCCGAACCTGGCGCGCGAACGCGCCGACCTGCGACGCTTCTTCGGCAGTGAGCCAGTGGGTGAAGAGGGCGCGCCGCGCGACGCGGAGTGTGAGCGCGCCCGTGCGCACCTTGCGCAGGCCGAGGGTGAGCTGCGCGAGTACTTCGACGGGAAGCGCACGCGGTTTGATGTCCCGCTCGCGATCCGCGGCACGGCGTGGGACCGCATGGTGTGGGACCAGCTCCTGGCGATCCCCTACGGGGAGACGCGCTCGTACGAGGACATCGCGGTGGCGTTGAGTGTGCGGGGCGCCGTGCGGGCCGTGGGGCTTGCGAACGGGCGCAACCGCATCGCGATCGTGATTCCGTGCCACCGGGTCATCCGCAAGGGCGGCGCGCTGGGCGGGTACGGGGGAGGGTTGTGGAGGAAGGAGAGGCTGCTGGCATTAGAGACCTTGAGACCCAGTCAAGTCATTGCTGATCCTTAATTGGTCCGTGGCGAGCTTCTAATTCCTTGGCGCGAAGGGGATATATGTAGATCGTTCGCATGAGAGACTCGACGATGCCAAGAGCGAGCCGATTGTCCTCCATAGTCGGTGCTTTTAGCTCATGAAGCGCCGTATTCCCCATAAAGCGACATGCGTGCAATAGCTGGACTTGACCTATTGTAAGTAGTGATTGTTCCGCGAGGGCGTCGATCTTCTTTTCCAGATTGCCCGCTTTGACGCCTTTCTCTTTGCAGATCGCCTCAACGCAAGCACGAATGCCTCCCGCAGCGAGGATTGGCAGTTCTTGTAGCATCGCATTCACAGTCTCTCTATAGATCGGACCGACCGCAGGAAGATTCGCGAGATCCATGTCCGTGCCATACGGTGCGACCGACGGGCGAGGGAACGTCTGTGAGGCACCCTCTGGTACGCCATCTTCGCTTGCAAGTAGGCGAAATCGAACGGTGTCACAGCCTAGGCATTTGATGATCTGGTATTCCGAATGCCACCAATAGTGCGAGTGTGGATCGTCTTGCTGTTCGATGTGCTCTGCGAGTACGGCGTGATTTCGTAGCCCGAGTCCGTCGCCGCACTTGTCGCATTGCGATTGAACCTGCGATGGAGGAGGCGTGTTGGACACGCTTACAGATTCCCCCGCTTCTCCTGCTCGATCTCCAGCGACTCGAACAGCGCCTTGAAGTTTCCCTTGCCGAAGGACTGACTTCCTCTGCGGCAGATGATCTCGAAGAACAGCGTCGGGCGGTCCTGCAGGGGCTTGGTGAACAGCTGGAGCAGGTAGCCCTCATCGTCCGCGTCCACGAGGATGCCCAGGTCTTTGACCTTGGTGTGGTCCTCCTTGACGGGGGAGTGGCCGTGGCCGGTGAGCATCTTGTTCACGCGCTCCCAGACCTGCTCGTAGTACGCGTCGGGGATGGAGAGGAAGTCGACGCCGCGCCGGCGCAGCTCCGCGATCGAGTGCAGCTCGTCGTCCGTGCGCAGCGCGAGGTGCTGCACGCCGGGCGTGTTGTGGTGCCAGTCGAGGTACTCCTCGATCTGGCTCTTCTTCTTGCCCTCGGCCGGCTCGTTGATCGGCATCTTGATAAGCCCCGAGCCCGACGCCATCACCTTCGACATCAGCGCCGAGTACTCGGTGGAGATGTCCTTGTCGTCGAAGTGCTTGAAGAGCTTGAACTCGAGCACGTTCTCGTACCAGCGGACCCAGTGGTTCATCTTGCCCAGCTCGACGTTGCCCACGAGGTGATCGACGTACTTGAGCCCGCAGGGGTGCTGCTTGTTGTACGCGTTCACGCTCAGCTCGCCGATGCGCCGGAACTTCGGGGCGAACAGCCCGCCCTGCTTCACCTTGGTCAGGTCATACGCGCCCGAGCGCGAGACGAACGTGTGGATCACCTTCCCGTACGTCCGGATGCCCGCCGTGGTGATCGACCCCGTTTCGTCCGACACGGTCCGCGGCTCGTACGCGCTCTGGGCGCCGTTGCGGATCGCCCGCTCGTACGCCTTCGTCGCGTCGAACACCGTGAACGCCACGTCCTTCACCCCGTCCCCGTACAGCGCCGTCTCGAGGCACGCCGGGTGCTCGGCGGTCAGCCCCGTCGTCAGCAGGATGCGGATGTTCCCCTGCGTGAGCAGGTAGTGCGCCGCGTCGCGCGAGCCCGTCGTCAGGTCCGCCACCTGGTCGATCTGGAACCCGAAGCAGTTCGCGTAGAAGAACGCGGCCTGCTTCGCGTTGCCCACGTGGAACCGCACGTGATCCACGTCGATCAGGTGCAGAGGGTCCGTCGAGGTCTGGGCGCCGGTGGAGGGCTTGCTGCCGGGTGCGAAGGTCGTCATCTGAAGAAACTCCGTCTACGCCCCGCGCGCACGCCCGACGCCGTCGCCGCACGTGCGCCCGCAGGGCACACGATCAAGCATCATTCTACGCACCCCGATCCTCAACGCCCCGTTCGCCCCCAACATCCGGAAGATGCGGCGATTCCGTCTCATCCACGCCCCCGCCCCGCGCCTGCGCGATGCGACGGCGATCCGCACGCGATCCCGCGCGCACCAGCGCCGTCGTCGACGCCACCGCCGCGGCCCAGTCCCAGGGCCTCGGGTACGCCAGATAGCGGGCCTCCCACACCGGACGGAACTTCTCCTTGAACGATCGCAACCCGCGGTACCCGTACACGCGCTCGCCGTGCGCGTACATCAGGCGCGCGGTGCGCTCCGTCAGGCGCGCCGATCGCTGCTGCCCCACGTCCGCCAGCGGCGCGACGCCCAGCTCGAACGCCGAGTGCCCGCGCGCCGCTCCCCAACGCATGCACTCGGTGAGCAGGGCCTCCATCGTGCCCTCCGGCGCCTCGGGGTGCCGACGCATCAGGTCGATCGTCACCGGGCCCCCAGCGCGCGTCGGCATGAGATTCACGAACGCCAGCACGCGCCCGCTCCCGTCGCGCGCCAGCCCCAGCGGGAAACGGTCGAGGTACTCGAACGAGAAGTGCCCCACCGAGAACTGCATCTCGCGCCCGCCCTTGTGCGCCAGCCACGCGTCGCTCACCTCGCGCAGCGCGCGCAGCAGCGCGTGGGTGTGGGGCGGCTCGACGATCTCGACGCGCACGCCCTCTCCCTCCGCCCTCCGGATCGACTTGCGCATCTGCTTCCACTCTCCCCCGTCCGTGGAGAACCCGGTCAGCGGGACGACCGCCTCCTCACCCAGCTTGAAGAACGAGTAGCCGAATTCGTGCAGGTGCTCCAGCCACGGCGCGCTCGCCTGGTAGAACAGCAGGTCCACGCCCTCGCTGGTCGCGTGCTCCTGCAACGCGCCCAGCGCGCCGCTCTCGTCCCCCTTGCGCGCCACCACCGGATCGCCCAGCACGATCATTCGGTCTCCCTGCATCTGGTACACGGCCAGCGCCCGGTCCTCCCACCACCACACCCCTTTGTCCCCGTTGGCCACACTCAGCGCGGTCGCGCGCCACCCGTGCGCGCCGATGAACGCTGTTGCACGGTCCACCTCCCCGCCGCCCGCGCGCTTCCTCGGCTCGCCCGAACGAAGGCTCTGGCGCAGCACGAACAGCCCGCACACGAACGCGAGCACGAACGCCGCACGCACGAACCGCGCGCCCTGCGCCAGCGGCGCCACGTACAGCCACCTCGATGGATCGCTGGGCCAGCGCTGCAGCGACGCCAGCCCCACGATCAGATACGCCGCGATCGCGCCGAACCCCACGGCCAGCGTCAGCTCCCACCCCACCGGTACACGCCCCGCCTTGCGGAACGCCGAGCGCGCGCCGAACACCAGCACCAGCAGCACCGCGGACGCGATCGCCTCCTCATAGTCGCCCCCCTTGAACACGTGCGCGAGCGCCGACGCCCCCAGCGCCACTCCCGTGATGAGCATCGCGGAGCGATACCCCCGCAGCAGCCCGCGCACGAGGAACAGCATCACCACGGCCGCGCCGGTTGCCGCGAGGTGCGACGCCTCGATCACCCCCACGGGCGTCCATTCCGCCACGCGCTCGAGACGCCCGCGCACCGCGGGCGTGGCCGCGCTCAGGAGCAGGATCGCCGCGTTGAGCGCCACCGCGCCCGCCACGATCCGACGCTGCCACTCCGCGGCCCACCGTCGCCCGCGCGTGAACATCGCGTACAGCGCGAGCAGCGACCCAGCCCAGGGCGTGAGGTAGTACGTGATCCGGAACGCCACCGCCTGCGCCGCCGCCACTTCCTCATCCACCCCCGCGTGCGCGAGCAATGACACCCATACGGCGTCCGCGCTCCCCAGCCCGCCGGGCGTCATGCTCATCATCCCCACGGCATGCCCCAGCAGCATCGCCCGCGCGCTCTCCGCCAGCGGCGCCGCGACGCCCACAGCGCGCCCCGCTAATGCGAACGACACCGCGGACAACCCCCACTCCGCCACGCTCACGCTGCCCAGCCGAGCCATCACCCATCTGGGCGGCGCCGTCCACCTCCGAGGCAGGAGCGCGCCCGCCGCGCGTCCGGCTGTCTCCGCCAGCACAGGGCTCAGCGCCACCGCCGCCATCACGCGCCACACCGTGCTCCACACCCCATCCCCCAGCGGGAGCATCGACACGACCACCCACGACGCCAGCCCGCACGACGACGCAACCACCACGAGCCCGACGCCGCGCAGCACCTCCTCCGTCGTCATCCCCGCGCGCCGGTAGAGGAACAGCCGAAGCGCCGGCCCGCCCAGCGGCCCGAGCGTGAGGAAGTTGGTCCACGCGTACACCACCGTCCCGATCCGCCAGCGCGCCCCGCGCCCCAGCCCCACCCTCCCGGGGAACGCGAGCGCGTCGTACGTCCCCATGCACGCCACCGCGCAGAACGCCGCGCCGATCGACCACGCCAGCCACGACCCGCGCGCGTTCTCGAGAATCGCGCGCGTTTCCTTGAGGTCGATCCCCCCGACCCCCTTCCACACCGCCCACACCACCACCACGGGGATCACGATCGGCGCCGCGGCGCGCACGATCCGCCACATCCGCACGCGCCGCTCCCCGGGCGGCGACGGCGCGTCTCCGGCGCCGACCCGCCGCTCCGCGCTCACATCGTTCTCCCGGCGATCCGACACGCGCCCGATTCTAAGGACCGCGCTCGCGCAGCGCGTTCACCCGCGCGGTTCCCCTCCGACCACCCCGTACAATCGCCCCCGCCATGCGCCTCGCTGACGTCGCCACCGTCTTCAAGCAGACCCTCTCCGGGTTCGGCCGCCATCGCGTCCCCCAGCTCGCCGCCGCGATCGCCTTCTACACCATCTTTTCCCTCGCCCCAACGCTCCTCATCGTCGTCGCCGTGGCGGAGAAGGTCTTCCGCCAACGCGACGAGATCCGGCGGGAGATCGTCCTTCAGTTCGAGAAGCTCGTCGGGGCCGAGGGCGCCCAGCAGATCCAGAACATGATGGACCGCGTCGACCCCAACTGGTCCGGCCTCGTCCCCACCATCATCGGGCTCGCCACGCTCCTCTTCGGCGCCACCGCCGTCTTCATCCAGCTCCGCAACGCCCTCAACGTCATCTGGGACGCCCCCAAGCCCCCGCCCCTCTCCTGGCGCGTCATCCTCCGCTTCATCAAGACCCGCCTCGTCTCCCTTGCGATGATCCTCTCCATCGCCTTCATGCTCTTCGTCTCGCTCGTCCTCAGCGCCATCGTCTCCGCCGCCGCGGCCTGGCTCGGCGATCAGCTCCCCATCCCCCCCGAGCTCATCTCGCTCGCCAACTTCCTCGTCTCCACCCTGGTCATCTCCGCCCTCTTCGCCGCCATCTACAAGTTCATGCCCGAGGTCCACATCGCGTGGCGCGACGTCCGCGTCGGCGCCATCGCCACCACCCTCTTCCTCTACCTGGGCAAGACCCTCGTGGGCGTCTATATGGCCCGCTCCACCGTCGCCTCCGTCTACGGCGCCGCCGGCTCCGTCATCGTCATCCTGCTCTGGGTCTACTACTCCGCGCTCATCTTCCTCTTCGGAGCCGAGTTCACGGCCGCCTGGGCCCGCGTCATCGGGTCACGAAAGAACCCCGATGAATCCACGCCCCCGTCACACGCCACCCCCGTCTGACGTCCAGCCTGCGTGACCGCACGCAGCGTCATCCCTCCGCGCGATATCCTCCCCCCCATGGCCAACAAAGTCCTCCCCTCTCCCAAAGCCGCGATGGACCTCCTCCGCGATCGCGCCGTCCTCAAGGACGGCCTCACCGTCATGGCCGGTGGCTTCGGTCTCTGCGGCATCCCCGAGCAGCTCATCATCGCCCTCCGCGATTCCGGCGTGAAGAACATCACCGCCATCTCCAACAACGCGGGCGTCGATGACTGGGGCCTGGGCCTTCTGCTCAAGACCCGGCAGATCCGCAAGATGGTCTCCTCATATGTGGGTGAGAACGCCGAGTTCGAACGCCAGTTCCTCGCCAAGGAGCTCGAGATCGAGTTCAACCCCCAGGGCACCCTCGCCGAGCGCATCCGCGCCGGGGGCGCCGGCATCCCCGCCTTCTTCACGCCCGCCGGCGTCGGCACCATCGTCGCCGACGGCAAGGAAACCCGAGAGTTTGAGGGCCGAACCTACGTCATGGAGACATGGCTCCGCGCCGACGTCGCCCTCGTCAAGGCCTGGAAGGCCGACCGCTTCGGCAACCTCGTCTACCGCAAAACCGCGCGGAACTTCAACCCCATGATGGCCCAGGCCGGCAAGATCACCATCGCGGAGGTCGAGGAGATCGTCGACACCGGGCAGCTCGACCCCGAGGCCGTCATCACCCCCGGCGCCTACGTCGACGGCATCGTCCTCACCAAGAGCGAGAAACGCATCGAGCAGCGCACCGTCCGCGCGCATTGACCCGCGCACACGCACGCAGGTACACTCGCCCCCGGTTATCCACTCCCGCGCAATGTTCGATGCTCTCGGGGTGCGCCGATGAATATCACTGTTGAACGTGCCGTGCTCCTGCTCCGTGCATACTGCATCGCTGTCGCCATCGTCGCCCTCGGCTCACTCGCGCTCGCCTACTACGTCTACGGCAGCCCCGCATGGTGGGCCGACTTCGGCTACGGCTTCTCCGGCGCGCTCCCCGAATCCATCACCGACGGCACGAAGGCGCCGCCCCCGAGATTCCTCGGCGCCTTCATCGAAGGCGGACGCACCATCCTCCTGCTCTTCGCCGTCTACCTCATCCTCGCAGGCGCCTACCCGGGCCGCATCGCCGAGATGCTCTCCTTCCGCTCAAACGACACGCGCCGCGCATGGCCGTACCGGATCATCCTGATCGCGTTCACCCTTGCCGTCCTCGCCTGCGTCATCTACTACCACGTCGCCATCGCCCCGGCCCAGCTCGCCGACAGCCCCAAATACTGGAAGTCCCTCGCCGGCATGCAGACGTGGTGGAGCGTCGGCGGGCCCGAGTGGTCGCAGATGTTTTCCGACCCCACCGCAGTTGCAGACTCGGTCAAACCGGGCACGCCCGAGTTCTGGAAGATGTACGAGCGGCCGTACCTGTCATACCTCCCGTACTCGATCTCCAACTTCGGCCTCCTCTTTCCCCCCATGTTCGTCATCGTGTTCTACGCCGCTCGATCCTCCATGCAGGAGATCGAACAGATCCGTGCCGACTACGCGCGCCATGTCCGGGACGCAGGACAGTCCTGCGCGTCTCTCCTTCAGGCCGCGAGCCAGGCCGGGCGCGTCACCGGGCTGCTCATGCCCAGCATCGCCCGCTGGACGCTCGCCGTCTCAGCCATCGTCGCCGTCGCCGTGTACGAAGCCTTCCTCGGGTACCGAACGCTCGCAGCGCTCGCCATCATGTGGGCCATCTTCGCCTACACGCTCTGCGCCGCCACCTTCTTCGTCCTGGGCCCCTCCGTCTGGCGCTGGCACCTCCTCGTGACCGATCTCTCCGGAAAGATCGAGCAGTGCTGCGCTGGCCCGGACTGCGGCGTCAGCCCCGAGGACCTCGAAAGCGCCGTCGAGGCGCTCCGCACACACCAGATGTCCGGGCTCCTCAAGCGGACCGGCGTCGGCCAGATCGCGGTCTGGGCGGGCAACGCCCTCGCGCTCATCGCGATCGCGGTGAAAACCGCCATCACCTACTCGAGCTGACCCTCCGCGCACGCGCCCCGCGCCCACCCCTCGCTACACTCACTCCCATGCCCCTCACACGCGAACAGATCGCCCAACGCGCCGCACGCGAACTCCGAGACGGCTTCGTCGTCAACCTCGGCATCGGCCTCCCCACCCTCGTCGCCAACTACATCCCCCAAGGCATGGAGGTCTGGCTCCAATCCGAGAACGGCCTCCTCGGCATCGGCCCCTTCCCCACCGAACAGCACGTCGACGCCGATCTCATCAACGCCGGCAAGCAGACCATCACCGCCGTCAAGGGCGCCTCCTTCTTCTCCTCCTCCCAATCCTTCGAGATGATCCGCGGCGGGCACATCGACATGGCCATCCTCGGCGCCATGCAGGTCTCCCAGGAAGGCGATCTCGCCAACTGGATGATCCCGGGCAAGATGGTCAAGGGCATGGGCGGCGCCATGGACCTCGTCGCGGGCGTCAAGCGCGTCATCGTCGCCATGGAGCACACCGCCAAGGGCGACAAGCCCAAGATCCTCAAGCAGTGCACGCTCCCTCTCACCGGCCTGCGCTGCGTCCACATGATCATCACCGACCTCTGCACGCTCGAACTCGACACCGGGAAGCGCCGCTTCCGTCTCACCGAACTCGCACCGGGCGTCAGCGTGGAGGACGTGCAGAAGGTCACCGAGGCCGAGATCCTCACCGACCGCGCGCCCGTCCCCATGCCCGTCTGAGCCCCGTTCTCGGACGCCCGCTCCACTCACCCGCACAACCCGCTCCGCCCGTCGGCGCCCTCGCATCCGGGTGTCAATGCGCCTGGACAGCCGCCCGATGCTCCACTTTGGCGCGTCGCCACGGCGCGGCGCCGCCCCACCCACGGAGCGGCCAGACGTGCAAGACTCGCACACACTCATCGTCCGCAAGCACACCAGACACGACGTCGCGCTCCCCGCGGCCCTCACCATCGCCGCGCCACACGCAGAGCAGATCCGCTTCACCGGGCGCGCCTCACTCCGTGACGGCGCCCTCGACGCCTACCTCGTCGACGCCTCCCCCGGCGGCCTGGGTTTCATCACCACCACTTTCCTCCCCAAAGGCGCCCGACTCATCGCGCGCGTCCTCTCGCCCACCGACCCCAGCGCCGCGCCACTCCTCGAAACCTCCCTCCTCCTCCAACGCGTCTCCATGACCGACCGGCGACCCGGCTACCTCCTCGGCACGGTCTTCGCCGACCGTTCTCCCGAGGCACAGGCCGCGTTCGACCGCTTCATGAGCGCGCTCACCGACGGAGCGCCGGCCGATGCTTGACGCAACCGCCATCCTCGTCCGCGCGATCCTCGAGCAGAAGCTCGTCTCCGACGATCAGATCGAGACCGCGCGCGCTCACGCCGTCGAGAACGGCGTCTCCGTCCCTGATGCCCTCGTCGCCCTCAACCTCATTCAGCCCCGCTCCCTCTGCATCGCGCGCGCCGCCATCTCCGAGTGCCCCTACGTCGACCTTGAGGCCTTCGACATCTGCATCCGCAACGCCGAGCTCCTCCCGCGCGCCCTCTCCGAGTCTCTCACGGCCTTCCCCATCTTCTTCCTCGACAACGTCGCCACCGTCGCGCTCGCCGACCCGCTCGACTTCCGCGCCGTCGATCAGGTCCGACAGGCCATCAAAACCGAGGTCGAGATCGTCCTCGCCGATCCCGCCATCCTCCGTGATCTCATCACCCGCGCCTACTCCCTCGCCTCCTCACACACCGCCAGCAAAGAGGTCGCCATCGCGGCCGACCTCACCACCGGCGATGAGCCCATCGTCGCCGCCGTCAACCAGATCATCGCCACCGCCGTCGATGAGAACGCCTCCGACATCCACATCAACCCCGACGAGCGCGCCCTCCACCTCCGCTACCGCATCGACGGCTCTCTCGTCGTCAAGCAGGGCCCGCCGCTCGCGGCCCACGCGGGCATCGTCCAGCGCCTCAAGGTGCTCGCCGCCCTCGACCTCACCCAGACACGCAAGCCCCAGGACGGCAAGTTCCGCTTCAACCACCGCAAGTCACACATCGACGTCCGACTCTCCACCATCCCCACCGTGTGCGGCGAGAACGTCGTGATGCGTCTCCTCCGCCCGCACGCGGCCATCCAGGGCTTCGACGACCTGGGCATGCCCGTGCCGATGCAGCGAGCCTTCGAGACCGCCATCCACCGCCCCCACGGCATGATCCTCGTCACCGGGCCCACCGGCTCCGGCAAGACCACCACCCTCTACACCGCGCTCAACGAGATCAACACGCCCGACCGCAACATCATGACCATCGAGGACCCGGTCGAAATCCGGCTCCCCCTCGTCCGTCAGACCCAGGTCAACCCGGGCGTCGGCCTGACCTTCGCCGCAGCCCTCCGCTCCATCCTCCGCCAGGACCCCGACGTCGTGCTCCTGGGCGAAATCCGAGACGAGGAGACCGCGCAGATCGCGGTGCAGGCCTCCCTCACCGGCCACCTCGTCCTCTCCACGCTCCACACCAACGACGCGCCCGGCGCCGTGCCCCGCCTGCGCGACTTCAACGTTCCATCCTTCGCCATCAACTCCTCACTCCTGGCCGTTCTCGCGCAGCGTCTCGTTCGGCGAGTTTGCAAGCACTGCGCGCAACCGGACAAGCCCAACCCCGACACGCTCCGTCTCGCGGGCATCGACCCCTCGGACGCGCAGAACTTCGTGCGGGGCGCCGGCTGCCCCCAGTGCAATAACACCGGCTACCGAGGGCGCGTCGGCGTCTACGAACTCCTCACGGTCACCCCCGCCGTGCAGCGCGCCATCGCGCAATCACCCTCCCCCGACGCCATCGCGGAAGCCGCACGCGCCGGCGGGTTCCAGACCATGGCTCACGACGGGATCGACAAGGCCCGCCAAGGCCTCACCACCCTCGAGGAAATCAGCGAAGTCCTCGCCTTCGAGGCGCACGAGCACGAGAACGCGCGGAGGGCCGCCGCATGAGCACGCTCACCTACCAGTACACCACCCTCGATCGCGCAGGCGCCAAGCACACCGGCGTCCTCAGCGCCTCCTCGCGCTCGGAAGCCCTCCGCAAGCTCGCCGCAACGGGCGCCACGCCCCTCGATCTCAAGCCCGTCCGCGAGCGCCGCGCCCTCACCTTCCTCAAGCCGCGCTCCGTCGCGCCGCGCGACGTTGCGCAGATCATCCACCAGCTCTCCGTGCTCCTCCAGGCGCGCATCGCACTCCCCGAGGGCGTCCGCTCCATCGCCGAGCAGGAAACCAACCCCAAGCTCCGCGCCACGCTCCTCGACGTCGCCTCCCGTATGCAGGCCGGCGCCACCTTCACCTCCGCGCTCGCCGAGCACCCCGCCATCTTCTCCCGCATCGTCGTCGAGACCGTCCGCGCCGCCGAGGCCTCCGGCAACATCATCAAGGTCCTCGAACACCTCGCGGAGATGCTCGAGCAGCAGCAGGAATCCCGCCACCAGGTCAAGCAGGCGCTCACCTACCCCGTCATCGTCCTCATCGCCCTCTCCTCAGCCACGCTCTTCCTCATCGCGGTCGTCGTCCCCAAGTTCGCCTCCATGTTCCAGGCCCGCGGCATGGACCTCCCCTTCCTCACCCGCGCCCTGCAGACCTTCGGCCTCTCCCTCCGTTCCTACTGGTGGGCCTACGGCCTCGCCGTCATCGCCGCCGTCTTCTTCCTCCGGCGCGCCAAACGCTCTCAGGACGCCTCCATCGCCATCGACCGTGTCCTCCACCGCATCCCCTATCTCTCCCGCGTCCTCACCGCGCTCGCCGTCTCCCGCTTCGCGCGCGTGCTGGGCATCTCCCTCTCCTCGGGCCTGGGCCTCATCGAGTCCCTCGACATGTCCTCCCGCGCAGCCGCGCGCCCTCTCCTCCGCGCCGACGCAGCCTCGATGATCGATCAGGTCCGCAACGGGGGCCGTCTCGCCGAGGTCCTCCGCGCCTGCCCCTACATCCCCTCCTTCGCGCGCCGCATGCTCTCCGCCGGAGAAGAGAGCGCCGAACTCCCGAGGATGTGCGACATCGTCGCCACCCAGTACGAGCGCGACGCCGCCCGACTCATCAAGAACTCCGCCACGATTATCGAACCGCTCCTCATCGCGGTTCTCACCACCGTCGTCATGATCGTTGCCCTCGCCATCTTCCTCCCCATGTGGGACATGGTCGCGCTGATGGGCTGAACGCACGCATCCCCGGCGCCGACGTTCGGGGCACTCACTCAAAGGAGCATCGCAGCATGATTCGCACACGCCGATCCGCATTCACACTCGTCGAACTGGTGGCCGTGATGGTCGTCCTGGCCGTCCTGGCCGGCGTCGCCATCCCCAAGTACTTCAACTACGCCGACAAGGCCAAGAGCGCCGCGCTCCAGGGCTCCCTGGGCGGCCTCCGCTCCGCCGTCGCCAACTTCTACGCCAACGCCACCACCGCCGGCACGCCCGCCTACCCCGTCATGAACGACTGGAACACCGCGGGCGCCGTCATGCAGGAAGCCATCCCCAACAACCCCTTCAACAACCTCAACAACGTCCGCCGCATCAACTCCAAGGCCGACGCCGACGCACGCGTCGTCCGCAATGCCAACAACTACGGCTGGAACTACTACTTCGATAACGCTTCCGATCCCCCGGTGGCCATCATCTGGGCCAACTCCAACGTCGACACCACCGTCAAGGACCGCACCGGCAAGATCCTCAAGGCCAACGAGCTCTAAGCCGCGTGCAGGGGACGACGTTCATGCGCGTCCGAACACGACGACAGGCGATCCGCCGTGCGACGCCGGCGCGGAACCCCCGCGCTGGCCGTCGCGCGCGCGCATACACCCTCGTCGAACTCATCGCCGTCACCGTCATCCTCGCCGTCCTCGCCGCCCTCGCCGTCCCCGCGCTCTCCCGCGCCTCCTCCTCCCGCGCCAACGTCGCCGCAAACATCCTCCTCGCAGACCTCCTCTACGCCCGCGAGCGCGCCCTCTCCACCGCGGCCTCCTCCTGGGTCGACTTCGCCCTCCCCGACGGCTGGGCCCTCCTCGCAGAAGACCCCGACAACCCCGGGCGGGCCTCCGCAACCTCCATTCTCGACCCCGACACCGGCGCGCCCCTCGCGCGCGATCTCGCCGCCGATCACTTCGCGGGCGTCTCCATCTCCTCCATCACACTCCCCTCCGGCTCCTCCCTCGCCTTCGACCCCCTCGGCCGCCCGCTCGACTCCGCCGCCAACCCCCTCTCCGCGCCCGCCACCATCCGACTCTCCTCCGGCCACATCCTCACCATCGCGCCCGAAACCGGTCTCGTCACCCTCACACGACCATGACCCCAACACGCACATCCCGATCCCGCGCATTCACGCTCGTCGAAGGCGTGATCGCCATGGTCATCCTCGGCCTCGCCGTCCCGCCCATGCTCTGGGCCGTGCGCGTCGCGCAGGAAACACGCACCGACCCCGTCCTCGTCTCCCGCGCGCGATGGCTCGCCTCCGAGAAACTCGAGGACATCCTCGCCGACAACGCCTCCCCCTCGCGCGGCTACACCTTCCTCACCACTGCCAACTACCCGGCCGAGCCCGCCGTCTCAGGCTTCCCCACCTTCTCCCGCTCCGTCGCGTTCGCCGAGACCTCAGCCGATCTTGTCACCCCCGGCGCCGGGTGCAAAACCGCCACCGTCACCATCACCTGGCGCACCACGCGCGGCCAGCGCTCCTTCTCCCTTGCCACCGTCCTCACGAGCACCACCCCATGACCCGCCGCTCCCACAGCACGCGCGCCTTCACCCTCGTCGAGCTCATCGCGACGCTCACCGTCATCTCCGTCGGCTCCGCCGTCGCCGCCTCCGTCATCTCCACCGCAGCGCGCTCCTACTCCGACAGCGCACAATCCGCTTCGCTCCACACGCAGGCCTCCTCCGCGCTCGAGCGCATCACGCGCGAGCTCAAGGCCTGTCCCACCGACGACGCCTCTCCCACCCCTGCCCCCCTCATCACCAGCGTCCAGCGCAGCTCCATCGACTGGGGCGCCGGCTACCGGCTCGCCCTCGTCTCGCGCACGCTCAACCTCACCACTCCCACGCAATCCGCGCAGCCCATCGCCGAGAACGTCGCCTCCTTCACCATCCGCGCCTTCGACCACCTCAACAACCCCCTCCCGGCCAACCTCAACAGCGTCGGCGCGCGTGACGTCCGACGCATCGAGATCACGATCACCCTTGCCTCCGGCGCCGCGTCCGAAACGCTCCGTGCGCGCGTCGCGCCTCGGTCTCTCACCATCGCACAACCATGACCCACGACACGCGCCCATCCCGTCGTCATGCGTCCCGCCGCGCAGCCGCGGGCGTCGCCGCCGTACTCGTCCTCGTCATGCTGCAGCTCGTCGTCGTGGGCTCGGTCATCACGTCCTCCTCCTCCACCGACCTCTCCACGCGCCGCGTCGAGGGCGCACGCGCCGAATACGCGGCCGACGCTGCCGTCAACCTCGCCCTGCGCGAACTTATCCTCGACACCGACCTCGACGGCGACGGCGACGTCGGCTCCATCAGCCCCAAGACGCTCCTCGGCGCCTCCCTCGCCGTCTCCATCGACGCGCAGCCCGACACGACCACCATCTCCATCGCCTCCGCACAAGGCGAGGCCGTGCGCCGCTACGACCTCGACTTCGACTCCGGCTCCTTCATGCCCAATGAGCGCACGCCGCGCCAGGGACCCCGAAACCCCAAGCGCGACAGGGACCGCAAAGACCCCAGGGACAGGAAGGGGCCCAGGGACCGGAAAGACAGAGACGACAAGCGCGACAAGGACGACCGGAAGGGGCCCAAGGGCGACAAGGGCAAGGACGACAAGGGCAAGCGCGACAAGCCGTCCGATAAGCCCGATCCGCACAACAACGGCAAGGGCAAGGACGACGAGATCCACGGCGGCGCCGCGCCCGGCGACAACGGCAAGAACGACGACAAAGACGACAAGAAGGACCCCAAGGACGACAAGGGCAAGGACGACAAAGGCTCCCCCGGAAAACCGCCCAAAGCCGCGTCCTGACCTCGCCGAAAGAGGTGAGCAACGACTCGCCGCCAAACCCACAAACCCGTGCGCGCACAACGACTCATCATCGATCTCGCTCCCTCCCGGCTCGCCGTAGCGCTCGTGCAGCGCTCGCGCGTCCTCCGGGCGCACACCCTCGATCTCGATCCCACCTCGTGGGACGCCGCATGGAAGGAAGGGCTCGTCCCGCTCGACGAGCCCCTCTCCGCAGCGCTCAAGGCCCTCGAGGTCAACCCGCGACACGCAGACGTCGAGCTCTCCTACCGCGCCGACTCCACGATCGTCGAGGTCTTCGCCTCACCCGCGCCCCAACGCCCCGCCCTCGACGCCGCGCGCCTCGCCCTCGAAGCCGCAGCCTCCTTCCCCATCAACGAAAACGGCGCGGCCCTCCTCCCGCTGCACCGCGATCACGCGACCGACGCCCCGCAATCACACACCCTGGCCGTGGCAGACACCGCGCACACCCTCCGCACCCTCTCCGCCTGGCTCACCCGCGCGGACCTCACCGTCCGTCGCATCACTCCCTCCATAGCGCACACCATCGCGCACACGCTCGAACTCGCGCTCGCGCAGCCCGCCGACAGCGCGCCCGCCGTGCTCCTGCTCGCAGAGCACGACGCCATCGTCCTTGCCGCCGATCCCAAGACCTCCTCCATCCACTTCGTCCGACAGATCCCCGTCGGGCTCGAAGCCTTCCTCGCGCCCCTCACACGCACCATCTCCCGCGGCCCGGGCCAGCCCACCGTCACCCTCTCGCGCGATCAGGCGCGCGACTACCTCCGACGCGTCGGCCTCCCGATGCACGACGACGCGCTCGACCCCGTGACATCACTCGCGCCGCGCGAAACGCTCCCCCTCCTCCAGCCCCCCCTCCAGCGCCTCGCCGTCGAGATCAAGCAGTCACTCCGCTTCGGCCTCAACGACGATACCCGCAACGACGCCGTTCTCGTCGTCGGCGGCCTCGCGCCCTCCATCCCCAACCTCGAAGGCTTCCTCGGCAAACTCGCCTCCGTCACCTCGCGCGAACTCCCCGACGCCGAACAGCGATTCACCGATCCCATCCGAAGACTCATCGGCGCGCCCCTCCCGTACCTCGCGCTCCGCACGCCTGAGGCCGGCGCTCGCGCCGCCTCCAAGCGGCTCGCCCGCGCGCTCTACGCCGGCTCCGCGGCGGCCTCGCTCCTCCTCCTGGCGGACGCCGCGATCACCGATCACGCCGTCACACGCCTCCACCAGAGCCTCGCGGACGCCGAATCGCAGGCCTCCTCCATCGTCCTCCCCGACGCATCGCAGGAAGAACGCGACCTCGCCGAGGCCGTCGCCCTCGCCGCGCGCGACATCGCCGAAACCGACGCAGTCCGCGCCGACTGGCCCGCCTTCCTTGCCGAACTCTCGCGCAAGCTCCCTCCCGACGTCCGCGTCCTCTCCTTCAGCGGCTCCGCAGAGGAAGAGATCGTCGCCACCGTCGAGACCACCGTGGCGGACACCGCCCCGGCCCAATCACCCCTCCGCGACACCATCGCCACCCTCCAGGCCTCTCCCCTCGTGCGACAGATCGACCTCGGCCCAACCCTCCGCGACCCCGAGACCGGCCTGCTCCGCGTCTCCCTCCACGTCGCGCTCTGGCCCGTCCCCAAGTCTCCCCTTGCCGCCGTGGGAGTCACGCAATGACCTTCAACACCGCCTCGCTCCGCGGCCTCCTCCCGCACGCCGCGCTCGCCGCAGCGCCCATCGCCGCCATCACCTTCCTCTTCAACGCCCCCCTCCGTGCCGACCTCGCCGACGCGCGTGCGCGACTCTCCACCCTCCGCCACTACCTCGACGTTGCCGACCCCGACGCGCCCTCACCACACGTGCTCGCAGAAAGCATTCGAGCCCTCGGCGCCACCGCGGCCTCCTCACCCGTCATCTTCGACGCCATCTCCGCAGCAGCCCGCCGACGCAACGTCCTCGTCGAGTCCATCAACCCCACCACCCCCACACCACCACAGGCCGAGGAGCCCGCGCCCCGCGCGGCATACGCCTTCTCCATCGTCATCAACGCCCCCTACGAGAACATCGTGGCCTTCATCGCCGACCTCGAATCCTGCGCCGGCTTCAGTTCCGTGCGCTCCGTCCGGATCGAGCCCGTCCGCAGCGACGAGCCGAACATCCTCCAGGCCATCATCGAAACCGATCACACCAACTACACCCTCACCACCGCGCGCGCCGATTCGGAGGCCGACCGATGAGCATCCTCGCACATCCGCGCGCTCCCGAAGCCGCCGCGCTCGTCGCCCCCGTGGTCGCCGTCGCGCTCTTCCGCCTCCTCTCTCCCTCAGCGGCGCCCGCCTCTGCGCTCGCGCGGGAGCCCGCCCCATCCGTCAATCCCGCCGCGCTCGCCGCGAGCGTACCCGCAGCCTCCAAAGCCGCAGCCGAGTTCGCCCGCGCGTCCCTCGCGCAGCCTCTCGGAGCCTCTCCCTTCCTCTTGCCCTACGCCTCCACCACCATCGAAACCGAGCCGGAACCCGACGAATCCGAGCCCGCGCAGCCCGCACCCGTCGCGCCCGTCTTCGTGGTTGATGCGAGTCACTTCATCCTCACCTCGGTCATGACCTCCAACTCCGGCGCCGTGGTCGTACTCAACGGCCGCCTCTACCGGCTCCACGATTCCCCCGGAACAGGTTGGAAGATCACGAACATCAACCCGACAAAGCGCACGGCCACGCTCACACACGAGTCCGGCGAGTCGCGCACACTTTCACTCACAACTCCCATCGCGCCGCAGCGCTGACGCGCGAAGCCAGTATCCTCGCGCCATGCCCGTGCGACCGCTCTGGTTCGACGCACATCTCGACCTCGCTTTCCTCGCCGTCCACGCGCGCGACATGACCGCGCCCCTCGATATCAACGCGCCCCCGCACCCGCCCGCGGCCCTCACGCTCCCCACCCTTCGCGACGCCAACTGCCTCGCCGTTCTTGCCACCATCTTCACCGGCGCCGACATCGAAGGCCCCGCGGGCTATCCCGCAGGGGACGTCGAGCGTGCCTACCGCGCCGGCCGCGCGCAGCTCGAGGCCTATCTCACCTGGCGAGACCGTTCCCTCTTCTTGCTCGATCTCCCCGCCGCGCTGCGGCCCGACCCGCACGTCGGCGAGATCCGCGGCGGCATGGGCGTCGCCGAACTCGTCCCGCCCTCACCCTCCACAGCGCTCCGACAACTCGTGAAGGACCAGCGCATCCACGCCGGCATCCTCATGGAGAACGCCGACCCCATCCGCTCGCCCGAGGAGCTGCCCTTTTGGAAGGAGCACGGCCTCGCCGCGGTCTCGCTCGCCTGGGCCACCCAGTCCCGCTATGCGGGCGGCAACTCCTGCAAGACGGGCCTCACGCCGCAGGGTCGTGAACTCATCACCGAACTCGACCGCCTCCACATCATGCACGACGTCTCCCACCTCTCCGACGCTTCCCTCGAAGAGCTGCTGACGCGCACCTCGCGCCCCGTCATCGCGTCCCACTCCAACTGCCGTGCGCTCCTGCCCACCATGGCCGACGGCTCGCCAAATCAACGGCACCTCACCGACGAAACCATCCGCGAGCTCGCACGCCGAGACGGCGTCATCGGACTCAACCTCTACGCCAAGTTCCTCTCGCCCACCCCCGACGAGCGTGCCACCATCGAGCACGCCCTCGCGCACGTCGAGCGCGTCTGCTCGATCACGGGCTCCACGCGCCACGTCGGCCTCGGCTCGGACATCGACGGCGGGTTCTCAGCCGAGGAACTCCCGCGCGGCATCCGCGTGCACGCCGATCTCTCCAAACTCCTCGACGGCCTGCGCGAGCGAGGCTGGTCCGACGAGGACCTCGACGGCTTCACGCACGCCAACTGGGCGCGCTACTTCCGCACCGCCGCGGCCGCCTCCCCGCGCCCCGCCCGCGCACACGCCGATTGATCATCCCTCTCAGGAATCTCAGGGTTTGCCCGTCTTGCGCAGCATCCGCTCCTGATACGCGCGCTCGCCCTTGATCGCGTTCGGGTCGTTCGCCTCCGCGCTGTACCCGCCCCGCACCGCCTCGCGCGCCCACTTCAACCGGCGCTCCGGATCGGGGTGCGTGCTCAGGATCTCCCACTGACGCTCCGCGCCCTTGCTCGCCTCCGTCAGCACCTCCATCACCGACACCATGCCGTGCGGCGAGTACCCCGCGCGCGTCATGTACCGCATCCCCAGCGCGTCCGCCTGGCTCTCCTCATCCCGACCGAACTTCAGCAGGAACCCCGTCCCCACCCCGCCCAGCACCATCGACCCCACGGCCGCGGTGCGCTCGTCCGCCGTGGCGCCCAGCGCCGCCGACGCGCCCACCACCAACCCCTGCGTGATCATCGCGCTCGACACGCGCTTGTCCGCGTGCTCCGCCGTCACGTGCCCCACCTCGTGCCCCAGCACCGCGGCCATCGCCGCCTCGTCCGGCAGGCGCGCCGCCAATCCCTTCGATAGGAACACCTTGCCCCCCGGCAGCGCGAACGCGTTGATCACGTCCGAGTCCAGCAGCGTGAACTCCCACGGCAGCGTGCGGTAATCCCCCTCCGTGTGCGCGACGAGCTTCATCCCCACCTCGCGCACGTACGCCTGCACGTCCGCGTCCGCGAACGCCCCGCCGTACTCCGTCGTCATCTCCGTCTTGGCCTGCTCCCCGATCGCGACCTCCTCCTCGCGGCTCAGGAAGTTCAACTGCCGCTTGCCCGTCGCGGCGTTCTTCACGCACCCCCCCAACGCCCACGCGAGCCCCAGCCCCACGATCGCCAACTGCATCCAGCGTGCCTTCATCACTCGATCCCCTTCCGTCGTCCTGCTGATTGGTGTCTCCCCTGATCTTCCCAACACGCCCCGCCCCCGTCCACCTACGATGGGCCCCTATGTCCGCGATTCGAACACCGCGCTCCGACGCCGCAGAGCCCATCGAGGGTCCCGCGTGGTCCGCGCGCGACCTCGCGGCCGACCCTCACCGGGCCGAGGACAAGCCCGAGCGCGTCCGGAAGATGTTCGCGGCCATCGCGCGCCGCTACGACCTGAACAACACCCTGCACTCCTTCGGGCGCGACGCGGCATGGCGGCGCAGAGCCGTCAAACTCGCCGGCCTGCGCGGGGGTGAACGCGTGCTCGACTGCGCCTGCGGCACCGGGGAGCTCTCGCGCGAGTTCGCCCGCGCCACGCCGACGCCGCGATACGTCGTCGCCTCCGACTACACCGACGAGATGCTGGACGTGGCGCGCCACAAGCCGGCGTTGCCCGCGGGCTCGGCGCCCGTCCGCTATGAGCACGCCGACGCCACCGCGCTCCCGTACGAGGACGCGTCCTTCGACGTGGTGTCGATCGCGTTCGGGATCCGGAACGTGTCGGACCCGGCCAAGGCCGCGCGCGAGTTCCGGCGCGTCCTCGCTCCCGCGGGCCGGCTCATCATTCTCGAGTTCTCCCAGCCGCGCTCGCGCATCCTGGGCGCGCTGAACGCTTTCTACACCTGCCGGATCATGCCCCGCACGGCGTCCCTGATCGCGCGGGACCGGTCCGGGGCCTATTCCTACCTGCCCCGCTCGGTGGCCACGTTCCTGGGCCCCGCCCAGATGGAGGAGATGCTCAAAAACGCGGGGTTTTCGAGCGTTTCCCGAACACCCCTGACCTTCGGGGTCTGCACGGCGTACCGGGGCGAGACGTCCGTATAACACGTCCGAGTAGTCGTTATCGGACGGCTTGGGGCCCGTAAAAGCCCTTTCACGCGCGGTTCACGACAAACTTGGCCGCGGCTGACGGCGCGGTCCGATCGTCTCACCCGCAAGGAGGGCGACCCTCCGAAACCCGACTGGAATGTCGGGGGACCGAGAACCGGCCAGCAGGCCCGGCGGAGCGCAGGCCTGGGGATGCCAAGGAGCCCCTCAGGTGATCACGGAATCTCACATCGATCGGTTTATCGAATCTCTTCTCGCCGGCGACCGTCCGGCATCGCGAGCGCTGATCGACGATCTGCTCTCGCGCGGCACGTCACCGGAGCAGGTCGTGGCGGACCTGTGCTGGCCGGCGTACGAGAACGTCGAGCGCGCGTTCCGGCAGGACAAGCTGACGCGCCTGGTCCACCACCTCGCGACGCGATTGCTCCGCGTGCTGGTCGATCAGACGGCGGCGCGGTTCACGCGGCTCAACAGCAACGGTCGTTCGATCTTCGCGTTCTGCGGGCCGAACGACGCGGATGAGCTGGCGGCGCAGATGGCCGTGGACATGCTCGAGGCGCACGGCTTCGAGGTGACGTTCGCGGGCGGGGGGATCGCGTCGGACGAGATCCTCGCGCAGGTGCAGACGAATCAGCCGGACGTGCTGCTGCTCTTCGCTTCGGCGCCGGGCGATCTGCCGACGATCCGCGAGATGATCGACACGATGCACGAGATCGGTGCGTGCCGGAAGACGCAGATCGTGGTGGGCGGGGGCGTGTTTAATCGAGCGGACGGATTGGCTGAGGAGATCGGCGCGGATCTGTGGGCGAGCGACCCGATGGAGCTTGTCGCGGAGATCGAGTCGGAGCCTGGTCGTCGTGCTGCGGCATCGCAGCGGACGGTGGGCAAGAAGCGTCGGGCCGCGTAAGCGGGCGTTCCGGGCTGAGATTGGACGTGATCAGGGGGCGGCGCGCACGAGCGTGTCGCCCCTCTTTTCTGCGCTCGTGGAGTGACGTGCGGCGCGCGCTGTGTGGCGGTTGTGACGCGGCGAGTGCGCTGTTTGGTGGCGCGGTGGAGTGGCGCGGGTTGGCCGAGGAGGGGCAGTGGGGGGGTGGGTGCGCAGGAACGCGGCTGTATCGAGGGGGTGTGCGCACGGGGAGCGGAGGTGTCGTGGAGCCGGGGTGGTTGGGGGCGGGCGCGGGTGGATGTGCGGGGGATGTGCGCACGGGGGGAGGGGGCGCGTCAGTCGGTTCGCGCCGGTTCTTCGCGGCGGCGGATGGCGACGCAGGTGAGGTAGATCTCGGCGGCGGTGCAGAAGGTGAGGGGCACGAGCGCGATGAGGAAGGCGAGCCGGTGTGAGACGAACGGGAGGGCGATGAGGAACGTGAGGAAGGGCGCGAGGAGGGAGAGGCGGAAGAGGGCGTTGTGTGTCGAGCGGATGGCTGAGGAGGAGAGTCGGTGCGCGGTGGAGGGGAGGAGGATGCGCCAGCCGGCTTCTTTGAGCGTGATGCCTTGGAAGGGAGTTTCGAGGGGAGGTTGTTTGAAGAGGAGGTGAAGACGGGAGAGGCCCAGGAAGGAGAGCGAGACGAGGGCGGCGAAGAGGAAGAGGAGGAGGAAGGTGAGGAGGACGGGGATGACTTCGTTGGGGAAGCGGGCGTCGAGGCGTTTGAGGGGCGGGTAGCCGCGGAGGTACGCGGCGGTGAGGAGGGCGAGCGCGAGGAAGCAGGTGAAGGAGAAGATGAATCCGACCCAGTATCGGGCGCGGTCTGGTTTGTCGGGTGGCCCGGAAGGGGGCATGGGGGTACTCCTCGGGTCATATTGAGGCGTGTAGCTTCAGAATACTTCAGCCCGGAGAGAAAGGCCGACATCCGATGGTTGGGAGCGTGCGTGTGTCTGCTTCAGTACGAGGCGATGTAGAGAGGGAAGCGATGCGGGAGCCCTCACCCTGCCCTCTCCCACTCGCGCAGAGCCGCGAGCGGGAGAGGTGGCACGGAGCGGCGCCGCTTCGCGGCTTGCAGGAGGAGGGGTTGTGAGAGCACGGATCCGGCGGTGGCACGTGATGCGGGAAGAGTCGTGGCCCCCGCCTTCGGCGTAGGCCACGGCACACATGGCAGTGGCACGTGCGGTCAACAAAAAAGCGTGGCCCCCCGTCGTATGAGAGGCCACGGTGAGCATCGCTCGATTTCCGTCGTTGCCGGTGACGAGATGCAGAGGCAGAGGTGGAGAGAAGAAAGAGGCCATGGAGCCCTCACCCTGCCCTCTCCCATTCGCGGAGCCGAATGGGAGAGGTGGCCGGAGCGGCGATCAGCAGTTTGTGCCGAAGAAGGAGAGGACGGTGTTGAGGTCGGTGAAGTTGACGATGCCGTCGCCGTTGAGGTCGCCGTTGGTTCCGGGCGTGACGTTCTGGCCGAAGAAGGAGAGGACGATGTTGAGGTCGGTGAAGTTGACGACGCGGTCGCCGTTGACGTCGCCGGGGCAGGCGGCGCGGATGCGGAGGAGGGCCTGGGGCGAGGTGAAGGCGGGGCTCGAGTTGAGCTCGTTGCCGGCGCCGTCGATGAGGTTGGCGATGACGTAGACGTCGCCGGAGTTGGTGATGTAGAGGTCGTTGGTTTCGAAGGCGGCGTTGGCGGGGTTGTTGCGGCCGATGAAGACGTTGTCGTCGAACATGCCGTTGCCGTCGAGGTCGATGGGGTCGCCTTCGCGGGCGAGGACGGTGGTTCCGTTGAGGACGAGGACCTGATCCTGCGCGGGGTTGGCGTTGTTGGTGTTTCCGACGAGGACCCAGTCGCCGCTCGCGTTGGTGTGGATGGAGAGGAAGGAGGAGCCCCAGAGTTCGGCGCCGCCGTCGACGGACATGCCGGTGGCCGCGATGACGGCGCCGTTGCGGACGGCGTAGACACCGCCGGCGGCCAGTGCGCCGCGCGCGACGTAGGAGCCGTCGGAGGCGATGTCCGCGGCGACGATGGTGGAGGCGACGGCGGCGGAGGCGCCGGGGAGGGTCATGCCTTCCTGGATGACGACGGTTCCGTCGTGGACGAGGACGGCGTCGATGTTGGTGGCCTGGTTGACCTGTCCGATGGCGATCCAGTGCGCGCCGTCGGGGGAGGAGTAGAAGGAGTTGGCGTTGATGGTCTTCCAGGTTTCGGGGAAGCCGCCCATGAAGCCGTTGATGTTGGTGACGTTGGTCTGGTGGAAGGCCGCGAGGTTGTAGAAGATGGCGGGGCGGCGCGTGGTGTGGATGTTGAGGATGGAGCTATCCTGGGCGCCGATGCGTCCGTCGTTGAGGGGGTGGATGGAGCCGATGGAGTTGCCGACGGTTTCATCGCCGGAGGGGTTGGGGATGAGGTCCTGGAGGCCGGTGTAGAACTGGCCCTGGATGGCGGTGGTGGTGAAGGTGGAGCCGTTCCAGTAGAGGACTTTCTGGAGGGTGGATGTGCCGCGTGCGCGTGCGGAGAAGGCGAAGTTGCCGTTGTCGTCGAATCGTCCGACGCCCGAGCCGAAGAAGTCGTAGAGCTCGCCTGCGGAGCCGGAGGGGATGGGCTGGCCTTCCTGCGCGAAGTTGGAATGGGTGGAGCCCTGGCCGAGGATGAGGATGTTCTCGAGGTCTGAGCCGAGCTGCGTGCGGCCCTTGATCATCCAGCGCGAGCCGTCGGGCGTGACCATGAGGTCTTCGAGTGCGCGGAAGTCGGAGGCGGCGGGGTTGCCGGAGAGGTCGAGGGCGCCGGGGACTGCGGCTGTGGGGTGGCCGGGGATCTTGGTGAAGATGACTTCGGGTCCGATGGCGTAGGCGGCGGAGGGTGCGAGGAGGAGGAGTGCGGCGTGTGCGGTGCGGTTCGAACGCATGTGACGCTCCTGAGAATCGGGGTTTCGGGTACGGGGTTGAACGTACCGCGCGGGGGTGGGGAAACCAAGAGAAAAGGTTGTGGGGGAAGGGGTTAGGAGGGGGGGAGGGGTTCGGGCGTGTGCCAGTAGCATGTGGCACATCGTCTGGATGGATTGCTCGGAATGTTTCCTCTGGAGGCGAGCATGGTGTGGCGGGCACTGGTGGTTGCGGGCGCGATGTCGGTGTGGGCGGCGCACGAGACGTGGCGGGAGGTGTATGACCCTGCGTGCATGCCGGTGACGGCGCGACGGATCGGCGCGAGCTTGCCGGCGGATGCGATTGTGGGGGAGGTTGTGGAGGCGATCCGGGTGGAGGAGGGCGCGGCGGCGCGTGGCGGGGCGGTGCGGAGCCGGCTGTACAGCGTGTTGTCGTGGACGACGAACGGCGCGACGGCGCGTGACGGCGGGATCGTTTTGGACAATGGCGATCAGGTGGATGCGCTGGCGCGCGGGCTTGTGGTGGGGACGACCGAGATTCGGAACGAGATTTTGCAGACGGCGGACAGGGTTGCGCCGGGTTTGCGTGCGAGGCTGGCGGAAGGGCTCGGTGCATGTTTGCGGGATGGATCGCATTCGGTGGTGGGGAAGGCCGCGGATGTGATCCGGCGCGTGGGTGTGGTGGATGATGCGGGGCGTGAGTTGTTGTGGGAGTTGGTGGAGCGGCCTTGGGAGGCGAACGCGGCGGCGTGGAAGTCGCTGGAGGAGTGGGAGGCGACGATGGGGGGAATCGCGGGGTTTGACGGGCGTGTGTTGCATCGGGTGTATGCGGCGGGGGCGCGGATTTCGTGCGGGGAGTTTGATACGGACGTGGAGCGGTGGGGGAGGTTGGATGCGGAGGGGCAGCGGGGCGCGGCGATGGCGGTTGCGGTGCACGTCGTGTCGGAGCACGCGCCGGCGCTGACGGATGCGCAGCATCGGAGGGCGCTGGGGTTTGTGGGGGGTCAGTTGCGCGCGGGCGGGGACGGGTATGTGGCCGCGGACTCGCTGACGATCGTGATGTATCTGGGCGCGATGACGGAGCGGGCGGGCGCGGATGCTGAGTTGCGCGGCGCGTTGCGGGAGTGTGTGGGCGCCGCGAAGGGGGCGGGGGGATTTGCGGCGCATGCGGAGGCGCTGCGGCAGATCGAGATGGTGGTGGGGGGGGAGTAGGGGGGAATGAGACGGCGAGGAGAGGGAGGCCCCCTCACCCGTCACGCCTTCGGCGTGACACCCTCTCCCTCGGAGGGGAGAGGGGGGCATCGGCGCGAACGCGTCGGGGCAGAAAGAGGGAGTCCAGAGCGCGAGACCGCTCCCTCACGGTCGCGGCTCCGGTGATGCAGATGAGCGCGGCCCCGGCGTCGTCGCTCCCGGGTTTGGCTCCGCGCGCAACGCGACATCGAGTTCATGGCCAAGCGGACGCTTGGCCATGCCACGCGGTCCGAGTGAGAGTCTGCGCGTTCGTCTCGACAGGGGGGAGCATGTTTCGTAGAGTCGGCCTTGTTGCGTCGGGTGGCGCGTGTGGAGGCACGGATGTCCTGCTCGCAGAAGAGGCAGAGTGAGGGTGATGGCGCCGAGCTGTGCGTGCTGGCGAGCGGGTCGAGGGGGAATTGCACGGCGGTGCGGCTTCCGGCGGGAGAGGACGGGCGCGCACGGCTGATTTTGATCGATGCGGGGTTGTCGGTGCGGCGGACGCGGGAGTTGCTTGCGTTGCGCGGGCACGGGCTTGAGGACGTGGTGGGGGTGTTGTTCACGCACTTCGATGCGGATCACTGCCAGGCGCCGGTGGTGCGGGCGCTCGAGGAGAGCGCGACGATCTGGGCGCATCGGCGGCATCGGGGGAGGGCTCAGCGCGCGGGGCTGCTGACGCATCGGAGCGCGGTGTTCGAGGATGAGGCATTTTCGCCGTGCGAGGGGGTGGAGGTGCGGGCGCTGCTGGCGTCGCATGATGATCTGGGGGTGGCGCTGTTTCGGATGGAGTTCTCGTGCGGGAGCGCGCTGGGGCACATGACGGACGCGGGGAGAGCGACGGAGCGCGTGGTGGATCACCTGCGCGGCGTGCACACGCTGGCGATTGAGTCGAACTATTGCCCGGAGATGCAGCGCGCGAGTTCGAGGCCTGAGTATTTGAAGAGACGGATCATGGGCGGGAGCGGGCATCTGTCGAATGAGCAGTGCGCGGAGGCGGTGGGGCGGATCGGGCCGAGGGAGCGGGTGGTGTTGCTGCACTTGTCGGAGGAGTGCAACACGGCGGATCGCGCGAGCGTGGGGCACGTTGGGAAGGGGTACGGGGTGACGGTGTCGAGCCAGCGCGAGCCGACGGAGTGGGTGGGGGTGAGCGCCTGCGGACGGCGGGATGGGGCGGCGCGGGTGGTGGTGCGGGAGCGTGAGGGGATGTTGTTTGGGTGAGGGGGGCGGTGAGGCGCAGTTCTTCGGGTTTTCATGGGTGATCCGGGCCGAGCGAGGGCCGTAGGGGTAAGGAGCGTGGATTACGGGCCCCTCCAGTCGGCGTTACGGCGCCGACGACCTCCCCCGCGGCTGCTTCCGTCCCTCGGAAGGCATGCGGGGGAGGCATTTCTGGGGAGAGGGTGCAACGGTTTGGGGTTCGTGGGGTAGACTGGAGCGGCATGCCGATGACGCGGGCTGACGAGCAGCGGTTGATCGAGCGGGCGGCGCGGGGAGATCGCGCGAGCGCGGAGCGTCTCATCCGGGAGCATCAGGCTTCGGTGTACGCGTACATCTTCCGGCTGTGCGGGCGCGCGGACCTGGCTGAGGACGTGGTGCAGGAGGCGTTCGTCCGGGTGCTGACGCACCTGGATCGGTTTGACCCGCGGTTCCGGTTTTCGACGTGGCTGTTCACGATCGCGAAGCGGTTGTATCTGAACGCGCGGCAGAAGCATCGGCCGGTGTACGACAGTGACGTGGTGGGTGGATGGGGCGGCGGGGGTGATGGGCCGAGCGAGAGCGTCGCGGCGCGGGAGTGGCAGGGGGCGGCGCGGTGCGCGTTGGACGAAGCGTTGGCGGAGTTGGGGGAGGAGCAGCGTGAGGTGGTCGTGCTCTTCCATCAGCAGAGCTGGCCGATCGCGTTGATCTCGGATCATCTGGGGATTCCGGAGGGGACGGTGAAGAGTCATCTGCACCGGTCGCGGAAGCGATTGCGGAAGATCCTGGAGGATCGCGCGGCGGAGCGGCCGCAGGTGGTTGAGGTTTGGGGAGAGGAGCGGAATTGAGTTTTCGCGGCGACGAGTTTGTGCATGAGTCGGCTGGGGGGGAGCCGCTGGGGCGCGAGGTTGAGGCGTTGCTCGACGCGCTCGCGGAGGGGGCGTTGCGCGAGGAGGATGAGCGTCGGCTGTATGCGATCGCGGAGCGGGATGCGCGGGTGGCTCGGGCGGTGGCGACGACGGTGTGGATGACGGAGGCGCTGCGGGAGCCGGAGGTTGAGGTTCCGGATATCGCGGGGCGCGTGCTTGCGGAGACCTCGAAGCGGCGCGGGGCGTGGTTGAATGATCGCGGGATGTTGATGGTGCGGGTGGCGCGCGTGGCTGCCGTGGTGGCGGTGCTGGGGATGGTGGGCGCCGCGATGCTGGTTCGTCGCGCGGCGCCGGAGTCTGCGGTGATGCGTCCTGTGGAGACGCCGCTGACGGATGTGGTGCGCGCGGGGGTGAGTGAGGTTCGGCTTGCTGCGTCGTTGATGAGTGAGACGCCGAGCGCGGTGCGGTTCCCGAGCGCGATGCAGCGGGAGTGGACGCCTGCGCGGATCGAGGCGGCGCGGACGGCGGCGTTGGCGTCGCTTCGGCTGCCTGGTCGGGTGTCGGTGACGGAGCGTGTGGGAGTTCGGGGTGAGGTGTCGGGGCGGTTGCCGACGGGTTGTTCGGTGAGCGAGCCTGATCTTGGGTGTTTTCGGGCGGTGTGGGTGGCGCCGAGCGGCGCGACGATTTCGTCGGCTTCCCCTGCTTCGCTGGGGTTTCCGGGTCCTGGAGCGGAAAAGAGTGGGAATGCGGCGCCTGTGGTGAAGCCGCTGGTGCTCCGGGGCGGTTAAAACACGCGTGATGCGACTCAGAAGTGTGTCGACGTGGCTTGGGGCTATGGCTGCGTGGTGTTGCGCCGTGGCCGCGGTTGCGTGCGAGCCCGGGTGGGCGTTGCGGCTTGCGCCAGCGGACGCGGACCTGGTGGTGGTGGTGCGCGGCGCGAAGGAGCTGCGTCGGGGTGATGCGGGGATGGCGGTGGAGGGGGCGGTGCGGTCGTTGATGGGTGGTGGGGAGCTGGAGGGGGCGTGGGAGACATTGGCGAAGCGGTTCGGGTGGTCGAGCGGAGAGGCGTTCGATCGGTTGTTCGGTGAGTGCGCGATGGTGGTGGTGCGCGGGATTGAGGGGGACGGGCAGTCGAGGTGGGCGTTGGTGAGTGAGGTGGGGCACGAGACGGAGAAGGCGCTGCGGAAGACGCTGTCGATGGCGCCGAGGGAGGCGATGGGGAGCGCGGTGGTGCTGTCGGTGGAGCGTGGGGCGCTGGAGTTGGCGTTGTCGCGGAGCGCGGATGGGGCGCGTGTGGTGGTTGGGCCGAGGGGTGAGCGGGGCTTGACGCGGGAGATGGTGAAGCGTCTGGGGAAGGGTCGGGAGTGGGAGAAGGGATCGGCGAGCGCGACGGAGGCGGTTGCGCGGCTGGGTGATGCTGCGGAGGAGGCGTCGGTGGTTGCGGTGGTGCGGGGTGCGTGCGGGACGAGTTGGGGGGGGATGGCTGCGAGGGCGCATGGGTCGCGCGTGCGTGCGCAGTTGGTTGCGGGGAAGGGGAATGTGGGTGAGGTGGCGCGGGGGAAGAGTGGTGAGGCGCTGCGTGTGTGGAGCGGGATGCGCGAGGGCGCGTTGGTGGCCGCGGTCGAGCAGCCTCGCGCGGTGCAGCGGGTGTGGTCGTTCCTCGAGCCGACGTTGCTTGCGATGGGGTACTGCGAGGAGGGGAAGAATTTCGCGGCGCAGCTGAGCGGGTGGATGGGTGTGGGGGTGTACGGGCTGAAGGACGGGGGGATGACGGTGGGCGGGGTGGTGGGGGTGAAGGACGTGGGCGACGGCGCGACGTGGGGGGATGGGTTTGCGGGGAATGTGCTGGGCGCGATGGGGATTGAGGGGCAGCGGTTCGGGGGCGTGGAGCCGGGGGCGTCGCGGGTGGTGGACCTGAGCGCGAGTGAGGGGCTCGCGGCGCGGGGGGGGTGGCCTGCGAAGGAGCGGCTGGTGTGGTCGTGGCGGGAGCGCGAGGGGGGTGGGGGATGGCTCGTGTGCGGGATCGGTGAGGAGGGGTTCGGGAGAGCGGAGCGCGCGGTGGAGCGTGGCGAGCAGGAGTGGGGGGGTGAGGAGATGGAGGGGGAGCTGGTTTCGGTGGGCGCGGCGCGGCCGAGAGAGCTGGTGCGGACGATGGAGCGGGCGGGTTTTCGGATGGACGCGATCGGTCGCGCGTTGCTGGGTTTGGAGGGGATGGCGTGGGAGTTGCGGGTGGACGGGAAGGGTGTGCTGACGGGGGAATTGGGTCTTCGCGCTGCGGGGAAGTGAGTCGGCGTATACTCGCGGCCCGTCAACCGGCTGCGCGACGGGGTTGTGGCGAGGCTTGCGCGGCGGATTTGGCGGCTAGAGGACGTTGCTCGGCATGGAATCGCTTCGGAATGTGGCCATCATTGCGCACGTCGACCACGGGAAGACGACGCTGGTCGATCAGTTGCTCAAGCAGTCGGGGAACTTCCGGACGGGAGAGCTCGACAAGCTGGCCGGGGGTCAGCACGGGCTGATCATGGACAGCAACCCGCTGGAGCGGGAGCGTGGGATCACGATCCTGTCGAAGAACTGCGCGGTGACGTATCAGCGCGAGACGGGGGAGAAGTTCCGGATCAACATCATCGACACGCCCGGCCACGCGGACTTCGGGGGCGAGGTGGAGCGTGTGCTTCGGATGGCGGACGGGTGTCTGCTGGTGGTGGACTCGTTTGACGGGCCGATGCCGCAGACGCGTTTCGTGCTGGGGAAGGCGCTTGAGGCGGGTTTGAAGCCTGTGGTGGTGGTGAACAAGTGCGATCGGCCGGACGGCAGGCCGCAGAAGGTGGTGGACGAGGTGTTTGATCTGCTGGTGGAGTTGGGCGCCGAGGAGATGGCGCTGGACTTCCCGGTGGTGTTCGCGTCGGCGCGTGCGGGGTGGGCGACGCGGGATCTGGCGCAGAAGGGGGATGACCTGCGGCCGGTGTTCGAGGCGATCGTGGAGAACGTGCCGACGGCGGGCGGGGACGCGGATGCGCCGCTGCAGATGCTGATCACGACGCTCGATTTCTCGGATTACGTCGGGAAGATCGGGATCGGGCGTGTGTTCCGGGGCAAGATCAAGACGGGGAGCGTGGCGGTGATCGGGCGCGAGGGCGGGGTGCGGACGGATCGGCTGCAGAAGCTGATGCGGTTCCAGGGGTTGGGACGGGTGGAGACGGACGAGGTGCGCGCGGGGGACCTGTGCGCGGTGATCGGGCTGGAGGATGTCGATATCGGGGACACGATCGCGGACACGGCGAACCCGGAGGCGCTGCCGACGGTGCGCGTGGATGAGCCGACGGTGTCGATGCTGTTCAGGATCAATGACTCGCCGTTTGCGGGGCAGGAGGGGACGTACGTCACGAGCCGGCAGATCAAGGAGCGTCTGGAGCGCGAGCTGCAGACGAACGTGGCGCTGCGGGTGGAGCCGGGGCGGACGAGCGATGAGTTTCACGTGTCGGGGCGCGGCTTGCTGCACCTGGGCATTCTGCTCGAGACGATGCGGCGCGAGGGGTATGAGCTGTCGGTGGGCAAGCCGGTGGTGATCCAGAAGGTGATCGACGGCGTGGTGATGGAGCCGATCGAGCAGCTGACGGTGGACTGCCCGAATGAGTGCGTGGGGAGCGTGATGGAGCTGGTGGGGCAGCGCAAGGGTGAAGTGAAGCACATGGACCAGCGAGGGACGTTCACGCACCTCTTGTTCGAGGCGCCGGCGCGCGGGCTGATCGGCTTGCGGTCGAGGCTGTTGAACGCGACGCAGGGTCAGGCGATCATGCACCACACGTTCGAGCGGTATGGGCCGAGCGCGGGGGAGCTGCCCAGCCGGTTGAACGGGGTGTTGATCTCGACGGAGACGGGGCCCGCGACGGCGTTTGCGATCGAGGCGCTGGCGGACCGGGGGGTGATGTTCGTGAGCCCTCAGGAGAAGGTGTACACGGGGATGATCATCGGCGAGCACAATCGCGACAATGATCTGAACGTGAACATCGTGAAGATGAAGCAGCTGACGAACATGCGCGCGGCGAGCAAGGAGGCGACGGTGACGCTGAAGACGCCTCGGAAGCTGAGCATGGAGCAGGCGCTGGAGTACATCGAGGACGATGAGCTTGTGGAGATCACGCCGGGGTCGGTGCGGATGCGGAAGCGGCTGTTGAATGAGACGGATCGGAAGAGGCAGGAGCGGTCGGCGCGGGACAAGACGGCGGCGGGGGTGAGGTAGAGGTTACCGCTTCGGCGAAGGAGGCCCGCTTCTACCCGGGTTTGCATCAATCTTTCGATTCGGGGGGGGGCTCGGTGGAGGCTTGGGACTACCACCACCGCGCTCACTCGGTACGTTCGAAGGAGGCGGCGGGGGAGGAGGGGGAGGACCCTTCGGGTCGTTGTTCGACATGTTGGTGCTCGCTCGCATATGTCAAGCCGAAGCTGACCAATGTTTGGACCGCGACCACTATAAGTGCGACAACGAGCCATTTCAATGCCCGATTGAACTGCCTGAGTCGGTACTGCGCAGTTCTACGGTTAGTACTTTCAGCATCAATGAGTAATCCGGTAAGTGCTTTGCACGTCTCGTCTGCAACCGTAGTCTCGACGATGGCTCGCTCGAAGCCACTGCTTTTTAGCGAATTTGTGTAGTCCGTTCGCCACTTACTAAATTCGCATAGCTCGCTCAGTTCCTCGAAGCGCATGCGAGGCAGCATTGCCGATAGTAGGTGATACATTGTAGCAACTATGGAAACAAACCCAATCAACGCCAAGAGAATAGAGGCGCACAACAACCAGCATGGGATATTGTCGTTAAGTGCCGCTGCGGTGTGTGAGTACCAGGCGGCGCCAACCGCGACGATAGCCGCGATAAGGACGGAGTAACGTTGGTACAGGCTTTCTGCGGACTCCAGGCTTGTCCGATACTGCTCGATGATGAATTCGAAGTAACGTGACTCATTCATGATCATTGTCCACGGCTGCTACATCGTATCTCAGTTGGCGAGGTTACGCATTGGTACACCGGGAGGCTTGCTCATTGTGCGAACCCCCGCCGCGAGCGTCGGCGATGCGAGCAGCGGGAGCATTCGCCCTCACCTGTCACCGCTTCGCGGTGACATCCTCTCCCAGAGGGAGAGGGGTTGTCACTGCGCGAGGAGTGTTGAAACGAAATCGAAATGCGCCCTCCACCGGTTCACGCCCCGCGTAGGGGCGTGAACCACCTCCTCCACGCCGCGCCGCTGCGCGGCTTGCGGGAGGAGGGGTTGTGAGCGCGCATCGGGTGCGATGAGTGGCAGGTAGTCCCCCCCACCGGTTCACGCCCCCGGACGGGTGCGTGAACCACCTCCCCCACGAGGGGGGAGGGGCCTAATCCAATCGCGCGCGGATGCGGCGCCATTGGCGCGTGTGGACTTGTTGGTGGAGCGCCGAGAAAGGGATCCATTGAGGGAGGGTGAGCGGGCCGAACCAGGGGTGGGGGATGGTGGCGCGGGAGGAGAGGGCGGCGCGCGGGATCGCGGAGATGGTGCCGGCGAGTTGGTGTGTCGTGTCGTGGTATCGCGGCGCGACGTCGGGGGTGATGTTGGGGTCGGGCTTGAAGTCGGTGATGGTGGAGGGGCCTTGGGGGAGGGGCGTGGAGGTGGAGAGTGCGGTGAAGATTTCGATGAGGCGTGTGTTTACGAGGAGGAGGTGGTGGAGGACCATGGCGAGGGAGTAGAAGCGGGAGTTGTCCTCGAGGCCGAGGGTTGGGGGAATGAGGACGCGTTGGGTGAGGTGTGATGGGTATGTGCGCGCGAGCGCGGCGAAGTCGTTGCAGAAGAAGTCGCACTGTTGTTTGAGGAGAGAGGGGATGGAGGGGATGGGGTGTGCGCGCGCGTAGAGGGGGCGGAGGAGGTGTTTGGCGTGGTGGAGTTGGGGGAGCGGGCGGCCGGCGCCGGGGGGAGCGAGGGGTGGGGGAGGCATGGAGGAAAGGTATGAGGGTGAGTGGTGCGCGTGGAGCGCGCGGCAGGCCGTGCCCCCCTCCTGTCGCTGCGCGACATCCTCCCCCGCGCCTCGCGGCGGGGGGAGGGGTTACAACGGCGCGAATGCGATTGAAGATGACTCAGCGTTGCATGGAGGTCCAGAGGCCGAGGGCGTTGCCTTCGGGGTCCTTGAACCATGCGAACCAGCCCATGCCGGGGACTTCCTGCTTGGGGATGAGTGTGGAGCCGCCGGCTTTGTTGATTTGATCGAGTGTGGCGTTGATGTCGTCGACCATGGCGTAGAAGGTGACGTATTGGTGTGGGGGATGGCCGAGGGAGGAGATGTGTCCTGCGATGCCGTCGGACTTGGGTTCGCCCATGGGGCCAAGGTTCTTGACCATGGACATGTTGGGCATGCCTTCGTGGTACTGCCAGCCGAAGATGTCGGCGTAGAACTTGCTGGTTTTGGCGAGGTCCTGGCAGCCGATTTCGAAGTGGACGATGGGTGCGGGCTTCATGTGGGTGATTCCTGTGAATGAGGGTGATTGATGAGGGGGCGCGAGTGTAGTGGGGGAGCGCGGAGTGATGAAGGGTGAATGTGTGAGGAGTGGAGAAATGCGGGGAAGTGTGGGGTGGAGTTGGTTGAATGGTGAACGGACGGGGGTGGGCTTCGAGTGTTGAAGCAGAGGGAGGCCCCCTCATCTGTCAGGCCTTGCGGCCTGACACCTTCTCCCTCGGCGGGGAGAAGGAGCAGCTCAGAGATACGCGAGCATTTCGGGCGGGAGGGATTTGATGCCGCGGCGGTTGGCTTTGGCGATGGCGTAGCGCATGGAGTCGCGGACGCGTTTGTGGACGGCGTCGGTGATCTGGATGTCGTGTTGTTGCATGGCGGCGAGGGCCCAGGCCCAGGCGTGATGCTCTTCGAGGCAGCGGGGCTTGTAGCGGTAGAAGCCGATGGCGTGGTGGCCGACTTCGTGGAGGAAGATGGCGGCGGACATGGGGCCGCGGGGGCGGGGGGCTTCGATGAGGCGCGTGGTCGTGCCGTCGTGGTAGTGAACTTGCCATGCGACGCCGGTCATGGAGGTGCGCCACTTGCGGACGCGGATGTTGTGCTCGGAGAGGAGTTGCTTGGTGAGGGCGTCGTAGCGCGCGATGGCGGCGTGGTTGCGGGAGAGGGGTTTGGTGGAGCGCGTGCGCGGCGTGGCGGTCTTGGTGCGCGTGACGGGAGGCGTGATGCGCGCGGGCGCGGCGGGCGGCGCGGTGCGCTCGGGGGTGAGGAGGTCCCAGAGTGTCAGGAAGGCTGAGCGCATGTGAGGATGAGATCGGGTGAGAGTGCGCGTCCTCGCGCGAAATCGTTCCAGGGCATGGGGGATTTGCCGGGTGGTTGGACGTCGAGGAGTTGGAGGGCGGAGTGGTCGGCGCAGGCGATGAGGCCTTGGGCGGGGTTGATGAGAGAGCCTGGGGGTGATTGGGAATCGGAGGGGAAGGATGCCGCGCGGAGGAGTTTGAGTGGGTGCGGGCCGAGTGTTGCGGCGACGCCGGGGCGGGGGGAGAGGGCGTTGATGATGCGTCGGCAGTGGTCTGCGGATTGGGTGGCGGGGTCGATGTGGGCGAGATCGCGGGAGATTTTGGGGGCGAGGGTGACGAGTTTCTCGTTCTGGGTGTGGGCGGAGAGGGTGTCGGCGGCGAAGTTGGCGAGCGTTTCGAGGATGAGGGGTGCGCCTTCGCGCGCGAGGGCGTCGTGGAGTTCGGAGGTGGTGATGGTGGGGGCGATGGGTCGGGAGGCTTGGGCGAGGATGAGTCCGGCGTCCATGCGGTCGGCGAGGGTGATGACGGAGTTCCCGGTGGTGGTGTCGCCGGCGAGGATGGCGTGGTGGATGGGGGCGGCGCCGCGCCATCGGGGGAGGAGTGAGGCGTGGAGGTTGATGGCGAAGCGGTCGCGGAGGAGGTCGGGTGAGAGTTTTTGGCCGAAGGCGATGACGACGAATGCGTCGGCGTGTGTGTCGCGGATGGTGAGGAGGTCGGCGTGTGCGGAGGCGTTGGCGGATTTGAGGAGGGAGATGGAGGGGTAGTGGGTTGCGGCGTGCGCTGCGAGGGGGTTGGGGGTGAGTTGGAGGCCGCGACCGGCGGGGCGGTCGGGCTGGGTGACGATGAGGGGGATGTGGTGATGCGCGGCGATGGCGTCGAGTGAGGGGATGGCGAAGGCGCCGGAGGCGAAGAGGATGACGTTCATGCGCGTTCTTGTGCGGGTGCGTCTTTGAAGTCGCGTTGGAGGTCTTTGAGTGCGCCGCGGACCTTGAGGCGCGTGATCTGTGAGAAGCGGTCGATGATGAGGGTGGCGTCGAGGTGGTCGATCTCGTGCTGGATGCAGCGCGCGAGGAGGCCGGAGGCGCGGAGGGTGAAGGGTTTGGAGGAGGGGTCGAGGGCCGTGATGGTGACGATGGGGGGTCGGCGGACGTCGCCTCGGATCTCGGGGAGGGAGAGGCAGCCCTCTTCGAAGGGCTCGGGGGCGCCCTCGAGGGAGGCGATGACGGGGTTGATGGCAATGAGGGGTTGGTCGGTGTGGGAGGGGGCGTCGTCGACGGGCTCGTCCTCCTCGTGGCGGGGGACGTGGGCGACGAAGAGGCGCCAGGAGAGGCCGACCTGGGGGGCGGCGAGGCCGATGCCCTCGTGGTCGCGCATGAGTTGGAGCATGCGGTCGGCGACGTCCCGGGTGTTTTGGGTGATGGGGGAGACTTCGGAGGCGCGCGTACGGAGGGCTTGGTGGGGCCAGTTGAGGACTCGGAGGGTGGCAGGGTCGACGTTCAAGCGGGCGAGTGTATTCCTTGGGAGGGGGCGTGTGGGCTTGTTGGCGGGGGGAACCGGGGTCTCGTAGCATGCGGAGGGGGTGCAGTGGGCGTATTGCGCGGAACGCGCGGAGGCGAAGTTTTGTCGATTCTGGACCGGTTCAAGAAGGGCGCGAAGGGCGAGGGGGAGCCTGGCGCGGAGGGTGATGGGGGGGCGCCTGGGGCGTTTGAGGCGGATGCCGCCAAGGCCGCGAAGTTCTTTGAACGCGCGAAGACGGTGCACGAGTCGACGAACTACGAGTATGCGACGACGTTGTGGCTGCAGGGGCTGCGGCAGGACCCGACTGACATGGCGGGGCTTGAGGGTTTTCTGCGGTCAGCCCAGGCGTATGCCGCGGACAGCGGGAAGGACAAGCCGTCAAAGGACCAGAGCGCGAACTTCGGCGGGAAGGGGGCGCTGGAGAAGTATCTGGAGGCGCTGTTGTCGTGGGGTGTGAAGCCCGGGGACGTGGGGAAGGGGATGCGGGCGCTGGAGTATGCGGGGGAGTTGGGGCTGCAGGAGCCAGGGAAGTGGGTGGGGGATCGGGTGTTGGCGGTGGCGTTGAATGACAGGATGAAGAAAGGGGACATGGTGAGGATGATGGGCCTGCTCGAAGCGCTGGGGGCGTATGACCTCGCGCTCCGAGCGGGAGAGGCGGCGGTTCGCGCGAGTGGAGGTGGTGATGCGTCGTTGGAGGCCGAGGTGCGGAACATGGCCGCGCAGGCGACGATGACGCGCGGGGGATATGAGAAGACGGGTGAGGAGGGTGGTTTCCGCGGGAACATCAAGGACCTGGAGAAGCAGCGTCGTCTCGAGGAAGAAGAGCGGCTGGTGAAGAGCGAGGCGACGGTGGATCGTCTCGTGGAGAGCACGAAGGCGGACTACGAGAGCCGTCCGGCGGATCGGAACGCGATTGCGAAGTACGCGCGTGCGCTGCAGGAGCGGGGCAAGCCTGAGGATGAGAAGGCCGCGTTCGAGTTGTTGATGAAGGCGTACGGCGAGACGAATGAGTTTCGGTTCCGGCAGGGGGCGGGTGAGTTGCGTCTGCGGCACGCGCGCCGGAAGGTGGCGGAGCTGAAGGAGCGCGCGAAGGGTGGGGACGCCAAGGCCGTGGAGGAGCATCGCGCGGCGCACGAGAAGTTCCTGAAGATGGAATTGGAGGAGCTGAAGCTTCGGGTGGAGAACTACCCGACGGACCTCGGGCTCAAGATGGAGACGGGGATCCGGCACTACCTGCTGGGCGAGAACGAGGAGGCGATCGCGCTGTTCCAGGAGGCGCGGAACGACGCGCGGAACAAGGGTCGCGCGCTGAACTATCTGGGGTTGTCGTTCCTGCGGGTGGGTTGGGTGGAGGAGGCTGTGTCGACGCTGCGCGAGGCGCTCGAGGCGTTGGAGAGCGTGGACAGCGATGCGGGTCTGGAGACGCGGTACAACCTGATGGGGGCGTTGGAGCGGAAGTCGCGCGAGCAGAAGGAATTGAAGGCCGCGGAAGAGGCGTACCGGATCGCGTCGGGGATCGCGATCCAGCAGATCGGCTACAGGGACGTGCGCGCGAAGCGTGACGAGCTGAAGGGGTTGGTGGAGAGTTTGAAGGGTGGCGGGTGAGCGGGACTGAGCGAGTGATCGCGATGATCCCGGCGCGGGAGGGGTCGACGAGGCTCCCGCGGAAGGCGTTGTTAGCGGAAACAGGGAAGGCGTTGATCGTGCACGTGTGCGAGGCGGCGGCGCGGTGCGCGGTGGTTGAGCGCGTGGTGGCTGCCACGGACAGTGAGGAGATCGCGCGGGTGGTGCGGGCGGCGGGGTTCGAGGCGGTGCTGACGGGGGAGCATGAGAACGGGACGAGCCGGATTGATGAGGCCGCGGAGAAGGTGGGGGTGGGGGACGAGCGGTTGATCGTGAACGTGCAGGGGGATGAACCAGAGATCGAGGGTGAGGTGGTGGAGGGGGCGGTGGGGGCGATGATGGTGGGGGGGCGCGAGGTAGAGATCGGGACAGCTGCGTGCGCGATCGGGGATGCACGCGAGTTTGAGAACCCGAACGTGGTGAAGGTGGTGCGCGGGGAGGATGGGAGGGCGCTGTATTTCTCGCGGAGCGCGATCCCGCACGGGGAGGGGGTGGAGCGGCTGCGGCACGTGGGGATCTATGCGTATCGCCGGGGCGCGCTGCGGAGGTATGTGCGGCTCACGCCGACGAGGTTGGATCGCGCGGAGAAGCTGGAGCAGCTGCGGGCGCTCGCGCACGGGTGGGGGATCGGGGTGGGGGTGGTGCGCGCGGGGCAGCAGGGGATCGACACGAGAGAGCAGTATGAGGCGTTCGTCGCGCGGTGGGGCGTGCGCGGGGGTTAGTGCTTTTCTTCGGCCTGGGACTTCTCGAAGGACTTCTTGAGGTCTGCCAGTTCGCGGGAGAGACGGCCGAGTTCGTCGCGGAGGGAGTCGGTGTCGTCGCCGGAGAGGATTCCGGCCGCGCGGTCGGCTGCGCGTTTGGCGCGGTCGCGGAAGGATTCGAGGGTTTCGGCGCTCGCGCGTGCGCGGAGGGCGTCGATCGCGCGTTGGTCCTTCACGGCGCCCATGGCGCTGATGGCGGCGGCGCGGACGCGCTCGGAGCGGTCCTTGAGGTGGGGTTCGAGGGCGAGGAAGGCCTTGGCTGGGTCGTGGTGCGCGAGTGTGGAGGTGACGGAGCACGCGGCGGCGCGGGTGCGGGCGTAGTAGGCGATGTCGAGGTAGGGGATGACGGCGTCGAGGGATTCTTTCTCGTCGAGCGCGGCGAGGGCCTGGAGCGCGGCGAGGCGGACCTGATCGGACTGGGAGCGCGCAGAGAGGGCGTTGGTGATGAGGGGGAGGTGGGAGGCGTCGCGGGTTGAGCCGAGGTTGCGGAGGGCCTGCGCGCGCACGGCGTAGGGGGCGTTGTCGTCGGCGGCGAGTCGCGCGAAGAGGGAGACGGCGTCGGCGCGGCGCGGTGAGGCGGTGGAGAGGGCTTCGAGCGCGTCGGCGTGGACGCGGGGGTCGTCGTGGGTGGAGGAGAGGGCGTCGAAGAGAGCGTCGTCCGCGGCGAGCACGCCCAGGGAATCGGCGGCTACGCGGCGGAGACGGTGGTGGAGGGAGGGGTCGGAGAGGATGGAGCCGAGCGCGTTGTTGACGGCCGGGGAGGGGTGCTCGCGGAGGGCGCGGGCGGCGTCGAGACGAGAGGGGAGTGTGGGGCCGTCGTTGAGCTGCGCGATGAGCCAGGCGTCGGGGACTTTGAGGGTGGGGTTGGCGAGGACGGAGAGGAAGGGATCGAAGGCGACCCAGGCGGGCTCGGAGGGGAGTTCGATGGTTTGTTCGTGGCGGCGCGAGTCGACGTCGATGGTGATGACGCGCGTTTCATCGCCGACGCGGACGTGGACGGGGAGGGAGAAGACGAAGGCGGGGAGGTCGGTGTCGATGCGCTGGGATTGTTCGACGGAGAGGCGGAGGGACTTGGAGGATTCTTTCCACGAGGCGGAGAGGGTGAGCTGGGGCGTGCCGGGGCGGTAGGCCCATTGCGCGAAGAAGTGCTCGAGGGAGCGGCCTGAGGCGTGCTCGAGGGCCTTGCGGAAGTCGTCGGTGTCGACGGTGGAGAGACGGTGCTGGTCGATGTAGTCGGCAACGGCTTTGAAGAAGACGTGGTCGCCGAGGGAGATGCGGAGCATGTGGAGGATGGAGGCGCCCTTGGGGTAGGGGTTGGAGCGTCGGCGGAAGGTCTCGTCGGGGTGGGCGTAGACGTTGGAGACCATGCCGGTGCGGAGTGGGGATTTGTCGTCGGGGGCGATGCGGTCGGAGCGGGCGATGCCTCGGAGGGTGACCCAGACGTCTTCGAGGTAGCCCTGGTCGTATCCGTCGCGGGCTTCGAACCAGATGGACTCGGTGTAGGAGGCGAAGCCTTCGTTGAGCCAGATGTGCTCCCATGAGTTGCAGGTGAGGAGATCGCCGAACCACTGGTGGCCGAGCTCGTGGGCGATGAGGCCGTCGAGGTCCTGTCGGTCGTTGATGGCGCGTTGGTCGAAGACGGCGGTGTCGTAGAGGGAGGTGGCCGAGGTGTTTTCCATGCCGCCGGCCTGGAAGTTCCAGACGACGAGTTGGGCGTAGCGGTCCCAGGGGTAGGGCTCGTCGAAGCGTTCTTCGAAGACGCGGAGCATGTCGCGCGTGCGGGCGTAGGTGTCGTGGACTCTGGAGGCGAGGCCGGGGGGGACGTAGACGGGGAGGGGCGTGCGGTCGCCGGGCTTGGCGAGGTCGACGACGTCGAACTTGCCGACGACGAGTGAGACGAGGTAGGCGGGGTGGGGGAGGTTTTGGACCCAGTGGTAGGTGGTGCGGGCGTTGGTGGTGGAGGCGGAGGCGAGGTGGCCGTTGGAGGAGACGAGGAAGCCTTCGGGGACGGTGACGATGAGTTCGGAGGCGAAGCGTTCGTTGGGCGAGTCGTGTGTGGGGAACCAGTAGCGGTTGGACTCGGGCTGGCCTTGGGTGTGGATCTGGGGCGCGAAGCCGGGGGATTGGGCGCCGCCCGGGATGAGGTCGGAGGGTGGCGTGAGGGTCCAGATGAGGCCGTCCGGCGGATCGGTGCAGGTGTAGGTGATGTCGATGGAGGTTTCGGAGGAGGGGGTGAGTGGGGGATCGAAGGAGATGTCGAGGGTGTCGCCGTCGTGGGAGAAGGAGAGCGCGCGGCCCTGGTGGGTGACGGACTCGATGAGGAGGAAGGGGGCGTTGAGGGAGAGGGAGGAGAGGGGTGTGGAGGTGGGGATGAGGGAGAGGGTTTCGACGGCGGAGAAGCGGGGCGTCGACATGTCGGGGATGTCGATGCGGAGGACCATGCGCGTGAGGTCGGCGGGGCAGTTGGGGGGATAGTTGCGGAGGTCGCGGCCGGATTGGGGGTCGAAGCGGTCGTCGGCGGCGAGGGCAGAGGAGAGGAGGAGCGCGGTGAGTGGGAGGAGCGCGAGGGCTCTGGCGCGGGGCATGCGTGGCTCCGTCGGGTTATGGGGTGACGTGGGCTTTGGAATGTAGCGGGAGCGTTGCGACTTGTGAGATGGCGCGGCGCGGATACGATAGGGAATGCCCGTCTCGGAAGAATCTTCGTCGGGCCCGCGCGGGAGTGCGGGCGGGGTGTCGGTTTGTGGCGCGGAACTGCTCGCCACGCCGGGTCATACATCGCAGACGACGGAGTTCTACTCGCCTGTGCCGGAGGGGTACCGGAAGGGGCGGCACAAGTACGTGGTGGTGGTGGGGACGGTGATGTCGGGTCTGGGGAAGGGGATTTTCGCGTCGAGCGTCGCGAAGCTGCTAAAGGACAAGGGGCTGGTGATCTCTCCGATCAAGATGGAGGGATATCTGAACGTGGATTCGGGGACGCTGAACCCGTTCCGGCACGGCGAGGTGTTCGTGCTGGACGACGGGACGGAGTGCGACATGGACCTGGGGACGTACGAGCGCATGCTCGACCAGGACTTGTCGCGGCGGAACTTCGTGACGGCGGGGCAGGTGTTCACGGAGGTGCTGGAGCGCGAGCGCAAGGGGGGGTATCTCGGGCGGGACGTGCAGATGATCCCGCACGTGACGGGTGAGGTGAAGCGGAAGCTGCGCGAGCTGGCCATGAAGGGGGACGGGAAAAACCCGGCGGACGTGATCTTCGTCGAGGTGGGGGGGACCGTGGGGGATTACGAGAACGCGTTCTACATCGAGGCGCTGCGCGAGCTGGCGTTCGAGGAGGGGGAGGGCTCGACGTGCTTCGTGGCGCTGACATATGTGATCGAGCCGCCCGCGCTGGGCGAGCAGAAGAGCAAGGCGGCGCAGCTGGGGATCAAGCGGCTCATGGAGGCGGGGATTCAGCCGCACATCATCGCTTGCCGAGCGAGCAGCCCGTGCACGACGACGGTGATGCAGAAGATCGCGATGTTCTCGAACGTGCCGCTGCGGCGCGTGGTGAGCATGCATGATCGGTCGAGCATCTACGTGATTCCGGATTCGATCCGGCGCGCGGGGATCGATCGGGAGATTCTGAGCGTGCTGGGGCTGCACGATCGGGTTGATCCTGCCCAGGAGGACGCGGCGCGGGATGAGTGGATGGAGTTCTCGCGGTCGCTGTCGGCGCCGAAGGCGCGGCGGGTGCGGGTGGGTCTGACGGGGAAGTATGCGTCGCTGCGGGACGCGTATGCGTCGATCGACAAGGCCGTGGAGCACTGCGGGGCGCATCTTGGGTGTGAGGTGGCGCTGGAGTGGATCGAGACGGACGAGATCACGGGCGGGAACGTGGCGGAGCACCTGCGTGATCTGGACGCGGTGATCGTGCCGGGGGGGTTCGGGTCGCGGGGTGTTGAGGGGAAGATCGCGTGCGCGAAGCACTGCCGAGAGAACGGGATTCCGTATCTGGGGATCTGTCTGGGGTTCCAGATCGCGGTGATCGAGTTTGCGCGGAACGTGCTGGGGCTGGCTGCGGCGAACTCGACGGAGTTTGATCCGGGGTGCGCGGATCCGGTGATCAGCGAGCTGCCGGAGCAGAAGAAGATTGAGCGGCTCGGGGGGACGATGCGCCTGGGGGGTCAGGACGTGCTGCTGACGGAGGGGAGCCTGGCGTCGTGGCTGCACGGGGGCAAGACGCTGGTGCGCGAGCGGTTCCGGCATCGGTACGAGGTTGATCCCCGGTTTGTGGAGAGGTTGGAGAAGGCGGGGATGTCGTTCTCGGGGCGGCATCCGAAGCACCCGATCATGCAGGTGATGGAGCTGCCCGGGATGGAGAGCGGTTCGGGCGTGAAGCACCCGTTCTTCATCGGGTCGCAGTATCACCCGGAGCTGACGAGCCGGCCGCTGACGCCGCAGCCGATGTTCATGGGGCTGATTGCCGCGGCGATTCGTCGGAAGGACCCTACGGCGGACGTCGGGAGGTGGGTTCGGCCGGTGGGGAACGCGGAGTTGAAGGTCGGGGCGCGGGCCGGGGCGGGGCGGATGTGATAGGGTTCGCGCGGGAACTCGGGGGACGAGACAGCGTGTGGCAGGGACGAGTGCGCGGCGCGCTGCGGCGTGATTGCTTGGAGTTTTGACGGACGCGTTTTGATGCAGCAGATGCCCTGGTTCATCCCGATTCTTGTGTGCCTGGCGCGCGTGTGCGACGTGTCGATCAACACGTTTCGTACGATTTTGATGCTGTCGGGGCGGAAGTGGCTGGCCGGGGCGCTGGGGTTCGTGGAGGTGACGATCTGGGTGGTGGCCGTGGGCGGTGTGCTGAAGTACATCTCGCTGGCGAACTGGACGGCGGTTGCGGCGTACTCGCTGGGGTTTGCCGCGGGCGTGGTGCTGGGGATGACGATCGAGGATCGCGTGGCGCTGGGGTACCGGATGGTGCGGATCGTGAACCCGGACGGGAAGGATGAGGGGACGATGGTGTCGGAGCGTCTGCGGCAGGAGGGGTTCCGCGTGACGCAGGTGGAGGGGAAGGGTAGGTCGGGCCCGGTCGAGGTGGCGTTTACGGTGGTGAAGCGGAAGTCGGTGGAGTCGGTGAAGCGGGTGGTGACGGAGCATGCGCCAAGGTCGTTCGTGACGGTGGAGAGCGTGGCGCCGAGCGCGGGCGGGAGCTGGGAGGACGTGCACCACCGGAGATGGGCGTCGGGGGTGCTGACGCAGTTGCGGAAATGAGGGGGCGTTGACGAGCCGGGGGGAGGGGCTAGAGTTTCGGCCTTGTCGGCGATGTAGCTCAGGTGGTTAGAGCGAGGGATTCATAACCCCTAGGTCGGCGGTTCGAGTCCGCCCGTCGCCATTTCGGTCGTGTGGAGGGGGTCCGGGGGGGATTCGGGCACAGAGCGGGGTCAGCGGTCCTCGGCCTGTCGGGTGGCGATTTGCGGCGCGCCGAAGAGCAGCTCGATGTAGGGGCGGTCGTCGGGCCTGCAGAGGACATACACGAAGTCGTGGGGCTGGAGGACGGTCTGTCCTCGGGGCGCGATGAGTTCGGGGCCGCGGACGATGAGGAGCGCGGCTGCGGTGTCGGGGAAGCGGATGTGCGCGAGGCTGACGCCGCAGACGGCGATGGTGTCGTCGATGTGGAAGCAGAGGATGTTGCCGTCGAGCTCTCGGAGCGAAGCGATCTCGAGCGCGGCTGGCGGGACTGGGGGCGTGGGCTCCTGGAGTCGGAGGCGGCGCGTGAGGGGGACGATGCTCGCGCCCGGGATGAGCGTGCTGACGACGACGATGAAGAAGACGACGTGGAAGACCTGATCGGCTGAGGGCAGGCCGGCCATGACGGGGATGGTTGCGAGGACGATGGGCACGGCGCCACGGAGACCGACGACGCCGACGTACGCGGCTTCTTTTCTGGGGAAGCGGAAGGGCGCGAGGAGGACGGCGACGGCGAGGGGTCGGGCGACGATGGCGAGGAAGAGGCCGAGCGCGAGGCCGATGCCCGCCACGGGGAGGAGGCGCGAGGGGAAGACGAGGAGGCCCAGCATGAGGAACATGGCGATCTGGCTGAGCCATGCGAGCGCTTCGTGGATGCGGATGAGTCCGGTTCGGTAGGGGAGGGGGCCGTTGCCGAGGACGACGGCGGTTGCGAAGACGGCGAGGAACCCGCTGCCTTCGAGGAGTGTTGCGAGGCCGAAAGAGATGAAGCCGGAGGCGAGGGTGATGACGGAGAAGAGGGCTGCGGTGGAGATGCGGACACGCGCGAGGGCGAGCCGCGCGAGGTGGCCGCAGGCGATGCCGACGATGAGTCCTACGGCGAGTTGGAGGAGGACGAGAAGAACGAGGCGCCAACCTGGTGCGGCGCCGGTGGACGCCCAAGCGACGATGGCCGTGGTGAGGATGACGGCCATCGGGTCGTTGACGCAGGACTCGACCTCGAGAGTGGATTGGACGCGGCGTCTGAGGGCGAGTCGTCCGCCACGGAGGACGGCGAAGACGGCTGCGGCGTCGGTGGAGGAGACGATGGCGCCGACGAGGAGGGCTTGCTGCCACGGGAGGCCCAGGAGCCGGGCGAAGGCGGCAACGAGCGCGGCGGTGGCGAGGACGCCGAGGGTTGCGAGGAGGGCGGCTGGCTTGGCGCTCTCGCGGATGGAGGCGTATCTGGTGCTGAGACCGCCGTCGAGCAGGATGAGGATGAGTGCGATCGCGCCGGCCTGAAACGCGAAGTGGAAGTCGTCGAAGGCGATGCCGCCGAGCCCTTCAGAGCCGCCCAGCATGCCCAGGATGAGGAAGAGAAGAACGACGGGGATGCCGAAGCGGTCGAGCGCGCGGCTGAGGAGGACGCTGGCGGCCATGAGCACGCCGAAGATGACGAGGAAGAGCGCGGTGGCCCCGGGCTCCGTCAGTGCGAGCGTGTGTTGGAGCGCGAGCGCGTGCATCGCGCGAGAGGGTAGCGTGTGCGCGCACGGGGAGGCGCGAGCGCGACGATCACTCGCCGGGCGGGACGGGCATCACGGGAGTCGGTTGCGGCACGCCGGGCGCGTTGGAGGACTTGAGCGTCAGCAGCTCGTCGCGCGTGGGGCGGAGCGCGTCGAAGGATGAGGCGTCGATGACGTAGTACCAGGGAGAGAATCGCTTGGCGAGATCGTCGGCGGCCTTCTTGCCCTGCTTGATCTTCTCTTCGCGCTCGGCGAGGGTTGAGTCGTACGCGGCCTTGGCTGCAGCGTACTCGGCATCCTCGGCGGGCTTGTCTTCGTTCTCAGCGGAGCCTTCGGGCGCGGGCTCTGTCGGTGTGGAGGCTGCGGGAGGGGTCGGTGGAGTGGGGGCGGGAGGGAGGAGGGATTCGTCGAAGGCCGCGGTGACGAAGAGGTAGCGGTGGGTGGCGGATTCGGGGGCTGCATCGGGCTGCTTGTCGGGGGCGTCGAGGCCCGCGGAGAGTTCGAGCCCGGCGCCGGGGGCGACTTCGCCGAACATGAGTGTGTAGCGGACGCCGTCGGAGCGGCCGACGGAGAGTGTGCCCTGGGAGGAGACGAGGGAGTTGCGTTCGGTGAGGTAGAAGCCGCGGGACTGGAGGGAGAGCATGTCCGCGGCGTTGATGTTGGCGCCGGGCGCGGCGGTTCCGGCGAGGATGTTGGCGAGGTTGGCCGGCTTGGGGCGTACGCCGACGATCTTGATGGAGTTGAGGGCGTTGAGGAGCCGGTCGGCGCGGGCGGGGTTGATCTCCTGATCGGGCCCCGGAGGTCCGCCGGGCTCCGCGTTGAGCGCCCAGACGCCGGGGACGCCGGCGTCGGTCATGGGGCGGGTGAGTTCGACGCGCTGGTGGTCGGTGGTGGAGCCGGTCTTGTCGTCGATGCGGTAGCGATTCGAGGCCACTTCGAGGATGTCGGCGCCTGTGGCTGCGCGGAGGGGGTCTGTCTCGATCCAGTCGGTGAAGCGCGTGGAGACGGAGCCGGTGAGGGTGGTGGTGTAGACGCGGTTGGAGCCGGCGAGTCGGACGTAGCGCTTGTTGGAGGGGGCTTGCGCGTTGGGCTCATCGGGGACGTCGCGCCCCAGGATGATCTCGGAGAGGACGGCGCCGTTCGTGTCGCGGATGACGACGCGCGTGCCTCGCCCTTCGAGTGGCGCGGTGTCGTCGTCCGGCGCGAGCACGCCGAGGGCCGCGTGGTCGGCGGGAGAGTCGGAGACGACGGACTCCTTGTGGAGGCCGACGAATGCTGAGGCGGCCTGGGCCATTTTGGTCTCGGCGTCGGCGGGGTAGCTGTAGTGTGAGGGGATGACCCACTGCTTGCCGTTGAACTCGACCTTGAAGGCGGAGAAGGAGGCGGTGTTCTGGTCGAACGAGATGATCTCGAGGGACTTGGCCGCGAGCGGATCGGTGAGGCTGGGGGAGAGGAGCTGTCCGACGTCGGAGAATTGCGCCGCGGCGCGGGGCTTGGGCGCGGTGAGCCAGGCGGCTGAGGCGAGGCCTGCGGCGATGAGGACGGCGATGAGGGTCTTGGCGTTGTCGTTCATGGCTGTGTGTTGGTGTGTGTGACTGGTGAATCAGCGGAGACGTTCGCGGGAGACGCCTTCGCTCTCGAGCGCGCGACGGCGGACGAAGACGATGCCTGCAAGGAGGAGCGCGGGGATGGGGGGGAGCGCGACGGCGGCGAGACGGATGTTCATCTCGATGCGGGAGATCTCCTGTCGTGCGTCAGCGCGGGCGTCGGCGATGCGTTGCTGCTTGTCGTCCTCGATGGCCGCGGACTGGACGTCCAGGCGGCGCTGCTCGGTCTGGCGAACGGACTCGATCATGATGCGCCGGGTGGTGTCGTCGAGGTCCTTCTGGGCCTCGATCTCCTTGACTTTGGCGTTCATGCGGTCGCGCGCGAGGGAGAGTTCCTTCTCGGCCTCGGCGTTCGCGTTGTCGATGGCCTGCTGTGTGGCTTCCTGCTGGGCGAGGCGGCGGGCCTCGATGCGGTCGAGCGTGCGGTGGGCGGCGCGGCGCTTGCGGAGGTTGAGGAGGGACTCGTCGCCCGCGAGGGTGTCGACGGCGTTGAGGATGAAGGTGACGTTGTCGAACTCGAAGTCCGCGGCTCCCTCTTCGCGGAGCGAGAAGAAGACCTCGGAGATCATGTCGAGGTCGGCGATGCAGATGACGTTGAGGGGAGGGGGCGCGGCGGAGGCGGCCTCAGCGGGGGAGGGGCCTTCGGTGGGCGGCTCGTCCGCGGCCGCGGCTGAGTCCTTGGGGGGGGCGCCGGCGCGGGTGATGCGCGCGGCGAGCACGGACATCTCGGGTGTTTGGTTGAAGCGTCGGTTGGGGTTGAAGCCCGCGGGGCCGAAGAAGGTGCGCTGCAGCACCTCGTCGTAGTTGACGAAGCCGGATGCGGAGGAGGTGAGGAGGAGGGGGGTGAAGGTGGGGGCGGGGATGTTGGGCTCGGTGGGGCCCTGGGTGACGGCGCCGGGGGCCATCATCACGAGTTCCTGCAGCCCGGAGGAGATGGGATCGCGGTCGTTGAAGCCGCTGATGGCGGGCGTGTCCTGCTTGGCGCCGGCGCGGAAACGGCCGGAGCGTTCCGCGGCGACGAAGACGAATTCGGGGGGGAGGTCGGCGAGGCTTGGTCGCGGGTTGTAGCCGTCCCAGATGACGCGCTTGGCGTTGGTCTGCACGCCGAGGAGCTTCCAGAGCGGCGCGAGGTTCGCCTTGGGGTCCTGGGGTTGCTGCTGTTGCTGCATCGGATTGCGCGTGGCTTCGCGCGGCTCGGAAGTGGCGATGGCGGGGTTGGCGAGGGGGAGCGGGTCTTCGAGGATGAGGGTGGGCTTGCCCTGCTTGATCCAGTCGAGGACGTGGGTGAGTTCACCGTCGGTGAGCGTGGAGGGCTGCGCGACGATGAGCGCGTCGATGTCGTTGGGGATGGGCGCGCGGCGGGCGACCTTGGTGACCTCGTACTGCTTTCGGAGTTCGGCGACGATGGGCCAGTCGCGCCCTGGGGTGAAGGTCTGGAAGTTGAAGCGCGCGAAGAGGGCGGCTTCGGTCTCGAGGATGCCGATGTTCTTGCGGTCGCGCGCGGAGACGGTGCGCACGGCGCGGGCCAGTTCGTATTCGGGGGAGAGGCCTTTGGCGAGGAAGGGGATGACGGTCTGGTCGGGGCCGGAGGCCACGGCGACGCCGAGGTAGACCTGCTTCATGGATTGGTCGGGATCGTCGGGGGAGGGGGGGATGGTGCGCGGCTCGATCTTGAAGTTCTTGGAGGCGTCGCGCGCTTCGTCTGAGAAGGGAGAGGTCTCGACGACCTTGAGGGCGATGCGGCCGGAGGCGGAGCGATCGAACTCGCGGAGGACGCCGAGCAGGTTCTCGCGCGTCTGGGTGTAGGAGGCGGGCGTGTCGGTCGCGGGGGAGACGTACGCGGTGACGAGGACGGTGCGGTCCTGGGGGATATCGCGGAGGAGGCTGCGCGTTTCGGGCGCGAGGGTCCAGAGGCGCTCTGCTGTGGCGTCGGCGCGGATGGGAGTGCGTGCGAGGATGGTGGTGAGGGCGCCCGCTGCGACGAGGTAGGCGATGAAGCGGACGGAGGCGAGTGAGGAGCGCTTGGGAGCGCCGGGGGCGCCGGCCCAGTGCGTGCGGGAGATGATGAAGACGTTGGCCCAGAGGCCGATGGTTGAGAGGGCGAGGAAGTAGAAGACGTTGTCGGGGGTGATGACGCCGCGCCCGAAGTCGACGAAGCGCGGGGGGAGCGCGATGGCGCTGAGGATGGAGGAGAGCGGTGAGTCTGGGTTGAGGCGAGCTGGGAGCGCGGCGCCGACAACGAGTGCGCAGAGGACGGCCGCGAGGATGAACGCGACGGTCATGTTGGCGGTGAGTGAGGCTGCGGCCATGGCGAGGGCGAGGAGGGAGACGCCGGCGAGCCATTGGCCCAGGTAGGTGGAGAAGAGGAGGCCCGCGTCGGGGGTGCCGAGGTAGTAGAGGACGCCGAGCTGACCGATGACGGAGAAGGCGAGCGCGACGGTGTAGATGGCGGCGCAGGCAAGGTATTTGCCGAGGACGAGTTCGGAGTCGCGCGCGGGGAGGGTGAGGAGGAGTTCGTCGGCGCCTTGGCGTCGCTCGTCGGCCCACGCGGACATCGCGATGGCGGGGACGATGAAGACCAGGAGCATGGGGAACCAGGCGTTGAGCTGGTCGAGGTTGGCGAGGTTTCGCTGGAAGAAGGCGGGAGTCCAGAACGCGGCGAGGCCAGCCAGGAAAACGAAGATGGTGATGAAGACGTAGCCGGCGGGCGTGGCGAAGTACGCGGCGAACTGGCGTCGGAAGACGGCGGTGATGACGTGGGTCTGCATGGCTGTGTGTGGTGTAAGGGAGTGTGCGTCAGGCGGACTTGCGTTCGGAGGAGCGGGTGAGTTCGTGGAAGCGGCGTTCCATGGCGCGCTCGTCGGCGCCGAGGGAGTCGACGGTTCCGTCGTGGACGATGCGGCCCTGGTGGATGAAGAGGACGCGTTGCGCGACGGCGCGGACTTCCTGGAGGATGTGGGTGGAGAGGAGGATGGTCTTGGAGGAGGCCAGGGAGCGGAGGAGGTCGCGGACGTGGTCGATCTGGTTGGGGTCGAGGCCGGCTGTGGGCTCGTCCATGATGAGGACGTCGGGGTCGTGGAGGAGGGCCTGGGCCATGCCGAGTCGTTGGCGATAGCCGCGTGAGAGTTTGCCCGCGGGCTTGCCGATGACGTCGGCGAGCCTGCACTGATCGACGACGCGTTCGATGCGCGAGGCGAGGTCCTTGGGGGAGAGGCCGCGGGCGCGCCCGAAGAACTCGAGATGTGCGCGGGTGGTCATGTCGTCGTAGAGCGGGCCGTTCTCGGGGAGATAGCCCAGGCGTCGCGCGGCTTCGAGGCGGTTGTCCTGGACGTTGATGCCGGCAATGAATGCGCGCCCGGAGGTGGGCGCGAGGTAGCCGGTGAGGAGGCGCATCGTGGTGGATTTGCCTGCGCCGTTGGGGCCGAGGAAGGCGACGACCTGACCCTTGGGGATCTCAAAGGATGCGTCGCGCACGGCGTAGAAGGGGCCGAAGGTTCTGGTGAGGCCTTCGGCGCGGATCATGGGGGGCGCGACGTGGTGGGGGGTTGGGGATTGCTTTGGCTTGGACATGGTGTGTGTCTGCGCGCTGTGGTTGTTTGGGATGTGGTGGTCCGACGGAAAAGGAAACCGACCCCGCCCATCGAGACGCCACGTGCGGGCGCGAGGGATCGGGGGGCTCGGCTTCGTTTTTTCCCCTGTAGGGGGCCGCTCGTCAAGATGCGCGAGCGTGCGGACGGTTCCCGGGTCTGGCCGGGCTAGTAGGAGATGAACCCGCCCGGCAGGACGATGTCGGGGTCGTCATCGCCGGCAAGGTCGGAGACGCACAGGTGTCCGCCCGCGGGAGATGCGGTGGGCGAGCCGAGCGTGAACTGGGGGCTCGGGGTGCCGTTGTTGGTGAGGATGACGATCTCGGAGACGGAAGGGAGGACGACCGCGAGGTCGGCGTACCCGTCGGGAGGGGGCAGCAGGCCAGCCGCGATCGCGGTGGGCGCGGCGGAGATAGGGCCGTAGGTTTCGGCGCTGGCGAAGCCGAGCCACTGGTCGTTGTACGGATCGGGGCCGAGATTCTTGAGGTAGAGCACGGCGTTGGTGGTGGTGGCGGCGATGGCGAGGTCGTCGAGGCCGTTCGCGTCGTTATCGAGTTGATGGAGGAGGCCGTCGACGGGGGTGTAGGAGGCGGGGAGCGCGGTGGTGTAGGCGGCGTTGACGATGACGGGGTCCTCGGGGTCGACGTCGGTGTCGAGGAAGCGTGAGATGACGCGCCCTTGGACGGGCGAGGCGCCCGAGATGTTGGCGATGGTCACGAGCTCCTCGAGGTCCTTGTCGTTGTCGAGGTCGCCGATGTCGACGGCAACGATGATGCCGTCAGCGCCACCCGCGCTGGTGATCGGGGGGTGCGCAACGAACGTGCCGTTGCCCTGGTTCACGAGGATGGAGACCGAGTTGTTCGCTGCGGAGCCGACCGCGAGATCGGGGTCGGGGTCGAGCGAGAGCCGTCCCGCGGCCAAGCACGAGGGCGCGGGAACGGTGATGGTCGACGAGGTGAACGTGCCGGGGCTGGTCGAGGAGTTGAGGAAGATGTACACGGCGCCGGAGCCTTCGCATGCGACCGCGAGGTCCATGTAGCCGTCGAGGTCGAAGTCCGCAGCGACGACGTCGGAGGGACGCTTGCCGACCGTCAGCGCGATGGGGTCGCGCACGGAGAACACCTCAGATCCGTTGTTGAGCAGGATGGAGCACTCGTTGGTCATCGGGTCTGCAACGACGATGTCGAGGTAGGTGTCGCCGTCGAAATCGCCCGTGGCGACGAGCGAGGAAGGGAAGTTGTGCGAGGTCGCGTGCGCGGGGGTGATGGCGTGTTCCGAGATGAGCGCGAGCGCGCACACCAGGGCCACGGCCCATCGCATGATGCTCTTGTTCATGTGTGGAGCTCCTGTGCGAGCAAGTGTGGGATAACCAAACAATCCGACTCAAAAGTGAGGTATCGGCAGCTTGTCGGACGGTCGTGAATCCGCCTCGGCGGGATTCGCGAAGGCTTCGCTGTGGGCGATGAGGGTCATCCCCCAGGAATGGCGGGGCGCGTGCGTCCCGGAGTTACATGAACGGAGCAGGACGCGTGATTCGACAAATGGTAGGTGTGACGTGTGCGTGTGTGGGACTGAGCGCTGTGGCGCTGGCCGGGGGCGGGTCGTGCGGCGGCGCGGTGGCGACGCCTGCGGCGTACGGCGGCGGTCAGGCCTCGGGCGGAGACGTGGTTGGCGTGGCGGTCTCCGCGGGTCAGTTCAAGACGCTGGCGATGCTGCTCGAGAAGGCCGAGCTGGTGTCGACGCTGAAGGGGGACGGCCCCTTCACCGTGTTCGCGCCGACGGACGAGGCGTTCGCGAAGCTGCCGAAGGAGACGGTGGACTCGCTCCTCAAGCCGGAGAACCGCGCGACGCTCGCGGGCATCCTCACGTACCACGTCGTGCCCGGGAAGGTGACGTCGGACCAGGTGGTCAAGATGACGAGCGCCAAGACCGTGCAGGGCTCGCCGGTCACGATCAAGGTCGAGAACGGGAAGGTGATGATCAACAACGCGACGGTCGTGAAGACGGACGTGGGCGCGAGCAACGGCGTCATTCACGTCATCGACACGGTGATCATGCCCCCCGCGCCGAAGAACTGAGTCTCTCGTGTCTTTTCCTCCGCTGCTCGCGCCGGGGCGCGCGGGCGGCTCGGCTCGCGCCGGGGACACCCGGGCGGCGCCGATTGTGGATCGTGGCTGCGCGTGAGGGCGGCCGATTTGTCAGCGTTGTGTGAAATCGTGATACTGCGAGCGCCGGTCGGTCTGCCGGCGCGGCGCAGCGTGCGGGCCAGGGGAGCGTCGCGGGCGTCGAGACGCACGCGACGGATCGCACGGACCAGGAGTGGGCGTACGACGGTGAGCGAGTCGATACTCCAGCGCGTGGCAAGAGGCGATGCGGAAGCGACGCGCGAGTGTGTCGACCGCTATGCCGATCTTGTGTGGAGCGTTGCGCGTCGGCTGCTGGGCGGCGGGGCGCGCGTGGAGGCCGAGGACGCGGTGCAGGAGGTGTTCGTCGATCTGTGGAGGAGCGCTGGGCGGTTCGATCCGTCGGTGGCGTCGGAGGCCGCGTTCGTGGTGATGATCGCGCGTCGGAGGATGATCGACCGCTTGCGTCGTCGCTCGCGCCGCATCGAGGAGGTGTCGGGCTCGGAGTGGGTGGAGGCGTCGGTGGCCGGTGGCGTGCATCCCGGGGCGGAGCCGGTCTCGGAGGACGCGCGCCGAGCCATGCGCGCCATGGAGGAGCTGTCCGAGGAGCAGCGGAAGGTGCTGAGTCTGGCGGTGCAGCAGGGCAAGACGCACACGCAGATCGCGGAGATCACGGGCCTCCCGCTCGGTACGGTCAAGACGCACGTGCGTCGGGGGCTGATGCGCCTGCGAGAGACGCTCACCGCGGAGGCCGCGTCATGAGCCAGATGCAGCCACGCGACCGGTTGATGCAGCTGTACGCCGATCTCGCGACGCAAGGGGTCTCGCGCGAGGAGATGGTGGAGATCGAACGTCTCGAAGCCATGCTGGGAATGAGCGAGAGTGATCGCGAAGCGTTCGAGCTGGCCGCGGCCATGCTCGACCCGGCGCTCGCCGGCGTCGCGCTCGAGCCCGCGCCCGCGTCGGTGCGCACGAAGCTGCACGCGAGCGCGGCGGGCTTCGCGTCGGAGCAGCAGCGCGGCGGCGTCGCCCGTCGCCCTGACCCGCAGACACGGACGATCCCGCTCCGGCAGCCGTCGGGCGGCGGCCTGTGGGCCGGGCTGGGCTGGCTCGCGGCCGCGGCGTGCCTCGCGCTCGCGGCGGTGGCGTGGTGGTCGCCGCGATCGACGCCTCGTGCTCTGCCGCTCGAGCGCGTCGCGGCGCTGCCGGACGCGGTCCGCTGGGCGTGGGCTTCCGGCCCGGACGAAACGGGGCGCAACGTGCGCGGCGAGGTGGTGTTCAGCACGGGCGCGCAGGAGGGCTACATGACCTTCACGGGTCTGCCCGCGCTCGAAGAGGGCTTGCAGTACCAGCTCTGGATCATCGACCCGGACCAGAAGCACCCGATCGACGGCGGGGTGTTCGACGCGCCGCGCGCGGGCGGTGAGGCTCGTGTGCCGATCGACGCCAAGCTCGCGGTGCGGACGCCCGCAGCGTTCGCGGTGACGGTGGAGAAGCAGGGCGGCGTGGTCGTGTCCGATCAGTCGCGCGTGACCGTGATCGCCAAGCCCTCCTGAGCCGCGTCTTTCGGCGCGAATGCTCCGACGTGGGTATCGTGCCGCCCGATGTCGGGCCGGCGCGCCATCTATGAGATCCCGCTGCTCGTGTCGCCGGAGGGCGACGCGTCGCGCGCCGCGCGAGTGGAGCACTTCCTCTCGCATCTGCGCGGCGAATCGGGCGTCCACCTCGCGGAAGTGACGGAGCACGAGGGCCAACCGCTGCTGCGGGCGGAGGTCGACCCCAAGGCGGTGTCGGCGGGCACGATCGAGCGGTGGGCTCGCCACTCCGGTCTGACGATCCGGGAGCGTTGGGCGCAGGTGGTGCTGGGTGTGGACGGGATGGTGTCGCGCGCGAGCGAATCGGCGATCGAATCGGCGCTCGAGGGGCTGCCGAACGTGCGCGCCTCGGCGAGTTTCCCGTCGCGCACCGTGCGCATCGAGTTCGACCGGACGCGCTGCCAGCTCGCGGAGATCGCGATGCGGCTCTCGCGCATGGGGTTCCGGCTCAAGCCGCTCTCGCACAGGGAGCGCGAGTCGGAGGAGGGACTGCGCCGGTTCCTGCACGTGGAGCGGGCCTGGGAGCGGGCATGGCTGGTGTTCCGGGGGCTGTCGAACAACCCGCTCGCCGAGGCGGTGGGCGGCGCCGCGGCGCTCGTGGCGGGGTTCATCGCGGAGCGCGCGGGCGCGCCGGAATGGGCGGTGTTCGGGCTGTACGGGCTTTCGTATCTCGCGGCCGGGAGCGGCGCAGCGCGGGACGCGGTGCTCTCGCTCGCGCGAAGGCAGTTCAGCATCGATCTCTTGATGTTCGTGGCGGCGATCGGCGCCGGGGCCATCGGGCACATGGCCGAGGGGGCGCTGCTGCTGACGCTGTTCGCCTTCGGGCACGCGGGCGAGGCGCTCGCGATGGACCGCGCGAAGCGCGCGATCGAGGGGATGAACCAGATCGCGCCGGACGTGGCGAGCGTGCGCACGCCGGAGGGCGTGCGCGAGGTCCGGGTGGAGGACTTGAGCGTCGGCGACGTGGTCGTGATCCGGCCGGGAGAGCGGTGCCCGGCGGACGGTGTTGTGACGCTCGGGTACTCGGCCGTCGATGAGTCGGCGATCACGGGGGAATCCACGCCCGCGGAGAAGAGCGAGGGGGCGCGGGTGTTCGCGGGCACGCTCAACGGGGACGGGCTGCTCGAAGCGCGCGTGGAGAAGGTGGCGTCGGAATCGACGCTCGCCAAGGCCATCCGGCTCATCGAGGAAGCGCAGACGCGGCGCTCTCCGACCGAATTGCTCGCGGCGCGCGTGGAGCGGTACTACGTGCCGGTGGTGCTGTTCGCCACCGCGGCGTTGCTGGTGGGCGGGCCCGCCGCATGGGGTTGGGGGTGGGGCGCGTGGAAAGAGTGGTTCTACCGGTCGATGGCGTTCCTTACCGCGGCTTCGCCGTGCGCGTTGGCGATCTCGACGCCCGCCGCGGTGCTGAGCGCGCTGGCGCGTTCAGCGCGCATGGGCGTGCTCATCAAGGGCGGGGCGCATCTGGAGTCGCTCGGCCGGCTCCGCGCCGTGGCCGTGGACAAGACGGGCACGCTCACGGAAGGGAAGCCCGTGGTCGTTGCGGTGGATGCGCTCTCGGGCGCGAGCGAGGAGGAGGCGCTGTTCACCGCGGCGAGCGCGGAGGCGGGCAGCGCCCACCCGCTCGCGGAGGCCGTGTGCGAGGCGGCATCATCGCGCGGGTGGGACGGTCTGAACGCGGAGCGCGTGCAGCAGGTGGTGGGGAAGGGGTTGAGAGCGTGGGCGCGAGGGTTGGAGATCGAGATAGGCAGCCTCAAAATGTTCCCGGAGGCGCCGCACGAGGTGCGCGAGCGCGTGGCGGCGCGCCAGCGTGAGGGCGCCACAGCCGTGGCGGTGCGCAAGGCCGGACGCTTCCTCGGCGTGATCGCGCTCCGGGATGAGCCCAGGCCGGACGCGCCGAGATTCGCCGACTCGCTGCGTGACCTGGGAGTGCAGCGCGTGGTGATGCTCACGGGCGACCACGAGGGCACGGCGTCCGCGCTGCGCGAACGGCTCGGGCTCGACGAGCACCGCGCCGAGCTGCTGCCCGAGGACAAGGTCCGCGCCATCGACGAACTGCGGGAGAAGTACGGCGTGGTCGCGATGGTAGGGGACGGGGTGAACGATGCGCCCGCGTTGGCCGCGGCGAGCGTGGGCGTGGCGATGGGCGCAGCCGGGTCGGACGTTGCGCTCGAGACGGCGGACGTGGCGCTCCTGCGGGACGATCTCTCGAAGTTCTCCGCGGTCGTGCGCCTCGCGAAGTTTGCGCGCGTGATCGTGGCTCAGAACGTGGTGATTGCGCTGGGAGTGATCGTCGTGCTGGCGCCGCTCGCGGCGTTCGGACAGGCGCGCATCGGCTGGGCCGTGGTCTTCCACGAGGGAAGCACGGTGGTGGTCGTGCTGAACGCGCTGCGTTTGCTGGGCTTCCGGGCGGAGCCCACGGCTCACGAACAGAAAAAACGCCGCGATTAAGCCGCGGCGTCCGGGGTCAGCACGTTGTTGCCTGGTTCACGCGCCCTTGGGCACGGGCTGGACGAGGAGCTTGCCCAGCAACTCGACGACCTGCGGCTCGTCCGGCTTGGTCTTGGGGTGGAAGCGTTCGACGACGTTGCCGTGGCGGTCGATCAGGAACTTGTCGAAGTTCCAACGGATCTCCCCGCCGAGCGGGTCGGGCAGGGAGGTGAGCTGCTTGTAGAGCGGATGCATGTCGCCGCCCTTCACGGAGATCTTGGAGAACATCGGGAAGGTGACGTCGTACGTCTCCTTGCAGAAGGAGTCGATCTGGGCGTCCGAGCCGGGCTCCTGATCCATGAAGTTGTTGGCGGGGAAGGCGAGGATCACGAAGCCCTCGTCCTTGTGCTTGCGGTACAGGGCTTCGAGCGCTTCGTACTGGGGCGTGAGCCCGCACTTGCTCGCGGTGTTGACGATCATCACCACCTTGCCGCGATATTCCGCGAGGTTCTGCTCGCTGCCGTCGATGCGCTTCAGGGTGTGCTTGAGTGGGGCATAGTCCGCAGCCGTCGATGCGGCCGGCGCCTGCGCCGCGGGATCGTCCTTGTCGGCGCGGCTGCCCGCGCTCATGAAGATCACGCCGGACGCGGCCAGGATCGGGATCATCGCGGCGCCGGACTTGGACCCGCGGCAGGAGCAGAAGCACTTCATGAGGAATCTCCGTGTGTGGGACAGACCACAGTGTAGGTCGGCGTGCGTCGCGTAGGATGGTCGCGTGCCCGTCCGACTCACCAGAACAGTCCGCTTCAGCGTCAATGACGCTGGTCAGCGCGCGGGAGAACCCCCGCCGACCCAAACCAAAGCCGCGAACGGCTTCGCGGGCCACCCGCCGATGCGCGGGCTCGGGCGGCACTACGAGCTGGACGTGCACGCCCGCGGCAAGGTCGACGCGATCACGGGGTACTTCGTGAACATCGCGGAGGTGGACTCGGCCGCACGTCGCGCCGCGATCCCCGTCATCCAGCGCGCGTGCGACGAGGGTGAGGGGGACGCCGGGGCGGTCCTCGTGCGCATCGTCGAGGCCATGCGCGGCGAGATGGACGGCCGATTCTGCGGGGCCCGCTGGCGTCTCAGCCCCACCTACAGCCTCGAGATGGAGATCGACCGGATGGACGTCGTGGTCATGCGGCAGCGGTTCGAGTTCGCGGCGGCACACCGCCTGCACGTCGCATCCCTGAGCGCCGAGGAGAACCGGCGCATCTTCGGCAAGTGCAATCATCCCAGCGGTCACGGGCACAACTACCACGTCGAGCCGGCCGTGGAGGTGGGGAAGGGCTCGCGTTTCTCGCTTGCCGACCTGGAGCGCATCACGCACGAGCGGGTGGTGTCGCGCTACGACCATACCTTCCTGAACGTGGACGCCCCGGAGTTCAGCGAGGACAAGGGCGTGACGCCGAGCGTCGAGAACATCGCGCGCGCGTGCTTCGAGCGTCTGGCGCCCGAGATCGAGGCGGCGGGGGGGCGTCTGCGCGAGGTGACGGTGTGGGAGACCGAAAAGACCTCCTGTACCTACCCGGCCTGACCCGCCGGTACAGTCCGCCCACGTGGAAGCGCCCAAGCGAATCCTGATCATCCGCCCCTCTGCGCTGGGGGACGTGTGCCGCAGCGTGCCCGCGTTGGCGAGCCTGCGCGCCGCCTTTCCCGAGAGCGAGATCGACTGGCTCGTGCGCGACGTCTACTCAGAGGCTGTTTCCGCTCACCCCATGCTCACACGCATCGTGCCCTTCGCGCGCGGCCAATTGCGCAACTGGTGGCGCAGCACTCACGCGGCCGCAGCGTTGCGGGACTTCCTCCATGCGTTGTGCAGCGCGAACTACGACCTCGTGATCGATCTGCAGGGCCTCGCGCGGAGCGGGTTCTTCGCCTGGTCCACACGCGCGCCCCGTCGCATCGGCTTGGCCGACGCGCGCGAGCTGGGCTGGCTGGGGCTGACCGAGCGCATCCGCGTGCCGCGCGACACGCACACCGTCGACCGCATGCTCGCCGTGGTCGAGGGTGCAGGCATTCCCGCCGTGCGCGACATGCGGCTCTGCACCACCGACGCCTGGCGCGACTCGGCCCGCGGTTTCTCCGCCGGCGCCCGCTATGCCCTTCTCGCGCCCACCTCCGCATGGGCCGGCAAGCGTTGGCCCATCGACCGCTTCCGCGACGTCGCGCTGCACCTGCTCGCGAACACCAACGTCGAACGCGTCGTCGTCGTGGGAGGGAAAAGCGAGCGCGATCAGTGCGCCCCGCTCCTCGACCTCTCCACAACCGATCCCCGCATCGTCGACGCCGTCGGCAAAACCTCCGTCGGCGAGCTCATGGCGTTGGTCGAATCCGCGGCCATCGTCATCGCCAATGACTCCGCCGCCGCGCACATGGCCGTCGGCTTCGACCGCCCTCTCGTCTGCCTTTTCGGACCGACACGCATCGACCGGGTCGGCCCATACCGGCGGGAACATGATGTCCTGCAACACGTTGCGCCCGGCGAGCGCGTCACCCATAAGGACGAAGCCGCGGGGCGCGCCCTCATGGACCGCATCACCACGCAAGAAGTCATCACGGCTTCCGAACAACGTCTGACAGGGGCGCCCTCGGTGCGCGTCTACGATGGACCATGACCAGAGCACGGAAGCTCATCCTCGCCAGCGTCTCACCCCGCAGGTCACTCCTCCTGCGAGAGGCCGGCTTTGCGCACGAGACGCTCGTCCCTCCCCTCGATGACGCCGCTCTTGATCCCGGTGACGCCCCCCCGCGCCGCTGGGTGGCCGCGCTCGCATACCTCAAAGCCGCCTCCGCGCTCCGCACCATGCCGCGTGAGCGCGCCGCGGACGCCGTCCTCCTCGGCGCCGACACCCTCGTCGTCAAGGACGGCGAGATGATCGGCAAGCCCGCAAACGCCGATGACGCGCGCCGCATCCTTCGACGCCTCTCCGCAGGGTCGCACGAGGTGCTCACGGGCGCCGCACTCGTCGCGCTCGACGGCGAGCGTGAGATCCTTGTCGACGCCACGCGCGTCCGTGTGGGCGCCATCCCCGAAGGCGTGCTCGAGGAGTACGTTGCCTCCGGGCAGTGGGAGGGCAAGGCAGGCGCCTACAACCTGGCCGAGCGCCTCGAAGCGGGCTGGCCCATCGAGTTCGAGGGCGACCCCGGGACGATCATGGGCCTGCCGATGCGCCGCCTCACCCCAAGGCTCGACCGCTGGCTGGCGGGCAACCCGTGTGCCGGGCACGCGTCGTGACGTCCGCGGGGGTGCTCTCGCCGTGGCTCGTGATGCCCGTCACCATCGCGCTCATGGGCCTCGTCGCGCTCTACCAGGCCTGGCTCGCGCGCGTCCCGATGCCCCGCTGGCGCCGTCGGCTCCGCGCGGCCAACGGCTGGGTCATGCTCCTCGGCCTGCCCGCCATCGGCGCCGGCTTCTCTCTCGTCAGCCCGCAGACCAGCCCCGCCTGGTTCGTGGCCGTCTGGGCGTTCGGGCTGATCATGGTCGCCTGCGCGGTCATCCTCGCGCTCACCGACCTGGCCATCTCCGCCGCGCTCGGCCGGGAGGCGCGAGCGGCCATGTCGCAACTCATGCACAATCATGTCGATGAGCCGAACGCCCGGCACGATGCGCGCAACGGTGGTCGACCCCAGGGGCAGGGGGAGCGCGCGCCCTGACGCCGCGCTCCTCGTGCCGAAGCCACCCCTCCCCGGTCCGCTCGGCCTTCTCGCCTCACGCGTCTACCAGTCCGTCGTCAGCCGACGCAACGCCCGCTTCGATCGCGGCGAACGCGTCGAGCGCATGCCCGTCCCCGTGATCAGCGTCGGCAACCTCAGCGTGGGAGGCACCGGAAAGACCCCCATGGTCATGTGGGCCGTGCGCGCGCTTCACACCCGCGCCGTCCACGCCGCCATCGCCATGCGCGGCTACGGCGCCACACGCGACGCCCGCTCCGACGAGCACGAGGAATATCTCGGACGCCTCTGGGACCTCCGCACGCCCGTCGTTGCCGACCCCAAACGCGCCGAAGCGATCCGAGGCCTCCTCGTGCGCGACCCCACCGTCCAGGCCGTGGTACTCGACGACGGCTTCCAGCACCGCTTCGTCGCGCGCAACGCCGACCTCGTCCTCATCGACGCCACGCGCGACCCGTTCCACGACCGCTGCCTCCCTGCTGGTTGGCTCCGCGAGCCCGTGGCCTCACTCTCGCGTGCCCACGCCGTCATCCTGACGCGCGTACACGCTGTACCGGAGCGCGACATCCGCGCCCTGAAAGACAACATCGCGCGCATCAACCCCCGCGCCCCCGTGGCCGGCGCCTACACCGAGTGGGAATCCATCGAAACACCCACAGGCGCCCGCGCCCCCGACGCCCTCAACGGCAAACGCATCCATGTCGTCTGCGCCATCGGCAATCCGGGCGCATTCGTGGCGCAGGCCCGAGCCCACGGCGCCATCATCAACTCCATCGACGCGCTCCGCGATCACGCGCGCTACAGCCCCGCGTGGACCCAGACCATGCTCGAGCGCGCCCGAGACCGACGCTGCGACATCGTCCTCACCACAGGCAAGGACTGGGTCAAGCTCCGTGCCGCTATGCCGCCCGAAGCGCCCGCCGATGCGCCAACGCCGCACAGCGCGCGACCCCACACGCCTCTCCCCCAGGTCTGGCGCCCCCGTGCCGCCATCTCCTGGGCATGGGGCGAGAGCGAAATCCTCGGCCTTCTGGAACGGGCCTGCGTGCGACAGGGGTGATACTGTTCCCCTTCAACCCCTCGTCCTCCCGGCCCCCCGGACTCCCCTGATCCCCCGGACCCCGGCATTTCCCCCACCCGACATGGCCGCCGCACGCGAACGATCCCTCCTCGAAGCGCTCGCCCACTGGCGCGAGTTCCGCGCGCTCGTCGTCGGCGATTTCATGCTGGATGAGCTCGTCTACGGCGACGCCGAGCGCCTCGCGCCCGACGCACCAGTTCCCGTGCTCGCCGTGAAACGCACCGAGCGTCGCGCCGGCGGCGCGGCCAACGTCTGCCTCGATCTCGTTGCCATGCGCGCCAAGGTCGAGGCCTTCGGGCTCGTCGGGCGCGACAGCGAGGGCGGCGCAATACGCGATGCCCTCGAGCAAGAGGGCGTCAGCGTCGAAGGCATCGTCGACGCCTCCGACCGACCGACGACCCTCAAGCAGTCCGTCATCGGCCTCGCGCAGCACCGCCATCCCCAGAAGATGTTCCGCGTCGACCGGGAGTCCTGCGGGCCCATCGCGCACGCCGACGCGGGCGTCCTCCTCGACCGCTTCCGTCGCGCCCTCCCAGGCGCCGACGTCGTCCTCCTTGAGGACTACAACAAGGGCGTCTGCTCCCCCGAGGTCTGTCGCGCCGTCATCGACGCGGCTCGCGCCGCGGGCGTCCCCGTCCTCGTCGATCCCGCCGCCATCTCCGACTACTCGCGCTACGCCCACGCCACCTGCATCACGCCTAACCGAAGCGAGGCCGAGAAGGCCGGCGGCGCCCCCGCGCAGAGCGCAGATGTCGTCAAGGCATGGGGCGCGGTCGGAACGAGGCTCATCAACGCACAGAAGTTCGAGGCCGTGGTGCTCACGCTCGACCGTGAGGGCGCGCTGCTCGCACAGGCGGGCGGTCGCGCCACCCACGTCCCCACCGTCGCACGTCAGGTGTACGACGTCACCGGCGCCGGGGACATGGTGCTGGCGGCGCTCGCGGCAGCCCGCGCCAACGGCATGACCTGGGAGGACGCCACCCGCTTCGCCAACGTGGCGGCGGGCCTTGAGGTCGAGGTCTTCGGCGTGCAGCCCATCCCCCTCGAACGCATCCACAAGAGCGTCCTCTCGCTCTACGGCCAGGTCCGCGGCAAGGAGCGCACGCTCGACGAAGCGCTCGTCGAGGTCGGCGCACTCCGACGCGAGGGCAAGCGCGTCGTCTTCACCAACGGCTGCTTCGATCTCCTGCACGCGGGCCACATCGGCCTGCTCCGCTTCGCGCGCGGGCAGGGCGATGCGCTCATCGTCGGCCTCAATTCAGACGACTCGGTGCGCAGGCTCAAGGGCCCCGAGCGACCCGTCCAGAACGAGCACGACCGCGCCGACATCCTCTCCGAGCTCGAGTCCGTCTCGATGGTGATCGTCTTCGACGAGGACACCCCGATGCGCCTCATCGAGGCCGTCCGCCCCGACGTGCTCGTCAAGGGCGGCGATTATGCGCAGGACGAAGTGGTCGGCGGCGAGTTCGTGAAGGCCGGAGGCGGGAAGGTTGTCCTCGCGCCGCTGACACAGGGCCGCAGCACCACCAGCGTCGTGGCGCGCATCAAGGGCCGCGCCGACTGATCGGGCGCCTTTTCCACGGGTCCACCCATGCGAGATCTCAACACGCTCACGCTGCACGAGGCATGGAGCGAGGTCTGCCGCACCGGGCTCGTCACCCGGCTCCTCGAACTCGCGCGCGATGAGGACCTCGGCAGCCAGGGCATAGCCGGCGACATCACCAGCGCCACCCTCATCCCCCGAGGCGCATCCCTCCGCGCCTCCCTCGTCGCCCGCGACACCGGCGTCATCGCAGGCCTCGGCTGCGTGGCGCTCGCCATCGACGTCTTCAAGGCCGATGCCCACTGGTCCCCGGTCCTTGAGGACGGCGTCCGCGCCACCGCAGGCGCTTCACTCGGCGTGCTCGAGGGCGAAGCACGCCACGTCCTCGCGCTCGAACGCACCATCCTCAACCTCGTCGGCCGGCTCTCCGGCGTCGCAACCATGGCCTCGGCCTTCGTCAACGCGGTCCAGGGCTCCTGCGCCCGCATCTACGACACGCGCAAGACGACCGCAGGAATGCGTCTCCTCGAGAAGCACGCGGTGCGCAGCGGCGGCGCGATGGCCCACCGTGTCGGGCTCTACGACGCCGTCCTCATCAAGGACAACCACCTCGCGGGACTCGCGCTCGACGAGATGGCGGATCGCGTGCGTGAGGCGTCATCGAAGGGCCGCGCTGCCGGTGCACGCTTCGTCGAGGTCGAGGTCGATTCCATCGACCAGCTCGATCGTCTCCTTGCGCTCGAGCACGGCGTCCTCGACGTCATCCTCCTGGACAACTTCTCGCTCGATTCGCTTCGTGAGGCCGTGTCGCGCCGCAATCGAGCGAAGACGCCCGTCGAACTCGAGGCCTCAGGCGGCGTCCGCCTCGACACGGTCGGCGCCATCGCGCAGACGGGCGTCGAGCGCATCAGCGCGGGCGCCATCACACACTCCGCGCGCACGCTCGACGTCGCGCTCGACGCCGTCTGATCCATCGACTCCGGCGATCACTGCGCGCTCGCGCGAGGCGCGGAAGCCAGCATCGCGCTCATCTCCGCCTGCCGTGCGTAGTCGATCGCCTCGCCCAGGATCCTGGCCGTCTCCTGCGGCGCATGGAATCCCATCGAGTTTTCCGCGTTGATGTAGTCGGTCCGCCACTGCGCCTTGCGCTGCAGCTCGCGAGCGCCCTTCAACTCGCTGTCTCCGACCCCGCGCGCCACGGCCGCCTGGATCGCCTGGATTGCCGCCACCGTCGCGATCTCAGCCCGATCCAGCAGCCCCTTCGTCCGATCCTGAATGGTCGCCACCCGCGACAGCATCTCGCTCTCCGAGTGGTTGTGGCACGTCTGACACGCCCGCGCCACGTTCAGCAGCGGGCTCCGGATCTGGTGATCGCTCACCTTCACCGCGCCCTCGCGCGTGTACGGCATGTGGCAGTCAGCGCACGAGACGCCCGAGCGCGCGTGGATGCCCTGGCTCCACAGCTCAAACTCGGGGTGCTGCGCCTTGATCACAGGCGCTCCCGAGTCCGCGTGCACCCAGTCGTTCCATCCAACCTCGTTGTAGTACGCCTCGGCCTGCTCGACCTTCAGCCCGTTGTGCCACGGGAACGTGAGCGTCTTGCCCTCCCCCTTGAAGTAATACTCCACGTGGCACTGCCCGCACGTCATGCTGCGAAGCTCCTGACGAGACGCGTGGAAGTTCGGGTCGTACGCCGCGCTCCGCGCTCCCTTGCGCCACTGCTCGATGCTGGGGAAGTGCGGCACGGGCTCGCTCGATTGAGCCAGCGCGCGGATGCCGTCGATGAACGCCGGACGGGTGATCCGCAGCGCGTTCGTCGTCGGGTCGTGGCAATCAAGGCACGTGATCGGATGCTCGACCAGCTTCGTCGCGTCGTTGTACGTCATCTTGTTGATCGCATCGAACCCGTGGCGCAGCTGCGCCATGCCGGACTCCGAAAGGAGCGGGTCGGCCAGCTCACCCGGAGCGCCGTGCTCGAGCCCCGCCCTGCGATACTCCATCACATTCGACGCGTGGCAGTTCAGGCACGCCCCCGGCTGGTTGCGCAGCTTCACCCGGTCGGTCTCCCGCTGGTCGTGCAGCATGAACGCGTGCCCGCGACGCTCCCGGTAATCCAGCGCGAACGCGTACCCGTTGAAGATCGTCTTGAGCCGCGGGTTCGTCTCGACCTTCGACTCGGCCTTCAGCACGTCGCTGCCCGGCGCCACGGGCATCGCCTCGCTCCCCCCGTACCGCGTCTCCTCATTGTCCGCCGTCCGCCTGTACCCGTCGTACTGACGCGGAAAATTCTGCCCCCACACCGCGGGGTCCTGCGTCGTCTCCGTAAGCTCGACGATCTTGAACGCCGTGGACCGCGCCTCCTGCTTGCGCTCCGCGATGTTCTGGTACATCAGCATCACGCCGATCGTGGCCGCGGCCACGACGATGATCGTGAACGCATAGAACCCTCGTGATCCTCGTCGCGACTGTTGGTTGCTCATCGACAAATCCTCCGGCGCTCAGCGTGTCGGCCCGTGTCCGACCGACGCATGGCAGTGCGTGCAACTCGTGCTCTCTACCCCCCTGGGACCCGGAAGCGCGGACATGTGCGACGCCACGTCGGTGTGGCAGCGCACGCAGTTCCGCTCCACGATCAGCAGGTCATCGGGCCTGATCTGGATCGGCTCGTGGAAGTTCTGCAGCGTGAACGCCTTGCTGTGCCTCCATCCGTGCACGGCCTTTGTCGTGTACCGCGCGACCGTGCTCGACGGCACGTGGCAGTCGTTGCAGGTGGCCACGCTGTGATGCACGCCCTTGGCCCAACCGTCATAGTGCTCCCGCATCACGTGGCAGTTGATGCACGCTGACGGGTCGTCCGACAGATAGCTTGTGGCCTCGGCGTACTTGGCCGTGTACAGCCCCGTGCCCGCAAGCAGGCCGATCAGCACGCTGAGCGCGAGCCCGGCGCCCGTCATCCGCTTGGCCTTGCTCCTGGTCATGGGTGGCTCCCTTCGAGCGAACGGACTGTGTGCCGACCGCAAAAGGATAACAAGATCGTTAAATCTAGCAATCATCAGCGCATGGCGCGTTGAGTCGCCTCCGATCGCGCGGATGAGCGCAGGCCGGCGTGAGCATCTGTCGGCGATGGGTCTTCCCCTTCAGACTTGCGGAGGTGATCCATACGCCAAGCAGCCGCGCGATCGTGCTCGTCTCCGTGCTCGCGGGCACGGGGCTGGTGTGATGAAGTTCCTCAGCCTCAACAACCTGTTGAGTGAGTTGGGTATGCAGGCCTAACTGTTCGCCGCAGCAGTCGTTGCGCAGAGGCGCCCCGGAGCCCGCTATCCTTGATGGAAAGGGGCGGGTAGCTCAGCCGGCTAGAGCACTCGCTTTACACGCGAGGGGTCGTGGGTTCGAGTCCCTCCCCGCCCATTTTCGCCGCAGGTGCGCTCCGTGTGCGCGCAGGACAGGGAACAGACCGCTGGGAAAGGGCTTGGACGCCATCTATCTGGTTGCCGCGGGCGTCGCGTCGCCGTGGCTGCTGCGCAAGAAGCGGCTGGGCTGGGATGAACGCCTGGCGCGCGCGCCGAGCGTGCCGGTGAAGGCTGCCGGCAAGCGGAGACTGCTGATTCATGCGGTTTCGGTGGGGGAAACGAACCTGATACGGCCGCTGGTGGATCTGCTGTGGGAGGAGTTCGACCTGGTGATTGCGTCGACGACCGACACGGGGCGTGCGCGCGCGGTGGAGCTGTATTCGAAGAAGGCGACGTGCGTGCGCTTTCCTTTGGATTTGTCGGGCGCCGTGCGCCGTTTTCTGGATGCGGTGGCGCCGGATGGCGTCGCGCTCGTGGAACTCGAGCTGTGGCCGAACTTTATGGGCGAGTGCGCGAAGCGAGGGATCCCGGTGGGGGTGGTGAACGGGAGGCTGTCGGACCGGTCGTACGGGCGGTACAGGATGGCCAAGCCGTTGATCGGCAAGTACTTCCGGCAACTGGCGTTCGTGGGCGCACAGGATGCGACGTACGCGGAGCGGTTCGTCGGGGTGGGCGCTGATCCATCGGTCGTAAGTGTCTGCGGCACCATGAAATGGGACGCGGCCAGCGTGACGGACGACGTGCCCGGCAGCGCGGAACTGGCCACGGCCATGCGCATCGATCGCGCGAAACCGCTGATCGTGGCGGGATCGACGGAGCCGATGGAGCACGCGCTGCTGCGCGACGCAAAGCCGGCGGGCGTGCAGCTCTTGTGCGCACCGCGCAAGCCGGAGTGGTTCGAGGATGCGGCGCGGGACCTGCCCGGGTGCACGCGCCGAAGTCGGGCCAAGGCTGGGAGTTCCGACGAGTTTTTCCTGCTCGACACGATCGGGGAACTGCGCAAGGCGTACGCATTGGCGGACGTGGTGGTGGTGGGGAGGTCGTTCGGGGAGTTGTATGGATCGGACCCGATGGATCCGGCGGCGCTGGGCAAGTGCGTGGTGATCGGGCCGAACGTGGATGATTTTCGCACGGCCGTCGAGATTCTGGAAAAGGGGGGCGGGATCGTGCGCACCACGCGCGAGGGTCTGAGGGGCGAGCTTGCGCGGCTGCTCGGAAACGCGGAACAGCGGCGCGCGATCGGGGAGAGGGCGCGGGCCGTGGTTGTGCGCGAGCAGGGCTCGGCACGCAAACATGCAACTTTTGTCCAGACCATGCTGAGTTCCGGGAATCGTGCGCATTTATCGCGTAGTATCCAAGAGGGCGCGCGCACATGAAGCGAGAGTCGGTCTTGCTCGGCGAGATTTATTCCCGCAGCGCGGGAATGGGTTCGCGCTTCCCGGCGGTGGTTGTCGGACCTGGGGATGACTGTGCCGTGGTTCGGATCGCCTCGGCCATGCGCACGGTTGATGCGCTGTGGACGGTGGACCAGGTGGTGGAGGGGAGGCATTTTCGGAAGGGGGAGGATGTGGTGTTGGTGGGGAGGAAGGCCGTGGCGCGGAGCGTGTCGGACATCGCGGCGATGGGTGGACGACCGGTCGCGGCGACGGCGACGGGCGCGCTGCCGGATGACTTCGCGCAGGAGAGCGAGTTGTTCGCGGCGATGAAGGAGTTTGCGGAGGAGTGGGGATGTCCGCTCGTTGGTGGGGATATTGCGCGCTGTGAGGGCGCGATGGTGCTGACGGTGAGCGTGCTGGGCGTTTCGCACGAGACGCGGGGGCCGGTGCTGCGCGAGGGCGCGAGGGTGGGTGATGGTGTGTACGTGACGGGAGAGGTGGGGGGGAGCTTTGAGAGCGGGAAACATTTGAGGTTTGAGCCGAGGGTGGGGGAGGGCACGCTGCTGTGCGATGCGCTGGGCGAGCGGTTGCACGCGATGATCGACGTGTCGGATGGTGTGGGACGGGATGCGGGGCGGATCGCGCTCGCGTCGGGGGTGGGGATGGAGATTGAGGTGGGAGCGCTGCCGCTGGCGGAGGGGTTGGGCGCGGGAGATTGGAAGCGCGGGTTGAGTGAGGGCGAGGATTACGAGTTGTTGTTCACGGTCGCCGAGAGTGCGTGCGAGAGTGTGGCGAATGAGATCGAGGTGAGCGGGCGCGATGGGGTGACGCGGCGTGTGCGGGTGACGCGGATCGGGCGCATGGTGGAGGGGAGCGGGTGTGTTGGCGTGCTCAATGATGGGACGAGGGTGGATGCGGCGGAACTGGGCTGGGATCATGGGGCATGAGGATCGAGCGCATCACGCATGGCGAGGGGGAGACGGAGGCGCTGGGTGAGGCGCTGGCGCGAGGCTTACGCGGGGGGGATGTGATCTTGTTGATCGGGGAGATGGGCGCCGGGAAGACGCGGTTTGTCCGTGGGCTCGCGCGCGGATTGGGCCATGACCCCCGGAAAGTTCACTCTCCTACTTTTGTCCTTGCGAATGTGTATGGGGTGGATGCGGATGAGGATGGGGAAGGTGGCGGAGCTTCCGGGGCGCGGATGGAGTTGCGTCATGTGGATGCGTATCGGTTGGAGGAGGCGGAAGAGGCCGAGGGGTTGGGGTGGGATCGACTGGCGGATGATCGCGGGGTGCTGGTGATCGAGTGGGGCGAGCGCGTGGGTGAGGAGCGGGCGGGGTTGGCGCGTGCGCTGCGCGTGACGATGACGCACGTGGGTGAGCAGGAGCGCGGCGTGGTGATGGAGGGAGATGAGGCGGTGTGGGGGGAGCGTGTGCGCGGCGCCCCCGGACTCGCTGCCGCGCGCAATGGAGCCTCCGGGCACGCGGCTGCGGGCGGGGTGATGGTGCGTGGGAGGAGGATGCTGTGCCGAGTGTGCGGGGAGGGAGCGACGGAGGAGTTCGCGCCGTTCTGCTCGGAGCGATGCCGGCTGGTTGATCTGGGGAAGTGGTTCGATGGGAAGTATCGGGTGTCGCGGGAGGTGGAGGAGGGGGATGAGGAAGTGATGTGATGATGGCGCGGGACGAGCGCTTTCTTCAAATCATGAAGGCATAGGGAAAGAGGGGCGAGAAGGCATGGAGCCCTCACCCTGCCCTCTCCCATCGCCAAGCCGATGGGAGAGGTGGCGGCGCTCGGAGCGGTATTGAGGGGCGTGGCGGTTCGCCCGGCGTGCCTCCCGCCCGCCCGTGGTAGACGAAGAGAGATGTAGAGGAAAGGCATGGAGTCCCCGGCACGCCAGGCGAAGAAGTGTTCAGTGGCCTCTTGATAGTTTCTTTGTGTGTCAATGGACGATCGGAGTCCAGCGTTCGTCCTCGGGTGCGGACGATCGACGTGGAGCGAGCGATGTGAGTGCTTGAATTGCCGTGATCAGGCGCGAGCGATCTTGGGCAATGGTGTCGTGGCCGCGTCGGATGTTCCAGCGCGCGGTGAAGGGGCCGATGCGCTCGCGGCGGAGTTGGACGTGGCCGAGGATTGCGTCGGTGGTGAAGGAGTGTAGATGGTCGAAGAAGTCGGCTTCGGTGTGGCAGCGCGTTGCGGGGGCGTAGAAGCTGTCGGGAAGGGATTTCGTGTCGCCCATGTCGAGGCTGAAGATGGATGCGTCGGGGGACCAGTCGGGGTTGGTGGTGAATGGGGTGACGTGTGCGCGGCGTTTGTCAGAGATGTCGATGTCGAGGCCGCGGGCGGGGGAGGCGGCGCCGACGATGCGGAGTGTGATGTAGATCGCGGTCTGGTGTTGGCGCATCTGTGTGGTGGTGAACCACTGGAAGCGCGTTTTGTGGGGGTTGAGGCGGGCCGCGTTTTCGAGGAGGAGGGGCGTGAGCGCGGCGACGGCGGCGTGGAGGAAGGGCGGGATGGGATGGTCGGTGGGGTTGAGTGTGTCGGGGGTCGGGTTGAGAAGGTTGACGAGCGTAGCGACGCGGAAGGGGCGCTCATCGCCGGTGAGCGCGGGGTCGGGGTATTCGGAGTGGATGTCGGGGGGGAGGGGCATGGGGCACTGAGATTATGGCAGCGCGGGCGCGCGCATAATGGACAAGCGGAGGTTGGTCATGCCACTCAGGACTGTGAGGCGTGGCTTGCGGCAGAGCCGCAAACCACGGCACGCGCACACTGGTGGCTCTGCCCCCCTCCGGTTCGTGCTGCGCACGAGCCACTTCCCCCGGATTTCCCGCGCTCGCGAAGCGCGAGCGGAGGGAGGGGTTGCCACGGCGCGGATGGCGCACGTGACGGCAGCCCCCTCACCCCGCATCGCTTCGCGATGCTCCCGTCTCCCGCAAGGAGAGAGGGGTTGCAATGGCGCGGATGCGGGTGCGCGGTCGTGTGAAAGGCACCCTCCATCGGTTCGCACTGCGTGCGAACCACCTCCTCCACGCCGCGCCGCAGTGCGGCTTGCGCGAGGAGGGGTTGCGATGGCGCGGATGGAGCAACTCGCAGGAGGCCGCTTCCTCACGGGCGCGGCTTGGGTGATGCAATAGGCAGGTGCGCGAAGTGTGCGTCGGGTTGATGGCGGTCCCCCCCACCGGTTCACGCCATCGACGGGCGTGAACCACCTCCCCCACGAGGGGGGAGGAGCCAAAGCGCATCGCGCGCGTCATCGGTAGTCTGGTGCGCGGTTGGAACAGGGAATGTCGAGTGGGTTGCGCGTCGGGATTGTCAGGAGGCATGCGCGTGCGGATGAAGGCGAAGTTGTGCGGGTTGGTTGCGGGCGCGGCGGGATGTGGCAGTGCGCTGGCGCGGGAGGGCGTGGTGATGCTTGCGCAGACCCCCGGAAGCTCGTCCGGAAGTGTGTCGACGCAAGGGGGCGCGGCGAACGCTGCGAATGCGGCGGGAGATGCGGCGCATGTGGCGGCGGGTGGGAGTGGGGAGTCGTTGGGGCGGGTGATGGGGTTGTTCTGGGATTCGGCGGACGTGTTCACGGGGTTGATCGTGTTGGGGTCGTTCGTGGCCGTGGCGATCATTGTGCGGGCGGTGATCGAGGCGAGGGAGAGTGTGGTGTTGCCGAGGGGATCGGTGGATGCGTTGCGTGCGCGCGTGGGGCGCGGGGACTGGGCGGGTGTGAGGCAGTTTGTGGATACGGATGGGAGCTTTGTGAGTGTGGTGTTGGGTGCGGCGTTACGGCCGCAGAGGGGAGGCAGGCAGGGTGCGCGCGAGGCCGCGGAGTTGGCGGCGTCGGAGGAGTGTGCGAAGTGGTTTCGGCGGATTGAGATGTTGAACGTGATCGGGCATCTCGGGCCGCTCTTGGGGTTGGTGGGGACGGTGTACGGGATGATCCTGGCGTTCGCGGCGCTGGGTGAGGGTGGCGGGCAGGCCGGGCCGGGTGAGTTGTCGCTGGGGATTTCGAAGGCGCTGTTCCACACGTTCCTCGGGTTGTTGCTGGCGATTCCGAGTCTGTTGGCGTACGGGTATTTCAGGGGCGCTGTGGATCGGATCTGCACGCGTGCGATGAACGTGTCGGCGGAGTTGTTCGAGGGGTTGCCGGATGAGATGTTTGGTGCGCACGGTTCGAGCGCGGTGCAGGGCGCGGCTGCGAAGCGGGAGGGGTGAGGGTTGCGCTGGAGGCGGTTGCGCGAGTATGAGGGTGAGCAGGGCGTCAATGCGACGCCGCTGATTGACGTGGTGATGTGTTTGATCGTGTTCTTTTTGATGGTGGGGAGGTTGGCGGAGCGGCAGCGGGTGGAGGTGCGGCTGCCGGAGTCGGCGCTGGGGGCCGAGGAGCGGGCGAGCGAGCGGTTTGTGATCAACGTGGTGGGAGAGGGGGACGCGGCGCGGTATGTGGTTGAGGATCGGGAGATGAGCGCGGAGGAGGTGGCGGGGGCGCTGAGGGCGCGGCTGGATGCGGGGGCGGATGTGAGCGTGCAGATCCGGGCGGATCGGGGGATGGCGTATGGATTGATTGAGCCGGCGATGGAGGCGTGCGTGCAGGCGGGGGTGAAGAACGTGCGGCTGGCTACTGAAAAGAGCGCGGGGGGCGCGCGATGAAGGGTCGTGAAGGATTTCGGATGCGGACGGCGCGGAGCGAGGCGTCGCGGGCGTTCGGTCCGAACATGACGCCGATGGTGGACATCGTGATGGTGATATTGATTTTCTTCATGGCGGGGTCGGTGTTTTTGGGGCCGGAGTGGTTTTTGAACGTGGGGATGGCGCCGAGCGTTGGGGCGGGTGAGGCGAAGGCGGCGAACCGGTTTGAGTTGCCGACGGCGCGGGAGGTGGTGCGGTTGCGTGTCGGGGAGGATGGGATGGCGCGGGTGGATGGATTGGGCGTGGAGGGGGGGAGTGTGGAGGAGTTGAGCGCACGGATTGAGGAGATGCGTGCGCAGGGGACGAGCGCGGCCGTGCGCGTGGTGATCGAGCCGGCGCGGGGGTCGGCGTATCAGGACGTGATCCGGGTGTATGACGTGTGCGCGGGGGGCGGGTTTGCGGGGGTGGGGCTGTCGAAGACTCGACCCCCGGAACCCCCGGAGTAGTCACTGCCACACGATAGCTGTAGCGCGTGCGTGCGCGTGGGTCAGTTGGCGTCTGGGGCGGAGGCGAAGATCTGGAAGCGGTGGGCGTGGGCGGAGAGGCCGAGCTCGCGGGCGATGCGTTCGCGGAGGGGGATGAGTTCGGGGACGTCGATGGGGAGGACTTCGCCGGAGTCGAGTCGGATGAGGAGGTCGCGCGGGCGTCGGCCGTAGGCGAGCTGGTAGTGGGCGTGGTCGGCGTCGACGAGGACCTGCTGGATGATGCCGGCGTCCTGGAGGAGGCGGATGGTGCGGTAGACGGTGGCTTTGGAGACGCGGAAGTTCTGCTCTTTGAGTGCGGCCTGGAGTTGATCGGCCTGGAAGAGGTCGTCGAGCTGGAGGATGGTGTCGAGGACCTGTGCGCGCTCGGGGGTGTACTTGAGGCCTTCGCGTTTGAGGCGTCGCCGGAAGACGGCGCAGAGTGGTTCGGTGATGGAGGGCGCGGGCATGATGGGTGAGTCTATCGCTTGGATTTGAGCCAGTCGTGGAGTTTGCGCGCGGGCCAGGCGTTGATGCACTGGTCGGGCGTGCAGCCGGCGCGGCGGGCGGTGAGGACGCCGAAGGTGAGTTCGTTGAAGTTGTCGGGGTTGTGGACGTCGCAGTCGATGGCGAGGAGGGCGTTTTCGGCGAGCGCGGCGCGGGCGTGGGAGTCTCTGAGATCGAGTCTCAGATGGTTGGCGTTGATTTCGAGCGCGGTGTGGTGTTTGGCGGCGGCGCGGGAGAGGGTGGGGATGTCGGGGGAGAGGCCTTCGCGTCGGTTGACGTAGCGGCCGCAGGGGTGGCCGATGATGTGGACGAGTGGGTGCTTGATGGCGCTGAGGAGGCGCTCGGTGGCTTTGTCGGGGGATTGCTTGAGAGAGGTGTGTGGGGAGGCGACGACGACGTCGAGGAGGGAGAGGAGGTCGTCGTCGTAATCGAGCGAGCCGTCGGGGAGGATGTCGACTTCCGTGCCGGCGAGGATGGTGATGCCCTTGTGTCGTTTGCGGGCGGCGTGGATGTCGTCGACGTGTTGGCGGAGGCGGTCGGGGGAGAGGCCGTTGGCGATGGTTTGGGATTTGGAGTGGTCGGTGATGGCGATGGTGTGGAAGCCGCGTGCTTTGGCGGCTTCGACGAGCTCGTCGATGGAGAGTTTTCCGTCGGAGGCGGTGGTGTGTGCGTGGAGTTCGGCGCGGATGTCGGAGAGGGAGATGAGGTTGAAGTCGTGGGACTTGGGGAAGTCGAGTTCGCCCTGGTTCTCGCGGAGCTCGGGTGGGATGAAGGGGAGGTCGAGCGCGTTGTAGATGTCTTCCTCGCTCTTGGAGGCCACGGGTTTGACGTTGCGGGATTGGGGAGGTGTTGTCTCGTCGTCCTCGGGGAAGAGGCCGTACTCGTTGAGGGTGTAGCCTGCTTTGAGCGCGCGCTGGCGGAGTGAGACGTTGTGGTCTTTGGAGCCGGTGAAATACAGGAGAGCGGCGCCGAAGGAGTCGGGGGGGATGACTCGGAGGTCGGCCTGGATGGGGTGCGCGCCTTCGGGGTGGAGTCGGACGGAGGACTTGGTGTCGCCCGCGGCGAGCACCTTCTGGACGGAGGGGAGGGTGCGGAAGGTCTCGGCGGCCTTCTCTGCCGCGGCGCCTTCGGCGGCTACGAGGATGTCGATGTCGCCGATGGTCTCGCGGCCACGGCGCAGCGAGCCGGCGTATTCGACGCGTTTGACGCCCTTGACCTTCTTGAGGCGTTCGACGATGTCGAGGGCGATGTGGAGGGCTTCGCCGAGGAGCGCACGGTCGCCGGCCTGCTCGCGGAACTGGATGGCGGCGCTGATGTTCTCGACGGTCTTCTTGCCCATGCGGGGCAGCTTGAGGATGGCGCCGCTGGCGATGGCGTTCTTGAGGTCGTCGAGAGATTCGATGTTGCCTTGGGTCCAGAGGACGCGGGCGGTCTTGGGGCCGAGGCCCGGGATGTCGAGGAGTGGGGGTAGGCCGGGCGGGACTTTCTTGAGGAGGGCTTCGTATTCCTTGATGCGTCCGTGCTCGGCGTACTCGAGGATTTTGTCGGCGATCTTTTCACCTACGCCGTTGATGGCGACGAGGGCGTCGCGGTCGTGCGCGATGGTGGAGAGGTCGGTGGGGTGGTCTGCGATGATGCGTGCCGCGCGGGCGTTGGAGACGGCGCGGAAGGGGTCGGCTCCGGTGAGTTCCTGGAGGGCGGCGATGTTTTCGAGGATGTCGGCGAGTTCTTTGTTGAAGCCCACGGGGTGAATGGTAGTGCGGGCGTCAGTCGTCGGAGCGTTTGCGCGGCGCGCGGGGCTTTGGCGCGGCGTAGGAGCGGATGGTGGTCTCGGTGTGAGTGGGGTGCTCGCGTGTTTCGGAGGGGATGTGGAGGAGGGTGTCGTCGGCGTGGTGTGCGCCGTAGGTCTCGAGCATGCGCTGCTCGACGGACTCGACGATCTCGAGACGGTCGTGCTCTGGGGCGAGGAGGAGTGCGGCGAGCCAGCGGCGCGCGAGTTCGGGGGTGGCGGGCCTGAGTAGCTCAACGAGGAGGCGGACGTGGTCCTGGGGGGAGAGCGTCGGCGATGGAGGAGGGGCGGGGCGCGGTCGTTTGACGGCGCGTTTGCGCTGTGGGGTCTGGTCGGTCATGGGGTGGCTCGGATGGCGCGGCGGACGCGCGGAGTTTGGTTTCGAGCGTCTGGATGTAGCGCTCGAGGCGTTCGACGCGGTCGGTGAGAGTTTCGACGACGTGCGAGAGGGAGGCCAGGACGTGCTCGGGGGCGTGGTCCTTGGGGATGCGCTCTTCGGGGGCGCGGGGGATGATGTGCCCGGTGAGGAGCCAGTCCGCGGAGGCGCCGGTGGAGGCGCAGACCGCGGCTATGAACTGGATGGGTGGCGTCTGGCCCTGCATGTAGCGGCGGACGTTCTCCGGGTGGAAGCCGGTGCGCTCGCCGATGACGCGGTACGTCTCGTGGCCGAGGAGGGTGTGGAGGCGTTCGTGGATCGGGGAGTTGTCCACGCGGGAAGTCTGACGGGTGTGAGGAGAAGGGGCAAGGGGTCAGGCGACGTCGGCGAGGCCGAGGGCTTGGCCGTGGGCTCGGAGGACGCGTGCGCGGAGGAGGGATTCGTCGGGCTTGTCGAGGTTGGGTGAGCGTTCGATCCATTCGGCGGCGTCGCGGCGCGCGAGGAGGAGCAGGTCGAGGTCGGTGGCAAGGTCTGCGACTCGGAAGGGTGCGGCGCCGGACTGACGCGCGCCGATGGCTTCGCCCGGCCCACGGAGCGCGAGGTCTTTCTCGGCCAGGACGAATCCGTCGGTGGTGGAGGCGAAGGCTTTGAGTCGTTGGCGGGCTTCTTCGGTGGCTGGGTCGGCGATGCAGACGCAGAGGGATTTCTTTGAGCCGCGGCCGACGCGTCCGCGGAGCTGGTGGAGCTGGGCCATGCCGAAGCGGTCGGCGTCTTCGATGATCATGACGGAGGCGTTGGGGACGTCGACGCCGACTTCGATGACGGTGGTGGCGATGAGGACGTTGATCTGGCCGGAGCGGAAGCGGGCCATGATCTGTTCGCGGGTCTGGCGTTTGAGGCGGCCGTGGAGCGCGGTGAGACGGCGCCCCTGGAGAGCGCCTTCTTCGAGTCGCTTGAGTGTGGCGCGGACGGAGGCTGCGGGAGAGGGTGAGTCGTCGGCGTCGATGGCCGGGACGACGATGTAGGCCTGCTCGCCGCGGTCGAGTCGTTTCTTGAGGTAGTCGTAGGCCTCGTCGCGGCGCTCGGTGGGGAGGATGCGCGTGGCCACGGGGGTGCGGCCTGGCGGGAGGCCCTTGATGGTGGAGATGTCGAGGTCGCCGAAGAGGGTGAGGGAGAGCGTGCGCGGGATGGGGGTGGCGGTCATGACCAGGGTGTGCGGCGCGGAGGTTGGGTCGTCGGACTTCTCACGGAGCTGGGCGCGCTGGTGGACGCCGAAGCGGTGCTGCTCGTCGATGACGGCGAGGGCGAGGGACTTGAAGCGGACGGAGGAGGTGAGGAGGGCGTGGGTGCCGACGACGAGGTCGAGGTCTCCGCGCGAGAGCGCGTCGAGGAGCGCGGCGCGCTCGGGCTCGGGGAGGGAGCCGGTGAGGAGGGCGATGCGGACGGAGGAGCCTCCGAGGAGGGAGGAGAGGGTTGCGTAGTGCTGCTCGGCCAGGAGTTCGGTGGGGGCCATGAGGCAGGCCTGGTGCTTTGAAGCAACGGCGAGAAGCATGGCGTAGAGCGCGACCATGGTTTTGCCGGAGCCGACGTCGCCCTGGATGAGACGGTTGGCGGGGGTGGAGGAGGAGACGTCCTTCACGATGTCGCGCAGGGCGTCTTCCTGCCCGGGTGTGAGCGTGAAGGGGAAGCGGGCGCGGATGTGCTTGTCGACCTGCTCGGACCAGCGGAGCGCGGGGGCGTGGAAGTCCTGTGCGGCGCGGGCTCGTTTGAGGTGGAGCGCGAGCTGGAAGAGGAGGAACTCGTCGTAGGCGAGGCGTCGGCGCGCTGCTTTGGCGTCATCGTCGTTTTTGGGCGCGTGGATGTCGCGCACGGCATCACGCAGGGAGGGGAGGGCGTGGGCTTCACGGAAGTCCGCTGGGAGGTGATCGTCGATGAGGGGGAGGGCGTCGTGGAGGTTGCGTGCGATGACGGCCTCGATCTCGCGCGAGGGGAGGTCTTCGGAGGCTGGGTAGACGGGTCGGATGCGGGCGCGTTTTTCGGGAGGGTCGGCGTCGCGCAGGTGCTCCCAGTTGGGGTTGACCATCTGGAGCGCGGTGCGGCTCTTGGCGCGGAGTTTGCCCTGCACGCGGATGCGGTCGCCGGGATGGATGCGGTCCTTGAGGTAGAGGGCGTTGAAGAAGCAGAGGTCGAGTCGGGAGAGGCCGTCGGTGAGTACGGCTTCGAAGCGTTTCTTTCCTCGGAGGACGACGCGGGTCGCGGAGATCTCGCCGCGGACGGAGACGATGGCCGTGGTGTTGGGGGTGAGGGATTCGAGGGCGGATTCGGCGGCTTCGTGCTCGTAGCGCGCGGGGTAATGGCGGAGGAGGTGCGCGAGGGTGGGGAGTTCGAGCCTGCGCAGGAGGGTTGCGCGGCGCGGTGTGACACCCGGGAGGTCATCGACGGGCGTGCGGAGCGTGAGGGCGGCTCCCTCGGGCATAGCGCGCAGGATAGCCCCCCATCACGGCCTGCGGACGCGCCGCGAGCGGTGATGGGGGGCTATGGGAGAAGAGTCTGGATCAGTTGCCGAGGATGATGATCTCGACGCGGCGGGAGGCGCTCTTGGAGGACTTGGGGTGGGAGGGGCCGAAGGAGGCGATGTACATGCGGTTGTTGTCGACGCCGCGGGAGGAGAGGTATTCCTCAACGGCGAGTGCTCGCTCGGCGCCGAGGCGTTCGTTGGTCTTCCAGTTGGACTTGCGGATGGGGTCTGCGTCGGTGTGTCCCTCGATGCGGATGGTGTTGGAGGGGTAGCGTGAGTTGATGACCTGCGCGACGTCGTTGAGGGTGCGCTTGGCGGTCTGCTTGATGGTGGTGCGTCCGGAGTCGAAGAGGACGTCGCCGACGATGTCGAGGATGGCGCCGCCGCCCGGGAGGGCCGCGGAGTTGACGCCCGAGATTCCCTCGAAGCCGGTGGAGCCGTTTTGGGGGCCCGCTTGGCCGCGGAGACGGTTGAGCTCCTCCTCGAGGAGGAGGCGCTGTGACTCGGCTTCGCGGTTTGCGGCTTCGAGTTGTGCGTTGCGGTCGCGGAGGGCCTGTGCTTCCTGCTCGAGGAGCGCGGCGCGCTCCTTGGCGTTATCGCAGGCCGAGAGGGCCAGGAAGGGAAGGGTGACAGCCGCGACGGCGGCACGTCGTAGAGCGGGGGACGTCATCGGATGGTGTGTCTCCGTGTCGTGGAGCGTTGGCTCGGATGGTTAGTTGCCGAGGACGATGACTTCGACTCGTCGGGAGGAGGCCTTGGTGGCCTTGGGCTCCGAGGCGCCCTTTCCGACGACGGCGAGACGTCCGCGTGAGACGTTGCGGGAGGCGAGGTAGTCGGCGACGGCCTGGGCGCGGGCGAAGGAGAGCTCGTCGTTGGACTTCCACTTGGACTTGCGGATGGGGTCGGAGTCGGTGTGGCCGACGACGCGGATGCGGTGTCCGGCGTGCTGTGAGTTGAGGTCGCGCGCGACCTGATCGAGCTTGGCCTTGGCGGCCTGCTTGAGGACGACCTGGCCGGACTCGAAGAGGAGATCGCCAGCGAGGGTGATGACGACGTCCTGCGCGGAGCCGCGCGAGGTGGAGTAGTCATCGGCGCCCCAGTTTCCGCCGGCGGGGGCCGCGGTGGTCTGGGAGGCGAGGCGGTTGTTCTCTTCGCGGAGGAGGGCGGCTTCGGACTCCGCCTGGCGCTTGGCGGCGTCGGTGGTGTCGATGCGCGCACGGAGGTCACGGTTCTCGGATTCGAGAGCGGTGAGGCGCTCCTTGGTGTTGTCGCAGCCGGACGAGGCGATGAGCGCGACGGCGCCGAGGGAGATGAGGGCGATGCGACGGATGGAGCGGGTGGGGAACAAGGGATGACCTCCGTGAGGGTGTTCTGGGTCTTGTCCGTGACGGGAACGGGCGCGAGCGCGCCCGGGATTATCGGTCTGAGGAGGGATGCCACCGCGCTGGGGGCGGTTTGTCAAGCCCTGCGCGGCCTCAGGGAAGATCGACCGGTGAGTGGAGAAGGAATGAGAGAAGTGCTTCGAAAGCGGGTTTGGCGAGGATGACGGCGATGGAAGCGAGGGCGAGGTGGGGGCCGAAGGGGAGGGCGGACCGCACGCCTTTGCGGGCGATGGCGGAGGCTGCGGTGGCTGCGAGGGCGAGGAGGGGGGCTGTGAAGAAGGCGAGGACGGGGTCGATCCAGCCGCAGACGGCGCCGACGGCGGCGAGGAGGTGGACGTCGCCCAGGCCCATGGCTTCGCGGCCGATGGCGAGGGTGCCGAGGATGCGGACGGCCCAGATGACGGCGCCGCCGACGATGAAGCCGAGGAGGGAGCCGGTGAGGGCGAGGAGCCAGAGGGGGGGTGAGGCGAGGACGGGGAGCGCGGAAATGAGTTGGGGGGTGAAGGTGGCGGCGAGGACGGCCGCGAGGATGGGGGGCGCGAGGAAGAGGAGTTCCCGCACGGTTTCGCGTCGGGCGTGTGGGTAGTCGAGGAAGGAGGGCTCGTGGTGGGGGGGAGTCGCGGCGTCGGGGGTGGGGGAGAGGGGTTCGGGGTCGGTGTTGAGGAGGACGGAGAGGATGAGGCCGAGACCGGCTGCGGCGATGCTGAGGGTGGGTGAGAGGGGGAAGGCTGCTGCGGAGAGGATGAGTGGGGGGAGGAAGGTGTTGAGGAGGGTGTAGCGTCGGGGCTGCGCGGGTGTGGAGGGTGTGGGAGGGGATGGAGGCGTGTCGGCGGAGGTGGGGGTGGGAGATGGGGTGGGTGTGTCGGAGACGCGCGCGCGGAGGAGCGTGCCGAGGATGAGGCCGAGGACGAGACCGACGCCCATGCCGAGGGTTGGTGCGTTGAGTGCGCTGCCTGCGATGGCGCCGAGGCCCATGAGGACGATGGCTGGTGCGGTGAAGAGGAGGGTGCGGAAGAGGACGGCGCGGAGCGGCGTGGGTGGGGGAGGGGGAGTGGAGGGGGAGGAGGATGCGGAGGCGAGCCAGGCTTCGAAGTCGTGGAAGGAGCGTTTGAGGAGGCCGGTCCAGACGAGGATGTTGGAGAGGAGGAGGCCTAGGGATGCGGCAAGGGTGATGAGGAGTGTGGTGGTTGAGCGCGGTGTCGGAAGCGTCCAGGGGAAGTCGGAGTCGGGGATGAGTGGAGTGGGGGAGGAGGAGAGCGTGAGGGCGTGGAGTGGGTGGGTGATGAAGGCGATGAGCGCGACGAGCCAGGGGATGATGGGAGGGATGGTGTAGGTGCGCGCGTCGATGATGGACATGGCGATGAGGGAGGAGATGAGGAGGAGGAAGAGCGCGAGGGTGGGCCACATGCGCGCGAGGCCGAGAGCGGACCATTCGGGCGCGGAGGCTGAGGCGTTGAAGGAGTAGGAGAAGGTTGGGAGGAACCAGTCGACGACGAGCCCTGCGAAGAGGAGGGCGAGCGCGAGTTCGACGATGGGGTATTCGGGGGAGACGGGGGAGCGGCAGAAGCGGCAGCGGCCTCGGAGGAAGAGCCAGCCGAGGATCGGGAGGTTTTCGCGCCAGGTGAGGGGTGTTTCGCAGGATGGGCAGCGCGAGCCCGGGCGGAAGAGGCCTTCGTTGCGCGGGAGGCGGTAGGCGACGACGTTGAGGAAGGAGCCGACGCACGCGCCGGTGGCGGCGGCGAAGAGGATGGGAGGGAACGCCAGCAGCCAGGCGGGGAGCATGGTGGGTGGATCAGAAGGGCGCGGGCTCGTCGACGTCGGGCTCGGGGGGCGCCGGGGTGCGGGCGCTCCCGGTGCGGGAGCGCGTGGAGGGTGAGGTTTCGTCCGGGGTGGGCGTGAGTTCGGTGATGCGCTGCTCGGCGTGATCGAGGATGGAGCGGCAGCGCTTCAGGAGCGCGACGCCCTTCTCGTAGTCGGCGATCGCGGCTTCGAGGCCGACCTCGCCCGCTTCGATGCGGTCGACGATCGCTTCGAGCTGCGCGAGGGCCTGCTCGAAAGTGAGGCCTTCGAGCGCGGGATCGCTCGTAGCGTCGTGCGTGTCGGGCTTTGCGGCGCGTTTCGCCATGGCGTGAGTGAAGTTAGCCGTTTGCGAGGAAGAGGTCCATCTGGTCGGGGGGCGGGCTCGGGGGTTGAGCGCGCGGGCGGCGCGGCGGCGTGGAGGGTGCGCGCGCGGGTGTGGGGCCGTCGTCGTCGACGATGGAGTGGATGCGACCATGCGCGAGGCGCGTGGTGAGACGGTCGCCGGCTTTCGCGTCGGAGGGATCGCGGAGGATGCGCCCGTCGTCGAGGGAGGTGACGGAGTAGCCGCGGTTGAGGACGTTGATGGGGGAGGCAAGGTCGAGCGCGCGCGCGAGGGAGTCGAGCCGGAGACGGCGGTTGCGGACGAGGGAGGTGAGCACGGCGTCGAGCCGGCGCTGGCGGCCGGGGAGGTCGTGCCCGGTGAGACGCGCGCGGATGGCGGCCTGCAGGTCGGCGCGCGCGCCGGCGAGGCGTGCGCGACGCGCCGCGGCCTGGGCCTGGGGGCGGGCGTGCGCGAGGCGGGAGGAGATGCGTTCGAGGAGGAGGCGCCGGTGCGCGACGGTGTCGCGGAGCGCGCGGTTGAGGTCGGCGCGTTCGAGGTCTCGGCGCGCGATGTGGACGTAGTGACGGAGGTGGGAGGCGAGACGGCGTTGGCGCTGGAGGAGTTGCTGCTCGAGGGCCGCGCGGTCGGGGGCGAGACGCATCGCGGCCTGCGTGGGGGTGGCGGCGCGGAGATCGGCGACGAGTTCGGCGATGGTGGTGTCGGTTTCGTGGCCGATGGCGGCGACGACGGGGATGGGGCAGCGAACGATGGCCTCGGCCACAACGCGTTCGTTGAAGGCCCAGAGGTCTTCCATGGAACCGCCGCCTCTGGTGAGGAGGACGGCGTCAAGGGCGTGGGCTTCGTGGTTGGCGGAGACCCAGGCCAGCGCGCGCGCGATGTCGGGGGCCGCGGTGTCGCCCTGCACGCGCACGTCGATCAGCGCGATCTCGACAGCGGGGCAGCGGCGCTTCATGGTGTCGAGGACGTCCTGCAGCGCGGCGCCGGTGCGCGAGGTGAGCACGGCGACCTTGCGCGGCATGAGCGGGGGCGGGCGTTTGCGCGATTCCTCGAACCAGCCCAGCGCGCGCAGCTCCTCGCAGAGCGCACGGAACTTGAGCTCGAGAGCGCCGGCGCCGACGGGCTCGAGCCGGTCGACGTACATCTGGGTGCGGCCCTGCTTGCCGTAGTGCTCGATGCGCCCGGTGGCCACCACTTCCTGTCCGTTTTCGGGGCGGAAGCCCAGTCTTCGCGCTGCCGTGGCGAACATGACGCAGTCGAGGCGCGCGTCGGCGTCCTTGAGCGCGAACCACCAGTGGGTCTGGTCGCGGAAGTTGGAGATCTCTCCCAGCACGCGCAGGGGGCGGGGCAGGCCCGCGCGGAGCGCGGCGTCGATGAGTTCGGTGAGTTCGCCGACGCGGAAGGGGCGGTCATCCGCGGGCGCCGCGTCGGGCGTGGGCGCTGCCTTCATGCGGGATGGATCGAATCGTGCTCGCGCCATCGGGTCTCCGGCGGCTCACCAGCGGATGGGCACGCCTTCCTTGCGGTATTTCTCGACGAGCAGTTGGGCTTCGAGCAGTGCTTTCTCGAGACGGCGGGAGGCGTCGGTGAGCGCGTTGTAGAGGTCGGGGTTCTTGAGGAGCATGCCGATCGTGCCCTGCCCGGAGTTCACCTGGCCCAGCATCGAGCGGACATCCTCGATCGTGTCGCCCATCGCGCGGGAGAGCTCGGCAAAGTCTTTGGTGATGGTGTCGGCGTTCTCGGTGAGGTGCTCGGCCTTGGTGGCGATGATGCGCGCGGTGTCGTTCCACGATTCGACCGCGGCGGCGGCGCGCTCGAAGAGGTCCGCGGCCTGCGCGACGGCGCGCTTCGCGTTCGCGCGGAGCTGATCGTCGGACAGCCAGACCTGAGCGTCCTTGGCGGCGCGGTCGAGCCGTGCCACGGCCGAGATGAGGTTGGGCTCGACGAGCCCGGCATCGACCTGCTCGGGCGTGCGCGGCGCGACGAACGTTTCGATGCGCTCGCCGACGCGCGTGTAGGTCTCTCCAAGACGTTTGATGGAGTCTGCTGCGGCGACGATGGAGTCGAGTTTCTCGGGGAGCGTGGCCGCGAGATCCGAGATGCCCGTGGCCGGGGCTGTGGACGCGGCGATGGTCTCGCCGGGTCGGAGGAAAGTCTCGCCTTCCGGGGCGGGGCCCTTGCCCGGTCGGAGGGAGAGGTTGGCGTCGCCGACGAACCCGCGTTCGATGCGGACCTCGATGTGGCGCGGGAGGTTGACGCCGCGCGCGATGGCGAGGGCGAGGACGACGCCGTCGCGCGGGTCCTCTGCGGGGTTGATCTCACGCACCTCTCCGACGCGGACGCCGTTGAGGGTGACGGGCGCGGCGCGGTAGAGGCCCGCCGCGTTGTCGATGGTGAGGGTAAGGGGATAGGTCTGATCGCTGCGCAGCTCTCCGAAGAGGAAGAGCGTGAGTGCGAGGCCTGCGAGCCCGATGAGGGTGGTGAGGCCGATGGCGATGTCGCGGACGCGTTCGCGGTTCACAGGGGCTCCTGGGGTGTCGCGCGTGCGTGGGGTTGCTGGGGACGTGCGTCGGGATGGTACGTCCCCGACATGAAGCGTTGGACGTAGGGGTGTTCGGAGCGTTCGACCTGCTCGAACGTGCCGTCCGCGACGATCTTCCCTTCGTAGAGGACGACGACGCGGTCGGCGATCTTGCGGGCAGAGGCCAGGTCGTGGGTGACGATGACGCCGGTGAGACCGAGGGAGTCGCGCATCTTGAGGATGAGGTCGTTGATGCCGTCGGCGCGGATGGGGTCGAGTCCGGTGGTGGGCTCGTCGTAGAGGACGAGGGCGGGCTTGAGGATGACCGCGCGGGCGAGCCCGACGCGCTTGCGCTGGCCGCCCGAGAGTTCCGCCGGGAGCTTCTTCTGCGAGCCGTCCATCTCGACGGTGCGGAGGGCGGCCGCAACCCGATCCCGCCGCTCCTGTTTATTGAGGTCGGTGTGCTCGACCAGGGGGAACGCCACGTTCTCCTCGACGTTCATGGAGTCGAAGAGCGCGGCCATCTGGAAGAGGAAGCCGATGTTGCGGCGGACCTCGGTGAGATGACGTTCGGGGACGTCGTCGACGCGCACGCCTCGGAAGAGCACGGCCCCGGAGTCGGGGCGGAGGAGCCCGACGATGTGCTTGAGGAGGACGGACTTGCCGGCGCCGGAGGGCCCGAGGACGACCGTGTTCTCGCCGGTCTTAATGGAGAGGGAGACGCCATCGAGGACGCGGAGGGCGCCGAAGGACTTGCGGACTTCTTCGAGGCGGACGATGGGCGCGCCGGGATCGGCGCCCGGGATGGGCGTGGGGACGTCGTGGATGTGGGCGCCGTTGCGGGACACGTTCGTATGATCCCACGGATGAGCATCTCGTGCGAGCGGACGGTGCTGTGCCGTGGAAAGAAGTTCGACTTTGCGAGCGTTCGGTTTCGCGCGCCGTCCGGGGAGACGGTGGAGAAGCAGTATGTGGCGCATCCGGGCGCGGTGGTGATCGTGCCCGTGCTTGAGGGGGGGCGCGTGGCGATCATCCGCAATTTCCGTGGCGCCACGGGGGAGTGGGAGTGGGAATTCCCGGCGGGGACCCTGGATCAGGAGGGCGAGCCTCCGGTGGAGTGTGCGCGACGCGAGCTGATCGAGGAAACGGGGTACGAGGCCGAGCGTATGACGTTCCTGGGGGCGTACTACACGACCCCGGGGCTGAGTGACGAGCTGATGCGCGCGTTCGTGGGGGAGGGGCTGCGTGAGGTGGGGCAGGACCTGGAGGCTGGGGAGATGATCGAGGTGGTGGTGAAGGGGGTGTCGGAGGTGTGGGAGATGGTGGAGCGGGGCGAGCTTCGGGACGGGAAGTCGATCACGGCGTTGTTCCTCGCGTCCGCGCGTGGGCATGTCGAGGGGCCGGGGCGGTTTGGGAAGGAGGCGCGGGGCCATGGCGCGTAGGTCGGGGGTGAGTTCGGCGCGGGTCCTCGGGTCCGGGGAGGACCCGTTCTCCTGGGCGCCGACCATCGGCGTGTTCTTCGGCATCCGCGTGCGCCTGCACATCGTCTTCATCGTGTTCGCGGGCTGGTTCGTGCTCTCCTCGATTTCGCGCGATGCGGCGGGCGCGGTGTACACCATCTCGAGCGTCGCGGCCCTGTTTTTGCTCGTGCTGCTGCACGAGTTCGGGCATTGCTTTGCCGCGCGATGGGTGGGGGGGGAGGCGACGCAGATCGTGCTCTGGCCGCTGGGCGGGCTGGCGAGCGTGCATGTGCCGCACCTTTGGAAGCCGAACCTGATCGTCGCGGTGGCCGGGCCTGCCGTGAACGCGCTGCTGGCGCCGGTGTTCGGAGCGGCGCTGTGGGTCGCTGGCGCGAAGGACGCGATCCTGTTCAATCCGCTGAATCTTTCGGAGACGCTTGCGACGCTGCCGTCGATGTGGCTCGTCACGCTGTTCTACATCCACGCGGCGAATCTGATGCTGCTGCTGTTCAACCTGCTGCTGCCGATCTTCCCGATGGATGGGGGGCGTGTGCTGCAGGCGGTGCTGTGGAGCCGGATGGGCTGGCGCGCGTCGATGTCGGCTGCCGCGCTGGTCGGGATGATCGGGTCGGTGGCGCTGGGCGTGCTGGGGCTGATGACGGACCGGTGGATGGTGGTGATCATCGCGCTGTTCACGGGGACGACGTGCTGGGCGGAGCGGAAGCGGCTGGAGGCGATGCGCGCGGTGGTAGGGGGAGAGGGGGCGTGGCAGGAGGGGACGAGCGCGGGGGTGACGGCGGATCGGGCGTTCGAGGCGGCGGCCGCGAAACAGAGGCAGGAGCGCGAGCGCGTTGTGGCGGACCGGGCTGAGGAGGATCGGATTTTGGCCAAGATCGCGTCGGAGGGGATGGAGAGCCTGACCCGGAGCGAGCGGAAGACGCTGGAGCGAGCCACGGCGAAGCGACGGGGGGAGTAGACTGGCTGCTCATGGAGTCCGGGGGGACCGAAGTCCGAAGAACTGCAGAGGGGCGCAGGGAGCGCGCGAGGACGCATGGGGATCTACGACCGCGGGTACGCGAGGGCTGACGGCGGGGTGGAGCGTGGAGGGTCGTTCTTCGATCCGCCGCGGATGTGGTCGTTCAACACGTGGCTGATCGTGTCGAACGTGGCGGTGTTTCTGGTCATGGCGTTGGCGCCGAAGGCGGGGCAATTCATCTACACGTGGGGTCACTTCTCGACGCTGCAGGGGTTCCTGCGGCTCGAGGTGTGGCGTTTCGTGTCGTTTCAGTTCCTGCACGCCGGATGGCTGCACCTGTTCTTCAACATGTTCGGGCTCTGGCTCTTCGGGGCCATGGTGGAGCGCCGGCTGGGCTTCAAGCGGTACGCGGCGTTCTATCTGCTCTGCGGCATCTGCGGCGCGTTGCTGTACCTCACGCTGAATCTCGCGGGGCGCGGTCTTGGCGTCGCGCTGCCCGGGCTGCTCTTCACCAACACCGCTACGCCGCTGGTGGGCGCGTCCGCGGGCGTGTTCGGCGTGCTGATGGCCGCGGCGTACTACGAGCCCAACGCGCTCATGCAGATCATGTTCCTGCCGATGGCGGTCAAGCTGCGGACGCTGGTGTACTTCTACGTGGCGTTCGCGCTGCTGAATCTGCTGATGCAGGGGAAGAACGCGGGCGGCGACGCGGCGCACATCGGCGGCGCCGCGGCTGGATATTTCTTCGTCCGCAGGCCGCACCTGCTGCACGACTTCTTCGACGTGCTCGGGCCCAAGAAGGGCGCCGGCAAGGGGGCGCGGGCTGCGACGAAGGGGCGCGGAGGCGGAGGGAAAGCGCGCGGCGGAGGACCGGACCCTGGCGAGGTGGACCGCATCCTGGCGAAGGTTGCCACGCAGGGCCTGCAGAGCCTCACGCCCTCGGAGAAGAAGACGCTGCAGCGCGCGACGGAATCGACCAAGCGCTGAGCCACGCCCGATGAGCGCGCTGCGATTTGAGATCGAGGCAAGGTCGGCGTCGTGCGCGGCGAGAGTCGGGCGTGTGCGCACGCTGCATGGGGAGTTTGTGACGCCCGCGTTCATGCCGGTGGGAACGAAGGGGAGCGTGAAGGGCATCCCGCCGTGGATGGTGGCCTCGACGGGCGCAGAGGTGGTGCTGGCGAACACGTACCACCTGCTGTTGCGGCCCGGTCCGGAGTCGGTGTCGCGGCGCGGCGGGCTGCACGCGTTCACGGGGTGGCCCGCGTCGATGCTGACGGACTCGGGGGGGTATCAGGTGTATTCCCTGGCGGACATCTCGAAGATCACGGAGGAGGGGGTGGCGTTCCGGAGCGTGATCGACGGCGCCGTGGTGAAGATGTCCCCCGAGAGCGCGACACGGACGCAGAACCTGCTGGGGGCGGACATCATCATGGCGTTCGATGATTGCCCGCCGAGCGTTGATCCGAAGTCGGTCAATCAGACACGACGGCGGATGGGGGGCACGGCGGAAGGGGAGGGGGGCTCGAAGCGGACGCAGGTGGATCACGAGAAGCGGGTCGGTGAGGCGTGCGAGCGGACGATCCGCTGGCTGAAGCGGTGCGTCGAGGCGCACGAGCGCGCGGATGCGCAGTCGTTGTTCGGCATCGTGCAGGGCGGGACGGACCTGGAGCGACGCTCGTGGTGCGCGCGGGAGGTGAGGGCGTTCGATCTGCCGGGGTACGCCATCGGGGGCGTGGCGGTGGGGGAGGGGCACGAGGAGATCGTCCGCGTCGTGAACCACACGGCGGGGCTGCTCCCGGAGGAGAGGCCCAGGTACCTGATGGGGGTGGGGTACGAGCGGGACATCCTCGCGGCGGTGCGCGCGGGGGTGGACATGTTCGATTGCGTGCTGCCGACCAGGAATGGTCGGAACGCCAACGCGTTCACGCGGACAGGGCAGCTGCGTCTGCGGAACGCGGCCTGCGCGGAGGATGACGGGCCGATCGAGGAGGGGTGTGATTGTCCGGCGTGTGCGCCGGTGGGGGCGTGGGGAGACCTGCAGGTAGGGGGGGCGAGCCCGAAGGGATGGTTCTCGCGGGCGTACCTGCGTCATCTCTTCCTCTCCGGGGAGATGCTGGGGGGCATCCTGGTCAGCCTGCATAACCTCCGGCACTTCCAACGCCTGCTATTGGACATCCGCACGGCCATCCGGGATGATGGCTGGTCTGCGCTTGCCCGGCGATGGCCCGTACTCGAGCAGGCGGGAGGGGACACCTCGGCAGACGGGGCGCAGGACTGATTGGATTAGAGGCGGCCGGCCCAAACCCCGAACCGGGGCCGCTCGGATTACCAAAGAGACGCAGATGAACACACTTTCGGCAGACGGATCGATCGGACACACCTGGCACATCGGGATGGCAACGCTGGCCCAGGCCGCCCCACCCGTGGCGGGACGCTCCGACGGGGGCGGCACGACGCAGCAGGGCGCCGAGAGCGCCCCCCTGGGCGGGACCGGGAGCCCCGGCGGGGGCGGTCAGCCCCAGAGCCCCTTCGGCGGCATGGGGTTCATGTTCATCCTGCTCTTCTTCTTCGTCGCGATGATGCTCATGTCGGCCCTCACCGGCCGCAAGGAGAAGAAGCGCCGCGCCGAGATGCTCTCGTCGCTCAAGCGCCACGACCGGGTGCAGACCATCGGCGGGCTGATCGGCTCCGTGGCCGAGGTCCGTGATGACGAGGTCGTCCTCAAGATCGACGAGTCGACGAACACGAAGGTCCGGGTGGTCCGCTCCGCGGTGCAGGCGGTGCTGAAGCGCAGCGGTGAGGAGATCGCGCCGGCGGGGAGCGACGTGCGGTCGTAACCGCGAGCGCCGAGACGGTCGGAGCGGGCACGGGACATCGGACAACACTTACGCGAGTTCAACGAGCGATATGCCACGACTGATTCGACAAGGGCTGATTGTGCTGGCCGCCATCCTCATCTCGGTGTGGGCGATCATGCCCCCGGCCGAGAAGCTGCGGCGGGGCAAGGACCTGGCCGGCGGCGTCACCCTCGTCTACACCGTCGAGGTCGAGCCCGGGTCCGACGCCAAGTCCGAGATCAACAACACCATCGAGGTGCTGAAGCGCCGCGTGAACCCCACCGGCGCGCTCGACATCTCCATGGTCGCGCAGGGCGACAACCGCATCGAAGTCGCCATGCCTCTTCCCAGCGACAACGTGCGCGCCCTCAAGACGGCGTACGACAACGCGCTCGCGGCCCTCGAGGGCTCCGCGATCGACTCCGGCTCGCTCGAGCGCGTGCTGCGCCGTGAAGGTCAGGAGCGCGACGAGGGCATCCGCGATCTCGCGGGCGGTGACGAGACCCGTCTCCTCCGTCTCCGAGAGGCCGCGGCCGCGTACGACGCAGCCCAGGCCGCCCGCGCCGCGTACGAGCAGGCCTCGATCGCGCAGGACCCCCCGGCGCGCCTGGACATGCTCGCGGCCGAAGCCGCCGACGCCGAGATCGCCTACGACGCCGCGCGCAAGAGCGTCTTCGCGCTCTCCGTCCGTCCCGAGGACGTCCGACGCGCCATCGAGCTCCCCGACGCCGAGCGTTCCCTCCTCGATCGCGACACCAAGGAACTGGCCACGCTTCCCAGCCCGCGCGCCCTCGCGCTCGACCGGCTCCGGGAGCAGCACCCGGACGCGGCCGCGAAGATCGACGCGGCCCTCCAGGCCTACGAGACGTACAACGCGCAGCGCACCGGGCTCGACGATCCCGCCGACCTCAAGCGCATGCTCCGCGGCTCGGGCGTGCTCTCCTACCGCATCGCCCCCGCCCCGGGCGAGCTCCCCGACGAGGCCACGCTCCGCCGCCAGCTCGCCGAGCGCGGCGCCCGCAACGCGAGCTCGGGCGAGGCCCGCTGGCACCAGGTCGAGAACATCGAGACGTGGTACGACTCGGTGCAGGACCTCCGTGCGTTGCAGGAAGACCCCGCCGGCTACTTCGCCGCGCGCCGCCTCGTCGGCGCCGAGCGCGACGGCCTCTATTACGTTCTCCTCTGGGACAAGCCCGGCCTTCGGCTCACGCCCGCCGAGGGCAACTGGCGCGTCAAGCGAGCCTTCCCCACCCCCGATCAACGCGGCTTCCCTGCCATCGGCTTCGAGATGGACCCGCTCGGCGCCTCGCTCCTGGGCGATCTCACCGGCGCCAACATCGGCAAGCCCATGGCCGTGCTGCTCGATGAGAAGGTCTACACCACCCCCAATCTCAACGGCAAGATCTCCGGCAACGGCATCATCGAGAGCGGGCGCAGCGGCTTCTCACAGGAAGAGATCGACTACATCGTCAACACCCTCCGCGCCGGCTCGCTCGCCGCGCGCCTCAGCGAAGACCCCATCTACCAGGACACCACCGGCCCCGCGCTCGGCGCCGACAACCTCCAGAAGGGCCTTATCGCCGGCCTCTACTCCTTCATCCTCGTCTCCGCGTTCATGATCATCTGGTACTTCGGCCCCGGCGTGATCGCCGTGCTCTCCCTCGCGGTCGCCGGCCTCACCCTCCTCGGCCTCATGGCCCTGGGGCGCGCCTCCTTCACCATGCCCGGCATCGCTGGCATCGTGCTCACCTTCGGCATGGCCGTCGACGCCAACGTGCTCATCTACGAGCGCATCCGAGAGGAGCTGCTCGCGGGCCACAAGGTCAAGGCCGCCGTCCGCATCGGCTTCCAGAAGGCACTCTCCGCCATCGTCGACGGCAACCTCACCACCCTCATCGTCGCCTTCGTCCTCTACCGGTTCGGCACCACCGAGATCCGCGGCTTCGCCGTGACGCTCGGCGTGGGCATCATCACCACCCTCTTCGCCGCCCTCGTCGTCGCCCGCCTCCTCTTCACCATCGGCGTCGAGCTGCTCAACTGGAAGAGCATCCCGATGCTCCCCAGCGCCATCCCCGCCCTGGGCCGCATCATCGAGCCCAAGATCGACTGGGTCGGCAAGCGGTGGTTCTTCTACGCCGTCTCCGCGATCCTCCTCACCATGGGCGTGGCCACGATGATCCATCAGGGCCCGCGCATGTTCGACAACGAGTTCCGCGGCGGAACCTCCGCCACGTTCAATCTCAAGTCCGAAGACCCCGACGGCGACGGCCCCGCCCCCGCCACCCCGAAGGTGATGACACGCGCCGAGGTCGAGGAGCGTCTTCGCGCCACGGCGTCGTCCTACCCGCCGGGCTCCCCCGAGAACACGCTCCTCACCGCCACCGTCGTCGCCCTCAACCCCGAAGCCGACAAGGTCTCCAGCAACCAGTTCGCCATCAAAACGGTCGTTTCCGACCCGGAGATCGTCTCCAAGGTCGTCATCGAGGCCTTCTCCGACGTGCTCGACGCCCAGCCGCCCCTCACGCTCGCCTCCACCGAGGCACGCGAGATCGTCAAGCCCGCCCTCGGCGACAACATCGATCAGGCGAGCGTGCGCGACGACGTCTCGGGGTATCTCGGCGGCGTCGCCGTCGTCGTCCGAGGCATCGAGCCCCCGACGACACTCGACGACCTCCGCACACGCCTCGATAAGCTGCGCGCCCAGCCCGACAACGCGGACACGCTCACCTGGGACGCAGACGTCGTTGTGCTCGAGGGCACGCGCGACCGCGTCACCAGCGCCGTGTTCATCGCCAACGACCGGTCCCTGAGCGTCTTCGCCGACGCCGCACGCTGGCGCATCGAGGTCGCGCAGCGCCACGAGCGCGTCGTCCGCGATGCGCTCGAGCAGGGCGCCACCCTCTCCGGCGTCCAATCCTTCAGCCCCGCCATCGCCGCCGACTTTGCCGCCAAGGCCGCCGTCGCCATCGTCCTCAGCCTCATCGGCATCACCATCTACGTCTGGGTCCGCTTCGGCTCGATCCTCTACTCTCTCGGCGCAGTGGTCGCCGACATGCATGACGCCATCGTCGCCGTCGGCCTCATCGCCGTCGTCGAGGTCATCTACGAGAAGTTCCCGGGGCTTGCCGCGACGCTGCTCCTCGAGCCCTTCAAGATCGATCTGGCCATGGTGGCCGCCGTGCTCACCGTGCTGGGGTACTCCCTCAACGACTCCATCGTGATCCTCGACCGCATCCGCGAGAACCGCGGGAAGCTCAACTACGCCACGCGCGAGGTCGTGAATCTGTCCCTGAACCAGACCCTCAGCCGCACGCTGATTACCGGCAGCACCACGCTCCTCTCATGCGCCGTCCTCTACGTCGTGGCCGGCCAGAGCATCCGAGGCTTCGCGTTCGCCATCTTTGTTGGGGTTGTGGCCGGTACCTACTCATCCATCGGCATCGCGGCGCCGATGGTATGGACGCGTAGGATTCCCGCGGCGTCCAAGGCCGCAACGCGGGCCGTCGACACGGGGACGCCCGCCACCACCTGAGGTCTCCCGCCCGTCACACAACCGGAGGCTCCACCATGGCCACCGCAGTCACAGGTACCAACCGTGCGCTCGCCGCAGCCGGTGTCCTCGTGCTCGTCTGGATCGCCGTCTGGTGGATGACGCCGGTTCGTCCGGAGCCCGGCGTCTCCTTCGCGCACGAGCCCTCCAGCCCAGCCGCGCTGACCCGCACCGAAGCCGTGCCCGTCGAGCCCGCGCAGCCGATCGCTTCTCCCGGGAAGACCGACTGGACGAGCCCGCCGCAGTCTCCGGCGCGCGAAGCCAACCCCCGCGCCGCAGACACACCCACGTCCCAGGCCGCGAGCCTTACCGACGGCGCTCCTGCGATGCGCTCCTACACCGTGCGCGCCGGCGACACGCTCCAGAGCATCGCCAGAGCCACCTTCGGCGACGGCGCCAAGTGGTCGATCATCGCGCGCGCCAACCCGCGTGTGGACCCCATCAAACTCCGCGCCGGCATGGTCCTTCAGATCCCCGTCGATCCCGGCAACCTGCAGGGCGGCGCGCCCGTGACGTCCCACACGAGCAACGACAAGCCCGCCGCCGGCGGAACCGAGTACCTCGTCCAGAAGGGCGACACACTCTCCGAGATCGCCAAGCAGACCCTCGGGACGGCCACGCGATGGCAGGACATCCTCGACGCCAACGGCTCGCTCCTCAAGGCGCCCGAAGACCTCCGCCCCGGCATGCGTCTCAAGATCCCCGCGCGCTAAGCACCACGGAAGACCCCCGGCACACCCGCTCTTGCGCGCCTGAGGTCCCTCCTCCTCAGCCCGCGATGTCCTCCGCGCCCACGGCGCTCTCCTCGCGCATCCCGGCGAGCGCCTTCCGCAGGCCGCCCTTCTTCGTCGGCGCCGGCTCGCCCGCGCTCTGCTGACCCTCCTGGTCGCGGTGCAGGTCCTCGAGCTTCACGCTCACTCGCCGTGACACGCCACGCTCCGCCATCGTCACCCCGTACAGCTGGTCCGCCTCGAGCATCGTCCGCTTGTTGTGCGTGATGACGATGAAGTGCGAGCGGTCCAGGAACTTCTTGAGCACGCCGCAGAACCGAGCGACGTTCGCCTCGTCCAGCGCTGCGTCCACCTCGTCCAGCACGCAGAACGGGCTGGGCTTGCTCTGGAAGATCGCCATGAGCAACGCCACGGCCGTGAGCGTCTTCTCGCCGCCCGAGAGCTGCGAGATGGACCGGGGCTCCTTGCCCGGCGGCTTGGCCACCACCTCGACGCCCGACTCGAGCCAGTCGATCTCCCCCTCCGAGCCGTCCTCGCGCGCGATGGGCATCAGCCGAACCTGCGCCGAGCCACCGCCGAACAGGCGACGGAACATGCCGTCCTGCCCCGCGAAGTTCTTCTCGATCGTCTCGAACGTCTCGCGGAAGCGGTCGCGCGACGCGTCGGAGAGCTTCTGGATGAGGTCCGTCAGGCTCGCCCGCGCCCGGTCGAGGTCCGCCACCTGCGACGCCAGCTCCTCGTTCCGCCCCGAGAGCTGCGTCTCCTCCTCGATGGCGTCGAGGTTCACGTTCCCCAGCTTCTTGATCTCGCTGCGCAGACGATCGATGTCCGCCGCCAGCGCGTCCTGATCCACCGACTCCTGGCTCACGAACGACTCGGCCCACGGCCGGTACGTGATCACCAGATCGATCCCGATGTCCTCCACCGTGCGATCCTGCAGCGCCTCGCGCCGCACCTCGATCTCACGACGAGACAGCTCCACCGCGTTCCAGTCGCGCTCCAGCTCGTGCGCACGCTCCCGCTCCTGCGCGACGCGCTCCGACAGCGATCGCGCCGCTTCCGTGGCCCGGAGCACATCCCCGGCCATGTCGGCCAACGCACGCTCGAGCGTCTCGGCCTCAGCGCCCGATTCCTGCTCCCGCTGCGTGGCCTCCTGGATCGTCCGCGCGTGCTCCTCGGCGCGTGCCTGGCGTGCCTCCAGCCCGTCTGTGGATTGCGTGATCGCCCGCCGGGCATCCTCGAGCTCGCGCTCCAGCCGCACGCACTCGCGCTTGGCCGAGGACGCCTGCTCCGACACCTGCCCCACCCGCACACGCTCGCTGGCAAGCGTCTCGCCCGCCTCGTGGGCCGCGCTCTCGCGCTCCGCGACCCGACCCCGCGCCTCCTCAAGCTCAGCGCGACGCTCGGACGCCAATCGCGCAAGGCTCGCCGCTTTCTCCGTCGCCTCCGCCGCACGCTGCTCCAGTGTCACGCGGCGCGACTCGGCCTCGTGCTCGTCCTTGGCCGCAGCGTCACGGTCGCGCAGCGCCCGGTCGCGCTCCACCTGCAGACGATCGCGTCGCGCCTCCTCGCCCGCGAGCGAACGGCGAAGGTCCGCCACGCGCGCCACGACCTCCGACCGGCGCGCATCCGCGCCGGCCAGCCGCTCATCCCCTTCGAGCAACGAGGCTCGCGCGGACTCGAGCTCGCTCGTAAGCCGCTCCGACGCCGCGTCCAGCTCGCGTCGCTCGGCGCGCAGCCGCAACGCGCCCTGCGCGGGGTCGTCCGCCCCGGCAGGACCGATGCTGAGCCGCCCGTCCGTCTCGATCACCTCTCCCCGCTTCGTCACGAACCTCGCGCCCAGCGAACGCATCGGCCCCGCGAGCAGCATCAACGCGGCATCGAGGTCCTCGACCAGGTACGTACGACCCAGCAGCCGACGCACGAGCCCCTGCACCTCCTCGCTCGCCTCAACGAGCGAAGCCACCGGACGCAGCCGGTACGGCTCGCGCCGCAGGAGGTCGCTCGCCTCGCCAGGCAGCTCCCGCCACGCGGGCTCCCCACCGATGGCGTGCAGCGGCAACAGCTGCACCCGTCCCTCCGGCTCACGGAGGGCTGCGCTCGCCAGTGCAGCGCCCGCCGAATCCACCACGATCGCCTGCAACGTGCTCCCCAGCGCCGCTTCCACAGCCCCCGCGTCCGCGGCGTCCACCCGGATCAGGTCCGCCAGCGTCCCGCGCACCGACTCCAGCCCCGACTCGCCCGCGTCGCGCCGCTCCAGCACGCGACGCGCCGCGTCGGGCAGACCCGTGTGCGACTCGATCAGCTCCTGCAGCGTGCTGCGACGCGCATCCACCCGCACGCGCTCGCGCTCGATCGCCGCCACGCGCTCCGCGAGCGATCGCCGATCACCCGCAGCAGCCGAGGCTTCACGCTCGGCCTCCTCGCGCTCGCGCTCCGCCGTCTCGCACCCTTCGCGCAGACTTTCAACCCCAGCCTCAGCGTTCGTCAGCTCCTCACCCAGTGCCCCCAGCGCCTGCTCCAGAGCCTCCCGCCGAGCCACGATCCGCGCCCGCTCTTCCGCCAACGCCGACGCCCGCCGACGCTCACCCTCAGCGTCCGTCTCGCACGCCTGACGTCGACGCTCGATCTCCGACAGCGACGACTCCAGCGATTGCGCCTTGGACCGCTCCTCCGCGACCCCGTCCATCGCCTTCCGACGCTCTTCCGCCAGCGCGCCCAGCCGAGCCTGACCCTCGCGCGCCTCCCCGTCGAGTGCCGCGGCCTTCGTCACCAGCTCCATGAACTGCGCCTCGAGCGCTGCCGCACGCTCCCGCAGCGACGCCGCGTTCGCCTCGTCCCGCGCGATCTGCTCGCGCAGCTCCTCGAGCGCCCGCTCCGTCATCGCGCGCCGCTGCGCCGCGGCCTCGCGTGTGTGCGCCGCGCTCGCGCGGCGAGACTCCACCTCCTGCCGCTGCGCCGCAAGCTCGTGCCGCGCCAGCTCCGCCCGCTGCTTCTCGTCCTCACTCGCGCGCAAACGCGACGTGGCGTCCTTCCGGTCCTCCTCCAGCGACGCAAGCCGCGAGGTCAGCCCGTCCAAACGCTCCTTCAGCTCGTGCCACTGCACCATGGCGAGCGTCGTCTTCTGCTCGCGCAACGCCCCGTCCAGCTCCTGGAACATCCGCGCCTTGGCCGCCTGCCCCTTCACGATCCGCAGCCGACGCTCCGTCGACTCCAGCTGCTCCCGCACACGCGTCAGGCTCGTCTCCGCACGCTCCAGCTTCCGCTCCGCCTCCACCCGGCGCGCCCGGAACTTCGCAACTCCCGCGGCCTCCTCGAAGATCGTCCGCCGCTCCGTCGGCGACGCCAGCAGCATCGCGTCCACCTTCCCCTGCTCGATGATCGAATACGCGTCCGCCCCCACGCCCGTGTCCATGAACAACTCGCGGATGTCGCGCAGGCGCGCCTTCCGCCCGTTGATCAGATACTCCGACGTCCCGTCCCGATGCAGCCGACGCTCCACTTCCACCGAGTCGGTGTCGATCGGCAGCGCGCGACGCACCGCGCCCCTCCGCAGCGCCGGCTCCTCCTCGACCACTTCCTCCGTCCCCCCGACCGCCTCCACGCCCCCCTCAACAGCCCCCTCGACCGGCGCGCTCTGCTCCGCTTCCACCACAGCAGGCCCGCTCTTGGCCTGACGAGCCTCCCACTCCTCCTCGCTCAGCACCGGGTTGTCGAACGTCAGCCCGACGCACGCCAGCCCCATCGGCTTGCGCCCCGCGCTCCCCGCGAAGATCACGTCCCCCATCTCTTTCCCGCGCAGCGACTTCGCCGACCGCTCCCCCAGCACCCACTTGATCGCGTCGACGACGTTCGATTTCCCGCACCCGTTCGGGCCCACGATCCCCGTCACCGGAGAGTCGAACGTGAACTCCGTCCGATCCGCGAACGACTTGAACCCCGAAACGGTCAGCTTCGCCAGCCTCATGCCCACGCGAGACCTCCGTGTCTCCCGCGCACCTCGCGCGGACGCATTCCTGCCGTCGCCAATCTCCGTGGCGACCTCGACGGGCCCGCTCCCGGCCCGATCGCACAACCTACCGCATTCCATCGGTTCACGCCCGCCTCACCGACCCCTTTTACATCCCGTCCCCGCCGCTCTTCGCCCCCTCCGGCGGCGTCTTCGGCGGGATCGGCGTCACGTACGTCGGCTTGCTTTCCACCACGGGCCTCGCCCCGGCAGGGTCCACCCAATGCTCCGCATCCGCCGCCGCCTTCGCCTTCTGATACGCCTCCCGCGCCTCAGCCTCCGCAACCGTCTCCCCGGCCAGCTCAGGCCGCGGCGTCGTGATCGACGTCCGCGCCTGCGCAAAGATCTCCGCCCGCAACCGGTCCTGCTCCGCAAGGAACGACGCCGGCACCGCCTTCTGCCGCTCCGTCAGCTCGTACAACGCTCCCACCACCTCCGAGTACGTCATCCCGAACCCCGGCGCCGGCGACTCCGGCGTCGACGTGTGCGCGAGCGTCCGGATCAGCCCCGACAGCCGGTAGTCCACGTTCGCCCGCGACGTCCGACCCGTCTTGTAATCCGTGTACATCGCCCGCATCGCATCGTTCGGCGAATCCGCGGCCAGCAACAGCCGGTCCGACCATGCCGACACCATGGCAGGCCTCGGAATCTGCAGATCCTTCCCGAACACCGCGATCCTCGGCGCCCCCTGCTGGCTCACGTACACCATCGGCACATCCGACGCCACCACGTCCAGCACGAACTTGTCACCCACCCGCGTCCGCTCCAGCGCCGCATCACCCCGACGCGCCAGCGCCTCATACGACGCCACCCGGATCGTCGCTTCCGCATCGTTCAACAACCCCCGCAACGCCACGTTGATCTGCGGATCAGGGTCCATCTCGCCCAGCAGATCGATCGCGCTCAAACGCTGCACCGGCGCCCCGTTCTTCGCGATGTCCACCAGGTGCGGCGTCGCCAGCGGGTCTTTCAGCCGCGCTCCAGCACGCAGCGCCGCAAGCCTCGGCACGCGGTCCGGCGTGTCGTATACCGTCCGCAACTGCGGTATCGCCACCGCCCCCAGCGCCTGCAGGCACCACGACATCTCCGTCGCCAGGTACGGCTCCTCGCGCATCGTCCGCACGAAGTTTGCCGCGCGCTCCTCCGGGAAACGCTGATCGATCAGCGTGTACTTCAGCAGCTCGATGAACTCCTCGACGTTCCCCCGATGCCGGAGCGGCACCACGATCGACACCGCCTCGTCGTTCCGGCCCTTGGCCGTGGGCTCCCGGTCCCCGCTCGACTGCGTGAAGCGAGTGTTGATCGCATTCGCGATCGCCCGCGCTCGCGTGTGCGAGGGGTTGTCCAGCGAGACGATCATCTCCAGCGGGTTTGTCAGCACGCCCCCGTTGAGAATCCGCCCCTCCGTCCGGTTGATCGCCCGCTCGTCCGACTTGGCCGGGTCCGCGAACGCGTTGATGATCAGATCCCCGCTCGCCTCACCCACCAGCCGAGTCGTCGCGCCCCCGGGCTGCGGCAGACCGATCCGCAGGTCCGTCGTCCACAGCCGCCCGCCCTCGAGGCTCGTCGCCGCGGACCCCGGCAGCGTCGTCACCGCAACGTCAAACCGCGTCCCCTCCGGGCCCGTCGGCGAGATGGCCGCCATCACCAGCACGATGCAGTTGTTCGGATCGTCGAGCATCTCCCTCGGCGTCACGTTCGACATGCCGTACGTGGCCTGCCCCACCCCACGGAGCGTCATCTCCCGCTCCATCCATGCCCGCACCGCGGGCGGCGCATCCCCCGACCCCGTGCCCGCCAGCCCCACCACCAGCCCGTACCCCGAAACGATCACTGGGTCCGTGCCCACCACTGAGCACTCCGCCCCGATCGTGCCGCGCAGCACGCTCGGCGTGTCGCGCACCACCAGCGGCTTCGCCTCCGCTCTCGGCCTCGGCTTCTCGCCCCCCCCGCATCCGGCGAGCAACGCCGCACACAACGCCGACGCCACTGCGCTCCACCTCGTGAGACCCGTTCTTCGATTCCGATGCACGATGAGCCCTTCTCCGCGACGCACGCCCGCCAAGTCGCTCTCCGCTCGGCAAACGCACGCTCTTTCAAGGCTCAGAGTGTACGTCCCTCCCCCTCCGACCTGTTCCCGCCCCCTCTCAGACCGCCTTCATCTTCGGCGCCGAGCGGTTCGCCATCTCCACCGTCGTCTCCACCATCTTCCCCACCCCCTGGAAGATCTCCCAGGGCGTCGCTTCCAGCATGTACGCCGGCGTGCTGATCAGACGGTTCTGCTCGTCCACAGCCACGTCCAGAATCCCCTTGGCGACCACCTCCGCGCCCATCTTCTTCGCCGCCGCAACCGCGTCGTTCTCACCCCCCAGCGTGATGCGGCACCCCGCGCCCCCCCCGCCTTCCCGAGAATCTTTGCGGCCAGCACCGGCGCAATGCAGCACATCCCGATCGGCTTGCCGGTGGCATGGAACGTCTTGAACGCGCGCGTCATCTCCGGCAGCACCTCGCAGTCCGCCCCGTCCACCGCAAACGTGCTCAGGTTCCGCCCCACACCGAACCCGCCCGGGATGATCAACGCGTCGAACTTCGCGGCATCCAGGTCAGCCAACGCCGACACGTGATCCGCGCCGCGCGCGATCCGCGCCGACTCGTGCATCACGATCCGCTGACGCCTCGGCTCAACCTCACCCGTGTAGTGGTCCACCGAGTGCGCCTGCTCGAGGTCCGGCGCGAAGCAGTGCCACGTCGCGCCCACACGACCGAGATGCGCAAGCACAGAGACAGATTCCTGAATCTCCGCCCCGTCCAGGTAGCCGCACCCCGAAAGCACCACCGCCACGTTCGGTGCCCGCTTCGTCATCGGTCACTCCTTACGGACCGCACTGTCATCGGAAGAGCCCACGCACGGCCTCCCGACACTGCTTACATCGGATAGTAAGCCTTCCCGCTCTTCACGAGGCATGCGACCAGGAGCCGAACTCGCTCTTCTCGCGCACTTCTGTGTGAATGTCGCCGCCCGCAAACAACACCGCACGCGCCGCGAAAACCGCCTCCGGCACGCTCGTCAACGACCCGAAGCTCAAGCGGGTCGTTCCGCCCAAGTTGGCTGTCTTCATAGTTTTATGAGCAAGCGGCGCGCAGTGAAGCCCCGAGCGCGTGAGCACGCCATGTTCACGCTCCAGCACGGAAGACAGCTCCCCGGGTGATCTTGATGCACACAAAATTGAGAAGACCCCAACCCGATCATCCAGACCTTGCGGTCCGATGAGACGCACGCCGCGCGACGCGCCCTCGCGCTGGAGCTCCGACAAAAAGGCCTCCGAAACCGCACGCTCATGACGGTGCAACGCATCGACACCGCGCTCCAGGATCCACCCGACCGCCGCGCCGAGACCCGCAATGCCCACAATGTTGTGGCTCCCCGCCTCGTATTTGTCCGGAAGTGTCTGGGGCTGCACATCATCTTCGGACCGCGAGCCCGTCCCGCCCTCGCGCACCGTGCCCACGATCCGCTCCATCCCCGGCGCGAGATACAGCCCGCCCGTGCCCGACGGCCCGAGCAGCCCCTTGTGCCCCGGAAACGCGAGCAGATCGACGCACATCTCGCCCACGTCCACCGGCACGTGACCCAGCGTCTGCGCCGCATCCACGAGCAGCGGCGCGCCCGCCTCGCGCGTGATGCGCCCGATCGCGCCGATCGGCTGCAACGTCCCCGTCACGTTGCTCCCGTGCGCGACCGCCACGAGCGCCACACGCGCGTGCGCGCGCACCGCGCGACGAACGTCCTCCGGATCAACAAGCCCCGTCGATGGATCGCACGCCACGCGCACCACGCGCACCAGCCCCGCGTCCTCCAGCGCGCGCAGCGGACGCAGCACCGAGTTGTGATCCATCCACGTCGTGATCGCCACAGGCTGCGCCCCCCCGCGCGCCGCGTGGAGCAGCGCCCCCTTGATCGCCAGGTGCAGCGCGTCCGAGCAGTTCAGCGTGAACGCCACGCGCTCAGGCCCGCCCTCGCCGCCGATCAGCCGATGCAGCCTCCCTCGGCACTCCTCCAGGATCTCCCCCGCGCGCCGCGCCTCCGCATACGCGCCCCGTCCCGGGGAAGCCCCAACCTCCGTCAGGCACGCGCGCATCGCCGCCTCGACGCACGCCGGCTTCGGGTGCGATGTGGCCGCATGATCCGCATAGATACGACGATTCGACCGCTGCATCGCGCTCATCCTACTCCCCCCAGCCCACGCAACTCGCGCATTCCCCGCCCGGTAACCGAACACGTCCGCGCAGCCCGTCCAGCCGCACCAGCGCAGCAACCCTCCGCTTTAGCCCTCCAAGCCCCTCGGCCGATCCTCAATCACCGCATCGACATCGCCCGGAACGACCACTCGCTCCGCGCATCGAACCCGACGGCGGGACACGCCCGCCCTTCATAGGATGTTCGCATGACCACACGTTCCGCGGCCGTACTCCCCCGCTCTCTCGCCTTCCGCTGCATCACCGCTCTCGCCGCCCTGACCGCGTTCTGGACCCCGGCCCACGCCGACGAACCGCCCCTCACCGTGGCGGACTGGTCCCGGATGATCTGGAAGGACGCCCAATCCGGGGACGCCTCCGGCGTCCAGGCCCTCCTCCAGCGCATCCCGCTCGAGCACGAGGACGCCTCACTCCGAGAGATCCGCGCCCTCGCTGACCGCTTCTCCACGCACGCCACCGAGCGCGCCGCCTCACGCGTCGCGCGCGTCGAAGAGCTCCGCGCCGAACTCGCCAAGCACGTCGAAGCCGGCGAGATGCTCAAAGCCCTCGGCTCCGCCATCGAGTGGTACGCCGTGGCCGACGACAAGCTCGCCGTCCTCTCCGACGAAGCCGTTCGATCCCTCACCGCCGAGGCCGACGCCAAGGCCCGCGAGCACGAAGCCGCCCGCCGCTGGCTCGACGCGCAGGCCATCTTCTTCCGTCTCAGCATCCTCTACGAAGACCAGTCCATCGGCTCCGGTGAATTCGCCACGCTCGCCCGCCGCCTCAAGGACGACGCGCGCCGCGTCGGCGACCGCATCACCCTCCTCTCCATGTTCGTCCCCAAGCGCCTCCACGAGCTCCGCAACGAGCAGCTCGTCGCACAGGGAGAGGACCCCCTCCCCGCATACAACGACCTGGCCGCCGACTGGCGCGAGAAGGTCGCAGGCATCGATCAGTACATGCTCCGTCGCGCCATCCTCCGCGCGCACGCCTCCCACGTCGATCGCGTTCCGCTCTCCAAGCTCATCACCGGCGGCCTCCGCGCCGTCCGCGTCTTCGCCACCACCCCCGACCTCGTCGACGCTTTCCCCTCCTTCAAGGATGAGGGCACGCGCAACGCGTTCATCAAGGAGGTCGACGCCCGCCTCGCGGCCGTCGATGCGCTCGCCGGCAAGGACGCCGACTCCTTCGACCTCACCAAGTCCATCATGGCCCTCCTCGACGCCAACGACGCGGGCCTGAAGATCCCCTCCGAAGCGATCCTCCGCACCTTCGGCGACGGCGCCGTGGCCGAACTCGACGAGTTCTCCTCCGTCATCTGGCCCGACGAGATGAACCGCTTCCGGCGCATGACCGAGGGCCGCTTCCAGGGCGTCGGCATCCAGATCACCCTCGACGACGGCCGCAACCTCAAGGTCGTCACCCCCCTCGAAGGCACGCCCGCGCAACGCGCCGGCATCAAGCCGGGCGACCTCATCCGCAAAGTCGACGGCCACGACACGCTCGGCCTCTCACTCTTGCAGGCGGTCGACCGCATCACCGGCGAGGGCGGCACCACCGTCACCCTCTCCGTCGAGCGCGAAGGCGCCGAGGGACTCATCGACTTCAACCTCACCCGCACCGACATCCCCATCTACACCGTCAAGGGCTGGAAGCGCAACGGCGTCCACGAGTCCGACTGGGACTGGTTCGTCGATCCCGACAGCCGCATCGGCTACGTCCGCCTCACCCAGTTCACCGACGACACCACCGCGCACTTCGACGAGGCCGTCCGCCAGATGCGCGAGAAGGGCCTCAACGCGCTCGTCCTCGATCTCCGCTTCAACCCCGGCGGGCTGCTCTCCCAGTCCGTCTCCATGTCCAACCGATTCATCGACGAGGGCGTCATCGTCACCCAGCACGACGCCAACGGTGAACTCATGGACATCCAGCGCGCACGGCGCGGCGCCGCGTCCCTGGCCGACATCCCCGTCGCGGTCCTCATCAACGAGGGCTCCGCCTCAGCCTCCGAGATCGTCTCCGGCGCCATCCAGGACTACGCCCGTGACGGCGTCCTCGACGCCGTCCTCGTCGGCGCACGCTCCTTCGGCAAGGGCTCGGTCCAGAACATCTACGACCTGGGACGCAGCAAGGCGCTTTTCAAGGTCACCGAGCGCTACTACCACCTGCCCAAAGGCCGCCTGATCCATCGTCGAGACGGCGCCACCGAGTGGGGCGTCCAGCCCGACTACGCGGTCGACGTCCTGCCCAAGCAGGTCGGGGATGCCCTCGAGCTCCGCCAAGACGCCGACCTCCTCGAGCTCGATCAGCAGGGCAACGTCACCAACGACGCCACCCGCCCCGACCCGACCCGCCTGCTCACCGAAGGGCTCGATCCGCAGCTCGAAGCCGCGGTCCTCCTGCTCAAGAGCCAGGTCGTCGCGCGGACGGCGGGGCATGCGATGCTCCCGCCCGCGGTCGCACCGGTCGGGGGCATGTGATCGGGGTTTGCAGCCGCGCACGCCCACTTGCCGATGGCAGGGGGGCATGCGCCTGGATGCTTCCGAGAAGGCACTGATCATCGACGACGGCGGGCTCACCGCCCTCCTCGCCACCCTGCTCGCCCCCGATCCGGGTCGCGTCGTCCTCTGGACGCCCCCTATGGACGGGGCCAAGGTAGAGGAGACCTTTGCGCTGGTGCGCCGGAGAGGGGAAACGCTCGGGTGCGAGACGGCGGAATGCGGGGGGCGTGCGGACAACCCGGGAGGGCGGTTCCACGTGGCCCGGATGCTGCTGTCGGCCTGCGAGGTGGCCCTGAAGGCCCGCTGCGGGGTTGTGGTGTGGCCGGCGAATCGGGGGGACCGGGTGGATGACATGGCGGCAATGGCCGACCGGGCGAGGCTGGTGGGGTTCCTGGCGGACCTGGAGACGAGCGGGGCGGGGCCACGTCTGGAGACCCCGTTCCTGGACATGACCGACGCGCAAGTGCTGATGCTTGCGGAGGATGCGGACGCCCCGAGCGGGGAGGGGTGGCTGACGGACGAGGAGGCGGCGCGCTGGGCTGAGGCGGCTAAGGCCCCGCGGCCCGTTGAATCGGCCCGGGGTCGGGGGTACGGGTTTGCGGGGCTGGCGAGGCGGCTCCGAGCGGGTCTGGGCGGGGCCTAGTTGCCGAGGGCGGGGGTGTTGCTACACTCTCCGACCCATTTCTGACACGGCAAACCGGGGTTTTGAAGGCGAAAGGCGGACGGTCGATGTACGCGATCATCGAGGACGGCGGCGGACAGATCATGGTTCGTGAGGGCGCGGTGATCGAGGTTGATCTGCGCGAGCTGGCGGATGACGCGACGACGGTGACGTTCGATCGCGTGCTGATGGTGTCGCCTGAGGAGGGGAAGGCCGGGAAGGTCGGCTCTCCGTATCTCGCTGGCGCGAAGGTGGTTGCGGACATCGTCGAGCGCGAGGTCAAGGGCGAGAAGATCGACATCGTGAAGTACAAGCGTCGCAAGAACTCGAAGCGCAAGCAGGGTCACCGTCAGCGTTTCATGACGGTCAAAGTGACGTCGATCGCCGGTTAACAACAATTGGCCGAGAGGGTGTTGTTGCGGGCGTGATGCGCACGATCGGTGGCGGTATCGCGCGCGCATTTCGCGTTGCGCGCGCATGTTTTTGTCGCTGCGCGCACGGGACGCGTCGGTCCTGGATCAGCGCCTGAAGGTGGGCTCGAATCGCCGGAAGGTGGAGGGTCGGGCGTCGAGGGGCTGGTCGTTGAGTCGCTCGGCGTCGAGTGTGGTGGAGAGGAAGCGTCGGCGCTCGCGCGGGCCGAGGCCGTGGGGACGGAAGGAGACGGAGAAGGCGAGGTCGTCGGTGATGTTGTCGTGCGCGACGGCGAACTCGAGTGAGGCCTGCGGGAGACGACGCTCGAGCTGGACGACGACGGACTGGAGGTCGCCCTGGTCGAGGTCGAAGGTTGCGGCCGCGAGGACGGCGTAGCGGCGCGAGAGCTCGTACTTGACGCCGGTGTCGAGGAGGAGGGTGTTGCGCGCGTCGATGTAGCGTGACTCGGCGAAGGAGGTGAAGCCTGAGCCGTGGTCGATGGAGGCGCCGCCGGTTGCGTAGGCCAGGTGTGACTGCTCGAAGTCCCAGACGGCTCTGGAGGAGAGCGCGACCGTGTCGGTGAGCTGGAGGACGGCGTCGTTCTCGATGAAGTTGCCGAACTGGGAGAGCTCGGGGCGGGACTCGACCCAGCGCCGGATGGGCGACTCACGGTTGACGGAGTCGTCGGACCAGACGACGTCGGTGCGGAGCCGGAGCCAGTCGACGGCGTAGCGGTCCTCGGGCGGGCCTCGGAACGTCTGCCAGGTGTTGGTGACGCCGGCGCGGACGGCTGAGCCAGTGGCGAGGGAGTCGGTGAGGAAGTCGTAGGTGGGGATGGTTGATTCGTCGCGGGTGGACTCGCCGTGCCAGAGTGTGACGGAGGGCTCGACGATGTGTCGGATGCGGTGGAGGTCGAAGAGTCGGGAGTCGACGGAATCGTCGATGCGTTCGAAGGAGGTTCCGATGCGGAGGCCGCCGGCTGCGAAGGCGCGCCAGGCGTCCTCGTCGGAGCCTGCGAAGGCGTCGAAGTCGTCGTCCCATGCCGTGAAGCGTCCGACGACGAAGGGGGTGATGGAGATCTGCTCGACGTCGAGGGAGGCGGAGATCTCGTGCCTTGTGTCGGCGCGGAGGATGGCGTCCTCGGTGAGTCCGGCGGCGCGGAGGCGGTCTGCCAGGGAGTCGGTGGGGAGGAGGCCGAAGCCGGCCATGGAGCGGGCGGGCGTGTCGAAGCCGAATTCGTTCAGACGGGGTTCGTTGAAGTTGGCTTCGATGCGCGAGACGGAGTTCTCGGTGTTGTAGTTGACGAGTCCGTCGAAGAGCGAGTCGGAGGTGCGGACGTATCGGAGCTCGGGGAGGCGCTGTGTGTTGAAGCCCTGCGACTGGAGGAGCCACTCGTTGGGCGTGAAGTCGTTGAAGGAGCCGCGGGCCTCGAAGGAGAGGAGTGATTCGTCGTCGCGGTGCGCGAGGTAGATGGAGGAGATGAATTCGCGGCGTGACTCGGCGAGCCCCGGGAAGAAGGCGTCGACGAACGCTGGGTCGGAGACGTAGGAGCCTTCGGCCGCGAGCCTCCAGTTGTCGTCGATGCGCCACTGGTGCTCGATCGCGATGAGGCCGCGGAGTTCGTTGTCCTGGTCGAGTTCGGCGCCTGAGGTGAGGTCGTCGGTTCCGTTGTCGTAGATGAGGTAGCCGAATGCGGCGCCCTTGTGGTTGTCGCGGGCCCAGTCGGCGTCGACGCCCACGGCGGGGCCTTTGGAGAGGTAGGCGTCGATGAGGAGGTCGACGTTGACGCCCTCGATCTGCTCGAGGCCGAAGAGGGAGAAGGCGTCCCAGGTGGTTTTGATGACGGGCCTGTTGTCGCGCGCGCCGACGGAGATGGCCTGCAGCGCGGGACGGTTGAGATTGCCGCGGTAGGGGGGGAGGGGGAGGATGGGCGTGCGGCCGAAGTTCGCGGTGACGCCTTGCGCGTCGATGGCGAAGTCGTCGCCGCCGGCGAAGTCGGAGGGGTCATCGACTCGGCGCGGCGTGCGTGTGATGGTGACGGAGGTGGCGCCGAGGGCGAGGTGGGGATCGAAGAAGGCGCTGTTGGCGATGATGACGTTGTTGGCGGTCCACTGTCGGAGTGATTCCTGCCGGATGGCGTCGGCGCGGAGGTAGAGCGGCATGGAGCGGAGCGTGTCGTAGGTCCAGAAGACGGCGTCGAGGAGGAGGGCGCGCTGCGTGGAGGGGTCGTAGAACATCCTGTTGCCGCGGAGGGTGAAGCGGCCGTCGGTGGCGATGACGGCGCCTTCGAGATAGACGCCGCGGACGCTTGCCGCGTCGAGGCGCGGTGAGGCCTGTGGGTTGTCGATTTTGACGGGGTCGAAGAAGGCGACGGCGCGCTGTGCCGAGAGGGTGAGCGTGCGTCCGGTGGCGGGCTCGGTGTAGGCGACGTTGACGCCGCCGGTGAAGGCGATGGCGTGCTCGTCGTCGCCCGGGATGAAGGTGATGTTCTCGGAGTGGAATGAGACGATGCCCGAGGTTGGGATGCGCGGGGGGGTGTAGGTGGCGGGCGGGAGGCTGGGGTCTTGTGGTGGGGGGGCGGGGATGTCGGCGCGGGTGGTGGCGCGCGGGCGGATGGTTGGGCCGGGCGTGACTGCCGGGGCCGAGGGGAGTTCGCCGGTGGCCAGCGCGGGCTCCTGGGGCTGGGTGAGTGGGATGGAGGGCTGGGCTTCGCCCCGGACGCGCGGCTGGCGCGGTGGTGGTGGTGGGGCAGGGGGATAGATGAGGTCGGTGATGAGGCGCGCGAAGCGTGCCTCGGCGTCGGGGAGGAAGGGGTCGGAAGGGCGCCCGCGGAAGAGACGGTCGGATTTGAGGTCGACCTCGCCGGTGACGACTGCTGTAACGAGAAGGCGGTCGGAGGCGACGGCTATACCTGCGGCGGCGCCGGAGTCGCGGACGTTCTCGAAGTAGACGGCGATCTGGGTGAGGTTGCGGGCGCCGTCGTCGGAGGTGAAGGGCTGTATCCAGAAGACGGCGCGGTCGGCCGTGAAGCGGTATCCGGCGAGATCGACGCGGACGTCGGTGTCGAGGAAGAGTCGGTGTGTGTCGCCGTCGGTCCAGGCGTGTGCGGCGACGGCGCGGAGGGTTGCGTCGCCTTGGCGCGGCTCGGTGGCGAAGCGGAGGTCGGAGAAGGTCTTGCCGCTGAAGGCCGAGGTGCTTGGTGAGCGCGTGCTCTGCGCGAGTGAAGCGGCTTGGAGGAGGGAGGGGGAGAGGAGTGAGGCGGCGAGTGCGCAGGCACGGAGGAGGGCGCGGGGGGTATCCGGGTAGTGCGCGCGTCGGACTCGCTTGGATGGAGTCATGCGAGCATCGGCCTCGTGTCGCGTTGCGTCACGGGGTCGGATGCTACGGGGGTGGGTTAGCGATCACAAGTGAGCGCGATCGTTCCAGATCGTGCGGGTGTGGGCGCGCGGTCGGGAGGGAGGTCGCGGGCCGGTTATGCGCATTTAATCACATATATTTCGTACGGTGTATCGTACATTTCATCGTACACTTCCTATCGTCGGACGATAGGACGGGGCGGGGGTACAGGAGGCTCGGCATGGTGGCTGCGACGATCGACATCACGGAGGCGCGCAAGGAGTTCAATCGGCTGGACGAGCGGGTTGGGGAGGAGCGTGTGATCCATGTGACGCGGCATGGAAAGCCGGTGTTTGCGGTTGTGGACATCGAGTATCTCCAGGCTGTGTTGGAGACGATCGAGATCGTCTCCGACCCGGACTCGTTTCGTATGTTTCAGGAGGGATTGGAGGACATTCGCGCGGGGCGTGTGCATTCGCACGAGGACGTGAAGCGCGAGCTTGGCCTGTAAGAAGGGGGTTGGATTGGGCGAGGCGCGTGTCGTGATCCGGGTGCAATGGACGCGCACGGCGTTGGAGTACCTGCGCGGCTTGCCGAAGAAGGTGCAGGCGGGGTTGCTCGCGAAGGCGGACGAGTTGCAGTTGGGAGGGGATCCGCGAAAGTCTCACAAGCCGCTCACCGGGCCGCTCGGCGGTCATTACCGCATCACGTACGGTCGGTACCGGGCCATCTATCGGGTGGATGAGGAGCGCGGGGCGGGTGGGAACGTGGTGGTCACGGTCACGGTGACGTTCGTGGCGTGTGGAACGCGCAGAGAGCACAGTCGTGACGACGTGTACCGTGTCGCGGAGAAGCTGATCGAGTTGGGGATCATCGACAGCGCTCGGCCTGCGTCGGGGCAGGGGGAACCCTCCGCGAGGCGCGGGAGCGGCGCGAAGAAGAAGCGTCGACCGAAGCGGTAGATCGTCTCAGGGCGCCCAGACGTTGGAGGCCTGGCGCGGTGAGAGGAGTTCGGAGGAGCGGCCGTCCGCGGTGGTGCCGTTGAGGGGGGGGAGTTTGCCTTGCGCTGCCAGGGGGAAGTGTTCGCCCTGCCAGGAGGCTGGGTAGTGGGGGTCGTCGAGTTGGAGCGCGGCCTTGGTCGGGAAGAGGGGTCGGAAGGTGTCGCACATGACGGCGAGTTCCGCGGTGTGTGTTGCGTCGAGTGAGGCTTCGACGGTGCCGGGGTGCGGGCCGTGGGGGATGCCCTGGGGGTGCGCGGTGATGGAGCCGACCTCGATGCCCTTGCGCGAGCCGAAGTTTCCTTCGACGTAGTAGAGGACTTCGTCGGAGTCGAGGTTGGAGTGGTTGTAGGGGACCTTCACGGCCTGGGGGTGGTAGTCGAGCATTCGGGGGCAGAAGGAGCAGATGACGAAGTTGTGCGCTTCGAAGGTCTGGTGGATGGGCGGGGGCATGTGGAGCATGCCGGTGATGGGCGCGAAGTCGTCGACGTTGAAGATGTAGGGGTAGTAGCAGCCGTCCCAGCCGACGACATCGAGGGGGTGGTATGGGTAGACGTAGGAGTGGACGCAGTCGCGGGCCTTGATGCGTACCTCGAAGTCGCCGGACTCGTTGAAGGTGAGTGGGTCTTCGGGGAGCTTGAGGTCGCGTTCGCAGTAGGGGGCGTGCTCGAGGAACTGTGAGGTGGACTTGGAGATGTAGCGCGGCGGGGGCTGGATGTGGGAGCCGTTGGCGGTCTCGATGACGAGGAACTTGCCGAAGGGCATGTCCTTCTCGGAGAGGCCCTTGGGGCGGTCTTTCTCGGAGAGGGGGTTGAAGGTCATCTTGTAGGTGACGCCCTTGGGGATGACGAGGTAGTCCTTGGCGCGGAAGTGGAGCGTGCCGAGGAGCGTGTGGCAGACTCCGGAGCCGAAGTGGATGAAGATGCACTCGTCGCCCTGGCCGTTCTTGAAGTGATAGGACATCTGCTCGGCGGGATTGCAGACGGCCATTTCGCAGTCGGCGTTGCCGAAGAGGATGACGCGGCCGGTGACGGGGTCGCCTTGCGGCTTCATAGGCGCCGTCTTGAGGTGGCGCATGCGCATGGTGTCGACTTCGACGTATTGGGCTTTGGTGGAGTAGAGGGTCTTCCAGCCCGTGATCTGTGTGGGCGGGTGGATGTGGTACATGGTGGTGGTGGGTCCGACGAAGCCTTCGGTGCCGAAGACTTCCTCGCAGTAGAGGCGGCCGTCGGGTCGGCGGAACTGGACGTGTCGCTTGCGGGGGATGGCGCCGAGGCGGTGGTAATAGGGCATGACGGTCTCCTGCGAAAACGGATGACGGCATCCTAGGGCGCGGAGGGCTGGAGGTCAGGCGAGGAGTGTTTGCACGGCGCGAAAGGCGAGGATGGCTGCCGCGAGGGAGAGGATGACGGAGGAGGCGATGTAGAGGAGGGCGCGGGCGGTGAGGTTTGCGTCGAGGAGGGAGATGGAGTCGGCGGCGAATGCGGAGAAGGTGGTGAATCCGCCGAGAAGTCCGACGGTGAGAGCGAGTCTCAGGTTTTCGTGGTTGGGGTAGCGCAGCGCGAAGAGCGCGAGGAGCGCGCCCATGCAGAGGCAGCCCAGGGCGTTTGCCGTGAGTGTGGCCCAGGGGAAGTGGGTTGGTGTGTGCCGCGGGAGCGCGAGGGAGAGGGCGTATCGGAGGGAGACGCCGAGCGCGCCGGCGAGCGCGATGAGGAGGAAGCGGGCCACGTGTGATCAGGAGGTGAGGGTTTGGAGTCGGTCGGGTCCGATGGAGATGATGGAGACGGGGAGGCCCAGGTAGGACTCGATGAAGTCGACGTATCGGCGTGCGTTGTCGGGGAGGTCTGCGCGGGAGCGGACTTTGGAGGAGTCGAGTTCGGGGAAGCCTGGGAGGGATTGGTAGACGGGTGTGGCGTTTGCGAGGGCGTGTGCGTCGGGGAGGAAGCGGTCGGTCTTTTCGCCGTCGATGGTGTAGTGGGTGCAGACCTGGAGTGTGTCGAAGCCTGCGAGGACGTCGAGGAGGGTGATGGCGACTTCGGTGGCGCTGGAGACCATTGCGGAGTATTTGACGGCGACGAGGTCGAGCCAGCCGGTGCGGCGCGGGCGGCCGGTGGTGGTGCCGTATTCGCGGCCGCGCTCGCGGATGCGGTCTCCGACGGGGTTGCGTTGCTCGGTGGGGAGGGGGCCGGCGCCGACGCGTGTGGAGTAGGCCTTGGCGACGCCGACGACGCGCGCGAGGTGTCGCTCAGAGACTCCGGAGCCTGGGCCGATGCCGAGCGCGGAGCAGGAGGAGGAGGTGACGTATGGGAAGCCGCCGTGGTCGATGTCGAGGAGTGTGGCGTTTGCGCCTTCGAAGAGGAGAGGTGAGTTCTGGCGGAGCATGTCGTGGAGGAGGTAGACGGTGTCGTGGATGTAAGGGCGGAGGCGTTCGCCCCAGGCCGCGGCTTTTTCGAAGAGGCGTTGGGGATCGAAGTGTGTGTGGAGGCCTTCGTGGGGGAGGGAGGTGAGGCGCGGGATGACGCGGGACTTGATGGAGCAGATGAGTTCGAGTCGGTTGCGGAGGAGGTCGGGGTTGAGGAGGTCGCCGACGCGGATGGCGGTGGCGCGGTGGTGCTTGTCGGCGTAGGCGGGGCCGATGCCGCGGCGGGTTGTGCCGAGGGAGCGGTCGGTGGGGTTGGCGGGGGCGGAGGCGTTTGGGAAGGGTTGGTCGGAGGCGAGGCCTGCGAGGAGACGTTCGCGGAGCTCGTCTTCGTCCTTGTGGTACGGGAGTACGGCGTGTGCGCGGGAGGAGACGACGAGGTTGGAGGTGTCGACGTTTTTGGAGGCGAGGGTGTCGAGTTCGTGGAGGAGGGCTTCGGGGTCGACGACGACGCCGTTGCCGATGACGGCTTTTTTGTTGGGGGTGAGGATGCCTGCGGGGATGAGGTGGAGGGCGTATCGCTCGCCGTTGATGATGACGGTGTGGCCGGCGTTTGCGCCGCCGTTGTAGCGGACGACGGCGTCGAAGGAGGGTGTGAGGATGTCGACGATCTTGCCCTTGCCTTCGTCGCCCCATTGGAGGCCGATAACGGCTGCGGATCGGGGGGAGGCGAGGGTGGGATGGGTTATGGAAGGGGGTGTCATGGGAGGGCTTTGATACCAGTTTGGGCGCGCGGGCGCCTCAGAGGTGAGGGGGAGGTGTGAAGGAGGGGGGCGTAGCGGACGATAGAGGGATTCAGGACCTTGGAAGGGAGGGCCTTCGTGTCGGCTGACGCCATTCGGATCATGTGCCCGAAGCTGACGTGTCGGCGGATCCTGGCCGTGCCCCCGGAGGCGCGGGGTAGGACTGTGCGCTGCAAGGGTTGTGGGACGAACATCAAGATCCCGCAGAAGGTGCGGGCTCCGGAGGCCGCGCCGCCGGACGATGATGGTGACACGAAGGCGGCGTGAGGGGTGGGCGACGGGGGCTTAGGCTTTGTCGTCGGGCTCGTCGGCCAGGAAGTCGAAATCGAATTCGTCGGAGTCGTCGGCGCGGGAGATCATGGACGAGAGCGGATCGTCCGGGTCTGCCGGTGGTGTTGCGTCGTCGGGCTTGGTGGGCTGAGGCTGCGGCTTGGGGGGCTGCGGTGGGGGAGGGAGTGAGGAGTCGTCAGGGTCGGTGATGTGGGAAGAGGAGACGCCCTCCATCATGGAGGATTCGTCGGAGGAGGTGGCGCGCTGGGCGTGTGGGGAGGGGGCGGGGGGCGTGACGGAGGCGGGTTGGCCGTTGATCTGGACGGTGAAGGTGATGTTGCCGACGGTGAGGCGGTCGCCGGCGGCGAGGCTGGCGGCCTGGACGCGGACGTCGTTGAGGAATGTGCCGTTGGAGGAGCCGAGGTCGCGGACCTTGAGGGCGTCGCCGTCGATGGTGAGCTCGCAGTGCTTGCGAGAGACGGCGGCGGAGGGGATGCGGAGGTTGCAGTCGGGCTTGCGGCCGATGGTGTAGGGTGAGCCGGCGACGCGGAAGTCGCGTCGCTCGCCGGAGGAGCGAAAAGCGATGAGGACGACGTTCATCGTGCTATTGCTTCGGCTGTTGGGGTGCAGGTCATCGGGGCGGGAATAATACACGCCCGTGCGCGGGGGGTGTCGTGGGGGGGTTTGGAGGCGTGTTGTCGGACGTTGGGGCGGGAGTTGCGGCGGGGACGGCGCGGGACGTGCTGGGGCATGCGCACGCGCGGGCGCGGAGCCTGTACGTGCACGTGCCGTTCTGCTTTCACAAGTGCCACTACTGCGATTTCTATTCGTTCGTGGATTCGCGGGACCGGCAGGGGGCGTTTGTCGAACGGCTGATCGAGGAGATGGCGTTCCTCGCGGAGCATGCGGGTGCGCTTCGGACGGTGTTCGTGGGGGGCGGGACGCCGACGCTCCTGAAGGTGGAGTTGTGGGAGAGGTTGCTCAAGGCGATGGGGGGGCTGTTTGACCTGGGGGGGCTGGAAGAGTTCACGGTGGAGTGCAATCCGGAGACGGCGAGCGCGGAGTTGTTCGGGGTGCTCAAGGCGGGGGGTGTGGATCGGGTGAGCGTGGGGGCGCAGAGCTTCGAGCCGAGACATTTGAAGACGCTCGAGCGGTGGCATGAGCCGGGGAATGTGGGGCGGGCGCTCGAGCTGGCGCATGCGGCGGGGATTGCGCGGAGGAATGTCGATCTGATTTACGGGATCCCTGGGCAGACGCTGGAGGAGTGGCAGGGGGATGTGGAGACGGCGCTGGCGCTCGACCCGGGGGTGGAGCACCTGTCGTGCTATGCGCTCACGTATGAGCCGAACACGGCGATGACGGCGCGGCTGGGACGGGGCGAGTTTGTACGCGCGGATGAGGATGTCGAGGCGGACATGTACGAGTGGACGGTGGAGCGTCTTGGGCGCGCGGGGATGCGGAGATATGAGGTGAGCAACTTTGCGCGCGCGGGGGCAGAGGCGAAGCACAACGTGGTGTACTGGAGGCAGGAGGGTTGGCTGGCGGGGGGGCCGAGCGCGTCGGGGCACGTGGTGGCGGAGGGTGGAGGCTGGAGATGGAAGAACGTGGCACGGCTGACGGATTGGATGGACGGTGTGGGGGCGAATGGCGGGGCGAGCGCTGTCGTGGATGTGGAGCGTCCGGACCCCCGGAAAGCGCTGCGCGAGAGAGTGATGATGGGGTTGCGGCTGGAGGAGGGGTTGGATGAGGAGGGGCTGTATGCGGAGGCGCGCGCGGCGGGGTGTGAGGAGGGGGTGCGCGGGGCTGTTGCGCGCGAGCGGGAGAGTGGGTTGGTTGCGGAGGAGGGGGATGGGAGGGTGCGAGTTACTGCGCGTGGGATGCTGATGGCGGATGGGGTGGCAAGGAGGGTGATGGGGGGAGTGGGGAAGGGCTGAAGGCGGAGGGGCACTAGGGATTAGGCATCAGGCACTAGGGGGGAAGAGCAATACATCGGGAGTAAGAGTCAGGGGTTGAAGGTAGTGCTCGTGATACGAGAAAAGGGAGCGATGCGGGAGCCCTCTCCCTGCCCTCTCCCATTTCGCTGCGCTCATGGGAGAGGTGGCGTGGGTGGTGGTGTTGTGAGGTCATGGAGTCGCCGGTCTGCGGAAGCAGCTCGAAGCGAGGAGGTATAGCGATGCGCCCCCGGATAGATGCCCTCTCCCCCTGCCCTCTCCCATCGTCCCAGAGCGTCCGATGGGAGAGGTGATGACGTTCGTGCGTCGAGCGTGGTCAGCGGCCTTGGGCGGCGAGGAGGGAGGTGTGGCGTTTGAGGTGGCGGGCGATGAGGTAGAGGGCGGCGATGAGGAGGAAGGAGCGGGGCCAGAACCATTCGTCGCGGAGCCAGGTGTTGAGGGCTTCGCGTTCGACGAGGAGGTCTTCGACGGCGTCGAAGGCCGCGAAGACGAAGGAGGCGAGGAGGAGTGTGGAGGCTTCGCGCCGGATGACGGTGCGGAGTGAGAAGGGGAGAGCGGGGCGTTTCCAGTTGCGGATGGAGGGGAGGACGGCGTTGGTGCGCGAGGCGTAGTCGCGGTACCGCGCGCCGAAGGTCTCGTAGAGGAAGCGTTCCTCGGCCATCATGATGGGGAGGTAGTAGAGGGCATAGATGAGTGATGCGAGGATGAAGAGTTCGGGGCTGCGGAACATGAGGATGAAGCCGGCGAAGACGAGGTAGTTGGCGACGTAGATGGGGTGGCGGACGAGGGAGTACGCGCCGGTGGTGTTGAGGGATGCGGCTTTCTGGGCGCGGGTGTTGCGGCCTGAGGTGTTGCGGGGGACGAAGCCGACGATGAGCGCGCGGGAGAGGACGCCGAGCATGGTGAGGGCGTAGCAGAGGGCGAGCCATCTGTGCTCGAGGTGCTCGTCGTGGAGGTGTCGTTGCGTGATGTCGCGGATGAAGAAGAGGGCGAGGAGGAGGACGAGGAAGGGGAGGTAGGAGCGCCAGCGGAAGAGCCAGGCGCCGAGGCGTTCGAGCTTGTCGCAGAGCACGTGTGTTTCCTCGTCGTGGGGGTGGGTCCGTGCGGAGGGAGGATAGACGTGCGAGTTGAGGGGGAGTTCGGGGGGAGGCTGGGGTGGAGCGAAAGGCCGACATCCGACGGCAGGGAGCGCGCAGAGATCTGCCTCAGTGCGAGGCGATGTAGCAAGAAAAGCGATGCAGGAGCCCTCTCCCTGCCCTCTCCCATTTCGCTGCGCTCATGGGAGAGGTGGCGAGGGTGGTGGTGTCTTGAGGTGATGGAGTCGCCGGCGTGCGATCAGCGGCCGGTGAAGAACTTTTTGATGGAGTGGACGGTGACGGCGCGGCCTGCTGCTGCGATGGACTCGGTGAGGGGGATTTCCTTGGGGCAGACTTTGACGCAGTTCTGGGCGTTGCCGCAGTCGGAGACGCCGCCCGGGCCTGCGAGCTCGTCGAGCCGTTCGGGGGCGAGGGCCTTGCCGGTCTCGTGCATGTTGAAGAGTCGGGCCTGGGAGATGGCGTGTGCGCCGAGGAAGTCGGTGTCCCAGGACTTGGGGTCGGGCTCTTTGTTGAACTGGGGGCAGGCGTCGAGGCAGCAGCCGCAGGACATGCAGGTGGAGAGGACGTAGCGGGTTTCCTGCTTTTCGATGGGTTCGCGCGGGCCGGCGCCGAGGTCGTAGGTTCCGTCGACGGGGACCCATGCGCGGACGCGCTTGAGGTTGTGGAAGAGTCTTGAGCGGTCGACGCAGAGGTCTCGGAGGACGGGGAACTTCGCCATCGGCTCGAGGGTGACTTCGGCGCTGGGGTCGTCGGCGGGCGCGAGGGAGTCGATGAGCGCGGTGCAGGACTGGCGCACCTTGCCGTTGATGATCATGGTGCAGGAGCCGCAGACTTCCTCGAGGCAGCCGGCGTCGTAGCAGGGGGGGGTTGAGGGTTTGCCGTCGGCGGTGGTGGGGTGCTCGGCGATGGTCTGGAGGCAGGAGATGACGTTGGCGCCGGGCTCGACGGGGACGTTGAAGGTTTCCCAGCGATCGGGCTTTCCTGGGCCGTCGCAGCGCTTGATGCGGAAGCGGACGGTTCGGGTTCGTGAGGAGGCCTGCTTGGCTGGTGTGGTGGTGGTCATGGGTGTGGTGTGTTTCAGTGTGCGGCTGCTGCGGCGGGTTTGGAGGAGGAGGAGTCGGAGTCCTTGCGGCCGTAGGTACGTTTGCGCGGCGTGACGAGGCCGTCGGGGACGGGCTCGAAGGAGATGGAGTTGGTTTTGGTTGCGGGGTTGAATCGCGCGACGGTGGTGGCCAGGAAGTTGTCGTCGTCGCGCTCTGTGAAGTCAGTGCGATAGTGGGCGCCGCGGGATTCCTTGCGGGCGAGGCCGCCCTGGAGGATGACGTCTGCCAGGATGAGCATGTCTCCGACGGCGCGTGCGTGCGCGAGGTTCTGGTTGGTCCACATGGCGCGGTCGGCCAGTGAGATGCGTGTGAAGCGGTCGCGGAGCGAGGCGATGTTGGCGATGGCTTGTTCGAGCCGGGGGCCGGACTTGACGACGGTGGAGGCCGCGGTCATTTCCTTGCCCATCTCGTTGCCGATGGTGTAGGGGTTTTCGTTTCCGGTGGCGTCGGCGAGGGCTTTGGTTTTGCGTGTTTCCTGCTCGACGAGCGCGTCGTAGAGGGACTGGGGTTCGTCGGGTGAGCGTTTGACGAGGTCGCGGCAGTAGTTGACGACGCCGAGGCCGCAGAAGAGACCGTCGAAGATGCAGGAGAGGAGCGCGTTTGCACCGAGTCGGTTGGCGCCGTGGTACTGGTAGTTGACTTCCCCGAAGGCGTAGAGGCCGGGTATGGAGGTCATCATGGAGTTTGGCGCGCCGCGCTCCATGCCCTTGCCGTCGGCTTTTGGTGTGTAGGTGGTCCAGAGTCCGCCCATGGAGTAGTGGACGCCCGGGAAGATCTTCATGGGGACTTCGGCGGGGTCTTCGCCGACGAACTTGCGGTAGATCTCGATGATGCCCTTGAGTTTGCGGTCGAGGTATTCGGCGCCGAGGTGGGTGAGGTCGAGGTAGACCATGTTCCCGCCGGCGACGCCGAGGCCGTCCATGCAGACGTTGAAGATCTCGCGTGTGGCGATGTCGCGGGGGACGATGTTGCCGTACTTGGGGTATCGCTCTTCGAGGAAGTAGTAGCGTTCGTTGTCGGGGATCTGTCGCGGGTCGCGCGAGGGGTCTGGGTGCCTGGACCAGGCGCCGTCGGGGGATTTGATGGCGGGGACCCAGACGCGTCCGCCTTCGCCGCGCGCGGACTCGGACATGAGTCGGAGTTTGTCGGCGCCAGGGATCGCGGTGGGGTGGACCTGGATGAATTCGCCGTTGGCGTACGTGGCGCCGGCCTGGTAGCAGCGTGCGGCAGCGGCGCCGGTGCACATGACGGAGTTGGTGGATTGGCCGAAGACGAGGCCGCAGCCGCCGGTGGCCATGACGACGGCGTCAGCGCGGAAGGCGCGGACCTGCATGGTTCGGAGGTCCTGCGCGACGATGCCTTTGCAGGAGCCGTCCGCGGAGACGACGGGCCAGAGGAACTCCCAGTGCTCGTACTTGGTGACGCGGCCTTCGGACTCGTAGCGTCGGACCTGCTCGTCGAGGGCGTAGAGGAGTTGCTGGCCGGTGGTGGCGCCTGCGAAGTGGGTGCGCTTGTAGAGGGAGCCGCCGAAGAGACGGAGGTCTCGGAAGCCTTCGGAGGTTCGGTTGAAGGGGACGCCCATGCGGTCGAGGAGGTCGATGATGCGGGGCGCCCAGTGGGCCATCTCGTAGACGGGGGCCTGGTGCGCGAGGAAGTCGCCGCCGTAGATGGTTTCGTCGAAGTGCTCGTACTCGGAGTAGCCCTGTTGTCGTGCGACTTCGTTGCAGGCGTTGATGCCGCCCTGTGCGCAGACGGAGTGGGAGCGTTTGACGGGGACGATGGAGAAGAGGTCGACGGCGAGGCCGGCTTCGGCGATGCGGGTGGATGCGGCGAGGCCTGCGAGACCGCCTCCGACGACGATGACGCGTTGTTGTGCGGGTGTGCTCATGGGTGTGTCCGAGGGAGGTTTCGGGAGTGGAGAGGAGGGAGATTCAGTGTTGTGCGGGGGGGCGTGCGTCGGTGAGGACGGGGGTGTTGTGCTCGCCGCGGAGCATGGCTTCCTCGACGGCGCGTGCTTTGGCCGGGTCGAGAGTGACGAAGCCGATGACGGCGGACCATGCCATGAGCATGAGGACGACGCCGAGGCCGGCGCAGATGTATCCCCAGCGTTTCATGGCGTTTCGTGAGACGGTGAGTCCCCAGGTGATGGCCGCGGTCCAGAGCCCGTTTGCGAGGTGGAAGACGAGGAGTGAGACACCGAGCATGTAGAAGGCGGCGACGGCGAAGCCTGCGAGGGTGATTTGTTCGGCGTGGCCTCGGAGGGCGAGGGCGAGCGTGGAGGCTGAGTATTCGGCGGACCACTTTGTGCCGCCCGGGACGAGGAAGGTCCAGCCCCAGCGCAGTGTGGCGACGTGATAGAAGATGAAGAGGACGCCGAGATAGCCGGAGAGGCGTTGGAGGGTGTATCGCCAGTTGTCGCGGTATGGGTATGCGCCGACGTTGGGTTTGCCGGTGGTGGCGTAGTAGACGCCGAGGATGGAGTGGAAGGCGATGGGGAGCCAGAGGCCGAAGATTTCGATGAGGAGGAGGAAGGGGAGTGAGTGGATGAAATTGACGTCGTGTTGGAAGGTGGCGACGCCTGCGCCTTGGGGGCCTGCGACGTCGGCGTGGGAGCCGATGAGCCTGCCCCAGACGATGGAGGAGTTGGTGGTGAGGTGCGAGAGGAGGAAGACGCCGATGGGTGCGATGCCGGTGAGGGAGTGGAGTCGGCGGAAGAGGAGGTGGTGCTTCTCGAGGAAGGGGCGCGTGTCGCCGGTGTCGTGAGACAAGGCATGAACTCCGTTGGTGCGGGATGAGAAGGCGGGGGTAGGGTGTTGAGAGAAGTGGATGGTGAGGTGGGGAAGGGGGAGTGTAGCGGGAGCGGGAGCGGGCTTAGGTGGTTGGGCCGGGGTTGGAGAGGCGCGCTTCGGATTCCTTCTGGAGAGAGCGTGCTTCGGCGCGCGCGAGGGCTTCGGTGATCTGGACGAAGCGCATGCGGAGGTCGTGGGCTACCTCGGAGAGTTCGGAGGATTCGTCGGGGGTGAGGTTGTTCCTGGTCTTCTCTTCGAGGACGGCGAGGAGCTCGATGTAGTGCTGCGCGAGGTCGAGGGCGACCATGGCGCGGCCGGTCTGGGGATCGGGGAAGCCGCCGAGGTAGAGGAGGGCCTGTGTGGCGAGCGAGCCGATGAGGGTGCGGAAGTCGGCGGGCGGGAGCTCTTCCTGCGAGCCGGGCGGCGCGGAGGGGGACTCGGGGGCGCCGGCGAGCTTGGGGCCCTTCTTGGGGGCTGAGGTGGACTCTTTGGAGGCGAGACGCTCCTTCTCGGCCTGGGCCTGAGACTTCCAGTCGGAGTCGACGATGATCTTGGGCATGTCGGGGTTGTTCGGGGCGTCGGCCATGAGAGGGGTCCTTTGAGAAGAGGGTGAGGGAAAGGGGGTGAAGCGGTACTCTACGGCGCATGAGCGAGCAGGGACGGCAGGGACGCGGGATGAGGCGCATCGGGGGAGCGTTGTCGGTGGTTGGGCTGTGGTTGCTGTTGGGGTGTGGGGGTGAGGGGAGCGGGAGCGCGCCGTCGAGATTGAAGGCTGCGGATTTCGCGGCTGAGGGCGAGGTGGCGGCGGTTGGGACGAAGCAGGAGGCCGCGGGGGGGCGGAGCGTGGGGCGAGTGGCTGCCGCGGGGGGAATTGATGATGTGCGGGTGGTGGTGGGTGAGCCGGGGTTGCCGGCGCGCGCGGTGAAGTCGGAAGAGCGTGCGGAGGGTGAGGAAGGGGTGGCGTCGAGCGCGGGGGTTTCGGGGGGCGCGCGGATCGAGACGATGGTGGGGCAGATCAACGGTCGGCCGGTGTACGCGTCGGACTTCTTTGCGCCGATGGACAGCCGGTTGCGCGCAGAGGCGAAGAAGCGTCAGCGCGCGGACTGGATGCGGTACATGCGCGAGCAGGTGTGGAACGCGCTGCGGGACCGGGTGCGCGACGAGTTGCTGTTGGCGGAGTTTCAGGCGTCGCTGACGCCGGAGCAGAAGCTGGGCGTGCTGGCGTTTGCGGAGACGCTGCGGAGCGGGCTCATCCGGGAGAACCTGGGCAGCTCGGAGCTGGCGAACCGGCGGTTCCTGGAGGAAGAGGGGCTGACGCTCGAGGACAAGATTCGTCTGGAGCGCGACAAGGAGCTGATCCGCGTGCAGATCCGCAAGGTGATCGGGGATCGCGCGTATGTGGCGTGGCGCGAGGTGGTGCTCGCGTACGAGCGCGAGGAGGACGTGTTCCGGCCTGCGGGCAAGGCGACGTTCCGGATCATCCAGGTACCGGACGGGGACGAGGAGCGGTTGGAGCGCGTGCGAACGGCGCTGGCCGGTGGGGAGTCGTTTGAGGAGGTGGCGAAGCGGGAGAGCGCGTTCAACGCGAGCAACGGGGGCATCGTGGAGGTGACGGCGCCCGGGGCCTGGGAGGAGGCGACGATCTTCGCGGCCGAGGAGTTGAACGTGGTGGCGCGGGGGCTGAAGGCCGGGATGACGAGCGAGCCGTTTCAGTGGAGCGGGTCGACGGTGTGGCTGCGGCTGGAGTCGTTGGATCGCCCGCCGGCGAAGACGCTGTATGACGCGCAGCTGGACGTGTATGAGGCGTTGCGTCGGGCGCAGATCGCGAAGGAGGAGGCGCGGTACTTCGATCAGATCCTGTCGCGCGCGAGCGTGAGCGATCTGAACAAGATGCGGGCGGAGCTGGAGGCGATCGCGGTGGAGCGGTATCTCGTGGGGGCTGCCCGGTAAAGGAGGGGGAGCGTGCTGGCTGCGGCGGGAGCGTGGTGGCGGCGCGTTCGAGGGCGGGACCCGCTCGGGGCGCGCGGGGAGCGCGAGGCGGCGCGGCGGCTTCGGGGGATGGGGTACCGGGTGATCGCGCGGAACGTGCGATCAAGGATGGGGGAGATCGATCTGATCGCGCTTGATCCGGACGGGCGGACGGTGGTGTTCGTGGAGGTGAAGACGCGGCTGGAGGGCGCGGGTGTGCGCGGGGAGGCGAGCGTGGGGGCGCACAAGCAATCGAAGTTGCGGGCGCTTGCGCTGGTGGAGGCGAGGAAGAGGGGGTGGGGGGATCGGCCTCTGCGGATCGACGTGGTGGGGGTGGATTGGCCGAGGGATGGGCGCGGGCGCGCTGCGGTGCGCGTGCATCGGGGCGCGGTGTCAGGCTGAAGGGGAGGAGGGGGGCTCGAAGCCGGGTGGCGCGAGGGGGATGATGAGGCTGAACATGGAGCCTGAGCCCGGGGCGGAGACGAGCTGGATTTCGGCGGAGAGGGCGTTGGCGAGTTCGCGGGCGATGGCGAGGCCGAGGCCGGTGCCGCCGACGGAGCGGGTGTGCGCGGACTCGAGCTGCCGGAACTTCTCGAAGATGACCTGGTGGTCTTCCTCGCGGATGCCGGGGCCGGTGTCGATGACGGAGACTCGGATGCGTTGGTGCTGGTTGTCCGTCGGGGGCGGGAGGGCTTCGGCACGGAGCGTGACGGCGCCCTGCTCTGGCGTGAACTTCACGGCGTTGCTGAGGAAGTTGAAGATGATCTGCTGGAACTTGCGGTGATCGGTCCAGACGACGGGGAGCGAGGCTTCGGGTGAGGAGGCCTGGGGGAGTTCGAGGCTGAGTTTGATGGAGGAGCGCTCTGCCTGTGGGCGGATCATGGCGAGGAGCGCTTCGCAGGTGGCGGGAACGGACATGGGCTCGACGCGGAGCTGGACCTTGCCGGCTTCGATGCGGGCCATCTCGAGGAGTTCGTTGATCATCTCGAGGAGTGTGCGTCCGGCCGTGATGATGTTGTCGAGGTAGCGCTCACGGCGCGTGCGTGCCGCGATGCGGATGTCCTCCGCCACGGGGCTTGCGGTTTCCTGCGCGACGATGGACTGGAGGAGCTCGGCGAAGCCGATGATGGAGTTGAGGGGTGTGCGGAGCTCGTGGGAGACGTTTGCCAGGAACTCCGCTTTGATCTGGTTGGCTTCGTTGAGCGCGACGTTGGAGCGCGCGAGCTCGTGGACTCGGAGGTCGAGGGATTGGTTCGCGGCGCGGATGGCTTCCTGGGAGGCCATGAGCGCGTCGAGCATGGCGTTGAAGGCGTCGGAGAGGTCTTCGAACTCGTCGCCGGTGGCGAGGGAGGAGCGGATGGAGAGGTCGCCTTCGCGCACGGCGTCGGCGGTGCGTCGGAGCTTGCGGACGGGGGAGAGGAAGATGCGTGTGGTGATGACGTGGAAGAGGCCGACCGCGAGCGCCCATGCGCCGATGCCCGCCACGATGACGTAGACACGGTTGAGAAGGAGGAGGCCTTCGGCCTGCGGTGAGCGGCGTTCGACGAAGGTGACGGCGAGGAGGTTGTTGGTTCCGGGCTCGCGGACGGCGTCGGCGTAGAGATAGAGGCGATCGCCGGACGTCCAGACGGCCTCGAAGTGTTCGTTCACGGGCCCGCGTCGGGCGCGGGGCGGCTCCTGAAAGCGCGAGATTGCGGCGGCGATGAAGGGGGAGGCTTTGGAGGCGTCGTCGAACTGGTCGGTGGTGTATCGGCGGATCTTGGGGCGGGCTGCGGCTTCGCCCGGCTCGACGGCTGGGGGTCCGAAGAGTGGGGAGAGAGAGGCGCCTTCGGCCAGCGCGGCTTCGAAGAGCTTGGCGAGACGGCGCGAGGTCTCGAGTTGGGAGGCGTCGACGACGGCGCTGAGCCGGACCCAGGGGACGAGGAGCGCTGCGGCGATGAGGACGAGCGCGGCGGCGCCGAAGAGGAGCTGGGTTTTGGTGGCGAGGCTTGCGCCGGCGAATCGGCCGCGCTCGGGGGCGCGTTCGGCGAGAGACCAGAGGCGCCCGGGCGCCGCGCGGGCGCGCTGGAGGAGGGTGCGTTGTTCAGGGTCCGGGGTCATACCGGATGACTCGATCGACGGAGTTGTCGGGTCGCATGATGGCGACTTTGGGGCGGTGTGACTTGTACTCGTCGTCGGTCATGAGGGCGAAGTGGAGGATGATGAGTCGATCGCCGGGCTCAACGAGGTGCGCGGCGGCACCGTTGACCTCGATCTTGCGGGAGCCGGGCTCGCCTCTGAAGACGTAGGTCTCGAAGCGGTTTCCGTTCCGGTGGTTGGCGACGAGGACGGCGTCGTTGACGCGGAGGCCGACGGCTTCGAGGAGGTCGGCGTCGATGGTGATGGAGCCGACGTAATCGGGCAGGGCCGCGGTGACGGTGGCGAGGTGGATCTTGTTGTGGAGGACCTTGCGGAGCACCGGGGATCAGTTTCCGTTGGGCTTGGCCTGTGCGGGGCCTGAGGCGGGTCGTGACCAGGTGACGCGTTCGGCGTCGCCCCAGAGGAGCTCGAGATCGTAGTACGCGCGGGCCTCGGGTGAGAATACGTGGACGACGACGTCGACGAAGTCGAGGAGGACCCAGGTCTGGGAGGACTCTCGGAGGTTGGAGCGGAAGAGGGTGAACTCGCGTTGCTCGCCCAGGTCCGCGACGTGCTCGCCCGCGGAGCGGAGCTGGCGGTCGGAGGAGCCGGTGGCGACGACGAAGAAGTCGGTGACCTGCGAGCGGCCCTGGAGGTCGAGGACGAGGACGTGCTCGCACTTGTCGTCGTGGAGCGAGCGTGCGGCCTCGATGGCGAACTCGCGCGCGGCCTTGGCGCGAGCGGGATCGCGGGGTGGTGGCTTGGGTGAGGAGGTTTCTGTCATCGGGAAGGGGAGGGTAGGGGGGTAGGCGGGAAAAGGCGCGATGGTCCTGAGCGTGTCCTGCGGTCAGTGGGCGGCGCCGTCGCGGCCGATCTGCATGCCGTAGAAGGAGCGCCAGACGAAGAAGGCGGAGATGAGGAAGAAGCCGGTGGCGAGGGCGTGGATGAGGGTGGTGCTGCCGTTCTGCTTGGCGACGATGCTGACGGCGAGTTCGACGGCGAGGAGGCCGAAGAGGGTGGAGAACTTGATGACGGGGTTCATGGCCACCGATGAGGTGTCCTTGAAGGGATCGCCGACGGTGTCGCCGACGACGGTGGCGTCGTGGAGGGGCGTGCCCTTCATCTTGAGTTCGGTCTCGACGATCTTCTTGGCGTTGTCCCATGCGCCGCCGGCGTTGGCCATGAAGATGGCCTGGAAGAGTCCGAAGAGGGCGGTGGAGACGAGGAAGGCGATGAAGAAGAAGGGCTCGTAGAAGGCGAAGGCGAGGGTGGCGAAGAAGACGCCGAGGAAGATGTTGAACATGCCCTTCTGGGCGTACTGGGTGCAGATCTGGACGACCTTCTTGGAGTCCTCGACGGAGGCCTTGGTGGCGCCCTCGAGCTTGATGTTCTCCTTGATGAACTCGACGGCGCGGTATGCGCCGGTGGTGACGGCCTGTGTGGAGGCTCCGGTGAACCAGTAGATGATGCAGCCGCCCGCGATGAGGCCGAGGAGGAAGGGGGGGTGCATGAGGGAGAGCTTGTCGAGGTTTGTGGTGAGCCCGTGGGTGAGGGCCACGATGATGGAGAAGATCATGGTGGTGGCGCCGACGACGGCGGTGCCGATGAGCACGGGCTTGGCGGTCGCTTTGAAGGTGTTGCCGGCGCCGTCGTTCTCCTCGAGGAACTCCTTGCCCTTCTCGAAGTCGGGGGTGAAGCCGAAGTCGCGCTGGATTTCCGCGTTGATGTTGGGGATGGACTCGATGGTGGAGAGCTCGAAGACGGACTGTGCGTTGTCGGTGACGGGTCCGTAGGAGTCGACCGCGATGGTGACGGGGCCCATGCCGAGGAAGCCGAAGGCGACGAGGCCGAAGGCGAAGACGGCGGGTGCGATCATGAGGCTGGCGTCGCCGACGGGGAAGAGGAGGGAGAGGTAGTAGGCGATGCCCATGAGGGCGAGGATGGCGATGCCGAGCCAGTAGGCCGAGAAGTTTCCGGCGACGAGTCCGGAGAGGATGTTGAGTGAGGCGCCGCCCTGCTCCGAGGATGTCACGACCTCGCGGGTATGTCGGGAGTGGACGGAGGTGAAGACCTTGACGAACTCGGGGATGATGGCGCCCGCGAGCGTGCCGCAGGTGATGATCGAGCCGAGCTTCCACCACATGTTCTCGTCGCCGCCGAGGATGGGGATGAGGAGCCAGGAGGCGAGGTAGGTCAGGAAGATGGAGACGCCGGAGGTGATGAAGACGAGGCTGGTGAGTGGCTGCTCGAAGTTCATCTTGTCGACGCGGCTGTAGCGGGCCTTGGCCATGGCGTCGTTGATGAAGTAGGAGAGGGCGGATGCGACGACCATGACGATGCGCATCATGAAGATCCAGACGAGGAGCTGGACTTGGACGGTGGGCTCTTTGACGGCGAGGAGGATGAAGGAGATGAGGGCGACGCCGGTGACGCCGTAGGTCTCGAAGCCGTCGGCGGAGGGGCCGACAGAGTCGCCCGCGTTGTCGCCGACGCAGTCGGCGATGACGCCGGGGTTGCGCGCGTCGTCTTCCTTGATCTTGAAGACGATCTTCATGAGGTCGGAGCCGATGTCGGCGATCTTGGTGAAGATGCCGCCGGCGATGCGGAGGGCCGCGGCGCCGAGGGACTCGCCGATGGCGAAGCCGATGAAGCAGGCGCCCGCGCGGTCGCCGGGGACGAAGAGGAGGATGATGAGCATGATCAGCAGCTCGACGCTGATGAGGGCCATGCCGATGGACATGCCGGCCTTCAGGGGGATGGCGTAGCAGGGGAAGGGCTTGCCCTTGAGCGAGGCGAACGCGGCGCGGGAGTTGGCGAAGGTGTTGACGCGGATGCCGAACCAGGCGACGGCGTAGGAGCCGGCCATGCCGATGAGGGAGAAGGCGATGATGATGGCCATCTTGCCCCAGTCGAAGCCGACGAGGAACTTGAAGTAGGCGATGATGACGGCGGCGATGAAGACCCAGAGGATCATGAGGAACTTGCCCTGCTGCATGAGATATGCCTTGCAGGTCTGGTAGATGAGCTCGGAGACGTCGCGCATGGAGGAGTGGACGGGGAGGTTCTTGAGGTTGAGGTAGATGAGGAAGCCGAAGACCAGGCCCAGGGCGGAGACGACGAGGCCGCCCATGAGCAGTGTGTGGCCGTCGATGTCGCCGAAGAACTTGGCGAGGCTGAGGTCGGGGAGCTGGAGGTTGGCCTCGCCGCCCGGCTTGTGCTCGACGGCGTGCGTGGCGGCGGCGGTGGCGTGCTGCTCGAGCTGCGCTGCAGCGGCCTGCGGCGTCTCGGTCTGCGCGGCGGACTGACCGACCGTGACGACGAGCGCGAGGGCAAGCGCGATCACGGGGATGACGCAACGACGCAGGAGCGAAGCGGGCTTGGTCACGCGAAGAACTCCGGGCCTATCCAGTTTGGTGCGCGATCGGGCAAGGGGAGCGCAGAATGGCTCCGCCGGGCGTAGGAACCCCCTACGCGAGGCGGGCGCTCGGCCTGCCGGGACAACGACGAGCGGTGGTGATATCGACAAACCCCCTCCGCCGCAACCAACGAAGGGGTGCGCGGGAGGGGGGGATGTCAGCTCGGCCGGGGGGCTTCGAGGGGGGTCAGTTCAGCCCGATCATCTCGCCGACGATGGGCCCGTACTTCACGACCAGCCCGGCGAAGACGACGGAGACGATGGAGATGAGCTTGATGAGGATGTTGAGGGAGGGGCCGGACGTGTCCTTGAAGGGGTCGCCGACGGTGTCGCCCACGACGGCCGCCTTGTGGTCGTCGGAGCCCTTGCCGTAGACGTACGCCTTGCCCTTGCCCGCGGCGCGGTAGTCGCTCGCGCGCCGGGCGATGTCGTCACGGATCTCGGCGGGGACCTTCTCGCGCGTGGCGGGGTCGTCGAGGAACGCGTCCGCCGTGATGCGCCCGTAGGACTCGAGGAGCTTCTTGGCGTTGTCCCAGGCGCCGCCGGCGTTGGCCATGAAGATGGCCACGGCGAAGCCGGAGGTGAGGCCGCCCGCGAGCATGCCGACCACGCCCGGCACGGAGAGCGTGAGGCCCACGATGATGGGGACGAGGATGGCCAGGAGGGCGGGGACGACCATTTCCTTCTGGGCGCCGGCCGTGGAGATGGAGACGCACGAGGCGTAGTCGGGGTACTCCTTGCCGTCGATAGTGACGCGCTTGGGCCAGCGCTCGGGGTCGGCGATGTCCTCCTCGGACATGCCCTGCTTGCGGAAGCCGTCACGCATGATGGCGAACTGCCTGCGGCATTCGACCATCATGGAGTTGGCGGCGCGACCGACGGCGGACATGGTGAGCGCACAGAAGAGGAAGGTGAGGAGCACGCCGATGAAGAGGCCGCCGAGGGCCTGTGGGTTGGTGAGGGTGATGTCGTAGAAGCGCAGGACGTCGGAGAGCGAGCCGCGCCGGGCCGCGATGACCTCGAAGTCGACGGGGTCCGCGGGGTCGGCGGTGGTGATGCGAAGGAGTCGCGCGCGTGCGGGGTCGGTTCCCTCTTCCTCGGGCGCATCGCTGACATTGAAGATCGCGCCCTTGGTGAGGTGCGCGGCTTCCTTGGCGCTGATGAGCGCGCGGTCGGCGATGATTCCGCCGTCGGTGGTCTGCGTGCCGTCCGCATTGGGGAACACGAGCGCGAAGCGGCCGTGACCCTCGTAGACGGCGTGGGGAACGGCGGGTGCGGAGTAGGAGTGGGTGCGGAGGAAGGAGTCGGCCTGTGAGGAGAGCTGGGTCTGGACGATCTGGATGTAGGCGGCGAAGAGGGCGAGCGCGGTGAGCGCGGCGGAGCCGATGGCGAAGCCCTTGCCCGTCGCGGCCGTGGTGTTGCCCAGCGAGTCGAGCATGTCGGTGCGCTTGCGGACCTCGGGGGGCTGTCCGGACATCTCGGCGTTGCCGCCGGCGTTGTCGGCGATGGGTCCGTAGGCGTCGGTGGCGAGGGTGATGCCGAGGGTGGCGAGCATGCCGACGGCGGCGATGCCGACGCCGTAGAGGCCCATGAGGAAGTTCTCGCCGCCGCCCGCGAAGACGAAAGCCGCGATGATGGCGATGACGGTGGTGAGCAGTGAGGCCCAGGTGGACTTCATGCCCTCGGCGATGCCCGCGATGATCACGGTGGCGGGGCCGGTGAGTGCCTGGAGCGCGATGCGCTTTGTCGGGGGGTGCTCGTAGGAGGTGTAGTACTCGGTCGCGCGGGCGATCACGAGGCCCGCGACGAGACCGGAGGCGATCGAGAAGCCGAGGCCCCACCAGGTGAAGGGCAGATGCACGCCGTTGTCGGCGCCCTTGCTCAGCAGCCAGTACAGCACGCCGAACGCGGCGACGATGATGAGGCCGGAGGCGACGTAGACGCCCTTATGGAGGCCCGCGAGGAGCTGGGCGAACGAGGCGCCTTCCTTCGCGCGGACGGTGAAGATGCCCAGGATCGAGCAGAGGATGCCGAGCCCGGCGAGCGCGAGGGGAGTGACGGCGAGGAGGAGGGCGAGGCGAGCGGAGCCCGCGGCGTCCATGTCCGAGATGGTGAACGCTGCGGCGGCCCCGAGGGCCATTGTCGCGAGGATCGAGCCGTAGTACGACTCGTAGAGGTCGGCGCCCATGCCGGCGACGTCGCCGACGTTGTCGCCGACGTTGTCCGCGATGGTGGCGGGGTTGCGGGCGTCATCCTCGGGGATGCCCGCCTCAACCTTGCCGACGAGGTCGGCTCCGACGTCCGCGGCCTTGGTGTAGATACCGCCGCCGACGCGCGCGAAGAGCGCCTGGGTGGAGGCGCCCATGCCGAAGGAAAGCATGATCGTGGTGATGGCGCGGAGATCGGGCTCGATGCCGATCTGGTCGCCGAAGGTGTTCAGCACGAAGAACCACGCGGAGGCGTCGAGCAGCGCGAAGCCGACGACGACCAGGCCCATCACGGCGCCGGCGCGGAAGGCGACGGTGAGGCCGTCGTTGAGGGAGTTCTTGGCGGCCGCGGCGGTGCGCGCGGAGGCGTTGGTGGCCATGCGCATGCCGAACCATCCGCAAAGGCCGGAGAGGAGACCGGCGATGGGGACGCCGATGACGGAGAGGGTGGGCTGGAGGTGCAGGCCGTAGGAGATGGCCGCGAGCACTGCGACGAGCACGACGAACACGCCGAAGACAACGCGGTACTGGCGGAAGAGGTAGGCCATGGCGCCGACGCGCACGGCGTGCGCGATGCGCTTCATCTCGTCATCGCCCTCGGATCGCGCGATCACCGAGCGCGAGAAGAGGAAGGCCATGATGAGTGCGGCGACGGCGCCGGCGGGCGCAAGGAAATACGCCGCGGGAAGGTCCGCGGCGAGCGTCGGGAGCCACAGCGAGGGAGCGAGTGTGGGATCGGCCACAGCGGGTCTCCTTGTCATCCCGGAACGCCGACAAGAGTGGTTCGTCGGCGACGGATTTACGAAAACGTGTGCGCGTACAAGCGCGCGGCACGACGGGCCGCGCGAGGATGGATCAGTCGATCACGAGCGGGGGGGACGACCGCCACCACCACCACCACCACCACCACCACCACCGCCGCCGCGACGCGGGCCGCCCGGCCCGGGGCGCTTGCCCTTGGGCAGGAGGCCGGCCTTGGCGAGCACGAGCATCTCGGCGCGCTTCTCGGCGCGACGGAGATCACGACGGGCGCGCTCGGACGGCTTCTCGTAATACTGCCTGCGCTTGACCTCCTTGGTGAGGCCTTCCTTCTCGCAGAGCTTCTTGAAGCGGCGCATCATCTGCTCGACGCCTTCGCCGCCACGTGACTTGATACGGATCGCCATCCGGTGCTTACGTCCTGACAAGGGTGAAGTACACTCCCCGCGCGGCGTACGTCCGCCGTTCGGGGGGGGGCGGGAAGTATCCGCGAACAGGGGGCGATTGGCAAGCCCTTCCCAGCCGGCCTTCACTCTGGCCCATGATCCTCGTCGATGCGTACAACGTGCTGGGCGTCCAGGGCGTCCTCGACGGCGCCCGCACGCTGTCGGACGTGCGGAGCCTGGTCGGGCTCATCGCGGGGTCACGCCTCGCCGGGCAGCGCGTCATCCTCGTATGCGACGGAAACCCGCCCCGCAACGCGCCGCAGGGGCTCGTGCGCGGGATCGAGGTGGTCTACGCCGGCACAGGGCACGATGCGGACGGGGAGATCAGCAGGCGACTCCGAGCCTCCTCCGCGCCCCGACGGGCGCTCGTCGTCTCCTCGGATCGCGCGGTCCGAACCGAGGCCCGAAAACTGGGGGCGAAGGAGATCTCGAGCGAGCAGTTTCTGGAAGGCCTGTGCGGGCGCGACAGGGCGACGCGTGTGCGGCAGGTCGGGCCGAGGGACGCCGTGCCGCTGCCACCGGGTGTTGTGCGGGAGTGGATCGAGGAGTTCGGGCTGCGCGCGAGCGACCTGATGGAGATCGCGGGCGCAGCGGCCACGCCGAGGGCGGCGCGCGAGCAGCCGCCATCGCGAGTCGAGAAGCCCGCAGCGCGCGCCGCGTCGGCGCAAACCCCCGAGCCGCTTGGAGACGATCTCCGCGCGTTGCTCGCGAGGCTCGCGCCGACGCTGGACCCGAGCAATCTGGATATGCGCCGGTGGATCGACGGCGTCGAGCGGCGGCGCGACGAGTGATGCGCCGGCGCGGATGACCGACGGCGATCAGCCCGCGACGATGCCCCCGTCGATCACGAGGCTCTGACCCGTGATGTACGAGGCCTCGTCGGAAGCGAGCCAGAGCACGGCGCCGGAGATCTCCTGGGTCTCGCCCAGGCGCGCCATCGGGACGATGTTCTGCAGGACCGAGCGGTCTCCGCCGGAGGCGCGGTCGAGCATCGGCGTGACGATGGGCCCGGGCGCGACGCAGTTCACGCGCACGCCGCTCTTGGCGAGCTCGAGCGCGGCGGACTTGCTGAGTCCCTCGACAGCGTGTTTGGAGGCGACGTAGACGCCGGCGCCCGCGAGCCCCACGTGGCCCGCGACGGAGGAGGTGTTGAGGATGACGCCCTTGCCCTGCTTGACCATGACGGGGATCTGGGCGCGCATGGCGCGCCAGACGCCCTTGACGTTGATGTCGAGGACCTGATCCACCACGTCCTCGGACCACTCCGCGACCGGCTTGCCGAACTCGCCCTCGACGCCCGCGTTGTTGAACGCGACGTCGAGCCGGCCGAACTTCCCGACGGCGGTCTCGACGAGGGACTCGATGTCGCCGGGCTTGGCGACGTCGGTCTTCTGGAAGTGGGCCTTGCCGCCCGCGGACTGGATCGCCTGCACGGTCTCCAGCCCGGCCTTCTCGTTGCGGTTGCCGAGGACGAGGGTGGCGCCCTTGCGCGCGAACGCGATGGCCGCGTCGCGCCCGATGCCCGACCCGGCGCCGGTGACGAGCACGACCTTGCCCTGAAACGTCGTCATGTGATCGATCTCCGTGGTTGGAAACCCGTGGGGCCCGGCGCGGGGTGCGCGGGGCGGACATATCGATAGGCGTCGATATGGTCCGGGGTCAAGGATCGATGGTTGTCGATATGACGCAGGGCCGGGGCGGGGCCCGCGTTACCCCTTGCGGGAGGGGCGTTTGCGCGCGCCGGTCTTTTTCGGCGCGCCCTTCCCGCGCAAGGATTCCGCGAAGCCCCGCAGGGCCTCGTGGTCCACCGTCAGATAGTGGTACAGCCCCTCGCGCCGCACGCGGATCAGCCCCGCGCGCTCGAGCGTCTGCAGGTGGTGGGAGATGGTGGCCTGGGAGAGGTGGAAGCGCTCGCACACGTCGGAGCAGGTCAGCTCCTTCGCGTCCGCGATCTCGTGGAGGATGCGGCAGCGCGCCTCGCTCGAGAGCGCCTTGGCGATCGAGGCCGTGCGCCGGAAGTCCGGGGTCGTGCTGGCGCGCGCCTTAGCCACGGTCCTTCAGGGGGACGTACGCGACGTCGTGCGGGCCGATGTACTCGGCGGCGGGGCGGATGAGGCGGTTGGCGGCGAGCTGCTCGATGCAGTGGCCGGCCCAGCCGGAGATGCGCGAGAGCGCGAACATCGGGGTGAACAGGTCGAGCTTCAGGCCCAGGGAGTGGTACGTGGTGGCCGAGTAGAAGTCGACGTTCGGGTAGATGCCCTTGGCGGCCACGGCGTCGTGCATGATCTTCTCGATCTTGGCGCTCATCGCGTAGAGCTTCTCGTTGCCGGTGTCCTTGGAGAGCTGCTCGGCCAGGGTCTTGAGGTAGGTGGCGCGCGGGTCGTAGGCCTTGTAGACGCGATGGCCGAAGCCCATGATCTTCTTCTTGTTCTCGAGCGCGTCCTTCATGAAGGCGTCGACCTTGTCGAGGGAGCCGATCTCGTTGAGCATGACCATGACGCCCTCGTTGGCGCCGCCGTGGAGGGGCCCGCGGAGGGCGCCGATGGCGCCGGACATGACGGAGTAGATGTCGGAGAGGGTGGAGGCGATGACGCGTCCGGTGAAGGTGGAGGCGTTGAGCCCGTGGTCCGCGTGCAGGATCATGCACACGTCGAAGGCGCGCTCCATGGTGGGCGTGGGCTTGGCGCCGGTGAGCATGTAGAGGAAGTTCGCGGCAAAGGAGAGGGAAGCGTCGGGCTTCACCGGCTCCTTGCCGTTGCGCAGCCGATCGAAGGTAGCGATGATGGCGGGCGCTTTGGCCAGGATGGCCAGGCCCTTCTTGCGGTAAGCGTCGAGCTCGGTGGAGTTGGGGTCGGGGTCGAGCATGGCCATGGCCGAGACCGCCGTGCGGAGCACGTGCATCGGCTGGGCGCTCTTGGGGAAGGAGCGGAGGAGGGCGTCGATCTCGGAGGGGAGGGCGTACTGCGCGCGGAGGTCTTTGACGAAGGCGTCGAGCTCCGCTTTGCGCGGCAGCCGCCCGTTCCAGAGGAGGAACACCGTTTCTTCAAACGAGGAGTTGCGCGCGAGGTCGTCGATGGCGATGCCGACGTACTCCAGGATGCCCTTCTCGCCGTTGATGTAGGACATCCGAGTCTCGGCGGCGACGATCCCCTCCAACCCCTTGGTCGCGGTGCTCATGGTGTGATTTCTCTCGAGTGCGTTCGATTCGCGTGCAGAAGTTGCGGTGAAACGACGCCCGTGTGACCTGTGCCCCGGTCGGGCGTCGGAACGCCGACTATAGAAAGCACATACAGCGCGGGCAACGCGGCGGAACGCTGGTAGGCTGAGCCGCCGCATGCTCATCCAGGGATCGTTGCTGCGAGACCCTCACGCCCCGCCGACGGCGGGGTGGTTGCGCGTGGAGCGCGGACGCATCACGGAGATCGGCGAGGGAGACCCGCCGCGCCACGAGCGGCCCGACCTGGGCGGCCCGGGCAGGCTTATCAGCCCCGCGTTCATCGACGCGCACACCCACCTTCCCCAGTTTCCGGCGGTGGGGTGCGACGGGATGCCGCTGCTGGAGTGGCTGGACCGGGTGGTGTTCCCGGCGGAGCGGTGGTGGGGGGCGGGTGGCTGGAAGAGCGTGCTGGGCGGGGCTTTACGCGCGATGGTGCGGGAGGGGACGCTGGGGGTGGCGGGGTATCTCACGAGTCATGCCGACGCGGCGCGCGGGGCGCTGGATGTCCTTGCACGGTCAGGACTTCGGGGTGCGGTGGGGCGCGTGCAGATGGACATGGGGGCGCCGGAGGATCTGACTGCGGAGGATCGGTGGAGGCGGGAGCAGCGGCCGATGCCCGGGGCGGTGCTGGAGGGGGGCGGGCGGGTAGAAGCGTCTGCCAATCCGAGGTTTGCGCTCGCGTGCTCGGAGGAGCTGCTGGCGGAGATCGGGTGGCTGGCGAAGGAGAGACCACAACTGGTAGTGCAGACGCACCTCTCGGAGGACAGTGCTGAGATTTGGCGGGTAGGGGCTATGTACCCGGGAGATGCGCACTACACCGGTGTGTATGAGCGCTTCGGTTTGCTGGGCGCGCGCACGTTGCTGGCGCATGCGTGCCACCTGACGGATCCGGAGTGGGAGCTGATCGTCGCGCGGAGGAGCGTGGTGGTGCATTGCCCGACGGCGAATCTTTTTCTGAAGTCGGGGATGTTCGACTGGACGCGCGCACGGGAGCACGGGGCGCGGGTGGGTCTGGGGAGCGATGTCGCGGCGGGCCCGGACGTGGCGATGCCGAGAGTGGCGCGCGGGATGATCGAGACGGCGAAGGCGCGCGCGATGCTGACGGGGAAGGAGGGGGCGATTCCGACTCCTGGGGAGGTGTGGTGGATGATCACGCGCGGGAACGCCGAGGCATTGGGGTGGGAGGACATGGGGCGGCTGGAGGTCGGCGCGAGCGCGGACCTGCTGGTGCTGCGTCCGCCACCGACGTGGTTCGACGAGCACCTGGTGGGCCGGCTGATCTACGGGTGGGACGCGGGGCTGATCGAGTCGCGCGTGGTGGGGGGCGAGACGGGGCGCGTGGTGTCACCCGATACCATCGTGCCGGCGTGATCCTTCCACTCGGGACAGACCGGCCGCTCAAGCGCCCCACGGTGGTGACGCATGGGCTGATCGTGCTCAACGCGCTCGCGTTTCTGGGGCAGATCATCGCGGCGCGCGGAGCGGGGGGGATGGAGGGCGTGTTCGAGCGGTTCGCGCTGCACCCGGAAGGGCTGACGTGGTGGTCGTTCATCACGTACCAGTTCCTGCACGGGGACGCGCTGCACATCGCGGGGAACATGCTGTTCCTGTGGTGCTTCGGGCCGAACGTGGAGGACCGGATCGGGCGGGTGTGGTTCCTGCTGTTCTATCTGGTGGGAGGGTGCGCGGCGGGCGGGCTGCACTCGCTGTTCGAGTCGAGCCCGGTGATCGGGGCGAGCGGGTCGATCTCGGCGGTGACGGGAGCGTATCTCGTGCTGTTCCCGCGGACGCAGGTGAAGGTGTTCCTGTTCTTCTTCCTGATCGGGATCTTCCAGATCCCGGCTGTGTGGTTCCTGGGCGCGTCGATCGCGTGGGACGTGATCTTCAATTCGGGGCGCGACAGCGGGGTGGCGATCGGGGCGCACATCGGGGGGTACATCTTCGGAGCGGGTGTGTCGTTCGGGCTCCTGGCGAGCGGGCTGCTCAAGCGCGAGCCGTACGACATGTTCTCGATCGCGAAGCAGGCGCACCGGCGGCGCGTGTTCAAGGGTGAGGTGGCCAAGGGGCGGGGCGCGTGGTCGGGTGAGCACGGGATGGGCGTGAAGGAGGGGAAGCGGGCTGAGGCGGACGCGGCCTCGGTGGAGCGGCGCGGCGCGGTGCATCGGGCGCTCGAGTCGAAGGACGTCGGGGCGATGGCGTCGGCGTATCGGGCGCTGCTCGCGCACGAGCCGGACGGGACGGTGTCGCGCGAGGCGCAGCTCGAGCTGGCGAACCGGCTGTACGCGGGGGAGGAGAAGGACCTCGCGGCGTGCGCGTATGAGGGCTTCCTGAAGAGGCACCCCAAGGACGTTGAGGCGCCGCTGGTTCGGCTGATGCTCGCGCTCATCTGTGCGCGTCATCAGAACGACCCGGTGCGCGCGAAGGCGCTGGCGCAGGAGGCGATGTCGGGGCGACTCACGGCGGATCAACGCGCATTGGGCGAGGCGTTGCTCGCGGAGCTGGGCTGAGGGCAAAGGAGCGAGGCGTGCAGGCAAGGACGCGCATCAAGATCTGCGGCATCCGGGATGGGGATGCGGCGTGGGCGGCGATCGAGGCCGGGGCGGACGCTCTGGGCTTCGTGTTCCATGAGGGCTCGCCCAGATACATCGACCCGGAGGAGGCGTACGGGATCGTGCGTGCGTTGCCGCCCATGGTGGCGTCTGTGGGGCTGTTCGTGAACGCGTCGGAGGAGCGGTTCATCGAGATCAGCGAGACATGCCCGACGGACTATGCGCAGTTGCATGGGCAGGAGGATGAGGAGCTGGTGCGGGCGTGCGGGCCGAGGGTGATCAAGGCGGTGCGGTTTGAGTCGGGGTCGATCGGGGAGGAGTTGTCGAGGTGGTCGGCGCTCGACGAGGTGGACGGGATTCTGGTGGACGGGTCTTCGGGCGGGAAGGGGACGGCGTTTGATTGGGGCGCGCTGGGCGCTGTGCGGGAGCGCGCGGGCGATCGGGCGTTGTTCGTAGCGGGGGGCTTGACACCGGAGAATGTGGGGGAGGCGGTGCGGATGGCGCGCCCGTACGCGGTGGACGTGTCGAGCGGGGTGGAGTTGGCGGGGCGTCCGGGTGAGAAAGACTTCACACGGATCCGGGCGTTTTGCGACGCGGTGCGCGCGGCTGACGGAGAGATTGCGCGACAAGCTTGTTGACCGGCGCGCGCGGTCGCGCTATGAAAAAGAGGCCGCGCACCTCGGGGCGTTTGGGGGCCTGCGGCATCAAACACACGTGCTTGCGGAGCCGGCGCAATGGGGCGCCGCCCGACGTGTGGGCATTGGAGGATCAAGATGCAGCGCGAGGATGAGAGCGTTCCCACGACGCCACGCGACCTCGCCGCGCCGGGGGGCGACGCACGAGCGCGGGTGGAGCACACGGAGATCGTCGAGGAGTTCGACGGGGTGTGCAGCACGCGGCATGTGAAGGTCTGGGAGCGCCGGCGTGAGTCCGGCGAGACGGTGCGCGGCTCGCACGAGTTGGGGCGCGTCGCTGAGCCGATGTCCTGAGCCTCTCGGTGCTCAGGAGACGGGGGTGAATGCTGCGGCGGTGACGAGATCGCAGGCCACGAACTGCCCGGGCTTGAACTGCGCGGCGCGCTGTGACTCGGACGTGCGGCAGACGAAGGGGAAGGCGTCGTGCGGCGCGATGGTGACGGTGTCGGCTGCCGCGTCGACGGAGAGGATCGTGCCCTGGATGCGGCGCGGACGGCCGTAGACGGGCTCGATGTAGCGTCCGCCGGTGGAGACGACGTCGATGCGTCGCGCCTGGGCGCGGACGAGGCCACGGATGCGCTTGCCGACTTCGTTGTCGGGCTGGGCGTCGACGGTGAGCCGGATGCGGTAATCGGTGGAGGGGATCGCCAGGACGACGTGGTCGTTCGCGCTCTCGGCGAGCGTGGCGCGGGCTTGGAGCGCTTCGGGCGCGGCGGTCATGGTGTTAGTGTCGGTCATGGTGGGTTCATCGTACCGGCTGCGCGGAGGGCGCCGGGCTGGGCGCGCGCATCGCCAGGAAGTTCGCGAGGAGGCGCGGGCCGTCGAGGGTGAGGAACGATTCGGGGTGGAACTGGACGCCCTCGAGCGGTGCGGGCGTTGCGTTGCGCGCGAGCGTTGACGGACGCTCGTTGTCGGGAGTGGAGGACCAGTTGCGCCGCAGGCCCATGACGATGCGTCGCGTGCCGGAGGGTTGCGTGTCGTCCGGCTCGTCGGTCCAGGCCGAGACGGTCCAGCCTTTGTCGGGGACGGTGTGGGGGAGGACGCAGAGGGAGTGGTAGCGGGTGGCAACGAAGGGGTTGGGGAGGCCTGCAAAGACTCCCTGATCGTCGTGATGGATGGGGCTGGTCTTGCCGTGCATGACCTTGGGAGCGCGGTCGACAGTCATGCCTGAGGTGAAACCGATGCACTGGTGGCCCAGGCAGACGCCCAGGATGGGGACGAGGCCCGCGAAGCGCGTGAGGATGTCGTTGGAGACGCCGGCCTCGGTGGGGGAGGCTGGTCCGGGGGAGATGATGATATGGGAGGGGTTGAGGGCCGCGGCCTGATCGGGAGTGATCTCGTCGTTGCGGACGACGCGGACGTCGAGGGAGGCGTCGAGCTCGCCGAGGCGCTGGACGAGGTTCCAGGTGAAGGAGTCGTAGTTGTCGATGAGGAGGATCATGCGTGTGGCGGGAAGGGTAGTGGGAGTGGGGGAGGCGCGTCGAGGGGAGAAACGAGCACGCCCGGTCAGACGCGCCCGCGAACCCAGGGCGCGCCCGCCGGGCGCGTGTGCGTGGGGCCGGACGGGAGCGTCCGGCTTGGTGTGTCAGGCGGCTTCGGCGACGCCGTCGAGAGTCACGTAGAAGAGCTTGTTGGTGATGGGGTAGGGGAGTCGCTTGAAGTCGTGATCGATGCGGCCCTTGAGTCGGTCCACGAAGGGCGTCGGGTTGCGGGAGATGGCGAGGAACATGTCGCGCGCGGGGGTGGCGACGAGGAAGTCGCCGCCGAGCTTGGGCGCGAGTTCGTGGTGGAGATTGGAGAGGAGGAGTCGCGCGGCGTCGTATCCGTCCTGCTGTGTGAGGATGAAGGCGCGCCCGCCCTCCTTGGACTCGACCATCTGGAAGCGGAGCTTGGGGGCGTAGGCGTCGAGGTTGTGGCGCGCGATGGCTTCGAGGTCCTCGGGGGTGAGGCCCCAGCGGACCATCTGCTCGGTGGTGATGCTGACGGTCATGTTGGGCAGGTCGATGACGAAGAGCACGACGGTGCCGTTGACGTAGGGGACGTAGGCCACGAGCTCGCGCGTGAGCCGGTTGAAGATGGACTCCGGCTGGATGCGCGGCATGATGCGCGTGCGCGCGAGGTCGAGCGGCATCGCCGCGGCGGACATGGTGTCGCCCGCGAAGAGGTGCTCGAGGTACTGCTCGACGATCTCGGCGCCGTGGTCGGGGTCGTGCGCCACGAGGCGGTAGAGGTTCTCGAGGTCGAGCCTGCGGCCGTCGACGACGAGCTCGGTGGGGGCGACGAGTTCGACCTGCAGCTCGGGGTGGAGGCGGCGCAGAATGGTGGTGACCTGTTCTGCGAAGGCTTCGGGTTCTTTCGGCATCGCGGCCATGAACAGCACTCCCCTCACGTCGGGCGACACGCCCGGTGCGGCGCTCCTCCGGAGGGGTTCCATCGGAGAAACCATGCATGGGATGCATGGCGGGCCAAGAAGTTTGTGCTGCCCTCTGGGACCCGTTTCCGGCGTCCTGACGATTGCCCCTCCAGCACGCGCATATTCGCGGGCGTAGGCTGTTGGGATGCAACGATTGTGTCGAGTCGGTGAATCGAGCGGGCCCATAACGGTCGGGGCGGATCGTCCGCTGGCGGTGATCGCGGGGCCGTGTGCGCTCGAGCCTGAGGACGTGTGCCTAGAGATCGGCCGCACGATGCGCGACGCGTGCGCGAGCGTCGGTCTGCCGTACGTGTTCAAGGCGAGTTTCGACAAGGCGAACCGGTCGAGCGCAGGGTCTGCGCGTGGCCCTGGTGTGGAGGAGGGTGTGCGCGCGTTGGCTCGCCTCCGCGACGCTCTGGGCGTGCCGGTGACGACGGACGTGCATCTCCCTGAACAGGCGGAGGTGGTGGCGTCTGTTGTGGACCTCTTGCAGATCCCGGCGTTCCTGTGCCGGCAGACGGACCTGCTGGTGGCTTGTGGGGAGGCCGCGGCTCGCCACCGGCGTGCGGTGAACGTGAAGAAGGGGCAGTTCATGGCGCCCGCGGAGATGGCGGGTCCGATCGAGAAGCTGTCGCGCGCGGGCTGCCACAACATGATGGTGACGGAGCGCGGCACGTTCTTCGGGTATCACCGTCTGGTGAACGACTTTGCCGGGGTGGTGGACCTGATGGAGCTGTTGGGGGAGAACTCACCTCCGGTGTGCTTCGACGTGACGCACTCGACGCAGTTGCCCGGAGGGGGGGCGGGCGTCTCGGGGGGGAGGCCGGAGCGTGCGGCGCCGTTGGCGCGGGCGGCCGTGGCCGTGGGCGTGCACGCGGTGTTCATCGAGTGTCACCCGGAGCCGAGCAAGGCGTTGAGCGATGCGGCGACGTCGCTTCGTCTGGAGGAGGCCGCGGGTCTGGTGGGGGAGCTGGCGCGTTTGAGGGGGGCGGCGCAATCCGTGGCGGGCGCTACACTGACGCCATGAAATGCGACGTGGAGGGATGCGAGAACGAGGCGACCGTCCACGAGGTGACGATCAAGGGCGGGCAGAAGGTGGAGAAGCATCTGTGCGATGAGTGCGCACGGAAGCACGGGGTGGTGGTGCAGATGTCGAGCCCTCCGATCTCGGAGCTGCTGACGAAGTTTCTGGGGACGACCACGGCGGGCGAGGCGCAGGAGGTTGCGGCGGAGCGCGGGGCGTGTCCGACGTGCGGGATGACGTGGTCGAAGTTCCGGCAGAGCGGGTTGCTGGGGTGCGCGACGTGCTACGAGCGGTTCGAGAAGGAACTGACGCCGTTGATCGAGCGTGCGCACGAGGGCGGGGCGCAGCACGTGGGGAAGACGCCCAGGGCCGCGGGCGCGGAGGCGGGCGCGCGGGTGCGTTTGGCGGAGCTGCGGAAGAAGCTGTCGGAGGCGGTGCAGCAGGAGCGGTATGAGGAGGCGGCGCGACTGCGGGATGAGCTGCGGTCTGCGAGCGAGGCGTTGGCGTCGGGGGGTGGAGAGAGGAAGGGGACGGGGGAGGGGTGCGCCGGGGGAGACGCGGCGCGCCCTCGCGCATCGAAGCGGAAGAAGCCGGAAGGGGAGGGCGCGTGATGGGCGGGGCGCCTTTGCATCTCGGGGCGGAGTGGCTGCGTGCCGTGGGGCAGGAGTGCGACGTGGTGATGTCGTCGCGCGTGCGTTTGGCGCGGAACCTGTCGGACATCCCGTTTCCGAACTCGGCGTCCGCGGGGCAGAAGCGCGAGGCGATGGGTCTGCTCAAGCAGGCGACGACGGAGGGGGGGATCGAGCCGTCGTTCGACGAGGCGCGCGAGGGGGCGCGTCTGCTGTGGATCGATCTGACGGAGATCTCGCCGACGGAGCGGGCGATGCTCTACGAGCGGCACCTGATCTCCAAGCAGCACGCCAAGGGGGACGAGCCGCGGGCGGCGCTGGTCTCGGCGCCGGACGAGTGGCTGTCGGTGATGGTGAACGAGGAGGATCATCTGCGGATGCAGGTGATGCGCAGCGGGCTGGCGCTGACGGAGGCGTTCGAGCGGATCAACCGGGTGGATGACGCGGTGGAGGCGCGGGTGGCGTACGCGTTCTCGGCGCGGTTCGGGTACCTGACGGCGTGCCCGACGAACGTGGGGACGGGGATCCGGGTGTCGGTGATGCTGCATCTGCCGGCGCTGCGGCTTGCGGGGGAGATGGACAAGGTCCGGCGCGCGGCGAAGGCGATGAACCTTGCGGTGCGCGGGTTCTACGGGGAGGGGTCGGAGGCCGCGGGGGACATCTATCAGATCAGCAACCAGACGACGCTGGGTCGGACGGAGCGGGACATCCTGCACGACTTCGAGCGGCAGATCGTGCCGCAGGTGATCGACTATGAGCGTGCGGCGCGGGAAGCGCTGCTGCGCAAGCGCAAGGTGATGTTCGAGGACAAGTCGCACCGGGCGCTGGCGATGTTGCGGTCGGCGCGTCTGCTGTCGTCGGAGGAGGCGCTGCAGGCGTTGAGCCTGGTGCGTCTGGGGATTCACACGCGCGTGCTGTCGGGGGTGGAGGCGAACGCGGTGCATCAGCTGGTGCTGCTGGTGCAGCCGGCGCACCTGCAGCGGGCGATGGGGCGGGACATGGATCAGGGTGAGCGGCGCGAGGCGCGGGCGACCCTGTGCCGAGAACGGCTGGGCGGAGCGTGAGACATGGCGTGCTCGTCGTTGGAGAGCGGCGAGTGTGTCGGCGGGGGTGAGCGGCGATTCGTGTGGCCGCCGAGCGGGGTGAGCGTTGTGGAGAGCGCGGGTGAGCGCGCGGCGCCGTCGGTCGACGAGGGCGCGGCGGTGGTTGAGCCGAGACGGGGCGTGATGGCGCGCGTGTCGGACGCGCTGTGGGAGGTGGAGCGGGCGTGGCTGGCGCCCACGGCGTTGCCGCTCGCGCGGCGCATCGAGTTGAGCGGGTGGCGTGCGGACGCGCCGGGGATGTACTGCGATCGGTGCGGCGAGACGTGCGGGCCGTTCGAGACGGGGGAGTTCGGTTGCGCGGCGTGCGCGGGCAAGCGATTGCCCTGGGATCGCTTCGTGCGTCTTGGCACGCACAGCGGCGCGCTGCGCGAGTGGGTGCACGAGGTGAAGTTCGACCGGGGGGCAAGGCTCGGGTACGAGCTCGGGAAGCGCCTGGGCGCGAGCCTGCGACGCGCGGGCGCGCCGGTCGGGGGGCGTGTGGTGATCGTGCCCGTGCCCGCGCACTGGACGCGCCGGATCGCGCGCGGCGTGGACCACGCCGGGGTGATCGCGCTGGGGGTGGGTGCGGAGCTGCGGGCGCCGGTGGTGCAGGGGCTCGCGCGCCGGCGGGGGAGGAGCCAGCGCGCGACGCCCGCGAGCGGGCGTTCTCGGAACGTGTCTCGGGCGTTCATTGCGCGTGTCCCGGCGCGCCGGGTTTCGGGCGCGACGGTGATTCTTGTGGATGACGTGCGGACAACGGGCGCGACGCTGCGCGCGTGCGCGAGGGCGTTGCGGGAGGGGTCGAAAGGGGCTGATTTTGCGGGGATTTGGGCGGGTGTGGTGGGGGTCGCGTCGCATGTTTCCGCGCAGGGGGGTGGGGGCGCGGAGGGGTTGGAAGGGGGGGTCGGGGCTTGAGTTTTCCACGGCGGGATCGTGGCTGCTTGACAGACTCTTACAGGTTGCTAATGTGTCTGACCCGCAACTCAACGGGACCGGGGTTGGTGCCGGCTGGTGGACGCCCGCCGACATCGTCGTCTTTGGCAAGTGAACAGTTGGGTAACGCCGCGAGAATGGTGCGGGAGCGAACGGTCTGTACGGACCGGCCAAGCAAAGGCGAACGCTCTCGTAGACACGCCTCGGGGGGTCACAGCCCCCCCGTGTCGGACCATCTCGTGCCACAAGTCGATTTCTTTTTGAGAAGTCAGATTTGAAGTGATTGTCCGAATCGCGGGGCTTTTGCCGGCCTCGCGGTCTCGTGCGAGACTCTTCGGAGTCGAGTGCGGGACGACCGCCGGCCCTTTGGGAGCGATCCCGGAGGGTACGGATAAACAGGCAGACGCTTCTTTTGAGGCTCAACCACGGGGCTTGCTCCGTGGGCCAAGAAATTCAATTGAAGAGTTTGATCCTGGCTCAGATTGAACGCTGGCGGCGTGGCTAAAGCATGCAAGTCGAACGAGAACCCAGCAATGGGGGACAGTGGCGGAAGGGCGAGTAATGGCTTTCTACGTGCCCCGAGGTGAGGGATAGGCAGGGGAAACTCTGCGTAATACCTCATGTGATCTCCGGATGAAAGGCTTCGGCCGCCTTGGGATCGGGAAAGCTCCTATCAGGTAGTTGGTGAGGTAACGGCTCACCAAGCCGACGACGGGTAGGGGGTGTGAGAGCATGACCCCCCGCATCGGGACTGAGACACTGCCCGGACTCCTACGGGAGGCTGCAGCGACGAATATTCCGCAATGCGCGAAAGCGTGACGGAGCGACGCCGCGTGCAGGATGAAGCGGCTCTGCCGTGTAAACTGCTGTCAGGGGACGGAAACCATGATCATCCCCAAAGGAAGGGCCTGCTAATCTCGTGCCAGCAGCAGCGGTAATACGAGAGGCCCGAGCGTTAATCGGAATCACTGGGCTTAAAGGGTGCGTAGGCGGGCTCGTAAGTGTCTTGTGAAATCCCTCGTTTCAAGCGGGGAACTGCGGGGCATACTGCGAGCCTTGAGGTTGGTAGAGGCCGTCGGAACGCTAGGTGGAGCGGTGAAATGCGTAGATATCTAGCGGAACGCCAGAGGTGAAGACGGACGGCTGGGCCAATCCTGACGCTGAGGCACGAAAGCGTGGGGAGCAAACAGGATTAGATACCCTGGTAGTCCACGCCGTAAACGATGCACACTAGATCGAGGGGGCTCTGACGCCGCCTTGGTCGCAGGAAAACCACTAAGTGTGCCGCCTGGGGAGTACGGTCGCAAGGCTAAAACTCAAAGGAATTGACGGGGGCTCACACAAGCGGTGGAGCATGTGGCTTAATTCGAAGCAACGCGAAGAACCTTATCCTGGGCTTGACATGCACGGATTAGTCTTGTGAAAGCAGGATGACACCCGCAAGGGTGGAACGTGCACAGGTGCTGCATGGCTGTCGTCAGCTCGTGCTGTGAAGTGTCGGGTTAAGTCCCTCAACGAGCGCAACCCCTATCGCTAGTTGCCAGCGCGTCATGGCGGGGACTCTAGCGAGACTGCCGGTGTCAAACCGGAGGAAGGTGGGGATGACGTCAAGTCCTCATGGCCTTTATGCCCAGGGCTGCACACGTGCTACAATGGCGCGCACAAAGCGATGCAAGGCCGCAAGGCGGAGCAAATCGCAAAAAACGCGCCCCAGTTCGGATTGCAGGCTGCAATTCGCCTGCATGAAGTTGGAATCGCTAGTAATCGGAGATCAGCTACGCTCCGGTGAATACGTTCCTGAGCCTTGTACACACCGCCCGTCAAGTCATGGAAGCCGGGAGCGCCCGAAGTCGCCGCATTTCAGCGGTGCCGAAGGCGAGCTCGGTGACTGGGACTAAGTCGTAACAAGGTAGCCGTAGGGGAACCTGCGGCTGGATCACCTCCTTTCTAAGGGATACCTTAGACCGGCCTGTCTCCTCCCCATTTTCAACCCGTGGGAGGTAGCGCGGAGCGATCCGCAGCCGGCTCGTCAGCCCACTCTCGATCGTCCTCCTTGTGAGGGCGAGCGCTCCGTCGGCAACGCCGGGGCGCAGGCTTACCCACTGTTCTTTGATACATCGATCAACGCCGATCGGGCTCAAACCCCGGTCGGCGTTGTCGTTTTTTGCATTGTGCGCCGCCAGCTCGCGCTGCGCCCGGCGCGCCTGATCAGCCGCGCCGCTCCGCCTTCAGGTACAGCTCCGGATCGAAGATCTCCATGTACCGGTCCGGGTATCGAACGCCGCCGAACCCGTACCGCCGGTAGATCCCGTGCGCGTCCTTCGTCGAGAGCACGAAGCGCCGCAGCCCCTGCAGGTCCGGGTGAGACATCACGCAGTCCATCAGCAGCAGGCTGACGCCCCGTCCCCGGTGCTCCTCGAGCACGAAGACGTCGCACAGGTACGCGAACGTCGAGCGATCGGTCACGAGCCGGGCAAAGCCCACCATCTCGCGCGCCTCGCCCTCGCGCAACGCGCGGGCCGAGATGCACAGCGAGTGCTCGAACGACTTGCGCATCACCTCCACCGGCATGCCCGCGGCCCAGTGGGAGCGCGCCAGAAACCCGTGCGCCACCGATTCGTCGATCCACGTGGGATCGTCCGACGCGCCGTAGCCACCTGTTCGCAGTTCGTGCGCCATGCGGCGCGCCAGATTACCGACCCGGGCCGACCCGTCTGGGGCCCGCGATCGCCCGCACCAGCGGGTTCGATTCCGACCGGCGGTCCATTACCTCGCCGCCCCCGCCGCCCGAGGCGGGCTCGACGCGCGTCGCCAGCGGCTCGGCCGGTTTGGCCGGGGGCTCGAAGCGTGTCGTCACCTTCGCGTCGATCTTCAGTCCCAGGGCGTCGCGCAGCAGCCTTTCGATGGCCTCCGCGCTCATCCCCTTTGTGCCGGGCTGATCGGCTGCCACGGCGTGCACCACGGCCCGCCAGACGATCTCATTCCACGTGTCCTGCCCCTGGGACAGGATGCGCTCGATGCGGGGCTTGAGCACCGCGGCCAGGTACTCCTCGAAATACGGCAGGGAGACGGTCATCTCCTCGGAACGGGGCTGCTCGTTCGACACGCTTCTGGCTCCTGTGGCTGGCTTCCGTGCGACCGGGAGAGACTCCCAGCGAGTCTACCCCGCCGCAGGGGCGGGGCCTCCCACATGCCCATCACAGACGCGATTCCGTGCCCGTACGGGCCGCTCAGGCCGCACAAACGGCGAATCGATGGTCCGCAAATGGCTCACCCGCTGGGTCGGGTCGTGCGGGGGGGCTGCACAAAGATTGGGGGGAAACCTCTCGACTGGACCGGCTCGTGGGTTATTTTTCTCACGGAGCGTGTGGATGTGGACAGCATGATGCGTGTCATGGTGCGGGCCTTGTGCACTGCGCGCCGTTGCGCCGGCGTGGTGTCGCTGCGCGCTGCGACTGCAGCGATGTGCATGCTGGTGGCCGTTGCACAACCGTCCGGAGCCGAGCCGCAGACGTCCGTTATCCGACGGTTCGTGTTTGATGGCGGATTCCGGGGCTCGCCCGGGCTGCGGTTCGAGTTCTCGCGCGCGTGCGAGACGGTCGATGCGGCGGGAGCGCCGGTGGTGGCCGACCGCGCGCGATTCGCTCCGGAGCGCACGATCGCCTGCGGCCCGAGCGCCGTCGAGGCGGTGCGCGTCACGCCGTTCCAGACGCGCCTGCTCGGGTCGGGTCTCGATCATGACGGGGTGACGCCGATGCTCGTGCTACGGGAGCACCAGGCCGAGGTCCTCGATGTCTTTCCGATGGGGGGCGCCGCGTTGCTCGAGGCCGAGGCCACGGGAGTGGGCCGCGCGCGGACGCATCTGACGGGCGCATGGGGCTCACGTCCGGACATCCTCCAGGGCGCCGTTCCCGGCAGGGCGTACGACCCCGAGGCCGGTGTCATCTGTCACGGGCTCATCGTCCTCTTCTGCTCGGTCTCGGTGGAAACAGCGCCGGGCGCGTGGTCGGCGGACGCCACGGCGTTCGTCGTCTCGTCCGACCGGGGTGCAACGTGGCGACTCCACTCGGAGGATGCGCCCGTCCAGCCAGGCAAGGGACGAGTGCGGTCGTGGAGCATGCAGAACTGGTGGCCGATGACGCGCGGCTCGGCCCCGCTCGAGGCATGGTTCAGCGCGGCCGACTACCGGTATCGCGGCGCCGCCGGCACGGACTCAAGCGGCGGGCGCGTCTACCTCTTCCGCGCCACGCGACCCACCGTCGGAGCGCCATGGACGCTCGAGCCCACCGCGCTTGTCATCGACTCCTCCAACGGGCTCGGGGAGCACGCGCACGCGTCCGCCGTCGTGCCGTTCGGCGAGAACGGCATGCGGTTAGTCGCAGCGTTCGGGGATGGCTTCACCTTCTCACGCATCGCTAGCGCCACGCGGAACGACCGTGCGTACGGCCTCCCCGGCTGGAGTGTCAACCACTCGTACCACGGCTCGCTGGCCTCATCCGGCTTCCAGTTCGTCGGGTGCGCGCCCGGCCCGGCGCCCGGAGAGATGCTGCTCGGCGCCGACGAGGGCTCGCAGCAGATCATGCTGCTCAGGCCCGACGACAGCGCCTCCTCCCGCGCCTCACTCTCCTGGCTGCACGGTGAAGGATTCCGAGAGGGGCCCGGAAGCCGCGTCTTCCTGATCCGCACGCCCACGCCCGAGTCGGGCGGCCCGTACGCGGCCTCGCTCCACGCCGGGCTCGAGAAGCACCCCAGCGATTCGCAGCGTGTGCTCTACTCGTCGAACGGGCTGGAATGGGCCGAGGCGTTCGCCCCCGGCCACCCGTTCGAGCCCGTGCTCCACGACGGGCAGATCTACGTGGATTCGCTCACCTCGGCCGGCGGCGTGACGCGGATCGACGTGCCGAGCACGAAGCGGCTCAGCCCGTTGCAGGTGGGGCGTGGGGGCGTGAACCGCATGTCGGCGCAGGCGTACGTCCCGCTCCCGGAAGACACGCAGAACGTCATGCGTCTGCTGAGCGAGGGCGAGCGCGCCGCGCTCGATCCGCAGCCGCCCACCAGGGGCCCCGTGTACCAGATCCGTTCGCTCGACCAGGGCGGCTGGCTCGTCGGTAGATGGCGGCTCTGCGGCGCCGGCGGGATGGTGCAGCCCGGTCCGTTCCTCGTCCGCGCGTGGGTCATGCCCAACAGCGCCGAGTCTGTCGATCTGATCTGGCGCTGGGGGGACGGCGCCGCGTGGACGTGGGAGCGTGTGCTGCACGGCATCGACTCCGTCGACACGTGGTCGCCCATCGCGATGACCGCGACGCACACGCCGCAGAGCGAGGCGCCGTACGCCCCGGAACTCCTGTTCACGAAGTCCGTCAATTCGATCTACGACGCCTATGTCGCGTTCGATGCGGTCACCGAAGGCACGATGATCCCGGGCTACGCGCTGCAGCCCGGCGCGATGTCCCCGAACGAGGTCGCCGGCGTGACGGGCGTGCTCGCCTCGCCCACCTGGACCATCGCGCTCGCGGGCCAGGTCCCGTCCGATGCCTGGGACGCATCGACCACGACGCCGGGCCGCTGGACGCTCGCGAGCCTGCGCTCAGATTCCCTCAACGGCGTCGAGATCGTCGCGGACGTCAACGCGAAGAAGCTCCTGGCGCGCCTCACGCGCGACGGCGCGCCCGGCGGAACGATCGAGATTCCCGACGCCTTCTACATGCGCGGCTCGCAGGTCCGCGTCTGCCTCTCGGGCACGCCGACCTCTCTGGAGATGAGCGCCACCGTCGGCATGCGCCCGGTCGTCTCCGCGAGCATCCCGGCGGGCATGCTCGCGCCCCCGAGCGAGATCCGCTTCACCAGCCTCGACCAGACCAGCGTGGCCCCCTTCGAGTGGTTCGGCGCGATGATCGATCCGCTCAACGCCCTCGCCGGCGCGGAGCGCGTCGCGCTCCTGCGTTCGCTCTCGTTCCTCGATCCGCTCGTGCTGACGCCCGGAGACGCCAACGGCGACGGGCGCGTGGACTTTGCCGACCTCAACCTCGTGCTCGGCGCCTTCGGGCAGTCCGGCGTGGCGCTCCTGGCCGACGTCACAGGAGATGGGCGCGTGGACTTTGCCGACCTGAATCTCGTGCTCGCCATGTTCGGGACCGGCGTGCCATGAGCGATACGTGCGCGAGACTCCTCCTCTGCGCCGCCGCGCTCTGCACGAGCGCGAGCGCCGAGCACGTCTGGTTGTCCCCGACGGGCGGCGGGTTCGCAACGGGCGCCAACTGGAGCGCCGGCTCCATGCCCGGGCCGTCGGATCGCGCCGTCTTCTCCCTGCCCGCGACGTACGACGTCTGGGCCGCATCCCCGATGTCGTCCTTCAGCATGCGCGTGAGCGCCGGCGACGTCAGCCTCAAACTGTCCGGCGGCGGCAGCCTCGACCTGCTCAACCCAGCGTCGAGCATGTGGCAACACTCGCTCAACGTCGGCGGCCCCGGGCTCGGCGCCACGCTCCGTGTCGCCGGCGGTTCGCTCCGCGCCCGCTCGGCCTACCTGGCCTCCGACGCCGCGCACGCCGCGCTGGGCGAAGTGAGCGGCGCCGGCTCGCTCTGGTCCTGCGCCGACGACCTGCACGTGGGCTTCGCGGGCTCCGCCACGCTCCGCGCGATCGACGGCGGCGTCTGCAGCGCGCGCTCGATCATCGTCGGCGGCTCCTTCTCCGCCTCGGCCGGCACGCTCGTCCACGGGCACGCCTCCCAGCTCATCGCCTCCTCACGCATCGTCGTCGGCTCCAGCGGACAAGCCGTGCTCTCGATCGAACAGGGCGCCGCCTGTCTGAGCGCATACGCGGACCTCGGGGCCTACGCCGGCAGCAAGGGCGCCGTGGTCGTCACGGGCTCGGGCTCCACGCTCGACGCACAGCACCAGGTCTCCGTCGGAGGCTCCGCGTTCACCTCGAAGGCCGGCGTTGGCTCGCTCACCGTCGAAGCGGGCGCGAGCGTGAACACCACCCGTCTCGCCATCGCCGAGAATCCCGAGGGCTCCGGCGCCGTGCTCGTGCAGGGCCCCGACACCTTCATCACCGCACAGAGCGTCGTCATCGGGCCCGTCGACACGCCCCACACAAGCCCCTCGGCCACCATGCGCGTTGCCTCAGGCGCCATGCTCCTCGCAAGCAACGTCTCCATCTCACCCTACGCGCGCCTCGATGGCGACGGCCTCATCAGCGCTTCCGTCGTCAGCAACGGCATCATCCAGCCCGGGGCAGACGTCCCCGGCACGCTCCGCATCGACGGCGACTACACGCAGATCCCCGGACCAAACTACGCGCTCGCCACCTCCGAGCTCCGCGTCCGCATCGGCGCATCCGCCGACGCCGCCGTCGCAGGCTCGCTCGACGTCACAGGCGCCGCATCCCTCGGCGGTCGGCTCCGCGTCTCCTTCGTGCCCGGGTTCGTGCCCGAGGTCGGCCAGGTCTTCCGTGTCCTCTCAGCCTCGTCCGTGGACGGCGCCTTCCAGCAGGTCATCCTCCCAACCCCCACCACGGCCTGGCGCCTGCGATTCCTCCCCGACGCCCTCGGCGCCTCCATCGAGGTCATCAGCGGCGGCATCCCGGGCGACACCAACGGCGATTGCATCGTGAACTTCAGCGATCTCAACAATATCCTGAGCACCTACGGCCAGACCGGCCTTGGGCTCGTGGGCGACGCCAACGGCGATGGCGTTGTGAACTTCCACGATCTCAACCTCGCGCTCTCCAACTACGGCCAGACCTGCTGAGCACATCGCCGCGCCGCGCTCACGCGCGTCTCCTCCACCCGTGTCCCCCAATGGAAAAACGAGGGTGACGCACGCCCGCGCGCGCCGCCCTCGGGAGGAGATATTCCGTCCGTGTCTCTACACACTCAACCGATCACTGCACCGCGCCGTTCGCGTTCAGCAACCCTCCCGTCGCGCACTTCCCGCTCAGGCTCGACAGCGGCATCACCGACGACAGGATCCGGCTCCGAACCTGCGAGTACGTCCACGCCGGGTACCGCGTCCACACCAGCGCGGCCACGCCAGTGACATGCGGCGTCGCCATCGACGTCCCGTCCAGGTACACGTACGACGTGTTGTTCGTGCTGTAGCACGACGCGATCAGCACGCCCGGCGCCGCGAGGTCCACGCTCGTCGCCCCGAAGTTCGAGAACGACGCCAGGTTCCCGTCGTTGTTCACCGCGGCCACCGAGATGATGTTGTCCAGGTTGTACGACGCGGGGTACTGCGGGATCGAGTCGTTGTTGTCCCCGACGCCGTCCGCTCCCCCGTTCCCGGCAGCGGCGATCACCAGATGTCCCGCCGTCCGCGCCGCAGAGATCGTGTTGAACATCGACTGGCTATACCCGCCGCCCCCCCACGAGTGGTTCGACACCTTGATGCCCTTGGCCACGCAGTAGTTGATCGCGCTGATCGCAGCCGACGAGGAGATGCTCCCCGACGCGTTCGCGATCCGCAGCGACACCAGCTTGCAGTTCCAGTTCACGCCCGTCACGCCCTTGGAGTTGTTCCCCTTGGCGCCGATGGTCCCCGCCACGTGCGTGCCGTGCCCGTTCCCGTCGTTCGGGTCGTTGTCGTTGAAATAGAAGTCCCAGCCCTGCGTGTCGTCTACGTACCCGTTGCCGTCGTCGTCGATGCCGTTGCCCGCGATCTCACCCGGGTTCGTCCACAGGTTCCCCGTGATGTCCTCGTGCGTGCGGCGCAGCCCCGAATCGCACACCGCGATCGGCATCGTCGTCGTCGTGATGATGTCCCACGCCTCCGGTCCGTCGATGTCCCGATCCGCCACTCCCGGATCGCCCGCCACCGTCTGCCCCGCGTTGTGCAGCCCCCAGAGCAGGCTGTAGTACGTGTCCGCGGGCGTGGCGAACAGGTGATACGTGTGGTCCGGTTCCGCGAACTGCACCACCCCGAGCTGCTTGCCCAGCCAGTCCACCAGCCGCGCCGCGTCCTCCGCGTTGTTCGCCACGGCCACATGCTCCAGCCCCGGCGTCAGCGCGAACGTCGAGATCGTCCGACCCGCCACGAGCGATCGCACCACCGCCTTGTCCGCCTCCAGCGCCGCAGGCTCAAACTGCACGAGGATCGACGTCGGATCGGACGCCAGCTTCGGGTTCGCGTCGAACATCGCGTTCCGCACGGCCCGCCACTCCGCGCGCCAATCCGCAACGGGCGCCCGCGCGCCCTCCCCGATCCCACCCGCGCCCACCCCGGCCGGCGGAGCCGACCACGCCGCCGCGCTCACGACCACGCCAACCCCGACAACCATGCATTTGACGTTCACGAGAGAACCTCCCGCCGGGGCGCCATGGCCCTCGGCAAACACGTTGCGGTGGGCGCGTACGAACCGCGCGGAACGCCCGCGCGGCGCCGCGACCACATGGCCCTCGGGGCCCGTGTCGTTGGGTGCGCGTGATGTCAACAGCCGGCGCTTCGAGTAGGAGTTCTAAGGGAGAACCCGAAGGCACAAACGCGGACACGCTACATCCGCGCAAACGTCAGTCAATACCCACGAGTAGGGCATGACCGTCTTACGTAAACACGCCGCGCGCCGGCGCGCAGCGCACTCGTGCGCGAATCTCCACCCGGCGCCCGTGCGCCGCGCACACTTCCGCGCCGCTCCACCCGAAGAGAGGGCGACGCGCCGAATCGCGCGGCGCCGTCCTGTTCCGACCACGTCCTTCCTTGCCCCGGGCGCGGATCGTGCCGTGCCGACCCATCCCGCCGCGCGGATTCGCGCAATGGCCCCGGCAGGATTCGAACCTGCGACCGCGCCGATTATGAGTCGGGAGCTCTAACCGCTGAGCTACGGGGCCTTTTTTCCGATCCGCCCCACAATACCCAGAGTCGGGCGCCCGTCACTTGATGAACAGCATCTCCCGGTACGTCGGGATCGGCCACAGGTCATCCGCCACCCGACGCTCCAGGTCGTCCGCCACGTCCCGCAGGTCCTGCATCGCCGGGCGAACGTGATCGCGCAGGTGCTCCGCATGCGCCTTGGGGTCCGCGTCGTGTCCGTCCAGCGAGCTCTCCAACGCCAGGATCGCCGTCCGCAGCCGGTCCACCAGGCCCGCGAACGCCTCAGCCTCAGCCCGCAGCCCCTCGCACTCCAGCTCCGCGGCCTCCGACGCAGCAACCGTCTCCGCGATCTCGCCCTGCTGCCGCATCGCGGCCGGCATGATCAGCCTCCGCGCCATCGTCAGCATCGTGCTCGCCTCGATCGTCACCTGCTTGCAGTACTTCTCGAGGAACACCAGGCGACGAGCCTCCAGCTCCGTCTTCGTCAGCACCGAGTACTTCTTGAACAGCTCCTGCGCGCGCTTCGTGCCCAGCGCGCTCAGCGCCTCCACGCTCTCCCGCGCGTGCGGCAGGCCCCGCTTCTCCGCCTCCTTCACCCACGCCGCCGTGTACCCGTCCCCGTCGAACAGCACACGCTTGTGCTCCTTCACGACGCGCTTCAGAAGCGCTTTCACAGCCGTCTGCAGCTTGGCCGGCGTCGGGCTGCTCCCCACAGCCTCCTCCAGCTCCGCCGTCATCACCTCGATGCTCTCCGCAACGATCGTGTTCAGCACCGTGTTCGGCCACGCCACCGCCGCGGCCGACCCCACAGCGCGGAACTCGAACTTGTTCCCCGTGAACGCGAAGGGCGACGTGCGGTTGCGATCGCCCGCGTGGCGCGGGATCTGCGGCAGCGTCCGCGCGCCAAGGTCCAGCTTGCCCCCGCGCTTCGTCGACTCCGGCGACCCCGTCTCCAGCTGACGGATGATGTCCGCCAGCATGTCCCCCAGGTAGATCGACACGATCGCCGGCGGCGCCTCGTTCGCGCCCAGACGATGATCGTTCCCCGCGCTCGCGATCGACGCGCGCAGCAGGTCCGCGTGCGTGTCCACGGCCCGGATCACCGCGCACAGGAAGAACAGGAACTGCATGTTCGTGTGCGTTTCCTCACGCGGGTCCAGCAGGTTCAGCCCCGTGTCCGTCGACATCGACCAGTTGTTGTGCTTGCCCGAGCCGTTGATCGCGGCGAACGGCTTCTCGTGCAGGATGCACTGCAGCCCGTACCGCGGCGCCACACGCTTCAGCGTCTCCATCACCAGCATCTGGTGGTCCGACGCCACGTTGCTCAGCTCGAAGATCGGCGCGATCTCGAACTGCCCGGGGCTCACCTCGTTGTGCCGCGTCTTCACCGGGATCCCCAGCCCGAACAGCTCGCGCTCGCACTCCGACATGTACGCCAGCACGCGCGGCGGGATCGACCCGAAGTAGTGGTCCTCCAGCTGCTGGTCCTTGGGAGGCTTCGCCCCGAACAGCGTCCGGTCGCAGATCATCAGGTCCGGCCGCGCGAAGAAGTAGTTGCGGTCGATCAGGAAGTACTCCTGCTCCGCGCCCACCGTCGTGAGCACGCGCGACACGCCATCAGCCGAGCCGAACAGCCGGAGCGCCCGCATCGCCTGCGTCGACAGCGCCTCGATCGAGCGCAGCAGGGGGGTCTTCAGGTCGAGCGCGTCCCCGGTCCACGACACGAACGCCGTGGGAATCACCAGCGTCACGCTGTTGGGCCCGCGCATCAGGAACACCGGGCTGGTCGCGTCCCACGCCGTGTACCCGCGCGCCTCGAACGTCGCGCGCACGCCCCCCGACGGGAACGACGACGCGTCCGGCTCCCCCTGCACCAGCTGATCACCCGAGAACTCCACGATCGCGCCCCCGCTCCCGTCCGGAGCAAGGAACGAGTCGTGCTTCTCAGCCGTCTGGCCCGTCAGCGGCTGGAACCAGTGCGTGTAATGCGTCGCCCCGTGCTCGATCGCCCAGTCCTTCATCGCGTTCGCCACCGTGTCCGCCACGGCGTCCTCGAGCGGCTCGCCCTTGAGAATCGTCCGCTGCACCTTCTTGAACACGTCCTTGGGCAAGCGCTGACGCATCACGCGCTCCGAGAACACGTCACGCCCGAACAGCATCTCCGCGCGCTCCGCGTTCGTCGGAAGACGGTGCGCGTCCTCCTTCCACGAAATCACAGCGGCGATCGCGTCCTTCCGGGCGGTCGATGGCGTCATGTCGCGTTCCTTGCTGGTCCTGCAGCGGTGAGCGTCGTGCGTGTGCGGCCCCTCTCATCGACGCCGCGCGATGCATTCTGCAATCGCCCCGCATTCCCGCAAGGGGTTCAGGCCCCCGAGACCATCAAAAACTCACTCCGCGCACCAGCGAACACACAAAGTTGTGTGTTGCCTCCGGTGCGTTCTCGGGCCCGCTTTCCTCGACCCGACGCACCAACGCAGACCCCACGATCGCAGCGTCCGCTCCAGCGCCCCTCGGCGCCGGCGCCGTCACGCTCGCAGCGTCCTCAGGGCTTGAGATCCCGAACCCGCACGCCAGCGGAAGCTCCGTCACCTTCCGGAGCGACGCGATCCGCTCCGCCAGACCCGCCGGCTTGCCCGATCCCCCGCCGGCACCGGTGATCCCCGCGCGAGCCAGCACGTACACGAACCCGCTCGACGCCTTCGCGATGCGGCCCGCCCGATCCGACGGCGTCGTCGGCGCGACAAGCAGGCTCGCCGTGAGCCCCTCGCTCCGCGCGGGCTCCGTGTACCGACCCGCCTCCTCCAGCGGCGCGTCCGGGTAGATCACCCCGTCGAACCCCGCGCCCCGCGCCTCCTTGGCAAACCGCGCCGCACCTATCCGGTGCACGATCGAAACGCTGACCATTGCGACCAACGCCGCCTTCACACCCGCGCGGCTCGCCGACACCGCCTCGAACACCCCCTCCACCGTCACCCCTTCCTGCAGCGCGCGATGCATCGCGGACGCGATCACCGGCCCGTCCGCGATCGGGTCGCTGAACGGGATGCCGACCTCGATCACCGTCGCCCCGGCGCGATCCGCACTCAAGAGACACGCGCCAAACGACGCCCGCGTCGGACGACCCCCACACAGGAACGGGATCACGCCCTTGCGCTTCTCGCGAGCCAGCGCGGCGAACGCTTCAGAGACGCGGTTCAATGCTTCACTCCTTCCACCCCACCCGCATCTGTGTATTTGCGCAACGCCTGCTCGAGATCGACCCCGGTGATGTTCGCGAGCGTCGTCAGCCACGCCAGCACGTCGGCGAACTCCTCCTCCAGGTTCGCCCGCTGTTCCCGCGTTCCCTGCGTCGGCCCACCCTGGTTTTCCTGCAAGGCAGTAGCCAGTTCGCCCACTTCCTCCATGAACCAGAGGAAGGTGCCGGCGGCGCCGCGTGCGGCGTCGGTCGCGTAATACCGCTCACGGATGAGCGACTGAAACTGCGCAAAGGTCAACGAGGAGGCTGCTCGGCTCATGGGGCCAGAGCATACCGGGCGCGTCGGTTCACCTCGGCGCCCGGATGGTTCCTGCCTTCGTTGCGCGCACGCGGTTGGTCGTCAGGTCCCACTCGATGGCCTCTGCCGTGGCCGGCGGGCCCACGGCCTCGTCGAACACGATCACCGCGTTGCCCGGCGTGGCCGTGGCGTGCGCCATCATCTTCACCGCATCGAGCGTGAGCCGGTCCGCGACCAGCTGCCGCAAGCCCTGGCGCGCGTACACCGCTTCGCGGGCCTCCGCGGAACGGAGGATCTGCTCCTGCATGTCGAAGTTTGCGGCCAGCGTCTCGCACTCCAGCTCGACCGCTTCTTCCGCGTTCAGCGGCAGGTGGCGCACCCGGACCCGTCCGCGCATCTCGCCGTCACCCGTGTCGTGGGCCAGACCCATCGAGCCCTGCCACTCGAATAGCGTGGTTCCCTGCCCGCGTGAGGCTTCCTTTCCGCCCGAAGCGCGTCGGTCTTCGGTCAGGAGGCGGCCGGCGCCGGGCGTCCAGAGCCGCTGTTCCGTGCGGTCGGCTTCGATGCGGGAGGAGGCGAGATTGATCAAGCGGACGAGCCGCACGCCCGTTTCGCTCGTCTGATCGGGCTCGTAGCGGCGGGATTCGATCTCTGCGAGGGCGCCGTCGCCGAACTCCTCATCCCCGCCGATGAGTGTGGCGTGGAGGACCTCGCGGGTGTCGGGGCTGGAGGACCTGTCGGCGGAGCCGGGGGTGATGTGCAGCAGGAGGCGTTCGCCCCGCCCGGTGTCACGGGAGAGGCCGCCGGCGTCTGCAATCGCTTCCACGCCCCCGCCGAGCTCTGCGATGCCGGCCAGGTCGTCGAAGGTCATGGAGCCGGTCCATGAGGCCTCAACCCGGTCGTAGCCAAGGAGTTGGTCCTGTCGGGCGGCGCCGGTGGCGGCTTCGATCTTGCCGGCGCCGAAGACGGTGAGGCGGCGGTTGTTGCCGTCCAGACGCATGGAGCCGCCGGTGATGATCCCGGGGCCTCGGCGGATGGAGGCGGGCTCGCCCTGGAGTTCGGCGATGTTCTGGGAGACGAGGGCACGGACGCGGTCGGCGCGGGCTTCGACCGCGTCGTCACCGTCGCCGAGCCGGACGACGACGCCGAGGTCCGCGGTGACGCTTTCGGTGCGAGCCGTGCCGTCCGGGGCGCGTCCGAAGCGGGCTTCGGCCAGTTCGGCGCGCATGGAGACGGGCTGTTCGCCGCTTCGTGAGGCGTGAACGCGACCGGATGCGGTGGCGACGCTGGGGGACCAGGCGAGGCCCGTGCCGCGCGGCGCGAATGCGATATCGACGCGGTCTGCTTCGAGCCGGCCGTCGCGTCCGGCTTCGATGGTGGCGCCTTCTTCGATGATGACGCGGGAGACGTTGAGGGCGTTTGCCGCGTCGGTGGGGGCGAAATCGACGCGGACGAGGCCGCCTGAGGCTTCGCGGCCCTGGTCGCGGGCGAGGACGCCGTCGGAGAGGGTGGCGCGTCGGAGGGCGATGCGTCCGCGGTCGTCGAAGTCGAAGGCCAGGTCGCAGCGTCCCCTCCACGAAACATCTCGCGGCTCAAGGAGTTGCGCATCGCCTGCGGCTGCGCGGAGGACTCCGGGCCCGGGGAAGGCTGCGGAGTTCGTGCCCAGGTCGGCTTCGAGCCTGGAGGCCACGGCTTCGCCCCGGTCGTGGAGTTTGAGGACCACGGATCTGGGTCCGGCACCGGCCAGGGTCAGGCGCCTGGTGGTGGCTCCGTAGTCGAGGCCCAGGCACTCGACGGCGGCGCCCAGCGAGTCGTCGTAAGCGGTGACGCGGCCTGAGGTTGGCGAGGAGAAGCGGACGAAGACGAGATCGCGGTCGAGTTCGGGCGGCGCGGACGAGAGGGGGCGGATTTCGAAGGGGCCGGACCACGAAAGTGTGATCGGCGCGGAGTCGTCACTTTTGGCCGAGACACCCCTAACGCCGGAGGATGTGCGCGCAACGGGCGTGGATATCGCGCGCACGGCGTCGGGCGGTAGCGAGCCGTTGAGGAGGCTGATCCAGACCTCGAGTCGTTCGGATTCGAGCGCGGTTTGTGCGCGCGCGAGTCGGACGGGTCCGGTGAAGACGGCGCGGTAGATGTCCTGTCGCGCGTCGCGCGTGGTTTCCTCGGCGCGCGCGGGCTCGGAGGGGGCGGGTTCGGTGGGTGCGCCCGGCTTGTCGGGGGCGCGCGCCTTGGTGTTGAAGGTGAGGGTGTCGCCGGAGTCGATCCGGAGGAAGAGGAGTCGGCGGTCTTGCTCGGAGAAGAGGATGGTGGCGCCGCGGCCCTTGAAGGTGATGGTGTCGGACTCGACCTTGAGATCGTCGTCGGTGCGGATCTCGCCGGTGCGCGTGTCGAACTCGAGTGAGTCGGTGAAGAGGGCCGCCGCGGGTTTGGCGTCCTTGTCGACGTCGGCGCCTCGGATGACGTTCTCGAAGAGGGCGATGCGTACGTTCTCGCGGAACCATCCGGACTCGGGCTCTTCGCGGAGTGTTCGCTGGAGGAACTGGCCCTGCTGCGCGCGGATTTCGATGGCGCGGTCCTGCGCGAGGTAGATGATGGCGCGGGGCTCGGTGAGACGGACGCGGGCGGACTCGAGGGGTTCGAGTCGGGCGTAGGCGAGTTTCTGGGCGATGCGGCCTTGCTCGTCCATCAGGTCGATGGTCGCGTTGTCGGAGACGGCGAGGAGGTCGCCGACCTGCGCGGTGGAGGAGAGCGCGAAGGGGTCGGTGGCTTTGCCGGTGTTGAGCTGGGCATCGCCGGGCTGGGGCGCGAGGGAGGCGGATGTGGAGTCGGAGGAGGAGATGGTCGGCTTGGCGCGGACGACGACGAAGACGAGGGCGCCGATGACGAGGAGGGAGAGGATGGCCGCGAAGATGAGGCCGGTGCGGCGTGCGCTGGAGCCGGGGCGTTGTCGTGGGGATTGTGTGTCGGCGGGCATGTGTGTGTGGTTCAGTCCTGCACGACTCGGATGGCGACGAGGTCCTGGACGTCGAGGACGCCGACGGGCTTTCCGTGGGCGTCGACGACGGGGATCTCGTCCTGTCGGTGTTCGCGGAAGAGTCGCACGGCGTCGCGGACGAGGGCGTCGTCTCGGAGGGTGCGCGGTGATTTGGTCATGACGTTGGAGATGGGTTGATCGAGTGGGGTGGGATGGTCGGAGGTGACGAGGCGTCGGAGATCGCCGTCGGTGAAGAGGCCTGAGAGGAGGCCCTGGTTGCTGACGAGGATGATGGCGCCGGGCCGGCGGCCCAGGGAGTTGGCGTGCGCGAGTGCGTCGCGGACGGAGAGGGTGTCTGCGGCGACGGGGAGGTTTTTGCCGACGACGAATCGGAGGAGGTCGGTGACGGGCCTGAGGAGGCCGCCCAGCCCGCCGCCCGGGTGTCGCCTGCGGAAGTCGTCGGAGGTGAAGGCGCGGCGGCGCGAGACGGCCAGCGCGAGGGCGTCGCCGAGGGCGAGCATCGCTGTGGTGGAGGAGGTGGGCGCGAGGGTGATGGAGCAGGCTTCCTCGACGGCGCCTACACAGAGGGCGACGCTGGCGAGTTTGGCGAGTGAGGAGGTGGGCTTGTCGCCGCCGGTGATGGAGAGGATGGGGACGCGGTCCTGCTTGAGGAGGGAGGCGAGGCCGACGAGTTCCTCGGTTTCACCGGAGTAGGAGAGGGCGAGGAGGGAGTCGGTGGCGCGGATGCGGCCGAGGTCGCCGTGCGCTGCTTCGGTGGGGTGGACGTCGTGTGAGGGGACGCCGAGGGAGGCGAGGGTGGCTGAGATTTTCTTGGCGATGATTCCGGACTTGCCGAGTCCTGAGACGAGGACGGCGCCGCCGCGGTCGGCGCAGGTGGAGAGGAGATCGACGGCGTCGTGGAGGGAGGGGCCGAGCCGGGGGATGAGGGCGTTGACGGCGTCGGCTTCGGCGCGGAGCGCGGCTTCGATGAAGGCGCGTTCGTCGGCGAGGGTCTTGGAGGCGGGCGGATTGGCTGTGGAGGGGGTCACGGGTGGGTAGCATACGGGGGCAAGGAGGCGTGCAGGAGCGTAGATGACGCAGCAGGACTACATCGTTCGGTTGGACGCGTTTGAGGGGCCGCTGGACCTGCTCCTGCACCTGATCCGTCGCGCGGAGGTGGATGTTCAGGACATCGCGATCTCGACGCTGACGGACCAGTACATCGATCACCTGAAGGGGATCGAGTCGATCGACATCGATACGGCCGGCGAGTTTCTGGTGATGGCCGCGACGCTGATGGAGATCAAGGCGCGGACGATCGCGCCCCCGGAAGAGTCGCAGGCAGGTGGGGAGGGTGGATCGTCGAGGACGAGGGGCGAATCGGATGATCCGCGTGCGGACCTGGTGCGGCAGTTGCTGGCGTACAAGCGCGTGCGCGAGGCGGCTGAGGCGCTGGAGACGCGGCGCGAGGAGTGGGAGCGTCGGCACCCGTCGGGCCGCGCGCACGCGGAGTTTCCGGTCGAGGAGTCGGAGGGGGATGAGAGCGTCGACGTCGAGGACCTGAACCTGTTCGATCTGGCGCGGGCGTTTGCGCGGATTCTCGAGACGGTGGACGTGGAGCGCGCGACGAAGGGTGCGCACGAGGTGTCGTATGACGACACGCCGATCGAGGAGCATGCGGCGGACATCGTGGATCGGTTGCGCGGCATGGGAGAGGGGAGCCGGTTGACGTTGCGGAGCGTGATGGAGGGGCGGACGCGCTCGGAGATGCTGGGGTTGTTTCTGGCGACGCTGGAGTTGATTCGGAGGCGCGAGGTGACGGTGATGGTGCGCGGTGGGGAGGGATTGGCCGCGGGTGAAGAGGTGGAGATCACGCTGAACGCTGACCCGGGGGATGCGTTGGTGGTGGAGAGGTTGGAGTCGCAGGAGGGGGCGATTGCGTGGGATGACGATGATGATTTCGGGGATGACGGGGGGGATGATGATGAGGGGGAAGGCACTGGGGACTAGGGGAAGGCGGAGAGAAGAAGGGCACTAGGGACCAGGCACTAGGCACTAGGGGGAGAGGTGCGTAGACGTCCCCTGACGGTGCGGCTCCGGTGATATATGAGGAGCGGCGCGGTGAGGCTGTATGGAGCTTTCCGCAATGGGTTCTCGAATGGAGAGTCCTGGGCATCGAAGGCCGCTTGGGTACCTGATCACGTTTCATACGTACGGCACGTGGTTGCATGGTGATGTGAGGGGGTCGGTTGACCGTGGGCATCGGGCGCCGAACACGCCGCCGTTGCCGAGGAGCGATTCACGACGCGCGGCTGAGGGTGTGAGGTTGAAGAGCGAGCCGGTCGTGCTTTCGATAGTCGAGCGTGGCGCGGCGGATCGTTGCGTGCGGGAAGTCTGCGAGCACAGGGGATGGACGCTGCACGCGGTCAATGTTCGCACGAATCATGTCCACGTTGTTGTCAGCGCTGAGACGACGCCGGAGCGTGTGATGAACGGGCTGAAGTCGTGGATGACGCGGCGGATTCGAGAGGTGAATGGGGCCCGGGCGGAGACGACGCTGTGGACGCGTCATGGGAGCACGAGGCATCTATGGGACAGTCGGGATTTGAATGGGGCTATTGAGTATGTGAGGGATCGGCAGTAGCAGTACGCCCATGTCACGAGACCGCTCCCTGACGGTCGCGGCTCCGGTGATGCAAAGGCGCGGCTCCGGTGATGCAAACGCGCGGCTCCGGTGATGCGAAGGCGCAGCTCCGGTGCGGTCGGCCGGGACTCAGTCGGCGCTTTCGGCGTAGTTGTCGCGGGAGTGCGGCGTGGGGGTTGTGGAGGGAGAGGTCGATGAGGCGGTGTTGTGCGTGGAGGTGGGGGTGGCGGGGCGGTGTTGCATGAGGGATTGGCATTGGGCGTCGATGCGGTCGACGTGGTCGGCCGCGGCGAGGACGGCTTTGGAGAGTTCGGCGCGGACGAGTTCGGATTGGGTGCGGAGAGAGGCGATCTGGGTTTGTGCGGAGGCCGCGGCGGAGCGGAGTTTTTCGGCTTTGTCGACGAGGTCGGCGAGTGAGCCGGGTGTGGGTGGGCCGGAGCCGTTGGCGCCGAGAATGGAGGTGGAGCGTTGGATGGCGGCTTCGAGTCGGTGGAGGCGGTTGTCGACGCGTTGATCGAGTTCGTTGGTGAGCGTGGCGAGTCGTTCGTCGGCTTCCTTGAGGAGGTCGGTGAGCGCGGCGGTGGCGGCCATTTCGCGCGCGGAGGCGACGTCGATGGTTGAGGAGAGGCGTGCGTTTGCGTCGTTGACGGATGCTTCGAGCTTGCGCGAGGCCGCGGCGAGACGGTCGAGGGAGGCGGACTCTGCGAGCGCGAGGCGCTGTGGGAGGGTTTCGAGGAGTTCGCCGATCTTCTCGCGGGTCGAGGCTTCGCCGGCTTCGGCGCTTGCGACGGCGTCGGCGATGCGTCGGATGGCGTTGTCGGTCTTGTCGGTGAGGCGGCGCGCGTCGGCTTCGGCCTTGGAGAGCGCGGCCTTGGAGGCTTCGGAGACTCGGGTGTCGACGGTGTTGAGGAGCGCGTCTGCTGATTCGGCGAGACGGCGCTCGGCGGATTGGGCTGCTGCGAGGGACTGGGCGAGGCGGGACTCGAGCGCGGCGGCCGCGGCCCAGGCTTGCTGCGCTGCGTTGGAGGCCTGCTCGCGGAAGCGTTGTTCGGCTGAGGCGAGTTCTTCGCGCGTGCGGGTGATGGACTCGGAGAGGGCCGCGGAGGAGCGGCGGTCCTGCTCGAGGGCCTGGTTTGCGGAGGCGCGGATGGAGTCGCGTAGGCGTGCGTATTCGTCGCCGATCTTCGCGGCGGCTTCGTCGAAGCGTTCGCGGAGGGCTTCGGTTTGTGCGCGGGCCGTGGAGGAGGCTTCGTCGAGTCGGGAGGTGATGAAGGCGGCGGCCTGCTCTGCGCGGAGCTGCGCGGAGGAGGCGAGGTTGTCGAGGTTGGAGGCGTGTCGGGTGGTTTCTTCGGTGGCGGATTCGAGGATGGAGGTGAGTCGCGCGTGGAAGTCGCGTTCGACGGCTTCGAGGCGGGAGGCTGCTTCGGTGTGGAGGGTGTTGGCGGCCTGGGTGATGGTGGTGGTGGCGGAGGCGATGGCCTTGTCGATGGAGGAGGTGAGGCGGGTTTGCGCGTCTTCGGTGAGACGGTCGGCGAGGAGGCCTGCGCGGCGCTCGGCTGCGGAGGCGATCTCATCGAGGCGGGAGGCCGCGCGGGAGACGGTTTCGTCGGCGGAGGAGTGGAGTGCTTCCTCGCGCGCGGAGATGGAGTCGAGGGCGGTCTGGGTGGAGGTGGTGATGGCGTCCTCGCGCTCGGTGAGGGCGTTGAGGGCGGCGTCGACGGCGTTGAGACGGAGGGTGAGGGCGTTGTCGGCGTCGTGGATGCGTTGCTCGCCGGCTTTGGCGTGGCGGTCGACGTCGTGGGAGAGGGAGTCGAGACGGTTGTTGATGGCGTCGTGCGCGGCGCGTGCGCGGCGCTCGGCGTTTGCGGCGAGGGTTTCGAACTCTTCGCCGGCGGTGCGGAGGCGCGCGTCGAGGGATTCCTGCGCGGTGCGGACGCGGGCTTCGGAGGATTCGATGAGGCCTGCGAGGCGGGCTGCGGCGCGGGACTGGAGGTCGGAGAGGGCGGCTTCGAGGCGGGCGTCGATGTCCTTGTCGAGGTTGTCGAGGCGGGAGGCGATGCGTTGCTCGGCGGCGGCGGCGCGGGAGGCGGCGTCGACGGCGAGGGTGGCGCGCTCTTCGAGTGCGGAGAGGCCGCGTTGAGAGGCGTCTTCGATGCGGGAGAGGGAGGCGGCCTCGGTGTCGGCGAGGCGGGATTCGGCGGTGTCGAGGGATTTGTTGAGTGCGGCGGCGGCGGCGTGGGCGCGTTCGGCGAGTGTTTCGGCGGCGGCGTCGCGGGAGGCGGTGACGGCGCGGATGGCTTTTTCGGAGTCGGTGGTGAGGGAGGAGAGGGATTGCTCGATGGCGGCGCGGGTGTCGGCCGCGAGGAGTTCGATGGAGGCGCGGGCGTCGCGGGAGTGGGCTACGGCGTCGGCGTGCGCGCGGCGGACGTCGTCGGCGAGTTTGTCGGAGGCGGCGAGGCGGTCGTTGAGGGAGGCGAGGCGTTTGTCGGCGGTTTCGGCGAGGCGGGCGCCGGCTGAGGACTCGAGGGAGTCGATTCGGATGCGGGCTTCGGCGACGACGGCGTCGATGTGCTCGCGGAGGGAGGTTTGGGCGCCGTCGAGGGAGGCGAATGAGCCTTGGCGGAGCTGTTCGAGACGGGCGTTGGTGTCGTGGGCGAGGATGCGGAGTCGTTCGTCGGTGTCGGAGGCTGCGCGGGTGAGTCGTTCGTCGAGTGCGGCGCGGAGTGCGTCGAGGGCCTTGACGGTTTCGGCGCGCTTTGCGTCGGAGAGGTCTGACGCTTCGCGCGTGAGGGCGTCGAGGCGCGCGTGGAGGTTGCGCTGGGTCTGGTCGAGGCGGTCGGTGAAGGTGCGGGAGGCTTCTTCGAGGAGGGACTTGGCTTTGTGGTCGTCGGTGAGACGGGAGAGGAGGGTGTGGGCGCCGTCGAGTCGCTCTTCGAGGCGGGCGATGAGGTGGGCGAGTTCGTCGAGGCGTCGGCATTGCTCGCCCTGGTTGCCCCATTGGGAGGCGAGTTCGGAGGAGACTTTGGTGGCGCGGTCGGCGGCCTGGCGTGCTTCGGAGGCGACGGCCGAGGACTCGGAGATGACGGCGCGGAGACGGTTGGCGTAGTCGTGGTGGGCGTCGTGGTTGACGCCGCGCGGTGAGCGGACGACCTCTTCGAGGACGGAGGAGGTGTGGGTGGTGGAGGGGGGAGTGGGGGTGGCGGTCTTCACGTGGGGCTCCGGGTGTGCCGGGTCGTGGGGAGGCAAGGGCGCGGAAATCGCGCGGGGTCAGAGCGAGCATCGGCGGGAGAAGCGTCGGGGCTGGAAAACGGGGCGTGTAGAATGCCCCGACATGACCCGAACGAATGGAGAGCGTGTGGTGCGGAGGCGGCGCGGTGGTGGTGGCGCGGAGGGGGAGGGCGCGGACGCGTTGCGAGATGCGGGGAGGCCGGGGGCGGAGCGGTTGCAGCGGGTGCTTGCGGACGCGGGGATTGCGTCGCGGCGCGCGTGTGAGGCGCTGATCGAGAAGGGGGAGGTGCGGGTGAACGGGATGGTGGTGGATCGGTTGCCGGTGTTCGTGACGCCGGAGGATCGGGTGGAGTATCGGGGTGTGGTGGTGCAGCAGCAGGAGAAGGGCGGCGGGAAGGGGAAGGGCGGGGAGCGGCTTGTGTATGTGATGGTGTACAAGCCGGGGAACACGGTGAGCACGGTGTGGGACCCGGAGGGACGGCGGACGGTGCTGGACATCGTGAAGCATCCGTCCGGGGTGAGGCTGTTTCCGGTGGGGAGGTTGGACTACGACTCGCGCGGGCTGTTGCTGATGACGAATGACGGGGAGCTGGCGAATCGGCTGACGCACCCGCGGTATGAGGTGCACAAGACGTACCGGGTGCTGGTGAAGGGGCGGATCGAGGATGAGCAGGTGGGGGAGCTGGAGCGCGGGATCTATCTGGCGGAGCGGCGCGAGGGTGAGACGGTGGGGGCGAAGCGGACGGGGCGCGTTGAGCTGCGCGTGGTGAAGCGCGATGCGACGCGGACGGTGATGGACATCACGCTGACGGAGGGGAGGAACCGGCAGGTGCGCCGGATGCTGGCTGGTGTGGGGCATCCGGTGAAGAAGCTGGTGCGAACGAAGATCGGTCCGCTGGAGTTGAAGGGGTTGGCGCTGGGGGAGTGGAGAGAGCTGACGCGGGATGAGTTGAAGGCGCTGAAGGCGGCTGCGAAGGGTGGGGGAGCTGCGAAGGCGGCGCGGGCGCCGAGCGCGCGGACGAGGATCGTGGGCGCAAAGGGGGCGGGTAGGTCGAAGCGGGACGGGTCGGAGATGCTTGGGAAGCGTCGGCCTGCGGGGGAGGCGGCGAAGAAGGGGAAGGGCGGGCGTGGGGGAACGGGTCGGGGGAAGAGCGGTGGTGGACGGGGCGCGGGTGGTCGATAAAGAGGGAACGATGCGCGTTTACCTGAATGGTGAGATCGTGGCGGCGGAGCGGGCGATGGTCTCGGCGTTTGACCGGGGCTTTTTGTTCGGGGACGGGGTGTACGAGGGGTTGCGCGCGTGTGACGGGGTGATCGTGGGTCTGAGTGCGCACGTGGAGCGGATGCGCGCGGGGCTGGTGGAGACGCGGATCGAGGGGTTTGAGGTGGGTGCGTTGGGCGGGATGAGTGAGGAGTTGTTGCAGGCGAACGGGATGGGGGACGCGTTTGTGTACTGGCAGGTGACGCGCGGGGCGCCGAGGAGGTTTGATGACCCTGGCGCGGTTCGGACGCGCGCGCCGGTGGGGAGCGCGGGGTTCGCGCCGACGGTGTTCGGGTTCTGCAGCGCGCTGCCCAGGCTGGAGACGTATGTGGAGCCCGGGACGCGGAGCGCGTCGGTGCGGCCGGACATGCGTTGGCTGCGCGGGCACATCAAGTCGATCTCGCTGATGGGGAGCGTGCTTGCGTCGTTGGAGGCCGGGGAGGAGGGGGCTGAGGATGCGATTCTGGTGCGCGAGGGGCACGTGACGGAGGGGACGGCGACGAACGTGGTGATCGCCAAGGGCGGGAGGATGGCTACGCCCAGGGTGGGCGGGGGAGAGATTCTGAGCGGGGTGACGAGGCGGTTGATTCTGGAGGAGGACCCGTCGATCGAGGTGCGTGAGATCACGGAGCGCGAGCTGCGCGACGCGGACGAGGTGATGCTGGTGGGGACGTCGACGATGGTGGCGTCGGTGACGCGTCTGGACGGGGAGATGGTGGGGTCGGGGAGGGTGGGGCCCGCGTCGCGGGCGCTGCTGCAGACGCTGGTGCGGGCGATCCGGAAGGACGTGGCGTCGGCATCGGCGAGGGTGTAGTGGGGGGGTAGACTTCCGGGATGCAAGATGGCTACGACGCTGTTGTGTTGGCTGTGAGCGTTGGGAACACGCGCACGACGTTCGGGGTGTACAAGGACAGTGAGCGCACGGCGTTCGGGGCCGTGGCGAACTCGTCGTTCGACGAGCTGGCGCGCGCGCTGGTGGAGCGGATGAAGGAGATCGAGGGTGAGGGGGGCGTGGTGGTGGTGGCTTCGACGAATGATGGGGTGGCGGAGCGTGTGGAGCGGGCGTTGCACGGGGCGGGGACGGTGGGGACTTCGCGCGTGGTGCGGATCGGGCGTGACATCGGTGCGCCTTTGAAGCACACGCTGGATGATGAGGGGGAGAAGACGGTGGGGCAGGACCGGCTGCTGAACGCCGTGGCCGGGTTTGAGCTGGCGAAGCAGGCGTGCGTGGTGATCAGCGCGGGGACGGCGCTCACGGTGGACTTCGTGGACGGAGAGGGTGTGTTTCACGGGGGGGCGATTGCGCCGGGTGTGCGGATGATGCTGCGCGCGATGCACGATCAGACGAGCGCGTTGCCCGAGGTGGAGTGGAACGGAGGGGAGGTGGAGGAGGACCCTGAGGCGCCGTACGGGCGGAACACGGCCAGCGCGATGCGGATGGGGGCGGTGCATTCGGTGAAGGGGGCGGTGCGGTCGTTGACGGAGCGGTATGCCGAGGCGTACGGGGCGTATCCGCGTGTGATCGCCACGGGTGGTGATGCGCAGGGGTTGTTCGGGGAGGATGATCTGGTGGAGGCGATCGTTCCGGACCTGACGCTTCGCGGGATCGTTCGTGCGTGGCGCGCGGCGAGCGTGGAGGAGGAGGCGTGATGTTCGAGAAGGAGCCCGTGGGCGCGCCGGGCACGGCGGGCTCTGCGCTCCGGCAGGCGCAGCTGATTCATGCGGCGCTGATGGGGGGCGTGGTGATCTTCGCGGCCATCGTGGCGTCGGGGGTGGTCGGTGGGAGTGGGGGAACGTCTGCGCCTGCGCAGGGGTCGGGGGGCGCGGGGCGGTCGGTGGGCACGGTTCTCGGGATTCTGTGCGTGCTGCTCCCGGTCGTGCTGATTCCGATGGCGCTCATGGCGCGGAAGAAGCTGATGCGCGCGGCTGAGGAGATGGAGGATCCGGACCCGGTGCGCTTTCAGGCCGTGGTGATTTCGGCTGCGGTGGTGGAGAGCATGGGGTTGTTCGGCTGTGTCGTGTGGCTGATCACGGGGAAGCCGCTGCCTGGCGCGATCCTGGTGGGGTTCACGGTGATCGGGATGGCCGCGTTGTTTCCGAAGCGGCGTGAGTTTGAGAATCCGGAGGATCGTGGTGGCGGGGAGGGTGATGCGGGGAGGAGTTTCGAGCGGCCCGAGACGTGGTCGTGAGCGTGCGCGCGGTGTTGTGCGCGGGTGGGGGTGGGGGGATGTCGGGGGCGATCTCGGTGGTGCAGGTGGTCGGCGTCGATGCGCCGGGGCTTGACGCGGCGCTGGCGCGCGCGGGGTGCGGGGGAGTGTCTGAGGGGGAGGCGCGGTTGCGTCGGCTTGGGGGGGCGCATGAGGTGATGGTGGCGCGGGTATCGGGGACGTGCGCGCTGCTGAGCGCGCATGACGGGGAGGCTTCGGTGCGGGGCGTGCTTGGGGCGTTGCGGGGCTCGGGCATGGACGTGACGGGGGAGGGTGAGGTGCTGTTTCCGGAGTGCGCGGACTGGGTGGAGGAACGCGCGATGGCGGCGCTTGCGCGTACGTCGAGTCCACGGGCGGTTCCGCTGTTGCTTGCGCAGCGGGAGAGGTGGAGCGCGTGGGATGGTGAGGGGGGGGAGGAGATTCTTGAGCGGTCTGCGCGGTTGGATGTGCTGTTGCGCGGGGGGGTGGTGGCCGCGGTGGGTCTTACGAATGTGGGGAAGAGCACGCTGTTGAATGCGCTTGCGGGGCGGTCGGTGTCGATTGTTGCGGACGAGGCGGGCGTGACGCGGGATCACGTGGGCGCGACGTTGGTGTTGGATGGGGTGATGGCGCGGTGGGTGGACACGGCGGGCGTGATGGTGGGGAGGAGCGCGATTGATGAGGCCGCGTGGGAGCGTGCGCGGGAGGTGATTGGGAGCGCGGACGTGGTGGTGGTGTGTGGGGATCGTGCGTCGGGGTTCGTGGGGCTCGGGGAGTTGCCTGCGTTGCGCGGGCGGGTGGTGCGTGTGGGGACGAGGGGTGATCTCGGGGAGGTGGAGGGGGCGGACGTGATGACGAGCGCGGCGCGCGGTGAGGGGCTGGAGGAGCTGGCGGTGGCGGTGCGTCGCGCGATGGTGTCGGATTCGGACCTTGCGTGGGGAGGGGCGTGGGCGTTTGACGAGGGGATGCGGGAGAGGGTCCGAGAAAGCGTGCGTGCGTAGGGGGTTGGCGCGAAGTGGCGGGTGCGCGGTTGCACGGCGCGCGGGCGCGGTCATGTTCTGAGCACGATGCACTCGGTGGACTTCAAGTGTGAGTTGCGTGATCGCGCGCTGGCTGAGGGGCTTTTGCGCGCGGGGGGATGCACGCATCTTGCGAACGTGGTGCAGACGGACACGTATTACCGCGTGCCGGATGCGATGCTGCTGCGTCGGCAGACGAGCGGGGGGCCGCCGGAGTGGGTGTTCTTCACGCGGCCCCGGGGGGTTGCGCCTCGGTTGTCGTCGGCCACGGTGTATTCGGAGTCATCGGCGCGTGCGCGGTTCGGGTCGGGGGCGTTGCCGGTGTGGGTGATGGTGCAGAAGGATCGGTCGGTGTGGCTGAAGGGGGACGTGCGCGTGATGCTGGATGACGTGCTGGGGCTTGGGAAGTTTGTGGAGTTTGAGGCGCGGGTGGGGCCCAGAGCGACGGTGGCGCGACGGCGGAATGACATCTGGGCTGCGCGCGCGATGCTGGCGCCGGCGCTTGGTGAGGCGATCGGGTGCGGGTATGCGGACCTGATGGCGCGAGAGCAGGCGCTGGTGGGTGGGGAGCGTGCGTTGCCGCCCGGCGCGTGAGGGTGATCTCAGGGAACGACTTCGACGGCGTGGGCGCCGCGACCGACGTGGAGTCGGACGCCGGTGAACTGTGCTTTGCCGGTTGAGGGGTCGAAGGACCAGACCTGGACGGCGCCTGCTTCGTAATCGGTGACGAGGAGCGCGCGGCCGGGCGCGTCGAAGGCGAGGGATTGGGGTGAGGCGCCGCATTCGTGCTCGGCGAGCGTGGTGAGTTCGTTGGTGTCGGGGTTGATGCGGACGACGGAGATGGAGCCGCCGCGTGTGTAGGAGGGGTCGTGGGGGTAGAGGAAGGAGCGGCGGACGTTGGCGGTGACGAGGTAGTTGCCGGAGGGATGGATGGCGAGGCCTTCGGGGCCGATGCCGACGGTTGCGGGGGGGAGTGCTTCGTGGACGGCGTCGGGAGAGACGTGCTCGGCGAGTCGGATGGGAGTGACGAAGCCTTGGGGGGCCGAGGAGGGGGAGCGGTTTGCGGCGTCGCCCCAGAGTGTGGAGGCGACGAAGAAGGTGGAGGAGTCGGGGCTCCACGCGCCCATGTAGGGGTAGTTGGGGAGGGTGACGGGGGCGCCCCAGCGGCCGAGGCCGACGGTCGAGCCTTCGCGGAGGACTTGATAGAAGACGACGGAGTCGGCGCCGAGGAAGGTGATGGCGAGGGTGTGACCGTCGGGTGAGAAGGCCGCGGTTGCGGTGGAGATGGAGGGGGAGGCTGGGGCGTCGGTGATGGGGAGACGGCCGACGAGGGAGACGTTGTCGGGGTCGACTCGGAGGAGGTCTGCTTCGTGGCCGGAGGGGGTCGTGCGCATGACGACGGCGAGGTCGAGGTCGGGGTGGAGCGCGATGGAGGAAGCGCCGGGGCCGAGATCGAGTTCGGCGATCGTGGTTGCGGAGTGGAGGTCGACGAGTGAGACGAGTCCGGTTTGAGGGAGGTCGGAGATGAGGGTAGCGCCGTCGGGCGCGTGGCCGCGCGTTGCGAGGACGAGGGCGCGGTTGTTGAGGTGATCGACGGCGAGGAGTCGCGGCGGGCCGAGTGAGGAGTTGGAGACCTGCTCCTGGATGATGTCTGCGTTGAGGGGAGTGGCGCCGGGGTTGGGGAGGGGGAGGCGCGCGACGGTGAGGGTGTCGGGTTGTGGGGTGTTGGTGGTGGGAGAGGGGCCCATGAGGAGGCCGTCGGCGAGGGTGGTGTTGATCATGTCGCCGTCGGCGAGGGCGACGAGGTAGCGGCCGGAGATGGTGGGGCGCGTGCCGGAGCAGGCCGTGAGGGGGATGAGGAGAGCGGTGAGGGTGATGAAGTGGACGGGGCGTGGGCGCATCGTCTGCTCCTGTGTTCGTGCGGGGAGGGAGTGGAGGGGGGATGCTACAGGGAGTCGGGGATTGCGGTGTGGAGATCGACGGTGGCGCCTGAGACGTCGATGGGGCCGAGGCCTGGGCGGTGTGCGCGGAGGAGGTGGATGAGGGAGGCCATGTCTTCGCGGAGTGGTGCGGTGAAGCGCATGGGGGTCTGGGTGACGGGGTGGGTGAAGGCGAGGATGGTGGCGTGGAGGGCCTGGCGGGCGATGAGGGGAGTGGGGGAGGTGATGGCGTGTGGGGGGAGGACGTCGGAGGGGTGGAGGATGCGTCCGCCGTACATGTCGTCGCCGACGATGGGGTGGCCGAGCCAGGAGAGGTGGATGCGGATCTGGTGGGTGCGTCCGGTTTTGAGTTCTAGTTCGACGAGCGTGTAGCCGTTGTAGCGCTCGCGGACACGGTAGATGGTGACGGCGGGCTTGCCGAGGTGGTCGTGTCGGACGACGTATTTCTCGCGGAGGCCTTTTTCGCGGGAGGGGTGCGGGCCGAGGGGTTGGTCGACGACGTCGGTGGGAGTTTCGATCTCGCCGTGGACGAGGGCGAGGTAGCGTTTGTCGACCTGTCGGCGTTCGAATTGCTTGCCGAGGCGCCAGTGGGGCTCGTCGCGCTTTGCGAAGACGATGACGCCGGAGGTGTGGCGGTCGAGTCTGTGGACGACGCCGGGGCGGGCGAAGTCTTCGCCGACGGAGGAGAGTGCGCCGCTGGTGTTGTGGAGGAAGTGGTGCGCGAGGGCGTTGAGCATGGTGCCCTTGAGGTGGGAGCGCGCGGGGTGGACGATGATGTCGGGTTGCTTGTTGAGGACGATGAGGTCGTCGTCCTCGTAGAGGACTTCGAGGGGGATGGGCTCGGGCTGGATGTCTTTGGCGGGGGGTGGGGGGACGATGACGTCGACGACGTCGCCCGCGCGGAGGCGGGTGGAGGCCTTGGGGAGACGGTTGTTGACGGTGACCGCTTCGTTGTCGATGAGCCGCTGGAGTTGGGTGCGGCTCATGAAGGGGATGCGGTCGGTGAGGTATTTGTCGAGGCGCTTGTCGAGGTCGCGCGAGAGGACGAAACGCACGCGGGTGGGTGCGTCGTCGGAGGATTCGTCGGCTGATGCGTCGGGGTCGTCGGCCTGCTTCGCGTCGTTGGCGGCGCGGATGATTGCGAGTGGGTCGACCTTGCCGCCCTGATCGATGAGGGAGGGCTTTGGCTTGGGGAGGTCTTCGGGCGCGCTCGTCATTGCGGGGGAGCGGGGGGAGTCGAGGGCTCGGGCTCGGGAGTGGTTGGTTCGGGGTTGGAGGGCGCGGTGGGGTCCTGGGGGAGAGGGCCCTGGTCGGCCGGGACGGGTTGGTTGAGGAGGGATTCGAATTCGGAGGGCGTGCCGAGGGGAGTGGTGGGGGATTCGTCAACGGGGCGCGCGGAGGCCTTGATGGCGTCGCGGGTGGCGAGGGGGGGGAGGGTCTTGGCGCGCTCGAGCCAGTCGGACTGGGTCTTGGCCTGTTCGGCAAAGCCCGGGAAGCCGGCGCCGGGGGCGGCGGCGATGATCTCGTCGTAGAGGCGCTTGGCGTCGTCGTGCTGGCCGAGGGATTCGAGCGCGGCGGCGAGGCCGAACTTGGCGGAGAAGGTGTGGATTGCGTACGCGGGCTTGGAGGAGGAGAGGGAGAGAGCCTGGGAGTAGAGGTCGCGCGCGAGCTCGAATTGCTTGGTGACGTCTTCGGGGGAGAGTGCGTCTGCGGGGTTGTCGGGTTTGCCTGCGGGGACGATGCCGCGGATGCCGGCCATGAGGTAGATGTCGGCGGCGTCGAGGGTTGCGAGGATGGGGACGGCGCCGCGACCGGGGTGGTCGCGCGCGACACGGAGGAGGTTGTCAGGGGAGGCAGAGGTGGCCGCGGCCTGCCATTCGAGGTGTGCCTCGTCGAAGGCCTTGGCCTGGGCGCGCTGCCACCATTGCCAGCCGGCGTATGCGCCTGCGATGACGGCGATGGCGAACAGGATGGGTGAGCCCCACTTCTTCAGCCAGTCGATGAAGTCGGTATTGAGGCGCGACTCTTCGAGGCCTGCACCTTCGACGATCTTGGTTTGTCTCTGGTCCATGGGGGGTCCGTTGGGGTATGCGAAAGGGGGGGATTGTAGACGAGGGTGAGAATTACGTCGGGCGGGCGGAGTCGGGGAGTTCTTTGAGGAGTCGGGCTTCGTCCCAGACGGGGACGTTGAGGTCGCGGGCCTTGTCGAGTTTGGAGCCAGGGTCGCGGCCTGCGATGACGATGTTTGTTTTGGAGGAGACGGAGCCTGTGACCTTGGCGCCGAGGGATTCGAGGAGTTCCTTCAGGGTGTCTCGTTCGAAGGCGTCGAGGGTTCCGGTGAGGACGATGGTTTGTCCTGTGAATGGGGTGTCGGGTGTGGAGGGTTTGGAGGAGGGCGGTTTGTAGTCGTGTGAGGTGAGGTCGACGCCGACGGAGGCGAGGTCCTTGAAGGTGTGGTGGGCCTGCTTGCTGTGGAGGTATTCGTGGACGACGTGGGCGGTGAGGGCGCCGAGGCCGGTTTCGGGTCGGTTCTTGGGGTCGGGGTCGAAGCCGAGTGATTTGGCTTCGTCCTTCTTGAGGGTCTTGGGGCGGAGGAGTGTTTCGGGGGCGTCGAGGAGGGCGTCGATGTCGGGGAAGAGGCGCGCGAGTTGTTTGGCTGTTGCGGAGCCGACGTGACGGATGCCCATGCCTGCGAGGACTCGGGCGAGGCCTTGGGACTTTGCGGCTTCGATGCCGGTGAGGAGGTTGTCGACCTTCTTTTCGCCCATGCGTTCGAGGGCGAGGAGTTCATCGCGATGGTTGTGGAGGAGGAAGATGTCGGCGAAGCGGTTGAGGGGGATGGCGGATTCGGCGCGGATCTGATCGATGGTTTTTTCGCCGAGGCCTTCGATGTCCATCTGGCCTCGCCCCGCGAACCAGATGAGTTTCTCGCGGATCTGTGCGGGGCACTCGGGGTTGACGCATCGGCGCGCGGTTTCGCGGCCGTCTTCCTCTTCGATCTCGACGGGGCCGGAGCAGACGGGGCAGTGTGTCGGGGGCTTGAGGGGTTTGGAGGACTTGTCGCGCTTGTTGTCGGGGGCGGGGCCCAGGACCTGGGGGATGATCTCGCCGGCTTTTTCCACGAGGACTGTGTCGCCGATGCGGATGTCGCGCTCGTGGAGGAGGCCGAAGTTGTGGAGTGAGGCGTGCTGGACGATGGTGCCTGCGATCAGGACGGGCTCCATGACGGCGCGCGGGGTGATCTTGCCGGTCTTGCCGACATGGAGGTCGATGTCGAGGAGTTTGGTGGTCTTGCGTTCGGCCGGGTACTTGAAGGCGATGCACCAGCGGGGTGATTTGGAGGTGGTTCCGAGGGCGCGTTGGAGCGCGAAGGAATCGACACGGACGACGACACCGTCGACGGCATAGGGGAGTTTGGCGCGTCGTTGGTCGAAGTCGTGGATGAACTTGATGACGTCGTCGACGGATGCGCAGCGCTTCCAGCCGGTGTTTGCGGGGATGGAGAGGGTGGGGAGTGCTTTGAGGAAGTCGGAGTAGGAGTCGAAGGCGTCGTCGGGGTCGATTTGACCGCGGCCGTGGGCGACGAAGCCGAGGCGGCGCTGGGCGACGGCTTTGGGGTCGAGTTGCTTGAGTGTTCCTGCGCAGGCGTTGCGCGGGTTCATGAAGGGCTCGAGGTCGGCTTCCTCGCGTTCGTTGTTGATGCGTTCGAACTCGGCTGTGGGGATGTAGACCTCTCCGCGGACTTCGAGGACTTTTGGGGGCTTGCCGTCGAGTCTGAGGGGGATGGCGCGGATGGTGCGCGCGTTGGTGGTGATGTCGTCGCCTTTTTGTCCATCGCCTCGGGTGAGGGCGCGGACGAGGTCTCCGTTTTCGTAGCGGAGGGAGATGGCGACGCCGTCGATTTTGGCGTCACAGACGAAGGCGAGGTCGGGGGCGTTGGTCGTGTCGAAGAGGCCGTCGCCGGGGGTGGCGAGCGGCTTGGCGACGCGGGCGGCCCAGGCGCGGACATCCTCCTCGGAGTAGGAGTTGTCGATGGAGAGCATGGGCACGGCGTGGGGGAGGGTCCGGAACTTATCGATGGGGTCGCCGCCGACCCGGTTGGTGGGGCTGGAGGGGTCGTTGCATTCGGGGTGTTCGGCTTCGAGCTTCTGGAGCTGTGCGAGTTTCTCGTCGAACTCGCGGTCGGTCATGAAGGGGGCGTTGTCGACGAAGTACGCCTTGTTGGCGCGGTGGAGCTCCTCGCGGAGGCGTCGGATGCGCGACTCGGTGGTCACGCCGGTATCGTACGAGAGAATGAGCGGAGCACGGATCATCGACGGGAAGGCGCTGGCTGCGGCGCATCGTGAGCGGATCGGGGCGCGGGCGGGCGCGTTGCGGAAGGGGGGGCGGGCTGCGCGGCTGGACGCGGTGCTGGTGGCGGACGGGGACAACGCGTCGCGGGTGTACGCCGAGAATCAGGCCAAGACGTGCGCTGCGCTGGGGATCGACCACCGTCTGCACGAGTTGCCCGCGGGGAGCCGGTATGACGACATCGCGGGGCGCGTGCTGCTGCTCTCGTCGGATGACGACGTGACGGGCATCATGGTGCACCTGCCGCTGCCTTCGGGGGTGGATGCGCCGCGGGTGCAGTCGCTGATCGCGCCGGAGAAGGACGTGGAGGGGGTGAACCCGGCCAACATCGGGAACATCGTGTACGGGCGGTCTTCGCTGGTGCCTTGCACGGCTCTGGCCACGCTGAAGATGGTCGAGTCGACGGACGTGAGCCTGAAGGGGAAGACGTGTGTGGTGGTGGGTGCGTCGAACATCGTGGGAAAGCCGATCGCGGTGCTGCTGATGCGGCACGAGGCCACGGTGGTGTCGTGCAACAAGTTCACGAGGGGAATTGAAGGGTTGGCGCGCGAGGCGGACGTGCTGATCGGCGCGGCGGGCGTGCCGGGGTTGATCACGAAGGAGTGGGTGAAGCCGGGTGCGATCGTGGTGGATGTGGGCGCGACGCGCGTGGAGCAGCCTGACGGGACGATGAAGACGGTGGGGGACGTGCGGTTTGATGAGGTGCGCGCGGTTGCGGGGTGGGTGTCGCCAGTGCCGGGGGGAGTGGGGCCGATGACGGTGGCGATGTTGCTGGACAACGTGGTGACGGCTGCTGAGGGCGGACGGGTTTGACCTGAGGGGCCCGGGGCTCTTCAATAGGACAGCGAACGGGGGGACACAGGAGGTTTCATGTTTCTGGCGCTCGGCATGCCTCAGGGTTGGGAGTGGCTGATCATTCTGGCGATCGGACTGTTGCTGTTCGGCCGGAAGCTGCCTGAGGTGGGTCGTTCGCTGGGTCGTGGGATCGTGGAGTTCAAGAAGGGGATCAAGGGGATCGAGGAGGAGATCGAGGCGGAGTCGAACCCGCCTGCCCCGAAGAAGCAGCTCGAGAGTGATGCGCGGTCGGTGTCCCGCGGTGATTTCTCGACGGCGCCGAAGGCCGCGGTGCATGCCGAGGGCGAGGGCAACTGAGGCTCTTGCGCGCGTGAGGATTCAGGGGGTGTGGGACGGGCGGAGCATATCCGCGGCGTCCTTGAGAATTTCCGCGATGAGGATGGTGGCGGAGGCGGGGCCTGCGGCCGCGTTGTGGAGGAGGGTCTGCGCGTAGTGGAGCGCGTCGGGGCTGTTGACCGCGTCGGCGAAGTGGACGAAGGGGGCGATGCACCAGGGTCGGTTGGTGGCGTTGTCGGGCTGTGTGTGTTCGAGGTGCCAGGAGATGGCGGAGAAGACGCGGTCCATCCAGTCGGGGCGGTGTTCGCGTTCGGCGTGGCGCCAGAGGGCGTGGAGGGCGCAGAGTTCGCCCTCGGTCCAGACTTCGATGGTGTCGTAGACGTCTCGTCGGAGGAGGGGGGCGCGGGCGGCCTGATCGGAGGAGGCGCGGAGGACGAGGTCGGCGTTGAGGGTGTCGGTGTGGAGCGCCCACCAGAGGGCCGCGTCGGGGGCCGGGGATTTTGGTGGGGTTATGTGACCGGGCGCGTGGAGGCGCCTGTGGAGGAGGAAGGGGGTGGCCGCGTCGAGGGGCCCTGGGTTGGTCGGGAGGGGGGCCGGCGCGGGGGCGGCGGAGCGCAGGCGCGCGGCGTGGTGGTCGAGGATTTCGTGCCAGGCGGGAGGGGAGTGGGGGTGCATGGGTGTGTTCGTTGATTCGGGGGTGTGCGCGCGTATATTGCAGCGTATGCCCCGCGTTGGTCCGAAGGTCGCGACGTGGCAGACGGTGCGGATGTGCCCTTGCTGTGGCTACCGGGGCGCGGAGTTGCAGGGGGCGTCGGGGCAGCGCGAGGTGACGTGCGGTTCGTGTGGCGGGGATTTGTACACGCGCCCGCCGCGCTCGTACGCCGAGATGGAAGAGATCCCGGACGATGACGCGTCGTCGCTCGAGCCGGTGTGGCTGGAGGCTATTCCTGCGGCTGTGCTTGGGGATTCGGTGTTCGAGGCTGCGGTGACGCGGCGTCGGGCGCCTCGGAGGGTGTGGGGGTTGGTGTGGAAGGGGATGGCGTTGATCGGGTTCGGCTTTGCGCTCGGCGCGGCGTGCTGGAGCGCGTTCGGCACGATGTGACGGGTGCGCGTATCTTCGGGGGATACCTGAGCGTGGATTTGCGGGGTTGAGAGGAGTGCGCGATGTCTGTCGACAGCGTTCTGGCGTGGCTTGATCAGCACGAGAAGGATTCGATCGGTCGGTTGTTCGACTGGTTGCGGATTCCGAGCGTGAGCACGGACCCGAAGTATGCGGGTGATTGCCGGAAGGCCGCGGAGTGGTGCGCCGGGAAGCTGCGCGAGGCGGGGCTGGACGCGGTGCTGCGGGAGACGGGGACGAAGGAGAAGGCGGGCCATCCGATCGTGCTGGCGCATTGCCCCGGCGCGAAGGGGTACCAGGGGCCGCACGTTTTGTTCTACGGGCATTACGACGTGCAGCCTGCGGACCCTGTGGAGCTGTGGGAGAGCCCGCCGTTTGAGCCGGTGATCAAGCCTGCGGTGCAGGGCGGGCCTGGGGAGCGCGTGGTGGCGCGCGGCGCGAACGACGACAAGGGGCAGGTGTCGATGTTCCTCGAGGCGTTGCTGGCATGGAAGCACGCGCACGGGGAGGCGCCGGTGAAGATGACGGTGCTGATCGAGGGTGAGGAGGAGTCGGGGTCGGTGAATCTGTACCGGTTCCTTGATGAGAACAAGGGGGAACTCGGGAAGGCGGACGTGTGCGTGATCTCGGACACGGGGATGCCTGCGGCGGATCGTCCGGCGATCACGTACGGGGTGCGCGGGCTGTCGTACTTCGAGGTGACGCTGCATGGTCCGGATCAGGACCTGCACTCGGGGCTGTGGGGGGGGAGGGCGCCGAACCCGAACAATGAGCTTGCGAAGGTGCTGGCGCAGTTGTGGGATGAGAAGCGTCGCGTGCAGGTGCCGGGGTTCTATGACGACGTGCGCGAGCCGAGCAAGGAGGAGCGGGCTGCGTGGGCGAAGCTGGGCTTGGATGCGGGGCCGGCGCTTGCGAAGATCGGGTTGAAGCCTGAGGCGGACATCGGTGAGGCGGGGTGGACGTCGGTGGAGCGCGAGTGGGCGCGGCCGACGGCGGACGTGAACGGGATCTGGGGCGGGTACATCGGGGCGGGCGCGAAGACGGTGATCCCGGCGAAGGCGTCGGCGAAGGTGTCGTTCCGGTTGGTGGCGGATCAGGACCCCAAGAAGGTGTCGGCGGGGTTCCGGAAGTTTCTGGAGGAGCGGACGCCGCCGGGGTGTCGGTGGGAGATCACGGACTTGTCGGGGGGCGCGCCTGCGACAGTGGCGACGGACTCGGCGCATTTGTTGGCGGCGCGGCGGGCGTTGAAGGCGGCTGCGGGCGTGGAGCCGGTGCTCATCAAGTCGGGGGGTTCGATCCCTGTGGTGGGATCGCTGAAGAGCAAGCTGGGGATGGACACGATCTTGATGGGGTTCGGGCTGGAAGATGACCGCGTGCATTCGCCGAACGAGAAGTTCGAGCTGGCGTGCTGGCGGATGGGATCGCGAGCGCACGCGCGGCTGATCGATGAGTTTTCGAGGATGACGTCGGCGAAGTGAGGGGCGGTCAGGCGGCCTTCTTGGCGCGCTCCATGGCTTCCTGCGCGGCTTCGAGGGAGACGGCGCCTTCGTCGGTGACGTCGGCGTCCTCGAGCATTTCCTTCACGCGCCGGTCGTATTCCTTGCGGAGCTTGTCGGCGGCCAGTGCAACGTCCTGGAGCGCGCACTCGTAGTTGATGAGGGCTGAGAGCGCGCGGAGGGCGCCGAGTGCGGCGACGGCGATGATGCCGGCGATGATGATCCAGAGTTCGAGGGAGATGGAGGGTTGCACGTTGTGGAGATCGGCGCGCGGAGGGGTCGGCTTGAGGCCGATAGAATCGGGCGTGAGGGCGCGTGCGTAGATTCCTGATGGTCATTCTGGGTCTGGTGCTGGGGGTTATGGGGAGCGCGGTGCGCGCGCAGGTTGGGGGGGAGGTGGCGGTCGATCGAGAGTGGTTCGGGGTGGGGAACGTGGTGCGGGCGGGGTCGTGGGCCGGGGTGAGGGTGCGGGTGGAGGACCGGTCGGATCGGGCGAGGGAGGCGGTGGTGCGGCTGTCGGTGCGCGATCCGGACGGGGACACGTTGGTGTCGGAGCGCGGGGTGACGTTGAACCCGGGGGGGACGCAGGGTGTGTGGCTGTATGTGCCGCTGCCTTGGTCGACGACGACGATGAGCGCGTTCGACGTGTCGGTGGAGGAGGTGGTGGGTGAGGGGGGGGGGAGGCGTTTGCTGGGGAGCGGGCGCGTTGGTCCCAAGGATGTGGCGCGCGATTCGGACCCGTTGATCGGGGTGCTGGGCGCGATGCCTGCTGGGGGGCTTGGGGCGTATGGGGTGACGCCTGAGGGGGCGGACGAGCCGCTGGGTGCGCACGAACTGACGCGGATCGTGACAGGGCTGGAGCCTGGGGGATTGCCGGATCGGTGGATGGGGCTTGCTGCGTATGAGGCGCTGGTGTGGCTGGAGGGTGCGCCGGGCGCGCTGACGGAGGGGCAGGCTGGGGCGATCGAGGAGTGGGTGCGTCGGGGCGGGAAGCTGGTGGTGTCGATGCCGTCGGTGGGGCAGGCGTGGCTGGACCCGCGCGCGAACCCGCTGGGGCGGATCATGCCGCTCGCCGGGATCGAGCGGCGCGAGTCGTTTGATCTGGAGCGGGCGCGGGCGTTGTTGCGGCCGAGGGACGGTGTGCCGCTGCCGCGGTCGAGGACGGTGCACCTGTTCACGGCGCGCGCGGGGGCGAGTGTGGCGGATGCGACGCCGGTGCTGCGGATCGACGACGGGGTGGTGGTGATGCGTCGGGTGTTGGACGCGGGGTCGGTGACGCTGGTGGGGTTCGATCTGTCGGATGTGACGTTGGGTGGGAACGTGGATGCGCAGATGTTCTGGCATCGGCTGCTTGGGCGCAGGTTCGACGTGCTGAGCCGTGATGAGGTGCGCCGGCTTGTCGATGCGAACCGTGTGAATCTGTTCACGAGATCGCGGGCGTGGATCGACGAGGGGATCGGGAACGAGATCGCCAAGAGCGGGAGCGCGTCGATCGGGGTGCTGCTCGCGTTGATCGTGTTCGCGGCGTACCTGGTGCTTGCGGGGCCCGGGTCGTATGCGGTGTTGCGGGCGAAGCGGGCGGCGCAATGGTCGTGGGTGGTGTTCGCGGGGATCGCTGGGGTGTTCACGGCGATTGCGTGGGGGGGCGCTGCGGCGACGCGTCCGCTCAAGACGGAGGTGAAGCACCTCACGTTCGTAGATCACGTGTACGGGCAGGCGCATGAGCGCGCGACGTCGTGGATGTCGGTGCTGCTGCCGTCGTACGGTGATCGGGAGGTGTCGATCGAGGGAGAGCAGGGGCCGGAGCGCGTGCACAACGCGTTGGCGCCCTGGCAGGACCCGCGCGTCCTGGCTGCTGCGAGTTTTCCGGACACGCGACCGTACGTGATGGATGCGCGCGATCCGTCGTCGCTGACGACGCCGGCGCGTTCGACGGTGAAGCAGTTCCGTGCGGATTGGCTGGGGGGGCCTGCTTGGAGGATGCCGACGCCTGTGCGGGAGGTGCGGGTTGTGGGGTCGGGGAGTGGGGGGGCGTTGACGGGTGTGCTGACGCACGAGTTGCCGGGGCCGTTGCGGGACGTGGTGATCGTGCTGGTGCGGTCGCAGTTGCCGCTGGGGGCCGTGCCTGCTGCTGGGGGGAGGATCCTAGCGCAGACGTCCGCGTGGAGGCTGACGACGGCGTGGGAGGCCGGGAAGGAGTTGGATCTCGCGCAGACATTGACGCCGACGGGCGCGGCGGGCGCGGAGCAATACTTCGAGTCGTTGTCAAAAGAGGTTTCGCCGAGCCTGGGCGGTCCGTTCGCGGGGCCGGACGTGGGGTCGGGGTCGCGGGCGCTGCGTCGGTTTGAGGCGCTGGCGTGGCGGACGATGCTGGGCCCGCCGGATTATTTGAACCGGGGTGTGGATACGCAGTTTTTGTTGCAGGCGCGGGACGGCTTAGGGCCGGACATGGGTGTGTGGTTCACGCAGCCCTGCTTGATCATCGTGGGTCGGCTGGATGATGCGCCGTTGCCGATCCCGTTGCGTGTGGACGGGCGCGAGGCGCCGTCGGAGGGGCGGGTGGTGGTGCGCTGGGTGTACCCTCTGGCGCCGAGTCCGCCGGAGGTTCTGAGGTAAGCACGGCGCGCGGCGCGAGAGAGCAGTCCATGCCGATGATCGAGACGATCAATCTGACGAAGCGCTACGGGTCGCTGGTGGCGCTGAACAATCTGAACCTCACGGTGAACGAGGGGGATTGCTACGGGTTCATCGGGCCGAACGGGGCGGGGAAGACGACGACGATCAAGATCCTGGCCACGCTGCTCAAGCCGTCGTCGGGTCAGGCGATGATCAACGGGCTGACGGTGGGGTATCAGAACCGGCTGATCCGCCCGATCATCGGGTACGTGCCGGACTTCCTCGGCGCGTACGAGGACATGGTGGTGCAGGAGTATCTGGAGTTCTTCGCTTCGTGCTACGGCATCCACGGGGAGCAGCGCAAGCGCGTGGTGGTGGATGTGCTGGAGCTGACGGACCTGACGTACAAGGCGACCGCCGAGGTGAACTCGCTCTCGCGCGGCATGCAGCAGCGTCTCTCGGTGGCGCGGGTGCTGCTGCACGATCCGAAGGTGCTGCTGATGGACGAGCCGGCGTCGGGTCTGGACCCGCGGGCGCGGATCGAGATCCGGGAGCTGCTCAAGGAGCTGCGCCGGATGGGGAAGACGATCATCATCTCGTCGCACATCCTCAAGGAGCTTGCGGAGCTGTGCAACGTGGTGGGTGTGATCGAGAAGGGGGAGCTGATCTTCAGCGGGAGCGTGCGCGAGATCCTGTCGCGCGCGAAGGTGGGGCGGTCGGTGTCGATCCGGGTGGTGGATCGGACGGCGGACGCGGCGCGGGCGCTCGCGAGCGCGCCGGGGGTTGCGAAGGCGTCGGTGGTGGAGGGGGATGAGGGGCCGGAGATCGCGGTGACGCTCGAGGACGGGAGCGGGGCGAGGTCGCTCGATCTCTCCGATCTGCCCTCTCGGCTGGTGAACGCCGGGTTCCGGATCACGCGCTTCAGTGAGGAGCAGGCGGACCTGGAGACGGCGTTCATGCGTCTGACGAAGGGTCTGGTGCAGTGACCGCCACCGGAGCGCGGGGGCTCCGGTAGGATGGTTCGGTCCGGGGCTCGACGAACCCTCATTCGGAGACGCTTCTCATGCGCACACGTTGGACCCCGCTCGCGCTGCTCGCGTGCCTCGGATCGCTGGCTGTTGCCGGCACGCCGCTGCAGTATCCCAAGACGGACAAGGTCGATCAGGTGGACGAGTACCACGGCACGAAGGTGGCTGATCCGTACCGTTGGCTCGAGGACGACGCCCGCACGTCGGACAAGGTGGCCAAGTGGGTGGAGGAGCAGAACAAGGTCTCGTTCGGCTATCTCGAGCAGATCCCGCAGCGCGACGCGATCAAGGCGCGCCTGACGGAGGCTTGGAACTACGAGCGGTTCGGGTCTCCGTTCAAGCGCGGCGGGCGGTACTTTTATTCCAAGAACGACGGGTTGCAGAACCAGTCGGTGCTGTACGTGATGGAGTCGCTCCACGGCGAGCCTCGCGTGCTGCTCGATCCGAACACGCTGTCCGCCGACGGCACGGTGGCGCTCTCGGGCGTGTCGGTGTCGGACGACGGGAAGCTGATGGCGTACGGGCTCGCGGCGTCGGGCTCGGACTGGAACGAGTGGAAGGTGCGGGACGTCGCCACGGGCAAGGACCTGGACGACCACGTCAGGTGGGTGAAGTTCTCCTCCGCGTCGTGGACGAAGGACGGCAAGGGCTTCTTCTACTCGCGCTTCGACGAGCCCAAGGAAGGAGAGGCGTTCCAGGCGTCCAACGTCAACCAGAAGCTGTACTACCACAAGCTGGGCACGGCGCAGAGCGATGACGTTCTTGTGTATCAGCGGCCCGACCATCCCAAGTGGGGGTTCTCGGCGGGCGTGTCGGATGACGGTGATTACGTGTTCATCGGCGTGTGGGAGGCGGGCACGAAGAACCTCCTGTTCTACGCCCCGCTGGACGGCACGACGGACTTCAAGATCACGGAGCTCATCTCGGAGTGGGAGAGCGAGTACGACGTCGTCGGCAATGACGGGCCGATCTTCTACGTGAAGACGGACAACAACGCCCCGCGCGGCCGGCTCATCGCCATCGACTCGCGCAAGCCGGGGAAGGAGCACTGGAAGGAGATCATCCCGCAGGCGGCCGAGACGCTGCAGGGCGTGTCGTACGTCGGCGGGAAGTTCGTTGCGTCGTACCTCAAGGACGCCACGACGCGCGTCCGCATGTACGACCTGGCCGGCAAGCACGTGCGCGACGTGGATTTCCCGGGGCTGGGCACGGCGGGCGGGTTCGGCGGCAAGAAGAGCGACACGGAGACGTTCTACGCGTTCACGACGTTCACCGCGCCCCCGACGATCTACCGCTACGACATGGACACGGGGGCTTCGTCCGTGTTCCGTCAGGCCAAGACGGTGTTCAACCCGGACAACTACGAGGCCAAGCAGGTGTTCTACTCCTCGAAGGACGGGACGCGCGTCCCGATGTTCATCGTCCACAAGAAGGGCATCACGCTCGACGGCAACAATCCGACGCTGCTGTACGCGTACGGCGGATTCAACATCTCCCTCACGCCTTCGTTCTCGATCAGCAATCTCTCGTGGGTTGACATGGGCGGCGTGTACGCCATGCCGAACCTGCGGGGCGGCGGCGAGTACGGGGAAGAGTGGCACATGGCGGGCACGAAGACGCAGAAGCAGAACGTGTTCGACGACTTCATCGCGGCCGCGGAGTGGCTCATCGCGAACAATTACACGAACCCCTCGAAGCTGGCGATCAACGGCGGGTCGAACGGCGGGTTGTTGGTGGGGGCGTGCATGACGCAGCGTCCGGAGCTGTTCGGCGCCGCGATCCCGCAGGTGGGCGTGATGGACATGCTTCGGTTCCACAAGTTCACGATCGGGCGCGCGTGGGTGCAGGACTACGGCTCGTCGGACGACGCGGAGCAGTTCCGGGCGCTGCACGCGTACTCGCCGTACCACGTGCTGCTGCGGACGGCCAAGGAGGGCGGAAAGAAGTACCCGCCGACGATGGTGACGACGGCGGACACGGACGACCGGGTGGTGCCGGGCCACTCGTTCAAGTTCGCCGCGGCGCTGCAGGAGGCGCACCAGGGTGATGCGCCGGTGATCATCCGGATCGAGACGAAGGCCGGGCACGGGGCCGGGAAGCCGACCTCGAAGATCATCGAGGAGGCCGCGGACAAGATCGCGTTCCTAGTGAAGAGCCTCGGGATGAGCCCGACGCTGCCGAACTAAGGGCCGGGGCCACCTGGCTTCGGGCAACCTGAACCCCCTCCCGCCCCTGTGTCCGCAGGGGCGGGTTTGTTTTTGGAGGAGCCGGTGCGCGGCTAGGCCCTGGGGGGTGGATCTCTTGACCCGGGCCAAGGGGGGGTTACACTGCCTGTTCGGGTGCGGATAGGCCGCGCCCTCGACATCCGGAGTCACGGCCATGAGCCAGTCCGACGAGGACGACTCCGGCCCCGAGGTTACCTGAGGCGTCGATCGCATCGACAAGGGGCCTTGAGGGCCCGAGCGTCAGGAATCCGTGAGTCTCACGCCGAAGGGTTCGCCCGGAGGGCGTTCGAGACCGAAGATCACCCCTTTGCAGCGTCAGTGTCGCCTTGAGCGCGGGATGTCCGCGACGAGGTTTCCCCGATCAGTCACCCGCACGCACGAACCCACGAGCCAGCCCCATGTCCATGTTCTCGTCCGATCTCCGATACGTCCGCAACTTCGGCATCTGCGCCCATATCGACGCAGGCAAGACGACCGTCTCCGAGCGCATCCTGTTCTACACCGGGAAGAACTACAAGCTCGGTGAGGTGCACGAGGGCACCGCGACCATGGACTTCCTGCAGGAAGAGCAGGAGCGCGGCATCACGATCCAGTCGGCCGCGACGACGTGCCCGTGGGAGCGTCACGGTCAGATGTACAAGATGAATCTGATCGACACGCCCGGTCACGTGGACTTCACGATCGAGGTGGAGCGCTCGCTCCGCGTGCTGGACGGCGCGGTGGCGGTGTTCGACGGCAAGGAGGGCGTGGAGGCGCAGTCCGAGACGGTGTGGCGTCAGGCGGACCGGTACCGCGTGCCGCGTCTGTGCTTCATCAACAAGATGGACAAGGCGGGTGCGGACTTCGAGTTCTCGTTCAACTCGATCCTGAAGCGTCTGGGCGCGAATGCGATCCCGATCCAGATGCCCCTCGGGCAGGGCTCGACCCTGGAGGGCATCATCGACCTGGTGACGATGCGGGCGTTCTACTTCGACGCGTCGGAGCTGGGCGCGAAGATCACGGAGAAGGACATCCCGGAGAACCTGGCGGAGTCGGCGGCGCAGTGGCGGCACATGCTGCTCGAGAAGGTGGCGGAGCTGGACGACTCGCTCATGGAGAAGTACCTCTCCGACGAGCCGATCTCGGTGGACGAGATCAAGAAGGCGCTCCGCGCGAACACGATCACGCGCAAGTGCTACCCGGTGCTGTGCGGGGCGGCGCTGCGGAACATCGGCGTGCAGCGGCTGCTGGACGCCGTGGTGGATTATCTCCCGGCGCCGACGGAAGTGGAAGAGGTGCAGGGGACCGATCCGCGCGACAAGGAGAAGCGTCTGAGCCGTCCGCACTCGTCGGACGCGCCGTTCTCCGCGCTGGTGTTCAAGGTGGTGTCGGACGCGCACGGCGACCTGACGTACGTGCGGATCTACTCGGGCAAGCTGAAGAAGGGCGATCGCATCCTGAACCCGGGCAACGGGAAGAAGGAGATCGCGTCGCGTATTTACGAGATGCACGCGCAGCACCGCAACCCGCTGGAGGAGACGGGGGCGGGGAACATCGTGGCCGTGGTGGGTCTGAAGGACTCGATCACGGGCGATTCGCTGTGCGATCCGGACAACCAGATCATCCTGGAGCGCATGTCGTTCCCGGAGCCGGTGATCTCGATGTCGATCGAGCCCAAGAGCGCGGACGACAAGCAGAAGCTGTCGGTGGCGCTGGTGACGATCCGTCGCGAGGACCCCTCGTTCCGGTCGCACTACGACGAGGAGACGGGGCAGACCATCATCGCGGGCATGGGCGAGCTGCACCTGGAGATCATCAAGAACAAGCTCGTGCGCGACATGAAGGTCAACGTGGACGTGGGCAAGCCCCGCGTGTCGTACCGCGAGACGATCGTGGGCTCGGCGGAGCGGATCCGCGGCAAGTTCGTCAAGCAGACGGGCGGGCGCGGTCAGTTCGGCGACTGCACGATCGACCTCGAGCCGTACACGGAGGAGCAGGCCAAGGCGGACGGGCTTGATTTCACGGACAACGTCGCGTGGGAGAACAAGGTTGCGCAGGGGCGCATCCCGAAGGAGTTCATCCCGTCGGTGGAGTACGGCGTGCGGCAGGCGGCGCTCTCGGGCGTGATGGCCGGCTTCCAGCTCATCAACATCAAGGTGACGCTGACGGACGGCTCGTATCACCCGGTGGACTCATCGCAGGTGGCGTTCGAGCAGGCGGGCCGGCTCGCGCTGCACGAGGCGTGCGCGAAAGCGGGGATGACGCTCCTCGAGCCGATCATGAAGGTTGTGATCACGGTGCCGGAGGAGTACTTCGGCAACATCACGGGCGATATCTCGTCGCGTCGCGGCATGATCGTCGACACGGAGGAGCGCGGCAATGTCCGGCTCGTGACGTGCGAGGTGCCGCTGTCGGAGCTGTTCGGCTATACGACCACACTGCGTTCGATGTCGCAGGGTCGGGCCACGTCGTCGATGGAGCCGCTGACGTACCGTCCGTTGCCCCCGAGCATGGCCAAGGAAGTGGTGGCCGCGAACGCCTGATCGGCGGGTTGAGGCAGCCGGAATGATCCACAGCGCCCGGCGAGCACGCCGGGCGTTTTTCATGGGCGGTACACTGACGCGTGACGCCATGGTGCACCTGACGCGGATCTATACGAGGTTCGGCGACGCCGGCGAGTGCATGCTGGGCGACGGGAGCACCGTGCCCAAGACGTCGGTGCGCGTGGGGGCGTACGGGGCCGTGGACGAGGCGAACGCGGGGCTGGGGCTGGCGGAGTGTGACGCGGCGTCCGCGCCGAAGATTCAGTGTGTGCTGCGATCGATCCTGCAGGATCTGTTCGATGTGGGGGCGGACCTGTGCACGCCGATCACGGCGCAGGAGAAGGCGGGTGATCGCAACCGCATCTCGCAGGCGCAGGTGGATCGGCTGGAGCGGCTCATCGACGAGCACAACGCGGCGCTGCCGACGCTCAAGTCGTTCGTGCTGCCGGGGGGGACGCGGCTTGCGTCATCGCTGCACCTGGCCAGGACGCTGGTGCGTCGCGCGGAGCGCGAGGCGACGGTGTTGATCAACGCAGAGCCTGCGGCCACGAACCGTCTTGCCGTGGTGTACCTGAACCGGTTGTCCGATCTGTTGTTTGTGCTGGCGCGGGTGGCGAATCTGCCGCCGGCCGGCGGCGGGGATGTCCTCTGGACGCCCGGCGCGAACCGTCCCTCCTGAAGTGAACGCTGAGCCGAGATGTCCGCCACCATCACTGCCGAGTTTCGTGAAGAGTTCGAGCTGGAGCGCGAGCGGTTTTTGCGCAAGCGGTTCTTCTGGTACGCCGTGGTGGTGATCGTGATCGGCGCGCTCGGTCTGATCGCGAACGGTCTGCCGCTGTTCAATATCGGCGTGCGCGTCAGCGGGGACGACCCGGAGCAGATGGCGCGGACGCTGCGTCTGATCCGGCTGAACGCGGCGTCGTCGGTGACGACGGGCCTGCTGGGCGTGATCGCCTACGGGGCGGCGCTCGCGCACACACGACGACACCTGCTCCCGCGCGGCAAGATGCTGCGCCTCGTGGCGGGGCTGATCCTGTTCAACGGCGTGCTCGCGTTGGGGTTGTCCGCGGTGATCACGGAGATCGGCACGCGCCTCACCGCGGAGGTCGGAGACGGGGAAGTGATGCCCCGCAACGTCGCCGGGTTCATCGGGCTGTGGTCGATCTTTGTGACGCACTTCTTCGCGTGCCTGTTTCTGCCGTGGACGCCGAAGGAATCAATCAAGCCTGTTGTACCGCTGCTGGTGCTCAACGCGATCCTGACGCTGATCTACGCGTCGGGGTGGGTGGCGCCGGTGCTGACGATCACGTTCTCGCCGCTGGTCGCGGCGCCGGGCGCGGCCATTGTCTGGTGGCGGCACTCGCGCCTGCACCAGCGGGTGCATTACGGGGCGCTGCGGCGCCGGTACGGCGAGATGCGCCAGGAGCTCACCGACGCGCGCCGCATCCATGAGGCGCTCTTCCCTGAGCCCGTGGAGGACGGGCCGCTGCGGATGATCTACCGGTACCAGCCGATGCGACAGATCGGGGGCGACTACCTGTTCTCGCGCTTCTCGCCCTCGCCCCACGGCCCGCAGCCGCGACTCTCGGTGGTCATCGTGGACGTGACGGGGCACGGCATTCCCGCGGCGCTCACGGTGAATCGTCTCCACGGCGAGCTTGAGCGGCTCTTTGCCGAGGACCCCGACGCTTCACCCGGGGAGATCCTCGAGTCGCTCAATCGGTATGTGCACCTCACGCTCGCGACGCACTCGGTGTATGTCACTGCGGTGTGCGTGCGGGTGGACCCCAACGCGCCCTTCCCGCGGTCCACCGACGCGTACGCCAAGGGCGTGATCGAGTGGGCGTCGGGAGGGCATCCGCCCGCGTTCCTGCGCTCCATCGACGGCGCGATCGAGCGGCTCGACTCGACGACGTTCGTGCTCGGCGCGTGTCACGGGGATGACTTCCAGCACGAGCAGCAGATCCGTCCGTTCGGCCCGGGCGATGCGCTGATCGCGTACACAGATGGCGCGACCGAGGCGCGTGACCGCGAGGGGCGGATGCTCCGGGTCGAGGGGATGCAGCGCATCGTCGCTTCCGTGCACCACGCGTCCGACAACGGTTGCCTGGCCGACGCCATCCTCGGCGCCGTGGAACAACACCGGTTCGGTCCGCCCGCCGACGACACGCTGATCGTCGAGATTCTGCGGCCCGTTTCCGCGTGATGCCGATGCACCGTCCAGGCCCAGGTCCAACACGTGAAGATCTCGGTCTGCACAACCGTCTGGAGAGCGCTCGGGATATCTGGCTGCGCCGCCGCTTCACGCGCTACTACTCGATTCTCGTCTGGACATCGGTGATCGCGTCGGTGGTGCTTGCGCAGGGGCTCCTCCACGTGGGGAGCAGGGATGCTCGCAACGTGCTTCTCGCGGGGCTGGTCTTCACGATTCTCTGTGCGCTCGCTTCCGCCGGGCCGCTCGTGTATGCGCGTCGGAAGCCGCCGCCGCCGATCCGCGGTCTGATCCGTGTTTCCTATCTCGTCACGACGCTGCTTGCCGTGCTGCTCGTCGTGCCGAGTGACGCGATGGCCGCGATCGTCACCGACGTGTACCGGAGCGTCACGGGAGAGTCACGCGCGGCGATCGGCCCAGCGTTCCCGTGGGTCGTGTGGTTTCTCCTGACGCACATGCTGGCCGCGGCCATCCTGCCGTGGCGTCCGCGCCAGGCGTTCTATGCCTACGCGATCTTCGCCGGGCTGGTGACGCCGTTGATGATCCTCTCTCCGAACGACTCGTTCTGGTTCCGGATCATCGGCATCACATCGGTGTGGCTGGTCGGCGTCCCCGGCGTGCTGATCTCGTGGTTCCGGCATTCCCGATTCGCGCGGCGCTTCTATTGGTCCTCGCTCTCGGAGCATTACGTGGAGACGACACGCGAGCTGACCGACGCGCAGCGGCTCCACGACGCGATCCTCCCTTCGACCGTCCGGGATGGGGAGATCGAAGTTGCCTACGCGTACGAGCCCATGCGCGCCATCGGGGGTGACTTTCTGTACGTCCACGACCATCGCGCCGGCGAGGTCCGTCAGGTCTCCGTCGTGCTCGTCGACGTCACCGGTCACGGCATCCCGGCAGCCCTTACGGTGCATCGTCTTCACGGCGAGTTGGAGCGCATCTTCGGTGAGCGCCCTGATGCGCCGCCCGATCACGTCCTGTCGCAGCTCAATCGGTATTTCCATGTTGCCCTCGCGAAGCACTCGGTCTATGCCACCGCGCTCTGCGCGTGCACATCGCTCCAGCGCGGAGCGCCATCGCGACTCACGTACGCCTCGGCGGGCCATCCGCCCGCGTTCCGTGTGAACGCTGCGGGCAGCGTCGATCCGCTTGATTCCACCTGCTTCGTGCTCGGCGCCGCGGGACCGGACGACTTCGACCCCGATCCGCGGACGCTCACGCTCGATTCGGGCGACACCGTCGTCGCGTTCACGGACGGCGCGTTCGAATGTCGGAATGACCGTGGTGAGATGCTCGGGCTCGACAAACTCCGCGGTCTCATCTCCGCGCATGCGCTCGACGGTGACGCTCCCGGCGGCGTGCTCGACGCCATCCGCGGAGCGCGCGGACACACGCCCCCGAACGACGATACGCTGATCGTTTCCCTTCGCATTCCCTCACAGCGCGATTGAGCCCTCATGCCCACCACGCAGCCCTTCATCCTCACCACCTGGTCGTTCGGCCCTGTCGGCAACGACGCGGCCTACCCGCTCCTCGCCACGGGCGTCTCCGCCCTCGACGCGGCCGTCTACGCCGCCACCGCCATCGAGGACGATCCTTCGGTCGACTCGGTCGGAGTGGGGGGGCTGCCCGACGCGGACGGTGAGGTCTCGCTTGATGCGTGTGTGATGACGGATCCGAACCGCGCCGGGTCCGTCGCCTTCATACGTCACTTCCCGAACCCTGCCCAGATCGCGCGCCGCGTGATGGAGAAGACCATCCACGTGATGCTCGCGGGCGAGGGCGCCGAGGAATTCGCCGACCGGGAGGGTTTTCAGCGCCGCACGCTCCTCACGCCGGAAGCCAAGGCGGTGTGGCAGAAATGGAAGTCCGATCCCGCGGACATCAACCGGGATCGGTACAAGGGTTGGCTCCCGCCGCGGAACGTCGAGGAGCTTCGACCCGCGGCCTCCTCCGCACGCGTGAACCCGCAGCGCGTCCCCGAGCAGCACCACGACACCGTGGGCATCCTGGTGCGCGACCGTCAGGGCTCGCTTGCGGGTGTCTGCTCCACCTCGGGGATGGCGTTCAAGGTGCCCGGGCGTGTCGGTGATTCACCGATCATCGGCCACGGCCTGTACGTCGATCAGCAGGCCGGCGCTGCGACCGCCACAGGCACGGGCGAGCTCATCACCGGTATATCGGGCTCGTTCCTGATCGTTGAGCTGATGCGACAGGGTCGCGAGCCGCTCGAGGCCATCCGTGAGGCGCTGATGCGCATCTCGACACGTTTCCGGCTCGTCGAGGAGCACCAGGTGGCGTTCCTGGCCGTGCGAAACGACGGCGCATGGGCGTCCGGCTCGCTTCGGGCGGGCTTCAACCACACGTACACGGACAGCGCCGGCTCACAGGTGTCGCCGCCGTCGCTCGTGCTGCTCAACGAGAAGCGTTGAATCTGAAGAACGGTGGGGGGGTTAGGCCTGCCCGCCGTTGCCGCGCTGCAGCTTGATCTCCCCGAACTGCTGCTCGTACTGCCCGATGGCGCCCTGGAGGGAGCCGAGCAGGCGCTTGGCGCTGACCCAGCTCATGACGACGCGCGAGCCGACGGCGAAGACCATCATCGGCTTGCCGTCCTGGCCCTGGGCGGGCATGTTCAGCCCGAAGTCGAGCACGACCTCGTCGGGGGTGGTGGACGTGCGGATGGTGTTCGCGTACGCCGTGGTCATCTTCGATTCGTCGATGCGAATCTGGATCTGCTGCTGACCGCCCGAGCCGCCCGTGTTCCGATCCGTCATAGCGCTCCTCCGAGGAAAAAACGGGCCGCACCCGTCGGGCGGCCCTGGTGTGCCTGATCTCAACGAACCGGGCATTGTCCCTCGGTCGGCCCTGACCTGCAACCCGTGGTCATGCCGCCAGCGGCTCCTCCAGGCCGGCGGAGAGCGAGAGCACCGGCTCGGGACTGCACGCGGGCGTCTTGGCCTCGATGGACTGCCGGCGCAGGCGCGGCCGGTCGATGACCGTGTACATCCCGATCAGGAAGAGCCCGCCGCCCATGGGGGACACACGGCGCACGTACCCCTTGAGGGGCGTCCAGTCTCCCGTCTCCGGATGGAGGCACTGCACGTCGAGCGGGTCCGCGATGTTGGGCGTGCGCCGTCCCACGCAGAGGAGCTGTGCGCCGCGCGCGGAGCGATCGATCAGCCATCCGATTTTGCGGTCGCCTGCGCCGCTGCGCCACCAGACGGGCTCGGATCGTGGTCGTCGCTTCTCCCCACGTCGCTCGGAACCATGCTGGGTCATGGCATGTCTCATGCTGCTCTCCTTAGGCTTGTGCTCCCACGCAGGTGGGACGTGCTCAATCTCGTGCGACCGGCCGCTCTGCGCGTCGGCGCTGGGCCGCTTCGTGTCGCGCGGCCCGGTACTCACGGCTCGAGATCCGTTCACACCCGACCTCCGCGGCCCCGTTGTGCCCGCGCCGCACGTGCACGACACGGAAATGCGTCGGGTACCGCTCCCCGCGCTCCTGCACCTTGATCACGGTTCCCACTGCGGGCGTCTCGCTGATCCGCACAGCGAGCCGGACGCCGTTCGTGGACGCGTCCTGGACGTCGCCCGGCTTGAGTTCGCCCTCATGCACCGCGCCGCGCCATGCGAGACGTCCGCTGCGGAGCACACGCTCCTCGCGTCGTGCGTGCTGGCTCGTCTGTTCCTGGTTCATGTATCCCTGTTCTCCGCCGGCGTCCCCGCGGCGCGCGACGCACATCGCCCGCTCAGAGCCCGCCCACCTCTCCCGCTTCTTGTGGCACTGGGCGTGCCCCGGGCGGGACCGTGCGTCGCTCACGCTCGGGGATTCGCGCGCCCATGCGAGCAGGAGCCGCGCGTCCGCGGTGTGTCTCGTCTCTTCCATGTCGTGATCCCCGGATGTGATCGTCCCGTCGCACGATGGCGGGACGCCGAGAACCCGGAACCGCCGGGCGCCCGTGAGTGTCTCGTGTCGGCAAGCCCGCGTTGCGGATGGAGCCGGGACGCACGAAAAAGCGTGCCCGGGTGGGGGCTGTGCCCCCCCTCATAATGCCGGAGACAGGAATCGAACCTGCACGCCCTTATCGGGCAACGGATTTTGAATCCGTCGCGTCTGCCAGTTCCGCCACTCCGGCGAGTCGGGCGGAAAGCATATCAGGACCGCGCCTCAGTCGTTCGGGAGGCACGAGCTGCCGAACAGCCCCAGCACGCCGACCAGGTCCCGGAAATCCACCCGTCCGTCGCGCGTCACATCGCCGTGCAGCCCTGGCCCGGCCATCCCGAACTCTCCCAGCACGATGTTCAGGTCGAGCATGTCCACGCGCAGGTCGACGTTCGCATCGCCCGGGCAGCAGCCTCGCGGGACGTACCAGCGCGCGATGTTCTGCGCGACCTCACCGCCCGCCAGGATGAACTCGCCCCCAGCAAAGAGCCCTGGGCCGGAGCCGTCGTCATGCGCGATGATGGCGCGGGCCGAGCCGGAAGGCGCGCCCTTGCCCGGTGTGGACGGCGTGAGCCCGCTGGCAAGCATGCTCCACGAGGCGCCGTTCCAGCGGGCGATCCGTGAAGCGATGACCCCGCCGGCGACGTCGAAGCGTCCGCCCACGTAGAGGGCCGGGCCTTCGCCCGCGCGGTCGTCGAACACGGCGAGCGAGTAGACAAGGCCGAGTGTCCCGCCGGCCACGTCCTCCCATGCTGCGCCGTCCCAGCGAGCCAGATTCTGCGCGGGGGCGCCTCCAGCGCTCGAGAAGCTCCCCCCGACGTACAGGGCCCTGCCCCGTCCATCGTCGTACACCGCCATCGTGTTCACGAGCCCGCCGACCCCGGCGCCGAGCGCTTCCCATGAGGCGCCGTCCCATCGTGCGACTCGCGCGGCCTCGATCCCGCCCGCCATCAGGAACCGGCCGCCCGCGTACAGCGCAGGTCCTCTCCCGTCGTCGTACACCGTGAATGCCTGCGCCCGATCGGAGAGGCCGGCGCCGAGCGCGCTCCATGCGGAGCCGTCCCATCGGGCTACGTACGACGCGGGCGCACCGCCGGCGTCGAGGAATGACCCTCCGACGTACAACGCGTCTGCGCCCGACACGTCGCTCCGCAGAAGCGCCGTGATGAACGGGGATGTCACACCGCCGACGCCTCCTCCGACGGCGTGCCACGAGGCGCCGTCCCAGCGCGCCAGGTGCGGGATGCTCTCCCCTCCCGCGGTCAGGAAGTTCCCGCCCGCGTACAGCGAGTCCGGTCCGATGCCTCCGCTCGGTCCGCCGGAGAGCGCGAAGACGCTCGAATCGACTCCGTCGTTCATCGCATGCCAGCCGCGCCCGTCCCACATCGCGATGCGGTTCACGAACTCCGAGCCCGCCGTGGAGAACGTGCCCGCGGCAAAGAGTCTCGGGCCTTCGCCGACATCGGCCACGCTCAGCGTGAGCACGCCGCCGTCCATGCCGTAGGTATCAAACCCCTCGGCCCAGCGCGCCGCGCACGGGTCCGCATGTGCCGCGACCGCGGCGCACACCCCCCCGGCCACGCTCCACAGCCGGCGCGCCATCACCATCAATCTACGCGCGCTCGAAGGGCAAAGTTGCCCTTACTTCCCCGTAATCAGCCGGGCGCCCCGCTGGAACGTGACGTACGCCCACATCCACTGCACAAAGACGAGCAGCCGGTTCCGAAAACCGATCAGGAACATCAGGTGGATGAAGAGCCAGAGGAGCCACGCGGGATAGCCCCCGAACTTCCTGCCCCCGATCTCCGCCACCGCCTTGGCCCGCCCGATCGTCGCCATCATCCCCTTGTCCCGATACCGGAACGCGGGTCGCGTCACGCCCGCGCCGCGTGTCTCCCGGTCGATGATTCGCGCCACGTGCACGCCCATCTGCATCGCGCCCTGAGCGACGCCGGGTGTCAGCCCCCTGCCTTCACCGGCTGCGGCGTGCGCAAGGTCGCCGATCACGAAGACCTCGGGGTGCGCTGGGATGGAGAGGTCCGGCAGAACTTTGACGCGCCCCGCAGAGTCGCGCTCGGCTCCGAGCATCCCGCCCACGCTCGACGCCCGCACTCCCGCGGCCCAGAACACGTTGCCCGCCTCGATCCGCTCGCGCCGCCCGCCCTCGCCGATCCACACGCCCCCGGCGTCGATGTCCGTCACGCGCGTCTCGGTGCGCACCTCGACGCCGAGGGCGGCGAGATCGCGGGCAGCGCGCGCGGACATCTCCGGCGCGAACGTCGGCAGCACGCGAGCCTCCCCCTCGCAGAGCACGACGCGCGCGGTCGTGGTGTCGATGTTGCGAAAGTCCCGCGGCATCGCGCGCTTGGCGATCTCCATCATCGCGCCCGCCAGCTCAACCCCCGTCGGCCCCGCGCCTACCACCACGAACGTCAGCCGAGCCCGCCGGCGCGCCGCGTCATGCTCCCGCTCCGCCCCCTCGAACGCCAGCAGGAACCGCCGGCGCATTTCTGTTGCGTCGTTCACGTCCTTCAACCCTGGCGCGAGCGTGGCCCACTCGTCCTTCCCGAAGTACGAGTGCGTCGCCCCTGTCGCCACCACGAGATAGTCGTAGGCCTCCTCCCACTCCTTGCTCTCCTCGCCCATCACCCCCCGAACGCGCACTTGTTTCCCGCCCACATCCACACTGACCGCCTCCCCCAGCACGACCTCGGCATTGCGCTGCCCCTTGAGGATGTGCCGGATCGGCTGCGCGATCTCCGCGGGCGAGAGCGACGCCGTGGCCACCTGGTACAGCAGCGGCTGGAACAGGTGGTAGTTGCGTCGGTCGATCACGGTCAGACGCACCGGGCTGTTGCGCAGCGCTCGCGCCGCGTACAGCCCTCCGAACCCGCCGCCGAGAATCACGACACGCGGGACATCGCCCACACCTCACTCCTCCTTCCGCTCGATCCTCGTCCGGACCTCCCACAGCTCCGGAAAGAACACGTGGTCCAGCATGGCGCGCAGGAACGCCACCCCGCTGCTCCCTCCCGTCCCCATCTTGTTCCCGATGATCCGGTGCACCGTGCGCATGTGACGGAACCGCCACAGCTGGAAGCTCTCGTCCACATCCATGAGCTTCTCGGCCATCTCGTACACATCCCACCAGCGAACCGTGTCCTCGTACACCTGCTTCAGCGCTGTGATCACCGCCTCGCTCGTCTCGCGCGGCTTGCTCCAGTCGCGCTCCACGTCCTCCTTGGGCAGCGTCAGGCCCCGCTTGTGCATGTGGCGCAGGAACTCGTCGTACAGCGACGGCGCCCTCAGCACCCTCTCCAGTGCCGCATGTCGCTCCGCGTGATGCTGGTGCGACGCCAGCGACGCTTCGCTCTTGTTGCCCAGGAGGAACTCGATCGTCCGGTACTGCGCGCTCTGGAACCCGCTCGCCTTCCCCAGCACGTGCCGGAACTGCACGTACTCGCTCGGCGTCAGGGTCTCCAGCACGCCCCACATGTCGAACAACTGGTGCTGGATCAGCTTCACGCGCGCCAGCACCTTGAACGACCCCTCCAGCTGATCCTCCCGAACCAGACGGATCGCCTCCGTCAGCTCGTGGATCACCAGCTTCATCCACAGCTCCGACACGTGATGCTGCACGATGAACAGCATCTCGTCGTGGTGCACCGGGCTCGATCTTGGCTCCTGAGCCCGCAGCAGCACGTCCAGGCGCAGATACTCCCCATAGTCCATCTGCCCCGACAGGTCCCGGTGAATCCCCGCTTCCAACGGCCGCTCCGCCATGCCCGCTCCTTCACTTCAAGATGTTCCGGACCCCTAAGCCTACCGCGCCCGCCGTCTCCCCCCACGCTCACCTATCCTCACCCCCGAGCATGGAACCTCAGGCGACCCATTTCGACGTCATCGTCGTCGGCGGCGGACACGCCGGCGCCGAGGCCGCATGGGCCGCCGCCAACCTGGGCGCCGCCGTCGCCCTCGTCACCCTCGACCCCTCGAAGATCGGCGTCATGTCCTGCAACCCCGCCATCGGCGGGCTCGCCAAGGGACAGATCGTCCGCGAGATCGACGCGCTCCACGGCCTCATGGGCCTCGCCGCCGACGCCACCGGCATCAACTTCAAGATGCTCAACGTCTCACGCGGACCTGCCGTGCGCGGCCCGCGCACTCAGTGCGACAAGCATGCCTACGCCGACGAGGTCCAACGGCTCCTCCGCACGCGCCCCAACATCGCCGTTCTCCCCGGCGCCGTGGATGAACTGCTCGTCGAGCACGGACGCATCACCGGCGCGCTCATCGCGCCGCCCGGCGCCGCGCCGTACACGATCCACGCCCCCGCGCTCGTCCTCACCACCGGCACGTTCATGCGCGGGCTCATGCACACCGGCGAAACCAAGACTCCCGGCGGTCGCGCCGGCGAGGCTGCGGCCGTGGGCATCTCCGGCGCCCTCTCCTCACTCGGCTTCGAGCTCGCGCGCCTGAAGACCGGCACGCCCCCGCGCCTCGCGCGCGAGTCCATCGCGTGGGAAGATCTCGACGCGCAGCACGCCGACGCGGAGCCAGTGCCGTTCTCCGATCTCTCCGAACGCCCCGTCTTCCCTGCGCTCCCGCAGGTCGAGTGCCGCATCACCTCGACCAGCGGCGCCATCCACTCTCTCATCCGCGACAACCTGCACCGCGCCCCGATGTTCTCCGGCCAGATCGAGTCCGTCGGCCCGCGCTACTGCCCCTCCATCGAGGACAAGGTCGTGCGCTTCGCCGACCGTGACTCGCACCACGTCTTCCTCGAGCCCGAATCCCTCCGCGACAACTGGGTCTACTGCAACGGCATCTCCACCTCCCTCCCGGCGGACGTGCAGGACCGACTCATCCGCCTCATGCCCGGGTGCGAGAACGCCGTCATCCTCCGTCACGGCTACGCGGTCGAGTACGACATGGTCCGCCCCCACCAGATCGACGCCACCGCCATGACCAAGCGCGTCGACGGCCTCTTCCTGGCGGGCCAAATCAACGGCACCTCGGGCTACGAAGAGGCCGCAGGGCAGGGCGTCATCGCCGGCCTCAACGCCGTACGATTCGCCGCGAAGCAGGAGCCCGTCCGCTTCGCGCGCGACCTCGCCTATCTCGGCGTCATGTTGGACGACCTGGTCACCAAGACGCCCAAAGAGCCCTACCGCATGTTCACCTCGCGCGCCGAGCACCGCCTCCTCCTGCGCGCCGACAACTCCGCCGACCGTCTCACCCCCCTCGCGCGCGACCTGGGCCTCCTCCCCGAGACCTCCGACCGCTGGCGCCGCTTTCTCGTCCGGCGCGCCGCGCTCGACGCGATCAACCGTCTCATCGACACCGCCAAGCTCGAAGGCGGCTTCCTGCGCGATCTGATCAAGCGCCCCGAGTTCACGCCCGACGATCTCGCGCCGCTCGCGCGCCCCGTTCTGTCCCACGGAACACCCGACTCCATCCTCCGCGCCGCCCTCTTCACCGCCCACACCGAGCGTCAGTACGCGGGCTTCATCGACCGCCAGCAGAACGAAGCGCGCCGCCACGCCGAGATGGAGCGCAAGCCCCTCCCCTCGGCCATCGACTATTCCGCCATCACCTCCCTCCGCGCCGAAGCGCGCGAAGCCCTCTCCCGCTTCCGCCCCGCAACCCTCGGCCAAGCCTCCCGACTCGAAGGCGTCACCCCGGCCGACCTCACCATCCTCCTCGTCGCAACGCGGAGGGCTACGTGAGCCCTGAAGATCGCAAAGCCCGCGAAGAGGGCCGGGCGATGGACCGCCTCTTCGACGCCGGGAAAGTGGCCGAAGCGCGGAAACTCATCAAGCGCCGCCTGCGTGAAGTGGGGGAGTCCGACTTCGACGCGCACTGGCTCTGGTGCCGCCTCTCGTGGTCGTACTACTTCTTCGAGCAGGACGGTCGCAAGGCGTTGCAGCACGCCATGCCGCGCACGCGCTCGCGCCCCGTTGCCCCATGGTTGCTGAGTGCCGCGTGTACGCCCTCATCCGGCTCGGCAAGCACCGCGACGCGATCCATATCGCCCGTGAACTTGTCCGGCGCGGCGCCCCCGCGCTCACCCGCGGCGATTGCGCCGACACGCCCGCCGCCGCACGCGCCACCATCGCCGATGCGCACTACGACATCTCCTGGTGCTATCAGCAGCTCGCAGACCTGACCGCCGCACGACGCCACCTTCGAACGCATTTCTCGCTTCGGGGCCCCGGCATTCGAGCCGGCACTCCCCTCGCCTCGGCACGCGAACTCGAAAGAGAACTGGCGAGCGCCCAAAAGCCGAAGAAGAAGAGCCGAAGTCGCGTCTAGAGCACACGCCAACGCACGCATCTCGTGCTCGCTCATGCCCGAACCCACCCCTGACCCCGCCTGGCCCCACACCCGACGCGTCGCAACGCACGCGCTCCTCGCGGGCGTCTTCTTTTTTCTCACCAAGCTCGCCGTCTACGCCCTCTCCGGCTCCGCGGCCGTCCTCTCCGACGCGCTCGAGTCCACCGTCAACGTCGCAGCCGCGGCCGCGATGCTCTACACCCTCTGGCTCTCCAACCGTCCGCCCGATGAATCCCATCCCTACGGCCACGGCAAGGCCGAGTTCATCGCCGTCGCGCTCGAAGGCTCCATGATCCTTCTCGCAGGCGTCCTCATCATCCTCACCGCTGTCAAGCGTCTCATCGAGCCCCCGCCTCTCCTCCACCTCGACGCCGCCATCCTCGCGCTCGCCGCGATCTCGCTCCTCTCCGGCCTCCTCGGCTACTACGTCCTGCGCCAGGGCCGCAGACACGACGCCATGGTCCTCGTCGCCGACGGCAAGCACCTCCTCACCGATCTCGCTACCACGCTCGCCGTCATCCTCGGCCTCGTCCTCGTGCGCCTCACCGGCCTCCTCTGGCTTGACCCGCTCCTCGCGCTCAGCGTCGCCGCATTCATCCTCTACACCGGCTGGCGCCTCCTGCGCGAGTCCGCCGCGGGACTCATGGACGAGTCCGACCCCGACGACATCGCCCGCATAAGCGCCATCCTCGACGACGAGCGCGCCCAAGGCGCCATCCACGGCCACCACAAGCTCCGCGCACGACACACCGGCGCCTTCCACTGGATCGACTTTCACATCCAGGTGAACCCCGCCCTCACCGTCGCCCAAGCCCACGACCTCGCCTCGCGCATCGAGCACCGCATCGAGCAGGCCTTCCCGCCCGACTCAGCCAATGCCACGGCCCATATCGAGCCGGCCGCCAACGACACGCATTGAACCGGACTCGGTGACGCCTATCCGCCTGGTGCGCCGAACCCGTGATGGGCTCGCTCGTATCAGCCGCTGCTCTCTTCTCGCCCGCATGCCCGCCATGCGCGACACCACACCCTTAACACCCCGCTCCCCGCTCCGGCGAACGCTCACGCGATACGCCGCGCTCTTCCTCATCAGCACACTCGTCATCTTCATCGCTCGCTCCTACTCCCCGGCGCATCACAGCGTGCTCGCGCAGTCCCTCGAGAACGCCGCCGACACCGCCTCCGTCCCCGCGCGGGCCATCGCGCGACTGGGCTGGCGGCGTGTCGACGGGTTCGGCCCCTTCCCGGACGCGTTCCTCTCCGCTCTGTTCTGGACCGCTCTTGTTGCCGTCGCGCATGCCGCCTGGGTCTTTGCGCGGCGCCGCGTCGCGCCGAGCCCCGTCGACCACACCCGACGCCGCTTCCTCGTCGACGCCTCCGCCTCCACGCTCCTGCTTACTTCCTCGGCGGGCGCGGCATCCACGATCGTGGCACAGCCCTGGGACCTGCGCACACGCCGCTACACCCTCCCCATCCGCGACCTTTCACCACGCCTCGCCGGTATGCGCATCGTCCATATCTCTGATACGCATCTGGGCACGCGCATCCCCACCGACTATGTGCGCGCGGCCGTGCGGCGCGCGGTCGCGATCCGGCCGGACCTTGTCGCGCTCGTCGGCGACTACCTCGAACGCGACACCCGCCGCATCGACGAGGCCGCGGAGATCTTCCGTCCGCTCATCGAGCGGTTCCCCACCGTCTCGGTGCTGGGCAACCATGACTGGTACGCCGACGGGCCCGCCATGCGCCGCGCCCTTGAACTGGTCGGCTCGCGCCACGTCGACAACGACCGCGTTTTCTTCACTCCGGACCGCTCACTCTCTGACGAGCATGTCCCCGAATCTCTCTGCATCGCCGGGCTCGGCGATCTCCACGAGGACTTTGTCTACCCCGATCGTGCGTTCCAGGATGTGCCCGACGAAGCGCCGCGCATCCTCCTCTCCCACAATCCCGACGCCGCGGAACTCCACGACCTCATTCGCCCCTCGGCGCCGCGTGTCGATCTGATGCTCTCCGGGCACACCCACGGCGGGCAGGTCCGCCTTCCCTTCCTGGGCGCCCCGATCGTCCCAAGCGTCTTCGGGCAGAAGTACGCCGAGGGCCTCGTGCAAGGCCCCGCGTTCCCCGTCCTTATCTCGCGGGGCGTCGGGATGTCCATCATCCCCGTCCGCTTCCGGTGCCCGCCGGAAATACTCGAGATCACGCTCGTGCCGAGCGAGCCCGCGTAGCGCTCATCCGGTGAGCGCTGCGGTGTCCTTCACGCCCAGGCTGGCGTAGATCTCCCGCGTCGCCTTGCTCTTGTTCAGCGTGTAGAGGTGGATGCCCCGGACGTCATTGTCGAGCAGATCTCGGCACTGCTCCGTGGCCCAGTGGACTCCGACACGCCGCACCGCCGCGGAATCATCCCCCGCCCGCTGCAGCGCCTTGAGCAGACGCGCAGGGAAACGTGAGCACAGCGCCAGCTCGGCCATGCGGCGCATGCCCGTCGCGCTCGTCACCGGCATCACGCCCGCGATGATCGGCGCCTTGATGCCCGCCAGCTCACACCGCTCCCGGAAGTCATAGAAGTCCCGGTTGTCGAAGAACAACTGGGTGATGATGAAGTCCGCCCCCTCATCCACCTTGGCCTTGAGATGATCCATCTCGAGCAGCCGGTTGGGTGTGGCCGGGTGCCCTTCCGGGAAGCCCGCCACGCCGATGCCGAACCCGCGCGAGTCCGGGATCAGCCGCCCAGCGTGCCGCTCCTTGAACTCCCGGACGAACCGCACCAGGTCCGCCGCATAGCGGAACGAGTCGCGCGAACGGTCGTACTGCGGGCGGTCCCGCGGAGGGTCGCCGCCCAGGGCGAGGATGTTCGACACGCCGACCCGCGCGTACGTCTCGAGCAGGTCGTAGATCTCCGCCTCGGTGTGATAGATGCACGTCAGGTGCGGCATCGGGTCGAGCGCCGACTCCCGCTTCATCCGCGCCACCATGTCGTGCGTCTTGGCCCGCGTGCCGCCCCCGGCGCCGTACGTCACGCTCACGAACGACGGGCGGAGCGGCTCCAGCTCCCGTACGGTCGAGAACAGACCGTCCCACTCGTCCTCCCCCTTGGGCGGGAAGAACTCGAACGACACCGTCGTCGGCCACCGATCGAAGATGTCCTGTATGTGCACGCGCCGCGCCTCCTTGTCGCCGCCCCCGTCAATCTGCGATGCAAATCGGGCGCGCCCGGTCTCCCGGACGCGGCCCGCGTCAGTCCGATCTCAATACCGGTAGTGGTCCGGCTTGTACGGCCCGTCCACCGGCACGCCGATGTACCCGGCCTGCTTGTCGCTCAGCTTCGTCAGCTTCGCGCCCAGCTTGTCGAGGTGCAGGCGGGCCACGCGCTCGTCCAGCTTCTTGGGCAGCACGTACACCTGCTTCTCATACTTCTTCGCGTTCTGCCACAGCTCCAGCTGCGCCAGCGTCTGGTTCGTGAACGACGTCGACATCACGAACGAGGGGTGACCCGTCGCGCAGCCGAGGTTCAGCAGGCGACCCTCAGCAAGGATGATCACCGAGTGCGCCTTCACGCCCCGCTTCGCGTCCGCCTTGAAGCGGAACTCATCCACCTGCGGCTTGATGTTCACCCGAGTGACGCGCCCCTCCTTCACCCACTTGAAGAGGCCCGCCATGTCGATCTCGTTGTCGAAGTGCCCGATGTTCCCGACGATGGCCAGGTGCTTCATCTTGGCCATGTGGTCGACCGTGATGATGTTGAAGTTCCCCGTGGCCGTGACGAACACGTCCGCCGTCTCGAGCGAGTTCTCGAGCGTGTCGACCGTGAACCCGTCCATGCACGCCTGCAGCGCGCAGATCGGGTCGATCTCCGTCACCACGACGCGCGCCTTCTGCCCGTCGAGCGCCTGGGCGCAGCCCTTGCCCACGTCGCCGTACCCGGCCACCACGCAGATCTTGCCCGACAGCAGCACGTCCGTGGCGCGCATGATCCCGTCCGGGAGCGAGTGGCGGCACCCGTAGATGTTATCGAACTTGCTCTTCGTCACCGAGTTGTTGACGTTGATCGCCGGGAACAGCAGCTCCTTCTTCTCAGCGAGTTGATAGAGCCGCATCACGCCCGTCGTCGTCTCCTCCGAGACGCCCCGGATGTTCTTGGCCATCCGCGTCCAGAACGTCGGGTCCTCCTGCAACTTGGCCTTCACAAGCTCCATCACGATGCGGAACTCATCGTTCTCCGCCTTCGAGGGGTCCGGCAGCGTCCCGTCCTTCTTGAACTTCGCCTCGGCCTTCACGCCCTCGTGGATCAGGATCGTCGCGTCACCCCCGTCGTCCACGATGATGTCCGGCCCGAGGCTCCCGTTCTTCTCATCCGGGAACGTCAGCGCCTGCAGCGTGCACCACCAATACTCCTCCAACGTCTCCCCCTTCCACGCGTACACCCCGATCTTCTCCGCCGCGATCGCCGCAGCCGCGTGATCCTGCGTCGAGAAGATGTTGCACGACGCCCAACGCACCTCGGCGCCCAGCGCCACCAGCGTCTCGATCAGCACCGCCGTCTGCACCGTCATGTGCAGCGACCCCGAGATCCGCGCCCCCTTCAGCGGCTTCTTCGCGCCCCACTCGTCACGGCACGCCATCAGCCCCGGCATCTCGTGCTCCGCGAGCGTGATCTCCTTCCGCCCGAACTCCGCCTGCGACATGTCGCGCACCTTGTACGCCAGGTCGCTCGTCAGCGCCAGCCCCGTGCTCAGGAACGTCCCGTCACCCTTCCCCGACTTCTTGCTGCCCGTCTTCTTTCCCTTCGGCTCACTCTTCATCACGCTCGGCACGTTCGACTCCTTCTGTCGCTTCTCTGGCACGCCCGCTCATGCCGGGCGCTCGGTTCTTGTCTCATGCGTCAACACATCGCGCACACGCGCGTCTTCGTTCCCGCACCTACCCCTGCTTCCCCCGACGCTTTCCACCCTTCCCCCGCTTCCCCGTCGCCACGAACAGGCTCGGCCCGCGCGTCTGCGCCTCCCCGGTCATCGCCCACACCCGAACCTCCTCCAGCCCCGCACCCTCCAGCATCGTCCCCGCCTCACCCTCGCTGAACCCCAGGTGCTTGTGCCCCATCGACCGCCGATATTCCTCCCGATCGTGCGCCACCATGTCGATCACCAGCAGCACACCCCCCTCCTTCAGCAGCCCCGCGAGCGCCTCCACCGACCTCCTCGGCTCAGGCACGTGGTGCAGCACCAACGCGCACACCACCGCGTCCACGCTCCCCTCCGCAATCCCCGGCTCATCCAGCAACCCGCGCACAAACTCGACGTTCTTCACCCCCTCCAGACGCTTCTTCGCCGCCTTCAGCATCACGGCCGACTCGTCCAGCGCAATCACACGCCTCACCACCGGCGCAAGCAGCTCCGACACGTTCCCCGTCCCGCACCCCGCATCCACCACCGTCCACTCCGACGGCAGCAACGACAGCAGCGCGCGAGCCGTGAACCCCGCCCCGAACAACTCGTTCCGCACCTCGTCCCACGCCCCGGCGACCCGCCCGAAGAACGATTGCGAGTCCGTCTTCCGCTCCGCAAGCACCGCCTCGAGCCGACGCAGGTCCTCGCGCGTCTCCGCGCTCTCTCCCACGCTCTCACGCACGGCCAGCCACACACCCCGCGCTCCCACCGGCAGATCATCCAGCACGAGCCGGTACAGCGTCGCAGGCCCCTCCGCCCGTTTCAGGAGCCACCCGGCGTCACACAGCACCTTCAGGTGCCGGCTCACCGTCGATTGCGGCATCTGCACCACCGCAGCCGCCTCACCGACACTCAACTCCTTCCGCTCCAGCACGCGGCACAGGCGCACCCGCACCATCTCCGACAATGCCGCCAGACGCTCCGCCACCTGGATGTCACCAGAGCCTCGCTTCATCCCTATATCCGGATGAAGTGTAGAAGCACCGTCGCCCCCGTCAAATCAGCCCTGCTCTCACTCGATCTCGGCGGGCTGCAACGCCATCGTCGGCCCCGGGACCTCCCCCAGCTCCCGGATCCGACGAAGCACGTTCTCGTCCTGCGGCTTGAGGAAGTACGCCATCCGCAGACGCTTGAACGCGCTCTCGTTGTCACCGATCGACCGGTAGAAGTCCGCCAGCTCGAGCTGCGGCTCGATCGTCTGCCCCTTGTCGATCCGTGCGGCCGTGAGCAACGAAACCTCGGCCCCGTCCGCGTCGTGCGCCTTGGCCTGGAACCGCCCCAGCCGGATCCAATCCTCGACCCGCTGCCGATCGAGCGCGCGCGTCTTCAGCAGGCGCACCATCGCGTCCACCTCACCCGCCTGCAACATCGACTCCGCCAGCAATTCAGCAACTTCCGAGTTCGTTGGGTCGCGCGTCAACGCCACTTCGAGATGGCTCCGCGCCGCGGCTGCCTTCGACTGTCCGAGCAGCGCCTTCCCCAGGCCCACGCGCGCCGGCAGCCGGCCCGGAGACTGATCCACGGCCTCCGTGTAGTACCGCTCCGCCTTGGCGTAGTCGCCCGCCTGCAACGCGTTGTTCCCGAGATCCTCGGCCATGAGCACGCTCGGCCGAGACCCTTCCTTCGCGCACGCCCCCAGCAACGCCGCAGCCACCAGCACGCTCGTCAGCATCAGCCTCATCGATCGTCTTCCTTCTTTCTTGGCTTTCTGAGCACGATCCTATCGGACATGCACACCCCCCGCCGTGAGCCTCTACCCTCCCTTCCCATGCCCAACGCCGCTCTTCTCCTGCATATCCTCCCCTCAGGCCCCCCTCACTTCGATTGGCTCCTCCCCCATAACGCCTCCCCCCCCGATCAGCCACTCATCACCTTCCGCATCTCCCGCCTCCCCACAGACCTCCCCCCCGGGGTTCCGATCCAAGCCACCCGCATCCACGACCACCGACCCCGCTACCTCGAGTTTGAGGGCCCCCTCTCCGACAACCGTGGGACAGTCCGCCGACTGGCCTCCCCCCGCGTCGAGATGCTGGAAGAGACCCCGGACGACCTCCGTTTCACCGCCGATTGGGGGGATGGAACGCGCACATACCGCGCGAGGTTTACCCCTGAAGCCGGCCCGGATCGGTGGCTCATCACCCGTGAGCCAACCCCCTGAGCACGCACTTTTGAGCCGACCGCAGTCTTCCGTAAACCCGCACTGAATCGGCACTTCACGACGTCCGATACCCCGCCCCATGTGCGGCATCTTCGGCCTCGTCGCTCGCCACGGCCTCACCCCATCCTGCTCCGACCGAGAGATCGCGCGCCTGCGCGACCTCCTCACCCACCGTGGGCCCGACGACTCCGGGATCTTCCGCATCCGCAACGCGGTCCTCGCGCACCGGCGCCTCTCCGTCATCGATCCCAGCCCCGCAGGACGCCAACCCCTCTCCACCCCCGACGGTCGCTTCCACCTCGTCTACAACGGCGAGCTCTACAACGACAGCGAACTCCGGCGCGAACTCAACGCGCGCGGCGTCCGCTTCTCCTCCCATTGCGACGCCGAGACCGTCATCCACGCATTCGCCACCTGGGGCATCGAGGCGTTCACGCGTTTCCGCGGCATGTACGCCATCGCCATCTTCGACGCGCACCGCAACCTGCTCACGCTCGCGCGCGACCCGCTCGGCATCAAGCCCCTCTACTTCCACGCCAACGAACGCGAGATCGCTTTCGCCTCAGAGCCCGCGCCCATCCTTGCGCTTCCCACAGGCCCGACGCGCCCCAATCTCCCCATGGTCAGCGCCTACCTCTCCACCATCCGCACCGTACTCGCCAACGACACGCTCTACGACGGCCTCTACGCGCTCGCCCCGGGCCAGATGGCCCAGTGCGACCTCGACGGCGCCTCCCCATCGATCCGACTCCTCGACTTCTGGACCCCCAACGCGCCACGAGGCCGCTGCTGGAACATCCGCGCCGAGGAAGCCGAGTCGCTCGTTCGCGCCACACTCGCCGACGCCGTGCAACGCCACCTGCGCTCCGACGTGCCCATCTGTGCGCTGCTCTCGGGCGGCATCGACAGCGCGATCATCACCGCGATCGCATCCGAAATCCATCCCGATCTGCGCACCTACTGCGCAGGAGCGCCGTCCGACGCAGACGACGACGATCTGCACGTCGCGCAGCGGTTCGCCGACGCCCGCTCGCTCCGCCACGCGCAGGAGCACGTCACGCGCGAGGCATTCTCGGCCGATTGGCCCGACATGGTCCGCCGTCTGGCCTCCCCCCTCTCGACACCCAACGAGATCGCGATCCACGCCATCGCCTCGCGCCTCCGCGCCGACGGCTGCGTCGTCACGCTCTCCGGCGAGGGCGCCGACGAGCTGTTCGCCGGCTACGAGGGGCAGATCCTGGCGGCCCTCGAAACGCTCGCCGATCCCGCCCGCGCGTCGATCGCAGAGCACGCACGAGCCGCCCTCGACGCCTCCTCGTGGATGACCTCAAACGACAAGGCCTCCGTGCTCACGCCGGAAACCTGGAGCGCCGTCGAGGAGGACGCCGCGCTGCACCGCTTCTACGAACACGAGTTCGCGCGCTGCACCGCCGAGTCCTCCCCCGGCGACCCTTCACTCGACGCACACCTCATCCTCACCAGACGAATCAACCTCACCGGGCTCCTCCAACGCCTCGACACGGCCACCATGCTCGCCGGCGTCGAGGGCCGGACCCCATTCGCCGATGTCGCTGTCGCAACACTGGCCGAGTCCCTTCCCTGCACTCTCAAGTACGCGCCGGTCCAGAGCCACGCGCACACCCACTCCGCCGTTGCCACCGCCACCCTCCCGCGAACCAAGCGCATCCTCCGTGACGCATTCGCGGATGTCCTGCCCGACGAAGTGCTCACCCGCGCGAAGGCATCCTTCCCGCTGCCCTTCCAGGCCTGGCTGCCCGCCCACGCGAGCACGCTCCGCAACTCCACCTTCGTTCGCTCGCTCGTCCGTGATGAAATCGTCGACGCGGTCGCGGACGATCCCACCCGACACTGGCGTTTCGCCTGGCCGCTGATCAATCTCGCCATGTGGGGCGAGCCGCGCTGGGGCGGATGATCCGCGCCGGTCTCGCGCCGGAATCACGCTGAACAAACCGGAACTTCATGGCACGACGCGCGTGAGTCACGCGCGCCGTGGTCGCTCTTGACGTGTCACAACCCGGTCGACGCATCCGCCAGAGCCTTGCACGGGAACGTCCCGTCTCGCCCTCGCCGGCGCCTCGATCAAGACCGTTCAGGAGCGACGCAATGAAGACCTCGAATCTCGTTCTCGCCGCGTTCACCCTCGTCACCGCCGCCGGCGCAAACGCCGCCATCGGCTTCAACCGGTTCCAGTACCAGGCCCCGGCGGGCACGCCCAACGCCACGCACTTCAAGGTCACCACCCCCGTCCTGGGCGGCGGCAACTCGTACTCCAACCTGATCCTCCGTCGCGCCTTCATCGGCGGCATCCTCACCGCCCCGGGCTTCCCAAACGCCGGCGGCGCCACCGCCATCTTCAACGGGCCACGCAACAACAACGCGGCCCTGCCCGCCTTCGACATCGTCCGCAACAACAACGTCGACGTCTACACGCGCACCATCCTCAAGGACAACTGGTCCCTCGCAACGCGAGTCGACTTCTACACGGGCGCCGGAGTGCCCGCGATCGCGGCGGACGCCGCGCCCGTCGGAGGCTGGCGCGTCCGCAATCTGCCCGAGGCCGACTCCAGCGGCATCGTCGATCTCATCGTCGATGCATCCTCCCCGACCTTCGTGCTCAACGCGAGCGTCTACCGCGGCATGTCGTACTCCGCCATCGAGTCCGCCTTCGACACGTTCTTCAACATCTCGATGAATACCCCGGACATCCCGGCGGACCTGCTCAGCAACCCGACGTCCCACTTCTCTGGCGCCACGCTCGCGGACTCGTTCAACAGCATCTCCATGAGCGGCGGCGACACCCTCTCGCTGTTCATCTCGGAGTTCGGCGCCGACGAGGGCGTGATCGTCGCGGGCACGATGGACATGGGCGCCGGCAACGTCCGTGAGTTCGCCGTGGCCATGGCCGTGCCCACGCCGGGCGCCGCGGCCCTCCTCTCGCTCGCCGGACTCTGCACTGTCCGGCGCCGCCGATGAGCTGACCGACCACGAAACACGTCGCGCACGACTCCGATGCACCGGCGCGAGCGTCCTTCACGGGCGCTCGTGCCGTTTCTACAATGCGGACAATCAAAGGAGAACACCATGCTCGTCGCCTCGATCGTCCTCGCCGCCTCCTCCCTCGCAGGCCAGCCCGACGCGCGGCCCGATTTCCCGCTGCAGAAGGCCGCGGCCGAGAACCCCATGCACACCGCGATCCGCTCTCTTGTCGGCCGCTGGGAATCCGACGACAACGATGGCGACGGCAAGCCCGAAGTCGTCTGCGAGTACCGCACTACGGCCGGCGGCTCCGCCGTGGTCGAGACGCTCTTCCCGGGTCAGCCCGAGGAGATGGTCACGATCTATCACCTCGACGGCGACTCCATCGGCGTCACGCACTACTGCATGATGGGCAACCAGCCCTATCTCAAGAGCATCGACGGCAGCACCGCGAAGCGCATCTCCTTCGAGTGCGCGGGCGGCCCCAACGTCGACCGTTCCGGCGGCGACTACATGGGCTCACTCGTCCTCGAGATCGGCGATGACGGCAAGTCCCTCACGCAGCACTGGGGGCACTTCACGAAGGGCGCCAAGGCCGGCGAGATGGCATTCGAGCTCCACCGCACGAAGTGATCCACCGACACCGACAATGACAGCGGGCGGCGCTCCACGCGTCGCCCGCTGTCATTCTGCTTCCGATCGCTGCGCCTCACTGCTTGGGCGCAAGGTCCTGGATGCCGTCCACCTTCAGCGATGCCGGCGCGAACGTGCCCCCGAGATGGATCCCGCCCTTGAGCGGCGTATACAGCTCGATCGCGATCTGGGAAATGGGCAGGTTGATCTCCTTGAAGTGCGGCTTGTCCGTGTAGGTGATCGACGCGATCGCCAGCACCGGCACGTCGTCCGGCACGCCGGCCAGAGGCTTCGATCCGCTGTCCGCCGTCACGAACGACGCCATCACGCCCTGATGCACGTCGTGGTTGTACCACCGCATCGCGGCTTCCTTGTTCTCGAACCACGCGAAGATCGCCTGCTTGCCCGACCGGAACTGGCCCGCGTCAACACCCAGGCACCCCTCGACGCTCTGGAGCGCCCCGATGAGGTCCGGCATGTCCTGACCGCCGTTCTGTGCGCGCGCAGGCTGCGCAGCCGTCGCGCCGCCCTGCCCCGATGAACGGGCGCCCTGCTGCGACCACGCCAACGCCGTCACGCCCACCCCGGCCAACGCCACGCCCAACAGCACCGATCCAACCGCCGCCACTCGCATGGGAACGCTCCTTCAGCGCGTCCGCACGCGACGGAGGCGCCGCGCCTTTTCGCGTGGGACATGCCGGGTGGTTGGGAGTCTCGGCGCCCCGATTTCAGGGCCGGGGGTGGTCGGAGAGCCCGTCGGAGGACCTTGCGCCTGGCTTGCCCTCCACGTAGTTGAGGTAGTGCCGCTGGGTCGGGTAGGCCAGGTCGACGCCTTCCTGCGCGCCGAATGCGTCGAGGACCGCCTCCCAGATCCGCTGGTTGTTCGCCCGACGCTCCCTCGGGGGGGTCATGTACCGGATCGTCAGCAACACCCCCGAATCCTTAACCGTCGTGAAGACGGAGGGTGTGAGCTGGGAGACGAAGATCATCTGCTTCGACGCCGCGCGCCGGACCGCCTCCTGCGCCCCGGCGCTCAGCGGCTGCGCGTGCTCGTTTGCGACCTCGGTCAGGAGCTTTTTCGCGAGTTTCCAGTCGGATTCGAAGGTGACGAGGACGGGGATCTCGTCCCAGATGTACTCGAAGCCGCGTGTATAGGAGGCGGTGGTGTTTTTGAACACGAACCCGTTGGGAACCATGATGACGCGCCCGGTGGACTGGTCGGCGTCCACCCATTCCCCGCATTCCATGAGGAAGGTCTGGAAGAGGCGGATGTCGATTACGTCGCCGAAATGCCCTGCGATGGCGATGCGGTCGCCCACGACGAAGGGCCTGCGGATGAGGATGAAGGCCCAGCCGGCGAGGTTGGCGAGGAGGTCCTGGAGGGCGATGGCGAGCCCTGCGGTGATGAGCCCCAGAAATGCGCCGAAGTCGCGGATGCCTGAGACCCAGGTGAGGATCAGGGCGGCGATGGCGAGGATGCCGACGGTGTAGGTGGCGGCGCGGCGCCAGTGGTAGGCGGCGCGGACGTCGGAAACTCTTGCGTTGACGACAGATACGAAGACCGAGCGGAGGGCCAGGAGCGCGACCACCATCGCGATGGAGAGGAGCAGTTTCCGGAGGAGGGTGGGGGAGATGTGGAGCGCGTCGGTGAGGGGGGTGATGATCTCCTCGCCTGACCAGAGGGCGGCCAGGGCGAGCGCGGTGGCGGCTGCGATGAGGACGCGGACGTTGCGGCGGCGCAACCGCTTGTGGGTGCGGTCCTTGATGTTGCGGTTGACCACCAGCGTGATGACGAGGCTGGCGACAAGGGCGAGGAGGAGGGTGAGTAGTGTGAGCGTGAAGGCGGTGAGGAGCGCGGGGGAGACACCTGTGGCGTCCGAGATGGCCTGCACTGCGTGGGCGATCCCTTCCGGGGATGTGGCCTGATCCTGCACGAGCACGATGATACAGCGGCTTGTGGATCGAGCGATTCGATGCTCAACGGCTTGCGGGGCAGGTGAAGAGGAAGTTGTTGGAGTAGTGGCCCTGTCCGTATGTCTGGTGGGCTGCGGGGTTGAAGTCCGCGATCGGCTTCACGGAACGGTCGGTGAAGAAGAAGCCTTCGTAGCCGATTGGTGCGAGGAGCGATCTGACTTCGTCCACGGGGCTTGCGCCGTCTTCGTGGAGGCGTGATTCGATCTCGATGAGCAGGGCGGGTTTGAAGCGTTCGAGGGTGTCCTGTGCGCCTCTGAGGACGGGCTGCTCGTGGCCTTCGACGTCGATCTTCAGCACGTCGAGGGCCTGGAGGTGGAGGTCGTCGATGGCGATGGTGGGGATGGTGCGGTGCTGGGTGTCGGGGAGGTCGAGGCCGTTGAGGGTGGCGCCGTGGGTCGTGGAGTCGAGGTAGGCGAGTCTGGCTTCACCGGAGGCGTCGGAGAGGCCTGCGCTGTAGACCTTGAGCTGATCGAGGCTGAGGGCGGTTGCGGCGCGTGCGGTTTGGTGGGCGAGGTGGGGTTGGGGCTCGAAGGCGAGGACAAGGCCTTGTGGGCCGACGGCGCGGGCGAACCACCAGGAGTAGGCGCCCTTGTGGGCGCCTGCGTCGATGGCGATGCCGCCTTTGGGGAGGTGGGGGAGGAGGTGCTTGAGTTCGAGGGGGTTGAGTTTGAGGCGGTAGCGGGCCGCGCGGTGGAGGAGGCGGAGGGAGAGCTTCATGCGCGTGAGGAGGGGGTCGCGCGCGGGGTTGAGTGGGGTGATCACGCGGGCATTATGCGCGCGCACGGGGCGCACGTTTGAGGGGGCCGGATCGGCCCGGCTCGCGCACAGGGATGGTCAGTGCCCGGGGTCGTGCGCGCGCGAACGGCCCCGATTACCGTCGTGGTGCGCCGAATCGCGGTGATATGGACGCGCTCGGCGAGCACAACTGGGCTGGTGCGCGCGCGGGGCGTAGATATGGGTCGGGGCGTGCGCACGCGGCGGACGGGTGTGCGCACGGGGATGGGAGATACAGAGGGAGAGGAAGGTCGAGATCCGACGACGGGAAGTGTGCGTGTTGTCACCTCAGTGCGAGGCGATGTAGTTCGTAGAGCGATGCACCCCCGGTGGAGCCCTCTCCCTGCCCTCTCCCACTCGTTGCACTCGTGGGAGAGGTGGCGAGTGTGGGAGCTTGTTGAGAGGCGCGACGGACGGGAGATGCGGCGCGGGTGAGGAGGATTGATGAGACCTTCGTCGAGATTGCGCGTGGCGCGGGACCAGCAGCGTGTAGAGTTGGTGCGGCGTATTGCGGCGGTGCTTCTGAGAGGAGACAGAGATGGATCGGCGGTTTGTTCGGCGTGCGGTGTTCGCGGCGGTGGGGGGGTGCTGGTGTCTTGCATCGGTTGCGGCGGCGCGCGGGTTTCCGGGCGGGGTGAGCGCGGGGGACGTGAGTTCAACCTCGGTGGTGCTGTGGGCGCGGACGGACACGCCCGGCCAGATGTTGTTCGAGGTGGCCACGGACGCGGGGTTCACGGCGGTCGTGTCGGCGATGAGCGTTGCGGTGGGGGACGTGCGCGTGCCGGGGAAGGTGGAGGTGGACGGGTTGCTCGCGGGCGCGACGCACTACTACCGGGTGACGGACGGGGGGAGCGCTGTGGCGTCGGGGCGGTTTCGCACGGCGGCGTCGGGGGAGCGGACGGGGTTGCGGTTCGGGGTGAGCGGGGATTGGCGCGGGGAGCTGTCGCCGTACCCGTCGGTGTCGAACGTGGCGGCGAAGGAGCTGGATTTCTTCGTGGCGCTGGGTGACACGATCTATGCGGACGTGGCTTCGCCGAGCGTGCCGGTGGCGCAGTGTGTGACGATCGAGCAGTTCCGGGACAAGCACCTTGAGGGGTACGGGGAGCGGCACGGGCTGAACGTGTTCGCGGAGTTGCGCGCGTCGACGGCTTGGTTTGCGAACATCGATGATCACGAGGTGACGAACGACTTTGCGGGTGGGGCGCCTGCGGCGTCCGATCCGCGGTTCGGGGGCGCGGGGCTGATCAACGATCACCCGCTGTACGAGACGGGGTTGCTCGCGTTCCAGGAGTACAACCCGGCGCGGGATGAGTTCTGGGCGGTTTCGGGGGACCCGCGGACGGACGGGGAGCGTCGGTTGTATCGGTCGCGCGTGTTCGGGCGGGACGCGGCGATTCACATGCTCGACGCGCGGTCGTTCCGGGATGAGGAGCTGCCGGGGGTGACGGACCCGCTGGACCCGGCGCAGGCGCAGGCGTTTCTGCAGGCGTCGTTCGATCCGACGCGGACGATGCTCGGGCGGGTGCAGGTGGAGCGGCTGAAGGCGGACATGCTCGCGGCGAAGCAGGCGGGGGTGACGTGGCAGTTCGTGCTTGTGCCGGAGCCGATTCAGAATCTGGGGGTGATATTGGCGTCGGATCGGTTTGAGGGGTATGCGGCGGAGCGGACGGAGATTCTGCACTTCGTGCGGTCGAACGACATCCGGAACGTGGTGTTCGTCGCGGCGGACATTCACGGGACGGTGGTGAACAACCTGACGTACTCGTTCGGCGTGGGGGAAGCGCAGGTGAACGCGAACGCGTTCGAGGTAGTGACGGGGGCGGTGGCGTACGCCGCGCCGTTCGGTCCGACGGTTGCGGGACTGGTGGCGAGTTTCGGGTTGCCGGGGGCGATTCCGCTGGGGACGTACCTGTCGTGGACGCGGGAGCAGCAGGAGAATTACATCGCGCTGCTGATCAACGCGCAGGTGTTCTCGCTGGGGTACGACTTTGTGGGGCTGGAGGAGAGCAGCATCCGTGCGACGCTGCTGGAGGGTGGGTACACGGCGACCAACACGTACGGGTGGACGGAGTTTGAGATCGATGCGGGGACGCGCGAGTTGACGGTGACGACGTGGGGGATTGATTGGTATGACGAGGCGGAGTTGAATGCGAATCCGGGTGAGGTGACGACGCGCGTGGCTCGGGTGATGAGCCGGTTCGTGGTGCGGGCGCAGCCGACGTGCCTCGGGGACACGGACGGGAACGGGACGGTGGACTTTCTGGACTTGAACAACGTGCTGTCGGATTTCGGGGGGACGGGGGAGTTTCTGCTCGGGGATTCGAACCTGGACGGCGCGTGTGACTTTCTGGATCTGGTGGGAGTGCTGGGGAACTACGGGGTGGGGTGTGGGTGAGTCGGGCGGGGAGCGCGGCGCGGGTAGTAGAATCGGTGCGAACCATGAGCGGATGGACGGGCGAGATTGTTGAGCGGGGCGAGGTGCTCCTCGCGATTTGCGAGCGGATCCGCGCGTCGCGGCACGCGAGCCTGCAGGCGGTGCATCGTGAGACGTGCGATCTTCACTGGGACATCGGCGAGCTGATGGAGCGGGCGGTGGAGGGCGGGGAGAAGGCGGCGCATGTGACGGGGGCGATGTCGGAGGCGCTGTCGGGTGAGTTTCCGGGGTTGCTGGGGTTTTCGCAGGCGAATCTATGGTCGATGCTGCGGTATTATCGGGAGTACCGCGATCATCCGGAATTGCGGGCGTTGTCTCGGGAGGCGGGGTGGGCGCACAACGTGTTGATCACGTCGCGGTGCAAATGCCCGCTGGAGCGCGCGTGGTATCTGAAGCAGACGGTTCGGATGGGTTGGTCGAGGAATGAGCTGGAGGAGCGGCTGCGACTGAGGGCGCACCTGGAGGGGGAGCCGGAGATCGGGGAGCGCGCGACGCGCGAGCGGCGGCGGCGTCACAGCCTGCAATACTCGAGGCTCTTGACGACTTCGGGCGCCGACGTGTCGCGTGCGGAGTCGCTCGAGATCGCGTTGTCGCTGATTGCGGACCTCGGGAGCGCGTGGACGGTGGCGGGGGTCGGCGTCGTTGTGGGGGACGGGGAGGGGCGTGCTTCGATTCCGCTGCTGCTGTATCACGTGGGGCTGCGCCGGCTGACGGCGGTGGAGCGAACAGAGGAGCCGAACCTGCATGCTCACTATCGGGGGAAGATGGGCTCGATGTTGCGCGGTCTGTGCGGGAGCGGTCTGCGTGAAGGGGAGGGCTGGCCTGTGGGTCTGACGGTGCGGAGCGGACGGGCGAAGCTGATGGTGGAGTATTGGTGGCGCCCAGACGGTCGCGCGGAGGAGCCTTATCGATCGACGCCGACGGCGCCGGTGTGGTTGGCGGCTTCGCTGCCGAGCGCGGAGGACGTGGCATCGCTCTTCAGTGCGACGGCACGAGAGGGTGCGACACGGCTCGTGACGGAGCGTCCGAAGCGAAGAGGGCAGCGCTCGGCTGATGTGGGCCTCGGGGGCGAGTGATCGGGGGCCGCGGCTTGGTCAGGTCAATGCGACGAGTGGTTTGAAGCCGCCGTAGGCCATTCGTTTGAGGTCGAAGGGCATCTTGTCCATGGGGCCGCACATGGCGCTCACGCGCGGGTCGTTCATGATCTTCTTATTGACGCTGTTTCGGTGGGCCTTGGATTTGTAGAGGATCCAGGAGAAGCAGACGGTTTCGGAGGGCTTGAGCTTGGTGAGTTTGGGGAAGGGGAGTCCGACGCCGGGCTTGGGGTCGTCGATGATGCACTCGTAGTAGGCGAGGGCGCCGTGCTCCATCCAGATCTTGCCGACCTTGCGGGTGAGTGCGCGGTATGCGGGGAGGTTCTTCTTGGGGAGTGGGACGACGAAGCCGTCGACGTATGGCATGGGTGGGCTCCTGGGTGTGTGTGGGGGGAGGATATGAGAGGAGAGGTGGAGTCGTTCGGATCGAGCCCCCTCACCTGTCGTCACGCTGCGCGTGACGACATCCTCTCCCGCAAGGGGAGAGGGGTTGTCACGGCGCGACTGTCGAGTTGAGTGACTGTGCGAGTAGACGAGGCGCGGAGGAGAAGGAGGCCATGGAGCCCTCACCCTGCCCTCTCCCACGCAGAGCCGTGGGAGAGGTGGCCGGGGCGCACGCTTCTTTGTGCTTATCTCGGCGCGCGGTGGGCGGAGCGTGCGGCGAAGGCGCGGAGTTGTTGGTCGAGGATTGGGAAGGAGGGTTCGGGTCGCCAGCCCCAGAGTGCGGACGAGCCGTAGGCCGCGACGGGTTTGGTGAGGATGGATGTGGGCGGGTGGAAGGTGTGCGCGAGTGGGATGAGGTCTTTGAGGTGTTCGTGCGTGCCGAAGAAGAGCCAGGGTGAGTTGATGGGTGGTGCGCGTGAGGAGAACTCGCGTTGTTTGATGGGATCGACGGGGATCCATTGGCCTTGGCCTGGGGGATCGCCGCGTTTGAGCGGTGGGGCGGTTTCGTCGTAGAGGTAGATCTCGGCCCAGACGTGGAAGAAGGGGTAGCGTCGCTTTTCGGAGGTGACGGGGTCGAAGCCGAGGACGAGTCGTGCGGGGAGGCCTGCGGCGCGGCAGAGGGCGACATAGAGGCAGGGGATGTCGAAGGGTGAGACTTTGGGGTCGCCTTCGTTGAAGGCGATGGCGGCGGCGCGTGCGCCGTTGATGTCGAAGCCGCGGAAGAGGCCGGTGGAGCCGAAGTCGTATCCCATGGTGTTGGGTTGGAAGCGGTTGACGACCTGGGCGAGGATGGTTTTGGCGGTGAGGAGCGGGGGGAGGGAGCGGGGCGCGTGGTTGGGGAGGAGTGATTTGAGGAGGGCGTGGAGTTCGGGTGCGTCGGACTCGACGAACTGCTGTGGTTCGAGCGCGGCGGCGATGTCGGCGGGCCAGGGTTGGAGGGGCCAGGTGACGGAGGAGGCGGCGCGTTCGTTGAGTCGCGTTTCGCGGGAGAGGACGGGGATGTCGAGGATGAGACGGAGGCGGTTGCCGGTGTAGAGGGAGTTGTCGTGGCGGGGGTCGAAGCGCCAGTGCGCGAATCGGCCGGTGGGTGAGGGGGCGGGGATGAGGGCGGGTTGATCGTCGTAGACGACGGATTCCCACATGAGTTGGGTTTTGAAGTTGAAGTTGTCGAGGAGCATGGTGGAGGAGGAGGTGGATTCGATGAGTGGGAAGATGACGTCGGCGGATCGGAAGGAGACGGAGGGTGTGGTGTAGCCGGGGGTGTTGCCGGAGGTGTTGGGGAAGTGGAGGACGGACTCGGCGCGGAGTTCGATCTCGAGGTGGATGGTCCAGTCTTTTTCCTCGACGAAGGTGAGGTAGGGGGGAGGGGCGGCGCCGGTTCTCTGAGCGAGTGCGCAGAGGAGGAAGCAGGTGAGGAGGATCAGGAGGCGGGGTGTGTGGGTCATGAGGCGCGCTCGGCGGTGTGGAGTTCGGTGAGGTATTGGAATGTGAACGTGTCGTTGCGGGCGTGTTGATCGAAGATGGCGTTGAGGTCGGCGATGAGGGCGGTGTGGGCCGGGCCTTGCGAGGGCGAGTAGGAGGCGGACATCGCGCGCTCGATGAAGAGTTCGCGGGGGAGGGACTGGGAGTTGCTGAAACGGTGGTAGCGGAAGTTGGTGAAGAGGGGGGAGTCTGCGAGGGGGCGCGCGGCCTTGATGGGGTCGGAGGTGGCGCTGGCCCAGGGTGAGGAGGGCGGTTCGATGGCGTGTCGTTTGACGGCTTCGTAGTAGGCGGAGGTGGCGGGGTCACTTGGGTTGCGGGAGTTCCAGAGGAGGGCGGCGAGTGCGCGGGGCTTGAGGATGCGGTGGAATTCGCGGATGGCGTCGTCGGGGTTGAACCAGTGGAAGGCCTGCGCGGCGAGGACTATGTCGATGGAGGAGGAGGGGAGGGAGGTGGATTCGGCGGTGGCGGAGATGGTGGTGATGAGGGGGTGCGCGGGCATGGCGGCGCGCATGTCGGGGTTGGGTTCGACGGCGTAGATGGGGCAGGAGAGGTTGGCGAGTTGGAGTGAGGCGATGCCGGTGCCGGCGCCGAGGTCGGCGATGACGGGGTGGGGGATGTCGGGATGGAGTGCACGGTGCGCGGCGAGGAGGGCGTCGAGGGCGGAGTCGGGGTAGGAGGGTCGTGCGCGGGTGTAGGAGGAGACGCGTGAGGAGAAGCGGGTGGTGGGGGATTGGGTGTTCATGGGATGGGTGATGAAAGGCGCGGGATGTGGGGGAGAGGTGGTTGGGTGATGTTTGGGCGGGAGGTATGCTGGTGGGGCGCGGTGTGTGTGCGTGTGGCGCGCGGGAGATGTTTGCATGCTGGCGCGGGCGTTGAGTTTTATTTTGACGGGTGTTGAGGCGTCGGTGTGTGAGGTGGAGGTGGACGTCGAGGAGTTGGGGCTCGACCGTCAGCACATCGTGGGGTTGCCGGACAGCGCGGTGCGCGAGTCGATCGAGCGGGTGCGGTCGGCGATGCAGAACTCGGGGTATGTGTTTTCGGATGGGAAGACGGTGATCAATCTGGCGCCGGCCGAGGAGCGCAAGGAAGGGCCGGTGTATGACCTTCCGATCGCGGTGGCGTTGTTGTGCGCGAGCGGTGTGATTCGGTCGAGGGCGGGGGTGGGCGTGGGCGCGGGGAAGAGCTCGCAGATGCGCAATGGAGATTCGCGCGACGTGGATGTGCGCGCGTGCGTGTTTGCCGGGGAGCTGGCGCTCGATGGGAGGGTGCGGCCGGTGCGCGGGGCGATTGCGCTTGCGGCGATGGCGAAGGAGCGAGGGATTCGGTGGGTGGTTGTGCCGGAGGAGAATGCGGAGGAGGCCGCGCTGGTGAAGGGGGTGGATGTGATCGGCGTGCGGACGCTGACGGAGGTGGTGGGGGTGTTGAACGGGGCGCTGGAGGCGCGGGCGCGGGAGGGGATGGACTTAGGGAGATTGGCGCAGGAGGTGGAGGCGGAGATTGATTTTGCGGAGGTGCGCGGGCAGGAGGGTGTGAAGCGCGCGCTGACGGTGGCCGCGGCGGGCGGTCACAACGTGTTGATGATCGGCCCACCGGGGACGGGGAAGACGATGATGGCGAAGGCGTTGGCGGGCGTGATGCCGGCGCTCAGCGCGGAGGAGGCGCTGGAGGTGGCGCGGGTGTACTCGGCTGCGGGGGCGACGGTGCGCGCGGGGGGATGGGGGAAGGGGGGAATCGTCGCGCGGCGTCCGGTGCGGAGCCCGCATCACACGGTGAGCGTGCCTGCCATGGCGGGAGGTGGGACTGATCCGAGGCCGGGGGAGGTGAGTCTGGCACATCGGGGAGTTTTGTTTTTGGATGAGTTGCCGGAGTTTCCGCGCGCGGTGTTGGAGACGTTGCGTCAGCCGATGGAGGATCGGTGCGTGACGGTGAGCCGAGCGAGCGGGAAGGCGAAGTTCCCGGCGGACTTCATGCTGGTTGCGGCGATGAACCCGACGCCGAAGGGGACGGCGGTGCGTGAGGGTGATGGGGCGGGGCGTCGGGAGATGGAGAAGTATCTGGCGAAGGTGAGCGGGCCGGTGATCGATCGGATTGATATTCACGTGGAGGCGCCGAGCGTGGCTTGGAAGGAATTGACGGCGGGGGAGCAGGGGGCGCGGGGGACGTCGACGCGGGAGATCCGGGAGCGTGTGCGGGTTGCGCGGGAGCTGCAGAGAGTGCGGCAGGGTGAGACGACGAACGCGCGGTTGCGCGGGAAGGAGTTGGACAGGTACGCGGAGATGGGGGAGAGCGCGAAGGGGCTGCTGGGGCAGGCGATCGAGGAGTTGGGGTTGAGCGCGCGGGCGTACGACAAGATTCGGCGGGTGGCGCGGACGATCGCGGATCTGGCGGGGGAGGAGCGGGTGAGCGAGGGGCACGTTGCGGAGGCGGTGGGGTACAGGTTGTTGGATCGGAGGGTGTGATGGGGGAGTGTTGATTAAGGTTACAAGTCGGCCTCGATCCCTTCGTAGCACGTGGCGGCGGTTTAGCGGCCGGGATCACCACCAGGGGCCGCGCGGGCGCGCCAGAGTTCTGCGTCGGTCGGGCTTTGTGCGCGTTCAAAGTGTTCGGCGAGCAGTCGGGCGCAAGTGATGGCATTGGCGTGCTCCTGTCGTGCGACGCTGAGGTGATAGGCGGAAATGAGTTCCTGAACGCCGGCGGAGTGATCGCCGGATTCGAGGAGTGCGCGCCCGAGGTTGCGTCGTAGGACGGGCTGCATCTCGAGGTACCCGGCCTCGTCGGCGGCGCGGAGCGCATCGTGGAGCACGCGCACAGCTGAGGAGGAGTCGCGGGTGTCGATCATGGCGAGGGCCATGTTGCTGCGGGCGGTGAGGGTGGCGCGGTGGTCGGGGCCGAGAGAGGTGGAGAGACGTTCGATGGCGTCGCGGTAGATGGGGATGGAGTCTGCAGGGCGGCCGGAGCCTGCGGTAGCGGCGGCGAGGGTGGCGTGGAGTCGAGCGAGCCAGGGGCTGTCGTCGGAAAGGACGTTGCGTGTCTGCTCGAGGGCGCGTTCGGAGAGTTGGAGGGCTTCGTCGGCGCGGCCTGCACGGACGAGAGAGGTGGCGTAGCCGACAAAGGTGTTGAGCGTGAGATCGTGCGCCCAGCCGTGTGTGGAGATGCAGGCGTCGAGAAGTTCGTCGGCGAGTCTGAGTGCTTCGAGCTCGTCGGATTGTCGTCGGACGAACTCGATGAGGTTGTTGCGCGCGGTGATGGAGGTAGGGTGATCGGGGCCGAGGGCTTCGCGTGCGTCGCGGTCGGTTGCGCGGAGGAGCAGGACGGCGTCGTCGAGGCGGCCTTGCTCCGCGAGGACACGTGCGAGGTTGGCGCGGACGGTGAGGGTGTCGAGTGCGTGGGAGGGCGCGGGGCGGAGACGGAGTATCTCGCGGAGTTCGCGCTCGGCGTCGTGGTATCGAGCGGCGTCGGAGAGGACAGAGGCGAGTTCGGAGCGTGTGCGGAGGGGGGCGTCGTGAGATTCGGGATGGATGGCGAGACGGGCGGTGAGTACGGCGCGGTATTCGCGCACGGCGTCGTCGAGGCGGTCGAGGTCGTGGAAGCAGCCCGCGAGGGCTTCGCGGGCGTCGAGTGTGGCGGGGTGGGTTGGGCCGAGGATGCGAGCGGCGTCGGCGGTGATGCGTGAGGCGAGGTCGAGTGCGTCGTTGGTGAGGTAGAGCCAGCGGAGCGCTTGGACGAGAGCGGCGCGGTCGGCGAAAGCCTGTGGGGAGGAGTGTGCGCCGGCGCGGTCGCGGAGGGCGAGGGCTTGTTCGAGGAGCGCGCGGGCGTGGTCGTAGTCGCCCAATCCGAAGTGCATGGAGGCGAGGAGAGAGCGGAGGTCTGCGTCGGTGAGGGGTTCGTCGCTGAGGGATTCGGGGAGGGAGGTTTCGAGTGCATGCAGGACGTCGCGCATGCGTGCGTCGCGGTGTCCGAAGTTGGGATCTGCGCTGGTGATCATGGCGCGGATGACGGAGATGACGGCCTCGGCGCGGTCGCGTTCGACGGCGGCTCGGCGCCAGGCGCGTACCTGGGCTGCGGCGAAGGAGGCGGCGAGGAGGAGGGCGATGGCGGCGAGAGTGAGGGGAAGTGCGCGGCGGCGCGCGAGAGTGGCGGCGCGGTAGCGTAGTGTCGCGGGGCGAGCTGAGACGGGGCGGGTGTGGAGGAGGTTGTCGAGGTCGGTGGCGAGATCTGAGGCGGAGTCGTAGCGGTGGTCGCGATCGCGCGCCATGGCTTTGTGGACGACGCGCGCGAGGTCGGGGTCGACGTGGGGCGCAACGCGCTTGAGAGGGGGCGCAGCGTCGTGGGAGGCGGCGTGGATGGACTCGAGCGGCGTGGCGCCGGGAGTGAGGAAGGGTGAGACACCGGAGAGGAGTTCGTAGGCGAGGACGCCCAAGGACCAGACGTCGGTGCGGACGTCAACGTCGGCGGGGGAGTTGATCTGCTCGGGGCTGATGTATCCGGGCGTGCCGAGGAGCTGGCCGTGGAGCGTTCGGGCGGCGCTGTGCGGGCCGGCGGTGAGGCGCGCGATGCCGAAGTCGAGGACTTTGGGCTCTCCGTCAGCATCGACAAGGACGTTGGTGGGCTTGAGGTCGCGGTGGATGACGCCGCACTGGTGGATGCGCGCAACAGCGAGTGCGACTCGGCGGAGGAGTTGTACCTGTTGGCGCTGGTCGAGGTGGTTCTCGCGGGCGTAGTCGGTGATGGGCTTGCCTTGGACGAGTTCCATCGCGATGTAGGGCAGGCGGTGACGTGGCGGAAGTTTGAGGAAGCCGACCTCGTAGACGCGGACGACGTTGGGGTGCTCGACGCGCGCTGCGGCGTAGGCTTCGAGCCAGAAGCGTTCGTCGGCGGAGGTAAGGGGGAGGGCGGCACGGAGCACTTTGAGCGCGACGGCGCGGTCGGGGGTTTCTTGGCGTGCGGCGTAGACGACGGCGCCGGGGCTCTGGGCGATGACGCGCTCGATGAGGTATGCGCCGAGGCGGCCCGCATCCGGGAGTTCGGGCAGGTCGGGCGCGGCGCCGACCCAGGAGTCTGCTGCGGCGTGGATGAGGGCCTGGGAGGAGTCGCCCGCGGCGAGGAGAGAGAGCACCTCGGCGCGGAGTAGATGATCTCCCGCGCAGCGTTGTTCAATGAGGGCGGCACGCTCGTCGGGAGGGAGCGGCGCGGCCTCGCCGACGACGGCCTTGATACGGTCCCACGCGGCGGGCGTGTGCGTGTTCACAGCGAGGGCGGCTCCTTTCGTACATCCATGCGACGGATGAGCCAGGCCCGGGCAGCGGCCCAGTCATATTTCACAGAGCGTTCGGAGCGTTTGAGGACCTCGGCCGTGCGTTCGACGGTAAGGCCGGCGAAATAGCGGAGCATGACGACGTCGACGAGGCCGGGGTCCTGTTGACGGAGTTCGTCGAGCGCGGCGTGGAGGGCGAGGAGGGCGTCGGGGTCCGCGGGCGGGGCGGGCGCTTCTGCGTCGTCGAGGGGCTGCGTGCGCTGCCCGCCACCGTGTTTGAGTCGAGAGACGCGGCGTGCGCGCTCGACGAGGATACGGCGCATGGCTTGGGCCGCGGCCGCAAAGAAGTAGGCCTCGTCGTTCCAGGATTGATCGCTGCGGAGGAGGCGGAGATAGGCCTCGTGGACGAGCGCGGTGGGTTGGAGCGTGAGGCCGGGCTTTTCCTGTCGGAGCTGGCGGTCGGCCAGTGCGCGGAGTTCGGCGTAGAGCCGCTCGAAGAGCGGGTTGGGGGAGGCGGCGTTCTCGGCCCTCGCGGCGGGATCTGGGCTCGCGTCTTCGGGAGGAATTCTTTCGGGAGGTTGCCCGGTCATGCGGGTCGCGTCGCAGAGGGCATGGGGAAGGCACGGCCGTGTGGCCATGCCGAACCCTGCCTGAGGAGAGAGCCAGTGAGACCTGCCATGACGAAGCGAAGCGCCTCCATCGTGACTGTTGCCGCCCTGTCCTGCATCGCGTTCGGCGCCCGAGCCGAGACGGTGACGTACAGCGTAGATACTAGCCGGAGCGCGCTGACGCTCAGCGGCGCGGTCCGGTACTACTTCAACGGGTCCGTCTTCGGTTACGCGGAGCAGGGCGCCGGATCGCTCATGGCGTCTTACGGCGGGACGATCACTGGGGAGCTGGTCGGTTCGTCCCTTTCCTTCGCGGGCGGGAGCAACATCGTGGGCCTGGCGAACGCGGCGGGGCCGTTCCTCCCCGCGGGCCCGGGCACGACGGACGTCTACGGGATGCAGACGTTCGCGTCGGGTGGCGGTCACGCGTTTAATCGAATCTATGACGTGGCGCTCGATCTGACGGGCGGCGCGGCGAGCCACGGCGCGGCGTTCAGCGGGAGCGTGGCCTACATCGGCGAGAGCGGCGGGATCTTCCCGTTCTTCGATCCGACGCCGCGCTCGCTGGCGGGCGTCTCGGCGACCAACACGGCGGGCGTGGCGGTGTCGATCATGACGGCGGGTTTCGTTGAGACGATTACGATCCCGTTCGACGTGAACCTGATCCTGTTCGGGAACGGGACCGGGGCCGAGATGCGGCTCACGGGCGAGATCGTGGCGACGCGCGAGATTCCCGCGCCCGGCGCCGGCGCGTTGATGATGGTGGGCGCTGGATGGGCGGCACGTCGGCGTCGTTGAGCAAACCGCGGAGCATTCGCGGCGGGCGCCAGGCGAGCAGCACTCACTCGGGGATGGCCGGGCGAACCACGCGCCCGGCTTTCCGCTGCGCGGTCGCGTGTGACGAGGCGCAAAGAAGAGGCGCTCGTCGGTGTGACGGGGCTGCTGCTATCTCGCACCGACATGTCAGTGTTCGGCGTGGTTCAGCGCCGGCGAGGCCCGCGCAGGCGAGGAGCGCAGTTGCGCTGGGTGTGGGGATGAAGACCCCGCGGATCTCCCGCCGTCGAAGAATCGCGTCGGGATGCGGCGTTGGAGCGGTCCTGGGTGATATCGGGAAACGCGATCTCGGCGCCGATCGGCAGCGGAAGCGAGCGGACTGGGGATGAATGTCAGTTGTCCGCGGTGTTCTTCACGCGTTTGACGCCGCCGGCGTTTCGGTAGGCGATGGTTCGGCGGGTGGAGTAGCCGCCGGAGCCGAGGAGGCCGAGGTCGATGAGGACGGCGAGGACGACGAGGATGAGGTAGACGCCGGAGACGGAGCCGTTGGAGTTGATGGCGAAGGCGTAGGCGAGTGTGGTGGTGGGGGCGAAGAGGAAGCCCAGGAGTGGCCAGAGGATGGTCTGGTAGGCGGCCCCCAGGTAGTTGGAGAAGATGACGAGGAGGATGATGACGAGTCGGGGGAAGCCAAGAGCGAGACAGCCAAGGAGGCAGGGCATGGTGGGGGCCTCAGGAAAAGTGAAAAGTGAAAAATGAAAAGCGGAAATGAAGACAGAAGGCGGGAAGGCGAAGGGCATTAGGGATGGGAAATGAAGTGCACTAGGCACTAGGCACGAGGAGAGGCAGGATGAGGAAGTGGAGGGAGAGCTGGAGGATGAGGCAAGCGTAGAGGCCCGCGAGGAGGTCGTCGATGAGGACGCCGAGGCCGGTGGGGAGTCGTTGGAGTTGGTGTGCGGGTGGTGGTTTGATGATGTCGAGGATGCGGAAGAGGAGGAAGGCCGCGGAGAGCGTGAGGAAGGCGCGCGTGGGTGTGGAGATTGCGGCGGCGGGGAGGAAGAGGAGGGGGATGGATTGTCCGGCGGTTTCGTCGGCGACGATGTAGGAGGCGTCTTTGCGGCCGAAGTGGGATTCGGCCCAGCCGCCGAGGATGAGGCAGGAGAGTGAGCCGAGGAGGAGGAGCGCGGCCATCGCGATGTTGATGGAGGTGTGGGAGGCGCCCAGAAGGATGAGGAGGAAGAAGAGCGCGGGCGGGGGGAGTGAGCCCCAGGTGCCGGGGGCGGGGCGGAGGTAGCCGAGGCCGAGGGAGCTGACGAGGAGTGCGCGGATGTTCATTGGTGAGGTAGCTCTGTTGTTGAGGTGGGTGGCGCGGGCCTGAGGACGCGGAGGGCGCGGGTGATGTAGGGGATGGCGGACCAGGCGGTGATGAGGGTGACGGACCAGGCGGTGATGATGTTGATGCGGTGAACGGTGGGGGAGTTGATGGTGTCGGGGCCGAGGAAATAGGGGGCGGTGATGAGGAGGAGGATGAGGGGGACCGCGATGGACTGCGCGATCATTTTGAGCTTGCCGGAGAGGGTGGCGGAGAAGTCGGCGCCTTTGGACTCGGCGACGGCGCGGAGGGAGGTGATGAGGAGTTCGCGGGAGAGGATGAAGATGACCATCCAGGGGTAGACGCCGGAGAGTTGGCCGAAGCGGTTGTCGTAGAACGCGGGCGAGGCGAGGAGGATGAAGGCGGAGAGGATGAGGACCTTGTCGGCGAAGGGGTCCATGACGCGGCCGAGGACGGAGACGGCGTTCCACTTGCGGGCGAGGTAGCCGTCGAGGGCGTCGGTGAGGGCTGCGAGGGTGAAGAGGATGGCGGCGGCGATCGGGAAGTATTCCTCTCCCCAGTACGTCTCCAGGTCGGGGGGAGTCTGGACGCGGTAGAGGGAGAGGATGATGACGAAGAGGAGGGTGAGGAGGAGACGGAGCGCGGTGAGGAGGTTGGGGATGCGCGCCTGGAGGGGTGTCGGGGAGTGGGGCGCGGGCATGTGGTGATGGTACTGGTGGGTGGTGGGGATGGGGGAAGCGTCTAGGGATAGTGGGTGGGTGTGGGTGGAGGGGCGAGGTGGAGTTGCTGGTGTGTGTGGGGGGCTCTATTCTGCGGCCCGCTCGGCGCGGCGCCATGTGGCGGTTGCGTTGAGCGGAGCGCGCGGAGCGAGTCGATTGGGGCTGTTCAACCCTTATCTGATGTTGGTGGCGGTGGCGCTGGGGGCTGTGGGCGTGTCGATGGCGCTGCCGAGGAAGGGGCTGAGCCCGCAGGCGCTGGGGGCGTTGGTTGCGGGGTTGGCGCTGGGGTTGGGGATGGTGGCGATCGGGGTGCGGAGCGGGGGGGAGTTGCCGCCGATCTACTTCTATGTGTTTGCTTTGATCGGGCTGGGGGCGAGTCTGCGGGTGATCACGCATCCGAGGCCGGTGTACGCCGCGCTGTATTTCATTTTGACGATCCTGTCGTCGGCGGGGCTTTTCCTGCTGCTTTCGGCGGAGTTTCTGACGTTTGCGCTGGTGATCATTTATGCGGGGGCGATTTTGATCACGTACCTGTTCGTGATCATGCTCGCCACGGAGGCGCCGACCGCGGAGGCGATCGAGGCGTTGAAGGAGTACGACCGGACGGCGCGGGCGCCGGTGGGGAGCGTGGTTGCGGGGTTTGTGCTGCTGGGGGCGTTGACGGGGTTGTGGGGGAAGGGGTTGCCGACGGTTCCGCCGTCGCATGCGACGGACGGGGTGGCGCTCCTGGAGAAGATGCCGCGGAAGGTGGAGCGGGCGCTTGTGGAGCGCGAGGGTCTGCCGGGTGAGATCGAGGTGGTGAGCGTGGTGGGCGGGAGCGCGGAGGTGGTGTTCCCGGATGGGTGGGGGGGGAATGAGAAGTACAAGATCACGCGGACGATGGAGAAGGGCGAGTCGATGTCGTTCCCTGTGCCGGAGGGGTTGACGGCGGACAACGTGGAACTGGTGGGGATGGCGCTGGTGGGCGAGCATCCGCTGGGGCTGGAGCTGGCGGGGGTGATCTTGTTGATGGCGATGCTGGGGGCGGTGGTGCTGGCTCGGAAGCAGATCCAGATTGAGGAAGGGCGCAAGGCGGAGGCGACGCTGAAGGTGGCGACGGGGCCCGGAACGGGGGTGGCGTCGTGAGCGAGCTAGTGATGACGGTGGGGGTGGCGGGGATACCGACGGCAACGCTGGCGCATTACCTGTTTGTGTCGGGGGCGATGTTCGCGATTGGTGTGGTGGGGTTCCTGACGCGGCGGAACCTGATCATCATGTTCCTGTGCACGGAGCTGATGTTCCAGGGGGCGGGCTTGGCGCTGGTGGCGTTCGGGCGGTATCACCTGAATTTCACGGGAGACGTGTTCGTGATCTTTGTGCTGACGATCGCGGCGGCGGAGGCGGCGCTGGCGCTTGCGCTGGTGGTGCTGCTGTTCCGGCGGCGTGAGACGCTGGACGCGTCGGCGTTCGCGGAGTTGAGGGGCTAAGGAAGGCGCAGGAACTGACGCGTGACGACAGCGACGACTTTGCTTGCGGCTTTGGCGGGGGTGATGGGGGCGCCGGGGCATGCTGCGCCGGTGGGTGGGGAGCATGGCGCTGTTGCGACACCGGTGGCCGGGGCGGGGCTCGCGCTGCTCGTGCCGGTGTTGCCGGCGTTGTCGGCGGTCGTGTGCGGGCTGTGCGCGGCGCTGAAGGTGAAGAGCAAGGCGCCGGCGTTCGTGACGGTGGCGTCGCTGGCTGCGGCGTTCGTGGTGGTGCTGCTGACTTATTTGGATGGGGGGACGGGGGCGGCGCGGATCGCGCACGGGTTCGAGTGGATCAACTTCGCGTGGGGTGAGGGGGCGGGCAGGGCGCTCACGGCGAACGTGAGCCTGTACGTCGATTCGCTGACGCTCCTGTGGATGCTGTTTGTGACGGGGCTCGCGACGCTGATCGCGTTGTACGCCAGCGAGTACATGGAGCATGACCTGGGGGCGGGGTACTGCCGGTTCTTCGCGTACTTCTCGATGTTCGTGCTGGCGATGTCGTGCCTTGTGATGGGCGACAATCTTTTGCTGCTGTACCTGGGGTGGGAGGGCGTGGGGCTGTGCTCGTACCTGTTGATCGGGTACTTCTATCAGCGGCCCAGCGCGGTGAAAGCGGCGAAGAAGGCGTTCATCATGAACCGCATCGGCGACCTGGGGTTGGCGCTGGGCGTGTTCACGACGTTCGTGGTGTTCGGGACGATCGAGTACGCGCCGCTGATGCAGATGTGGCAGAGCGGGGTGGACGGGGGCGGGCACGCGATCGCGGGGTGGGTGAAGACGTGGCTGCCGATCATGTTCATGGTGGGGGCGTTTGGGAAGAGCGCGCAGGCGTTCCTGTACGTGTGGTTGCCGGACGCGATGGAGGGGCCGACGCCGGTGTCGGCGCTCATTCACGCGGCGACCATGGTGACGGCGGGCGTGTATCTGATCGCCCGGCTGTACCCGCTGTTCCTGCTGGATGAGGCGCACACGGCGCTGACCATCGTGGCGTGGAGCGGGGCGATCACGGCGTTCTGGTCGGCGACGATCGGGATGGCGCAGTTCGACATCAAGCGGATCATGGCGTACTCGACGGTGTCGCAGCTGGGGTACATGTTCGCGGGGCTGGGGGTGCTGACGAGCGCGGGGGCGGCGTACCACGTGTTCACGCACGCGTTCTTCAAGGCGACGCTGTTCCTGTGCTGCGGCGCCGTGATGCACGGGTTCGGCGGGCAGCTGGATTTGCGGAAGCTGTCGGGCGTGGCGTTCATGAAGGGGTGGGGGATCGTCGGGCTGGCGATGCTGGTGGGTTGCTTGAATCTCGCGGGCTTCCCGTTCACGGCTGGGTTCTTCTCGAAGGACATGATTTTGGCGGAGGCGTTCGCGCAGCCGCACGGGGTGATCGCGGGCTCGCAGTGGGTGGGCTGGATCCTGCTGCTGACGGCGGGGCTGACGGCGTACTACACGTTCCGCGTGTTCTTCCGTGTGTTTGTGGGTCCGAAGGCGTACGAGCCGGGTGATGAGGCGCACGGGCATGACCACGCGGATGCGCATGGTCACGGCGCCGGGCATGGGCATGACGATCACGGGCATGGGCACGGGAAGGACCACGGCCACGGGCATGGCGGTCACGGGCATGGCGAGTTCCATCCGCACGCGCCGAAGTGGGCGATCAACCTGGTGCTGGCGACGCTGGCGATCGCTTCGATCGTGGCGGCGGGCGCGTACTTCGTGCACAAGCCGGAGCACGGGTGGGTGGGGATGATGGTGCACCACTCGACGGCCGCGCTGCCTGCGGCGGATGCGCACGGCGAGCATGCGGCGGCGCACGGGACGATTTTGGGGCAGGACCCGCACAAGGTGATGTACTACGTGTCGGGCGTGGTCGGCGCGGTGGGCATTCTCGTGGCGTTCGGGCTGCACTTTGTCGGGCGGAAGACGGCGGCGCGGGCGAACGCGGACGCGTTGCTGCCGATGCTCGGGCCGATTCCGAGGTGGGCGCAGGCCAAGTGGTACGTGGATGAGTTCTACGACTGGCTGATCGTCAAGCCGCTGTGGGTGCTGTCGCACGTGTTCCACCTGATCGACAAGCTGTTCGTCGACGGGCTGGTGAATCTGGCGGGGTGGTTGCCCAGGGGGCTGGCACAGTCGATCCGTCCCGCGCAGGGCGGGGTGCTGCAGGGTTATGCCGCGGGCATGGCGGGCGGCGTGGCGTTCGTTCTCCTCGTGGTGTGGATGCTTACCTGATGCTGCTGCTGAGCGTTGTCATCCCGGCGTTGTTCGGCCTCGGCATCGCGGCGTGGCCTGCGCGGTTTGCGCGTCGGCTCGCCACGATCGGCTCGCTGGTGTTCTTTGCGATCACGCTCGGGGTGGTGTTCACGTTCGACTGGGGGCGCACGGACGAGTTTCAGTTCCTGGCGAGCTACGCGCTGGGTGGGGACGTCGGGCCTGCGCTGCTGTTCGGCGTGGACGGCGTGGCGGCGATGCTGCTGCTGCTGGCCGGGTTCCTTGCGCCGCTGTGCGTGATCGGGAGTTTCAGCGCGATCACGGAGCGGGAGCGGGCGTTCTACGGGTGGCTGATGGCGCTGCAGGGGGCGATGGCCGCGGTGTTCGTGGCGCGGGACATCGTGACGTTCTACGTGGGGTTCGAGTTCACGCTGATCCCGATGTTCGTGCTGATCTCGCTGTTCGGGAGCACGAACCGGAAGTACGCGGCGGTGAAGTTCTTTCTGTTCACGTTCGCAGGGTCGATCCTGACGCTGGCGGGCCTGCTGTACGTGGCGTGGACGCGCTCGCTCGAGGTTGGGGCGTGGGACTTCTCGATCGCTGGGCTGATGGAGACTGCGCGCGGCCTGAGCGCGGGCGAGCAGGGATGGGTGCTGTTCGCGATGCTCGCGGGGTTCGCGGTGAAGACGCCGCTGTTCCCGGTGCACACGTGGTTGCCGCTGGCGCACACGGAGGCGCCGACGGCGGGCTCGGTGGTGCTGGCGGGCGTGCTGCTGAAGCTGGGGACGTACGGGCTGTACCGGTTCGTGCTGCCGTTCCTGCCGGTGGCCGTGGTGGAGTGGGCGCCGCTGATCGCGGGCGTGTCGATCGTGGGCATCCTGTACGGCGGGCTGATCTGCTGGGTGCAGCGCGACGTCAAGAAGCTGGTGGCGTACTCGTCCGTGGCGCACCTTGGCTTCTGCGTGCTGGGGCTATTCTCGCTCAACGCCGTGGGCGGGGCTGGCTCGGTGATGTACATGATCAATCACGGCCTGAGCACGGGCGCGTTGTTCTTCTGTGTGGGCATGATGTACGAGCGGTACCACACGCGCAGTCTCGAGGAAGTGGGGGGGCTGGCCAAGAGGATGCCGGTGTGGTCGTTCTTCATGGTGTACTTCGCGATGGCGTCGGTCGGGCTGCCGGGATTGAACGGGTTCATCAGTGAGTTCATGTGCCTGATGGGCACGTTCCAGAGCGGCGCGACGTTCGGGGTGGGCGGCACGACGGGGCCGCTGGGGCCCTGGTACGCGGCGATCGCGGGGGTGGGGATGATCGTGGCCGCGATGTACCTGCTGTACATGGTGGGGGCGATCGTGTTCGGTCCGCTGCGCGAGCCGCATGCGCACGATGATCACGGTCACGGCCATCATCATGTGTCGGACCTGACGAAGCGCGAGATCGGCGTGCTGGCGCCGCTGGCGTTGGCGTGCCTGGTGCTCGGCGTGTATCCGACGCCGGTGTTGCGGGCATTGGAGGCGCCGGTGGGTGTGACGCTGGCCGGGGTGGATGAGGTCAAGAGCACGAACGCGGCCACGCGGACGGCAGGGGTGATTGTGGTTGAGGAGGCGTCGCGGTGATTGAGAGGCTTGCGGTCATCCGGCCCGAGATCGCGCTGTTCATCGCGGCGTGTGTGGTGATGCTGCTGGGCGTTTCGCGGAACGCGGGCGTTCGTCGGCTGGTGTGGTGGGTGACGGGTGTGTCGCTGGTGATCGCGGGTTGGCTTGCGATCACGACGGAGGGGCGGGTGGGGCTCATCCCGGGACTGACGCCGTACGTGAAGACGATGGTGGCGGTGGTGGGGCTGTTGCTGGTGTTGGTGCTGGCGGGGTCGGTGGACCGGGGGTATGAGCGGCTGGTGGCGCGCGGCGCGGCAAAGTTCGACCCGATCCGTTCGACGGGGGGGGAGTTCGCGGCGTTCTTCCTGTTCAGCCTGACGGGTGTGATGCTGTGCGCGTCGGCGGATGACCTGATCTGGTTGTTCCTCGCGCTCGAGCTGACGAGCCTTCCGACGTACGTGATGGTGGCGTTGTCGACGTCGCGGGAGCGGTCGGGCGAGTCGGCGGTGAAGTATTTCTTCCTGGGGGCGTTCGGCGCCGCGGTGTTCCTGTATGGGTTCGCGCTGCTGTACGGGGCGACGGGGACGACGATGCTGCCGGAGATCGCGGCGTCGTTCGCGGAGGGGCGCGCGGGGCTGCTGGGGATCGCGGGGCTGACGCTGGCGCTGGTGGGCGTGGCGTTCAAGATGGCGGCGGCGCCGATGCACTTCTACGCGGCGGACGTGTACGAGGGGTCGAGCGCGCCGGTGGCGGCGCATCTGGCGTTCGCGCCGAAGGCCGCGGGGTTGGTGTCGGCGATGCTGCTGCTGGCGTGCCCGGGGTGGAGCTTCGGGGAGGGGTTGCCCGAGGCGGTGCGCGTGGTGGTGTGGGTGATGGCTGCGGTGACGATGACGGTCGGCAACGCGATGGCGCTGCTGCAGAGCAGCGTGAAGCGGATGCTGGCGTACTCGTCGGTGGCGCACTCGGGGTACATGCTGGTGGGTCTGGTGGCGGGCCCCGTGACGGCGGGCTCGGGCGCGTCGTCGATCTGGACGAACGGGCTGAGCGCCTCGCTGTTCTACATGCTGTGCTACGGGCTGATGAACGTGGGGGCGTTCGCGGCGCTTGCGGCGCTCGAGCGCGGGCACGGTGCGGACGGTGAGACGATCGAGCTGGAGACGATCGACGACCTGCGCGGTCTGTGCAAGGCAAGGCCTTGGGTGGGTTGGGGCTTCGTGCTGAGCGCGTTGTCGCTGCTGGGCTTCCCGCCGCTGCTGGGCTTCTTCGCGAAGCTGTTCCTATTCACGTCGGCCATCTCGGCGGGCGAGATCGTGCTCGTGGTGGTGATGGGCCTGAACTCGGCGGTCGGTGCGTTCTACTACCTGCGATTGGTGAGCAGCGCGTACTTCGAGCGCGACGGCGCCGCGGCCAAGGCGCGGCCGACGCCGCTCCTGGGGCGGGCGCTTGCCACGGCGTTGTCGGGGGCATCGGTGGTGGCGACGCTGCCGTTTGTGTGGGGCCTGCAGCGTGCGAGCGTGAAGGCGGTGCAGGTGGACGAGGGGAGCGTGGTTCGTGCCGCAGAGAGCTTGACCAAGGGCAAGACGGCGCACGGGACGACGGGTGCGGACACGGAACGCGCATCCACGAACTGATCGCGGCGTTCGGGGGTCTTCCGACAGACAAACAGGATGATCAGGCCGCGGGAGACGCGGCAGCGTCGTCGGGCTTGTGCTTCTGCGCACAGCGGGGCTCGCGCTTGGGCTTGCGTTTCGAGCCTGACGGCATTGTCTGCACGAACGTGCCGATGACGGTGAGCGCGAGCCAGAGCACGGCCCATGCCGGGACGGTGGTGGGAAGGCGGTCGGCAAACGCCCAATCGCGCGCGGAGGCGAGTGCAGCGCCGGAGGCGAGGAAGAGGCCGGAGCCGAGGGCGGAGGTGACGATCGAGGCTGCGAACAGCGGGGCCATCATGCCCAGGCCGAAGCCGAAGAAGGCGCCGGCGAGCGCGGCCAGTCGGAGAGCGGACTGATCGTCGGGTTCGAGCGTCTCCCAGCGGGCTTTGGCGTCGTCGGCGGCGACGGTGACGACGTCGAGCACGCGGTCGATGGCGGTGTTGATCGCGGCGGTGGCGTCGTCGGATCCTCGCTGCCTCGTGGGGGATGCGGCGGGCGCGTTGCTGCTGCCGGCGCGGGAGATGTAGACGGACTGGTCGCCGGACTCCAGTGCCGAGGCACTGGAGAGGAGCGTCCGGGTGTCGACGGGTCGGACGGCGTCGGGTGCGCGGTGGTGGAGGTCGCGCGCGAGGGCGACGGAGGTGACGACGGCGAGGGTGAGGGAGACGGCCAGAGTGGCGGCCATGGAGAATCGGAAGAGGATGGCCCCTGCGAAGGCGCCGAGGATGAGGCCGAGGGCGGCGGTGAGGAGGGGGTGCAGGTCGATGTTGAGTTCGGCAGGGGCGGTGTAGGCGAGGGCGGCCCCGGCGATGGCCAGGGAGACGACGGAGGCGGCGCGCATCAGGCGTCCGCCAACGAGCCAGAGGACGATGCCTGCGACGAGGAGGCCGACGGAGGCGAGATGCGGGCCGACCGACTGGACCATGCTGTCCGCCAGGAACGGGGGGAATGTGAAGATGGGGGTTGCTGGGTCGGGCATTGGTCGGTTCGGAGAGGAGGCGTCCGTCGATGGGACGGGAGTGTGATCGGACTATAGATCGGTGTTTGGTGGGCGTAGTTTCTGGAAAATGGGGGTGTCGGTGGTGCGGAGGGAAATGGGACACGGGAGTAGTCATTAAAGTTGGGGAGAGAGATCAAGGGGAAAACCAGAGGAAGGGTTGTTTTGCGCTGGAATGGCGTTATGATGGGGATGTTCCCAACCGTGGGGTCGGCCTACGGATTTGGAGAACGGGAAACACGTCCAGCCGCCGCGTGGTAAGCGTGGCGCAGCCTGGGAGGGAACCAAATGACCAAGTGTGCTTTTGTGGCGGTTGCCGCCGGCGCTGCGTTCGCAGGCGTCTCGTCGGCCACGGTGTTCACGACGCAGGCGTCCTTCGTGGCGCAGCTGCAGGCCGGCTTCTACCTCGAGAACTTCGCTTCGGTGCCGACGGGTTCGGTCCCGAGCCTGAACTTCTCGAGCGGCGGCTTCTCGTACACCGTCAGCGCGACGGGCCCCGGTACGAACAACCTGTTCAACGACCCCGGCATCATCTCGACGGACTCCGCGACGGACGCGATCCTCGTCACGTTCACGGGCGGCGCCCCCACGGCGGTCGGCGGGAACATGTGGTCGACGGACATCAACTTCCAGCCGTTCGCCGCAGCCATGACGATCACGCTGAGCGACGGCCAGACCCGTTCGTTCAACTCCTCGTCCGCCTCGGACTTCACGGGTTTCACGAGCGGCGTGGCGATCACGAGCATCCTGATCGACGCGGCTGACACGGGCGGCAACGCTTGGGCTACGCTCGACAACCTGTACGTCGGTCGCGCGATTCCGACCCCCGGCGCCGCGGCGCTGATGGGCGTCGCCGGCCTCGCCGGCCTGCGTCGTCGTCGCTAAGACGATCTGACGAAGACTCGCTGACCAGTAGAGCAAAGGCCCGTCCCGAAAGGGGCGGGCTTTTTTCATTGGGCGCGTGATGAGCTGCGTTGTGGATAACCGCGCGTGGCCGACATTTTGCAATCCTCAGGAGTGCTGTGTCGGTGTGCTCGGACGCGCCGTTGAGGCACGAAATTGAATGTTCGCGCTGAATTCCTCATTGAGTCGCCTCACATGTGTGCGGGAGGGCGTCACGCCTGCGCATGCGGGGGCGTCTGCACGGACGCTACGTTCGAGAGATGGGGCCGTTGTCACGGTCGGCAGTTCGGTCGGAGAGACGGCATCCGGAATGCGACATGGAGATTGGATCATGCGCACAACTGGGGCACTCATCTGCGTATTCGTGACGACGTTCGGGGCGAGCGGGTCGCACCTGTATTGGTCGAACTCGAGCGGCGGCGTGTACGGGGTGAAGGGGAATTGGACGCCCACGGCGACGCCGAGCGGGAACGTCGTGCACTTTGAGCTTCCGAACACGTACAGCGTGACGTTCGACGACGATTACACGTCCCTGGCGGGCTGGTTCGAGACGGGCGTCGTACGGCTCGAACTCGACGGGCATACCCTGACGTTCTTCGATCCGAGCGACGGCCTTCCGCTCGGTTCGTTCTTCACGATCGGGTTTGCAGCGTTGCTGACGGACCCGACGCTCGTGGTCACGGACGGTGTGGTCCATTCCGTGCACACGGCGATTCACGTCAATGGCGGCTGGCAGGTGGGCAGCTCCACGTCTCACGTGATCGTGACGGAAGGGGGACGGCTCGACATGCTCGAGGACATCATCGTGGGATTTTCGGGCACCGACGGGTCGCTGGCGCTGTTGACGGTCGTGGGGGACGGGCAGGCGCACGCGGGCGATCAGGTGCGCATCGGCAAGCACGGCGCCGCGGGCGGCTGGGATGGAACGGCGTGCGTCAGCGGCGCGAGCGCGTTGTTGAGCGCGGACGGTGAGGTGCTGGTCGGACAGTCCGGCCGACTTGAGCTTGCGGGCGGGTCGTGTGTGACGGCTGGGAAGGAGGTCAATGTGCGTCAGTACGGTGCGCTGATCGGCGCCGGATACATCGACGCGCCGCTCGTCTTGAACCGGGGGCGGGTCGAGCCCGCGATCCCGGCGATCGGGTCGAGTTTGTCGTTGGAGATCGACGGGGACTTCGAGCAGGAGGGCACGGGCGAGCTGGCGACGCAGATCAGCGCTGCCGGTCATGCACACCTCAGCATCTCCGGCGACGTTGTGCTGGACGGCGAACTGGAGGTCGGTGTCGGGATGTACACGCCCGCCCCGGGAAGTCAGTTCCGGATCATCGATGCCGCCAGTGTGCAGGGCGCGTTTGCGATTACGTCGTTGCCGACGCTGTCTGGTTGCTCGGAATTTCGCGTCGTGTACAGCTGTGCCGGGGAAGTGTGGCTGCTCGTGAGAACGGATCTCGACGGGGACGCCGACTTCGACGGTGACGTGGACATGGCCGACCTGAACATCGCGATCTCCCAGTACCAGCAGAACGGGTGTCTGTTGACAGGCGATGTGAACTACGACGGTGTTGTGGACTCCGCGGACATCAACATCATCGTGGGCAACTTCAACACGTCGTGCTGAGTTCCGTCGAGCGTGAGGTGGGGCCCGTCCCGAAGGGGGGGGCCTTTTTCATTTCGCCGGGTCTGCGTGCGCGCGTCGGGTCGGCTGCTCCGGCGCGGCGAGCCGTGCCGTCACGTTCCCTTTCCGATGAGGAAGTAGAGGATCATGCCGATCACGGGCAGGAGAAGGACGAGGAGGATCCAGAGCAGCTTCCACTCCACGGGCTTCGAGGAGCCGAGGATGCTCACGATCGCGAGGATGTCGAGGACAAGGACAATGAGTCCGATCAGCCCGTAGCCGAGCATGCGTTCTCCTTTCCGTATGCGGGAGCGTGCGAGCGTCGTGGGCCGGGCTCGCAGCGTTGCTCATATCTGTGCACGAGGGTACCGCGCACGGATGAGGCGGCGATGAGTCGCGTGTGAGGGCGGGTTTATGCGGGGGGAGACGTCCGGTGAACGTCGCCCGGGGGGCTCACTCCACTGTGACGCTCTTGGCCAGGTTGCGCGGCTTGTCGACATCGTGCCCGCGGATCACGGCCGCGTGATAGGCCATGAGCTGCAGCGGGATGACGGTGAGCAGCGGGGACAGCGGCTCGGGCACGTCGGGGATGTAGAAGACGTCCTCGGCGTGGTTCTTGATCTCCTTGTCGCCCTCGGTGGCCACGGCGATCACGTGCCCGCCGCGAGAACGGACTTCCTGGATGTTGGAGATCACCTTGTCGTACTGAGAGCCCTTGTTGGCGATGAACACGCAGGGCATGCCGTCGTTGATGAGGGCGATCGGTCCGTGCTTCATCTCGGCTGCGGGCATGCCCTCGGCGTGGATGTACGAGATTTCCTTCAGCTTGAGGGCGCCCTCGAGCGCGACGGGGTAGTTGTAGCCGCGCCCCAGGAAGAGCCAGTTCTCGCGCTCGACGTAGCGCTCCGTGACCTTGCGAACGTGCTCGGAGAGCTCCAGGGCCTTTGAGATGGCGTCCGGGATCTTCTCGAGGGAGGAGAGGATGGAGGCGCACTGGTCGGTGGACATGAAGCGCCGCCGGCCGAGGAAGAGGGCGAGGAGTGTGAGGACGGCGACCTGTCCGGTGAAGGCCTTGGTGGAGGCAACGCCGATCTCGGGGCCGACGCGGAGATAGACGCCGGCGTCGGTGTCGCGAGCGATGGTGGAGCCGACGACGTTGACGACGCCGAGCGCGAGGGCGCCGCGGTCTTTGGCTTCACGCAGCGCGGCGAGCGTGTCGGCGGTCTCGCCCGACTGGGAGACGGCGACGACGACGGTGCCGTCCTCGATGATGGGATTGCGGTAGCGGAACTCGGAGGCGTACTCGGTCTCGGCCGGGACCTTGGCGAGGTCCTCGAAGAGATACCGACCGATCATCGCGGCGTGGAGGGCCGTGCCCTGGGCCGTGAGGATGAAGCGGCGCGCCTTGACGAGATCGCGTGCGTACTGACCGACGCCGCCGAGGACAACGCGGGACTCGCGGATGTCGATGCGCCCGCGCATCGTTTGGGTGAGCGAGGCGGGCTGCTCGAAGATCTCCTTGAGCATGAAGTGGGAGAAGCCGCCCAGCTCGATCTGCTCGAGCTCCATCTCGAGTTCGAGCACCTTGGGTGAGACGGGGACGTTGTCGATCGTGGAGGTGCGCAGCCCGTCCGCGGTGAGACGGCACACCTGATAGTCCTCGAGCGCGATGGCCTGGGTCGCGTGCGCGACGATGGCGGACGGGTCGGACGCAACGACGTGCTCGCCGGCGCCGATGCCCACCATGAGCGGCGAGCCCTTCCGTGCGCAGACGAGCACGCCGGGCTCCTTCTCGCAGATCACCGCGATGGCGTAGGCGCCGGTCACCTCGCGCAGCGCGGCCTGCACCGCGGCCTCCAGGTCCATCCCGTTGCCCGGGTCGTACAACTCCGAGATGAGCATGGTGAGGACTTCGGTGTCCGTCTCGGACGTGAACGTGTGGCCCCGGTCCTCGAGGTAGGTGCGCAGGGAGGTGTAGTTCTCGATGATGCCGTTGTGAATGAGGGCGATGCCGTGGCGGTCATCGCGGTGGGGGTGCGCATTGGGCTCGGTGACGCCACCGTGCGTGGCCCAACGGGTGTGGGCGATGCCGGAGGAGCCGGGGATGGAGGCGAGATCACCGATGCGGTTCTCGAGGTTTGCGACGCGCCCGACAGCCCGGACGAGCTTGAGCTTGTGGGCTGGAGAGAGGATGGCGACGCCGGCGGAGTCGTAGCCGCGATATTCGAGACGCTTGAGGCCTTCGATGAGGAGAGGGAGGGCGGGCTTAGAGCCGACGTAGGCGACGATTCCGCACATGGGGTCGAGGGTCCTTTCGAGGATCGGGGGGGAGGATTCTACGAGGAAGGGTGAGGCGGCCTATAGCCCGGGGCCCTGCCCGGGGTCTGGGGAGTCCCATCATCGGTCAGATGTGGGCTTGGGGGCTGCGAGGTCGTGAGAGAAGTACGCCACAGGGTGGCGGTTTGTTTGGGTGGCGCAGTGGGGGCCAACGGGGCGTTGAAAGTGACGTCTGATAAGACAGGTAAAGACAGAGAATCCGCACGCCCCCTTGATGACCAGCAACGAGGGGTCTCCCCCTTGGTTCTGGGCATAAAATCGCGGTCTCGACGACGGTTATTTCGATGACGGGGCTTGTGCTAGCCCCTCCATCCGGGGTACATTGTTGACGTCCGACAACGTCACGGACTGCGGCTCAGGCCGCATGAAGAAGAGGAAGAAACACGTGTCCCACGATCGCAAGAACGCACGCGCGCAGCGCTCAGTCTCGGGGTATGAGGCGGGGGGCGATGTTCATGCGCTTGTGGGGCTGAATGGGAGGCGAAGGAACATGTCTCAGCGTATGGCATTGGTTGTAGTGCTCGGCGCGGCGGGTCTGGCTTCGAACGGGTCTGCAGCGGTGATCGACATCACCAGCGGCACCGTCACGATGGCGCAGCTCGTCGGAAACAGCTTCATCGTCGGCGACAAGGAGTTCTTCGTGGACTTCTACACGCCGTTCAACATCCCGGCGAACCAGGTGACGATCCGCCCGGTCGACTTCGGTCTGAACGGCATCGGTTTCGACCTCGTCGGCGCGTGGAACGACGTTCCGGGCGATGCGTCGAGCACCGGCTTCGACCTCGGGTACCGCGTGCAGGTCCGCGCTCCGTTCGTCGCGCAGGGCTTCCGCATCGTCGATGCGCACCTCGCGTTCAACGGCTCCGCCTCCGGCCCCGGCTCCTTCTCGAAGGTTGCCGAGTCGATGTTCAACCAGGCCAACGGCGCCCCGCTCGGCAACATGCTCGTGACGGCCAACGGCGGCGTTCCGCAGGGCGAGTGGGTGCTCAATCAGAACATCGTCTTCGCGCCCGTCATCGAGGTGAACGTCGTCAAGAACTTCCAGCTGTTCGCCAACGGCGCAAACGGCACGGCCAACGCCTCGTTCATCCGTCAGACGTTCAGCCAGATCCCGACCCCGGGCGGCGTCACGCTGCTCGGCCTCGCCGGCCTCGCCGCCGCGCGTCGCCGTCGGTGAGTGGAGAATGGATGCGGCTGATCAGCGCGGACGCTCGGGCGCTTCGTACGCCTCCCTTCCCGCGAACGCCTGAATCGCTCTGAACAGCCGGCTCGACCACAGGGCCTCGCAGGGACGCCTGCGAGGCTTCTTCTTTTTTGTCCCTTTTCTTGCTGGACCTTACGCGCTCACCGGACGCGGCTCGCGCAGCAGTGCACGGGCGCGAGCGAGCGCCTCCGGCAGCGTGCCTGTCAGGTTGTCCGTGCCGAACGCGTCGAGCGCTCCGGTCTGTGTGAGCCGGAACAGCGGCTGCGCATGCACGCCCGCGAGCACGACGTGCATCCCGTCCCGCGCACAGCGGGCGCGCAACTCCTCGAGCGCGTACAGCCCGGTGGCGTCGATGGACGTTACGTTGGGCATGTGCAGGATCAGCACGCGCGGGCGATCCCCCAGCGTGTCGAGCGTGTCACGCAGCTTGTACGCGGCGCCGAAGAAGAACGGCCCGTTGATGTCGTACACCTCCACCCCCTTGGGCTTCTCGATCGGCGCTTGCGCAGCCTCCTCGAGATCGTCGGCCTTCAGCGACGCCACCGACGTGATGTCGCTCATCCGCTTGATGAACAGCACCGCCGCGAGCACCATCCCCACCTCCACCGCGATCGTCAGGTCCGTCAGCACCGTCAGCAGGAAGGTGGCGACCAGCACCGCAGCGTCCGCCCGCGGGCCGCGCAGAAGGCTCACGAACCGGTGCGCCTCCGCCATGTTCCAGGACACGACCACGAGCACGGCCGCGAGCGAGCTCATCGGGACGTACGAGGCGTATTTGCCTGCCGCCAGCACGATGACGAGGAGCGTGACGGCGTGGATGATGCCCGCCACGGGGGACTTCGCGCCCGCCTGCACGTTCGTCGCCGTGCGCGCAATGGCGGACGTTGCAGGGATGCCACCGAAGAACGGCGAAGCGACGTTGGCGATGCCCTGGGCCAGAAGCTCCGCGTTCGACCGGTGACGCGAGCCTGTCATCCCGTCGGCGACCACGGCACAGAGAAGCGACTCGATCCCTCCGAGCATGGCGATGGTGAGCGCGGGCCCGATGAGGCCCTTGATGTCCGACCAGTCATCGGGGATGAAGCGACGGAGCGTTTCGCCCGAGGGCAGCGGGATTGTGGTCGGGATGGCGCCGAAGCGGGAGCCGATCGTCTCGAGCCCGAGCCCCAGGAACTGATTGGCAAGCGTCGCGCCGAGCAGCGCGAGGATGGCCGCGGGGACCTTGCGCGTGACGAAGCGCGGCCAAAGGAACACGAAGGCGGCGCACAGCAGCCCCACCGTGGCCGTCGATGTGTCGATGGAGTGGATGTGCGTGACGTACGCCTTGCACTTGCTGATGAAGTCGGGGGGAAGCGGCCCCATCTCGAGCCCGAGGAGGTCCTTGATCTGGCCCGAAAAGATGATGACCGCGATCCCGGTCGTGAAACCGGTCGTGACGGGGTACGGGATGAATTTGATGAAGGCGCCGAGGCCGAGCGCGCCCATCGCGATGAGAATGAGTCCGGCCATGATGGTGGCGAGACAGAGGCCCGCGTACCCGTGCTCCGCAGCGATGGCGTAGACGATGACGACGAAGGCCCCCGTCGGCCCCCCGATCGACACACGTGTGCCGCCGAGGGCAGAGATCAGGAACCCGGCCACGATCGCGGTGAAGAGCCCCATGGCCGGGGGCGAGAGCCCGGCGTCCGCAGCCACGTTGTCAGGGATCGATGCGATGCCGAACGCGATGGCCAGGGGCAACGCGACCAGCCCGACGGTCAGGCCGGCGGTGAGATCGGCGAGGAAGTGCGCGCGCGTGTACCCGCGGAGCGTCGTCAGGAGCTTGGGCTGCAGGAGGGGGGGCATGGAAGGGAGAAAAGGGTATCGGCCAAACCGGATGCCGGACTACGATTCTCGCGCGATGGCCGACCTTTGGGAGGAATCTCGTGAACGAGCCGTCTGGGCCGCAGCTCCCCTGGCGGCCCGGATGCGCCCCAGAACCCTCGATGAGTTCGCAGGGCAGGAGCACATCCTCGGCCCGGGGCGCCTGCTCCGCCGGATGATCGAGGGTGACTCCCTCACGAGCGTGATCCTGCATGGCCCGCCCGGCACCGGGAAGACGACGCTTGCCGAGGTCATCGCGAATGCCACCGGGGCGTGGTTCGAGCGCGAGAACGCCGCGAGCGTCGGGGTGAAGCGGATCCGTGAGGTCATCGACGAGGCCCGCGCCCGGCTTGTCGGGCACGACGGCAAGAAGGGCCGACGAACCATCCTCTTTCTCGATGAGATCCACCGCTTCACACGTTCCCAGCAGGACGTGCTGCTGGGGGACGTCGAGCGCGGCTCGATCGTCCTCATCGGCGCCACGACGGAAAACCCGCTGTTCGCAGTGAATTCCGCGCTCGTGAGCCGCAGCACCATGTTCAGGCTCGAGCCGCTGAGTGAGGACGATGTCGTCGCTCTGCTCCGTCGCGCGCTCGCGGACGAGGAGCGGGGGCTCGGGGGCACGAGGATCACGGTTGCGGAAGATGCGCTGCACCATTGGGCGCGGGTGTGTGATGGAGACGCCCGGCGCGCGCTCATGGCGCTCGAGGTGGCGGCGAAGAGTGGGGGGGCTCGGGAGGTCGACCTGGCCGAAGCGCAGGAGAGCATCCAGCAGAAAGCGATGGTCTACGACCAGACCGGGGACGAGCACTACGACTCGATCAGCGCGATGATCAAGAGCGTCCGCGGGAGCGATCCGGACGCGGCCGTTTACTGGATCGCCCGCATGCTCGAGGGCGGGGAGGACCCGCGGTTCATCGCGCGCCGGCTCGCGATCCTGGCGAGCGAGGACATCGGCAACGCCGACCCGCGCGGCATCATGGTGGCCGCGAGCGCGTGGGAGCTTGTCGAGCGCATCGGCATGCCCGAGGCGCGCATCACGCTCAGCCAGTGCGCGATCTATCTGGCCCTGGCCCCCAAGAGCAACGCGTCCTACCTCGCGATCAACGAGGCGATGGACGACGTGAAGGAGGGCCGCACGCTCCCCGTGCCCGTCTTCCTGCGGGACGGTCACAAGGTGAAGAGCGTCGGTTCGGCGCGCGACGGGCGTGGGTACGAGTACTCACACGATTCCGGGGTGCGCACCAGCCTCGGTGGGATCACCGGACAGGATTACCTCGGCGTCGACAAGGAGTACTACCGCCCCGAGGGGCTCGGCTCCGAAGACCTCCTCAAACGCCGCCTGGAGGAGGTGCGCCGCGCGCGTGCGAGCGGGCGTGACGGCACGGACAACGGCGCCCCCGCACGATGAGCGACCGGTGCGCACGCGCCGTCTGCTAGGATCGTCTGGCGCGGGGGGCACACTCCAAGGAGAGACGATGGGGCAGACGGCGACGCGAGAGGGAACACGCAGACTGATCAAGGACTTCCGCCCGAACGAGCGGTTCGAGGGGCTGTTCGCCATCGCCAACGCGCAGATGGGCACCACGCGCGCCGGCAAGCCGTACCTGCGTTGCCTGTTCCGTGATCGCTCCGGCGAACTTCCCGCGCGTATGTGGTCCATCAGCGAGGAGCAGTTCTCCCGCCTCCCCACCGACGGCTTCGTGTGGGCCGAGGGCGAGACGCAGCCCTATCAGGGCGAGCTGCAGCTCATCGTGCACGCGATCGACCCCGTCGAGCCCACCGACCGCCAACTGCAGGACCTCCTGCCGACCACAGAGCATTCCGTGGACGAGATGTGGGCGGAACTCCAGGCCCTCATGGGCAGCCTCCAGCACTCCGCGATGAAGGCCCTCTTCGACGCCTACCTCGGCGATGAGCACCTCATGGCGCAGTTCCGTGTGGCGCCCGCGGCCAAGGCCATGCACCACGCCTACCTCGGCGGTCTCCTCGAGCACACCCTGCAGCTCCTCAAGCTCGCCGACGCCATGCTCCCGCTCTACCCGCGACTCTCCCGCGACATCGTCCTCATGGGCCTCTTCCTCCACGATATCGGCAAGACCCGCGAGCTCACCTGGGAGCGCGGCTTCGGCTACACGGACCGCGGCGAACTCGTCGGGCACATCGTCGAGGGAGCCATCATGCTCCACGACAAAGCCCAGCAGGCCATGCGATCCAGCGGCATCCGATTCCCAGCCCACACCATGAATGTCCTCCAGCACATCATCGTGAGCCACCACGGCGTGCCCGAGTTCGGCGCCGCGAAGATCCCCGCCACGCCCGAGGCGATCTTCGTCTCCCTCCTCGACAACCTCGACGCCAAGACGCACATGGCGCTCGCGGCCACCCGAACAGACCGCGCATCCGCCGGCCTCGGCGGCAACTTCACCGAGAAGCAGTGGGCCCTCGACACGAAGCTCTTCAGGCCCGACCCGCTCGCGGATTGACCCCCCCTCGCGCGCGGATTCGGCGATAAGCACGCGCAACCCGTGCGCATGCCGTTTTTTCCGGACCAAAAAAGAGTCAATCCGCGCAGTTATGGGTTGCGTCGTTCTCCCTGTTTGGGGTATATGGGATTCGGAGTCGCCTCGGCGCCGCACGCGCCCGGGCAATGGCTTGCACAACCGTTGTTTCCGTGCTGCACGGAGGAGGAAATCACATGCGGAATTCGTTGTGTCGTCGTATCGGTACGCGCGCCGGCGCCCTGCTCGCTTCGGCGGCCGGCCTCGCGGCCGTCTCCGGGAGCGCGGACGCCCTGAACATCGTCCTGACATTCGACGCGAATGTCCCGGGCTCCATTGCGACGGCCGGAACCGTCCGCCACGTCATCAACTCGGCCGCGACGATGTGGGAGGACTGGATCGAGGACGCCTTCACGCTCAATCTCACCATCGGCTGGACCAACACCGGCGGCAGCACCCTCGCCGTGCACTCCCTCACCTCCCAGAGCGGCGGCCGAGAGACCGCCGGCAACATCGATTTCGGCAACCAGTGGTCTTGGTTCCTCGACACCACGCCGTTCGATGACACAGAGTTCACGATGTCCTCCACCATCTGGCGCGACGTCAGCGCCTCCAACCGCGCCGCCTGGTTCAACGGCACGGCCCTCAACGAGTTCGAGGTCGGCCGCACCGGCACGGCCACCAGCGGCGGCGGCGCCTCCGGCCTCACCGATATGCTCAGCGTCGCGCTCCACGAGATGGGCCACGCTCTGGGCATGTCCGCGGCAAACACGGCCACGCAGGCCGAGACCGCCGACGGCGACTACGACTTCAGCACGACCCTCACGCGCGGCGGCGCCCTCGCCGCGCGCACCGCCTCCGGCGGCAACATCGCCCACCTCGCCTGCAACCTCTGCAACATGTTCCCCTCCGTCGGCACCAGCACACGCCGTCTCCCCAGCCCCACGGACATCTTCTCGATGGCCGCCGCGAGCAACTGGGTCGACATCGACCTCGACCGCAAGTTCTTCCACAACAACAGCGGCGATTGGGCCACCAACGGCAACTGGATCGGCAACGACCAGCCCGACTCCACCGAAGACGCCTACCTCCTCGACGGCAACACAGCCAACGTGAATACTTCCGGTGAGGTCGCCCGCGGCCTCTTCATCAGCGAGGCCGCGAACGTCAACATCAACAACGGCGGCACCCTCACCACCTCCGCGCTCGCCATCATCGACGGCGCCGACAGCGACATCGTCGTCAACGAAGGCGGCACGTACAACGCCAACGGCGGCATCACCATCCAGAACGGCGACGCTCAGCTCTTCCTCTTCGGCGGAACCGTCAACGTCAACGGCACGCTCCTCATCAACGACGTCGCGGCCGACGTCATCGGGCGCGGCACGGTCAGCGTCAACGGCGGAGACCTCGTCAACGACGGCAACATCATCGCCTCCGGCGGCGATCTCACCTTCAACTCGGCCGCCAACGGCACGTGGGACCTCGACGGTCTCACCGGCGCCGGCGTCGTCAGCGCCACCGGCGGCAACATCACCTTCAACGGCACGCTCAACGACGCCTTCGACGGCACGGTCAACATCAGCGCCGACCGCACCCTCACCTTCGCCGACGGCTGGACCAACTCCGGCACGGTCAACATGAACACCGGCACGACCACCGCCACGCTCGCCGGCGGCGCCATGACCACCTCCGGCACGACCACGATCGACGTCACCGGCAGCGGCATCGCGGTCGTCTCCCAGAACTCCACGCTCAACACCGGCTTCACCGCGACCGTCGACGCCGGCGAGACCATCAACTTCAGCGGCGGCGGCACGTTCAACGGCGGAACCATCACCGGCGCAGGCCGCGGCGAGACCGACGGCAACTGGACCTACACCGGCACGACCACCATCGACGTCGCCACACTCGACTGGGACGGCGGCTTCCTCGGCCACACCCACACCATCGCGGACGGCGCCACCTTCAACATCAACTCCGACATCTCCGACGCCATGGACGACGCCGTCGTCGTCAACGGCACCCTCAACGTCAACTCCCCCTCCGGGCAGTGGACCATGAGCGGCGACATGTCCATCAACAACGGCGGCACGGTCGGAGGCACGGCCGAGCTGAACCTCAGCGGCGGCACGATCGACGCGAACGGCGCCGCCAACCGGGTTCTCGCCCCGATCGAGATCTTCTCCACCGGTTCCATCGTCCTCACCGCCGCGGGCGATCAACTCCAGCTCGAGGGACCCATCACCTACCGCGGCGGCGCCTACACCGGCGCAGGCCTCCTCCGCCAGTACGGCAACGCCACCGTCGCCGCGAACACCACCATCAACACCGGCGAGTACGACTGGGACGGCGGCGGCGCCTCCGTCACCACCGTCAACGCAGGCTCCACCTTCACCATCAACTCCGCCACCATCGACGCCTTCGCCAACAACGACTACGACGGCACGGCCAACGTCGCCGGCTCCCTCGTCGTCAACACCGCCACCGACTGGCAGCTCGACGGCGCCGTCAACCTCATGGCGGGCGCCGCCAATCTCTCCGGTCGCGCCTTCGAGATCACCAACGTCGGCGAGCTCACCGGCTTCGGCTCCGTCACCTCCGCCAACATCAACAACAACGGCACGATCGCGGCCGACGGCGGCACGCTCACCATCAACACCACCTCCTTCGCAGACCTCGACGGCTCCAACGAAGCCGGCGTCCTCAGCGCCCTCACCGGCGGCCTCCGCATCCTGGGCAACTTCGGCGGCGAGTTCGGCTTCGACGGCACGATCAACATCGGCGGCGGCAACCAGTTCTTCATGGCCAACAACGGCATCTTCAACAGCGGCACGATGAACATGTCCGGCGGCGCCTACGCCGCCCCCACCTTCACGCAGACCGGCATGCTCAACGTCTCCTCCGGCGTCAACACCCTCTCCTCCGACACCATCTTCTCCGCCGCCGGAACGACCTCGATCGCCGGACCCGCAACACTCCGCATCAACGGCTCCGCCAACTTCTCCTCCGGCCACACCGTCAACGGCGGCGGCACACTCGAAATCCTCAACGGATCCATCGCCAACGGCAACGCCAACATCGGCGCCAACGTCCTCAACCGCGGCGCCATCGGCCCCGGCGCCTCCCCCGGCGTCTGGAACATCAACGGCAACTACGGCCAGACCGGCACAGGCCGCTACGAGTGGGAAACCGCTGGCGCCGGCGCCACGCAGGCCGACCGCATCAACATCACCGGCAACGCCTCCCTCTCCGGAGTCCTCGACATCACCGTCATCGGCCCCTTCAACCCCGACTGGGGCGACTCCTGGACCATCATGTCCTACGCCTCCCTCACCGGTGACTTCACCTCCTTCATCGCGCCCGCCCTCGCCCCCAACCTCTACTGGTGGCGTGACGTCGGAGCCACCTCCTACGTCCTCGGCGTGCGCAACGGCGCCGACACCAACCACGACGGCGTCGTCGACTTCCTCGACCTCAACAACGTCCTCTCCTTCTTCGGCCAGGCCGCGGCCGGCGTCTTCGGCCGCCCAGGCCTCATCGGCGACGCCAACGAGGACGGCACGGTCGACTTCCTCGACCTCAACCTCGTCCTCTCCTTCTTCGGCCAGTCCGCCCCGGCCAACCTCATCCCGACCCCGGGCTCCGCGGCCCTCATGACCCTGGCCGCAGGCCTCCTGGCCTCCCGCCGCCGCCGCAACGTCGCCTGACGTTCCCGCCCGCCAACCCCACCCACACCACGCCCGGCCCCCTCATGGGAGCCGGGCGTTTTCCTGCGCCCACACACCAGCCCCGCACAGACCCCGGGGGTGTGGCGTGCCGCTCCGGGCGTGTGTATCCTCTGCCTCCCCGGGGCGCATAGCTCAGCTGGCTAGAGCACCGTCGTCACATGGCGGGGGTCACAGGTTCGAATCCTGTTGCGCCCACTTCGGAAAATCCGTCCCAGGCGCCGAGCCTCGCGCTCCCAAGCCCCTGCGATCCCCTCCCGCGCCCCTCAAAGCCCGGGAAAGGCTCGCCCGGCAGGCCGGGAGACGTTAGGATCGACGTCTGGACAAGACGGGGTGTAGCGCAGCTTGGTAGCGCGTCTCGTTCGGGACGAGAAGGTCGCTGGTTCAAATCCAGTCACCCCGATTATGCAGGGTTGATGGCCTCGGCGGATGCCGGGGCCGTCGGTGTTTATCGACAAGTTCAATCTTGCCCGGTCATCACGAATAGTTCGCGCGGGGCTTGATCTGTCGTCGCTTCTGTGATGTCCGAGGCCCGCATCATCTACGGCTCTGTCTGAGTCGCGTGCCAGTAGAAGCGGTGGGAAATCTCGTGGACGCGAAACGCAGATAGATGTCTATCGACAGTGCAGATGACGCCGTGCGCTCCGACGATCATCTGAGTGTGTCAAGCTTCGCGATATTCATCATTTCTGACAAATCCCGATTGTGCCATCGAAAATCATGCCAGTGATCGATGCGAAGCCGCTTCTCCCCTTCTTTGACTGCTGTCCTCAGTTTGTCAGCGCTATCGACTCCGATAATGACTGCTAATTTTTGAAACCCCTTATGTGTAGCAGCACGAATAAAAAATGGGAACGGACGATGCTGAGCGTATAATAACGTACCAGGGTACCAGCGACGTACTGATGGCGATACGAAGGCCATCATCATGATCATCAATTCCGCTTCCATTACAGATTCAAAAGTCATGTCGGCTCGATCTGCCTGGCGTTTGACGAGTTCCGCCGCTGGCGAAATTAGATTTCGCCGTGGTGTCAGTACCTGCAATAATTCGGCGTGTGTCCAAAAACACTCGAAGCTCGCGAAGCCGCCTTCGCTGTGATGGTGCGATCCTGTTGGCTGAAAATAGTGGCTCGCGAGCACCTCGTGAAGGACACCGTATGCACCGCCCTTCATCAGTGCTGCAACGATGTACAAGAAGGTCTCATAGACAAATACTCTATGTGCCTCGGACCATAGCTCGTTCCAGGAGGTTGCGTCCTGCGGGCGTACCTTCATCTCAAGAAGCCGCTCAAGGAATGCGATCAAGGATTCCTGAAATCTATCACTCGGAGTTGACAGAGCTTCAAGTAGCACCCAATCAACAATATGATCGCGGACAAGCTTGAGCTTCGCGCAATCTGCAACCACTCGCTCTTCAAAGTTTGCAGGATCCGGCGCGTTCCGAATACGCAGTGAGTCTGCGTATGCGATGCACGCATCCAGAAAGTCCTGTCGGTACATCTCGATTGCTGGCTTCCCGCTTATGATCGCCTGTTTGAGGGCAGAAAACTTGGCGAGTGCGGGGCGACTGGGAGTTGTGTCATCGCGTAGAAAGGCCGGTGGTTTTCCGACTGCAGGTTTGGCATGCAGCGGTTTCCCGTGGAGGAGTCGCACCAGTTGCTCCCAATTCTCGTTGACTGCTTCAGCCGTCGAAAAATCGATTCCGATACGTGATTTCAAGAACGTAGGCAAATACCAGTTGCCGCTTTCATCCCGCTCGCACGCGATTGGAATGAACTTCGACTGGTTCGCCTTGTCGTAGACCTCTTTCGAAATGATCTGGGTTTCAGTCCCGACGCCGGCTTCTCGCGAATCAGCTTTCGCCGCGTAGGTCTTGTCGCACATCATAAGGACGTGAGTCACTGTAGGATCAGTAACCATTTTCTCCATAAAGACGTACTTGTCATGCCCCTCTTTGAGATCAAAGATGTCCATCACCACATCTACGCCATCGGCCAGCAATCGCTCGGCCCATTCCTTTACGGTCGACTGATGAGCGTGGGACGTCCAGCTGTACGAAATAAACACCTTGGGAGGCGTCGCAGGCTCCGCAACCGTCGACAAGGGTGAGGGTGTGTTGCTCATCTGTGGTCGTATCTTAGCGCATAAAGTGGCTTGCTGCGTGTGCCACAAGCACGCCATGACGAGGCAGCCACACTCGCCGCTCGCGAATCCGGCTGCGCGCGAGGTAGCATCCCCCCATGCCCCCCCACGCCACCATCGCCGCAATCCTCGACATCCACGCGATGATCCAAGGCCTTCTCCTCCACGCCGTCGAGGACGTCCCCGATTCCCGCTTCACCGAGCAGCACGCCGCCATCGTCAACCACCCCGCGTGGACGCTCTCCCATCTCAACGCGTACGCGGCCTCACTGCTCGCGCTGCTCGACGATCCCACCATGCCCGCAGCCGTGGCCGACGCCGAGATGAAACGATTCGGCTACGGAACCACACCCCTCCCCGACCCCTCGGCCTACGCATCAAAACGCGAACTCCTCGACCAATTCAAAGCCCGAAACGCTCGACTCGCCGCCCTCGTCGCCGAGAAGCACGCCTACTACTTCCCAAGGCCCTCACCCGAGAAGTTCCACCCGCACGCCCCGACCATCGGCCACATCGCCATCACGCTGCTGATCGCGCACCCTCCGGACCATCTCCGCCAACTCAAGCTCTGGCGCCGCGCCGCCGGATTCGCCGAAACCACCTGACCCGGCCGCCCCGCATACGCTCACCGACGTCGCGCGAGATATCCAACCCACCGCCGACATTGACGCCGCCCATGAACGCCCCCAACACAAATCTCAAGCCACTCATCGACGCCATCCGACGCGCGGACACCGGCGCGGTGCGCTCGATGATCACCGCCAACCCCGCGTTGCTTGCCGCCACCGATAGCCACGCCTTCGGCGCCACCGCGCTCATCCACGCCGTCGGAGCCGACAACCGCGAAGTGGTCGACCTCCTGCTCGACCTCGGCGCCGACATCGATCAGCGCAGCGACTGGTGGGCCGGCAGCTTCGGCGTGCTCGACAGCGCGAGCGATGAACTGTTCCAACACCTCCTCGACCGCGGCGCCACGCTGACCCCGCACGCCGCGTCCCGAACCGCGCGCATCGACGACCTGCGGAAGATGCTCGACGCCGACCCCTCCCTCGTGCACGCCCGCGGCGGTGACGGACAGACCCCGCTGCACTTCGCCCGCACACCCGAGGTCGCCGACCTGCTCCTCTCCCTCGCCGCCGACATCGACGCCCTCGACATCGACCACGCCAGCACGCCCGCCCAGTGGCTCGCGAGCGTCCGTCCCGAAGTCTCAGCGCATCTCGTCTCACGCGGCGCCGCGCCGGACCCGTTCATGGCCGTACGCATCGGCGATCTCGACATGCTCGAGAAGTGCGTCACCGCTGAGCCCGAAGGCGTGAACGTCCGCGTCTCGCGCGAACGCTTCCCGACAAAGCCGCCGGCCGCAGGACACATCTACCTCTTCACCATCGGCGAAGATTGCACCCTCATGCACGCCGCGGCCTCGGCCAACAAGCCCGACGTCATCCGTTGGCTCGCGAGCCGCGCCGCCGACACGACGGCGCGTGGCGGGTACGACGCCGCCACGCCGCTCCACGTTGCGGCGTGGGAGGATGCGCCGGAGGCGATCGACGCCCTCCTCGACGCGGGCGCCGAGATCAACGCGAAGTCAGGCCCGCTGCACAGGAACGAACCGATCGGGTGGGCGATCGTCGGCGGTAGCCTGAACGCATTTCGCACACTCTCCGCACGCGGCGCGACCATCCATCCGCACCACGTCGAGGACATCCGCCAAGCCGCCGCCGGGGCATTCCGCTCGCTGAAACCAAAGCGGCCGCTCCGGGCATGGCAAGAGATCGCCGCTGCGATGGGCGCGTGACAGACACGGTTCCCTCGCAACGCGCGCCCGCACAAGCGTTCGCACCGGATCGGGGCTTGCAGCGCGCTCCCCCGCGATGCCCCGACACGCCGATCCGTCCGAACGAACAGCGCACTGCGCCACAACCCCGCAAATCAGCGCCGCCCGACTTCACGCCCGCCCCCCGTGCTCCGCGATCAGCCGCATCGCCGGCTCACTCACGAACACCTTCGCGTGGAACCCCTCGCCCCACCCCAGCGGCGTGACGTCTCGGTACTCGTACACCCGCTCAACGTCGTGCACCGGCCCGTACCCCGGATGGAGCTGCTTCCGCAGCGACGCCACCGCGTTCGGGTTCGCCCCATGCCCCAACAGCAACTCCGCAAACGCCGCCGACGGCGCCAACCGGTTGTAGTTCATCCAGAAATTGGGCTGCGACACCACCGTGCAGAACAGCGCCGTGTGACCGCCGAACCCGTCCGCATCCACCTCTCCCGGCACATCAACCTCCATGCCCTTCTCGAGCAGCCACCGCGCAATCTCCAACTCGTCATAGTCGACGCACATGTGCAGCAGCGTCGTCCCCTTGAGCGGCGTGCCCTGCGTGGCCAGAACCTCATCGTGGCAACCAAGCTCCGGCGGATAGATCTCCTCATGCGCGAATGTGCGCTGAAGCAGGCCCGGGTCACGCCGGAGATGCTCCTCGAGCAGGTCGATCCTGCCGCGATGCAGCGCCATGCACGCCGTGTCCGGCAGCTCCACCCCGTGCCGCACGTATAGCTCCAGAATCTCATGCTTCGCCCGCGGCTTGCGACTGTCCGTCTCCAGCACCACCGCGATCGGCGCGAGCGACCGCCCAGCCTCATCACGAAGGCGCGCTCCCAGCTCGAGCATCAGCGCCGTCCCGGAGACGTTCAGCGTGTACGCCGTCCCGCCCAGCGCGTCATCAGGCAACGCGGGCTCGCCCGCCATCTTGTAGAGCATCCGCACCGTATCCGTCTGTCCCTGCAGCGCAGCGCGGTCGATCGCATGCGCATGATCACGCGCCCCCAACCCGTGCAGCAGACGGATGATCTCGTTCCGCCCCAGGTTCGCGGCGTACGACATCGGCGCCCCCCAATTCGAATCACGGATCGTCGCGTGCTCATGCAGCAGGTTCGGATGCCGCTCGATCAGCTCGCGCACCGTCCCGCGATCATCACGCCAGATCGCATCAATCAACCGGCACGCGTGGACTAGCCTCGCCCAGCTCGACGCCTCGTAGCTCCGCGCCAGCACCAGCTGCGCGTCCGCGAGCTTCACACGCGCAGGGTCCGGCCGATCCGGATGAAACGCGGAGAGGTCCGCGAGCGCCGCAGGGTCTCCCGCGCGGATCTCACGCAACAGGTCTTTCGCCTGATGCTTCAACTGCTCAAGGTCGGGGCGGACGGGAAGCGCGCGATGCGCCATGGGAGCCTCCTTCATCATCGCCCGAGTCCGCGGTCGGGCACATCAAAGGAGGTTCGCGATGCACGTTCGCCCGGCAACCTCGTTCAGGTGGACTCTGTCCTGCCCGCGGACCGGAGGCGTCCTGACACGCCGCGACAAAAAGCTACCACCGCGCCGCGCCGGGTCAAGAAACTCCCCCGCCCCGTACCATCCACCCGCACGTCTCCAAGGATGGCCACCATGCCCCTCTACGACACCCTCGGCCTCGGCTACGCCTCCCTCCGCCGACCCGAACCGCGCATCGCCTCCATCATCCACTCCGCCCTCACCGGCATCCGCACCGTCGCCAACATCGGCGCCGGCGCAGGCTCCTACGAACCCACCGACAGAGACGTCATCGCGATCGAGCCCTCCGACGTCATGATCCGTCAGCGCCCACCAGGCGCCGCGCCATGCCTCCAGGCCTCCGCTGAGTCGCTCCCCCTCGACACCAACGCCGTCGACGCCGCCATGGCCGTCCTCACCATGCATCACTGGTCCGATCTTGAGCAAGGCCTCTCCGAGATGGCCCGTGTCGCGCGCCGACGCATCGTCCTCTTCACCTGGGTCCCCGACGCTCCCCCCTTCTGGCTCACCCACGACTACCTCCCCGAAATCCTCGCGCACGACCGCACGATCTTCCCCTCCACGCTCGCGCTCTCCGCGCTCCTCGAACGCATCATCGCCCCGGCGCACATCACCCCCGTCCCCATCCCGCACGACTGCGCCGACGGCTTCCTCTGCGCATACTGGCGCAGGCCAGAGGCCTACCTCGATTTGCGCGTCCGCGCCGCGATCTCCAGCTTCGCCCGCATCGACACGACGCATGCCCTCGCCCGCCTTCGCGCCGATCTCGAAACCGGCCGCTGGGCCGAACAACACCATCATCTCCTCGATCTCGACGCGCTCGACCTCGGCTACCGCCTCATCACCTGCGAACTCAGCCACTAGTCCTGAGAGTGTCATGTGGTCATGAGACCGCAATACGCAACAAGCATCTCCACTCGGGCTATGCACGGCACAAGAAAACGCCCCCGGTGTCTCGGGGGCGAAGGCGCCGCTCAAAGGATGATCTCTGCGCTTTGTCTCGCTCGGGCGCAGGGCGCCGCGTCAGACTTACTGAAGCACGCAACGTCGCGCTTCACTCAGCATGCCGCTCAAACAACCCCGCCCAGTTCGCATTCGCCCGCGACACGCTCCCCTCGTAGTCCGCGTCGAACCGCGCGCGGATATCCGGATTCACATTCAGGTACAGCTTCCCGTCCCGCACCTGCGCGGTCGAGATGTCCACGGGCAGCAGCACATTGATCGACACGCCGTACGCGCAGAACCCCCCGTACTGCGGCGCATACCGGTCCGGCTCCGCCAGGAACGCGTCCTGATTCGCCTCGCTCGCAAACAGGTACGTCGCGCCCCGGTGTTCCGCCCGGATCTGCGGCAGCCCGTTCACCGGCGTCGAATTCTCAAAGAACCCGACCGGGTCGAACCCGCTCAGCGCGACCTTGCTCGCCCCCGAAACGTTCACCAGCTCGCCCCGCGCTCCCCCGATCTTCACCTCGGCCTCGCTCGTGCCCCACACGTCGCTCGCAATCATCCGGTAGTTCACGAACGCCGCCTCGAAGCCGTCATACCCCGGCAGCTTCGCCGCGCCCGTCGCGTCTGACACCACTGCCACCTCGAACCCCTGCTCCACAAGCTCGCGCATGTGCGACTCCACGCACAGGTTCGCCGACATGCCCGCCAGCACCACCTGGCTGATCCCCGCCTTGCGAAGCTGCAGCACAAGGTCGTTGGACTCAGGGCCGTACACCTTGTGCGGGCTCACCACCACCGTCTCGCCGTCCTCGATGAACGGCTTGTACCGCGCCAGCCAGTCCGCGCCCGACCCGTCGACCGACGCGACGTCGAGCGGCCCCTCCCGGTCGAACATCCCGATCTGGTGCATCAGCGTCTCGAGCGCGCCCTCGAACTTCCACCCATGATCGTGCGGGTAGTAGTAGTGGGGGCTCACGAAGACGGGCGCCCCGACCCGCTTCGCAGCCCGGAACAGGCGCTCGATGTTCGCAACGACGCCGTTCTCCGTCACGCTCTCCCCGACAACCCCCCATGCAACGCCCTCCGGGCTCAGGAAGTCATTCTGCGGATCGATGACGACAAGCGCAAACCGCCCGCGCGCAAGCCCCACCCCCGGGCGCGGGATCGCCGCATCCGCACGCGCCCCATCGATGTAGTGCACGCTCGCCGCCGGCTCACGCGCCGCGTCCTGCACCGGCGCTCCCGACCCCGGAGCAGCCGCGCCGAAGCACATCGCCAGCGCGCCGAGAGTCTTGACGGAAACCGAATGGTTCTGAGTCTTCATGGTTCCACCTTTCAGAAAATGGCTGTGTGATCGATCGTTCTGCCGCCCCACCTCAGCACGCCGAACAGGCGCGCGCCTCCACGAGCGGGAAGTCCACATCCACGTCGAACGCGCGATTGAAGATGTTCGTGAACGAGTTCAGCGCCACGCCGCCGACGATCTCCGCGATCTCCCCATCACCGAATCCCGCCTCGCGCACACGCTCCACATCCGACGCGTCAATCCCCCCGCCCGTCTCGATCACACGACGCGCGAACGTCAGCGCTGCCTGCGTCTTCGGATCAGACGCCTTCCCCTCACGCGCCCCCTCGATCTCATCCGCCCCAAGCCCGGCCATCGTGCCGAGCGCCGTGTGCGCGGACAGGCAGTACGAACAGCCGTTGATCTCCGCGCTCAACAGCGCAATCCGCTCCCGAATGCGAGCCGGGAGCCCCGCTCCCCCGAGCGATGCGTTGAACTGCATCCACGACCGAAGCACCGCGGGCGAATTCGCCATCACCCTCGCCATGTTGGGCGCCATCCCCAGCGCCCTCTGCAAGGCGTCGAACATCTCCTTGGTCGCGCCGGTCGCGGACTCGACGGAAACGATGGGCAAACGAGACATGACTGACCTCCTTCTCAAGGGCAATGCGACACCGCGCTCGGACGACACGCTCGCCGAGTCGCAAGGCCGCGGGTTGTGGTGGCGCGATCCGCGCCGCGTGGGTTCCAGACTGCGAGTCGCCCGCAGGCACTGGCCTCGGCACGCCCGATGTCGTAGATCATTCTTACTGATCAGTAAGTCTAAGTCAATGCCACTCTCGAGAAATGCCGAAATTCGCTCAGACCCGCTGTCAAGGCGCGGAAATGCAGGAAAGTGTGGAAATACTGAGCTTGACGTCAGCCATACGCTGCGCATGAGACATATTATCAAGTCAGTCTAAATAGACCGTGCCCGAAGGAGCCCCCCGTGCCCCCCAGCAGACGAGCCGAACTCATCGACGCGGCCATGCGCGTCTTCTACCAGCGAGGCTTCCACGCCTCCAGCCTCGACGACATCCAGAAAGAGAGCGGCATCAGCCGCATGACGCTCTACAACCACTTCAAGTCCAAGGATGAACTCATCGTCGCCGCCATGCGCCGACGTGACGAACTCTTCCGCGCCCGCCTCATCAAGCACGTCGAGTCGAACGCCAAATCACCGCGCGACCGCATCGACGCCGTCTTCGACTTTCACGAGCAGTGGCTCTCCGGCCCCGACTTCTGCGGCTGCATGTTCATCAACGCCTCCGCCGAATTCTCCAGCGCAGACTCCGCGCCCCGCCGCGTCGCCGCAGAGCACAAGCAAGCCATCGTCCGCTACATACGCGAACTCTGCGAAGCGGCAGGCATCAGCGACCCCAGCGACACCGCCGAGCAACTCAACCTCCTCCTCGAAGGCGCAATCGTCGCGGCCCGTGTCGTCGGCCAGGTCGCCGGTGGCGGCGCCGACCCAGCTTCCTCCGCACGCCTCGCCAGGCGAATGGCCGCCGCACTCCTCAACCGCGCCTGATCGCTCCCAAGCCCCACACGTGCAAGCCCGTGGTGCCGTGATCTACACTACGACCATGGGCCGGAAGACCATAAGGAAGCGAGCGAGCAAAGCCGCAAGCAAACCCAAAGCGAAGACCGCCGGCAAGAAGGCGCCGCGCGCCGCCGCGTCCTCGAACAGGCCTCCAAAACCCCGCGCCGGAACGACGACGCCAACCATCACCAAACCCCGACTCCTCTCAGGCGGCAACCCCCAGATCCCCAAGGCCGACGGCGACGCCCCCGTCCAAACCTACATCGACGCGATGCCCGGATGGAAACACGATGTCGGCCGGCGACTCGACGCGCTCGTAGTCCGCACCGTCCCCGACGTCCGCAAAGCCGTCCGCTGGAACACGCCCTTCTACGGCGTCGAAGGCCAGGGCTGGTTCTTCGCGTTCCATTGCATCACCAGGTACGTCAAAGTCACCTTCTTCAACGGCGCCGCGCTGCGCCCCGTTCCCCCCGTCGAGTCCAAACTCAAGAATGTCCGCTACTTCCACATCCACGAACACGACCCCATCGACGAGGAGCTTCTGACGCGCTGGATCAGGCAGGCCGCAAGACTTCCCGGCGAAAGCTGCTTCTAGCGTTGCGCGCAAGGCGACCGCCGCAACGCGCCGCACAGCCGGGTTGACGCGCGAGGCAACGTCACCAATCTCCGGCTCGACGAGCCGCGCCACGCCGTAGCCGCGACTCACTTCCCGACCGCGCGCCGGATCGCCTCGCTGTCGATCTTCACCATCCCCATCATCGCAGCCATCGCCCTCCCCGCCTTCTCCCGGTCCGGGTCGCCGATCAGCTCGATCAAGAGCTTCGGATCGATCTGCCACGACACCCCGAAGTGATCCGTGATCCACCCGCACGCCACCGGCGTCCCCCCGGCCGCCACGAACCTCTCCCAATACTCGTCCACCTGCTCCTGCGTCTCGCACACCACCGCGATCGAAATCCCCTGGTTGAACGTGAACTGCGGCCCACCGTTCAGCGCCGTGAACTCCCGCCCGTCCAGCGTGAACTCCACCGTCATCACGCCACCCGTCTTGAACGGAGACTGCGGACCGAGATCCGGGTACCGCGTGATCCGCGTGATCTTCGAGTTCGGAAAGACCGACGTGTAAAACCGCGCCGCCTCTTCCGCCTTGTCATCGAACGTCAGGAACGTGCTGATCTGTGGCATGACAAGATCGTACGCGCAGGCGACGCAGCCCGGAACACCCGCCCGCGACCCCCAACGGCAGATACGATGCCGCCCTCCATGAAGAAACGGACGAACAGGGAGGCCTCCACGCCCGCGCGCACGCCGTCAGCCGATTGGCGTGACCGCACGCTCTCACGTGTCCGGGCCCTCATCCTCCAGTCACACAAGGACATCATCGAAGAGACGAAGTGGCGCAAGCCCTCGAACGCCATGCAGGGAATTCCCGTCTGGTCCCACCCTTCCTGCGGCATCATCTGCACGGGCGAGACCTACAAGTCGCGCGTAAAGCTCACGTTCCCCAAGGGCGCCGCCCTCGACGATCCGAAGCGCCTCTTCAACGCCGGCCTCGAAGGCGCCGCGCGCCGTGCCATCGACCTCCACGAAGGCGATGCGCTCGACGCGAACGCGTTCAAGGCGCTCATCCGCGCAGCGATCGCCCACGCCGAGGCCTCGTCTCCCCGCAGCGCCAAGAAGACCACACGGAAGAAACCCGCCACGAAGCCCGCTCTGAAGAAGACCCGCTCATCCAGCGCGACCGACCACGACAATCCCCAAGCCGTCGACCAGCTCCTCGATGCCCTCGACCATCCCCTCAAGCCCGTCGTCCTCTCCATCCGCGCGCTTATCCTCAAAGCCGCCAAGGACATCACCCAGGGCGTCAAGTGGAACAGCCCCTCCTTCTACTGCCAAGGCTGGTTCGCCACGGTCAACATCCGCCCCAACCACACCGTCATGCTCGTGCTCCACCACGGCGCCAAATCCACCTCCCCCGACCCCCTCTCCGACCAGATCGACGACCCCGCCGGCCTCCTCCACTGGCACTCCCCCGACCGCGCCTCCATCACCTTCCCGACCGCCGAATCCTTCAACAAGAACCGCAAGCACCTCTCCAAAATCATCGTGCAGTGGGCCGCGCGCCAGCGCGCCCTGGTCTCCTGACGCATCCCCTCACACGACCACCGGAACGATCAGCTCGTTCCCGTCCGGGTCCTCGATCAGCAGCGAGTCATACCCCCACCACATCTCCCTGTGCGGGATCGACCGCGCTACCACCTCCCCACGAAGCTCCGCGATCCCCTCAGCCGACAACTCGATGAACAAGCGCGACTTGTCCCGCCGCGCCCCGTCCTGGCACAGGATGATCTCGCAATCGTTCCGGTGCACCTGGCACACCGTTCCCTCATCACCCTCAGGCCACTGCTTCACAAAGCCCAGCATCTCGATGTAGAAGCGCAGCGACCTCTGCACGTCGGACACGAAGAACACAGGTCTCGCGTACCACCGATGAACGCCCCGCCCGTCCGCTCCGTGCTCTGTCATGCGCCCGCCTCCACACACACAGCCCACTCTCCATGCCGCGTCACCCGAATCCTATGACGCCTCCCCCGACCTCACCCATCCCAAAGAGGGGCCTCCCTCGATCCTCCAAAGCCCACGCCCCGACCCTTTGGACCCAACACACCTCGTGGTATCTTCGCCCCGCAGCGCCGCACAGCGCGCGGAACGCATACGGAGTTCGAGGAGCAGACCGGCCTCGTCCGATCCCGCCGCGCACACCGACGCACCACCGCGCTCGTCCGCGCACGGGCGATGAATCAACGCCCGCAGGAGTCCTTTCACGCAACGCCTCGGCCGCACGCCGAGCGCCACACACACACACGGGAGAGAATCAAATGCACACCGCACGCCTCGCCCTCACCGCCGCCGCGCTCACCTGCGCCGCCGGCATCGCCTCAGCCGACGTCCTCGTCTACACCGCATTCCTCGACGGACCCAGCGAGTCCCCCCCGAACGCCTCTCCCGGCACGGGCACGGCCACGCTCACCATCGACACCACACTCCAAACCTTCCGGCTCGAAGCCTCCTTCTCCGGTCTCCTCGGCACGGTCACAGCCGCGCACATCCACGGCCCCACCGCCGTGCCCTTCGCCGGCACCGCAAGCGTCATGACCCAGACGCCCACCTTCTCCGGCTTCCCCTCCGGCGTCACCTCCGGCTCCTACGACATGACCTTTGACATGACACAGACCGCGTCCTGGAACGGCTCGTTCGTCACCGGCAACGGCGGCACCGCCGCAGGCGCGGAGACCGCATTCATGGCCGCCGTCGCACAGGGCCGCGCATATCTCAACATCCACACCACCTCCTTCGGCGGAGGCGAGATCCGCGGGTTCTTCATCCCCACCCCCGGCGCTACGGCCCTCCTCGCCCTCGCTGGTCTCGCCGGCGCACGCCGCCGACGCTGACCACCACACCTTCACGTTCATTGTCCCACCACCAAACCAGCGGCGCCGTCACTCCGAGGTGCGCCGCTTTTACTTGCGCAATGCCCCTCCCCCCGACACCCACATCCCCTCGAACTCGCAAACAATTTCAATCGCGCGCATTGACTGTGCCCCAAGACAAGAGTATCCGTATTGAGACACGGGAGCCCCCGCGCCGAGGCGCGTGCCGCGTTCCCCGAACACGTCAATGACGCCGGTAATCCAGCCGGCCGACACGGAGGGAACCCCTCATGCGCCGCTCTGTCCTTCAGCCCACCGCGCTCGCCGCGCTCGCGATCTCCATGCTCGCCGGCGAAACCTGCCGCGCCGACCTCTTCACCTTCCGCGCCGAACTCACCGGCGCCTCCGCGATCCCCGCCAACGGCTCCCCGGGTGTCGGCGTCGCCATCGCCGGAATCGACTCCTTCAACCGCTTCATGCAGATCTCCGTCGAGTTCTCCAACCTCACCGGCCCGGTCACGGCTGCGCGCGTCCATGCCCCGCCCACGCCGGCGAACGTTCCGATTCCCCCTGCCGCAACACCCTCGCTCGCCGGCTTCCCCCTCGCCGTCACCGCAGGCTCCTACACCATGACCTTTGCGCTCAACGATCCCTCAACCTACGACCCGGCGTACATCACTGCCGCCGGCGGTCTGAGCAACGCCGAGAGCTGGCTCGCGCTCGCCTTCGGCTCCGAGCGCGCCTTCTTCAACATCAGCACCGCCGCATTCCCCGAGGGCGAGATCCGCGGACGATTCATGCTCGTCCCCACCCCCGCCGCCACGGCCCCCATCGCTCTCGCAGGTCTCGCCGGCGCCCGCCGCCGTCGCTGATCCCCCTCCCTCCGCACATCCACATCGTCTCTTCACAACGCCCCGGCCTCCGCGCAGGGGCGTTGTTCATTGCCTCATACCGCCCTGTTAGAGTCCTCGCCCGCGTCCCGAGCGCGCACAGGAGCCACACCCCATGCCCACCATCACCACCAAAGACAACGTCCAGATCTACTACAAGGACTGGGGCTCCGGCAGGCCCGTCGTCTTCTCCCACGGCTGGCCCCTCACCGCCGACTCCTGGGAATCTCAGATGCTCCACCTCGCCTCCCAAGGCTTCCGCTGCATCGCACATGACCGCCGAGGGCACGGCCGCTCCAGCCAGCCCTGGGACGGCAACGACATGGACCACTACGCCGACGACCTCGCGCAGCTCCTCGACCACCTCAACATCAAGGACGCCACACTCATCGGCTTCTCAACCGGCGGCGGCGAAGTCGCACGCTACATCGGCCGTCACGGGACGAAGCGCCTCAAGCAGGCCGCGCTCGTCTCCGCAGTGCCCCCCCTCATGCTCAAGACCCCCGACAACCCCCTCGGCACGCCGCGCGAGGAGTTCGACAAGATCCGCGCCGCCTCCATCACCGACCGCTCCCAACTCTACATCGACATCGCCTCCGGCCCCTTCTTCGGCTTCAACCGTCCGGGCGCCAAACCCTCGCAAGGCATGATCGACTCCTTCTGGATGCAGGGCATGATGGGCGGACACAAGAACACCTACGACTCCATCAAGGCCTTCTCCGAAACCGACTTCCGCGAGGACCTCAAGAAGTTCGACGTCCCCACACTCATCATCCACGGCGACGACGACCAGATCGTCCCCTTCAAAGCCTCCGGACCCCGCTCCGCCGAAATCATCAAAGGCTCCACCTTCAAGGTCTACGAAGGCGCGCCCCACGGCCTCACCGACACCCACAAGAACCAGGTCAACGAAGACATCCTTTCCTTCGTCAAATCCTGACCCCTCCCCCGCGCACCCCATCACCCCCGCGCATCCCGCTCGCGCAGCGATTCCACCAGCCGCGCCACCCGTGCGCCCAGCGGGTCCCGATCAAACGCCGACGGCACGCTCCGCATCACGACCTCCTCCAACGCAAGCGCCTGCTCCAGCAGCACGCGCCTCCGCCCCGCGCTCTCCACCATCCCCTCCAGCATCTCGAGCGTCCCCGCCATCCTCGAAAGCACGGCCACGTTCCCGCCCGCGTGCTGACGGATCTGGTCGTGCGCCAGACACACCAGCTCCCCATACGTCGGACCGCGCGCCAGCACCCGAAGCCTCCCCCCGTCGAACCGCTGCCTCGATTCGATCCGCCGCGCCGACAGCCGCACGAGCACCGCCCCGAGATAGTCCACTGCCATCACAGCGGTCGTCGTGTCGTTGATCCCGGGCGAGAGCGCCTTGAGCGCCACGTCCACCATCTGCCGCATCCCGAACGCCGCATCCTGCGCGCCCGACCGCTCCGCCCCGATCGTGAACACGCGCAGCAGCCTCTCCTCATCCTCCGTGCTCAACTCCCCCCCGACGAGCACAGAAACCAGCGGCTGCCCCTCCACCACGAACTCACCCACCGCGCGCTCCATCCGCACGACCGTGTCGCGCTCCCGCGCGAACTCCAGCAGCGGATCGGACGCGACAAACTGCAGGTACCCCGTCCGCTTCGAGAGCGCGGGCGCCCACCGACGCACACGCATCGCCTCGAACGCCGGCTCCTCACCCCCCTCCGGCTCCTCCCGCCCGACCTCATCAGGGAACAGCCGATCCACCTGCCGCGCCGTCTCGCTCGCGATCCGCGCCAGGATCTGGGACGCCTGGATCTGCGTCGCAATGTGATGAATGAAATAGATGAAATACCCGATCCCCACGAACGTCAGGACCACGCCGCCAAACACGGCCAGCGACGGCACGAACGAGTTCTCATCGCCCTCACGAATCGTCCGCAGCACCGCCAGGCAGTACGCGAAGATCCCCACAAACACGCCCAGCACGATCTGATTCATCCGGTCGCGCATGAAGTTGCGCAGCACACGCGAGCTGTACTGGCTCGACGCGAGCGACAACGCCACCAGCGTGATCGAGAACACCACGCCCGCCACCGTGATCATCGACGCCGCCAGCGTCTCGAGGAGGCCCCGGGAGCCCGAGGCTCCCGCCCCGAACAGCACCGGGAACGCACGCGCAGCCCCCGGCCCCACCCACGAATCAATCTCGATCAGCGCTTCAGCGAGCAGCACCGCGAGCAGCACGAGCACCCCTGGCACGAACCACAGGCTCGACCGAACCATCTGCCACAAGCCGAGCAGTCTCGTCATGACGATCCCAGGCCCTCCTCGCGCCCGCGCGCCGAGTGTATTCGACACGCTCTTGGCCCGTCACCCGCAGGCGTGCCGATGCGCCGGCCGGATCACACCGCGCCGGAAGCGTCCTCTCGCCTCGCCGCCCGCTCCATCTCGCCGTGCAATGCGCGATGCCGCGCCTCGCGCGCTTTGTGCCACCGATACAGCACATAGCACAACGGCGTCACCACCGGCACACACAGCGACCACATCGCCCACGTCGGCAGCGGCGTGAACTCGCTGATCAGCCACGCCGTCACCCAGAACATCCCAACCACAGGGATGATGTACACGCGCGGGAACCGCACGAGAAACCGGTCCAGACGCCCCCGGATGTGCCGCTCCCGCGCCATCGCCTCGTTCGCCACCCGCCGCGCCCAGATGAACTCGCTCGCCAGCATCCCGATCCCCAGCGGCCCCAGAATCGTGAACCCCGGACCCGGCAGCGGCGCGATGATCAACCCCGCCAGCAGCACCACCGACCCCGCCGTCAGCACCACCGCGCGCCGGAGCGTGCGATTCTCACGCCACGCCGCACGCGCCCACCTCCAATCCAGCGCGCGCCGCCGCGCCATCCCCACACCGCCCACCGCGCTCACCAGCGACGCCGCGATCCCCGACAGCAGCAGCCCCAGCACCACCCCCAGCGACACCTCCGGCTCGATCTTCCAAGCCGTGTGCGCCAGGCACAGCTTCACACCCACGAACAGCAGCACCGCGATCAGCGCCGGCTTCAGATACCGGAACTTCGTGATCGCCGACGCAAGACAGAAGTACAGCGAACGCAGCCCCAGGATCGCCATGATGTTCGAGGTGAACACGATGAACGGGTCCCCCGTGATCGCGTACACGGCCGGGATCGAATCCACGGCAAACAGCACGTCCGTCAGCTCCACCACCACCAACGCCACCAGCAGCGGCGTCGCGTGCAGCGTCCCCCCGATCCGCGTCACCAGCCTCCGCCCGTCCAGCTCGCGGCTCACCGGCATCACGCGGCTCATCAGCCGCACGAACCGGTTCTCCGGCGGGTCCCCGATCTCATGCCCCGCGAAGATCATCTTCAGCGCCGCAAAGATCAGCATCGCGCCGAACACGTACACCACCCACGAAAACGAAGCGATCACCACCGACCCCAGCGCGATCATCACGCCGCGCAGCACAAGCGCGCCCACGATCCCCCAGAACAACACCCGGTGCTGATACTCGCCCGGGATCGCCAGCGACGTGAAGATCGTGGCGATCACGAACAGGTTGTCCATCGACAGCGACTTCTCGACCAGGTACGCCGTCAGGTACAGCCGGAACGCCTCAAACCCCCCGAGCGTGACCGTCTCACCGGGCGAGCCCACTACAGGAACGCGCAACCCAAGCCCCATCACGTGCCCCTCGTACAGGAAATACACGCCCACCCCGAACACGAGCGCCGTCCCGATCCACACCCCCGTCCACCCGAGCGCCTCGCGCATGCTCACCGTGTGCGCACGCCGGTTGAACACGCCCAGGTCCAGCGCCAGAAACCCGAGCACCAGCGCCACGAACCCCGCATACACCCACACTGAGACAGCGCCGGGCGCGAACGAGAGCAACAAGGATGGCATGCAAACGACCAGCGTCGGAGGACCACGGCGACCCGATCGCGCACGCCGATCCGCGCGCGCTCGGTCGCGATGGTCTTGCCGAGAACGATCCGCACCGTTCCGAGGCCACCGGGTCGTCGCGCTGCTCGGCGCCACGGCCGGCCTGACGATGGCCCCACCCGGTTCACCGGGCGGCTACTCCCCAACGCGGGAATCACCCAATCCTACCCACCACTCGTTGCCACCGTGTCAAACCTCAACCAAGCCGCGTTGCGCTCTCCACGGACGGCGCCTCCGGAACCGGCAGACTCCCCGTCAATCTCCCGTCCTCCATCCGCTCGATCCGATCCGCAAAGTGCATGATCCGGTTGTCGTGCGTCACCACGATCACCACCCGACGCTCGCCCCGCTCATCCAGCTCCCGCGTCGCTGCATGGATCAGCGACATCACCGTCTGCCCCGTCTCGGCGTCCAGCGCAGCGGTCGGCTCATCACACACGATCAACCTGGGCCTGCCCACCAGCGCCCGCGCAATCGCCACCCGCTGCTGCATCCCACCCGACAACTGCGACGGAAACGCATCCGTCCGATCACCCAGCCCCACCGAGCCCAGCACCTCACACGCCCGCGAGATCGCCTCCCGCCGATCCACACCACGGATCAGCAACGGCACCGCCGCGTTCTCCGCGGCAGACAGCGTCGGGATCAGATTGAACTGCTGGAACACAAACCCCACCAGCTCGCGCCGCAGCGTCGTCTTGGCCTCCCGCGACAACTCGCTCCAGGGCTGTCCGAACACCTCCGTCCGCCCCCCGTCCGCGTCCAGCACGCCCGAGATGATCGACACCAGCGTCGTCTTCCCGCACCCCGACGGGCCCACCAGCATCAGGATCGTCCCCTCCTCCACCGACAGATCGACCCCGCGCAGCGCGCGCACCGCCGTCCGCCCCTCCCCGAACGACTTCGTCACGCCCTCCAGACGGATCGCCACGCTCATTTGAACACCACCGCGGGCTCGAGCCGGATCACGCGCCGAAGACTCAGCACGCTCCCCATCGACACGCACACCAGCATCGCAAACAGCGTCCCCACCAGCATCTGCCACGGGAAGTACGGCGCCAGCTCCGCGCCCGGCCTCCGACCCGTCAGCGAGAAGATCGACGCCAACCCCACCCCGATCCCGTACGAGATCAGCCCCACGATCAGCGCCTGCATCAGCACCATCCCGATCACCGTCCGCGTCCGCGTCCCCATCGCTTTGAACACAGCGAAGTACTTCAGGTTCTCCAGCGTGAACTCATGGAACGTGGCCGCCACCACCACCAGCCCCACCACGAACCCCAGCAGCACCGTGATCCCGAAATTGATCCCGATCCCCGTGTTCACCAGGATGTACCGGATCGTCCGCCGCTCCATCTCCTTCCGCGGATACGCACCCAGCCCCGTCGTCTCCTCGATGTTCCGCGCCACGCCAGCCGGGTCCAGCCCGTCCTTCGCTTTCGCAAGGATGAACGACAGCCGATCCCGCCCCGTCGGCGTGAACGCCACGGCGTTGTCGTACGACGTGTACAGCAGCGCGTTCGACTCGAACCCCAGCTTCGCTCGGCACACGCCCACCACCACCGCGCGACGATCGTTCAGCTTCAGCGTGTCCCCGATCCACACGTTCCCCAGCTTGGGCCTCGACGACTCCTCGATGATCACCGCGCCCGGCGCGCGCAAATCCTCCAGCCGACCCTCCAGCATCACCGGCGGCTGCCCCACCAGCGACGTCCGGTCGATCCCGATCACCTGCACCTGGTGAAACTCGCCCCCCGGCAGCTCCGCCTGTGCGCGCGACGAGAAGAACGGCTCAGCCCACGCCACGCCCGGCGTCGACCGCACCCGAAGCAGGTACTTCTCGTTCAGCGGCCGATACTCGAAGATGTACGTCGTGTTCTTGTCCGTGATCCACAGGTCCGCCTGAGCCGTGTTCTGCAGCGGACCCGTCGCGCGCTTCAGCAACCCCAGGAAGATCGAGCCCTGCTGCGCAATGAGCAGCACCGCGAACGAGAGCCCGAAGACCAGCGAAAGGAACTTCGCCTTGTCCCCGAACAGCATGCGCAGCGCCACGCGCGTCATAAGACGGATAGCGTAGCCCCGGACGCGAGAGCGGGACGGCCATCCGCAAATCTCCTACCCTTGAACCAACAGGAGCACGCACGGAAATGGTCAAGTGGATCGTCATCGCGATCTCCGTCATCGGTCTCAGCGTGGGCGTCTTCACCGCAGCCACGGCCAAGGAGCAGACCAACGCGCCGCCGCCCGCCAGCGCGCCCTCCATCAACCCCTTCACCAGCGGCATCGCGGCCACCGGTCTCGTCGAAGCCTCCTCACGCAACATCGAGGTCGCTCCCCCCGAACCCGGGCTCGTCATCGACGTCCTGGCCGAAGTCGGCGACCACGTCAAAGCCGGACAACCACTCCTCCAGCTCGACCCCCGCGCCATCAAAGCCGAACTCATCCGAGGCCACGCCGCCCGTGACCTGGCCGCGGCGCGCGCCGAGCAACTCGAAGCCGAGCCCCGCGCGGAAACCATCCCCCCCCTCGAAGCCGCGCTCAACGAAGCCGAGGCCCGCGCACGCGACGCCGAAGCCGAGTTCCGACGCGCCTCCGACGCCATGAAGCGCGACGCCTCCACGGCCTCCGAACTCGACCGACGGCGCTTCGCAGCCGAAGCAGCCAGGGCCTCAGCCGCGGCAGCCAAAGCCCGACTCGACCTCGCCCGCGCCGGCGCCTGGAGCAAGGAAGTCGCTGTGGCCCACGCATCACTGGCTGCGGCGAACGCAGACATCGAAGCCTGGAACATCCGTCTCGACCGCCTCACCGTCCGCTCGCCCATCGATGGCGTCATCCTCCAACGCAACATCTCCAAAGGCGAATACGCCTCCCTCTCGAACAACTCCGGCGGCGCCTTCGTCGTCGGCGACCTCTCCACCCTCCACGTCCGCGCGCTCGTCAACGAGGAAGACGCCCCCCGGCTCCGCGCCGGCGCCGACGCCATGGCCCGCGCGCGCGGCGCCTCCACCGACGGACTCGAGCTCGTCCCCCTCACCATGATCCGCATCGAACCCCTCGCCCGCGCCAAGCGCCAACTCACCGGCGTCGCCGGCGAGCTTGTCGATACCCGGGTCATCGAAGTCCTCTTCCGGGTCGAAGCCGAGCCCACCCAGGACGGCCTCCCGGCAGGCTTCTACCCGGGTCAACTGGTCGACGTATATGTCGACGTTTCGGCGCACAAACCGGGGGGATGACCCTTCTCGGCCATTTGTTGAGGACCATGCTGGAACCCCCTCGTCACCCCCACCGTAGGGCTAGCCGTGGGGTCTCTCGAGGGCAGTGCCGCGCGCACAAACACCGTCGATTTCCGCCCACGAGCAGCGAATGATCCAAACGTCGAGGGAGCCCCGCGACCATGCGAGCACGCTGCATCTCATTCCAGACCGCTTCGCTTCTCATCCTCCTGCCATCCGTCACTCTCGCCCAGCCAGAGGGTTGCCAACCCGGCTGGGCCGACCGCTTCAACGCCGGCGACCTCAACGGCGAAGTCCGCACCATGGTCGTCTGGGACGACGGCTCCGGACCCGCCCTGTACGTCGGCGGCTCCTTCACCCTGGCCGGCGGCGCCCTCGCCTCCCGCGTCGCCAAGTGGGACGGCGAACGCTGGTCCAAGGTCGGCCTGGGTCTCGGCGTCACCCAATTCGACGTCGTCAACGCCCTTGCCGTGCACAACGACGGCTCGGGAACCACGCTCTTTGCCGGCGGCGCGTTTCTCTCATCAGGCGCTGAGCCAACGAGTTACGTCGCAAAGTGGGACGGCCAGGCCTGGGTCCCCATGGGCGGGGGCATGAACAACATCGTCAACTGCCTCGCCGTCTACAACGACGGCGCGGGGCCCAAGCTGTACGCGGGCGGCATCTTCGACACCGCAGGCAGCGTCGAGGCGCAGGGCATCGCCCGCTGGAACGGCTCGCAATGGAGCGCGCTCGCGCAGGGCATCCGCGGATTCGACCGCTCGGTCGAGTCGATGGCGGTCTTCCCGCAGGGCGCCGGCGGGCAGCTGTACGTGGGCGGGCGGTTCTCGCTGGCCGGGCCGGTGAGCGTGTCGAACGTCGCGCGCTGGACGGGCACGGGCTGGACGGGGGTGGGCACTGGCATCACGAGCAGCGCAGGGCTGGCGTTCGTGCGCACGCTCGTGCCCACAACGATCGGCGGCCCCGCACTCCTGGTGGGGGGGGAGTTCACCAACGCGGGTGGGGTGATGACAAACAACCTCGCGCGCTGGTCGGGCTCGTCGTGGTCTGCGATGGGCGGGGGCGTCGGGTTGGGCGGGGAATCGGTGCGTTCGATCACGCATCACGACGACGGGACGGGGTTAACGCTCTACGTCGGCGGGCTCTTCTCGAGCGCGGGTGGCGGCACGGCCCGCAACTTCGCGCGTTGGAACGGCACGACGTGGGCCGGGTTCGGCACGGGCGCGGACGGGGCGGTGAACGCGATGTCGACGTTCAACCCGCCCAACGCCCCGCAGCGCGGCGGCCTGTTCATCGCGGGCTCGTTCGACACGGTGAACGGGGACGCGGCGCGGGGGCTGGCCCGCTGGAAATCCTCCGAGTGGCTGCCCCTCGGGCGCGGGTTCAACCGTGCGGTGGAGTCGCTCGTGGTGTACGACCCGACCCCCTTCACGAACCCCTCGCCCCGCCTCTACGCCTCGGGCCAGTTCACCTACGTCAACGCGGTGCGGGTCGACAGCCTCGCGCTCTGGAACGGCTCGGTGTGGACGCCCCTCGTCGGGGGCGGCGCCAACGGCCCGGTCCATGCGCTCGGTCTCTACAACTTCATCGAGCGCAACCTCATCGCGGGAGGCCAGTTCTCCTCGATCAACGGCGTGAGCGCGAGCAACATCGCGCGCTTCAACGGGACGTCGTGGTTCCCCATGGGCAGCGGCATCAACGGCCCCGTCTACGCCATCGCGGGCGTCGACGTCGGCAGCACGCCCGTCGTGTACGTCGGGGGGGAGTTCACCACGGCCGGGGGGGTCTCGGCGAGCAACATCGCGGCATGGAACTCGGTCGGATGGTCGGCGCTCGGGACCGGCACGACCGGCCCGGTGCGCGCGCTCGCGGTCGCAACCGAAGGCACGACGACCGTGCTCTACGCCGGGGGTGAGTTCAACGGCGCGGGGGTGTCGAACACGCGCTTCCTTGCCAAGTGGAACGGCGTGGCCTGGTCGTCTGTCGGTGGGGGGGTGAACGGGGCGGTGCACGCGATCCGCGTTGCGAACATCGGTCAGGGGCTCGGGGTCTACATCGGGGGTGACTTCACGGCGGTGGGCTCCCCACCTGCGCCGGCTCGGCGCATCGCGCGCCTGAATCTGTCGAATGCCACGTGGAATGGGCTTGGGGAGGGGATGGACGGGCTCGTGACGACCATCGCGGTGTTCGACGACGGGGAGGGCCCGACGCTGTTCGCGGGCGGGGCGTTCGGCGCCGCGGGCATCGCGCAGACATCGGGCATCGCGCGCTGGACGGGGACGACGTGGATCGGCGTCGATGGTCCGGGCATGATCGGGGGCACGCTCGGGCAGACGCGCGTGAACGCGATCATCGGCGAGCCGGGAGTGGGAGGCGTGAGCCCGTCGCTGTTCGCGGGCGGGGAGTTCACTGCGGTGAACCAGACCACGTCCGGGCGCATCGCGCGGCTCGAGGCGTGCCTGATGGTGTGCCCGGGCGACACGAACGGGGACGGGCGGGTCGATTTTCTCGACCTGAACAACGTGCTCGGGCTGTTCGGCGCGCAGGTGTCGCCCGGTTCTCCCGGAGACCTGAACGGGGACGGGGTCGTGGATTTCCTGGACCTGAACGCGGTGCTCTCATTCTTCGGGGTGGTGTGCTGAGCCGGGCTCGCTCGACTCTCGCCCGGTCCTCCGTGCATCGCTATACTCGCGACCCCGAACGGGCGATTGGCGCAGCTGGCTAGCGCGCCTGCATGACACGCAGGAGGTCACTGGTTCGAGTCCAGTATCGCCCACTTGAGGAGATGAAAACGCCCGCGACCGATGAGGCCGCGGGCGTTGTTGTTTTCCGTGTTTCCGGGCGTCAGCCCGGAGGGTTCGGGATCACCGGTCGTTGGGGTCGAGGCCCATGCCGGAGCGGTTGGGGTACTTGGGGCGCACCGGCGTCTTGGGCGGGTTGGCCTCGAGTTCCTTGAGGATGTGCTCGATGGCGGCGTCGAGCTGGGGATCGCCGATGCCGGTGCGCTTGGGCGAGCCGATCGCCATGAGCGCCGGGTCATCGACAACCACGATGTCGGGGTCGACGCCGTGGCCTTCGACGCCCCAGGTCCCGTCGTTCTCGAAGAAGCCGAAGGTGGGGACGGTCATGCCCTGTCCGTCGATGAAGCCGGGGTTGCCGGAGATGCCGACGAGGCCGCCCCAGGTCCTCATGCCGATGAGCTTGCCGAGCCCCGCGGCGCGGAAGTAGTAGGGGAAGGCGTCTCCGCCGGAGCCCGCGAGCCCGTTGACCAGCATGACCTTCGGGCCGGTGTGGCCGTCCGGGGGCCAGGGGAAGTCGTTGGCGTTGCGGAGCGCCCAGTAGTTGGTGACGGGGCGGTTCAGCAACTCGATGAAGCGCGTGGGGATCTGGCCGCCGGAGTTCCAGCGGTCGTCGATGATGAGGGCGGGCTTGGCGTTCTGTGCGTAGTACTGGCGGACGAGGTCGTTCTGCCCGTCGATGCCGGTGCTGGGGACGTAGATGTACCCGGCTCTGCCGCCGGTCTTCTCCTCGACGTACTTGCGGCGCGCCTCGATCCAGTCGCGGTAGCGGAGGTTGCCGTCATTGTTGAGGAGCGTGACGACGATGTCCTTGGCCTTGTCGTCGCGCTGGGGGTTCTCGGAGATGGTGAGCGTGACGGTTTTGCCGCCCAGCCCGACGAACGCGGCCCAGGGGTCCTTCTTGGTGTCGACGTCGATGCCATTGACCGCGAGGAGGTAGTGGCCTTCGGATGCCTCGACTCCGGGCTCGGAGAGGGGGCCAACGGCGTCGGAATCCCACGCGGCGCCGCGGTAGATCTTGGAGATGCGGTAGGCGCCGTTCTCGAGCGTGAAGTCGCAGCCGAGGAGGCCGCAGTTCACGGAGGGCATGGTCTCGGTCTCGCCGCCCTGGTAGTAGGCGTGTCCGACGTTCAGTTCGGAGATCATCTCCGCGATGATGTAGGAGAGGTCTTCGCGGGAGTTGGCGTCGGCGAGCATGGCCTCGTACTGCTTGCGGACCTTCTCCCAGTCGACGCCGTGCATGTTGGGGTCGTAGAAGTAATCGCGCTGGATGCGCCATGCGTCGGTAAAGACCTGCTTCCACTCGTCGCGCGGATCGACGGTGACCCACATCGGATCATCGTTGATCGCCTTCGGGGTGGCGCCGGCGGAGGCGTCGAGGAGCGCCGGCTTGCCGCCCTGGATGACGATGAGTTTCTTGCCGTCGGGGGTGATGTCGAAACCGCCCGAGCCGGAGAGGACGTTCTTCTCCTCTTTCTTGTCGTCCTTGAGGGAGAAGATCTTGATGGAGGGGGCGCCGTCATCGCCGCGCGAGGAGCGGCGCACGTAGATGAGGTCGCCCTTGTCGTTCACGGCGAGCCGGCCGAAGTTGCCGCTCTTGACGGGGAGGCGCATCGTGCGCGACTCGATGCCTTCGAGGTCGATCTCGACCTTCTCCGCGGCCTTCTCGCCTTCCTTCTTTTCGCCGTCCTTCTTGTCCGTGCCCTTGACGGTGCGCTTGCCGTCGATGGCGCCCTCGAAGTTCATCTCGGGCGCGGAGACCGTTCCCTTGATGGATTCTCCGGTGATGGTGGCCTTCATGGTCGCGGTCCCGCCCGCCTCGATGGTGAGCGTGGCCGTGATGGTCTTGGTCGTCGGGTCGTAGGTCCCGTCGATGGTGGCGGAGCCGACGGTGATGGTGATGGATCCGGTGACCTTGTTGTCGGCGTCGAGGGTGAGATGCATGGTGAAGTTGTCACCGCCGGGGGGCAGGGGCTCGCCGCCGGTCATCTTGCCTTCCCACGTGCCGGAGAGGCCGTCGTCGGCGGCGCCGTTCTTCTTGGCGTCGTCCTTCTTGCCCTCGCCGTTCTTCTCGTCCTTGTCGGCCTTGTCGCCGTCCTTCTTGTCCTTGTCCTTCTCCCATGACTCCTCGTCGGACTTGGGCGCCCACGGGGAGGTCTTGTCCTTCTTGAGGGGCACGGCGATGAGGACCTCGGTGCCGGAGTAGAGGAACTCGGTGCCGAGCTCGCCGTACTCGGGGCTGTAGGACTGGTTGCTGCGGTAGAAGAGGTATTCGCCCTTGCGGTCGAAGGTGGGGGCCTGCGCGTTGAAGTAGGGTGAGGTGAGCGGGTGCTTCTCGCCGGCTTCGACGTTGTAGACCCAGACCTGCGAGATGCGGGCGTCTTCGTGCGCGCGGTCGTAGGCGATCCAGCGGCTGTCGTGGGACCAGGTGACGGTCATGCCCGTGCCGTCCCAGGACCAGGGGTCGCGGTCGACGGTCTTCACCTCGCCCGACTCGACGTCGAGGAGGAAGATGGTGGCTGAGTTGTCGAGATAGGCGATCTTCTTGGAGTCGGGTGACCAGGAGGCGGCGAAGCGGAAGTTCTTGTCGGCGTCGGTGAGCTTCTTCGTCTCGCCCTTGCCGTCGGATTGCGTGATGTAGAGCTGGTACTCGCCGGTCTCATCGCTCCAGTAGGCGATCCACTTGCCGTCGGGGCTCCAGGAGGGATCGCGCTCGGCGATGCCGTCGGTGCGCGTGAGGTTTCGGGGCGTGCCGTTCTCGGCCGGGAGCGACCAGATGTCGCCGCGCGCCTCGACAGCGACGCGCTTGGCCGAGGGGGACACGCCCGCGGCGCCGCGGTTCACGAACTTGCTGGCGTCGACCTGCTGGGGCATGAGCTTGGGGCGTGCGCCCGGGATGACGATGTTGACGGCGCGCGAGGTTCCGGCCTGGACGTCGTAGAGATAGAGGTCCTTGCCGTACTGGAAGACGATCTCGCCGCGCCCGTTGGGGCCGGGGCCGACGGCGGGCCACTTCACGTCGTAGTCGGCGAAACGTGTGAGTTGCTTGCGCTCGCCGGAGGCCGGGTCGTAGGACCAGATGTTGAGGCGGTGCTCATCGCCCTGGTCGGAGATGTAGAAGACCTTGTCGCCTCGCGGGCTCCACATGGGCTGGGTGTCGGTGCCTTCCCAGTCGGTGATCTGCTTGCTGGAGAAGTCCTTGAGATTGAAGAGCCAGACGTCGGTGGCCATGCCGCCGCGGTAACGCTTCCAGGTGCGCGTGTCGGTGGAGTGGGGGGTGTAGGCGAGCCACTGGCCGTCGGGGGAGATGCTGCCGTTGGTCCCGTAGGGGATGGGGAGCATGTCGGGCATGCCGCCGCCCGGGGAGGAGAAGAAGAGCTGGGTTTGGCGCGTGCGAAACGCGAAGCCGGTGGACTGCCAGAGGAGTTTGTCCTCGGAGGTCCAGTCGCAGAGGATCTCGGTGGAGGGGTGATGGGTCATGCGGGAGGGGATGCCGCCGGAGACGGGGGTGACGTAGATGTCACGATCTCCCTCGTAGTTGCCGACGAAGGCGACCTTGGAGCCGTCCGGGCTGAAGCGGGGGAAGAGCTCCTGCCCTGCGGGGCCCGCGAGAGGCTTGGCCTCGCCGCCCTCGCGCGGGACGAGCCAGAGGTCGTTGGCGTACGAGAACACGATGTGCGTCGCGCTCACGTCGGGGTAGCGGAGCATGCCCGCGTGCGGGCTGACCTGCCCGAGCGCGACGGTCGAGGTCGCGCACCATCCAACGAATAACACCCGCGTGCCGCATTTGCCCATCGTGTGAATCTCCTTGTGTCGCGTGAGCCCGGGGCTTGGGAACGGGGTTCCGTGGGACGCTGGCCCGGGTCGGTGGTCCTTATACAGGCCGGGGACGACGGTGTTTCACCGAGCGCCGGGGGCCAGGGGGAGGACGAGGGCGTTGCGGGCGGCGAATTCCCGGAAGCCAAGGGACTGGTAGACGCGCAAAGCCGGCGCGTTGCGGTGGTCAACGGCGCAGACGACGAGTCGCTCGGGGCGTTTGGTCGCGGCGATGGCGATGGCGTAGCGGAGGAGGGGGGCGGAGAGCTTTTTGCCACGGAGGTCGGGCCCGAGGCCGAGGTAGACGAGTTCGATCTGGGATTGCGCGGGGCAGGGGTTGAGGAGGAGCGCGCCTTCGGGACGGCCCTCGACTCGGATGAGCCACCAGAGAGAGGGATCGTGCTCGCCGGTGGCGAGGTGGCTGGCGAGGACGTCGCGCGTCTGGCGGATCTCGCAGAGTTCGGGGCAGTCGAGCGTGTCGATGTAGGAGCGGTCGAGGGCGGCGATGAAGTCGTGCTCGAGTGCGGGCGTCCAGTGCTGGAGGGTGACGTGGGGGGGAAGTGGTGGGGGGGTGGCGGGACGATCACGCTTGGGGGAGGGGATGCGGCCCTGCATGTAGGAGAGGGAGGCGATCGGGCGGAAACCTGCATGGAGGTAGGCGCGTTCTGCGGGTCGTTCGCTGGGATCGAGGAGGGCTTGGGCGAGCGCGGGTGAGGGAGTGGAGGCGCGCGGCTCGCTTCCGGCGCGTGTTGCGGCGCGGATGACCTCGCCGAGCTCTTGTTCTTCGGTGGGGGAGGTCGGGGTGGAGACGAAGCAGTTGAGTGTGCGTCCGGCTCCCGGGGTGGCGAGGCAGACCTGGCGGACGTGGTTGTCTTTGAGGCTGGCCCAGAGGTTGGCGACGTCGATGTTGTATCGCGCGGCCATGTCGAGGAAGGCGCGACCGGCGCCGGGCGAGCCGCGGGCGGATTCGTGGACGAGTTTTGCGGCGGCGCGTTCGCGGTCCGGGCCGTCGACTTGTCGGATGGCGACGTCGTGGGCGGGGTCGCCCGATCGTCCGGTTCCGGATGTGGGGGAGACGATGGACATGCGCGACGGGGTGGAGCCGTCCTTTGACGACCCGCGTACCGATCATAGACTAACGTTTTCCGGCCTCAGTACGCCATTTCCCCCGCTTGAGAGGAGCGCGCAGGATGGGTTCACGCATTGTTCGACGATTGGCGCCCGTGCTTCCCGCGCTCGCGCTCGGCCTGTTCTGCCCGTGCGGTGACGCGATGCGCGCGATGGCGGCGCCCGAGCCCTCGCCCGTGCCGCTCCGTTGGGAGCTGGACGTCGAGACGGGGCAGCTGCGGCTGGCCATGGTGGAGGTGGCCGGGGAGGGGCTGCGGCCGTTCCTGTATCTGCCGTACAAGGTGGAGAACAATTCAGGGCAGGAGGTGTATTTTGCGCCGACGTTCGAGCTGTCGACGGACGAGTCGGCCGAGGTGCAGCGGGCGGGTCGGGGCGTGCCTGCGAGCGTGACGGATGAGATCATCCGCCGGCTGAGCAACCCGTTCGTGCAGGACCAGATTTCGGTGATCGGGCCGCTGCTGCAGGGGGCGGAGCACGCGCGCGAGAGCGTGGCGGTGTGGCCGGTGGAGAACATGAAGCCCAGCCGCGTGACTGTGTATGCGTCGGGGTTTAGCGGGGAGACGAAGCGGGTGACGCCGCCGGACGCGTCGAAGGAGGGGGGGGAGGCGAAGGAGGTAGTGCTCCGCAAGACGCTGATGCTGGAGCACCTGACCCCGGGGGACCTGGCGGGGCAGGGGAACGATCCGATCTCCCGGACGAACACCCGCTGGATTCTCCGCTGAGGCTCGCTATACTGTCGGCCCCTCGTCGGTAGGGGGGTGTTCGGAATATCGCACGCACGGCAAGAGGCCTTCGTCATGGCACATAAGAAGGGTCAGGGCTCGACCAAGAACGGGCGCGACTCGAATCCCAAGTATCTCGGCATCAAGCTCTACGGCGGGGAGCGCGCGCAGCACGGCGCGATCATCGTCCGTCAGCGCGGCACCCCCGTGAAGCCCGGCTACATGGTGGCCCGCGGCAAGGACGACACGCTGTTCGCCATGTGCGACGGCGAGGTGATGTTCCGCTCGGGCAAGGTGCACGTGATCCCGGCCGATCCCGCGACGCCGCGCCCCAAGTGGCTCGCCGCGTCCTGAGTCGGCGCGCTCGTTCTCAAGAGACCCATCTCCGGCCGCGGGCGTCCGTCCGCGGCCTGTTGTTTTTCCGCATAGGCTCATCGCATGCTCGTTGATCGCGCTGAAATCCATGTGCGTGCCGGGAAGGGCGGTGACGGCGCCGTGTCGTTCCGGCGCGAGAAGTTCGAGCCCAAGGGCGGGCCTGACGGGGGCAACGGGGGCAAGGGCGGGGATGTGGTCTTCATCGCGGACCACAACGTCCACACCCTGCTCGACTTCCGCGGCCAGCACCACTGGCGAGCCCAGAACGGCGAGCCGGGAGGCGGGAAGAACTGCACGGGCCATGACGGCGCGGACGTGGTGCTGCGCCTCCCGGCGGGCACCATGGTCTTCGACGAGGCATCGGGTGAGATGCTCGCGGACCTCAAGCCGGGCGATGAGGTGATCATCGCCAAGGGCGGGCGCGGGGGCTTCGGCAACGACCACTTCAAGTCGTCGACGAATCAGACGCCCAGGCAGTCGACGCCGGGCGAGCAGGGGGAGGAGCGCGGGCTTCGTCTCGAACTCAAGCTCATCGCGGACGTCGGCGTTGTGGGCATGCCCAACGCGGGCAAGAGCACGCTCCTCGCCTCGCTCACGCGCGCACGACCCAAGATCGCCAATTACCCCTTCACCACGCTCACGCCCCAGCTCGGCATCGCTGAGCTCGACCCTGAACGCCGGCTCGTCTTTGCGGACATCCCGGGGCTGATCGAGGGCGCCGCGGAGGGCGCGGGGCTGGGCCACGATTTCCTGCGCCACATCGAGCGCACGCGCGTGCTTGTGCACCTGCTCGACGCGATGCCGCCCGATGGCACGACCCCTGCGCAGAACTACCAGGCCATCCGGCGCGAGCTCGCGGGCTATTCCTCCGCTCTTGCGGAGAAGCCCGAGATCATCGCGCTGAACAAGCTCGACCTCTTCCTCGACGAGGAGGAGCAGCAGGAGGCGATCAAGACCTTCTGTCTCGAGCTGAAGATCGGCGCGGACACGCCCGTGTTCGGGCTGAGCGCCGCCACGGGTCAGGGCCTGCGTCCGCTCCTCGAAGCGTGCTGGAAGGTGGCGAAGCAGGGGCGCGAGAACGCGTCGGTCTGATCAGGCTTTGCCGACTTTGGCCGCGTCCGCCAGCGCGCGACGCTTGCGCTTCAGTTCCGCGTCGATGAACGGGTCGAGGTCGCCGTCGAGCACCTGCTGGGGGTTCATCACCTCGTGGTTGGTGCGGTGGTCTTTCACGCGGTTGTCGTAGATGACGTACGAGCGGATCTGCGTGCCCCAGCCGCGCTCCACGGCGCCGCCGGTGGCCTCGGCCAGCTCCCGCTCGCGCTTCTCTTCCTCGATCTGCTCGAGCTTGGCCTGCACGATCGCCAACGCCTGCCGCTTGTTCTGTCCCAGGTCGCGGTACGTCGAGGCCACGACCATGATGCCCGTGGGGATGTGCACCACGCGGCACGCGCTCGCCACCTTGTTGACGTTCTGCCCGCCAGGGCCCGAGGCCCGCACGAAGGGCGTGATCTCGAGGTCCTTCTCGGGGATCTCGAGCTTCGTCTCCTCGAATTCGGGCGTGATGTCCACCGTGGCAAAGGAAGTCTGCCGTTTGCCCTGGGCGTTGAAGGGGGAGACGCGCGCGAGACGGTGCGTGCCGCGCTCGCAGCACATCATCCCGAACGCGTACGGCCCGGAGATCTTGAGCGTCACCGAGTCGATGCCCACCTCGATGCCGTACTGCATCGACAGCTCCTCGATCTTCCACTCGGGGTGGTGATCGAAGAACTTGAGGTACATGCGGAAGAGCATCTCGGCCCAGTCGTTGGCCTCGGTGCCGCCGTCGCCGGCCGAGATCGTCATGAAGCAGTTGCGATGGTCGTGCTTGCCGGAGAGGAGGGACTGGAGCTCGATGCGCTCCATCCGCCCGCGCAGGGCGAACAGCTGCTCGTCCGCCTCCTTGAGGAGGTCGGCGTCCCCGGCCTCCTTGGACATCTCGTAGGCGACCTTGGCGTCCTCGAAGTCCGCGCGTGCGGATTCGACGGGCTCGGTCTGGGCCTTGAGGAGCTTCAGCTCTTCAACGATCTTCTTCGCGGCCTCGGGCTTGTCCCAGAAGTCCGCCGATTCCATCTTCGCCGTGAGTTCCTGCAGGCGTTTGGTCTTGGAATCGACGTCAAAGAGAGTCGCGGATGGTTGTGATCCGCGCCTCGAGGTCATCGATGACAGGCTGGTGTGCGTCGAAATGCATGGGGCGGACGATAGGGGTTTGGCCGGAGCAAGGCAAACCCGCCCTTCGGGCGTGTCTCCACCAAAGAAATTGCGCGCGCAGCGCGAAATCACGCTCTCGGCGCCGCTTCTGAGGGCGTGCCGGGAATCCTCCCGCACATTCCTCAAAAAGGAGCTTCGCGTTATGCGATCCCGAACGTCCCGCGGCCTTGCGATCTCCGGCGCGATCATCCTCTGCTCTTCCGCGGGACTGGCTCAGGCACAGCGCTCAGTGCCGGCGGCCGCGGCGCAGCGAGCCCCGACCGTCAGACCCGCCCAGAGCCCCGAGTGGATCCGCCCTTCGAAGGAGTATTCGAACGGGTACGACGTGGATTTCCCCGGCGGCACACTGGCAGAGTTCTATCGCGGGATCTCGGCGCAGCCCCACGCGGAGCACCTTCCACCCCTGATGATCAGCGAAGCCGCGGAGCAGGTGCGCATGCAGCCCGTCACGCTTCGCGGCTCCTCGCTGTGGCCGCTCCTGGAACTGCCGGCCCGATTGATCCCCGGCGTCATCGTGAGTGGTTTGCACGAGATTGCTCCGGCCACTCAGCCCGGTGAGGCGCCGCTCCGCGCCGCTGTCGTCATCGGTATTGATCCCTCGCTCGTGAAGTCGGTTTCTCCTCCCGCCACCTTCGATCTTGATTTTCCCGGCGGTTCTCTCGCGGGCTATGTTGCCGCGATTCGCAAGGCGCAGCCGAAGGCCAACATCGTCGTCTCCCCCGGCTCCGATCGCGCCCCCGTTCCCGAGTTGCAGCTGCGCGACGTCACGGCGGGCGCGGCGATGAAAGCGATCGGCTTTCACCAGCAGCGCTCGGACGGAACGATGCACGCGCTCCAGATCTCGGCCACGCCGATCGCGGGCAGCTCTGAGGAAGTGATCCGCGCCGTCTACGAGGATTCCGCGACGCGCCAATGGGAGACCAAGGCGCGCGTCTGGTCGCTCGCCGGGCTGCTGCAGCAGGGCGCCACCTCGGAAGAGCTGCTCACCGCGATCGAAGCGGCGCTCAGCGTGTACAACCGTGACTCGATGCTCAAGTACCACGAGCCGACGTCATTGCTCATCGTCCGGGGCGATGAGCAGCAGCTCGCGCTGATCGATCAGACCGTTGATCAGATCCTGGAGTCGCTCTGGACGCGCAGCAACGAGCCGGCGGCCGGAAACGGTCCGAGCGCCCCTTCGAAGCCGAAGGGACAATGATCCATCGTTCCGCCAGGCTCCGGAGACCGACTTGCTCGATGTCCCGGCCATCACGAGCGCCATTGCGCGGGGGGATCGCGACGCCTTCGCGTCGCTTTACTGCGCCAAGTTCGATTTCGTGTATTCCACCGCGCGACACGCCCTCCGTCTCTCCGAGGCCGACGCGCTCGATGTCGTGCAGGACGCCATGCTCCGCGTGATCCGCTCCATGCGAACGCTCCCCAACGAGCCCGCGCTCGACGCGTGGCTGCGGCGAGCCGCGCTCCGCTCGGGCTACGACCGGCTGAGGGCCGAGCGGCGGCGATCGGTGCGCGAGCGTACCGCCTCGGCCATCGAACCGGCCCCGTTCCGCTCCGCTGAGCACGACGAACGGCTGGTGTGGCTGCGCCGAGAACTCGCGTCGCTCGAGCACGGCGTCTCGGACGCGATCCTCTTCCGTCTCCGCAACGGGCTTACGCTCGCGCATGCCGGACGTCTGCTCGGGCTCAAGCACGGAGGTGTAGACGGGCGCGTCTCCCGCACCGTCGACTCACTCCGACAACGCGCCGAGGAGGACGGCCATGTCTGATCCATCCGCGCGTCAACGCATCGCGGGTTCATACACGCCTGCGGACCTCACACCCGAGGGAATCGCTCGGCGGGACGAGATGCTTGACACGCTCTTGCTCGCCGTGGATCGGCGGGCCGGCGCCCGACGGCGTACGCGCATAGTCACCGGTGTGGCTCTCGTGGCTCTCGTGGGTGCGCTTGTGCCGATGGTGCGCGTCATGAGCCGCGCGCCATCACTCGTGCGCCCCTCGGGGCAGGCCCGGGTCGAATCACCCCCTCAAGCGTCCGGCACGCTCATCACCATCCAGCGCGTCGAGACCGACCCGACCATCGTCGAGAGGTTCGCGCCAACACCTACACGCGTCGCCGTTGAGCGCATCTCCGACGACGAGCTCCTCCGCACGCTCTCCGCTCTCGGGCGCTATACGGCACTCGCGCGCATCGACGGCGCGCTACGACTCACCAACGACGTCGTCGATCATCCCACCCCCGTTTCCGCCCCTGGTTCTCCCGGATCTTCAGGGATTCCCGGCATCTAATGCGCCTTACTCCCCCCTCACCGCAGCCCTGCCAGAAACTCGCCCAGCCTCCCCATCCCCTTCTCGATCTGCTCCTCCGAGCACGCGAACGAGATCCGCACGCACCTCGGCCCGCACCCGCCGAACTCATCCCCGGCCACCAGCGCCACCTTCCCCTCATCCAGCAACGCCTCGCAGAACGACTTGGCGTCCTTGACGTTGCGCCCGCCCGGGCTCTTCTTGCCGAAGTACGCCGAGATATCCGGGAAGACGTAGAACGCGCCCGTGGGCTTGGCCACCTTCACGCCCGGCATCTTCGAGACGATCCCGTAGATCAGCTCCGCGCGCTTCGCGAACGCTTTGCGCATGCGCTCGACGTCCTCGGCGCACTCGGTCAGGGCCGTGCGGATCGCCGGGTACACGAACGAGGTGATGTTCGTCGACATCTGCCCCTGCAGCGTCGAGAGACCCTTGGCGAGTTTCAGCCCGAACTCACCGCTCCCCGCGGCATATCCGACGCGCCAACCGGTCATGGCGAAAGCCTTGCTTAAGCCGTTCACCGTCACCGTGCGCTCCGCGATCTCCGGCACGCTGCCGATGGAGAAGTGCGCGATGCCCCCGTACACGATCTTCTCGTAGATCTCGTCGGAGATCACCACGAGGTTCGGCGCGACGGTCTTCGCGGCCTCCGCCACCACCGCCGCGAGCGCGTTCAGCTCCTCCGGCGAGTACATCGTCCCGCACGGGTTGCTCGGCGAATTGAGCACGAGGCAGCGGCTCCGAGGCGTGATGGCCTTGCGCAACTGCTCGGGCGTGATGCGAAACCCCGCCTCGGGCCCCGCGGGAACCTCGACCACCTTCCCGCCCGCGAGTTCGATGTGCGGCGCGTACGAGACCCATGTTGGGGTCGGCAGCACGGCCTCCATGGGCGCCTGTCCGGCAGTGGGGGGGTCAAAGAGGCAATGGAAGAGGGAATACAGCGCGTGCTTGCCGCCGGAGGAGATGACAATGTGGTCGGGGGTGACGCCGGGGATGTTGTTCTCGTCGGTGAGCTTGGCCGCGATGACCTTGCGGGTCTCGGGGTCGCCCGCCGTGGGCATGTACTTGGTCTCACCCCGCTCGAGCGAGGCCACGGCGGCCTGCTTGATGCGTTGCGGCGTGTCGAAATCGGGCTCGCCGGCGGAGAAGGAGAGGACGTCGACGCCCTGGGCGCGTAACGCCTTGGCCCGGTTCATCATGGCGACGGTGGGGGAGGGGGCGAGGCTTTGGACGCGCCGGGAGAGTTCCATGGGCCTAGCCTACCCAAGACCGGGTTGAGGGCCCTCTGCGGGCCGGAATCGGGGTTGTTGATAGGGGGGTGTCGGGGTGCTATCCTCCCCGACTTCCTACGCCGACCCGCGCGGGCCGGCCTGCATCGCATTGGGTTCATCGAACGAGACCGCCACGTGCCCCTGACGAAAGAACGACACGAGTCCACGATCAAGACCGCTCAGCGTCACTCCACCGACTCCGGCTCGCCCGAAGTCCAGGTGTCCGTGCTCACGGAGCGCATCAAGGACGTCTCCGATCATCTCAAGGGCCACAAGCACGACTTCTCCTCCCGTCGCGGCCTGACCCGCATGGTCGCGCGACGTAACTCCCTCCTCAAGTACCTCTCCAGCAACGAGCCGGAGAAGTACCACTCCCTGATCCAGCGTCTGGGTCTTCGCAAGTAATCACCTCGAGCGGGCTCGTGCCCGCTCGTTTTCGTTTCTGACATCTCTCTCGAACGGTCGACGAGCAGACAGGCCGAGCCCGGAGTGGCAGTGGGCAACACGCAGACGACGGGTCTGCGCCTTGCCTTCTGCCTCTCGGGAAAGCCCTGAAGCACGCCGAGAAACCGCCGCGGGCCCCGAGCCGTTCCGGGCCCAAGACAACGCCCGCGGCCGCAAGAAGGCACACATCCCATGACCAAGCAGATCCGAGTCTCCCGTGAGATCGGCGGACGCACGCTGACCCTCGAGACGGGCAAGATCGCCAAGCTCGCCAACTCCGCGGTCCTTGCGGCGTACGGCGGCTCCGAAGTCCTCGCGGCCGTTGTCCGCGCCGATCCGCGCGAAGGGCTCGACTTCTTCCCGATGCAGGTGGACTACCGCGAGAAGATGTCCGCCGGCGGCAAGTTCCCCGGCGGCTTCCGCAAGCGCGAGGGCGCTCCCAACGAGAAGGAAGTCCTCACGATGCGGATGATCGACCGGCCGATCCGTCCGCTCTTCCCCGACGGCTTCGTCGACGAGATCCAGATCCAGGTCTGGGTCATGAGCCATGACGGCGAGAACGACACCGACGTGCTGGCCGGCGTGGCCGCGGCGGCGGCGCTCGCCATCTCCGACGCGCCCTTCGAGGGCCCCCTGGCCACCGTGCGCGTCGGTCGCATCTTCACGGACGACGGACCCAAGTACGTCCTCAACCCCACCGTCACGCAGATGCAGTACTCCGACATGGACATGGTCCTGTCGGGGCACCGCGACGGCATCAACATGATCGAGGTCGGCGCCGCGGAGGTGCCGGACGAACAGGTGCTCGGCGCCATCGAGTTCGGCTACGAGCACATCAAGACGATTCTCGACGTCATCGACGACCTGGCCAAGCAGGCCGGTCGCGAGAAGAAGATGCCCACCTCGCTCTACCTGCCCCCGGACGACGTCACGGCCCTCGTCCGCGAGAAGGCCTACGACGACATGGTCAAGGCCCGCCAGATCCCCGGCAAGGAGGATCGCGGCGCCAAGGTCGACGAGATCAAGAAGCGCGTCCTCGATGAGTTCTTCCCCGAGAAGACCGACGGCAACGTCGCGCAGTGGAAGGAGTCGGTCAAGCGCCGCATCTTCGCGAAGGAAGCGCTCCGCACCCTCGAGAAGAAGGTCACGCGCAACCTCATCGTCGAGAAGGGCATCCGCGCCGACGGCCGCAAGTTCACCGAGATCCGTCCCCTCGAGATGACCGTGGGCATCTTCGAGCGCACGCACGGCTCCGCGTTCTTCCAGCGCGGCGAGACCCAGTCCCTCGTCTCCTGCACGCTCGGCACCGGCAAGGACGAGCAGATCATCGACGGCCTCACACCGGAATACGCCAAGAAGTTCTACCTCCACTACAACTTCCCGCCCTTCTGCACCGGCGAGGCCAAGCGCATCATGGGCCCCGGCCGGCGCGAAATCGGTCACGGCGCTCTCGCCGAGCGCTCCCTCCTGGGCGTGCTCCCCTCCGCTGAAGAGTTCCCCTACACCATCCGCATCGTCTCCGACATCACCGAGTCCAACGGCTCCTCCTCGATGGCCTCCGTCTGCGGCGGCTGCCTCGCGCTCATGGACGCGGGTGTCCCCATCCGCAACACCGTCGCGGGCATCTCCGTCGGACGCTTCTCCAACGACGACGACTCCAAGGAGGTCTTCGTCACCGACATCATCGGTGAGGAGGACTTCTTCGGCGACATGGACTTCAAGGTCTCCGGCTCGCGCGAGGGCATCACCGGCATCCAGCTCGACCTGAAGGCCCGCGGCCTCACCGTCGCGCAGATCAAGAAGATCTTCGAGCAGGCCAAGAAGGGCCGCTTCGACATCATCGAGCAGATGGAGGCCGTCATCGAAGCGCCCCGCGCCGAGATCAGCCCCTACGCCCCGCGACTCGTCACCATCAAGATCGACCCCGAGAAGATCGGCAAGCTCATCGGCCCCGGCGGCAAGACCATCCGCGCCATGCAGGACAAGTACGGCGTCGAGATCGACGTCGAGGACGACGGCTCCGTCGTCATCGCCTCGCCCAACGCGGCCGGCCTCGACGGCGCACGCTCCGAGATCGAGGCCATGTGCGCCGAGATCAAGGTCGGCACCATCTTCAACGGTCGCGTCGTCTCCATGAAGGACTTCGGCGCCTTCGTCGAGCTGGCCCCCGGCACCGACGGCATGTGCCACATCTCCGAGCTCGCCGACGGCTACGTCAAGAACGTGGCCGACGTGGTGAAGGTGGGGGACTTCATCAAGGTCAAGGTCATCAACGTCGACGAGCAGGGCCGCATCAAGCTCTCCCGGAAGGCCGTGCTCAAGGAAGAGGCCCCAGCCCCCGCCGAGGCCTGATCAGGCGACACACCCCAACTCTTTGCTCCCCAACAGGTAACGCACGCGTTGATCCGCCCTGCTCAGGGTGGTACCTTACGCAGATAATCATCGCGTGCGCGAACCCTGCCGGGACGCAGGTGCGGCGCGCTCGCACGGAAACTACGGGCGGGTCGCCCGGTGTGCCACGCGCTGCTGTTTCGCGCGCTCCCGAGCCCCGACCAACGGAGGCGTCGTATGAGTGCCTCACCAGAGCACAACCTCTCCGATATCACCGGAGAGGTGAAATGGTTTGATCCCAAAAAGGGCTTCGGTTTTATCGTCGGTCCCGAAGGGCAGGACATCTTCGTGCACTTCTCCGTCATCGAAGGCGACGGCTTCCGCGTCCTCAAGGACGGCTCCAAGGTCACCTACGACGCCGTCTTCGGCGACAAGGGCTGGCACGCCACACGCGTCATCCGGCATCCCGAGCTCGAAGTCGCGGTCCGCTCGCAGCGCCGCGCACGCTCACCGCGCCGCTGACCCGCGCACCCCCTCCGCCTCTATATCCTGACACCCCGTGACCGCCGCTCCGTTCATCCTCGGCGCGCTCCTCGGCGCCATCCTCGCCGCCGGCGGCGCCTCCGTCCTCATCCTCCGGCGCGCGCGCCGCACACGCGAGGCCGAGCGCCGCGCACGCAACGCCGAGCGTCTCGCCGAGATCGGCGCCATGACCGGCGGCCTCGCCCACGAGATCAAGAACCCGCTCTCCTCCATCGCGCTCAACGCGCAGCTGCTCTCCGAGGCCTTCTCCGAGCTTCCCATCGAGCCCGAAGACCGAGACCGCCTCTCGCGCCGCATCGGCTCGCTCCGCCGCGAGGTCGATCGTCTCCGCGACATCCTCGCCGACTTCCTCCAGTTCGCGGGCGCCGTGCACCTCGATCGCAGGCCCACCGATCTCAACGACGTCGTCTCCGAGCTGGCCGAGTTCTTCATGCCCCAGGCCGAGCAGGCCAACGTCCGCCTCCGCCTCGATCTTGCACACGAGCCCATCAACGCGAGCGCCGACGCGCCCCTGCTCAAGCAGGCCCTCCTCAACCTCGTCCTCAACGCCACCCAGGTCATGACCGCACAGCCCGCCTCCGACGGCCGGCCCGCGGCCGAGCTCATCCTGCGCACCGAGCGCCGCAAGACCCCGGCAGGCCCTGAGGCGGCAATCCACGTCATCGACACCGGCCCCGGCATCCCCCCGGACCGCCTCCCGCGCATCTTCGAGCCCTATTTCACCACCAGGCCCGGCGGCTCAGGCCTCGGCCTGCCCACCTCCAGACGCCTCGTCGAGGAGCACGGCGGGCGCATCGACGTCCATTCGGAGCCCGGCAAGGGCTCCGACTTCACCATCCGCATTCCCCTCGACCCCGAGCAGTAATGCCGAGAGGGGTCTGTTTTACATAACATGTATTATCAGACGTAGTAGGGGGGTCGAGCCATTGGCGATCTCAGGGCGGGCCCCGCGCCGTGCAGTCCCGCTCCTGCGTGCCGCACCCCTCCTCACTCCAACCCTACCCGCCGCGCGTGCGCACAACGCCGCACGCCTCCATGCCTCCCGGCACGAACCCCGCGCATCCCTACGATGCTCTCCCGCGCTCCTCGCGCGCCCTGTTTTACGTAACGAGCGCCACGCCCTTCACCAGACACTCCCGGACCCCCCAAGCATGTTCGAACGACTCTCCGACGCTTTCTCCTCCGCGCTCCGCAAGGTCTCCGGCAAATCCACCATCACCGAGGCCAATGTCCGCGAGACCCTCGAGGACGTCCGCTCCGCGCTCCTCGACGCCGACGTCAACTACGACGTCGCCAACGCCTTCGTCGACGCAGCATTCGAGGACGCCCAGGGCCGCAAGGTCACGCAGTCCCTCAAGCCCGCCGAGGAGATGGTCGGCGTCGTGCACGACCGACTCGTCGCGCTCATGGGCGGGCAGACAGAGGCCGCGGGCCTCCCCACCGGCGGCGCGCCCAACGTCCTTATGCTCTGCGGCCTGCAGGGCTCCGGCAAAACCACCACCGCCGGCAAGCTCGCCGCATACCTCAAAAAGCGCGGCCGCTCCGTCATGATCGCCGCGCTCGACCTCCAGCGCCCCGCCGCCGTCGATCAGCTCCGCATCGTGGCCGAGCAGGTCCGCGATGAGAGCCCCGGCGCGGCCCGCGTCCTCTTCTACGCCGAGCCCGACAAGTGCGCCGAGTACGGGCGAGCCGTGGGCGTGGCCGTCGACGTCTGCAAGCGCGCGCTCGCCGAAGCGAAGAAGCAGGGCGTCGACACCCTCATCCTCGACACGGCCGGCCGTCTCCACGTCAACGACGATCTCATGGACGAGCTGCAGCGTGTCCACCGGACGGCAAGCCCCCAGGAGACCCTCCTCGTCCTCGACGCGATGACCGGCCAGGACGCGGTCTCCTCCGCGAAATCCTTCCACGAGCGCCTCACGCTCACCGGCGTCGTCCTCTCCAAGTTCGACTCCGACACGCGCGGCGGCGCCGCGCTCTCCGTCCGCGCCGTCACCGGCGCGCCCGTCCGATTCCTCGGCGTCGGCGAAAAGCTCGAAGCCCTCGAGGAGTTCCACGCCGAACGCGTCGCGGGCCGCATCCTCGGCATGGGCGACGTCGTCTCCCTCGTCGAGAAGGCGCGTGAGGAGGTCAGCGAGGAGGAGGCCGAAGCGCTCGCCGAGAAGATGGCCAAGGGCCAGTTCAACATGGAGGACTTCCTCGCGCAGATGCGCTCCCTCCGTCGCATGGGCCCGCTGAAGCAGATCATGGGCCTCCTGCCCGGTGTCGGCTCCGCGCTGAAGGACGTCAATGTCGACGAGTCTCACCTCAACCGCATCGAGGGCATCGTCAACTCGATGACCCCCGCCGAGCGCCGGGACATCTCCCTCCTCAACAACTCCCGCAGGCGCCGCATCGCCAAAGGCTCCGCATCGACCCCCGACGAGGTGGCGAAGCTCGTCAAGCAGTTCGAGGCCGTGGCCAAGTTCTCCAAGCAGATGGCCGGCATGGGCATGTTCGGCCAGGTGAAGGCCATGCGCGAGATGAAGAGCCTGGCCGGCGCCGACGCCGCAGGGCTCCCGGGCATGGGCGCCGGAATGCCCGCGGGCTTCCCGGGCTTCGGCACGCGCAAGTCGACCCATACCGCGAGCCCCAAGGCCAAGTACAAGAAGCGCAAGCGCTGATCGACCCTCACTCCGGTCGCGGACGCTTCGGCTTCGTCTCGTTCGCGGATTCCCCGATCGGCAGCGGGTCCGGCGCGTTCCCCTCCGCCCACGCGCGATACCTCGGCCAGAACACCTCCACAGCAAGGATCTTCAGGCACGCCGCGGCAGGGATCGCCAGCAGCACGCCGTACACGCCCGCGAGCGCCCCGGCGCCGAGCACGGCCACCATGATCGTGGGCGTGTCCAGCCCCGTCTCCTTGCCCTGGATGATCGGCGTCAGCACGTAGTCGTCGATCGTCTGAATCCCCCAGTACACGAGCGTCGGCAGCAGCAGGATCAGCCACCACGCCATGGGCTCCTGGCTCCCCAGCTCAGACACCCACAGCGCGCCGATGGCCGTCGGCCACGAGAGCAACGCGAGGTACGGCACGATCGCGAGCAACCCCGTCAGCACGCCGATCACCACCGGCGCCGGCACGCCGATGGCCCAGTACCCGATCGTGAACAGCACCGCGAGAATCGCCGAGATCGTGATGCGCCCGCGCACGAACCCCGAGATCGCGCGGTCCATCTTCTTGGCGATGCGCACCGTGCGATCCCGGTTCTTCTCCGGGATGAGCGAGTGCCCCAGCGAGTACGCGCCACCCAGACCCACCGACCAGAAGAAGAAGAAGAACGGCGTCAGGAAGAACGCCATGAAGATCATCGTCCCCGCCGAGGTCGCGAACGCCCACCCCGCCACCACCGCGCTCCGCCCCCCTCCCGCGATCGTCTTCCCCACCTGCCCCGGGTTCTTCACGATGAGCGCTTCGAGACGATCGAGCACCGACTTGGTCTCGCCCTCCGCGCCCTTGGGCTCGCTGCCCGCGGGCGTCGCGCCCTGCGGCGCGCCCGCGGGAGGCGCTGCCCCCTGCTCGTTGACTGGCGCGCCGGACGCCCTTTCCTCAGGCGGCCCTGCGCCCTCTTCCGGGTCCGACTCCAGCGAAGCGAACGCGCGCCCCACCTCGGCCCCCGTCAGGCTCGACTGCGCGCGGTCCAGACGCTCCAGCGTCTCCTCGATCTGACGGCGGATCTCCGGCCAGTTCGCCCGCAGCTCCCCCGTCGCCCGCACCGTCTGCACCGTGGCGAGCCCGGCAGCGCCGATGAGGGGCACGCCGATCCCGATCACCATCCCCACCACCACGATCCCCGACGCCCACGTCCGACCCGTCCGCCGCGCCAGTCGACGCACCACCGGCTCGAACAGATACGCGAGCGCGAGACCCACGAGCACCGGCGTCATCACGACGCGCATCAGGTACCCGACGTACACCAGCCCGATCACGGCCGCGATCACGGCCACGTCGCGCACCGCCTGCAACTCCCACAGATGCAGACGCGCGATGTCCCCCGCCGTGTCGCCGTCACCCGTTGGCTGTGAACCTTGGTTCGCTCGGCTCATGCGCAGCCAGCGTACCCGCCCGGACACTCCCCCGCCTTCTCACACACACAGATCCCCGTCGGGATCGTCCGAGATCAGAGCACCTCGACGCAGCCGAACGCCTCGTCGAACGCGTACACGTCTCGGAAGTCCTCGATCGTGTCCTCCTCGGACGTCCGCAGCACGCCCGACTCCACCATGTCGAAGACGATGCGACCGAAGTCCAGCGTCTCGCGAACCCCCCACCGACGAAGCACCACCCCGGCCAAGCGCCCCCACTTCTCCACGGCCAGCGACCGAAGACCGATGCACAACTGCCGGCCGGTCACGTGCGAGTTCTCGCCGATCTCCGCGTCACCCACCTCGCCGCCATGCACCATGCGAACGGTGTGCGCGAGGCCCTCTCGAACAAACTCCATCGCTTCCGCCGGATACGTCCGTCGTTCGACGGTGACACGCGACACGCTCTGGGCAATCGACTTGGCCACGACTCGTGCTCCACGCGCCCCAACACCCACGGGGCGACGAACTGTATCGGCCCAACGCTCATTCTCAAGCCACAGGACGCCCGCGACTTGCAAAACGGCTCCCACGCACAAACCACCGAAGCGGCGCCTTCCCCCACTCCCGCGCGTACTCCACCCCCACTCGGGCAGTGTTTTCGAGCGGTCTCGACGCGCCCCCGTCCCCCAACCACTCAACGAACAAACGGGGGTGCACGCCCAGGTCCACCCCGTCCTGACGCAGATCGATCCCCAGCGCCTGGGTCAGCTTCGCAGGCCCGGAGCACAGATCTTCCACCCGAACCGCCTTCCCCCCACGACCGCGCCGCCGACGAGACATGAGCCCCATCCCCTCTTCCGGCTCGAGAGCCCTGATCAGCACGGCCGTCGGTTCTCCCTCTCGTCCGCACACCACGTTCATGCAGTGGTGCATTCCGTACGTGAAATAGACGTACGCCGTGCCCGCGTGCGCGTACATCGACGCATTTCTCGCCGTCCGTCGCCCCCCGAACGTGTGCGCCGCGCGGTCCTCAACGCCGAGATACGCCTCAGTCTCAACGATGATGCCCGACACGCGCGTGCCCCCGCGCGTCACGTGCACGAGCCGATGCCCGATGATCCGCTGCGCCAGCGTGATCGCGTCGATCGAATAGTCGCACCGCGTCCACCTCCGCGCGCCGCTCATGGCGACCCGGTCTCAACCAGGCGCGGATCGAGCCACGCGCCGCGCGAGACCCACGACACCCCCCCACCGCGCCCGATCACCGCCTCTTCCGCGCGCTCATCGCGCCCCATCTCCCCCACCTCCACCCCGATGATCCCCCCCACCGCTCCCCCCTCGAAGTCATGCGATGAAGACAGCCCCAGCGCCCGCGCGGAGTTCGACGTGATCATCCGCAGCAACAACGCCGCCTCCCGACACCCCGCGCTCCAGAGATGCCGCGCCTCATCGAGAGGGCTGATGCGATCCGACCCGGCTCCGGGGGGAAGGTTGATCACCGAGTCCGTGCCCAGGCACACGTTCACCCCAGCCTCCACCATCTCACGCCACCGGTGCGCCCCCAGACGGGGCGTGTGCCCGAAGTACACGTGTCCGCGCGGGCAGTACGCCACCGCGATCTCGCGCTGCGCGAGCCGCGACAGGTGCGCATCCTCACAATCGTTGACGTGCGCGAACATCCAGCGCGCGCCCCCCCCGGGCTCGATCATGTCGAGCGCGAGGTCCACCGGGTGGGCGCCCCGACCGAAGTGCTCGAGCAGGGAGTCATCCCACACGCCGAACGATTCGAGGAACGCGCGGAACGGCCCCGTCCCCTCCCGGATCAGCTCCCGCTCCTCGATGCTCTCTGCAACGTGCGTGCAGACGTACAACCCCTCACCTCGGCTCTTCCCGAACGCCCCGCGCCCGGCCGAGTACGGCGCGTGGGGCGAAAGGCCCTCACGCATGGCCGATCTCGATCTCTCTGATGTGGCACGCGCAACGATGTCACCAGCCCGGGTAGCCCCGCCCGCGTCGTCCTTCCCGATCCCGAAGACCTCTCTGTAGCACACCCCCCCCACCGCTTCCCCCCGGTGCTCCTCGAGCGGGACGAGCGACCCGCCCCCACAAATGTCCCCCACCCCCGCGACGCCCCCGGCCAGGCTCTTGGCGATCCCCGCTCGCACCGAGCCACGGATGGCTTCGGGGGAGGTGGCCCGCTCCCGGATCACCATCCGGATCCAGGTGACAAAGCCGTCAGCCGGGGAGTGCGGACGGGGGCCCACGTGGGTCAGGTCGAGGTGGGTGTGGGCGTTCACGAAGGCGGGCGTAAGCACCTTGCTCGGCAAGGAGATGCGCACCGCGCCCGACGACGCGGGATGCCGGTCGGCGTCCCCCGGATGCCCGGCGAAGAGCACCCGGGTCGACGCGTCGTCGTTTTCGATGATGAGTGTCCCGGGGGTCGAGGAGACGCCCCGTCCGTCGGTGACGCCGGCCGCATCGAGGCGCAGCGTGCGGTTCGAGATTCTCGCTCCTGAGGGTGTCAACCGATTCATGCTCCACCCCGGATTTCGTCGATTCTTGAAGCGCGCAGCCGTCCGCGCGGACGGTCAGCGTATCCTTGGGAACACGACAGGGCGTGATGGGATTGGAACCCGCCGCCCCGCAGAAGACTCGACGCGAAGGAGCGCTCCCTATGCCGTCCCGCTTGTTCACCGTCCTCGCCGCGGCAGGGCTCACCGTCGCCAGCCTCACCGGCTGCGCGGCCCAGCAGAAGTATCAGGAACTCGACGCGGCCTACCGCACGGAGCTCTCCCGCCGGCAGGAGCTCGAGCAGCAGGTCGACTCGCTCCGCCAGGAGATCGACGCCCTGCAGGCTCGGCTCGCCGACTCGGAGGGGGCGTTCGGCTCGGCTTCCGGCACGAATCAGGAGCTGCGCGACAGACTGGCGCGCCTGCTCGATCAGTACCGTCAGTTGGAGGAAAGGCTGAACGGGCTTGGAGTTGCGCTCAATCCGGAGACGGACGCCGCGCTGCAGGCGCTCGCGGCTCAGTACCCCGGTCTGATCACGTACGACGCGCAGCGCGGTTTGCTGCGGTTTGCGAGCGATCTGACGTTCGACCTGGGCTCGGCTGAGGTTCGCTCGGAGGCTCGTCAGAGCCTCGAGCAGCTCGCTCGAGTTCTAAACTCCTCCTCGGCCACGAATTACGACCTGCGCATCGTGGGTCACACGGACAACGTGCGGATCTCTTCGGGCACGGCTTCTCGCCACCCGACGAACACGCACCTGTCGGCGCACCGCGCGATTGCCGTGCGGGATGTGCTTGCCAGCGGCGGGGTTACGCCTGTCCGCATGCAGGTTGCCGGCTGGGGTGAGTACCGCCCGGCGGTGCCGAATCGGGCCGGTCGGGGCGGGACGGTGGAGAATCGTCGGGTGGAGATCTTCATCCTGCCGGCGACGCCTTCGATCCCGGTGGACGCGCCGACGAGCACGCCGAGCCAGCCACAAGCACCGGCTTCGCGCGCACCGGCCGAGATCCCGATCAAGTAAGACCCTTCGCGGTTGACTGGAATCAAGGGCGCCCCGCTTCACGGCGGGGCGCTTCTTTTGGCCGAGACGGTGTTGTTGCGGGGCTTGCGCGCGCAGGTGGCCGTCTTGTGGAGGGGGTAGATTTGGGGTCGTGCGCACGCCCTCGGTAGATGTGACCGGAGCACTGACGCTCGCCATCGAGACGAGCAACCCCTCGACAGGGGGGGCGGGCGAAGTTGCGCTCGGACGCGTCGGTGCGCACGGGGTCGAGGTCATCGGGGTGATGGGGCTCGAGCCGGAGTCGACGCATGATGACGCGCTGATGCCGGCGATCGATCGGTTGACGCGCGCACACGGGGTGGGGGCGAAGGAGATCGCGCGGATTGCGGTGTCGGCGGGGCCGGGCGGGTTCACGGGGGTGCGGATTGCCGTGGCGACGGCGAAGGGGATCGGGCTGGTGACGGGCGCGCGGTGTGTGGGTGTGGAGAGCGGGTTGGTTGCTGCTGAGAGCTGGGAGGGAGCGGGCGTGATCGCGGTGGCGCTCGCGAGCAAGCGGTCAACGGCCTGGGTGGGTGTGTATGAGAAGGTGCGCGGCGGGAACGCGCGGGTGGTGGAGGAGGGGGTGGAGATGGATGTCGAAGGCTTGCGCGCGGCTCGGGAGCGGACGAGGTTCTCGGCGGTGATGGCGGACGCGCATCTGGTCGCCGGGATGCGGGAGTGGTGCACGTCGAGCGGGGTGGGTGTGGAGCCGCTGCGGCTCACGGCGGAAGGAGTGTTGCGGGCGAGTGCGGGTGTGGAGGACGTGGGGGCGGATCGGCTGGCGCCGGTGTATCCGCGTGAGCCGGAGGCGGTGACGAAGTGGCGTCGGCTGAAGGGCGAGTAGGATCAGCGCATGGCAGTTGAGGCGATCGGAGCGCGGGTTTCGTTGCGGCTGGCGCGGGTGGCGGAGTTTTCGCGGTTTGCCGCGGCGACGACGGCGGGCGTGTTCGCGGGTGTGAACACGTGGGCGAAGTGGTCGCGCTTGCGGCCGCTGTTGTTCTTCATCGGGACGAAGTCGCTGCCGGTGCTGGCGCTGACGGGGGCGTTCATCGGGGCGATCCTGGCGATCGAGGGGTTTTTGCAGTTCAAGTCGATCGGTCAGGAGAATCGGCTGGGCGGGGTGATCAACATTTCGGTGGTGAAGCAGATCGGGCCGGTGCTGGCGGCCGTGATGCTCGCGGGGCGTGTGGGATGTTCGCTCGCGGCGGAGCTGGGGACGATGCGCGTGACGGAGCAGCTGGATGCGATGCGCGCGATGGCGACGGACCCGATTCGGTCGCTGGTGGCGCCGAGGGTTGTGGCGTGCATTTTGATGATCCCGGTGCTGACGGTGGTGTCGAACCTGTTCGGCGTGCTTGGGGGCTGGGTGATCACGACGAAGTTTTACGACGCGAATCCGGCGGAGTATTGGCGGTTCACGAAGGCGTTCATCACGTGGTTTGACGTGCTGAACGGGCTGACGAAGAGCGTGTTTTTCGGCGGGGCGATTGGGTTGATTGCGTGCTACAAGGGGTTCACGTGCCGGGCGGGGGCGGAGGGCGTGGGCCGCGCGACGACGGAGGCGTTCGTGGCGAGTTTCCTGGCGATCATCGTGCTGAATCTGGTGCTGGCGAAGGCGTTGAACGACATCGACATCATGCGGATGGGCGGGATGGTGAGGTCGTTGATTGGGTGAGGGGGAGGGAGAGGAAGGGCACGACCCGGGACGAGGATAGACGTACGATGCTGGACGGCAACAGGCTCTCAGAGCAGATTTAGGTCGCGACCCATAGAGCAAACTGGTAGCCTTATCGGACTCTTTGCCAAGTAGCAGAAGACGGAAGCATTCAAACGGTCGATAGTTAGGATTGACAATCGCGTCACAACAGCCGCAACCTGCAGTAGCAAACTTGAGGTGTCATTATGACGGTCACTATCGCAAGTCAGTCTGTCGTGATCACCGCCAAGGATCACAATCCATCCATTCTACATCCGGAGTTTCTGACGAAGCACGCAATCATCGACCCTTCTTGGGGCTGGAAAGTGACAGGGAGGCCTATCTCTACGCCGGCGCTTTCTCGCGTACATTTTGATTCTGATTTTGCGATTATCTGCGATCCCAACAGGTTGCAGTTTATTGATAATAATTATCCGCTGACTTCGCAAAGTCCGCATCTTTTCGAAGTAGCAACTCGATATGCGCAAACACTGCCTCACACACCATATACAGCCGTTGGCGTGAACCTAAGCGCCCTCCTGCCGCACAATGACCCCGGCGCTGCCATTACTCACAAGTACATTTCGGATGGTCCCTGGTTGCAAGAACCATCGACGCCGACCGCGGGCGGCTTACGATTAGTTTACAAACTCGACGACTGGAAACTGCGAGTCTCGATAGACGCGGGGGAGTTCGAACGCCCCGGAGACCAGTCGCCCACACAAAGCATAATTATACAAGGCAATTTTCATCAAGACTGCGAAAGAGAAAATTCGGCAGAAGATATTGTCAACATTATACACGAAGGAGTCGAATGCTGGGCGATGTTTGACAATCTTGTGCAGATTCTCTGCAAGAACGGCGGCAACACATGACGAACCGCATTGCGTTTGAAGAGAGTGACACGAGCTTCGAAATCGATTCGGTGCTCTCGAATCTTGCACTAGAGTCGGCATTAGTTGCGGCTTCGAAAGAGTCCATGCATGCAACGCCGTTCGGCCGGCTTGGGCGTCGCGCTGACACTTCCCGACCATGGCACGGAATTAAGCACACGACTTTGTCTGGTCATATCGAATTGGCGCCCAATTCACATGAGATGGATTCGCAGCTTAAAGCATGGAGCCGCTTTGTTGACGAAGCGGGCGCGAGCGCAGGTCGTCTCTATTTGTGTTCGTCGACTGACACTGACAGTTCGCCTAGCCCTGGCCATTTCGTCCGTTTGCTGCACCGAGTAGCAGATAGGTTGCTCTTGCATGAGACGTCGTCTGGCGCTAAGCAAGGCACGAGAACGCTCGCCCCTGAACGGTACGCAAGCGCGGCAGACTTGTTAGCAGAGTGGCTGGCTGACGAATCCGGATATGACGAACGTGTTTGGCCAGAGTTACGCGCTTCTCTTGAAGAAGAAGAAGAAGAAGAGAACTAAGCCAACAGATGTAAAAATATGTTGATACTTATTGATACAAATATTCTGAGTACACTTTGTCATCCTCGCATGTCACGCGAGACTGCGAAGTGGTTTAGCGATCGCATACGCGATCCGAAGGGTCCGTCCTTTACTATACCTGAGATTTCTGATTATGAATTGCGACGCAAACTATTGCATTTGATTCGTACAGGAAAAGCGACCAAAGAAAGTATTGCGCGCCTTGACGCTTTAATCAGTCGGCTGGGCTATGACCCGATTACAACTGGAATCATGCGCTGCGCAGCCGATTTATGGGCATCGGCGAGGTCAGAAGGAAAATCAACCAAGGCGCCAGAGTCACTTGATGGCGATGTAATTCTCGCCGCACAGGCTATTGAAGCGAAGGGTCAAGTATTGACTTTGAATCGAAAACATCTCTCTCGCTATATTACTGTGTTGAGTCCAGAAGATGTTGGGATGCCAAGAGAGGAATAATGCCCACGGCTTGCGCCCATCAGCGCCTGCTTGATCGCGCAGAAGTGAATGAGCGGGAAGGAGACGATGTTCTCGGTGGGGGCATAAGGTAGGCGAGAGCGGGACGGGCCGCGCTTCCTTCGACAGACATGTATATGACAATCGTTGGCCGCGACGTTGGGGCGAGCGGGTCGGGTGGGGTGCTTGATTGCGCCCCCCTCCATCCGTCAGCCCTTCGGGCTGCCACGTTCTCCCGCGAGGGGGGAAGGGTTACCGCGAGGTTGGCGAGCGGGGCGGGTGAGGCGTTGCGCCATCAGTTTCTGAGTATCTCGGTGATGCCGTCGCGCATGCGCGGAGAGAACTCATCGCGATTCCATTTCAGCGGCACGTCGCACGTGTCCGAGAGGGATTTCGCCGTGCGGGCCGCGCGTCGCCAAGCGAGCTTGCTGAATTCGCCCAACGGCACGTCGGCCTCCGAAGCGTCGCGGAGCTCGGCCAAGATCGCGATGACGTGCAGGTTGGAGCCGGCTCGGATGTATCGCCTGCGGAGCATGATGCAGCGGATCGCTTCGGGATCGATGCATCTTGCGCGGCGGACGGCAGGGTCCAGCGCGCGGCTTGCGTCGCCGATGAACACGATGGGGGCGAAGGACAACGGCTCGCGTATGAGGGCCCAGGCGAGGCTTATTGCGGCGGCGATCCAGAGGATGCCGAACACGAACCAGATCACGATGGCCACCAGTGTGACCTCAAGGAGACGCTGAAAGTAGTAGTCCCACGCCCAGTAGAAGTAGACGGCGCCGTGCTCGGTGCGCATTCGCATCGTGTAGACACGGGATGAGATGAAGCGCTTCGGCATCGGGGTGGATGAGGACGGCGAGGCCGCGACATTATGTGGAGGGGAGGCGGGTTGCGCGGGGGCGCGGTTGGAGTAGCAGGGAGCCCAAAGCGCGAAACCGCTTCCTGACGGGCGCGGCTCCGGTGATGCGGTGGGAGTCGCGGGTGGTTGGGGTGGCAGAGTTGGTGGATGGGGGTCGTTGGCCGCGAGGTTGCCCTCGCGGCTCGGGTGAGGCGTTGCGCGATGAGAGCGGCGGGTTGCACAAGTCCCCCCCACCGGTTCGTGCAAAGCCACGAACCACCTCCCCCACGGCGGGGGGAGGAGCCAAAGCGGCCCAAAGCGCGAGACCGCTTCCTGACGGGCGCGGCTCGGGTGATGCATTTGATGCATCGCGCGATGGGGGCAACGGGTAGCAGGTAGTCCCCCCCACCCGCTCGCAGAGCCGAGCGACCTCCCCCACGGGGGGGGAGGGGTCAAAGCAGCCCACAGCGCGAGACCGCCTCCTGACGGGCGCGGCTCCGGCGATGCAGGGGGAGTCGCGGGTGGTTGGAGGAAGCGGAAGGCCGATTTGATGGAGATCGGTGGCGGTGGAGTCGGCACAGTTCTCTACGAGGCGATGTAGGTGGGAAAGCGATGCACCCCCGGTGGAGCCCTCTCCTTCTGTCCTCTCCCACGCAGAGCCGTGGGAGAGGTGGCGGGCCCCCTCACCTGTCATCGCTGCGCGATGACATCCTCCCCCGCCGGGGAAGGCAGTCCCCTCCACCGGTTCGCACAGCGAACCACCTCCTCCACCGGGGAGGAGGGGTTAAGACACTCCCCTCACCTGTCATCGCTGCGCGATGACATCCTCCCCCGCCAGGGAAGGCAGTCCCCTCCACCGGTTCGCAAGGCGAACCACCTCCTCCACCAGGGAGGAGGGGTTAAGACACTCCCCTCACCTGTCATCGCTGCGCGATGACATCCTCCCCCACGCCCCCGGCGGGGGGAGGAGCCTTTTGAACCAGATCGCAGGCAGAGTGTGAGTGCGGCCCAAGCGAGGGTGATGGGGGTGAAGAGTGCGAGGGAGAGGAGTGGGCCGAGTAGGGAGACTTTGAGTGGGGCGAGTGCCCAGGCGCCGAGGGTGTCGCCGGCGCGGTAGGCGAAGGTGTCGATGAAGGACTTTGCTTTGTACTTGTCGGCGCGGGCGAGGCCGGCGTACCAGGCTTCGCGCGCGGGGCGGGCGAGCGCGTAGTCGCCGGCGCGGCGAGCAACTTGGAATAAGGCGAGTGTTGTGTAGGTGGGGGCGAGCGCGAGGGCGGTGGCACCTGCCAAGAAGATCAAAGGAAGTGTTGCGAGGGAGGCGGGGATGCCGAGGCGGCGGACGATGCGGCTGGTGCCGAAGAGTTGGAGGAGGACGGTTGTTGATTGGACGTAGACGTCGAGTTGCGCGAATGCGGCGGCGCGTGCTTCGAGGTTGTCGCCGAAGGCGGCTTTGACGATGCGTTGCTGTTCGAAATAGACGTAGGTTTGGGTGGAGGTGAAGAAGATCATGTAGACGGACATGGCGAGGAGGGCTGGTGAGCGGGAGATGGAGATGAAGGCGCCGAACGCGCCGCCTTGGGAGACGGGGGTGTCGGATTGGGGGGCGGGGTCGGGGGAGTCGAGGGAATCGCGTGCGCGGAGTGAGGGGCGGGTGGTGAAGAGGTGGTTGAGGCGGATGACGCAGAGGGAGGCGGAGGACATGAGGAGGGCGGCGATGATGAGGAGGGTGGTGACGCCGAGGGGTTTGGCGTAGGTGGAGGTGAAGAGTCCGGCGAGGAGGGCGCCGAGGGTGCCGCCGACGGCGATGAGGCCGAAGAGTCGTTTGCCGGATTCGCGTCCCCAGAGGTCGGCCATGAGGGCCCAGAAGACGGAGATGACGAAGAGGTTGAAGACGCTGGACCAGACGTAGAAGACGGAGGGCCAGAGGAGGGAGGTGGAGGTGTGGACGGAGGCGAGGAGTGCGCTGAAGAGGAGGAGATTGGCGGCGAAGATGAGGAATGCGGCGGGTGCGAAGATGCGGCGCGGGAAGCGGGAGATGCACCAGGAGAAGACGGGGTTGAGGAGGGCCATGCCCAGGAGGGTGAAGATGAAGAGTCGTTGGAGGACGTGCTCGTCGTGGATGGAGCCGAGTGCGTCGCGGACGGGGCGCGCGACGAACCAACCGGAGAAGACGAAGAAGCAGGCGAGGGCGCTGAGGAGTGCGGGCTCGGCTTCGCCTTGGCGCATGGTGAGCGCGCGGCGGAGGGGGGCGGGGATGAGGGAGGTCAATCAGCCGTTCCGGGCGTGGAGGAGTTTGAGGAGTTCGGCTTCGCGCTCGGGTGTGAGGCCGGCCTTGAGCTTGTTGCGGCGCTCTTCGGGGAGCGTGGCGAACCAGGCGAGTGTGTCGCGTGCGGTGTCTTCGGGAGAGCGGAAGGAGAGGCCGCGTGCGACGGCGCGGGAGACGTCGATCTGGCCGAAGCCGGCGTAGTCGCCGGTGGGCGGGAGCCAGACGGGCATGTCGGCCCAGGGGCGGACTTCGTTGGCTTCGAGGAAGTCTGCGTCGGCCCAGGTGAAGGTGGCGTTCGAGGAGGCAGCGGCGCGGCAGGAGTCGAGGAGCTTGGAGATGGCGAGGCCGCCGACGGGGCCGGTGGCGTTGAAGGCGCCGGTGTCGGATTGCTCGACGGCGCGGACGATGAAGTCTGCGAGGTCGCGGACGTCGATGATCTGGACGGGGTCGGAGGGGGCGCCGGGGGAGAGGACTTCGCCGCCGCGGGCGACGCGGACGGGCCAGTAGGTGTAGCGGTCGGTGGGGTCGCCGCGGCCGACGATGAGGCCGGGGCGGATGTTGGCGACGCGGTTGGGGAGGGCGGAGTTTGCGGCGTGTTCGCAGAGTGCTTTGAGGGGGCCGTAGGTTTCGCCGGTGACTTTTTCGGTGGCGGGGTCTGTGCCTTCGGGGAGGACGGCGAGGGGGTCGTCCTCGTTCATGTTGATCTTGGAGTAGCCGGCGTAGACGGAGACGGTGGTGATGAGGACGTAGTGGTTGATGTTGTTGTGGAGGGCGGCGAGGGCTTCGGTGACGACGCGGGGGTAGTAGGCGGAGGTGTCGATGACGGCGTCCCACTTGCGGTCTTTGAGGGCGTCGAGGTCGGCGGTCTTGCGGTCGCCGACGAGTTTTTCGAGGTCGGGGAAGAGGTGTGGGTTGGTTTTGCCGCGGTTGAAGAGTGTGACTTCGTGGCCGCGGGCGAGCGCGGCTTCGACGGTGACGGGGCCGAGGAACCCGGTGCCGCCGAGGAAGAGGATTTTCTTTTTGGAGGCGGGTGCGGGGGCGAGGCGTGCGAGCGCGCGGGAGGAGGCGGAGAGGGAGGTGAGGGCGAGGCCTGCGCCGGCGGCGAGGGATAGGAAGTCACGACGTGATGTCACAGCACGCTCCTTTCGATCGCGAGATGACCCCACGCGACGGAGTGTGTGTACCTGTGGGTGTGTGGAGGGTTTCAGGGGGCGGGGATGAGGCGGAGGGTGTGGACGGGCGCGCCGGAGAGGAGCGGGACGGAGAGGCCTTGGGCCCAGGTTGCGTGACCGTCCATGTAGTGGGGAGAGAGTGGATGTCCGGATTGACCTGCGGGCATGGAGAATCGCGCGGCGGAGAGGTCGGCGGGGCTGACGGAGAATCGTTCGCTGGCGCCGAAGGTGCGGCCTTGCGCGCGGACGGTTTCGGCGCTGCCTGGGAGTGGGTCTTTGGGGAGTGAGAGGAGGTCGGAGAGGATGGGGATGCCGCGGGCGAGCGGGTGTGTGACTGCGAGTTGGTTGAAGTCTCCCCATGTGGCGTCGAGCGCGTTGGATTCGTGGAGGCGTGTTGCGGAGCGGGAGGCGATGACGGAGAGGAAGGAGGGCCAGTCGGACCATTCCTCGCCGGGAGGGAGCCAGTTGGGGGCGCGGGACTCGAGGATTCGGAGGAAGGCTTCGTCGGAGAGGGGCCAGCGGTAGGAGAAGGAGGGGTCGGTGGGTTTGCAGGCGGATTCGATGGCGCTCGAGAGGGTGGAGGTGAGTTCGCGTCGGAAGGCGCGGAGGGCGCGGTAGGCGGAGTGATCGGGGTCGGCGTGGCCGTTCCAGTTGGAGATGGAGGCGCGCATGCGCGCGATGAGGGGATCGGTGGAGGAGGTGGTGGAGGAGAGGAAGAGGTCGCGGTAGAAGTCCATCGGGGCGGCGCGGGTGTCGAGGGTGATGTCGAAGAGTGAGGCTTCGTCGAAGGTGTCGGTGGCGCGGAGGCGCTCGCCGATGCGGCTCACGCGGTCGGAGGGTGAGAAGGAGGTGGAGACGAGGCGCGCGTGGGGGAAGGAGAGGGTGCGGCCGTTGGCCGTGAAGAGTGCGCCGGAGGGAGGGTCGATGACGCAGGGGCGGTCTTGGTCGGAGAGCGCGCCGGACCAGTGGGGCATCTCGCCGGAGGGAGAGGGTGTGGCCCAGGAGACGGGATGCTTGCCGGTGAAGCCTGTTCGTGTGGGGATGTGGCCGGAGACGCACCAGGCGATGCGGCCTTGGGCGTCGGCCATGAGGACGTTTTGCGCGGGGATGAACATGCGGCGCGCGACGGAGACGCCTTCGTCGACGTTCTTGGCTTTGAGGAGGTCGAGGATGATGAGGTTGGCGGTCTGGGGGTCGAGGGCGGTCCATCGGAGCGCGAGGGGGCGGTCCTTGTGATCGCGGTCGACGATCGGTCCCCAGCGGGTTGATCGGATGCGGATGTCTTCGCTGTCGAGTCGCCCCTTCACCGCGATGTGCTCGATCTCTTCGGTGAAGGGCTCCCAGCCGTCGGGCGTGCGGTATTGCCTTGGATCGTCGGGGTTGGTTTCGATGATGACGAGGTCCTGGACGTCGGCTTCGACGTTGGTGAAGCCCCAGGCGAGCGTGTTTGTGGAGCCTGCCACGAGGCCGGGGGCGCCGGGGAGGCTGACGCCGACGGCGCGGTGGTCGGGCCATTCGAGTTGGATGCGGAACCAGACGTTGGGGAGGGAGAGGCCCAGGTGCATGTCGTTGGTGAGGATGGCGCGGTTGTGTTTGGAGCGCGTTGCGGAGACGGCCCAGTTGTTTGAGCCGAGGACGGCGCCTTGGGAGATGAGGGCGTCGCGGATGGAGGAGAGGGTGAGTGGCGGCGCGGTGGGGGTTGGGGCGTGCGAGGTGGGTTGGGTTGCGCGGAGGTTGATGCGGTCGGGGCCTGGCACGGGGAGGGGCTGCATGGCTGCCGCTTCGGCGTCGGGGTCGATGACGAGTTGGGGTGTGTCGAGGCGGGTTGTTTCGGGGGTGAGGAATGCGGCGACTTCCGGCCCGAGGGCGTCGGTGAGGACTGCGCAGGTCTGCTCCCAGTTGGAGGTGTAGTTGAGGAAGCGGAACATGGAGTAGATGGCCAGGAGTGAGTCTTCGGGCTGCCAGGGCTCCATCTGTGCGCGGAGCACGATGTACTCGGGGAGTCGCGCGGGGAGGGAGGTGATGCCGGCGTTGACGCCTTGGGTGTAGGCGTCGAGGAGTGCGCGGTGCTCGGGTTGGAGGTTGTTGAGTGCTTCGCGCGCGACTTTGCGGAAGCGGTAGACGCGGGCCTCGCGGTCCATGTCGAGCGTTGCGGGGCCGACGATGGCGCTGAGTTCGCCGGCTGCTGCGCGGCGGGCCATGTCCATCTGGAAGAAACGCTCCTGGGCGTGGATGAAGCCTTGGGCGCGGGCTGCGTCCTGGAGGGAAGAGGCTGAGATCCTGGGGACTGCCAGGTCGTCGCGTTCGACGGTGACGGGGGCTGAGAGGCCTGTGAGTTCGAGTTCGCCGGACTGTCGGGGCAGAGAGGCGCGGAGCCAGAGGTAGGTCGCTGCGAATGCTGAGAGGACGAGGGCTGTGCAGACGAGGATGGTCCAGAGGAGGACGCCTCGGAGGACGCGTCGTTTTGCGGGCATGGGCACTCCTTGTAGGGAGGACGGTAGCAGCAGGTCGGGGTTCCCTCACAAACACCCGACCCCGCTACACTCCCCCGGAAGTTCCCCTTCCTCGCCCGGCGGTGTGTTTTTGCGCCCCGGGGACCCCCCCACTGTCCTGACTGAGGCTTGTCGAGCGGCGATCGCTGTCCAACCCATGAATATCCGCAACTTCTCCATCATCGCGCACATCGATCACGGCAAGTCGACGCTGGCCGACCGGCTGCTGCAGGCCACCAACGCCATCTCGGAGCGGGAGGCGCAGGCGCAGCTGCTGGATGACATGGACATCGAGCGGGAGCGCGGGATCACGATCAAGGCTTCGGCGGTGACGGTGATGCACCGGATGCCGGATGGCCGGGAGTTCATGCTGAACTTCATCGACACGCCCGGGCACGTGGACTTCACGTATGAGGTGTCGCGGGCGTTGACGGCGTGCGAGGGCGCGATCCTCGTGGTGGACGCGACGCAGGGGGTGCAGGCGCAGACGCTGGCCAACGCGTATCTCGCGATCAACAACAACCTCGAACTCATCCCGGTGATCAACAAGATCGATCTGCCGTCGGCGCGTCCGGATGACGTGGCCATGGAGATCGAGCAGATCGTGGGTCTGCCGGCTGAGGATTGCATCCTCGTGTCGGCGAAGACGGGGCAGGGGATTCAGGAGCTGCTCAACGCGATCTGCGAGAAGCTGCCGCCGCCGAGAGCGCCGGTGACGCAGCTGACGCGGGCGCTGGTGTTCGACGCGGTGTACGACGATTACCGGGGCGTGATCGTGTACTTCCGGTTGTTCGACGGGAAGCTGAAGACGGGCGACAAGATCCGGATGATGGGGGTGCAGCGGTCGTTCATCGTGACGGAGCTGGGGAAATACACGCCCAGGCCTGTGAAGGTGTCTTCGATGGAGCCGGGCGAGACGGGGTATCTGGTCGCGGCGATCAAGACGCTGGCGGACGTGCGGATCGGCGACACGATCACGCTCGAGCACAACCCGGCGCCGGAGCCGTTGGCGGGCTACCAAGAGCCGAAGCAGATGGTGTTCTGCGATTTTTATCCGGCCGTGGCTGAGGATGAGGCGACGGGGAAGCAGGCGACCACGAATTTCGAGGATTTGCGCGAGGCGATCGAGAAGCTGTCGCTGAACGACGCGTCGTTCACGTTCCAGGTGGTGCACTCGGACGCGCTGGGCTTTGGATTCCGGTGCGGGTTCCTGGGGCTGCTGCACATGGACATCGTGCAGGAGCGGCTGGAGCGCGAGGGGGGCGTGAAGATCCTGCAGACGGCGCCGACGGTGACGTACCAGATCACGATGCACGACGGGACGACGCAGGAGATTCACAACCCGGCGGACCTGCCGGACCCGGGCGTGTTCGAGACGGTTGCGGAGCCGATCGTGCATCTGGACGTGATGGTGCCGACGACGTCGATCGGTGACGTGATGAAGCTGGCGAACGAGCGGAGGGCCGTGTTCCGGAGCCAGCAGTACATCTCGGAGACGCGGCAGCTGCTCAAGTACGACATTCCGCTGGCTGAGATCATCTACGACTTCTACGACAAGCTGAAGTCGATGACGTCGGGGTACGGGACGATGGACTACGAGCTGACGGGGTTCCACGCGGACGACCTCGTGAAGCTGGACATCCTCGTGAACGGGGCGCCGGTGGAGGCGCTGTCGATCATCGTGCACCGGGACAAGGCGACGCAGCGGGGCAGGGTGTTGTGCCAGAAGCTGCGTGAGCAGATTCCGCGGCACCAGTTTGAGATTCCGATCCAGGCCGCGATCGGGTCGAAGGTGATCGCACGCGAGACGATCCGCGCGATGCGGAAGGACGTGACGGCGAAGTGCTACGGCGGCGACGTGTCGCGGAAGCGGAAGCTGCTGGAGAAGCAGAAGGAAGGCAAGAAGCGGATGAAGTCGGTGGGTCAGGTGAATATCCCGCAGGAGGCGTTCATGGCGGTGCTGGAGCAGGGGGAGTAGCGGTTTTTGCGCGGGGTCTTCACGGGTTCCTTGCGCTGCGCTGAACCGACCTTCACACAGGGTTCTTAACTTTCGCCCACGTCGCTTGCGTGCACAGCGTGAGTGATGGGCGTCTTTTTTTTCCACACGGATGCGGGGCCTAGCACGGGCCGCGCGGGTCGGGCTTCGCGTCGCACGGCGTTGCGCACTGGTGTCGTTGCGCGCGGGCCTTCAGGCACAGAGAGGAGCTCGGAGATGTTTCAGCGCACGATGATGGCGGCGGGTCTGGTTTCGGTGTTCGCGGGCGCGAGCGCGATGGGCGGCTTGATGATCACGGAGGTGATGGCGCAGACGACCTCGGGGACGCCTTCGGCGGCGAACGGGGACTGGTGGGAGCTGACGAACATGGGCCCGGCGGCTGTGAATCTGGCCGGGTATCAGTGGGCGGACACGGAGGATCAGTTGGGGGGCGCGACGCCGCAGACGAACTTCTTCCCGTCGATCACGATCGGTGCGGGTGAGTCGATCATCATTCTGGAGGAGGCTGGGGCGAACAAGGCGGCGTGGCGGGCGATGTGGGGGGCGCCTGCGTCGCTGGTGATCATGGGGACGGACGACATGCTGCCCTGGCCCGGCGCGAGCGACACGTTCTCGGGGCTGGGGAGCGGTGGCGACGCGGTGTTCTTCTACGACGCGGGCGGGACACTGCTGTCGTCGTACGTGTTCGGCGCGGTGACGCGGGGCGTGTCGTTCGAGGCGGACGTGTTCGGGAACGATCTCGGGTTGAGCGTGGTCGGCGAGAACGGGGGCGTGATGGCGTCGAACGGGGATGTCGGATCGCCCGGGTTCGCGGTTCCGGCGCCGAGCGGCGTTGCGGCGCTGGCGATGGCGGGGGTGTTCGCGGGGCGTCGTCGTCGGTGAGGTGCGGGGTCGGCTTACCCCCCCACTGCTGTGTGAGCGGACGAGCGTGTATCCGGGGTTTGTGGCACGAGGATCACGTGCGGGCGCGGGAGCGCAGCGCACTTCACGGATAAGGGAGTGATTGATGCTTGCGAAGATGATGGTCGTTGCGGGGCTGCTGGCGGCGCCGAGCGCGATGGCGGGCGGCTTCAGCCTGACGAATTACACGCATTCGGCGACGTGGAGCCTGCCGGTCGCGGCGGATGAGGCGTCGGCGATCACGTACAACTGGGACACGGGGACGCTGTTCGTGCTGGGGGATGAGGGTGATGCGATCGTGGAGGTGAGCGCGGCGGACGGGTCGGTGCTCAGCACGATGACGCTGACGGGGTTCGACGACACGGAGGGGCTGACGTACATCGGGGGCGGTCAGTTCGTGATCGGTGAGGAGCGGATCCAGGACGTGTACCGGCTGACGTACACGGCGGGCGGGAGCGCGGCGCGGAGCACGCTCGCGAGCGCGTCGATCGGTCCGACGGTGGGGAACGTGGGCATTGAGGGGTTCTCGTACGACCCGCGGAACGGCCGGTTTGTGCTGGTGAAGGAGAAGACGCCGCAGGGCGTGTATGACACGGCGATCACGTTCACGGCGCCCCCGGTTCCGCCGGGTGGGCCGGGGCCGGACATCAACCCTGGGAACCTGTTTGATCCGGGGCTGTTGAGCGTGCTGGATTTGTCGGACGTGCAGGTGCTGGCGACGTACGGGGCGTTGGCCGGGACGGCTGCTGAGGATCAGTTGCTGATCTACAGCCAGGAATCGTCGCTGCTGATGCACGTGACGCGGGCGGGGGCGGTGCTGTCGACGTTCAGCTTCGCGGGGATCGCGAGCGATGCGGAGGGGGTGACGATCGGGGCGGACGGGACGATCTATGTGTGCGGCGAGACGCCTGAGATTTATGTGTTGACCCCTGTGCCCAGCCCGAGCGGGGCTGCGCTGCTTGGGTTGTGGGGTCTGTGCGCGGTGCGTCGTCGCCGTTGATTTGTTCGAGACAGAGATTCGAGAGAGAGATGAATGTGCGCCGCCGGCCCTGGAAGGGGCCGGCGGTGTTTATTTAGGAGAGGGCGTTGCCGAAGTGCTTTGCCTGGATGGGGGCGAGGGCGGCGAGGATGCGGGCGAGGACTTCGGCGGGCGTGCCGAGGGCGTCGATCTTGTGGACGAGTTCCTGCGGGAAGAACTCGAGGACGGGGGAGGTTTCCTGTCGGTAGACCTGGAGACGTCGTCGGATGACGTCTTCCTTTGCGTCGTCGGCGCGTTTTTCGCGGAGGGCGCGGCGCTTGAGGCGTTCGACCATGGCGTCCTCATCGACGCAGTCGAGGTGGACGAGGGCGAGGACGTCGGTGTGGAACTCGAGGAGCCGGCACTGGGGGAGGTTGCGGGGGATGCCGTCGAGGACGAGGAGTTGGGCGTAGGGGCGGTATTGGTTGCGGGCCTTCTGGGACTCGACGTACTGCTTCCAGAGCTCGACGGTGAAGGAGTCGGGGACGAGCTCGCCTCGGGTGGAGTACTGGCGGAAGACTTTGCCCAGGTCGGAGAGGGGGTCGAGCGCGCGGAACATGTCGCCGGTGGAGAGGTGGAAGAAGCCGGGGATGGAGGCGAGGATCTTGCCCTGTGTCCCTTTGCCGACGCCTGGGGCGCCGAAGAGAAGGACGGACTTGTAGCGTTCGTGTTCGGGCATGTTTGGGGATGATCCTGTCGTTTGCGGGGGAAGGGTACCGCGAGGAGGGGGTGGTGCAACTTGTCGTCGGGAGAATGGGGTGGTGTGTGGAGGGAGGGGCCGAGAAGATGTAGGTTGGGGGTATGCGAGGGATGACGCATCGCTGGGAGGTGGCCACGGATGGTCCGGCGGAGGGGGCGCGGGGGAGTGGTCTTGCGCGTCGGGTGTTGTGGGCGCGTGGGTATCGGGGTGAGGAAGATGCGCGGGAGTTTCTGGAGCCGAGGCTGACGCGGCTGCATGAGCCGAGCCTGCTTGCCGGGGTGGATGAGGCAGCGGAGCTGGTGCTGGGGGCGGCGCGTGGGGGGAAGCGGATCGCGATCTACGGGGACTACGACGTCGACGGGGTGAGCGGGACCGCGATTCTGTGGAGGGTGTTGCGCGCGGTGGCGCCCGAGGCTGAGGTGCGGACGTACATCCCCCACCGGTTGGAGGAGGGGTATGGGGTGAATGAGGAGGCGCTGCGGGGTCTGCGCGCGGAGGGGGTGGAGCTTGTGGTGACGGTGGATTGCGGGATTACGGGGTTGGCGGCCGCGCGGGTGGCGCGGGAGCTGGGGATGGGGTACGTGGTGACGGATCACCACGAGATGGCTTCGGAGTTGCCGTGCGCGGACGTGGTGGCGCACCCTCGTGTGCGGAACGCGCGGACGGGGGAGGTGTATCCGTTCGGCGATCTGTGCGGGGCTGGGGTGGCGTTCAAGCTGGCGTGGAGGATTGCGACGCTGTCTGAGGGGGGTGAGCGCGTGCGCGGTGATGTGCGCGAGGTGTTGCTGGACTGTCTTGCGTTGGCGTCGCTGGGGACGGTGGCGGACGTTGTGCCGCTGGTGGATGAGAACCGGGTTATCGCGCGGTTTGGGTTGTCGAGGGTGGGGAAGAGCGGGATCGAGGGGTTGAGCGCGCTGGTTGAGGCGTCGGGTTTAGGGAAGGGGAGGGTGGATGCTGAGGGGGTGGGGTTCATGATGGCGCCGAGGTTGAACGCTGCGGGCCGGATGGGGCACGCGCGTGAGGCGCTGGAGTTGTTGACGACGGCTGAGGGCGATCGGGCTTGGGACATCGCGCGTGCGCTCACGACGATGAACGATGAGCGGAAGCGGACGGAGCGGAAGATCTACGAGGAGGCGGATGCCGCTGCGGTTGCGGCAGGGATGTGCGCGGATGATCGGCGGGCGATCGTGCTGGCCGGGGAGGAGTGGCATGCGGGGGTGCTGGGGATCGTGTGTTCGCGCTTGGTCGAGCGGAGGAGAAGGCCGACGATTCTGATGCGGCGCGAGAACGGGGAGTGCCACGGGTCTGGTCGGAGCGTGGACGGGCTCGACCTGCACGAGGGGTTGCGCGCGTGCGCGGATCTGCTGGTGGGGTTCGGCGGGCATGCGATGGCGGCTGGGGTGCGGGTGAAGGCTTCACGGCTGGAGGAGTTCGTGGAGCGGTTCACGGGGTGGGTGAACGAGCGGATGGGGATGGAGGATCTCGAGCCGAGGATGCGGGTGGATTGCGAGGCCGGGTTGGAGGAGATGAGCATCCGGGAGGTGGAGGAGTTGGAGCGGCTGGGTCCGTTCGGGAGGGGGAACCCTGGGGTGCGCGTGGTGGTGAAGGGGATGGAGCTGGCGTCGCGTCCTGAGACGATGGGGGCGAACGGGAAGCATCTGGCCCTGATGGTTCGGCGCGGCGGGAAGGTGATGCGTTGTGTGGGGTGGAACTGGGGTGAGAAGCGCGACGCGCTGCGCGCGGGGATGGAGATTGCGATGGTGGTGGAGCCGAAGGTGAGCCGGTGGGGATCGCGCGTGAGCGTCGAGCCGGTGCTGAAAGACGTGTGCGTGACGCGGGGCTGACCCCCCCACTGCTTCCGGACGGCGCTGCGTGTCTGGGGCGCGGACTTAGTGCGCCATGACGGAGCCGATGGAGAAGATGGGGAGGAGGAGCGCGATGGCGATGCCGCCGATCACCGTGCCCATGACGATGATCATGGCGGGCTCGATGAGCTGCGTGGCGGATTTGACGGACTCGTCGAGATCGGATTCCGCTGAGTCGGCGATGCGGTCGAGCGTCTCGGGGAGTTTCCCGGTGCGCTCGGCGGCCGCGATCATGGAGATGACGGGGGCGGGGATGAGCTTGGATTCGGAGAGGACGTCCGCGATGGTGGAGCCGGAGGTGATGGACTCGAGGGTGTCGTCCCAGAGTTGCGACCAGAGGGAGTTGTTGGAGACACCCTTCACGATCTTGATGGCGTCGACGAGGCCGACGCCTGCGGCGAGCAGGGTGGCCAGGGTGCGGGTGGCGCGGGAGAGGTAGTAGTTGGAGTACATGGGGCCCAGGACGGGCGTTCGGACCTTGATGAGGTCGATGGTTCGTCGTCCGAAGTTGGACGACTTGAAGAAGAAGGCGCCGACGACGAGCCCGACGAGGCCGGCGAGCAGGATCGGCCATTGGTTCTGGATGGTGTTGGAGATGGCGAGGACGATGCGGGTGGGTGTGGGGAGGGTGGCGGAGCGGGACTGGTAGATGCGTGCGAACCGGGGGAGGACCCAGGTGATGAGGAAGAATGTGACAAGGATCGCGATGGAGATCATCACGAGTGGGTAGGTGAGGGCGCCGGTGATCTGCTTGGTCGTGCGTCGCTCCTTCGAGAGGTAGTCCGCGACGCGTTTGAGCATGGGCCCGAGGGAGCCGGAGGCTTCGGAGGCCTTGATAAGGCAGAGCATGAGGTTGGGAAAGACGGTTGGGAAGAGGGCGAGGGATGCCGAGAGCGAGCAGCCCGCTGCGACGTGCTCGTTGACGATGGAGATGACTCGTCGGAGGTTGCCGGACTTGGCGTGCTTGAGGAAGGCGTCGAGGGCCTCGGCGAGCGGGACGCCGGTCTCGAGCATGACGGAGAGCTGAGCGGAGCAGGCGATGACTTCTTCGCGCTTGACGCCGCGTGCGGCGCGGCGCGTCTTGATCTCCTCGACATCGATGGGCGCGCCGCCCTCGAGGATGTCGGTGACGGTCTTGCGTTCGGCGCGGAGACGCGAGAGGGCGTCATCGCGCGAGGGCGCCTCGATGACACCTGTGGTGTTGTTGCCAGCGGCGTCGCGTGCTTTGTAGGAGTAGCGCGGCATGGGGTGTTATGCGAGGGTGGCTTCTGCGGCTGCGGGTGAGGCGTCGTGCGCGAGGACGCGCATGATCTCGTCGCAGGTGGTTTGTCCTGCCGCGACTTTGGCGAGGCCGTCGTCTCGGAGGGTCTGGATGGAGCCGAGCGCTGTGGCGCGGAGTTCCTGGAGGGGGGCGCCTCGTGCGATGGCGTCGAGGGAGGCGTCCTGCGGGACGAAGAGTTCGTAGATGCCGAGGCGGCCTGCGAAGCCTTTGCCGCGGCAGCGTGAGCATCCGGCGCCGTGATAGACGGGGGAGTCTGCGTCTGCGAGGAAGGGGAGGAGGAGTTCGCGCTGCTTGGGGTCGGGCTTGGAGGCGGTCTTGCAGTGCGGGCAGATCTTGCGGACGAGTCGTTGCGCGAGAACGGCGCGGAGGACGGCCGCGGTGAGGTAGGGCTCGATGCCCATGTTGGTGAGTCGGGTTGCGGCGGCGATGGCGTCGTTGGTGTGGAGGGTGGAGAAGACGAGGTGTCCGGTGAGCGCGGCCTGCGTGGCGATGTGGGCGGTTTCCGCGTCGCGGATTTCGCCGACCATGAGGATGTCGGGGTCCTGACGGAGCATGGAGCGGAGGGCCAAGGGGAAGGTGAAGCCGGCCTTCTCGTTGACCTGGAACTGGTTCACGCCCTGGAGGGTGGCTTCGACGGGGTTCTCGACGGTGGAGATGTTGAGCTCGTCGGTGACGAGTTCGTTGAGTGTGGCGTAGAGGGTGGTGGACTTGCCGGAGCCGGTGGGGCCGGTGACGAGGACGATGCCGTTGGCGGCGTTGATGACCTTGCGCCACTCGGTGAGGGTGCCGGCGCGGAAGCCGATCTTCTCGAGAGGGACGATGGTGGTACGGTTGTCGATGACGCGGATCACGACCTTCTCGCCGTGCTTGGCGGGCATGGTGGAGACGCGCATGTCGATGGGCCGGCCGTCGAGCATGACGTGGATGTCGCCGTCCTGGGGGAGGCGGCGCTCGGAGATGTCCATGCCGGCCATGATCTTGATGCGGGAGACCACCGCGGGGTGCATCTGGTGGGGCGGGGTGAGTCGGGTGAGGAGGCGGCCGTCGACGCGGAGGCGGACGCGGGTTGCGTGCTCGACGCGCTCGATGTGGATGTCGGAGGCGCGTTCCTGGACCGCTGTGAAGAGGATGAAGTTGACGAGCTTGATGACGGGGGACTGGCCCGCCACTTCCTCGAGGTTGGAGAGGTCGGCGACCTGCTTGTCGACCACGGAGAAGGAGGAGGAGTCGACGTTGTCGTAGATCTCGTCGATGACGAAGACGTTTGCGGCGGGGAGGTGGGCCTGGAGGGTGGCGCGGATATCGCGCTGGGTTGCCGCGACGAGCTGGACTTTGGCGCTGGAGAGGCGCTCGATTTCCTCGACGAGGAAGAGGTTGGTGGGCTCGGAGACGGCAACGGTGAGGACGCCGTCGACGAAGAAGAGGGGGAGGACGGCGTGGGCTTCGATGAACTCGCGCGGGAGCTTGTCGGTGACACGGGGGTCGGCGATGCGGGGGGTGAGCTTGGCGTAGGGGACGCCGTAGGCCTGGGCGAGGGCTTCGACGACCTGGTCCTCGGAGACGAAGTTGAGGTCGACGAGGACTTCGCCGAGGAGGCGTTGCTTGCCTGCGCGACGTTGTTCCGCGAGCGCGTCCTCGAGCTGCGCGCGCGTGAGGAGCCCTTTCTCGATGAGGAACTCACCGAGCTGGAGGCGCGCGGTGGGCGCGCCGGAGCGTGAGGAGGTGGTTGGGCGTGGAGGGGTCATCGGAGGGACTTGACTGCGGCTTCGAGTGAGCTGTGGGACTGGAACGCGCGGTCGAGGCGCGTGATCTCGAGGATCTTGAGGATGTTCTGGTCGGGGTTCACGAGGCGCATGTGTCCGGACTTTTCGGAGGCGCGGTCGCGGAGCCGGAGGAGGGCTTCGAGGGCTGCGGAGTCGATGAACTCGAGGTGTTCGCAGTCGATGACGAAGTCGCGGACGCCGGCGTCGAGGCGCTCGGCGATGGCGCGGTTGAAGGGCTCGACGTCCTCGGAGGTGTAATCGCCCGAGAGGGTGAGGACGGTGACGTGGGCGTAGTCCTGGTGGGAGAGCTTCACGCGGCCTTTTCCTGCTGCTCGAGGCTCGTGTCGCGCTCGACCATGTGGTCGAACTGCGCGAAGTCGAGGGTGAGGAAGATGCGCGCGAGCTCGGGATCGAACTGGACGCCGGCGCCCTTCTCGATTTCGGCGAGGACGCGGTCGCGCGGCATGGCGGGGCGGTAGGTGCGGGTGGAGGACATGGCGTCGAAGGCGTCGGCGAGGGCAATGAGGCGCGCGACGTGGGGGATGGCGTCGGCCTTGAGGTTGTGGGGATAGCCTCGGCCGTCCCAGCGCTCGTGGTGGTAGAGGACGCCCGGGAGGATGTCCTCGAGCTGGGGGATGTCCTTGAGGATGTTGTGTCCGATCTCGGGGTGGAGCTTGATGAGGGCGAACTCCTCGTCGGTGAGCTTTCCGGGCTTGCGCAGCACGGACTCGGGGACGCCGATCTTGCCGACGTCGTGGACGAGGCCCGCGATGTGGACGCGTTCGAGCGTGGCCTGATCGAGGCCGGAGGCCTGCGCGAGGAGACGGGTGAGGTGGGCGACGCGGTCGGAATGGCCGCGGGTGTAGCGGTCCTTGGCGTCGATGGCCGCGGTGAGTGCGCGGAGGGTTCCGATGAACGTGGCCTGCTGATCGTCGTAGAGGGAGGCGTTTTCGAGGAGGACGGAGAGGTAGGAGGCGGAGGCGGCGAGGAGCTTGATGTCGGCTGAGGAGACCTCGGTGTCGGCTGCGGTTTTGTGTCCGGCGACGATCGCGGCGAGGAGTCGGCCTTCGCGTGTGACGGGGTGCGCGAGGACCTGCGCCTCGATGGGCGGCGCGGGATCCTTGAGGAAGTCTCGGAGGGAGAGGACGCTGGGGGACTCGGGGTTGATCTTGGGCATGAAGCGCTGCGCGGCGTTGCGGATGCGGCGCTCGTCGAGCTCGTCGGTGGAAGCGCTGGTGAAGAAGGTCTGGCCGGCGAGCGGGCAGCGGTGCGCGTCGCGGACGAAGACGATGATGAACCAGGAGTACGGGAGCGTGGCGCGGAGTTCGGAGAGGAGGTGCGTGATGAAGCGCGCCGGGTGCACGAATTCGTTCATCGCGCGGCCGAGGTTGTAGAGGAGGTGGAGCTCTTCGTAGGCCTCGGAGAGCTGGGTGGAGAAGGCGGCGACAGACTCGTCGGCCGTGGTGCGTGCGCCAGCGTCCTCGAGGAGCCAGCGGAAGAGGAGGAGGTTGCGGGCGACCTGGTCGCCTGTGTGGGTGGCCCAGGATTGGAGCGAGGCGGCGGCGGCTTGTGCGTCGAGGGAGGCGGCCTGGCAGGCCGCGGCGAATTCCTCGGTGTGGAGGGCTTCGGGGGTGAGGTGGAATGCGGTGGGGTAGTCGGCGCGTCGGCGGCGCTCGGTGCGGATGGCCGGGAGCGCGAAGAGTGCGGGGATGAGTTCGAAGGGCTGGGGGTCTTCCTGCTCGTTCCAGGCGTTCGCGGCGTCGACGACCTTGCGCGAGAGATAGCGCGAGGCGAGAAGTTCGCGCAGGTGGGGCGGGAGGTTGTGCTGCGCGGAGAGGGCGCCTGCCGTGGTGATGACGGCGTATGGCAGCCGGAGCGCGGCGCTGCGGGACTCGAGCGTCAGGAGATTTGGGTGCGTGGCATTCACGCTGCGCGATCCTCTTGGGCCGGGTCACGAGTGATGCCGAGCAGTCTGTCGGCCTTGGACAGGACTTCGCGCGGGCTGAAGGGTTTGGCGAGGACTTCGCGGATGGTGGTGTTGGCGAGGTCGGATTGAGAGAGGGCGTGTCCGCGCGCGGTGAGGAGGATGGTGGGGATGTTTGCGGTTGTGGGGTTGGCTGCGAGGTTCTGTGAGAGTTCGAGGCCGGACATGTAGGGCATCTGGAGGTCGGAGATGATGATGTCGGGCTTCTTTGCGAGTGCGATCTCGAGGGCTTCCTCGCCGTCGGAGGCGGTGATGACCTCGAAGCCGGCGTTTCGGAGCTTGAGCGAAACGACGTGGGTGATGTGCGCTTCGTCGTCGACGACGAGCGCGAGGGGAGCGCGTGGGGTTGTGGAGTCGGGTGTGGTCATGCGGCTTTCCGGATGGAGGGCTCGTACGGGACCGTGAACCAGAACTTGGAACCGAGTCCGACGGTCGAGGCGACGCCGACTTGGCCGTGGTGAACGGTCTCGACGATGTGCTTGACGAGTGCGAGGCCGAGGCCTGTGCCCTTGGCGACACGCTTGTAGTTGTCGATGCGGTAGAACTTCTGGAAGAGTTTGGGGAGGACGTCTGGGGGGATGCCCAGGCCGGTGTCGGAGACGGAGACGAGGACGGAGCGTGTGGCGTCGTCGTTCTCGACGGCGACGGTGACGCGTCCGCCTTCGGGGGTGTACTTGACGGCGTTGGAGATGAGGTTGAGGACGACCTGGTGGATCATGTCGCGGTCGGCCTGGGCGGTGTAGATGAGCGGGCCGGGCTTGGAGATGAGGGAGATGTTCTTGAGCTTTGCCTGCGGCTGCATGATCTCGATGGCGTCGCGGACGATCTTGGCGAAGTCGACCTCGGAGCGCTCGATCTGGACGATGCCGGCCTCGATGCGCGAGATGTTGAGCATGTTGTCGATGAGGCGGGAGAGGCGGTCGGCCTCGTTCTTGATGATGGTGTAGAACTCGCGCCGAGATTCGTCGTCGCGGGCCTCGCCGTCGAGGAGCATCTCGACGTATGCGTTGATGGAGGAGAGCGGTGTGCGGAGCTCGTGGGAGACCTGCGAGACGAAGTCGGTCTTCATCTGGGAGGTTTCGCGCTCCGCGGTGATGTCGCGGAAGATGGTGACCACGCCCGAGGGCTCGGAGCGGTCGGCGTCGGGGAGAGGCGCAAGGAGGATCTCGAAGACGCGGTGCGGGGGGGGCGCGGCGTCGTCCTTTGGCGCGCGGGGGTCGGGGAGGGAGAGCTCGGAGGTGCGTCGGTCGGCCAGGCTGTTGGACTGGCGGATCTCGCGGATGAGGTCGCGGACCTGCTCGTCGATGGGGAGCTCGTCGATGGGCTTGTGGGTGGAGTCGGGGTCGAGGTTGAGGAGCTGGCAGGCGGCGTGGTTGGCCGAGGTGAGCTCGTCGAACTGGTCGGTGACGATGACGGCGTCGCGGAGGGCGTCGAGGACGGCGAGGTTGAGTCGGAGGTCGGCTTCGGAGACGCGGCGGGCGACTTCGAGCTCTCGTGCGCGGGAGGCGGCGCGTGAGGCCTGCTGGGCGAGGTTCTCGCGCGAATCGGTGATTGCGGCGATGAGGGGGCGGACGGGCTTGGGGTGCTGGAGCGGGTCGAGGTCTGCCGGGGGCTCGTCGAGGAGAGCTCGCGAGATGGTCAGGATCGATTGGTGGAGCGGCTTGTTGGCGACGAGAGCGGCGATGCCTGCGGCTGCTGCAGCGGCGGCGCCTACGAGGAAGGGCGCGTAGAACGAGTTCGGGATGATCGCGGCCGCAGCGCCGGCGGCGAGGAGCGCGGCGGCTGCCGGCGCGAGGTTTGCGTGTGCCGAGTTGCCCACCGAACGGCTCCTCCTCTGCGGGCGTCGGCCCGTAGATCAGGGCGCGACGGGGTCGGCGACGTGGACGGCGCCCGTGAGGAGGGTTTCGGCGTGATCGGCGTTCGGGTTCAGGCGCAGGGCGGTAGCGAAGGCTTGCTCTGCATCGTCCGTGCGGGACATGTCGCGCAGGAGGACACCTCTCATAACCCAGGCCGTGGCGTTATCGGGGGCGTGCTTGATCGCGACGTCTGTTGCATCGAGCGCCTGCTGGAGGCGGTGCTCGGCTCGGAGGGAGGCGGCGAGGAGGAGGTGGCCTTCGGGACGGGTCGGCGCGAGGCCGATGACGCGGTTTGCCGCGGAGCGTGCGCGCGCCGTCTCGTTGAGGCGTGTGGAGACGATGGCGAGATCGATCCAGGACTGGACGTCGGAGACGCCTTCCGACCCGGAGGTGAGGGAGAGGAGGATGGCGCGTGCGTCGACGGGTCTATTGAGCTGGAGGAGGCAGCGCGCGTGGGTGCGCTGGAGGTCGCGGCGCGGGGGCTGCTCCTTGGGCGCGGTCTGAAGGAGTCGCGCGATGTGGAACTCGGCCTCGGGCCAGCGTTCGCAGGCGACGAGGGATCGGGCATAGTCCTCGAGGATGGCGCGGTCGTCGGGGGCGAGGAGGCGTGCGTCGTTGAGGAGCGTGGCGGCACGCTCGTTGTCGTTCTGGAGCATCGCGAGGTGCGCCTGAGCCTGGCGGAGCGCGGCCGAGGAGGGGAAGCGTTCTCGGGCCTCTTCGAGCAGCGAGTTTGCCTCGTCCGTGCGCGCGAGGTCGGTGAGCATGTCTGCGGCGGCGAGGGTGTAGAGGGGGTTGGCGGGATCGAGCTTGGACGCGGTGAGGTAGTGGTCGAGGGCGGACTCGGTGATGGACTGACGCTCGTCGATGAGTGCTGCGTAGTAGTGGGCGTCGGGGTCGTCGGGGTTGATGGTGAGGGCGTTCTTGATGGAGACACGCGCGGGCTCGAGGAAGCCCTGCTCCATCAGGATGCGCGACTTGAGGACGTGGACCTTGGTGACCGTCGGGGAGAGGGCGATGGCGCGCTCGATGGTACGCGCGGCCTTGGGGAGATCGCCGGCGAGGAACTGCTGTTCGGCCATCTCGTACTCGGTAGCGGCCTTCATCGCGTCGAGGCGCTGCCTTGCGTGGGCGAGGCCTTCGGAAGTGTGGACGCCGTGAGATGAGCAGGCGGCGAGTCCGACCGCAAGGAGGGTCAGCGCGGCGAGTGTCTTGGTGTTGTGCATCGTGAGGGGCCTCAGTTGGAGCTGGGATTGGCTGGGACGACAAGCTGCTCGAGGAGGGAGCGCGTGGGCCAGACGTCCTGCTTGCCGGTGAGTTCTTCGCGGAGGCGGATGGCGTCGGGCTGGTTGGGGTTGAGTTCGAGCGAGCGGCTCAGCTTCCAGAGGGCCTTGTCGGTCTCGCCGGCGCGGGCGAGTTCCTGTGCCTCGACGTTGAGCTTGGCGGTCATGCTCTCGCGCGACCAGGGGAGGAGGCCGGTTCGGGACCCGGCGCGGATGCGCTGGACGAGTCCGTCGGCGTCGGTCGCGTGGTCGGCGAGGAGCTTCTCGGAGACGACGGTGGGCGTGATGAGGAAGATGATCTCGGTGCGGACGATGGCATCGTCGTGGCCGCGGAACGCGGCGCCGAGGATCGGGATATCGCCCAGGACGGGGACCTGTCTGCGGTTGAGTGTGGTTGATTCCTTGAAGAGGCCGCCCAGGACGATGGTGGAGCCGTCACGGACAAGGACGTTGGTGGTGACTTCGTTGGTGAGTTCGTCGGGGATGGAGGAGGCGGCGCCTGAGGTTCCGGTGACGGTGCGGATGGTGCCGGAGGAGACGGAGGGGCGGAGCTCCATGCGGATCATGCCGTCGTTTGCGATGAAGGGGCGGAAGGCGAGCTGGGTGCCGGTGTCGAGGAATTCGACGGTCTGAGTCGTTGCGGTTTCGGTGGCCGTGGTGGAGAGGTAGCCGAGGCGCTGACCGACGAGCACGCGAGCGGGCTGTCGGTTGAGCGCGAGGAGTTTGGGGTTGGAGATGATGGAGACGTCTCCGACCTTGTCGAGCATGGAGACGAAGGCGGCGATGTTCTCGTCGATGATGCCGATCTTGATGGTGCCTTCCTCGGAGGTGAGGCCCGGGGAGGAAGTGACGTTGTAGCCCTGTCGGTCGCCGGTGGCGCCTGCCGGGGGGTTTCGGATGCCGTTGAAGACAGAGAGGGGGCCGCCGTCGTTGAGGAAGTCGGAGAAGTTGAGGGAGGCGATGGCGGAGAAATCGACGCCGAAGGCGTTGTTCTCGGTGATTCGGGATTCGAGGATGGTGGCTTCGACGAGGACCTGTGAGGGTCGGGTGTCGAGCTGGCGGAGGAGCGCCTCGATCTCGTCGACGTTCTCGGGATAATCGAAGATGACAAGGGTGGCGGCGAGCGCGAAGCGCTCGTCGCCGACGGGGACGTCCTGGATGGCGAACGCGGCGACGTCGCCGTTGGTCTTGATCTGGCCGACTGCGGAGAGCAGCGGTGTGACGAACTGAGCGGCGTCGTTGGCGTTGAGGTAATTGAGAGAGATGGCGCGGGAGACGGGCCTGCGGGCGGCCTGGTTGATCTGATTGAGCTCCTCGAGGGTGTAGATGTAGATGAAGTTGCCCTTCTCGATGTATCCGTAGCCGTTGGCGTGCAGGATGGCGTCGAGGGCTTCGAAGAAGGTGGCGCCGTAGATGGACGCGGTGATGGTGGCGTTGATGTCCTTGCCTGCGATGATGTTTCGCTGGGACTGGATCGCGAGCATCTGGAGGACGTTGGCGAGCGACTCGTCGTTGAGCTGCATGTCGACGGTGAGGTGCTCGGAGACCTTCACGGTGGAGCTGGGCGAGGGGGGAGGCGTCTTCGCGGGGTCGCTCTGCTCGGGGGCTTGTGCCAGCGGAGCGTCTGCCGGCGCGGGAGCGGGTTCCGGCGCAGCGGGTTGTGCCGCGGTGTCGCTCGGTGGCGGGAAGACGGGCGGGAATGCCGACTGAGCGCGGGCGGTCGCGACGAGCGCGAGGGCGATCAGAGCCGCGGAGAGGGATCGGGTGTGTCGCCGATGTGGCATGCCGGGTCTTCCTGATGGGAGGTGAGGCGAGCGGCGTTACTTGCGTGGCTTCTCGAAGGGGAGGGAGTGCGTGGAGCCGTTGTGGGAGAGGGTCAGTTCGTCGGCGGTGATGGCGGAGACGGTGAAGCCTTCGAGGTCATCGCCGACGGTGATGGTGAACGAGCGCGTCGCGGTCTCGGCACGCAGTTCAACAACTGCGACTGGGCGTGGGCCGATGATGACGGAGCGGACGCGCATGCGTTTGAGGATCTCGGTGGGACGCTCGGCCTCAGATTCGGGGGGAGCCGAGTCGCCGGATTGATCTTCGGACGGAGCGCTCCCGGACTTTGGGGCGGCCCCGGTGGGAAACGCCTCGGGATCGAGCGCGAAGGGGTCGCGTGTGAGCGTGGTCGAGCGTGCGTAGCGGCGGGTTGTCTGGATGAGCTTCTCGGGGTCGATGGAGGGGATGGTTATCGGGTTGGGTTGGCCGGGCTGCGCAGCGGTCTGTTGCGCGGTAGCGGCGGGCGTCGCGGCGGCGCGCTTGGGCGAGGCTTTCAATGCGGCGCGCACGCCGACGATCAGCGCGAGGAGGGTGAGGGCGGCGAGGACGCCGGCCTTCTTCTTGTCCTCGAGGATCGCGACCTTGATTTCTGCGAGGCGCGTGTTCATGGCTTGGGCTTCACGGCGAGTGAGGGCGGTGCGTGGAGGAGCTCCAAGAGGATCTCGATCTTGAGCGGGGCGTCGGTCGTGATGGACATGGCTTGTTGGGGTGAGAGCGCGGCGCGCGCGATTCGTATGGATCGGACGCGGAGAAGGCGGTTTGCTCGCTCGAGGTGCTGGAGGAGCGCGTGGGCGTCGGTGTATTCGGCGCGGAAGGAGATGGTGAGCGGGGTAACGACGATTGGCCCGACGGTGAGCGGGGCGGAGACGGAGAGCTCACGGTCGAGGATGTCGCGGCCGTTGAGGAAGATGGTGATGTCGCGGATGAGGAGCGCGGAGTTGGGCTCTTCGGGTATGGGTTTGACGGAGGTTTCGGCGTACGAGGCGAGCGTGTCGCGTGCCTGCGCTTCCCGGGCGATCATCGCGCTGTGATCGGGGGCCTGCTCCAGGGTTGCGCGGACGGCGTCGCGGCGCGTTGATGCGGCCTCGGCGGCGCGGAGGGAGGGGTAGATGAGCGCAGAGACACCCACGAGGAGCAGGAGGGCGAAGCCCGCGCAGAAGCGGATTGTTCGTTGGTCGAGCTTCATGGGGTGGGAGTGGGTGATGCAGAGACGCTGAGCGGGGAGCGTGAGGCGAGATCGACTTCGAGGGAGAGCGAGAACTCGCGGACGGTGAGCCCGTCGAGGTCCTTGGGTCGGGCGTGGTCGAGGGTTGCGCGGTCGAACAGAGGGTGGGCGTCGAGTGAGGCGACGAGTGAGGCGATGTCGAGATCGGAACGGGCGACGCCGGAGAGCTCGAGGGCCAGGGAGACGGGAGAGGGCGGAAGGGGCGTCTCGCCCGGGTTGGGGGGCGCGGAGGCGAATGACGGGGTCATCGCGACGGAGGTGAGGGTGATGGATTGGGGGAGCGCTTCGGCGATGACGGCGAGGATGTCGGAGGTGAGGACGGGAAGGGCAAGGCGCGCGTTGAAGGTGATGGAGCGAGAGAGGGTTTCGACGTCGGTGCGGATCGCGGTGAGCTTGGCGGTGGCTTCGGCGTCGATGGAGGCTTCCTGCTCGAGTCGCGCGGCCGAGGAACGCAGCGATGCCTGGTGGACACGGAGGCCGACAGTGATGAGGACGAGGACGGCTCCTGCGGAGGCATAGAGCGCGATCCAGCGTGCGACAGAGCGCTTGGAGGAGATTCGTTCGCGGGTTGGCGCGGGGAGGAGGTTCATGTGGGTCAGGCGGCGCGGGAGCGTGGCTTGCGGACGGATGCGAGGCGCTGGATGAGGGAGGGTGCGGCGGAGGCTGGTGCGTCACCGCGGAAGGAGAGGCCTGCTGCGACGGCCCACTGGTTGAGTGCGCCGCGGCGGTCGGCGCCTGCGAAGGAGGCTTGGGCGAGGTCGATTCCTTCGAGGGGGCGTGCCAGGCGGGTCGGGACGTCTGTGGTTTCCTGGATGACCTCGGCGAGGCGGGGCTCTGCTGCTTCGCCGCCGACGAGGAGGATCTCCTGTGGTCGGTCGCCTCGGAAGGTGACGAGGAGATAGCGGATGCAGAGGGAAATCTCATGGGCAAGATCGGCGATGGTGGGGCGGACGGCGTCGAAGATGGCGCGGTCGATGCGTGGGTCGATGGAGATGGAGGGGTCGTCGGTGGCGGCGCGCTGGCGGTCTCTGCGGAGCGCGGCGATGGATTCTGAGTCGAGATTGAGGCGCTGGGCTGCGGCGTCGTCGAGGAGCTGGCCGCCGAATTCGAGGGGCTTGACGAAGGAGACGGAAGAGCCACGGAGCGCGATGACGGTGGAGGTGGTCCAGCCGACGTCGACGACGATGCGCATGTGGCGCTGATCGTCCTGTCGGCGGTAGAAGCGGCCGATAGCTCGCGCGAGCGCGAGGAATGCGGGCTCGACGGCGATGGGCGTGATGTTCTGCTCGAGGAGGGCGTCGACGATGACGCCGACGTCATGGTGGGATGCGCCTGCGAGGATGACTTCCTCGCGGAGTTCGTCGCCTTGACGGACCTGGCCGGCGCGGAGCCAGCCGATTTCGGCGTCGGGGGTGTCGAAGCCGAGACGCTGGGAGCCGTCGACGCGGACTGCTTTGTCGGTCTCGATGTCGGAGAGGATGGGGAGACGGACGGAGCGGGTGCGGACGAGTCGGTCGTCGATGGCGACGACGCATTGGCGTCCGACGAATCCTGAGGTGTCGAGCCGGCGCGCGACGCCTTGGGCGAGGGCCTTGGCGCGCGCGATGGGGTCTTCGATCTGGTCGGGGAGGTTAATGCGCGCGGCGCCGACGACGGAGAGCGCGCCGCGGAACCTGCGGAGCTGCAGGGCCTTGGCGCCGCTGGAGCCGCAGTCGAGCCCGATGGGCAGGATGCCTGGTTGGAGCCAGCGTTGGAGCATGTGGTTGTTTACTTGGGTGCGCTCGGGTTCTGCGCGACGGTGACCTTGAGTTTTCCGGAGGTGATCGCGTCTCGAATGGCGTCGGCGGAGGCGTTGAGGCGCTGGAGCTCGGCGATCATGCGGTTGCGGTCGTCGGCTGGGTTGGGGATGCCTTGTGCGGGCGCGGCGTGTGCGCGTTGGAGATTTGGCGTTGAGGCGAGGATGGCGCCGAGCAGTGCGCCGAGCGTGAACGTGAGCGCGAGTGCGGCGCGTCGGCTGCGTGTCTGTGCGTGCATGAGCGTGCTCCGATGGAGGCGGATTCGCCGAGAGAACATCGGACGTCGGGGGGCCGGACTGGGGCGTGGAGGCCAAAAATGGGGCGAGCGGCGCGAGGCGAGGAACCGAGCCCCGTGAGGGGAAGGTCCGACGCGTCGCGCCGCTCAAGCACGGCGAGACCGGAAGACGGGCGCCCCGTGATTACTCGTGCGAGAACTTGCCGTCGGGGAAGCCGGCTGCGGGCGTGTGCGTGAAGCCGACAGCCCAGAAGTTGCCGGCGTTGTCGGTGGCCCAGCCCGCGGTCGCGGCGGCCTTGAGGACGGCCATGGCCGCGGAGGTGCCGACGATGAGGTTCGACTTGCCGACGTACGAGTTGTACGGCTCGGCCTTGAGGTACTTCTGAGCGATCAGGACACCCCAGCCATTGTTCGCGGGCGCCGGGGCTGATTCGCCGAGGGTCGGGTAGGCGCCGGCGTTCTGGACCTTGTAGAGCTCCGTCTGGGCGGTCATGGTCTGGAGCTGAGACTTCAGCGCCGACTTGACAGCGGAGTCGGAGGCGTTGGAGAACTGCGGGATCACGACCGCGGCGAGGATGCCGAGGATCACGACCACGATGAGCAGTTCGACGAGCGTGAAAGCGTTGCGGCGGTGCATGCGAAACTCCTGCGTTTGCTCCGCGGTTTTCCGGTCTCGCGGGGCGGCTCGTGGATGACGGCGATCGAGCGTGCGGGCTGTTGGCCCAGACGGCGACCGATGGGGAAGCGATCGGCGTGCGTGGGGCGCGACTTCAGCGAGAAAGGCGAGAGAAGACGTAGGGGGATGCCCCTCGGGCGTCACAGACGGAACTTCGTGGAGAAAAAAACAACCGGGCCGCGCAGCCCGGTTGCCTTTCAATCTGTGGGATAGGCGTCGGAGCGCCGTGGGTGGTCAGGCGAGGATGTTGGTCGCGGCCTCGATAGCCTGGACGACCTGCCGGACCTGGAACGGCTTCTTGAGGAAGCCCTCGAAGCCCTGGGACCGGAGTTGTGCGGCCTGCCCGTCGGTCAGCTTGCCGGACATCGCGACGATGCGGGTCATCTGGAGGTCCTCGTTGGACCGGACGAGCGCTGCCACGTGACGGGCGTCGCCCTCGGCCAGGTGGATATCCAGGAGGATGACATGCGGCTTGAACCGCTCGCACTCCAGGCCGGCCTGGAAGCCGGTGGTGGCGGTGCGGACGGAATAGTTGGTCTGTTCGGTGAGGACCTTGTGAAGAGCGTCGACGATTTCACGCTCGTCGTCGACGATCAGCACCCGGGTCTGGCCGGTCTGAAGACCGTCCATGGGGATGCCGTGGTCCTTCATGAACTTGATGAGGTGGTTCAGGGGGATCCGGCGGTCCTTGGAGCCCGGGATGCGGTATCCCTTGAGTTGGCCGGAGTCGAACCACTTGGAGACCGTGCGCGGAGCGACGTTGCAGACCTTTGCCACTTCCCCAGTTGTGAGCACGTCCTTCGCGAACGCCATACGGAGGGTCTCGTCTGATCAAGGGTGCGTGGCGAGCCCGGCACACAGAGCCCAGGCTCGGAGCAACCATCGGCGCGTGTCTGCGCAGTCTTGACGCGTCCGGGCCGGGGTGGCGCAAGATTCCCGCTATCGGGACGTTGCTGAGGGGGTATCGGGGCTGAGGTTGGTTGACGGGAGGGGGGGGGCTCGTATCTTCTGCGGCTCTGCGCCCTGCGTCGGTCGTTTCCAGATGGGTCAACCGCCGGCGTCGGGATGCGTACCGGTAGTCCCGGGCGTCGTTCGGGGCGAGACAGGCAGGCCCGTCGGCTAAGAGGAGCACTCGGCGTTGGAACAGATCAAGAGAGGGTCGGAGCGTCGGGTCCTGGCGGGCGTTGCCGCGTTGCTGTGTGGGTTGACAGCCGGGGCTTGGCAGCCTGTGGTAGCCCAGTCCGGCGGGCAGCAGGCTCCCTTGAGTAATGCGACCAACGAGCAGTTGCTGACGGACTTCATCCACTATGTGAAGATCGATCAGAAGGAATTGGCCGCAGCGAACGCCCGGGCACTGCTCGATCGTGGTCTGTCGGCTGAGCAGTTCCTGGGGCTCGTTGAGGATTCTCCCCAAGCGTCTCAGCGGTTTGACGAGGCGATTCGGCAGGCGCTGCGGGACCCCGCGCTCGAGGGGCTGGCCGCGGAGCTGTTCGGTCGGTTCCGACAAGGCCAGCTTGATCGGGCGCGGAATCCGGAGGAGATTTCCAAGAGCATCGCGCTGCTGGATGACACGCAGCGGGCGCGGATGCTGGCTCGTCAGCGGCTGGCTGCGGCTGGCGAATTCGCCACGCCCCAGCTGCTTGAGGCGTTGTCGCGTGGGGAGGCGTATCTCGTCCAGCGTGCGTCCGAGGATCTCCTCGTGGACATGGGTGGCGATGTCGTGGCGCCGCTATGCACTGCCCTCCTTGCCGTGGAACCGACACTGCAGGAGCGGCTGTGCCGCACGCTGGGGCGCATCGGCCGGGGCACGGCGCTGCCTTACCTCGCTGAGGTTCGGGAGTCCACCAAGAGCGATGCCGTCCGGTCTGCTGCGACCGAGGCGATCGCCAGGGTCGGGGGCATTCCGGACGGGATGAGTGTTTCGGACCTCTATGTCTCGCTGGCGGAGCGGTACGCCGGTGAGGCTCCCGAGCTGACGAGGTTCCCGGGAGAGAGCCATCAGCTGGTATGGACGTACGAGTCGGGCGTGGGTCTGTATGCGACGCCGGTGCGGAGCGAGGTCTACCACGAGGCCATGGCGATGCGTCTGTGTGAGCACGCGCTGCGGCTCAACGGCGATGTGAACGGGGCCGCGGGTCTGTGGATCGCGTCCAACATCTCACGCGAGCTGGATCAGCCTGCTGATTATGAGAACCCTGTGTACCCCGCGACGCGTCGCGATGCGATGTACTACGCGGTGGCGTCTGGCGCATCGGTCATGGACGGCGTGCTGGGGCGCGCGTTGGGCAACCGGCACACCGCGCTCGCGCGTGTGGCCATCAAGGCGTTGACGCAAACGGCCGGCGGGCGGTCGATGGAGAGCGCGGCGTCCGAGGGCTCGGCGCTTGCGACGGCATTGACCTATCCGGATCGCCGGGTGCAGGTCGAAGCGGCGCTTGCCCTGGCGGGTTCGGCGCCCGCCGTGGAATTCGCGGGTTCTGATCGCGTGACGCCGATCCTCGGCGCAGCGATCCGGGATGCGGGCTCTCGTTTTGCCTTGGTTGTGTCGCCCGACCCGGAGCGTCGTCAGATCCTGCAGCGGATCGTGGAGAGCGCGGGTTACAAGGCGCTGGCGCCGGCCGCGACACTGGATGACGCTGCGGGGAGCATCGCGGACGCGGCGGGGGTTGATCTGATTGTGTCGGACGGCTCGGGGAGTGCGACGGAAGCGTTGATCGCGAACGCTCGGTCGTCGGCAAAGATCGGCGCGACTCCGATCCTGGCGCTGCTCCCGCATGCCTCGTACAACGACCTGCTGAACAAGTACGAGCGCGAGCCGCTGACACGGCTGATGCGCGAGGGCGTGACGCCGGACCAGGTGACGGCTGCGGCGCAGACACTCGTGGAGCGGGCCGCGGGTCCGGCCTGGAGTGACGATCAGGCGCTTTCGTATTCGCTGAAGGCGGTGCGGGCGCTGCGCGACATGGCGATCGAGGGATCTCGCGTGTTCCGTGTGGAGGACGCGATGCGTCCGCTGCAGGTTGCACTCACGCAGCAGTCGGGACGCGTGCGGCTTGAGGTCGCGGATGTTCTGGCGAGGATCGCAGATCCGTCAGCGCAGCAGAGCGTGATGGACGCGGCCCTGAGCGCTTCCGGCGATGATCGCCTCTTGCTGCTGGAACGCGTGGGTCAGTCGGCTCGGCGTTTCGGGAACATGCTCGATGAGCGTCAGGTGCGCCGGCTGGTCGAGCTGACGCGGAGCACCGACGACGCTGAGGCGACCGGCGCCGCAGCGCTGATGGGTTCGCTGGACCTGCCCGGCGGACAACTGGCGCCGCTGATTCTCGGCGAGTAGGCAAGACTGCGTGGCGAGTTGCGCCCGCTGGTCGTGGGCGCGGGAGGACGCGCGATGGACCGCGCGGGTGCGCTGCTTGAGATCGAGGGTTTGCGCGTCGAGTTCCGCGCGAGCGGCGGTCTGTTCTTACGTGATCGAGTGGTGCGCGCGGTGGACGGTGTGACCGTCCGGGTGGGCGAGGGTGAGGCGGTCGGGTTGATCGGAGAGTCGGGGTCTGGGAAGACGACGATCGCACGGTCCGCCGTGCGGCTCGTGAGACCGTGTGGGGGAACGGCGCGGTTCGATAGCGTGGATGTGTGGCGTGCGCGTGGGGCCATGCTTCAGCGTGTGCGTCGGGAGATGCAGATCGTCTTTCAGGATGCCGGGGGAGCGCTCAGCCCGCGGCTCCGGGTCGGTCAGATCGTGGGTGAGCCGCTTGTCGTGCATCGGGAGGGGCGTCGGCGCGAGCGTGCGCGGCGCGTGGGGGAGGCGATGGAGAGGTGTGGGCTGTCTGCGGCGTTGGCGTCGCGCCGGCCGCACGAGCTCTCGGGAGGACAGAGGCAACGGGCGTTGATCGCGCGGGCGTTGACGGTGCGTCCGAGGTTGTTGATCTGTGATGAGCCGACGAGCGCGCTCGACGTTTCCGTGCAGGCACAGGTGCTGAATCTGCTCAGGGAACTCCGCACGGCGTTCGGGCTGGCGGTGCTGCTCGTGTCGCACGATATGGGTGTGGTGAATTTCTTGTGTGATCGGGTCGTGGTGCTGCGCGGCGGGAAGGTGGTGGAAGAGGGGCCGCGTGAGCGCGTGCTGGCTGAGCCGCGTGAGGAGTACACGAGGTCTCTGCTGGATGCCTCCCTCGAACCCGCGGCGCCGCGCACGTCTTGACAGTGTCTCGGGGGGTGGTAGGGTTCGGATGTTCAACGGAGCCCCGAGGCGGAAGCGCCGGAGGGTGAAAAGGGAAGGCGGTGAAATTCCGCCGCGGTCGCGCCGCCGTGAAGGGCACGATCACTTGCTCCATGTGAGCCACTGTGCCGAGAGGCATGGGAAGGCCGAGCGGGTGAGCCCGAAGCCGGAAGACCTGCCGTTGAGCGTGTCGTTCGCCCTCGCGTTTTGGGGCGTCGGCGCGGCGTCTGCGCGCTCCCGGCGGACGAGTCGCTCCGATGAGAGACCCCCCGCGATCGGTGAGAGTGGAGTGTTTCACTCGGGAGCCGTCCTGCGCGATTCAGGATGAAGCGCGAGGTCATTGGCATGGCGGATGTGCACGTCGTGACGTTTGCGATTGCTGCTGGAGTGTTGTGCTGCGCGGGGGCAGAGGCGGAGTGTCCGCTGTTCGGCGGATACGGGGGCGGTTTCCGAGTGATCGCGCCGCCGCCCGTCGGTGCGGGGTCGTTCGGCGTGGCAGGGGCAGCGCTGCCGGACGGGAGGTTGCTCGCGGTCACGGGGGATCGCGTGTTCGTGGAGAGCGAGCCGGGCGCCGGCGCGTGGTGTGAGGGGGGCGTGCTGCCATCGCCGGCCGAGCCGACGTTCGTGGGCGTGAGCCCCTCGGGATCGCGGATCGCGGTGGGAATGAACCCGGGTGTTGTGGTGTTCGACGTGAGCGATCTTGGTGTGTGCGGCGGTGCGGCTCCGGTGCTGAGCGATGTCGGCACCGTCTTCAGCGTTGAGCATTACGACGGGTGCTGGATCGATGAGCATCGGCTCGCCTTGAGTGCGCCGGGCGGAGAGGTCATCGAGGTTGTGCTCGGAACGGACGGGGCTCTGACGACGCGCGTGATCGTGACGAACATCGGTGGGGCGTCGGGCGGGGTGGGCGTCGATGCATCGGGCAACCTGTACACCGGCAACGGCTTTGACCTGGTGGCTGGCGGGTCCGAGACGGGCTGGGTGAAGGTGTTCGCGCCTGTGCTGTGGGAGACAAGCCCGGTGAACTTCGAGAGTCAGGGCGTCCTGGTGTGTGATGTGCTCTCGGCTGTCGGGTTGAGGCTCGATGCAGAAGGCAACCTGCTCGTGGGCGGGGGTGACTTCGTCGCTGGTGACAGCGGGTACGTGGGCGTCGTGTCAGCCCAGGCCATCGCAGCCGCTCTGGGGGGGGGAGGACCGGCGAACACATTCGATCCGACGCAGGTGCGAAAGCTGATGCCGACAGCGGACCCGTTCGCGTTCTATGGCGCATTTGCGAACGCTGCACGACGGGAAATCATCGCCACAACGGTCGATTTCTCGACGAGCGTCGCTACGTGGCACGCTGCGGTAGCGGCGAGGCTTGTCGGCGACGCGAACGGCGACAACGTCGTCAACTTTGCCGATCTGAACATCGTGCTGAGTGCGTTCGGGACGCTGACGAAAGGAGGGGTCGCAGGAGGGGATGTGAACGGTAATGGTCGCGTCGATTTTGTTGATCTGAACATCGTGCTCAGCGATTTCGGGAGGGCGTGCCTGTGAGCAATCTTCAACGGGTCATGCCGCGGATGATGATGATCGTTGGGGTGTGCGCGTTCTGCGCGGGCGATTCGGTGGGCAGCCCGTTCGCCACGCGGGTGGTGGAGTATCGCCCGGCGCCCGGGCAGTTTGTGATGCTGCCGAGCGCTGAGGGGATTCGTTACAACGATCCATCGAAGGCGCTTGGGCCGCCCCAAGGTGGGGGCACGGTGGTGGCCGGCAACGCCAAAGCCGTGACGCTCGGCGGGTTCGGTGGGTCGATCACGTTGGGGTTCGACCACACGATCCAGGACCGTGCGTGCAACCCGATGGGGTTGGACGCGATCGTGTTCGGGAATGCGGTGTGGGTGAGTGGGAACCCGCTGCGACGCTGGGGCGAGGCGGGCGTGATCGAGATCAGCCGCGACGTGAACGGGAACGGTATAGCGGATGACCCGTGGTACGTGGTCCCGGGGTCGAGTCTGCCTTCGGCGCCGGTGAACGTGTGGCGGAGCACGATGTGGGACAACAATGCGTCGACACCGACGCCGCCGGCGAACCTCTCGTGGTATCCGGCGCCGCCGGTGTACCCGAGCTGGCCGGGGGCGTACACGACGAGCGCGTACGAGCTGCCGAGCGTGTTCGCGGGTTTGATCCTCGAAAACTCCCCGACTGCTCCCGCAGGTGAGGAGGCGTATTGGGGGCACGCGGATGTTTCGCCGACGTTGCTGCTCGGGGATATGAGCGGCGCGAGCGGAGATCCGCTGCGCGACAACCGGCTGACGGACCCCGAGGATGCGCCGGGGATGAGTCCGGAGATGTTCTACACGTGGCCGGATGATCCGCGCGAGGTGGGAATCACGGCGGGGTCGGGCGGCGGGGATGCGTTCGACATTGCGTGGGCCGTGGATCCGGTTACGGGAGCCCCCGCAGGCCTCGACGGGTTCGATTTCATTCGTATCTCGACGGCTACGGATATGGTGAGCGGGGTGTTCGGGGAGCGGAGTGTCGAGGTGTCGGGGGTTGCGGAAGTTCGGAGCATCTACGCGCTTTCGGGGGACGCAAACCGGGACGAACGCGTCGATTTCCTTGATCTCAACATCGTGCTCGGATCGTTCGGTTCGGCGGGATGCTGCGTGCCGGGGGATGTCAACTGCGACCAGCGTGTGGACTTTCTGGACTTGAACATTGTGCTCGGCGCGTTCGGGAGCGTGTTGTGAGACGGCGAGGCATGACGCTGGTCGAGGTGTTAGCGGTGATCGGCGTGCTCGGGGCGCTGCTGGGGATCGCACTTCCAACAATCGGCGGAGCGCGCGAGGCTGCGCGTGAGGCGGCGTGCGGCGCGAATATTCGATCAATCCAGGCAGCCAACGAGGCGTACGCACTCGATCATCAGGAGCGGTACGTGCCCGGCGCCGCCGCGAGACGGCTCGGACAGACGGGGCAGGTCGTCACGAACCTGGAGCGTTGGCACGGTGCGCGGGACGCTGTGTCACAGCCGTTCCGGGCTGTTGGCGGCGCGATCACGGCGTATCTCTCAGGGGCGGGCTCGAGCCGAGGCGTCAGGGAGTGCCCGTCGTTCGCGGCGCGGCTGAACGAGTTGCGCGAGCGTGGAGAGGGGTTTGAGGCGGGCGCGGGCGGGTACGGGTACAACAACTCGTTTGTCGGCACAGAGCGCGTGCTTGCTGCGAATGGGTTGTGGGTGACCGTGAGTGGCGGGCTGGGACGCGCGGCACGACGCGGCCAGTTCGCTGCGCCCGCGCGGACGATCGGGTTTACGGACGCCGCGTTTGCCGCGGATACGAGCGTGATCGAGTATTCGTTCGCGGAGCCTGCATTCTGGCCGGATATGGCCGGCGCACGGCCGGACCCGAGCATCCACTTCCGGCATCGCGGGCGCGCGCAGGTGGTCTGGCTCGACGGGCGCGTATCGTCGGAGGAGCGTACGTTCACGGCCTGGAGCGGGCTCTATGGCACGGACCCGGAGCGCGTCGGCATCGGGTGGTTCGGTCCTCAGACCAACGAGTGGTTCGATTACGAATGAGCGAAGCACGGGACGAGTGCGTCGTGGATCGGTGCGTGTGCGTGGGCATCTCGCTGACGGAGATTGTCTCGAAAGCGCGCCGTGAGGGGATCGGTTTCGACGAGGTGCGACGGAGGGAGGGATGTGGTGCGGGGTGCGGGCTGTGCGAGTGGTACGTTCGGGCGGCGATCGCATCGGGTCGCACGTCGTTCCCATTGATGGGGGAGACAGCGCTCCGGGCAGTGGTGGAGGCCGGGGAGAAGACGGGAGGCGTCGGGGCTAGCATCGGGCCGCGCGACGCGGTGAGGGACGGGGGCGCGACGCAGGGTGTGAGGAAGGAGCCCGCTATGCGGTTTCTGGTTGCAATCCCGGTGTACAACGAGGAGCGGTACGTCGAGCAGGTCATCCGGCGAGTGCTGGAGCACGCGTCGGATGTGCTGGCGATCGACGACGGATCGACGGACGGGTCTGGATGTCTGCTGCCCAGGCTGCCCGTCAGCGTGATCCGACATTCGACCAATCGCGGATACGGACGGGCGATGCAGCACGCATTCCGTTGGGCGACGCTCGATCAGTACGACTGGGTGATCACGATGGACTGTGACGAGCAGCACGAGCCTGCGGCGATCCCGCGGTTCCTCGAAGCCGCGCAGGCCGGTGGGTTTGATGTGATCAGCGGCTCGCGCTATCTGCCCGGTTCGGAAGGAAAAGACGCCCCGCCGCCCGAGCGCCGTGCGATCAACTCCCAGATCACCGGCGAGGTGAATGAGCGGCTTGGGCTCTCGCTCACGGACGCGTTCTGCGGCTTCAAGGCGTATCGCGTGTCGACGCTCTCGCGTCTGACGCTGAGCGAGGACGGCTACGCATTCCCGATGCAGTTCTGGGTGCAGGCCGTGGCGAACGGCCTGCGTATCCGGGAGATCCCGGTGCGGCTGATCTACAACGATCCGTCGCGCACGTTCGGCGGCCCGTTGGATCATGCGCCGACGCGGATGGCGCACTATCAACGCGTGCTGCACTGTGAGATCGAGAAGTGTCGCGATCTCCTACCGTTGAGCGCACGACAGGGTGTACGCTCCGGCTGTGGGGAGGGCTGATCGTGACGGACCCTGCGGGGTTGATCCGGGAGGTCCGCATCGAGCCCGGCGCCGAGTCGTGGAGAGAGCACGCGACACGATCGTGGGAACGGGCGAGGCGCGATGAGCATTGCTTGGCGTTGCGCTCGGGGCTCGGCTTACCGATCGATCGACCCGTGATCATGACCGGGCATCAGCCGGGGTTCTGGCACCTGGGTGTCCTCAGCAAGTTCTTCGCCGCGGAAGCCGCAAGCAACGCAATCGGAGGTTCTGCAGCGTGGATCGTGCCCGATCAGGACGATGCCGACCCCGGGGCGCTGATGATCCCGACGGAGAACGAGCACGGCCGGCTGATGCGCCGGACGGTGCGCATTCTTCCCGAACCGCCAGCGGGTGTCGCCGTCGGATGTGTGCCGCGCGCGTCATCGGTTGTGCCAGACATTCCGCCCGATCACGGGGCGATCAGGGACGGCATCTTGAAGGCGGCGCGCCTCTGCGACATGCACGTGAGCGCATCGTCGCTTGCAGAGCAGACTGCGCTCGCGGTTCGGGATGCGCTCGTAGACGATCTTGCGCCCGCGCCGATGGTCTTTGCGAGTCGCCTGTTCGAGGAGGATGGCGCGTGGGCGTTCGCGCGTGCCGTCGTTGATGACGCGGACAGCGCCGTGGACGCGTACAACCGTGCGGTGGCCGCACATCCAGGCGCTGGGGTGTCGCCGCTCGCGCGGCAGGGGGAGCGTGTCGAGCTGCCGATGTGGCGTTTGCGAAAGGGGCAGGCGCGCGAGCGGGTGTGGTCGGACACTGCGCCCGACACGCCTCGGGAAGAAATCGCCCCACGCGCCCTGCTTATGACCGCGATCCTGCGTCGCTTTGTCTGTGATTTCTTTATCCACGGTCTCGGCGGGTGGGAGTACGACCGTGTCAGCGAAACCTGGATGCGCGAGTGGCGTGGTGAGACCGTCGCGCCGATGGGCTTGGTGACAGCCAGCGTGCGGCTCGATCTCGGTCGCGGCGAGCCGGTGAGCAGAGAGGATGCGGCCAAGGCGGTATGGAGAGCGCACCACGCTCGCCACGATCCGGAGATGCTCGGACGATCTGACCTGGCTAAGAAGAAGCGCGCACTTGTTGATGCCATCTCGCTGGAGCGTGAACGGGGCGGGAACGCAGGCCCGAGGTATGCGGATCTTACGGGTCTGCTGCGTTCGTTCCGTGACGAGGCGCGGGATGGTCTCAAGACGCTTGAGCGGGACGCGGAAGACGCCCTGTCCCGAGTGGCGGAAGCGGACATCATCGCGGATCGAACATGGCCGTTCGTGCTCCATTCTCGAGCCACGGTTCTCGCGCTCCGGTCACGAACCCGTCGCGAATTCGGAGGAGAGCTGTGACGCGGCGCTTGTCCTGGCTCCTGGTGATCGGAGCACTGATCGTCCTCCTCGGCTCGTGCGAGCGGGCGTCGTCCGACGCGGAGCCGCCCGCGCCAGCACATCAGGCGCGGATCGCAGCGCTCAGCCCGGCGCTCGCCATCATCCTGCGCGATCTCGGCGCCTCGGATCACGTCGTTGCACGCCACGCATTCGATATGGCGCTCGAAGATTCGCTGCCTGTAGCGGGCGACCAGACCGGCATCGACTACGAGACGCTGCTCCGCGTGCGTCCCACACACATCGCGCTTGAGTGGGGCTCCCGTGAGCTCCCGCCCAGATTGCTCACGCTCGCGAAAGATCGGGGATGGACGGTGCGGTCATTCCCCATGCTGACGCTCGAGGAGATCCGCCGCGCCACACGGGAACTCGGAGCCATCGCCGACGCAAGCGCTCAGGCGGAAGTGATGGTCCGGCGGATGGATGCGGCCTGGACCGCATCCGGAGATCTTGGAACGCGCGCGGGGCGGACGCTCACGCTGTACTCCGTTCGGCCCGCAGGCGCCGCAGGGCCGGGGTCCTTCCACGTGCAGCTGCTCCAGTCACTCGGCGTGCTGAGCGTTCCGGAAGCCGGAAATCCGTTCATTTCGCTCGATGGCGAGGATCTCCGTCGCCTCGACCCGGACACGATCATCGTGCTCGCTCCCGGCGCCGAGGAATCGCGACTCGCCGAATTCACGGATCCGCTGCGCACACTCGGGCTGCGCGCAGCTCTGAGCGATCGCGTGATTATCGATACGAATCCTGAGAACCAGACCCCGAGCACCGCCATGGTCGGGCTAGCTGAGCGGCTGCGCGAGGGATTGGCGCGTCTCGAATTGAAGAACGTGGAGCGGACTCCGTGAGACTCCGCCCAGGCGCATTGCTCATCGGCCTCGCCATCGGCGCACTCGGATCCGTTGCATTGCGGCTCGGCGTTGGCCCAGATGGGCTCGAATGGCCGCGCGACGCGACGGAGTGGTCGCTACGCGGCGCACGCGCTGCATCAGGCGCTGCGGTCGGTGGTTCGCTCGCGATCGCAGGGGTCTTTCTCCAAGCGTTGTTGCGCAATCCGCTCGCGGAACCCGCGGTGCTCGGACTGACGAGCGGCGCAGGGCTCGGGGTGGTTGTTTCGCTGTACCTCTCCTACCTCACGACCGGCGCCATGCTGCTGTACCGCCCGCCCGCCGAGGCGGCGCTGCTCGGCGCACTCGCCGTCCTCGCGCTCGTCGGCGTCCTCGGGCAGCGTCGAGGCGTGCTGGAGCCGTTCTCCCTCGTGCTGACCGGCGTCGTCGTGAGCCTGATCTGCGGCGCCGGGATCGTCTTCGTTCAACATCTCCTTCCCGATCAAGGCATGGCGATGGCGTCGCGTTGGACCTTCGGCGCCATCTCCGACGATGTGCCGACATGGTGGATCGTCGGCGTCGGCGCGCTCGCGATGCTCTCCTCGTTCGCAGGAATTCGGTGGGGGCCCGCGATGGATGCGGCCACACTGAGTGATGATGAGGCGCGGTCACTGGGTGTCCGGTTGGGGGTTCTCCGCGCCGGGTTGTTCATCGCTTCCGGCGCGCTCTCGGCCGGAGCGGTGCTGCTGGCCGGACCGATCGGCTTCGTGGGGCTCGTCTGCCCGCACGCGGTTCGCCTCCTCTGCGGTGCACGCCACCGCGTAGTGGTTCCGACCGCGGGCTTGATGGGCTGGATGCTGATCGTGCTCGCTGATGCCGGTGTGCGCGTGTTCGACGTCGGTTCGGGACGAATGCCGATCGGCGTGCTGACCGCGCTGCTCGGCGGGCCTGTCTTTCTGTGGTTGCTGCGGCGCGAGAGGACTTGGCTGTGACGCTGCGCGTGGAAGAATGTTGGGCGGGGTATCAGTCACACGAGCCGGTGATCCGCGGACTCACAGGATCATTTGAGTCCGGCTCCCTGTGCGCGGTCGTAGGGCCGAACGGGTGCGGTAAAACGACACTTCTTCGTGTGCTTGCCGGTCTGCTTCCGCCGACGAAGGGCGTGGTCACGCTGCAGGACAGGTCGGTGGACACGTGGAACCGCCAAGACCGCGCGAAGAGCCTCGCGTTCGTGCCCCAACGGTCCGGCGCACCGCTCGGATACACCGCGAGCGAGATGGTGGAGATGGGTGCTCGCGCTGCCGCACCAGGCATGTCAGACACGTTTCGTCGGGCGTGCGTTCGTGACGCGCTGTCCCAGACAGACGCGCTTGCGACGGCGGACAAGCCCTTCGCGGCGCTCAGCGCGGGGCAACAGCAGCGCGTGACGATCGCACGCGCATTGGCGCAGCTCGGCGACGTCGTCGAAGGTCGGACGCTGCTCGCCGATGAGCCGACGGCGTGGCTCGATCCGCCGCAAGCCGTGCGCACCCTGGAGATGCTCCGGGAACTTGCACGGCGTGGCGCGTGCGTGGTGTGTGTGTTGCATGATCTGGCTCTTGCGCGCCGATACGCAGATGCGGCCCTGCTTTTGGGGCCGGGCGGTGAAGCCATCGCCTGGGATGTAGCAGACGTTGCGCTCCGGTCAGACCGGTTGGAGTCGGCGTTCTCGGCTCGGTTTGTCGACGCTGCAACACCTGTGGGTTCCGTTCCCATCGCGCTCGCCAATACAGCGCCCAAGGACGAGCCCACGATCAAGGGGTAGGATGTACTCCACGTGAACAATCTCCATCCCAACCTGTGGATCATCCTGATCGTCGCGGGGCTCTCATTCCTTCAGTGGGCAGCTCGCAAGGCCAAGGAGCAGCAGGTCCGCAACGAGCGCAAGCGGGCCCAGCAGCGCGCGTACGAAGAGTCACTCCGGACCGGCCGGTCGCATCAGGAAGAGCGTGCGGCGCCGAAGCCGTCCCAGCACGACGTGCAGCAAGCGCGCCTGCGTGAACTGGCCGAGATGCGCCGTCGGCAACTCGAGGAGTTGCGTCGTCAGCAGCGTGAGGCGGCGGTCAAAAAGCGGTCCCCGAGCGTGCGTATGCCGAGCACGCCCGGTGGGACAACGTCACCGTCACGTCTCCCGACGGCGGGTCCGGTCTCGTCCGGGACGATCGTGCAGCCGGGCTCACGCAGAGCGGGGCAAGGTGGCGGCGCCCCAGCCCGTCCGACAGCCCCTTCGAAGCGGAGTTCGGACCGTACTCCACCGGCCCGTGCCCCTCGACCACGTGCCACAACCGCGACGGTCACGACACCAGGCGGGAAGCCGGAGCCGGCAGGGATGAGTCGGCTCGCGTCGGTGAAGGGGTCGGAGATCGGGGCCGAACCGGTGGCAATGGCCAAACCGCAGGCGCCGCCTGTGGACTGGCGGAGAGCGATCATCCTTTCTGAGGTGCTCGGTTCCCCATTGGCCCTTCGGAACCCCGGTGAGGACACGGACCGGGCTTGGTGAGCCCTCCACGGCCTTTTTTTCCGCCGCCCTGTATACTCGCGGTTTCGTTGCCACGCCATGCACGCGTGCGGGAGTCTGCATGAAGGACATCAAATCACTCAAAGAACTCGTCCGCCTGATGGTCGAGAACGACCTGACGGAGATCGACCTCAAGGAGGGCGAAGAGACGATCACCATCAAGCGGGGATTGGCCGGGCATGTGGTGGCCCACGCGCCAGCGCCGGTCATGCATCATGCCGCGCCGACAGCTTCCCCGGCGTCATCGCCCGCGGCAGCAGCCCCCGTCTCCTCGCAGGTCGAGGACAAGCACGCCGCGATCGAGTCGCCGATGGTGGGCACGTTCTATTCATCCCCCGACCCCGAGTCCCCGCCGTACGTGGCGGTGGGCAAGACGGTCAAGGCGGACGACGTGGTGTGCATCATCGAGGCCATGAAGGTCTTTAATGAAATCAAGGCGGAGCGAGCCGGGGTGGTGGAGAAGGTCCTCGTGCAGAACGGCCAGCCCGTGGAGTTCGGGCAGAAGCTGTTCCTGATCCGCCCGGCCTGATCCTCTCCCGCCCACCCTCCGCACGCGAGCCCATATGTTCTCACGCATTCTCATCGCAAACCGAGGCGAGATCGCGTTGCGCGTCATCCGCGCGTGCCGCGAGCTCGGCATCGAGACCGTCGCCGTCTATTCCAAAGCCGACGCCACGGGCCCGTGGCTCCGCCATGCGGACCAGACCGTCTGCATCGGCGAGGGCAAGGCCGCGGACTCATACCTGAACATCCCGCGGATCATCGCGGCGGCCGAGGTCTACAACGTCGACGCGATCCACCCGGGCTACGGATTCCTCTCAGAGAACGCCCACTTCGCCGAGGTCTGCCGCGAGTGCAAGATCGAGTTCATCGGGCCTTCCCCGGAGGCGATGAGCCGGCTGGGCGACAAGGTCTCATGCAAGCAGGTCGCGCGTGCGAGCAAGGTTCCTGTGTTCCCTGGCTCCGACGGAGCTGTGGACAATGAGCCAGAGGCCGTCAAGGTCGCGGCGAAGATCGGTTATCCGGTGATTATCAAGGCGGCGGCCGGCGGCGGGGGACGCGGGATGCGCATCGTCCACAACGAGGCAAATCTGCGCACGGCCATCAAGCAGGCCTCCCAGGAGGCCCAGGCCGCGTTCGGCAACGGGTCCGTCTACATCGAGAAGTTCCTGGAGTCCGCGCGTCACATCGAGATCCAAGTCGTCGGCGACAAGCACGGCAATGCGATCCACCTCTACGAGCGCGACTGCTCGACCCAGCGGCGCCACCAGAAGATCATCGAGGAAGGCCCGGCCCCGCACGTGGACCCGCGGAAGCGAGATGAGGTGGCCAAGGCCGCGGCGCGCCTGCTCAAGGAGGCGAAGTACGCCGGTGCGGCGACGGTCGAGTTTCTCATGGACGAGAAACAGAATTTCTACATGCTCGAGTGCAACACGCGCCTCCAGGTGGAGCACCCGGTGACGGAGATGATCACGGGGGTCGACCTCGTGAAGCTCCAGATCCGCATCGCGTCCGGTGAGGAGATCCCGTTCAAGCAGCGGGACGTCAAGGTCCGAGGGCATGCGATGGAGTGCCGCATCAACGCGGAGGACCCCGAACGCAACTTCGCGCCGTGCCCGGGGCCGATCGACCGGTTCGTGCCCGCTGGCGGGCCCGGTGTGCGGATGGACACGCACGTCGAAGCCGGGTACCGCGTGCCCCCGAACTACGATTCGATGATCGGCAAGCTCATCGTGCACGCGGACACTCGCGACGAGTGCATCAAACGGATGGAGCGGGCTCTCTCCGAGATGGTCGTCGAGCCCATCAAAACGACGATCCCGCTCCAGCGACACCTGATGCGCAACAGCGCCTTCCAGCGCGGCGGCATGGACATCCACTTCCTCGAGCGCTTGCTCAAGAACTGACGCCGGCGTCAAGCATCTCCGCGAGCATCGCCCGCCACTCGCCATAGCGGTAAGGGATAGCGTGCGCGTCGTGCAGCGCTTTGACACGCGCCAACGCGTCCTCGCAGAGATCGTGCTGCCACTGCTGTGCGGTGCGATCGCAGAAGTACACGCGGCAGCCCAACGGCCGGTGCGCGTGGGCTCCGCAGAGATGGCCGACCTGGAACGGGCAGCCCCCGCGCGAGAGTGCGTCATCAAGAGAGGCGCGCGTGAGCGCCACCCCCCCACCGCCCGGAGCTTGCGCAAGGCCGAGCACCGTCAGCGCCACCTCGACACCGGTGACATACAGCCGATGACCGGTCCTCTCGAAGTTGCAGCATCTCCCGGATGTCCAGCACGCCGGTCCGCGCGAGTCGATCTCACGCTGCACATCGGCATACACATCCGCCATCTCACCTGTGATCTCCGGATCACGAGCCGCTCGCATCCATTCCCGGGCCTCGTCCGTCACGCGTCAGCCCCTCCCCGCGCGGGACGCGTGCGGCTCCGCCTGCACTTGTGCATCCCTGCTGATCCGAATTTCCTCGATCGGGACGATCCGCCCGCGCCCAACGCCTTCACAGTGCTTGCCCAGTCGTTCCCACGCGCGTCGGTCGCGCAGATGCTCAGGCCACCACGGGAACGTGCGGCACTGCGTCGGGCGAGCTTCATACAGCGAGCACACCGCCTTGCCCGGCATCGTCAACCGGTCCAGGAACACGCAATCCTTGCCGTGGGGCGTGTCGATCTCGTTCAACGAACGTCCCAGCGAGTTGGTGTGGGTGTACTTGGTGTGGAAGGCGTCGACGGTCATGCCCAATCGACGCGCGATGGCTTGAGACTCTTCCTCCGAAACGAGGACGTAGCCCTCTCCGCCGGTGCAGCAGGCGCCGCAGAGCGTGCACTCAAATCGCAAACCCTCATGATACCACTCCTCGCGCGCCATCGACGCCACTGTAGGACGAACCCGCGCAGTCCGTAGAATCCGCTCGTGCCGCCTCCTGCCACCCCATCCCTGACGCCTGGTCAGACGCTCGGGCTCATCGCCGGCCAAGGCCGCCTCCCCTTCATGGTGGTCCAGGGCGCCCGCGCCGCCGGGCTCCGCATCGCCGCCATCGGAATCTCGGGCCACTGCGATCCCTCACTTCGCGAGCTGTGCGATGAGTACCGGGAGGTGGCAGTCCTGCGGCTCGGCGGTTGGTCGAAGAAGCTGCGACAGATGGGCGCTTCGTGCGCGGTCATGGTCGGTCGTGTCGAGAAGTCCAGTCGCGTCCATGATCCGCTCCGGCTCTTCCGCGAGGCGCCCGATCTCACCACCGCCCTGGTCTGGTACCGTCGTCTCCGTCACGACCGGCGTTCTCCCGCGATCCTCAAGGCCGTGGCCGACACCCTCGCCGAAGGCGGAGTCCCCCTCATCGATTCGACGTCCTACATCACGGATCACCTTGCCACGCCCGGCGTGATGACTCGTCGCGCCCCCACGCGCGACGAACTCGCCGACATTCGCTTCGGCTGGCCGCTCCTGCGGCAGACCCTCGCGCTCCACATCGGCCAAGCCATCGCGGTCAAGGAGCGCGACGTGCTCGCCGTCGAAGCCATCGAGGGAACCGACCGCATGATCGAGCGTGTGGCGCCGCTCTGTCCACGAGGCGGCTGGACGCTCCTCAAGGGCGCCCACCCCGATCACGACCGCCGCGCGGATGTCCCCACGATCGGCGAACCCACGATCCGGCGTCTCGCACAAGCCGGCGCGCGCTGTGCGGCTCTCGGCGCCCGTGACGTCATCCTCATCGACAAACCCAAGACCCTCGCGCTCGCCGACGAACTGGGCGTCGCCCTCGTCGGCGTCCCCACGGAAGGGCCGGATGGGCTCTGACGCGCTCCCCGGTCCGGCGCCTGCGGAGCGCCCGTTTGTCGGACGCGGCGGTCTGAAACTCCACCACGCCCTCGAACAGTTCCAGATCGACGTGCACGCCCGCATCTGCGCCGATCTCGGCGCCAACGTCGGCGGCTTTACCGACTGTCTCCTTCGCGCAGGCGCCGGCCGGGTATACGCGGTCGACACGGCCTACGGGGTCCTCGACTACCGTCTCCGTACCGATACCCGCGTCACCGTCATGGAGCGGACGAACGCTCTGCACGCCGACCCACCGCCGGATGCTGACAAACCCTCGCTCATCGTGATGGACCTCGGGTGGACCCCCCAGCGGCTGGCCGTGCCGGCGGCGCTGCTCTGGCTGGCGAACGCCCAGGACGCGCGGATCATCTCGCTCATCAAGCCGCAGTACGAGGCCGACCGTACAGACGCGCGACGAGCGCCAGGGATTCTCGAAGACGCAGAGGCAGAGCGGATCGCGCACACGACCGCCGAACGCATGCCCGAATGGGGCGCGCACGCGCTCTCCCTCGTGCGCTCACCAATCCGCGGCGGCGCAACGCGCGGTGTCAAGCAAGGCAACCTCGAATGGCTCGCGCTGCTCTCTCGCGCAGCAACCTGATCCGGAGGCGCTACGCCGAGGGCGTTTCGCTCGTGCTCACGTGCGGCAGCAGATCGTCCGACATCCGCGCGATCCCATCGAACATCGCGCCGGCGCCGAACAGCAGCTCGTCCACGTCTTTATCCGTGAAATCCGCGGCGTTCATTGCGGCCTTGAATCCTGCCCACTTCTCCCTCTGAGCATCACCATACGGGTCGAGATAGCGGTCCCCCTTGCCCGGCTCGAGACCGTACGCCTTCCGCACGGCCATTGCCGAGAACTTCGACCCGTTGTTGCTCCCCTCAACCACGTAATGCATCCCGAGGATCGCCATCGGCGCCTCGTGCGAGGCTCGCTCGATCGCCTTCAGCAGCGCACGCGTCGCGGGCATCGGGTTGATCGCGTCCACCGCGACGCCGAAGTACGAAAGATCCTCGCGCAGATAGGGCTCCTGATACTGCCACGTCTGCACGATGGACCCCAGGCCGGGGCGTCGTTCAAGCAAGCCACGCAGCGCGTTCTCAAGCGACTGATGCATCAGGAACAGCTGCCCGAGCATCGCCACGTACCCGCTCTTGGGCAGCCTGCCCTTGAAGAGTGCGCGCTGCACCGGGTGCTGCTCCGCTGCGTCGTGCAGGGGCTGGGTCGTCGTCTTGAGCCGCTCCATCACGCCTGCTGCGGGAGAGGGGGCGGGGCTGTTCAGGATCATGTCTCTCTCCAAACCTGTTAGGAGCGATCAGCGTGTCCCCCACCAAGCCAACACAGCCGGCACGGTGAGCCACAGCAGCCCCTTGATCAGGAAGAACATGAACCCCGCGACACCGAATCGCTTGATCCACGTCCGTGCCCCCCTTGGAACAGGGCATGCCTTGGGGTCCGCAACCGACTCGCTCTGAGACTCAGTCTCAATCATGATTACAGCCTATCTTGACTTTCCTGTCGGGTCAAATCCCGTCCGGTCTGGCAGTACTTGCTTTCACACCCTGCTCACCATTCTGTGGTATCTGCGGGAGCCGTGAACCTCTCCGTGCAGCCCAACGAGCGCGTCCCGTACGAAGTGGTCTATTCGGATCACTGCCTCCTCGTCGTCAACAAACCCGCGGGCATCTCTACCCAGCCGGGCAAGGGGAGCCGGAGCAACACGCTCCTGAACGGGTTATTCGCAGGTCACGGCGCCGCCCTTCAGAACGTCGGCGCCCAAAGAGATTGGGGGCTTATCCACCGACTCGACAAAGGCACCAGCGGCCTCCTAGTAGTCGCCCTGAAGCCTTGGGCGCACGACCGGCTCCGGGAGGCGTTCGAGGAGCGCGCCGTGGAGAAGCGGTACCTCGCGGTCATCTGGGGCAAGCCGCGGGAAGAGGTGGGCGTCATCCGACTTTCCCTGCTCGAATCCACCGACTCACGGACAGGCAAGAAGATCAGCGTCGTGACCCGCGACGGCAAGCCGGCGGTCACCGCGTACAGAGTGATCTCAGGAAAGCCCAAGGCGTCGTTCGTGGAGTGCCGTATCGGGACCGGTCGTCTGCACCAGATCCGCGCCCATATGGCCGCCCTCGGTCACCCGGTGCTGGGAGACGAAATCTACGCGCAAGGGGAGGCGCGTGAGGCCGCGCGCCGTGTCATGCTCCACGCCTCCTTGCTGGGGTTCGTTCACCCGGAGACGGGGCAGAAAATGGAGTTCACGGCCCAGATTCCCACAGACATGCGCGACACTATGCGTCGTTTCCGGCTGCAGCCCCCTCCTGAGAACCCTGACTGAACAAGCTGTGCCCGCGAAAATATGCGTGTTCAGGCGTGATGATCCGAAAACCGAAGGTAAATTGAACGTATAGGGGAGAGGATGGATCAACTGTCGCACGGACGCGGTACGGGAACTGTTCGATGATCACCTGGGTCTGGATACTTGCGGTCGGATCTGCGGTGGCGGCGGTATGGGCCGTCACCGATGCGGTGCGCTCAGGCAAGCGGAAAAAGGCCCAGCCCCTCCCAGGACCCATCCAGATCGAAGACACCATGGGAGCGCGCGTTCCGCTTCGCGAGGAGCCGTCGTTCGCGCGTCCGCTCAACGACGTCGGCTCGAGCGGCGATGACTCGGGGTGGTGGCAGGTCGATAACAAGTCGTCCGGGGTTTCAGACCCCAACGAAGGCACGACTCCCGGGGCCCGCGTCGTGATGACCCCCGACGGGCCCATGCTGCTCACCCGCGCCCCGTTCAGACTCAAACGATCCGTCATGACCCACAGAGAGCGGCAGTTCGCCCGCGCGCTCGCGGTGAAACTGCCGTCCGGGTACGTGGCGTGCCCGCAGGTTCGGCTCGATGGGCTGGTGTCACCGGTGAACCCGCGCGGGTGGGACGCGCGGGACTGGGCGACCTGGCGCCGTCGTGTACGGCTCCGTTCCGTCGACATCGTGATCTGTCGCCTCCCCGAATGGACTCCGGTGGTGGCGATCGAGATCTCTCCGACGGAGCACGACGCAAGAGCGGCGAGCCGCGACGGCATCGTCGCCGAGGTGTGCGCCGAGGTCGGTCTTCCCGTCGTGCGCTGCTCGCGCACGCCGAGCGAGGATTGGAAGCTCATCGAGCCATATGTCCGCGACGAAGTCCGTGCGGACACTTCGAACAAGCCGCGCTAACAAGTATTCCGCATATTGCCACCAAGAGGATGCGTCAGCCATGTCGCGTCCCCGTCAGGGCAACGACACGCCGAAGTTCGACAGCAGGATGTTCAGGTCCACGAAGTCGACGCGGTTGTTGTAATCGACGTCGCCGATCAGCCCCTGCCCCGACTGACCGAACGTGGACAGGACCGCGTTCAGGTCGGCGAAGTTCACCATCCCATCCTCATTCGTGTCGCCCGGGAGCGGCGGGGGCAGGGCAACCTGACCGAGCGCCTCCGTCCACAGCGTGGCGAGCCGCTCGTTTCCGCGCTGATTGAAGTGCCCCACATCGGCACGCAGCCCGTCGCTCAGCTGCTCCAGCACCGAGCCGCCCTGCGGATGCTGCAGGAGCGAGACAGCCGGAATGTTCCGCCCCTCGGCCTCGAGGAGGATGTAGTTATCCCACGGAGAAGGCGCAGGAATAAACAACGGCTCCCCGTGCACCCAATCACCGAGCCAAACCAGGTCGGTGTGCGGGAGCGCGTTCTGGATGATGTTGGCGTACGAGCCTTGCGAGAAGGCGGACGAATCCTGCTGCGCGAACATCTCCAGCCAGACATCAGGCGAGAGGACCTGCATCCACGCGGGAATCGCGGCCGCGAAGGAACGGTCGATCTGTGTCTGGTACCCGTTGCCGCCCCAGCCGGAAACGCCGATCACGAAGCCGTCGACATTGGGCCGCCACGCAGAAAGACCGTAGATGACCACGCCCGCGCCCGTCGGTCCGGCCGCGATGCGAAGACCGCGCCACGTCAGCGGGTCGAGCGCGTCGAGCGCCGGGAACGTGTACGACAGGGTCTCGAACGACCACGGTCCGAACCGCAGGATGGCGCCGTTCCCAGGGATCACGCCCAAGGATTTCTCGAAGAAGACCGTGGTCTTCCCGGCTGTTGTAAAGTTGAAATCGACCGCTGAAATGACGGAGATCGCCCCGTTCACGTAGCACGCGTGCCCGGCGATCACCTGCCCCGTCTTGTCGCCGGCCAGCGCGATCCGTGTGCCGCCGATCACCTGATCGCCTGCGCCCGTGTTGATCGTGTGCGTATACGTCGTGGTGTCGAGCGGGATCGTCGTCGTGCCCGCCACGTCCGTTCCGAAGAAGCCTTGCGAGGAGTGCTTATTCGGGGTGTACTCGACGTGCGATGCGCCGGGGTACTTCAGCACGTACGCCTGCGAGACGAGCGGCGCTGTGGCGATCATCAGACCCTCAGGCCTGGCGCGCATCGTGTAGATCGTCGTCGGAGCAAGGATGACGCCGCCGCCCGGACCCGTGCCGTTCCCGATGTCCGAGTTGCTCCAGAACCGGGAGAAGTCCGTGAAACCCGCGAACTGGAAGGTGCCGGCGACGAACGCGTTGTTGTTCGTCCCCGTGAAGCCGAACCACGGGTTGAAGTAGTTGTCCGGTCTGCGGTTCATCACGCCCGAGACCAGATTCGGCTGGATGCCGATGAACCCGTGCGCAAAGTTGCCCGGGGAGAGCGACGTCCCGTCGTTCCCCTGCACCGCGCGCGAATTGGCCGAGATCATCACCTTCACCGGGCCTGCCCCGGCCGGCCCCGTGAACAGCCGTCGCGCTCGCGGCGCCACGGCGGACACCTGCGTGAACGGCGGCAACGGCGGGTCCACCTGAGGGATCTCGCGCTCGAAGAACCCCGACAGCGGTGCGTCGAACGGCGAGCGAAACGTGAACCCGTTCGTCTGTGTCACCGGCCGCACGACGTTGATCGTGGTCCCGAAGATGCCCGAGCCGGTGTCATACACCTGATAGTTCTTGGGCGTGACGGCGATGTTCACCTGGGAGACACGCTCGCCCGTGGTGGACGACGTCTGCAGCGCGTTCAGCGGCAGCGTCGAGATGGAGTGGTTCACCATGAACACACATCCACCCGGCCCGTTCATCAGGCCTCCACTGGACGTCGTGATCCTCGAGAACGGACCATGATGGACTCTCGCCTCGAACACTGCCGTCGCGTCCGCGGACGTGATGGCGTGGCTCCGGATCGCCACGATCGCGTACGCGCCGACCAGCCCGAACGTGGAGTCGGTCGCGCCAATGGTGATGGGTCCGCTCGCAGGCCCCGCGAGAAATCCCGCGCTCGGCGCCGACGACGCCGACAACGCGCCGCCCGACACAGACCTCGCATGGACCGTGAGCGTGCCCGACGAGTACGAGCAGGCCAGGAGCGACCACTCGTTCTGCGGCACGCCTCCAGCGCCCGTCACCGCCGAAATCGACGTGGGAGACCCGGACGCTCGGGTCAGCGCCGCCGACACCGCGCCGTTGGGCATCACCGTGAGCGAAAACACCCCGGGCAGCGTGAAGACCGACGCGGGCTGCTCCAGCTTCGCGACCGGTCGCACCCAGACGAAGAACGAGAATTGAGCGGACGTCAGTGCCGTTGTCGCGCCTGAGGGCGACTGCGGCAGACGTAATGTTGCCGTGGCGAGGTTCGTGTCGATGGCGCCGCGTGTGCTCGGCCCGACCAGCAGCCCGCAGGCCATCAGCGCGGGAAGGACGACGGCGCGAAGTGCGGACAGGGCGATTCTCGGCATCGGCTCTCTCTCTGTGCGGGATGCGACATCCCCGCGGACCGCGGCGAACGGGAAAGAATTGCCCAGCCTCACGGTCGAGTCAAAGCCCGTTCGGTGGAAGGACGGGCAATTTGGCGGTTTGGGAGGGCGCCCGTCCGTGAATCCGCTTGCGGTACCCTGAACGCATGAGCGTCTCGTACTGGCGTCGTGGAGCAGGGGTCACCGAGCCCGCCGCAGACGTGGTGGTCATCGGCGCGGGAATCTGCGGCGTCTCCGCCGCCCTCGCCCTCGAACGCCGAGGCCTCAGCGTCATCGTCCTCGAAAAGGGCAGCCTTGCCTGCGGCGCCAGCGGCCGCAACGCAGGCTTTTTGATGCGCGGTTGCGCGGAGAACTATGCCGCCGCCTGTGAAACCTACGGCCGCGATCGCGCCGCCCGCCTCTGGCGATTCACCGAGCAGAACCTTGAAGCCCTCCGTGCCGAGGGCGCCGACACACTCCCGGGCGTCCAACGCATCCCGTCCTGCCTCCTGGCAATGGAGGAAACTGAGGCCGGTGAACTCGCACGCTCCGCCGCGATGCTCCGCGAGGACGGCTTCGACGTCGGCTGGGTCGACCCCGCCTCAGCCCCGCGCGATCTGGTCTGGAACCACGCCCGCGCCCTCTGCGGGCTCATCAACCCCAACGACGGCGCCGCCAACTCCGTCCAGCTCCTCCGATTCCTCGCCTCCAAGCTCCGCACCCCAATCTGGGAAGGCCGCAGCGTCCTGGATATCCGCGAATCCTCAGTCGGCGTCACCATCGAAACGCAAGCCGAGCGCGTTCACGCCGCACGCGCAATCGTCTGCGTCAATAGCTACCTCTCCCGCCTGATGCCGGCCCATGCGGACCTCGTCAGGCCCGTCCGTGGCCAGATGCTCGCGCTCCGTCCCCGCGCTCCCCACCCGGGCCTCGCCATGTCCTATTACGCCAACCACGGCTACGAGTACTTCCGCCAGACCGTCGACGGCACGATCGTCCTGGGCGGCGGACGCAAACAGCACGCAGCGGACGAGGTCGGCTACGAAGACACCACCACCGATCCCGTCCAGAGCTTCCTCGAGGCCTTCGCCCGCGACACGTTCGCTGTCGAATTTGACGTCATCGCACGCTGGAGCGGCGTCATGGGCTTCAGCGCTGACGGCCTCCCTCTCATGGGCCCCGTCAGCGAACCCGGAAATGTCTGGTTCTGCGGCGGCTTCACCGGCCACGGCATGTCCATGGGCTTCCTGGCCGCCCAGCAATGCGTCAGCGCGATGCTCGACCGCGTCCCCGTGGAGTTCCCACTCCCCCCCGCGCATCAAAAACACCCCACGTCCCGCCGCGCAGGCTGAACCGCCGCATCCACGTTCGGCCTACCCCACCACCGACCTCACGCCGCGCGCGTGGGGCCGCGTCCGGCCGTCAACCGGTCCCGCGCCTCAGCGAGCAGTTGCAGGATCGGCAACGCCGGCGCCTCACCTGCCCACTCGTCATCCCGGTGAAGCATCGGGTCCGTCACCGTCGGGAGCGCTCGCAGAGCGCCAAGGAGTTCGGTCAGAGAAGCAGACGGTGTGGAGTTCGGCGCCATGGTGCACTTCGATCGGCGAGCAACGCGCATCTCTTTCGTCGCGCGCGCCGCTTTCTTCCGATTCCACCCGTTCGCGTGCGCAACGCGCTTCCGCGCGCACCATCCAGCGCCTCCCGACGCGCCGCTCTCCCCTCGGATACCATTCACCCCTTCATCAACCCCGATCCCCGTCGAGGGATCAACCGGAGCGAGAGCCAGTCATGTCCAGCGGAATCGCGGAGCGTTCCAAGCCCGTCAGCAGCCCTCAGGAGAAGGCTCTGGCCCTTAACGGAGGCTCCCCTGTCTCCTCCCTGCCCGTCCCCATGGTCGCCGCAGGCCTCCACGACGCCGACATCGATGCCGCCATCGCCGTCCTCCGCTCCGGCATGCTTCGCCAAGGCGCCCGCTCCAACGACTTCGAGAAGCGCTTCGCCTCCATGACCGACGCCTCCCACGCCCTCACCTGCGCCAACGGCACCTGTGCCCTCCAGCTCGCCTACGAAGCCCTCCTCCAGCCCGCCGACCTCGTCCTCGTCCCCGCATGGTCCTACATCGCCACCGTCTCCATGGTCGTCGCCCGAGGCGCCAAGCCCGTCTTCGTCGACGCCGACCCCGCCACCTACCAGCTCGACCTTGCAGACGCGGCGCGAAAAATGCGCCCCGGCGTCAAAGCCATCGCCCCCACCCACCTCTACGGCAACGCCGTCGACATCTCCGCCACCCAGGCCCTCGCCGCCAAGCACTCCCTCAACGTCATCTACGACGCCGCCCAGGCCCACTTCGCCACCTACGCGGGCAAGGGCATCGGCGCCTACGGCGATGCCGTCACCTACTCCTTCTACGCCACCAAGAACATCTCCACCGGCGAGGGCGGGATGGTCACCACCAACAGCCCCGAGCACGCCCGCCAGATGGGCCTCTACCGCTCCCACGGCGAAACCCAGAAGTACATCCACGAGGTTGTGGGCTACAACTACCGTATGACCGACGTCGAGGCCGCCATTGGCCTCTCCCAGCTCGACCGGGCCGGGTCGATCACCTCCAAACGCCGCGAGAATGCCAAGGCCCTCGACCGGCTGATCTCCAAGATCCCGGGCCTTCACCCCCCCGCCGCCACCCCCAAGGCCGAGCCCGTCTTCCACCAGTACGCCGTCCGCATGGACCTCGATGCCTTCCGCGTTACCCGCGACCAGTTCATCGCGGCCGTGCAGGCCGAGGGCGTGCAGGTCGCCGTGCACTACCCGCGCAGCCTCACCCAGCAGCCCGCGTTCGCGAAGTTCGTGGAAGCCGGCGCCTGCCCCGTTTCCGAGCGCCTCTCCCAGAGCCTCTTCTGCATCCCGGTGCACCAGAACCTCACCCCGGACCAGATCACCAAGATCGGTGAGGCCCTCACAAAGGTGGCCGACGCCTACCGCGCCTGATCGCCCGATCTCTCACACGATCAAGGTGTGCAGCTCGACCCGTACGCCGAGAGCACCTGGTTCAAATCCGCAAAATTCACGGCGCCGTCCGCGTCGATGTCCGCCGCGAGGCAGAAACCCATCTGCCCGTACGACGACAGCACCAGGTTCAGGTCCGCGAAGTTCACAACGTTGTTCATGTCGACATCACCGTTGCACGCGCCAGGCGCCGGCATGCCAGGGTTGTTGAAGATCGCGCAGATCTGCGGCCCCGAAAGCCTGCCGTTGTACACCTGAAGATCATCGATCATGCCCTCGTACGCAGGCATACGCCCGCCCGAGGTCGTCGCCACGGCGCCGACCAGCAACGGCGCTGGGGTCGGGCTGAATCCCGGATTGGGCTTCGCAGCCTGAAACGCGCCGTCAACGAACAATGTGACGGGGCTCCCCGAACCGAACGTCATCACGACGTGGTGCCACTGCCCGTCATTCACCGTGATCGAGCTGATGGGCTCCTGTCCCGGGACGGCGGACACGTACCCGTACGCCTTGCCGGGGAGGCCGTATGTCCCTCCGTTGTTCAACGCGACGAAATACCCGGCCACGATCGTCGCGATATGCCGACCCGCGACGATCGAATGACTCGCTGACGTCGTCTTGACCCACGCCGAGATCGACAGCGGCGGCGTGTTGATCGGGATCACCGGCATCTCCACGAACCCGCCCCCTCCGGCGGGCAATACCAGCGCATTCCCCTCAATGCCTCCCGCACCGAACGTCGCCGCGTTGTTCAGCGTGCCGTTGAAACTCCCCGGCCCCGAATCCGCCGCCGTCGTGCCCGACGACTCGTTGAACTTCCAATGGCCGTGCAACGTTCCCACACCGAGTGCCGGAGACGCGAGAACCGTCGTCAGCGCGCACAAACTCATATTCCGCTTCATTTCTCGCTCCTTTGAAGCATGGAGCGTAACGATCGGGCGCCGAGCAAGAAAGAGAAATCCGCGTCAAGATCGCGGCGTTTCATCTACCGTTCGGGTGCGGTTAGACCAGAAGTGTCGCCGGCGCCTCGAGCGTCGCCTTCACCGTGTTCAGGTACGCTGCCGCCATCGCGCCGTCGATGATCCGGTGATCGCTCGACATCGTCATCTGCATCCGGTGCCCGATCACGATCTGATCCTCCCCGTCGATTTTCCGCACCACCGGCTGCTTGATCGCGGCCCCCACCGCCAGGATCGCCGCGTTCGGCGGGTTGATGATCGCGGTGAAGTGCTCCACGTCGAACATCCCCAGGTTCGAGATCGTGAACGTTGCGTCCGACTGCTCATCGATGGTCAGGCCCTTCGTCCGCGCCTTCTCCGCCATCGCTCGTGTCGACTGCGAGATCGACCGCAGCCCCATCCGGTCCGTGTCGCGCAGCGTCGCGACCACCAGCCCGCCCCCCTTGGACGCGTCCAGCGCGATCGCCACGCCGATGTTCACCCGCCCATGCAACTGGATCGCGGCCTCTCCGCCCTTCTCCTCGCTCCACGACGCGTTCACGTGCGGGTGCTGATGCAACGCCAGCGCACACGCCCGCACGAGGAAGTCGTTCACCGACAGCTTCACGCCCTGTGACGACAGCTGCGCGTTCAGCTGCTCACGCAGCGTGAGCAACGCGTCCATGTCCACGCCCACCGTCACCTGGTAGTGCGGGATGGTGGTCTTGGACTGCACGAGCCGCACGGCGATCGTCCGCCGCATGTTCGAAAGCGACACGTGCTTGTCGGCCAGCGGCGCGAGGTCCGCCTGGATCGTCGGTGGCGCCGCGACCGGCGTGGCCAGTCCGCGAGCCGGCTGAACCGTGGGCTGCGCGACGCGCGCCGTTGTCGGCCCCGCCTTCGCAGCCGCCTCGATGTCCGCCTTCACAATGCGCCCCGACGGGCCCGTCCCCTCAACGCTCCCCAGATCAACACCCAAATCCTCGGCCATCTTCCGCGCCAGCGGCGACGCGAACACACGGCCCCCCGTCTCACGCGCCGGAGGCTCGGCCACAGCCGTGCCCGACGAAGCCCCGTTGCCCCCACTTACATCCGCTCCGCTCACAGACGCCGCGTTCGCGCTGCGCTTCGGCTCCGCGCCGCTCGATGCCGACTTCGCAGCCCCCCCACTCGCGTGCTTCGCCTTGATCTCACCCGCGTTCTCGTTCTTCCCGGCAAGCACCGCGATCACCGAGCCCACCGGCACGTTCGCTCCCTCCGCCGCGACGAGCGCCGCCACCGTCCCGGCATCGAACGACTCCAGCTCCATCGTCGCCTTGTCCGTCTCGATGTCCGCGAGGATGTCCCCCGCCTTCACCGCATCCCCCTCCTTCACGTTCCACTTCACCACCGTGCCCTGCTGCATGGTGTCCGAAAGGCGCGGCATCGTGATCTCGATCGGCATGAGGTCCTCAGAAAGCGAAAAGTGGAAACTCAACAATGAGGAGGAACGCGAACACAATCACCCCGGAACAGCCGTAGCGTAGCGATTCTCCCGTCCGCTCAGCAGCAGCGGGCGACGTAACGCTCTCGCCCGTGCCTCCTGGGATGGAAACGGCCAGAAATCGTCGGGATCACGCACAAAGGCGGCCGCGCCGGCGCGCGGTGCGACCGAGATCCCTGTGAGCCAAAGCAGGCCATACGCACCGATGCTCGCCGCGCCCAACGCGAGACCTAGGGCGGTAGTGCCGACGACCAAAGCCACAACCGAGCCGAGCCCCGCGAACGCAAATACGCCCAGCACGATCCACCCGAGGTAAGGAACGAATCCGGCTCGCGGCAGGCGTCCCATCTCCTCATCGCCATGCAGGAACACCACCCAACGCGCGATAAGAGCACGAGGCATAACACCCCCGCGCCACCGATGCTCGCGTAAGTCGCAGTACGTATGCCACAGCGCCCCGTCGATCGCGTCGATCGCCGAATCCAGTCCGAACTGCGCAAAGATGTCGTCGCGCCGATCCTCGTATGCGTGGTTTGTCATGCGACCCGACGCGAACTGGCGCAGCAACTCCGCGTACGCGCGACGCGCCGCCGGGTTGACCGCTGGCAATCCGCCCATCATTCAGCCTCGGCCAAGCGACTTGAGGACAGCCGCGACGATCTTGCCCTTGTGGGGCAAATACGCGGCCTCCAACGCCTTCGCGTACGGCGTCGGCACGTCGTCCGAGTTCACACGCAGCGGCTGATGGTCCAGATAGTCAAACGCCCGCTCGCACGTCTGCGTGATCACCTCGGTCGCCACCGAAGCAAACGGCCAGCACTGATCCACCACCACCAGACGACCCGTTTTCTGCACCGACCGAACGATCGCATCGATGTCCAGCGGGCGGATCGTCCGCATGTCCAGCACGTCGATCTCGATCCCGTGCTCCTCGCGCAGGATCGCGGCCGCCTCCACGCAGAAATTCACCGGACGGCCGAACGAGACCACCGTGCAGTCCCCGCCCTCGTGCCGCAGCGCGGCCTCGCCGAACGGAACCGTGTAGTCCTCCTCCGGCGCCGGAACGTGCCCCTTGTCGCCGAGCATGCGCTCCGACTCGAGGAAGAACACCGGGTCTTCGTCACGGATGGCCGTCTTCAGCAGCCCCTTGGCGTCGTACGGGTTCGACGGGATCGCGATCTTCACGCCCGGCACATTCGAGTACAGACCCTCGACGCTCCACGAGTGCGTCGAGCCCAGCTGCCCGCCCGCCCCGTCATTCCCGCGGAACACCACCGGGCACCCCCACTGCCCGCCCGACATGTACAGCATCTTCGGGACGTTGTTCAGGATCTGGTCCGCCGCCACTAGCGAGAACGACCACGACATGAACTCGATGATCGGCCGCAGCCCGTACATCGCGGCGCCCACGGCCAACCCCGCGAACCCGTTCTCCGAGATCGGCGAGTCGATGATCCGCTGCGCCCCGAACTCCTCGAGCATCCCCTGCGAGACCTTGTACGCGCCCGAGTACTGCGCGACCTCCTCGCCCATCAGGAAGATGCGCTCGTCCTTCCGCATCTCCTCGGACATCGCCTCGCGCAGCGCCTCGCGGAACTGGATCATGCGCGGCCCTTCCCCGTTGGGGAACTCGCCGTTAGCCGCGTACGGATGGATCGGTGTTTCGGTGGATGTGAGCATGGGTGATCTTCTCAAAGCGGAGGTTGTGCGGGTTCAGTCGAGCAGCGGGTTCTTCGCGCCCTGCACGTACTGCCCGCTCGGGCTCATCCCGGGGTGCGGGTTCACCATCACGTCGGAGTACAGCTCGCTGGCAGGGTCCGGCGCCGGAGATTCATCCGCGAACGTGATCGAGTCGCGCACGATCTCGCCGATCTCCTCCTGCATCGTGTTCCACTGCGCTTCGGAGAGCGCGTTGCGGTCCCGCATGAGATGGGCCGCGAGCATCGCGATGGAGTCGCGCTCCTTCTCGTAGTGCTCGACCTCCTCGCGCGTCCGGTACTTCTGCGGGTCCGACATCGAGTGGCCCTTGTACCGGTACGTCTTGATGTCCACGAACGCCGGCTTCTGCTCCTCACGGCACTCGTCCACGATCGGCCGGAATTTGTCGTACAGCTCGAGGATGTTCATCCCGTCGAACGATGCGGACAGCATCCCGTACGCCTTGCCCTTGACCGTCAGGTCCTCGGCCATCGTCGTGCCCCGACCGATCGACGTCCCCATCGAGTACCCGTTGTTCTCGACGATGATGATCACCGGGAGCGAGTACAGGCCCGCGAGGTTCATGGCCTCGTGGAGGCAGCCCTGGTTCAGCGCGCCGTCCCCGAGGTAGCACAGCGCGACGCGCTTCTTGGGCTTGCCCCCCGACGCAAGGTCGCGCTTCAGGACCTCCAGCTCGTACTTCACCGCGAACGCCAGCCCCGCGCCCAGCGCCGTCTGCGCGCCCACGATGCCGTGCCCGCCGTACAGGTGGTTGGGCTTGTCGAACATGTGCATCGACCCGCCCTTGCCCTTCGCGCAGCCAGTGATCTTGCCGAACATCTCGGCCATGCACGCCCGGGGCGACATCCCGCGCGCCAATGCATGCCCGTGATCGCGGTACGCCGTCACGACCGGATCGTCATGATTGACGCTGCCGAACGTGCCGACGACGAGCGCTTCCTGCCCCGTGTAGACGTGGCAGAAGCCGCCGATCTTGGCCTGCTGGTACGCCTGCATCGTCCGGTTCTCGAACTCCCGGATCAGCTGCATGTCGTACAGCCACTTGAGCAGCGTGTCGTTGGAAAGCGAAGCCGAGGCTCGCTTGGTCGGGGCGGGTTTCGCGGGTGCGGTCACGGTGGTCATGCGGGATGGGTGTCTCGGATCGATCTCGGTGCGAGGCCACTGTGCGTGAGCATCGGCGCGCGCGGCGCGCAGTCGAGAACAATAGGGCGAATCGGGCGCCCCGACAAAGCACAACCCCTCACGGCAGCGGGGCTTCCGGACAGGTGGCGCCGAAGTCTGTCAGCACCCTCCCCAGATCGAGGAAATCGACGCGTCCGTCCGCGGTGATGTCGGCCGGGCAAGGGTTTGCGCGCGGGGGGACGACGGAGACCTGCGGGGGCGCGTAGACGGTCGGGAAAACGGTCACAAGTTCTTGGCTGCCAGTGCTCGGCGAGATGCGGACGACCATCGCGCGGGAGGGCTCAGACTGGGTCGGGGCGGCCAGGTCACCGACGTACAGGCTGCCGTAAAGCCCTACAGCCAAGGATGTTGGAGCGCGGAGCAGGCCGCCTTCGGAGATCTGGGTGAGGGCTCCGGAGGTGGGGTGGACGCGGTAGATGCGGCGGGCGGCGCCGTCGAGGGCGTAGATGGTTCCGGAGGGGGTCACGGTGACGTCCAGAGCCGATTGGAGGCTCGCGGCAGGGGCCAGGAGTGTCTGGGAGCCTGTGGAGGGGTTGACGCGGAGCAGCGAGCCCGCCACGCCGTTGGCGACCAAGAGCGTGCCGGAGGGCTCCCAGGCGAGCCCGCGAGGGTCGAAAAGCGCGTTTCCTGAAGAAATGGCCGTGACCCCCCAAGTGCCGGATTTGATGCGCACTATTCGCGATTTAGGCGCTACGTCGATGACAGCGACATAGATGTCTCCATTAGGGGCTTCCACTAGTGCGGAGGGTCCGAAGGGGGAGTTAAGCGGGCCGCCGGAAGCGAGGATGTTCGCGCTGCCACCGACAAACGGCGCGCGCACGAGGGCGTAGTTCGGCGGAGAGGGGCGCGCGAGCGCGAGGGCGGCCGTGCCGGTTCGCTCCGCGACAACATCGCGCACGTCGGTGAGCACGGCCGCGGAGACGGGCACGTAGGTCGTGCCGAGCGCGATCGCGCGGAGGGCGTCCTGCGGTGTGGAGAGGAGGAGATCGCCGGGGAGCACAGTGGCCGCGTGCGCGAGGCAGGACATCACGATCGGGGCGATTGCCCGGGCGGTTGTGTGCATGGGTCTCTCCTCCGACGTGGATTGTTCGGCACGGCGCGGTGGCGGGCCAGCGCCGTCCGAAAAAAAGCGGCGCTACTGCTTGTTCGCGGGGGTGAGGCGCACGCGAACGGATGTGCCGCGCGGGGGCGTGTTTTCGGGATCAGCGATCCAGACGGGCTCATCGACGGCCGCTTCGGGGCTGAAGACCGTTGGCAGCGCGAGTGTTTCCGTGCCGAAGGTGGCGAGGCCGATGAGCGTGCCGGACATGTCCGCGTCGTAGATCTCGCCGGCGGGCCGTTGAACGATGCGCGAGCCGGCGAAGAGGAAGGGTCTGTCGGGGAGGCGTTCGTTGGTCTGCGCGTGGCGCACCCAGGACGCGGCCGGGGAGACATGCTCCTTGCCTTCGTTATCAAGCGTGACGAACTCGACGCGCACTTCATCGCCGGTGGGCGGGGTGAGCACGGCTTCCCGGTTGCGCGTGGTCCACGCGCCGGGCTTGCCGGGCTCGAGGCCGATGAGGAGCAGGGCCGCGTGGATGTGGGAGGGCTTGGCGCTGGTGACAACGAGCGATTCGTGCTCGCGCGTGTCGGGCGTGCAGGCGATGAGTTCGAGATAGATGAGGGGGTGTCGGCCCTTCGCGTCGGGCGTTCGCGCGTCGATTGGGACGACGGCGTCGAACTCGACGACGCGCGCCTTGCGGTCGACACGGAGGTGAGGGAACGGCTGCGCGTCGGGCTGGGGGTCTGCGGGAGTGAGGGGCTGCGCGCAGAGCAGCGCAGAGACGAGGCATGCATTGATGAGCATCACGCCCAAAAGAATACCGCTCGCGTGTGCGAGCGGTGGCGCGTGCGTTGGGTTGTGGTCCGCGGGATCAGGACTCGGCGGACGCGCTCTCGGGCGCGGCGGCGCTCGCGAGGCCGCGACGCTGATCGCGGAGGCGGCGCTTCTTGCCGACGCGCTCGCGGAGGAAGTAGAGCTTGGAGCGTCGGACGCCGGCCTTGCGGACGACCTCGTACTTGGCGACGCGTGGTGAGAGGACGGGGAAGATGCGCTCGACGCCCTGGTTGTCGACGATTCGACGAACGGTGAGCATCTCGGAAGAGCCGCGGCCCTTGCGCGAGATCAGGACGCCCTGGAAGATCTGGATGCGCTCCTTGTCGCCCTCCACGATCTTGCAGTGGACGTTGACGGTGTCGCCGATGTCCATCTGGGGGACTTCGACGGCGGGCTGGCCGGAGACGCTCTCGATGAGTTTCTGCGTGTCCATGTGTCTCTCGTGTCTGGTGTCGGGCGTTGCGGCCCGTGTTGTCTTTCAGGAATCCAAGAGGTCGGGTCTTCGTTCCCGGGTGCGGGAGATCATCTGCTCGAGCCTCCACTGCGCCACCTTCGCGTGGTCCCCGGAGACGAGGACCTGAGGGACTTCGAGGCCTTCCCAGAGCTGGGGTCGAGTGTAGTGCGGGCAGTCGAGGAGACGCTCGCTGTTCGGCCCAACGGGTGAGAAGGAGTCGGACTGGGCGGATTCGGCATCGCCCAGGGCGCCGGGGAGGAGTCTGACGATCGCGTCGATCAGCGCGAGTGCGGGGATTTCGCCTCCGGAGAGGACGAAGTCTCCGACGCTGACTTCGAGGGGCTCGAGACGCTTGATCACTCGTTCGTCGATTCCCTCGTAGTGGCCCGCGATGAGGAGGAGCCTCGGGAGAGAGGCGAGTTCCTCGACGAGGGGTTGCTTGAGGGGCACGCCTTGGGGCGTGAGGAGCACGCGTCTGGTGGGCGCGGGGTCCAGTGCTTCGACGTCGAGGACCGCGTCCCAGAGGGGCTGGCACATCATGACCATGCCGGGCCCGCCACCGAAGGGGCGATCGTCGACCTTGCTGTGCTTGTTCTTCGCGTATCTCCTGATGTCGTGTGCGTGCCAGTGAACGAGGCCAGCGTCACGCGCGCGGCCTGTGATGCTTGCGGAGAGGACGGGCTCGAAGACCTCGGGGAAGAGGGTGAGAACGTCGATCCGCATGACGGGTCAGGGCGTTGCGCGCCCCTTAGTCCTTCTTCTCTTCGCCCCCGGCGCCGGCAGCGTCGCCGCCGCGTGCCTTGGTGCAGGCGTCCGCGCGGGCCTTGACCTTCTTCTCCCAGGCAGCGCGGTCGATGACGTCGCGCTTGGCGAGCATGGCGGCGATGGTGCCGGAGGGCTGAGCGCCGACGCCGATCCAGTACTTGATGCGCTCGAGGTTGAGGTTGAGCTGCTTGGCCTCGTCGGCGGCCATCGGGTCGTACCACCCGAGCTGTTCGATGACGCGACCGTCGCGCTTGGCGCGCTGATCGACGGCGTTGATGCGGTAAAAGGGCTTGTGCGGCGCGCCCATGCGCTTCATTCGGATGCGAACCACAGCGGTCTCCCGTCGGATCAGGTCCAGTGCGTTGAACAACGACCGCCCGCCGGCTCCACCAGAGAGACCGTGCGGACGGGAACCGAGCAGTTTAGCAGCCTGTCAGGGGACTGCAACGCGCGAATCGCCCCCCTTTATCGCGGGGACTTGGCGCGGGCCTGCTCCACGGCGTCCTTCACCATGGCCGGGGTGTACGCATCGAACTTCAGGGGCTGGTCCAGACCCGGCCCGAACACGGCCAGGAGGGGGATTCCCACCCAGTCGAGGCTCTTGAGCATGGCGGAGCCGTCGGGGTTGTTCGCGGTCAGGTCGATCTTCATGGGCTCGACGCCCTCGGAGTTCAGGAGGGCTGAGATGTCCCGGGTGTAGAGGACGGTGGCCTCGAGGGTCTTGCAGTTGAGGCACCACTCGGCAGTGAAGTCGAGGACGACCACCTTCCCCTGGGAGCGCGCCTGGGCGAATCGGTCGGGGGTGTAGTACGTCCAGTCGACGGGGCCCTTCCGGGTCAGGTCGCGCGCGACGCCCATCGAGGCGCCGATGAGGAGGGCGCCGAGGACCGTGAAGGAGACGCGCCGGAGGGGCTTCCTGGTGATGCGGAAGGTCTTCACGATGAGGAGGAAGCCGGCTGCCGTGACAAACGCGGCCACGATCCACCAGTAGAGCTTGCTCGGGGGATCGGGGGGTGTGGTCATGACGGCCACGAGGCCGATGCCGAGGAAGAAGGCCGCCACGCCGAGCATGAGGAGGCCCATGACCTGCTTGACGAGTTCGGAGGCGGGGCCGGTGCGCGGGACCTTGGAGACCCACTTGGGGCGCGCGGAGAGGATGAGATAGGGCAGGGCCATGCCCAGGCCGATGGCTGCAAAGGTGACCATGGTGAGGGCCGCGGGCTGCTTGGTGGCCCATGCCGCCGCAGAGCCCATGAAGGGCGCGGTGCAGGGTGTGGAGAGGACGGCGGTCATGACGCCGAAGAGGAAGGAGCCGTGGGGAGTCTCGTGAGAGGGATTCACCATGTACACGGCTTTGGGCAGGGAGACGGTGAAGACGCCGAGCATGCCGATGCCCATGACGGCGATGAAGAGTCCGACAACGATGGAGAACCAGGGTCGCTGGAAGAGGGAGTTGATCGCGTCGAAGCCGGAGATGAAGGAGATGGCGGCGCCGATGGCGAGCCAGAAGGCGATCACGCCGGCAGACATGATGAGGCCGAGCGTGAAGCATCGCGCGGGGTTTCCCGCGGCTGCGCTGAGGCCCATGATTTTGAGCGGGATGACGGGGAGAACGCAGGGGGTGAGGTTGAGGAGGAGGCCGCCGACCGCGGCGAGCAGGAGGAGAAGGGCCACGCCGATCGCGCCCTTGGCGTCGACGTCGAACTTCAGGCCGAAGGCGTTGAACTCGACGAGCTCTTCTCCAGAAGCCATCTTCGCAAAGACGGAGAGATCGAAGTCGGCGAAGAGCGTCGGATCGGCCGGAGGGACCGCGGGGCTGCCGGCGGTCTGGATCTCGAGTCGGACCTCGATGGTCTCTGACTGGGGCGCGAGGCAGGTGCGGTCATCGCAGGTCTGCCAGGAGACTTCGATGGGGAGCGTGACCACGCCCGCTTGCGCGGAGGGGGCGATCTCGATGGGCAGGTATGCGACGACGCGACCTTCGTGGAACGGGATCTTCGCCGGCTCGGCGCCAAAGGAGACTTCGATTTCGTGCGTGGCCGGCCACTGGATGGGGCCGACGTTCGCGATGTAGGCGGGGCGGTTGTTCGGGGAGACGCTGATGAGGGTGGGGATGGGGGAGAGGCCCAGGGACTCTGGGAGGTTGGGCTTCTCCGGCCAGATGTGCCAGCCGTCCGCGACATCGAAGATGACGGCGATGGCGATCTGGTCGCCCGGGGCGACGGCGGGCTTGGACGGATGGGCCTCAACGGTGACCTTCTCGGCGCGGTCGGGGCCTGCGAAGCCGAGCTGGGCGGGGGAGGGTGCGGAGGAGATGAGCACGGCCAGGCCCAGGAGGAGGGGCGTGAGGACGCGGCTCAGGAGAGCGTTGAGTGGTGGACGCATACGGGGTTTATAAACGCCCGGGTGGAGCTTTGGTTCGCGGGCGGGGTGGGTGGTGATGCGCAAAGGGTGCGCACGCTTCAAGGGTTTGCGTGGCTTGTTCCGATAGTGCTGGGGGCCGCGTGTGGGCCCAACACCCTCTCGGAGAGACGGCGGGCATGGCAGACGTTCTAGATCAATCAGAGATTGATGCACTGCTGCAGGCGGTGGAGTCGGGGGACGTCGAGGAGGAACAACGAGAGGCGCAGATTTTCAGCCGCCGGAAGCGGGACTTTGAGTCTCTGGAGATCCGGCGGTACGACTTCAAGCGTCCGGAGCGCGTGTCGAAGGATCAGATGCGTGCGCTGCAGACGCTGCACGAGGCGTTCGCACGAAATTTCGGGGCCGCGTTGTCCGGGTATCTGCGGACGATCGTGGAGGTGAAGGTCGCGTCGTGCGATCAGATGACGTACTGGGAGTTCATCGCGGGCCTGCCGAACCCGACGTCGTTCAATCTGCTGGCCGCGCCTCCGCTGGAGGGGGCGATGTGCCTGGAGATCAGCCCGCTGATCATCTACCCGATCATCGATCGGTTGCTGGGCGGGACGAACCATGAGCTGTTCATCCCGCAGCGTCCGCTGACGACGATCGAGGAGCGGCTGATCCACCGGATCATGCACCGGGGTCTGGCGTCGCTGAGCGAGGCGTGGGCGTCGCTCAAGAAGGTGGACTTCACGCTGAGCGGGAGCGAGTCGAACCCGCAGCTGGTGCAGATCGTCCCGCCGAACGAGGTCGTGATCGTGATCGGGTTCGAGGTGAAGATGGGCTCGCGCGCGGGGGCGATGAACCTGTGCATCCCGTACAACGTGATCGAGCCGGTGGTGAGCGAGCTGTCGCGTCAGACGTGGTTCAGCGCGACGCCGACGGGCCTGCGTCAGAAGTTCACGCAGCAGCTGACGCACGGGCTGGCCGCGGCCGGGGTGGAGGTGACGGGTCTGCTTGCCGAGACGACGATGACGATGCGCGACCTGGTGTCGCTGGCGGTGGGGGACGTGATCTCGACGGAGAAGCCCGCGTCGGAGCACGTGCTGGTGTGCGTGGAGGGGCAGAAGAAGTTTCTGGCGAACATCGGCCAGTACCGCGGCGCGCGAGCGCTGAAGGTGACGCGCGCGATCATCGCCGAGGACCGGGTGTAAGGGGGAGCGCTCAGGCGTTGTCGAGGTCGCGGACGGCTTCGTCGAGGGAGTCGGCGGAGCGGAAGCGCGCGTCGAGCTTGAGGAGCGCGAGCATCTTGCGGACGGGGGGCGCGAGAGAGGCGAGGAGCATTCTGGCGGCGCGGTCGTCGCAGAGCTCCTGTACCTGGAGGAGCATGGCGATGCCGACGGAGGTGATGAGGGAGACTTCGGAGGCGTCGAGGACGAGGGCCGCGTCGTCGCGCACGGGAAGGCGCTGCTCGATGGCTTGTCGGAGGGGCTCGGCCGTGATGTGGTTGACGGCTGGCGGGAGATGGACGACCAGGATCTGTCGGTCGTGGCCTGCGAGCTCGTGTCGGACGTCCATTGCCGGGTTGAGGATGTGGGTGGTTGCGGGCGGCGTCAAACGCTGGGGGCGGAGCCCGTTCGGGTTCTGTTGACCGGGTGGGCACGAAGGTTATACACTGTGTGGACGCACGTTCGGCGCGGTGTGCCCGCTCCGGCGTCGGGAATCACGGTCATGAGCATGGTCCGCGACAATGCGTGGTAAGCGTTTCCAAGACCGTCCGGCTGTGCCTTCGGGCTGGTCGAACGCCTTGGCGTCCTCGGGAGGTCAGCGATGAGCTGATCGGATGACGAGGACGGGACAGGCCTTGTGCCTTCGGGTCGGGAGCACCGGCGCGTGGCAAAGGGTCGTGTGTCGCGGGCCACGCGCGTTTCAGACGCACGTGGCTTGTGTTTTTTTCCCGGCGGCGGTTGTGGGGCGTTGCGAAGGGCGTGCGGCGGACAAATCGGTTTCCACATCCAGGCAATTCGAGCCCAGACAAATCTGAAGAAGGAAGGCCGCGACCCGCGGCGACAACCAGACATGAACACACCAGAAATGCTCCGCGTAATTGATTCGATCGCCCGCGACCGGAACGTGGACCGCGAGGTTCTGATCCGGGACCTTGAGGTGGCGATGGTGTCCGCGGCGCGGAAGCACTTCAACACGCTGGACGCGGAAGAGTTTGCGTGCGAGGTGGATCGGCTGACGGGCGAGCTGCGTCTGACGCGGCACGGGGAGCCGATGTCGATGCGTCCGGAGGATTTCGGGCGGATCGCGGCGCAGACGTTCAAGCAGGTGATGATCCAGCGGTTCCGCGAGGACGAGCGGCAGAGCCTGTACGACGAGTATTCGGGGCGGATCGGGGAGATCGTGATCGGGTCGGCGCACCGGTACGAGGGCGGGGCGCTGGTGATCTCGCTGGACCGGGGCGAGGGGTTCATGCCGCGGTCGGAGCAGATCCCGGGCGAGCAGTTCCAGCCTGGGGATCGGGTGCGGTGCATGATCCTGGATGTGCGGGACACGGGCTCGCAGGTGAAGATCGTGCTGTCGCGCGGGCATCCGGACTTCATCAAGAAGCTGTTCGAGGTCGAGGTTCCGGAGGTGGCGGAGCGGATCATCGAGATCAAGGCGATGGCGCGCGAGCCGGGGCACCGGACGAAGGTGGCGGTGTCGTCGATCGACTCGAAGGTGGATGCGGTGGGCGCGTGCGTGGGCGTGCGCGGGAGCCGCATCAAGAACATCGTGGACGAGCTGAACGGGGAGAAGATCGACATCGTTCGGTGGAACGAGTCGAGCCAGATCCTGATTCAGAACGCGCTGAAGCCGGCGATGGTGGCGGAGATCTCGCTCTGCTTCGAGCTGGGGCGCGCGACGGTGGTGGTGAACGAGGACCAGCTGTCGCTGGCGATCGGCAAGCGCGGGCAGAACGTGCGTCTTGCGGCGCGTCTCACGGGGTGGGACGTGGACATCCTGACGCCGGACGAGTTCAACAAGGGCCTGGAGATCATGGCCCAGACGCTCGGCGGGGTGGAGGGGGTGAGTGAGGAGATGCTGGACAAGCTTGCCGCGCTGGGCATGGTGAGCGTGTTCGACATCGAGGAGGTGGGTGTGCCGGTCTTGACGGAGGAGCTGGAGATCTCCGACGAGCTGGCGCAGAAGATGGTGGAGGAGGCATCGGCCAAGGCCAAGATCGTGGCGGAGCAGCAGGAGAAGGAGAAGGCCGAGGCCGAGGCGCGCCGCAAGCAGGAGGAGGAGGCGGCCCGCCGTCTGCTCGCCGGCGAGATGGGCGCGGACGAGGACGCGGACCTTCGCGCTGCGGCGATCCTGTCGCTGGGGTCGGTGTCCGACGAGGCGCCCGCGCACAAGGAAGAGGCGCCGACCGACCCGGACGCGCTGGACCGCATGTCGTCCGACGACAACTACCGAGCCACCGGCGGGGAGGCGCCCGCCGACGAAGAGACTTCCGCCGGCGCGTCGTGACGCGCGTCGGCATGCCAGCCCTGATCTGATCTCGTACCGACCGCCGGTTTTTCTGATTCGCCAGATTCTTTTCGGAGCCCCCATTGGCCAAGCGCATCTTCGAACTCGCCAAGGAAATGGATCTTCCCTCAAAGATGATCCTGGAGAAGTGCCAGGCTGAGGGGATCCCCAACATGAAGAACCACATGGCGAGCGTGTCGGCCGGCCTGGAGGCCACGATCCGCGAGTGGTTCGCCACGACCAACGAGGACACGAGCGTCGCCACGGCCGTGGAAACGGCCGAGAAGGTCGACATCACGAAGGTCAAGGCGCAGCAGCGGAAGGCGAAGGCCAAGAAGAAGACCTCGGCCGACGACGATGAGGGCGAGGAGACGTCCGAAGCCGTCGAGACGCCGGCGCCGCAAGCCGCGCCCGCTCCGCCCAGCTCGCCGGCGGTGAGCGCTCCGGTTGCTCCGGAAGCGAAGGTTGCGGCCCCGGTCGCGCCTCCCCCGGCGCCTGCGGCTCCCACGCCTGTCGCGCCGGCCCCCCCACCGCCTTCAGCCCCTGCGGTTCGTCCTGCCGCCGAGGCGCCCGCTGCGCCCAAGCCAGTGCAGGCTCCGGCACAGACGCCCCCCGCGCCGCCCCGTCCGGGCGAGCCGCGCGAGCGTCCCAAGCCCACAACCGCGCCTGCGGCCCGACAAGAGCCTCGTGGTGAGGATGACTCCTCTCCCGAGATGAACGTCCCGCGTCGTCCGAAGGACGTGAAGCCCGCCGGGCCGAAGCTCGTCGTGCAGAAGCCGGTCAAGCTGTCCGGCCCGAAGGTCATCCGTGTCGAAGCGCCGGAGACCGACCTCCCGACGATGCGCCGCTCGCCCTCCCCCGGCGGCCCCGGGCCCGGCCCGCGCGGCGGTCCGTCGCGCGGTGGCGGCGTGTTCGGGCCTCCTGGTGGTGGTCCGGACGATTCGCGCGGTCATCGCAACCGTCGTCGCACCGCGCCCGGTGGCGGCGGCGCCGCGGCCCCGGCCCAGCCCGCGAAGCGTGGCAGCGGCGGCAAGGACGACGCCTCGCGCTACAACTGGCGCGAGCAGGACCTCGCGGAGCGTGAAGAGCGTCTGGCGCGCGCGGGCGGGTTCATCCGCCAGCGTCGGCGCGACGCAAAGAAGTCCGATCACATCGGCGATCGCGCGCAGACCGCGGCCCAGACGGGCGGCGTCGTCAAGATCACCGCGCCCTTCACCATCAAGGACCTCTCTTCCGCCACGGGCATCAAGGCGTCGGAGATCATCAAGAAGCTGTTCATGCAGGGCGTGATCGCCACGGTCAACTCCGGCATCGAGCCGGAGAAGGCCCAGGAGATCATGATCGACTACAACATCGACCTGCAGTTCACCGCCGAGCAGAGCGCCGAAGAGGCCCTCTCCGAGGAGCTGGGCGAGCGCGACGCGATCGACCTCCGCCCGCGCGCCCCGGTCGTCACGATCCTCGGCCACGTCGACCACGGCAAGACCTCCCTCCTCGACAAGATCCGCAGCGCCAACGTTGCCTCGGGCGAGGCCGGCGGCATCACGCAGGCGACCTCGGCCTTCCGCGTTCCCGTGCAGGTCGCGGGCGACACCAAGCACGTCGTCTTCTTCGACACCCCCGGTCACGAGGCGTTCACCGCGATGCGCGCCCGGGGCGCCAACATCACCGACATCGTCGTTCTGGTGGTGGCAGCCGATGACGGAGTCATGCCCCAGACGATCGAGTCGATCAACCACGCCAAGGCCGCGGGCGCCCCGATCGTCGTCGCGCTCAACAAGATCGACAAGCCGGAGGCGACGGACGCGAACATCCAGAAGATCCTGGGCCAGCTCGCGGAGAAGGGCCTCAACCCCACGGAGTGGGGCGGCGACGTCGAGATCGTGCGCACGAGCGCGATGAAGGGCACGGGCATCACCGAGCTGCTCGAGACGCTGGACTACCAGGCCCAGCTCATGGAGATAACGGCCGACTTCGAGGGCCCCGCGCGCGGCACCGTGGTCGAGGCCAAGATCGATGAAGGACGCGGGCCCACGGCCAGCATCCTCGTCGAGAACGGGCGTCTCCGTGTCGGCGACTTCATCGTCGCCGGGCGCGCCTTCGGCCGCGTCCGCGACATCGTGGACGATCGCGGCAACCGGCTCAAGGAAGCCGAGCCGTCGATGCCGGTCCGCGTGTCGGGCCTGGACGAGGTGCCGGACGCGGGCGACAAGTTCTTCATCGTCGAATCGCTCAAGACGGCCCAGGAGGCCGCGGAGCAGCGTCGTCACCGTGACCGTGAGCGCGAGCTCGCGCAGCCCAAGGCCACGCTCGACTCCATCCTCACGCAGCTCAAGGAGGGCGAGACCAAGGAGCTCCGGATCGTCGTCAAGGCGGACGTGCAGGGCTCCGTGGACGTGCTCCGCAAGTCCATCGAGGAGGTCTCGACCAGCGAGGTCAAGGTCCGCGTGCTGCACGCCGCGGTGGGCGGCATCAACGAGTCGGACGTGCTGCTCTCGGCAGCGTCCCAGGCGATCATCATCGGCTTCAACGTCATCGCGTCGGGCTCCACGCGCCAGCTGGCCGAGCAGAAGGACGTCGAGATACGCACCTACCAGGTGATCTACGAGATCCTCGACGACATCCGCGGCGCCGCGGAGGGCCTGCTGGCTCCGGAGCTCCGCCAGGAGATCCTGGGCCACGCGGAGGTGCGTCAGGTGTTCCGTGTCACGCGCGTGGGCGCGGTCGCGGGCTGCTACATCACGGACGGCACGGTGGAGCGGAACGCGCTGGTGCGCGTGACGCGCGGGGGCATCGTGGTCGAGAACGACCGCGTGCTCGAGCAGCTCAAGCGATTCAAGGACGACGCCAAGGAGGTCCGCGCCGGTCAGGAGTGCGGCATGAAGATCGTCGGCTACGACGACATCAAGGAGGGCGACGTCATCGAGTGCTACCGGCGCATCGAGGTCAAGCGCAGCCTGACGGCGCCCGCCAAGGGCAAGGCGTGAAGAGGCAAAGGGGCGTGACAATCACGTGCTGGTCGGCATTCTCCAGATCGAGGTCCTCATCCCCGAGGCGGAGTCCCTCAAGGACAAGCGGCGCGTCGTGCGCTCGCTCAAGGACCGTCTCCACCGGGAGCACCAGGTGAGCGTGGCCGAGGTTGATGCGCAGGAGCGTCACCGCGTCGCGGTGCTGGGCGTCTCGATGGTGTCGTCGGACGGTCGGCGCATCGGCGCGACGTTCGACACGATCCTGCGCAAGGTGCAATCCACGCCCGGCGCGATGCTGGGGGATCACCGGCGCGACATCCTCGACGGTGAGGCCCCCGGGGGGTTCCTCGATGAATCGGGCGACCCGCTCTGGACGGAGGACGATCGGCGCGAGGGCGCGGAAGAGCGAGGCGCGGCATGAGCCGGAAATCCGACCAGGTGGCGGCGGCGCTCAAGCGCGCCGTGCAGGACGTGATCGCGCGCCGGCTGGCCGACCCGCGCCTCTCCGGGCTCATCACGATCACGGAAGCACGCGTCTCTCCGGACGGGGCACAGGCCACCTTCCTCGTCTCGGTCTTCCCCCACGACCGGGAGAAGCTCGTGCTGCAGGCGCTCGAGCACAGCGTCGAGCACATCCGGCACGAGGCGGGCAACCTGATCCAGATCCGCCGCATGCCCAAGTTCACGTTCAGGCTGGATGAATCCCTGAAGAAGCAGGGAGAGACGTTCGCGGCGATCGCCCGCGCCCGCGAGGAGCAGGGCGAGGACGCGCCGGAGCAGGGCGGCTCTCCCGGACCCGACCACGATGCCACGGAGCGTTCATAAGTGACCGCGACTCTCAACGCGAAAGCATTCGATTCCCTGATCAAGACGGCGTCGAACAAGTACGGGCCCATCGAGCTGGCGCCCGCGCCGCTGCTGGATCAGTTCGTCTGGTCGTACCTGCTCTGGGAGGCCACGCTCGCCGACGCGGAGCGCGCCTTCAAGAAGGTGACGGCCGCCGTCGTCGACTTCAACGAGCTGCGCGTCTGCCTGCCGGACGAGATCGTTGCGATCATCGGCCCGAGGTACCCCAGGGCCTCGGAGCGCGCCGCGATCCTCAAGAAGGGCCTGCACAGCGTGTTCCTCCGTGAGCACGCGGTCTCCCTCGAGCACCTCAAGGACGCAAACAAGCGCGCGGCGCGCCAGTACCTCGAATCCCTCGAGGGCGTGCCGCCCTTCGTGTCCGGACGCGTGCTCGTCCTGGGGCTCGGGGCGCACGCGGCGCCGCTCGACGAGCGGCTCATGGGTTGCCTTGCCGATGAGGACGTGTTCGAGGGCGATGAGATCGACCTCGCGCGGGCCTCGAGCCTGCTCGAGCGGCACATCAAGGCTGAGGACGGGCTCGCGACGCACCTCACGCTGCTCCGCTGGGCCGAGGACGCCGCGGGCAAGCCCCGGCGCGGCGCCAAGCGGCCCAAGGCGCGCAAGGCATGAACGCGCGTCGCGCCAGCCGGCGAGCGGGGCGTCTGGCGCGCTGCGCCGGCGCGGCCGCGATCGTCTCGCTCGCGTCGTGCCAATCCACCGGGTCGCGTCTCCCTGAGGAGACCATCAGCATCGCGGATTCCTCGGTCCTGCAGCGCCTGCTGCAGCGGGCTGAGACGGACCGTGGGCGCGCGGCTGACGCGCGCGCTCCGAGCGATGCGGCGCGATGGAGCGTCGAAGGATGGGAGACGCTCGACACGCCGAACATCCGGGCGGATGAGACAGAGCTCTCGCTCGAGGAAGCCGTGGCGCGGAGCGCCGGCGACGCCGTCCCGCATCCGCCGACGCCCGCGATGAATGCGGAGGCGCTCAAGCGGTACGCCGCGGGAAGGGCCGCGCTGTTCGCGGGCGACATGGCGTCGGCGATCGCGGAGTTCACGGCTGCGCACCAGGCCGATCCGGCCTCGCCCGAGCCGCTGCGCGACCTCGGCGAGGCGCACGTGGTCCGGGGCGAGTACCCGGAAGCGATCCGTGCCTTCGAGAAGACGCTCGAGCGCGACCCGGCGTCGCTCCGGGCGTTGGAGCAGCTGGGCCGGCACGCGCTGCGCACGGGCGACCCGGAGCGCGCCGCCGCCATGCTCGCCCGCGCGTGGCGCGAGATGGGGGAAGGCGCCGACGAAGCGGTCCGCGCGATCGTCGCGGTGGAAATGGGACGCGCCTACGCGGCGACCGGGCGGTGGCTCGCGGGCGCGGAGGCGCTGCGGATCGCCGCATCCACCCCCGACGAAGTGGCCTCGCCCCGCTGGGCGGATCACGCCTCTCTCGTCCGCCAGCGGCCCGAGGTGCTCCGCATGGCGGGCGATCTGTTCGCGCGCGCGGGCAGGTGGAACGAGGCTCGCGCGGCGTTCGATGGCGCGTTCGCGTTGGCCCCGCAGTCGTCAGACGCGCTGGTGGAGCGACGCGTGGTGACGGCCCTGCGCGCGGGCTCGCCGGCTGGCGCCACGCGCGCGCTCGTGGAGACCTGCCTGGGGAGAACGCTGGAAGAGGGTGTCGGCTGGGGGTTCCGCGCATCTCCGGAGACCGTGCGTTTGATCGAGCGCGTCGCGCGGACGGCGTCGTCACGCCCCTCCCTCGAAGCATCGCTTCTGGCGGCTGTGGGAACCCTGACGCCGGAGCAGCGGAGCGAGCACGGCTCGGACATCGCGCTGGCCCTGGCCGCGTCGCAGGAATCACGAGATGCGCGGCGGACGCTGAGGGCGCGCCTCGAGGCCGCCCCGGCCGACGACCGCGCGTTGGACGCATTGCTGGCACGCGCGACGGCGGAATCCGCGGACGAGGGCGCGAGTGTTGCATCCGAGCTTGCGGGCCTGCGCCCTGAAGACGCGCGCCGAATCGCGCGCGCGTTCCTGCTGCATGCGCCGTCGTACGAAGCGGCGCGCGATGCGGTCTCCAGGCGCGCGGACCGGCGGAGGGACGATGCCGGGGCGAGGCTCGTGCTGGGAGAGATCGCGCTGCCGGTGAGCCCGGACGTGAGTGCGCGGGCGGCAAGCGAGGCCGAGGCGCTGCTGACGGGACGCGAGATGGCCGCGTTGTCATTGCGTGCGCGGAGCCATGCGCTGCAGGGCATGTTCGAGGAGGTGGACGCGACGCTGGCTCGCATTGATACGGGGAGCGAAGCGGGGCGGAGGGCGCGGGGCGAGGCGCTCGAGGCGCTGGGTCGACCGGCGATGGCGCTCGAGACGCTCCAGCCGGACCTGGCGCCGGACGCCGGGGCGGGCCTGCGAACGCTCCTGCTCGGCGCCTCACTTGCGCTCCAGGTGGACGACGCGGGGCTTGCGGAGCGGCTGCTGCATCGGGCGATCGCGGCGCACCCGGGCTCGTTGGAGGCGCACGAGGCGCTCGTGACGGCCCTGCTGGCCCGCCGGCCGCAGGCGCGCGAGGACGCCGATGATCTGACGGAGCAGGTGCGCGACGCGGCGCGGGCGCTGCGCGAGGCGGCGGCGTGGAGCGTGGGGCTTGGGCGGTTGTTCGCGCGCGACCTGATGGGGCAGAAGCAATGGTCCGACGCGATCGCGCGCCTGAAGAGCGTGCTCGAGCAGCGACCGGACGATCGTGAAGCGCTCGCGATGCTGCTCGCGTCGGCGCGCCAGGCGGGCGCGGTGACGGAGCAGGAGGAATGGATCTCGGAGTGGGCGGCGAAGCGGCCCGATCTCTCGATGTGGCTGACGGCGCGTGCGTTCGTGCTGGCGGAATCGGACCGGGTCGCGGAGGCCGTGGGGGAGCTTCAGGCGGCGCTGGATGTGCGCCCGCACGACGGGGAGATATCGCGCACGCTGGAGGACCTGCTGCGGACGCGGGTGGGTGATCCGACACGTGCGGACGCGCTCGCGTTGGCTCGTCTGGCGCGCGCGCCGAAATCGGCGGAGTCGCGCGTCGAACTGGCGGAGACGCTGATCCGCGCGAAGCGCCCCGCGGAGGCGCTGCGGGAAGTGCAGGAGTTGCTCGACGGGCCGGCGCTCCGCGACGGGCTTGTGGCGCGCCTCGTGAACGTCGGGCTCGCCGCGAGCGCGGGAGTGGATTCGGAAGCCGCGCCGTCCGCGGAAGGGCTCGAGATCGTCGAGCTGCTGGCGCAACGTCTGCCGACGATCCCGGAAGCCCTGCATCGCCGGCGCATTCTCGCGCTCGTGCGCGCCGGCGCGGACGTGGAGCGGCTGCGCGACGCGGCCCGGACCGGTGCGAGGCAACACCCGTCCCTTGCGGGAGACGCCTACCTGCTCGCCCTCGACGAGCTGATCCAGGCGGGCAGGCCGCAGGATGCGCTCACGCTCGCCAGCGAAGCCGCCAAAGACCCCAAGCAAACCCGCCCCTCGCTCATGGCGTCATGGGTGCTGCTGGCGATCTCGGCGCGCGACGGCGCGAGCGCCGAGGAAGCGTGCCGCGCGGCCATCACATCAGGCCGCGTGCCCGAGGTGCTCGCCTCGCTCGGACAGATCGCCCCGGCCCTCCGCACCGACGGCGTCCCCGCTCCCGACGAGCTCGCGTTCATCGTGGCCAGCGCGTTCGGCTCGATGGGCCTCGACGACGACGCGGATCGTCTCTACACGCTCGCGCTCGAGCACAACCCGGACCACCCGTGGTCCAACAACAACCTGGGGTACCGCTGGCTCGACGATCCCACGAAGTTCGCCGAGGCCTACTGGATGATCGTCCGCGCGCACCAGTTCCTCCCGGACGAGCCCGCCGTCATCGACTCGATGGGCTGGGCGCGATACCTCGCGGGCATCTTCGAGGACAAGCTGCTCCCCGACGCGCGCGCACCGGTCGAGGGCGCCGTGACGCTCCTCCAGCGCGCCGCCGACAGCATGCTCGACGCCCCGGACCCGGAGGTGTACGAGCACCTCGGCGACGCCCTCTTCCGCGCCGAGCGCACCGACGAGGCCCGCAAGGCATGGGAGCAAGCACTCGCGCTCGTGCGCCAGATGCAGGCCCGCGCCGACGCGGCGCCCAACATCTCCATCCGCACCATCGATGCCCTCCGCGCCCGCTCCGAACGCCTCCACAAGCGGCTCGACGCCCTCATCGGCGGACAGGACCCCCCCGTGCCCCCCATCATCGGGCACGGCGCCCAGCCCCCGCGCCCGGCCCGGCAGCCCCTCGGGCCCGTCTCCTAAACTCGCCCCTCACAACACAACCCGCACCGGAGCGCACTCACCGATGGCAGGTCACAGCCACTGGGCCAACATCAAGCACAAAAAAGCCGCCAACGACGCCAAGCGCGGCAAGATGTGGTCCAAGCTCGTCAAGGCGATCATGGTCGCCGCCAAGCACGGCGGCTCCGATCCCAACGGCAACGTCTCCCTCCGTTTCGCGATCGTCGAAGCCAAGGCCGCCAACGTTCCCAAGGACACCATCGAGCGCGCTATCAAGAAGGGCGCGGGCGAACTCCAGGGACAGTCCTTCGAATCCATCCGCTACGAGGGCTACGGCCCGGGCGGCGTCGCCATCCTCGTCGACGCCCTCACCGACAACCGCACGCGCACCGCCCCCGAGATGCGTCTCATCTTCTCCAAGTACGGCGGCAACCTCGGTTCCACCGGCTGCGTCGGCTATCTCTTCGACCAGAAGGGCGTCATCGCCATCGAAGACACGCTCGTCTCCGAAGACCGTCTCATGGAGCTCGCCCTCGAGGCCGGCGCCTCCGACATCCAGCGCGAGGACGGCGCGTGGATCGTCATCACGCCCCCAGAAGCCTTCGCCGCGGTCAAGGATGCGCTCGACGACGCGGGCATCGAAGCCGCCTCAGCCGAGCTCACGATGGACCCCCAGAACACCGTCTCGCTCGCCGGCGACGACGCCGAGAAGCTCCAGAAGCTCCTCGACGCCCTCGACGACAACGACGACGTGCAGAAGGTCTACTCCAACTTCGAGCCGGCCGACGCCTGATCCTCCCACCGCCCTCAGCGCGCGATCAGCACCCTCGGCGAGATCAGCAGCACGCGCTCCCGCCGCAGCTCCAGCGCCCCCCGGATCGACTCGCTCACGCTCTCCCACGCCCGCTCGCCAACAAGCGCCTTGGCCGCCTCGGCCCCCGCGCTCAGCACCGGCGATGACAGCCCGCTCCGCGCTCCGGCCATCCCGAAGCTCCCCGCGATCTCCTCCAGCATCTCTGCCAGCGACTTCGGCGCCGGGTAATCGATCAACTCATACTCCTCCAGCCCCAACCGCTCCGCCAGCCCCGTCACCGCAGCGTCCAAGCCCCCCACCTCGTCCGCCATCTTCAGCTCCACGGCCCGCGCGCCCGTGAACAGCCTCCCCTCCGCCGTTGCGCCGATGTCGATCCCATCCCGCCCCTGCGTCACCCGGTCCACAAACTGCTCGTACGTGCGGCGCATCGTGCTCTCGACCAGCGCTCGCTCCTCCGCGCTCCACTCCCGCTGCAGGCTCATCATGTCCGCGCTCGGCCCGCGCGAACGCGACACCACGTGCATGTGCAGCTTCTCCATCGCGCCACCCAGCACGATCTTCCCCCCCACCACCCCGATCGACCCCACGATGCTCGACGGGTTCACGTACACCTTCTCCCCCGCCACCGCGATGTAATACCCGCCCGACGCGGCCATGCCGCCCACGCTCACCCACACCGGTTTCGTCTCGGCCACGCGCCGCAGCCCCTGCCAGATCGATTCGCTCGCGCTCGCGCTCCCCCCGGGCGAATCGATCCGCACCACCACGCCCCGCACGTTCTCCTCGTACTCGATCTCCGCAAGCGCCTTGCGGATCGTCAGGCTCCCCACCGATCCCCCGCCACTCAGCGGTGAAGGCGGCTCGCTCTCCCCGTCCACGATCACCCCATCGATGTGCACGATCGCGATCGCGTTCCCCTTGGGCGTCCGATCCGGCGGCTCCGACAACGCCTTGAGCATCGCAAACGGATTCGTCATGTCCATCGACGCGCCCCCGCGCGCCTCCACGTACGACAAGTCCGTCTCGTAGTCCTCCCCGAACGACTCTGCCAACGCCCCCTCCAGCTCCAGCCGGTCCATCGCCCTGTCCACCAGCCCGCTCTGCACGGCCACGCTGTCGTCCGCCAGCCACGCCACGCGCATCGCCTCATCCAGCTCAGCCGGCGACATCCCACGCCCCTGCTCCACGTGCCCGCGCATCGTCGCGTACATCGAGTCGAGCAACCCGCTGATGTTCTCCTCCCATGCAGGGCTCGGCGCGCTGTTCCCCAGCTGCTCCTTCGCGCCCTTGTAATCGCCGATCTGCACGAAGTCCGCCTTCAGCCCCAGCCATCCCAGCGTGTCCGCCAGGAACAGCTCCTCCATGTGCAGCCCCGGGAACGATGCCACGCCCCCCATCTGCATCACCACCTCGTCCGCGAACGACCCCAGCACGATCTCGCCGGGACCGTAGTTCTCCGTGAACAGGATCACGCGCTTCCCGCGCTCGCGTGCCGCCTTGAACGCCTCCCCCAGCTCCTCGGCCTGCGTCATCCCCATCACCGGCTCGCGCAGCCGCACCACCAGCCCCTTCACCCCTTCATCTTCTGCCGCGCGATGCACCCCGTGCACCACGTCGAGCAGTGTCGGTTTCGGCTCGGGCTGCAGGAACGCGAGCGGTTCGGGCCGGTCGGCCAGCTTCCCCTCGAGGTCGAACCACGCGATCGTCGCCCCCGCGCTCGCCATCGCGGCCGCGGCCATCGCCCCCACCCCCGCCATCAGCCTCGCCAGCGCGCCTGCCTTCATCTCGTTCCTCCTTCGTTCCCGCCTTCTACCGACCAACGCCTCAGTCGTATCCCAGTTCCGCCAGATCATCCTCATTCAGACCGAAGTGGTGCCCCATCTCGTGCAGGAGCGTCACCCAGATCTCCTCGTACACAGGGTCCTCCACCCCGTCGTTCACCCAGCCCCCGGCCAGCGCGAGGATCCCCTCCCGGTACAGGTGAATGTCCTCGGGCAGTGTGCCCGAGTGCTCCACGCTCCGCTCCGTCAGCGCGATCCCCGAGTGCAGCCCGCACAGCTCGTCGCGCCGCTCCACCCCCATCTCCCTTAGCACCTGCTCGCTCGGATAGTCCTCGACGATCACCGGCGTCACATCGAGCAGCGCGCGCAACCCCTGTGGCAACGCCGAGATCGCCTCCTCCAGGAGATCGTCAAACCGCGCACGCTCTGTCTCCGTCACGAATGCTCCTCCAACACCACACGACCCACGAGCTCACCAATCCTAGAGCATCCCTGACGACGCACCCACTTCTCCAGTCCCGACACCACCCTCAGCGGCGCACGCGGATCGGCAAACAGCGCCGTGCCCATCTCCACCGCGCTCGCGCCCGCAAGCACGAACTCCGCGGCCTCCTTCCACGTCGTCACACCCCCCACTCCCACGATCGGCACGCCCGCGTCACGCGCGAACGCCGTGTACACCTCGTGCACCAGCCGCACCGCGATCGGATGGATCGCCGGCCCCGACAAGCCCCCCGTGCCGCGCGAGAGCACCGGCTTCCGCGTCTCCACGTCGATCGCCATCGCCGGGAACGTGTTGCCGATCACCAGCCCGTCAGCCCCGGCCTCCACGCACGCCCGCGCCACCCCAACGATGTCCGCGGTCTTCGGCGACAGCTTCACGAACATCTTCAGCCGCTTCACCACACCATCCACCGCGCGCACCAGCTCGCCCGCCGCGCCCGCGCTCGCGCCGAACTCCATCCCCCCGTGCACGTTCGGGCACGACAGGTTCAACTCGATCCCCTTCATCCCATCCACCCCGTCCATCATCCCCGCAACGCTCGCGTAGTCCTCGATGCTGAACCCCGACACCGAGCCGAGCACCGTCGTCGGCGCATCCTTCACCCTCGGCCCGATCTCGCGCTCGAACACCTCCAGCCCCACGTTCGCCAACCCCACGGCATTCAGCATCCCCCCAGCCACCGGCCACACGCGCCACGTCTTGTTCCCCTCGCGCGGACGAGCCGTGATCGACTTCGTGACGATCCCCCCCACCCTCGAGAGATCCAACGCGTCGGCCATCTCGTCGAGATACCCGCACGTCCCCGCGGCCAGCACCACGGGATTGCGCAGCGCGATCCCGGCGAGATCAACGGAAAGACTCGATGCCGCGGGCGATTCCGTTCGCACGCACACAGGGTAGCCGCTTCCGGCCCGGCACGGCCGAGCCGCCCCAAACCCCGCTCTCCCCGCCCCTATACTCGACCTCGCACACGCTTCATTCCCATCACAACGCTCACCCCGGACACACCAAGCTCATGGACGTACAAGAACGAATCTCCCGCTTCGAGAACATGACCCAGGCCGACCCCTCCAACGACATGGCCTGGTTCTCCCTCGGCTCCGCCTACACCCAGGCCGGCCGTCACGCCGATGCCGCCAAGGCCTACATCGCCTGCATCGACCTCAACAAAGACTTCTCCAAGGCCTACCAGCTCGCCGGCTCCTCACTCATCGCCGCAGGCGACAAATCCATGGCCACCGACGTCCTCACCAAGGGCTACACCGTGGCCGCGTCCAAAGGCGACCTGATGCCCAAGGACGCCATGGCGGACCTGCTGCGCTCCCTCGGCGCCGAGGTGCCCGAGGTAAAGGGCCCGAACACGCCGGGCTCCGCCGACGGCGCCTCCCCGGGCACGCGCGGCTTCGTCTGCAAACGCACCGGTCGCCCCGGTTCCAAACTCACCGAAGCTCCGATGCGCGGCCCCATGGGCCAATGGATCGTCGAGAACATCTCTGCGGAGACATGGAAGGCCTGGATCGGTCAGGGCACCAAGGTCATCAACGAACTCCGGCTCGACTTCTCCAAGGACAAGGACCAGGAGACGTACGACCGTCATATGCGCGAGTACCTCGGCATCGACGATGAGCTTCTGGCAAAGCTGCAGGCCGAGGAACACTCGAACGCCTGAGGCGGCGGATTTCTTTTCCATTCACGTTGTCGAGTCCGCCGAGCGTTCCGCGCTCTTCCTGTAGTTCATCCGAGCTGCGAGCTTGCGCTCGCAGCCGTCCCGCCTTGTGCGCTTCAATTCCACCGTCCCTCTCCCAGCTCCCGCAACACTTCTTCTGCTGCGCCCCGAACCGGCTGACCGATACAGACCCCCATGCGTCAGATCGTTGCGCTCCTGATGGCCGTGGCTATCTTTGCCCTCACGTTCGTGATCACCGCGCTCCTCGCGGAATACGACATGACCGTGAAGGTGGCGGGCGTGACGCTCAAGTCGACCATCCCCGGCGTGATCCTGGCCGCCACATTCGGCGCACTGTCGTACCGGGGGGCGAGCAAAGGGTGAGTCTTAACCCAACAAACCTCTGCGGCGCAGCAGGTCCGTCACCACCCGGTCGATCTCCGTGTTCGTCGGGCAGAGGACGTGCGTCATGCCGCGCGAGAAGCACGCCCCCGACAGATCCTCGATGTACCGCTCCACCCGCGCCCTGTACCGCTTCACCACTTCCGCGCTCACCGTCACCTCGACCCCCGCCCCGCTCTCCACGTCGACGAGCCGAACATCCCCGGCCATGCCCCGCTCACCCTCTCCCCCCTCGGCCATCGGGTCGATCTCACCAGCCGACAACGTCTGCAGACAGAACACATCGTGCGTCCGTCCGCCGCCCGCCTCGCGCCCAAGCCCCGCCGAGAGATACCGCAAACCCTCTGAATATCCCTCTCCCGGGATCAGAAAATCGCTGATCACGATCGTCACCCCCGCCCCGCGACGCATCTTCGTGATCCCGCGCATCGCCTCATTGAACGTCTGCGCCGAACCATCTCCCTCGGTCCCCACCTCTTCCAGCACGAACTTCGCCAAGCGCTGCACGTTCCGCTTTCCGCGGCACTCCCCCATCCATCTCGTCGGCCCACGCCCCCACGCGCTCATGCTCAACCGGTTGTGATTCACCAGCCCCACGTACCCCAACGCCATCGCCAGCCGCTGCGCAAACACGAGCTTCGTGGGCTGCTTTCCCCCACCCCCGGCGTCCATGCTCGACGATGCATCCACAGCAACATGCACCGCAAGGTCTTGCTCTTCGAGGTGTAATTTGACGAAGAGCCGCTCGAGCCGTGCGTACACGTTCCAGTCGATGAACCGGATGTCGTCCCCCGGCGTGTACTCGCGGTAATCCGCGAACTCCACGCTCCGCCCGCGCTGCTTGCTCCGCCGCTCCCCGGCCATCCGCCCCGCGAACACCTTCCGCGAAGCGAGGTCGAGCCGATCCAATGTCCGCAGCAAAGCGGGGCTGAGCAACTCGTCAAGGGTCTTGGGGCGCGGCGATCCGGCGCGAACGATCATGCCGAGATGCTAGCCGTTCGCACGCTCAACGCTTGTGGGCGTCGTTTTTGCCGCCGTCCACATACTCCCACACCACCACGGGGACCTTCTGCACGCCCCATTTCCGCGCGATCTCGTGGGTGGGATAGAGGACGTCCAGACGACGGCCCTTGATCGCGCCGCCCTTGTCGAGCACCGGCACGACCTCGCCGTCCGCGTACCCAGGCACGCTGATCATCGTGCCCATGGGCAGCACCTTGGGGTCAGCGGCAACGAGCCGGCCGCCGTTGGTCCACACCGACTTCATCGTCGCCGTGTACCCGTCCGCGAACTCGCCGCACGAGCGCCAGTCAGGGCTGTACGCCGTGACGGTCATCCAGATCGTCTTGACGGGGCGCACCGCGCGACCGCCGAAATATCGAATGTTCGAGTCGACCTTCTGCGCTTCGGGCGTCACGGCCTCGACTTCACGGACCAGGCTCACCGAAGGAGCCGGGGCCAGCGAAGCCACCGTCGCCACGGGTTCGCGCGTCGTGGTGTCCAGGGCCACCAGGCTCGCGGCCGAACGTGCGTTCGTCGCGCCCTGCTGCTTCATCCACACGGCCGACTGTGCCACAACCACCAGGGCTGCGCAGAAGGCGCCCGCTTCGAGCACAGTGCGGGCCAACACACGCCGCCGAGCCGTCGCATTCAGTGTCTTCTTTTCCAAACGTGCAGACTCCGGGAATCGCGAGGGCCCCTCCGTTGGCCGCTCTTGATCCGATCCGTTTCCCCCGGCAACCTTCCTTCGTCAGACGCCTCAACTGTTTGCGGCGTTCCGAGGGAGGCCCGTCCTTCCGTGGACGCGGAATCCTACTTGAAACCCCCTTCGGCGCCACGGTGGGGAGGGGATTCGGGGTCAATCGGCAGTTCGAGAAAAGTCATAAAGGTTGTGGACGTCACAGCTTGCATAACCGTTACAGACGGACCTCGCGCAGGAGGGTGCTGTGGAGGTTCGCTGTGTAGGAGGGCTGGAAAATGGTCCCTGGTTCGCGGGAGAATGCGGCGGAAGTCCCGGCCGCGGAGGCGCTTCGGAGCGCGTCGGGGAGGGCGTGAGGAAGTGCGGCGAGGAAGCCGGCGTGCGCGGCGTCGCCGCAGCCGACGGTGCAGAAGGGGTTTTCGGACGCTGGAACGGGGGTCTGCGCGTGGAGCGCGAGATCGGGCGTCGAGAGGACGACGCCCTCGGATCCGAGCGTGATCACGCATGCGCGCAGGTGTGGATGTGCGCGTGCGGCGCGCACGGCGTCGGCCGGTGTGTCGATCGGAACGCGGGCCATCGCGCCCCATTCGTGTTGGTTGACTTTCAGGATGATCCCCGGGATTGAGGCGCATTCGCGCAGAAATGTAGAACTTGCATCAATTGACAGGATGGCCCCAGTCGCTGCGAGCGCGCGCACTTTTGCCGCGATACGAGTCGTAAGTGCTGATGGCGGGAGCGAGCCGCAGAACGCGATGATGGTGTCGGGATTAGCGAGCGCGACGAGGCGGGATTCGATCTCGGCGAGGGTTTCCTCCTGGAGGGGATGGCCGGGCTCGCGGAGGTGGGTGACGGAGGGCGCTTCGGGGTCGAGGAGCGTGATGGTGTGGCGCATGGGCGGCGTGGTCGGGACGAGCGCGTCGGCGACGAGTCCGGCGCACACGTTGGAGAACTCGGCACGGAAGTTGTCGAGCTCGGTGTGCGCAACGGGCGCGATGCAGATGGAGGGGATGTTGAGGCGCGCGAGGGAGCGCGAGACGTTGAGGCCCTTGCCGCCCGGACGGATGGCGAGAGGTTCGAGCAGCGCGGTGTCGCCTGTGTGGAGACCGGGCGCGCGGTAGACGCGGTCGATGGCTGGGTTGAGGGTGACTGTGACGATGCGCGGCATCGGGTAAAGGGTACCTGCGTGTCTGTAGGATGCTCCGCTCGATGGACCTGCCGCTGCTGACGATTCTGTTGCTGGGTGTGATAGGGCTCTTCGCGGGCGCGCTGGGGGGGGCGCTGGGCGCGGGCGGGTCTGTGATCATGATTCCGGCCATGGCGATCCTGGTCGGGAAGGAGCACGGGGGCTCGCAGCACCTGTACCAGGCTGGCGCGATGGTGGTGAACATCGCGGTGGCGGTTCCTGCGGCGCTGAAGCATCGCGCGAAGGGCCGGCTGCGGATGGACGTCGTCCGGTGGATGATGCCGGTGGCTTTGGTGGCGATCGTGGTGGGCGTGCTGGTCTCGAATCAGTTTCGGGGTGCTGATCTGCGGCGGATCTTCGGCGTGTTTCTTGCGGTGATGATGGTGAGTGAGGGGATCGCGCTTGTCGGCGACGTGCGCGGTCGGCATGAGGAGGAGAAGCGGAACGAGCGTGTGACGCCTGCGCGAGCGGGGCTGGTGGGGAGCGTGATGGGGCTGAGCGCGGGGCTGCTCGGGATTGGAGGAGGGGCTCTTGCGGTGCCGGTCGCGCGGAGAGTGATGGGGATTGCGTTGGTGGAGGCGATCGCGGCGAGCAGCCTGGTGATGGTGGCGACGTCGTCGGTGGGGGCGGCGCTGAAGGTGGGGACGCTGGGGGAACATGGGATCGTGTGGTGGCGCGCGTTCGTGCTGGCGGCGATTTTGGCGCCGGGAGGAGTGGTTGGGGCGAGGTTGGGGGCGGGGTTGGCGCATGCGGCGCCGAGGTGGGCGCTGCGGGCGTTGCTGGTGGTTGTGCTTGGGGTGACGGTGTGGGGGATGTGGAGGTAGGAGAGGGGCACTTGGGGGGAGGGGAAGGAAGAGTGGGTAGACGCTCTCTTGCGGTCGCGTCTCGTTATGCGCGAGGAGACGCAGAACACGCTCCGGATTGACGGGGTGGGGTGCGCGGGTAAGGCCGAGAGGAGAAAGAGGCCCCCTCACCCGTCACGCCTTCGGCGTGACACCCTCTCCCTCGGAGGGAGGGAGGAATACCACGCTCCCTCACGGTCGCGGCTCCGGTGGACCAATAGAAGTCGCGCGGGAGGAGCGTCTGCGAGCTTGCGCTCGCGGCGCGGAAGGAAGAAAAGGAAAAGCGGCGTGTTGAAGGAAGAGCGGTGCGTTGAAGAAAAAGCGGCGCGTTCGGAGAGGCGGGCGTGGAGCGCGTCGCTCGTGTTCAGCAGCCGGTTCCGAAGAAGGAGAGGACGAGGTTGAGGTCCTGGAAGTTGACGGCGCCGTCGTCGTTGAGGTCGCCGTTCGTGCCGGGGGCGACGGTCTGGCCGAAGAAGGAGAGGACGAGATTGAGGTCGACGAAGTTGACGACGTTGTCGCCGTTGGCGTCTCCGGGGCAGGGGGCCTGACCGATGTAGAGGCTTGCGGTGTTTGAGATCGCTACGCCGCAGGCGTTGTCGATGATGGCACGTACGCGGCGGTTGTGCAGCGCCTGGGTTGCGTTGTTGATGGTGAGCGTCGTGTCGCCCGGGCGGATGGTGGGGAGGAGTTGTGTGATGGAGGCGGTTGCGGGCTCGGCGCCTGGGATGGGGCCGTCGGTGAGATTGACGAAGACGTTGGAGTGCGGGGCGGACTCGAGCTGCCAGGTTGCGGAGAGGTCGGCGAAGCCGAGTGCGGGGGTCGCGGTGAAGGCGGCGGCGCCGGAGAGCTGTGCGACTTGTTGTTGAGGTTGTTGTGCGAGCCAGGGTGTGTTGGTCTCGGTCCATCGTGCGCGTTGGCTGGAGACGAATGAGGGGATGGGTCGGTGGAATCTGCCGTAGGTGAAGAGCTCGTTGGCCTTGGGCCACCAGATGACGCCGTCGGAGGTGTCGGTGGAGACGGGTGAGAGGCCGGAGGTCTGGCCGTTCCATCGCACGACGAAGGTCGTCTGGCCGAAGGGAGCGAGGCGCATGTCGCCTGCTGCGTAGATCTCGCCGTTGGGCTTCTGGGTGATGGATTCGGCGCGGAAGAGGCCGCTCTGGAGGCCTGGCGCGGCGGTCCACTGGGCGCCGTTCCATTTGGCGAGTTGGGCGTAGGACTGTGCGGGCTCGCCGAAGACGAGGAAGCCTGCGGCGTAGATGTCGCCGTTGGGCTGGACGATGATGTCCTTGATCCAGGTTCCGTCGCCGAGCTGGGTTCCGACGCGTTGCCAGACTTCGCCGTCCCATCGGCCGATGCCGCGGAGCTGGACGCCGCCGGAGAGGTTAAAGGCGCCGGCTACGAGGATGTGTCCGTTGCTCAGGACGTGGATGTCGTAGACGGGGCCGCTGAGGGCGGGCGCTACGTTGGACCACTGCGCGCCGTTCCAGCGCGCGAGGTTTGTGATGGGGAGTCCGCCTGCGGAGGTGAATTGTCCGCCGACGAGGAGGTCGCCGCCGTTTGGGTCGACGGTGAGGGCGGTGACGGTTCCGTTGACGCCGAGGGCGAGGGGTTGCCACTGGGCTCCGTCCCATCGCGCGATGTGGTTGCGTTGTGCGGAGCCGAATTGTGTGAAGGCGCCGCCTGCGATGATCTCTCCGGCTCGGAGGGTGATGGCGTGGATTTGTCCGTTGGCTTCGGGTCCGATGGGCGTGTAGTGCGCGCCGTCGTACTTGAGGACGGCGCCGTTGGTGGGCGTCCCGGTGTTGAGGGAGGCGGTGTATCCGGCGCCGATGAGGAGATCGCCGTCGGGCGCGAGGATGGCTTTGGTGAATGGGCCGTGGATGCCCGGCGCGATGGGCTTCCAGTCGTCGCCCTGCCAACGCGCGACGAAGCTGGCGGGTTTGTCGTTGACGGCGGTGAATCGGCCGCTGGCGAAGACGTCCTGGTCGGAGACGGCGAGGAGGGCGCGGATTTCGCCGCGGAATTCGGAGCCTACGACGGTCCAGGCGTCGCCGTCCCAGCGCGCGATCTGGTGCGTGGTCTGGGGGGAGGGGGAGAGACCTGCCGCGAAGATGTCGCCGTTGGGGAGGCGGGTGAGGGCCTTGACGGTTCCGGGGAGGCCGGAGTCGAGTGCGGACCAGGCGGCGCCGTTCCAGCGCGCGATGTTGGAGACGGGGAGTCCGCTTGCTGAGGTGAAGGCGCCGGCTGCGATGAGATTGCCGCTCGGCTCGAGGAGGAGCGCGTGGACGGGGCCGTTGAGCCCGGAGGCAAGGGAGGACCAGGCGGAGCCGTTCCAGCGGACGATCTTCGAGAAAGGGAGGCCGCCTGCGGTGACGATGTCGCCGGCGGCGATGATGTCGCCGTTGGGCATGGTGACGAGGGCGTTGACGTCGCCGATGATCCCGCCGCCGACCTCTGCCCATGCGGCGCCGTCCCAGCGGACGATGTTGCGGCCGCGGTAGGTGAAGTGGCCGCCGACGTACAGGCTGCCGTCGAGGCCGGGGGTCATGGCCTGGACCCAGTTGAGGAGGCCGGAGTCGGCCACGCTCGTGCCTAGGTGGGTCCAGGTGGCGCCGGTCCAGCGCGCGATGTTGCTGGGGTATGTGGGGTTGCCGGAGCCGCTGAATGCGCCGCAGGCAATGAGCGAGCCGTCGGGGAGGACGGTGAGCGCAGTGACGGAGCCTGAGTTGCTGCCCTGGTTGATGTATGCGCCCAGGTTGTCGCCGAGGCGTTCGATGGCGCCGGTTTGGGGATCGAACATTGCGGCGTTCTTTGCGATCGTGTCAGCAAAGATGGATGCGGCGCCGCCGAAGACGACGACGGGGGAGCGGGGGCCGGGGCCGTCGGGGTCCCAGAGGGTGAGCGCGTCGATGAAGGAATCGGCGCCGGGGAGGGTTTCGCCCGGGAGCCACTGGGGGGCGCAGTCTCCGGCTCTGGACGTGGTCGGCGCGAGGAGTGAAAGAACGCTCGCGCAGAGAACGTGCGGGAAGGCGCGCGCGACGGAGGGGGCGGCGTGATTCATGTGTGCTCCCGGGGGCGAGGTGACGAGCGCGTCATTACGACGTGTCATCGAGAGTACACGGAAACGGGATAGGGGCAATGGTTATTCGCCACGTCTTTGGGAGTCTTTGCGCGGGGGTGGGGATCAGGGAGTCTCGTCGTGGACTGCGCGTTCGAGGAGGGCGCCGGCGTCGTGTCTGCCGACGAGGGTGACGAGTTGGAGGTAGGGGTTGACGAGCTGGACATCGGATTGCATGAGAGAGGCGAGGCGGTCGGCGTAGGCGTTGGGGGGCTCGGAGGGGTTGCGGGGCGGGATGATGTCTTTGGCGCGGGCCGCGGTGGCGAGGGCGAGTGCGAACTGCTCGCCTTTTTCGATGATGGCGCGGCGCGCGGCGACGAGATCGGTGAGGGTCTGGTTGGCTTGTTCGATCGCCATGGCGAGGGCGTCGGCACGGCGCGCGGCGCGGGCTGCGCGGGGGTTGGGGGAGCCGGCGGGGGCGGCTCGGGAGTTGAGCGCGGTGAGGAGTCGTGCGCGGGTGGTGGCGATTTGCGAGGCCTGGGACAAACGCCAGGAGAGGAGGAGTTGCTCGGCGTTCTTCATCCAGACGACGAGCTCGGTTGTCAGTCGTGCGGGCTGGGTTTCGAGGAGGTCGACGAGCGCGGGGAGCTGGAGCAGCCGCTGTTCGAGTTCCTCAACCTGTGCGAGCCGGAGGGCCACGGCTGGATCACTCCGGGACGAGGCTGAAGCCTTCGCCGGCGTCGCCCCGGTCGACGAGTTCGTAGGAATCTTCGGAGATGGTGACCCGGACGCGGACGACGCTGTTGGAATCCTCGTGGGCCTTGATGTCGGCGGCGCCTACGCGGACCTGGAGTTGGGGGGCGACGGTGAGCTTGTCGAGGAGGAGTGAGCGGAGTGAGTCTTTGAGTGTTCTTTCGACGGCGGGGATGGCCTTGGCGTCGGCGCTCTGGGGATCGATGGAGGCGGTCATGGCGCGGCTGACGGCAGCGCCGGTGTTTGTGGCGAGACGTGTGGAGGAGAGGAGGGCGCGCGGGCCGGCTTTGAGTGATTCGTCGATGGCGGCGGCGCCGGTGGCGCGGACCTTCCTGAGGGCCTGCGCGCTGAGGGTGACGTTGTGGGTGGCGAGGGCCTTGTCGACGAGTGTGGTGAGTTCTTCGGGTGTCGGGGCGGCTGTGGCGGGCGCGGCGGTGGAGGGGGCGGGATCGGCGGAGATGAGGACGGGGAAGTCGAACGTGATCTCGGGGAGGCGGAATCGCGGGATGGAGAGCGTGCGGAGGAGTGCATCGGTGCTGTAGGACTCTGCGATTTTGACGGCTTCGAGGTCGGCGCGAACGCGCGCGTACGCGGCGTCGGTGAGGAGCGCGCCGATGAAGTCTCCGAGTTGGGCCATGATGGCGTGTTACCTGTGAGCGCGCGGGCGGGGCTCAGACGCGCACGGGTGCGGGGGCCGAGGTGGGGAGGGCGATGATGGCGTCTTCGAGGATGCCGAGGATTCGCTCCATTCCGGCGGGCATTTCGTCCTGGACGGCGCGGATGTGGACGGCCATGGAGTAGGTGCGGTCGACCTTGGAGCCGGACTGTGTGTTCTTCTGGTAGGAGGTGGAGACCTTGAGTTTGGCGGAGACTGCTGAGAAGAGCGGGGGGTATCCGACGCTGGCGCTCGCGCTCGCGGCGGTTTTGAACGTGGAATCGGTGGTGGTTTCCTCGATGGAGTTGATCTTGGCGTTAAAGTCGATGGTGGTTTCTTCGATGCGGATGAAGGGGATGGGCAGGAGGGTGAGGATGGGGACTTCGATCTGCATGGTGGCGTAGACGGCGGCCACGGCGGACGAGCCTGCGTTGAAGGTGGCGGTTGCAGTGGCGCCGGAGCCGTTGCCGCCGGAGAAGGTGACGGTGGGAGCGGAGGTGTATCCGGAGCCGGCGTTGTCGAGGGTGATCGCGGTAACAGCGCCGTTGGTGACGATGGCCGTGGCCGCCGCGCCGGTTCCGCCGCCCCCGGAAAAGCCGACCGTCGGAGCGGATGTGTATCCGGAGCCGCCGCCGCCGGGGCTCACAACGATGGCGGTGATCGCGGCGGGCACAGCGGGCTGGAAGGGGCTGACTTCCTTGGGGTATTTGAAGGAGACGTAGATGGGCTCATCGGTGGATGGCTTCATCGGGTCGGTGTTGGGGGCGGGCCTGAAGCCGACGGACTTGATGAAGTTGACGGTGCTCATGGCGGCCTGCGCTTGCGCGTTGACCACGGCCATGAGGGGCCCGCCGAGCATCGCTTCGAAGTTGATGGACGAGAGTTCTTTTCCCGGCGCCGCCATGTGCATTTCTCCGCGTTATGAATTCTGTCCACCTGAGCGAGGGAGTACGATAATGGTGGCCCATGCGCGGGTCAATATGTGAATGCGCGGTTGATGCGCGTCGTTGTGATGCGTGTGATGTGACTGGAGGTTGAGCATGACGCGGTTGCAGGGGTCGGTCGGTCAGGGGGGAGTGAACCTTGCGTCGGACGTGCTGATCGTGCAGCAACTCTTGAATCGGCATGACCTTGCGCCCTTGGCGCTGGTGGCTGAGGATGGGCGGGCGGGGCCGATGGTGGTGGAGGCGATCCGGCACTTTCAGGCGCGGCACGCGAACATGAGTTCGCCTGACGGACGGGTGGACCCGGAGGGGCGGACGTGGAGGGCGCTGCGGAACGCCGGGCAGTCGCGAGGGACGGGGTCGAGCGCGGAGACGCGGAAGGCGGACCGAGAGGAGCGGGCGCGGATCGTCGATCCGCGGGTGAAGGAGACGGAGCGGACGACGCGGATCATTGATGCGCTGATTCCGCATCTGAGCGGGATCCGCGCGAAGATTATCTCGGGCTATCTGTCGGACGCGGACCTGTATTGGAAGGTGAATTACCACTGGGAGCTGCTACTGCAGACGGTGGAGCATTCGATCGGGCTGCCGATCGAGCCGGGCGTGCGGGGCGCGTTGCAGGGCATCCGTGGTCAGTTGCTGGGGTGCAGACCGGACCCGGCGTCGGGGTATGTGACGGGGGACGTGGGGAGACCGACGGACAAGTCATCGCAGCAGGATGCGCTGCAGCGGCACAAGACGGTGTCGCAGTGCAAGCGCGAGTTCAAGAAGATCATGGAGCGCGAAGGGCTGATGCGGCTGAGCAAGAAGAGCCCGCAGGTGTTTCACCTTGCGGCCGCGCCGGTGGCGGCGCCGGGGACGAGTAAGCACAGCACGGGATACGCGATCGACATCCAGGGGGACAACGGGGCGATCAAGAACGTGTGCAAGAGTCGGGGCGCGACGTTGGTGTTTGATGAGAAGAGCCACGTGCATGTGGAGTTCGCGAACGCGTGATCGTGTGCTCGCAGGGGCTGCCAAAGTGGCAGACGGGGACGTGTGGAACCGGGCGCGGGGTTTGCAGATCAAAGGGCGTGAGCGAATAGAATGGGTGCGCGCGGGGTCGGCCCGCGCGGACGCAAGGAGGAGTCTTGGATGCACACGTTCGTGAACAACATGAAGACGGTGTTGCTGATGGGCGCCCTGATGGGGCTGTTCGTCGCGGTGGGGAGTGTGTGGGGCGAGCGCGGGATGATCATGGCGCTGGCGTTCGGCGGCCTGATGAACGTGATCGCGTGGTTCTTCTCGGACAAGATCGCGGTCGCTGCGATGCGGGGCAAGGAAGTGACTGCGCAGAGCGATCCGGCGCTGTACGGGCTGGTGGATGAGCTGCGTCAGCGGGCGGGGCTGCCGATGCCCAAGGTGTATGTGTGCCCGCATGAGGCGCCGAACGCGTTTGCGACGGGGAGATCGCCCAGGAAGGCGGCGGTGGCGGTGACTCGGGGGCTGATGCGGATGACGGACCGGGATGAGTTGGCGGGTGTGATTGCGCATGAGCTGGCGCACGTGAAGAACCGGGACACGCTGACGTCGTGCGTGGCCGCGACGATCGCGGGGGTGCTGGCGTTCCTGGCGCAGTGGGGCTTCTTCATGATGGGGGGCCGGCGCGAGGGACAGAACCCGCTGGTGATGATCGGTGTGGTGATCTTGGGGGCGATCGGGGCGGCGCTGATCAAGGCGATGATCAGCCGATCGCGGGAGTATGTGGCGGACGCGGACGGGGCGCGGATTGCGGGGAGCCCGAGAGGGCTGATGAGCGCGCTGCAGAAGCTGGAGGTTGCGGCGGGGCGGATTCCGCTCGAGCAGCCGAACCCTGCGATGAACAACATGTTCATCGTGGAGCCGCTGGCGGGTGGGCAGGCGCTGGTGAATCTGTTTGCGAGCCACCCGCCGACGGAGAAGCGGATCGCGGCGCTGCGGAGCCTGGAGATGGCGCCGGGGTTCTAAGGGATAGACGTGATGTAGGGATGACTCCCCCACTGCTCGCGGAGCGGCGGGGGTTTTTTGTTGGGGCGTGGGGGTCAGTTGGCGTTGACGGCGGCTGCGGGCGCGGCGGGGTTGGGTTGCACGCCGAGGTAGCGGAGAGAGCGTTCGAGTGTGCGTCGGACGGCCGGGGCGGCCACGGCTGAGCCGCGGTGCTCGACGCGTTTGATGACGTCGGGGCCGGGATCGTCGATGGTGACGACGCAGACGAGTTGGGGGGCGTGGAGGGGGCCGGCGCCGACGAAGGAGGAGATGTACTGGTTGGGGAGGTAGCCGCGTTCGCCTTCGATGGCGACCTGTGCGGTGCCGGACTTGCCGAAGAGGATGTAGTCGAAGGTGACGTCCATCTTGCGGGACTTCATTCGGCGGTCGGCGCCTTCGAAGGTTTTGACCATGGCGAGGCGGGCGGCGGCGGCGACATGCCAGGGGATGACACGTCGGAGGACGTCGGGCTTGGAGTCGGCGGAGTTTGCGGCGGTGAGTCGGAGGGTGGGGAGGGTGCCCGCGAGCTCGCCCTGACGGGCGAAGACGGCGAAGGCGCGGGCGAGTTGTGCGGTGGTGACGCCGACTTCCTGGCCGAAGGAGACGGAGGTGTGGGTGTACTTGGACCACTTGGAGGTAGGGACGAGGTAGCCGGAGCGTTCGCCTGGGATGTTGAGGCCGGTGGTCTGGCCGAAGCCGAACTGTGTGAGGCCGTTGCGGATGAAGGTGAAGGGGACGCGCTCGACGGCCTGGGACATTCCGATGTTGGAGGAGTTGGAGAGGACCTCGCGCCAGGTGTGTGTGTCGCGCGGGATGGTGTCGCGGATGGGTCGGCCGTAGGAGGTGTACCAGGCTGAGCCCGTGCGGAAGAGCTCGTCGAGGCCGACTCTGCCGGTGTTGGTGATGAGTGCCCAGACGAAGGGCTTGAAGCAGGAGCCGGGTTCGTGGAGGTCGGTGAAGCAGCGGTTGCGTCCGGCGCCTGGGTGGAGGCGGCGGAGGGGGTCGGGCTTGATGACGGTGCGCCTGGTGATGCCGCCTGGCTTTGGTTGTTGTCCCCAGGGGACGGCGCGGCCTCGGAGGTCGCGGACGATGTCGGCCATGGCGAGGACTTCGCCGGTGGCGGGATCGACGAGCATGAGTCGGCCGCCCGCTGCATCGGCGTCTTCGACGGCGCGTTCGAGTTCCTCTTCGGCGATGTCCTGGAGGCGTGCGTCGATGGAGAGGCGGACGGGGGCGCCGGGGACTGGTGGTTTGTAGCCCTCGGGGTCGAGCCAGAGGGGAGAGCCGCGGGCGTCGCGGACGTAGCGGATGAGACCGTCGGAGCCTGAGAGTTTGGCGTCGAACTTGAGCTCGGCTCCGAACTGGCCGGAGTGATCTGCGTTGACGCGGCCCAGGAGGGAGGCGGCCAGCGCATCGCCGGGTCCGTCGCGGACCTGACGGTTCTCGAGGTGGACGCCGGGCATTTTGAGTGCGCGCACGGCTTCGACCTGCGCGTCGTCGAGGATGTTGGTGACGCGGACGTATCGGATGGGGGGAAGGCCGTCTTCCTTGCGTCGCTCGTTCGCGGCGAGACGGGGCATGAGGCGCTGCGCGAGGTCGACGGGGTCGAGGCCTGCGTTGCGCGCGAGGCGGAGCATGTTGTCTTCGTAGGGCTGGGGGAACCGCTCGGGGTCGATGAAGACGCGGTTTGCGATGCGGGAGAGGACGAGGGGGCGGCCTCGGCGGTCGAGGATGTCGCCTCGACGGGCCATTTCCGGCTTCATGGAAGCGCGGGCGTGCATGGCCGCGGCGAGGCGCGGGCTGGGGGCGAGTTGGAGTTGGACGACCCGCCCCAGCATGATGACGAGGAGGAGGGAGAGCGAGATGAAGGTGAGGCGCGCGGTCCAGATGGCGCGCGGGGCGTCGTGTCCGGAGGGGTTGCTCATGCGCCGGGTCGTTGTGCTGTCTCGGGTGGCGGGTGGGGAGCGTCGGCGTGCGCCGGCTCCGGGGCTGGACGTGGCGACCAGATCAGGCCCTGACCGGTGGAGCACCAGGCGGGCGGGATGGGGCGCATATCGCCGAGGGTGGAGGCGAGTTGCTGGAGGCGGTTGGGCGCGAGGAGGTTGGCGATGTCGGAGCGGACCTGGCGCAGCGCGATGTCGTAGGAGGCGACTCGGTTGTGGGAGGCGATGACGTCGTGGGCCGCGAGGATGCGTTGCTGACGAACGGCGAGGAGGGCGGCGGCGGTGACGGCGATTCCGGCGAGGAGCACGGAGAGTTTGAGGACGAGGTTGAGGCTGTGCGCGTTGGAGGTCACGGCGTCACTTGGGAGGGAGCTTGATGGACTGGCCGACGCGGAGGTCGGTGGGCTTGAGGCCCGGGTTGGCGTCCTGGATCTCCTTCCAGCGCTTGGCGGTCCCGAGCTGGGAGGATGCGATGGAGCCGAGGGTGTCGCCCTTCTTGATGGTGTAGGTGCGCGGGGAGGGCTTGGAGTCGGCCTTCGAGGGCTTATCGTTCTTGGCGGGCTCGTTCGCGGGCTTGGTTGCCGGCTTCGAGGAGGGGGCGTCGTTCGACTTGGATTGGGATGCGGGGAGACGGAGGCGTGTGCCTGCGCGGATCTCGCCGTCGGAGCCGATGCGGTCCTTGTTGGCTTCGAGGAGCTTGGTGAAGGCGGCGCCCGTGCCGAGGTGGATTTCGGCGAGGCCCCAGAGGGTGTCGCCCTCGCGGACCACGATCTCGTTCGACGAGGTCGTCGGGGTGGGCGTGTTGTTCGCGGCAGTGGGCTGCGTGTTGTTGGGGATGAAGGGGACGGTCTTGGCCGCGGGCGGGTCGACGTAGCCGAGCTCGATGCCCTCCTGACGGGCGAGCTGCTCGAGCGTCTTGATCTGCTCATCGGCGGTGAGCTGGGGAGCGGAATCGGGGACGCCGGAGGGGAGGATGGTCGTGGTGGGGTCGTTTGCCTGTGCGAGGGTGGCGTTGGGGTCCGCAAGAGCGCCGCTCACAGCGGGAGCCGCGGGCTCTGCGTTGGCCTGACGCGGGCCCAAGGGGAGCGCCCAGCCGTTGCGCTCGGGCTCGGTGATCGCCGGGATTGTGGTGGTGCGTGCCGCGGCGGGCGGCGCGGAGAGGTCGGCGTCGACCTGGGCGATGCGCGCGTTGCGGGCGCCTGAGAGGTGATCGGAGATGAGGACGCCCACGACAAGGACGAGGGCGGAGCCGAGAATAAGTGCGAGTTTGATCTCACGAGTCATGTCGGAGGCTTCCGTGCCTGATGGTTCCGGGAACCGAAAGGAATCGCCCATACCGATCCATCGGCGGGCGAGTTATACCAGTTCGTGCTGGAATCGCGTGCAAGTCTTGTAGCGGGAGATGTTTGCGGAGGGCGCGGTCCTTGCGGGTGAAGGTCTCAATTCGCGAGGCGTACGGCACGGAGCTTTGCGGACCGTGCGCGTGGGTTTTCGGCGATTTCGGGGGGTGTAGCAGGCGTGGGTCGGGTGGAGTCGGTGTGAGCCCACGAGGCGAGGCATCGCTCGACGAGGCGTGAGAAGGTCTGTTTGACGAGTCGATCTTCAAGAGAATGAAACGAAAGGAAGGCGATTCGGGCGTGGGGTCGTAGCCAGCGGGAGGCAGGCGGTAGAGAGGCGGCTCGTTCGACGGCGTGGAGAAGAGCGGAGAGGGCTCCGAGTTCGTCGTTCACGGCGATGCGGAGGGCTTGGAAGGTTCGGGTAGCCGGGTCGATGCCCGAGGGGTCGCGCCGTGAGGGTGGGATGGCGGAGCGAACGATGTTGGCGAGTTGCGTCGTGGTGGTTATCGGCGTGGAGGCCCGTGCGACGGTGATTTTTTGCGCGATCTGGCGGGCGAGGCGCTCCTCGCCGAAATCGCTGAGGATTTGGGCGAGTTCGTGGGCGGGGAGGGAGTTGATGAGTTCGGCTGCTGAGGTGGGAGAAGCGGGGTCGTAGCGCATGTCGAGCGGTCCCTCTTTCTGGAAGGAGAAGCCGCGGGCCGGGTTGTCGACATGGGGGGAGGCGAAGCCGAGGTCTGCGAGGAGTGCGTCGGCAGGGAGCGCGAGTTCGAGGAGACGTCGGGGGAGGTCTGCGAAGTTGGAGTGGAGGGGCACGAGGCGCGGGAGGGCTTCGAGTTCATCCCGGAGGCGCTGCTCTGCCAGGATGAGGTGTGAGGGATCGGCGTCGTTGAGGACGAGGGTTCCATCGGCGCCAACGGCGCGGGCGAAGAGGACGGAGTGGCCGCCCAGGCCGACGGTGGCGTCGACGATGGTCTCGGCGGGTTGGGGCGCGAGCGCGGCCAGGACCTCGGCGGGCATGACTGGGGCGTGTCTGGGCACGGGGTGAGCGTACCGGGAGGAGGTAGACTGGGGCTATGAGGGTGCGAGCGGTGTTGATCGGTGTGGTGGTGTTGGCGCTGGCTGGGTGTTTGCCGGATCGGATCGTGCTCGATCTGAAGCCGGATGAGGGGGTGCTGGAGGAAACGCTGGTGATGGTGGGGCCGTCGGGTCGCGATGGGCCGAAGGTGGCGCTGATCGACGTGCGGGGGTTGATCGCGGATGCCTCGGCGCCGGGGCTGGTGGGGAGCGGGTCGAACCCGGTGGATGAGTTTGTTGCGCGGCTGGCAAAGGCCGCGGATGATCATGAGGTGCGCGCGGTGGTGGTGCGGATCAATTCGCCCGGGGGGACGGTGACCGGGTCCGATGCGATGTACCGGGAGTTGGCGCGGTTCCGGGAGCGGACGGGGAAGCCTGTGGTGGCGTGTCTCTCCGAGGTGGCTGCATCGGGCGGGTATTACCTCGCGCTCGGAGCGGATGAGATCGTTGCGGCGCCGACGACGATCACGGGGTCGGTGGGCGTGATCATGCAGACGGTGAACGTGAGCCGCGGGCTGTCGATGATCGGGGTTGAGGCGCGTTCGGTGACGAGCGGTCCGAACAAGGCGTTGGCGAGCCCGCTGGAGCCTGCGCAGGAGGAGCATTACGCGATCCTGCAGGGGATGGTTGATGAGTTCTACGGGAGGTTTCGAGGGCTGGTGCGGGAGAGGCGGAGTGGTGTGTCGGGGGATGATCTGGCGCGGTGCACGGACGGGCGCGTGGTGACGGGGATGGAGGCTGCGCGGGTGGGGATGGTGGACGGGGTCGGGGACATACACGACGCGGTGGCGCGCGCGATGGAGCGCGCGGGGCTGACGCGGGCGCGGGTGGTGAAGTACCACGGGAGGGGCGCGAGCGTGCGCACGGCGTATGCACGCGGGGGAGAGGATGAGGGGGCGTTCAGCGTGCGGGTGTCGGGGGAGGGGCTTGGGGTGTTGCCGGCGGGCTTCTACTATCTGTGGAGGCCTTGAGGAGGCGCGCGATGGTGCACTTTGACTGCCCGAAGTGCGGCAAGAAGCTGGACGTGGATTCGGGATTTCGCGGCGCGGTGGCGCGGTGTGATTCGTGCGGGGCGTTGATCAGCGTGCCGACGAAGGATGCGCATGGCGGGGGGGAGGCTGTGAAGCGGCCTTCGCGACCGCCGAAGCCTGAGGAGTATGCGGATCACGGGCCTGGTGTTGTGCGGAAGCGAGCGGGAACGCCGGTGTGGGTGGTGGTGACGATCGGGGTGATCGCGCTGAGTCTGATCGTGGGCGGGCTTTGGTGGTCGGGCGCGCTGCCTGGATTGGGGCAGACGACGCAGCGCACGACGGCTCCGCCTCCTGCGGCGGGCGCGGATGCGACGCCTTGATCGGGCGCGTGTGATTTCGTCGACCTATCGTGATGGCTCGTGCAGTGGGGAGATACGAGAAGGAGTTCGCGCATGCGCATCGGGACGGGAGTGATGATCGCGGGGTTTGTGGCGTTGGTGGTGGGCGTGGTGGCGGGGGCGAGCGCGTCGGGTCGCGCGTCGATCTCGGCGGAGCGTCCGATGGTTGCGGTGTGCGACGTGTTCGGGGTTGTGGAGACGCTGATGGACAGCGACCGGTATCAGCCGGCGCGGAAGGAGGCGGGAGAGGCCGCGGACAAGGCGCTGGCGCCGTTGCGCGAGCGGTTGGAGGCGCTGGGGGCGAAGGGGAGGAGCCTGCCGGAGACGGACCCTTCGCTGCCTGATTTGGCGCGCGAGTATCAGCGGGCGCAGGCGGAGCTGCAGCAGCGGACGGCTGAGGCGGCGCGGGAGATGGAGACGCTCACGTCGAAGCAGCTGAAGGAGGCGTATCTGACGGCGCGCGCGAGCGCGGACGCCGTGGCGGAGCAGCTGGGCTTTGCGTACGTGGTTGCGTCTCGTCTGCCGGACAAGGAGGTGGACGGGACGGATTCGGCGTCGGTGGTGCGCGCGATGCTGGCGCGGCCGGTGCTCCGTTTTCCGGAGGACGCGGACATCACGGCGGACGTGCTGGCGGACCTGAAGCTGGACTGATGGCGCGGGCGCGCTGCTCAGGGGTGGTCAGCGGATCAGCAGGTGCTGGTTGGAATCGTTGAGGATGGCTGTGGCCTGTCGCGCGCCTGCGGTGTAGAGCCATGCGCGGTTGGACTGGTCGATGAGGACGGCGGCGCCGTTCTCGGGGATGGCGAGCAGGCGCAGGGAGTAGGTCTGGCCTGAGGGATCGCCCGCGAGTGCGTGGGGGGTGCGGGGCGAGACGATCCAGGCGAGCGCGAGGATGATCGCGGCGGCCAGGATGGTGTGTGAGAGGCGGGGCTGCTTGCGTTGCATGAGTTCTCCTCCGATGTCGGCGCGTGCGGGCGCCGTGTTGGGAATGGGTACGGTCGGGGTGCGCAAGAGGTTTCAGCGCGTGGCTGTGAGTGCGTCGGCCATGACGGTGGTGAGCTCTTCGGCAAGGGCGCGTTTCACGTCGGGCATGGCGGGCGCGGCGTCGCCCAGTTCGTTCCTGAGGCTGGTGACGGGTCGGCCGGTGAGGCCGCAGGGGACGATGAGGGAGAAGTGGTCGAGGTTGGTGGAGACGTTGAGGGCGAGGCCGTGGAGCGTGACCCAGCGTTTCACGCGGACGCCGATGGCGCAGAGTTTGGCTGCGTCTGTTGGTGAGGGGGTGTCGGTCCAGACTCCTGTGGCGCCCTGATCGCGGCGCGTGTGGAGGGCGAAGCGGGCTGCGACACGGATGGCGATTTCCTCGAGCGTGCGGACGTAGTGGTGGAGTGACCAGTGGAGGCGGTTGAGGTCGAGGATGGGGTAGGCGACGAGTTGGCCTGGGCCGTGGTAGGTGATGTCGCCACCGCGGTCGGTCTCGCGGACTTCGATGTCGTGGCGCGCGAGGAGATCGGGTGAGGCGAGGAGGTGCTTGCGCGCGTCGGGCCTGCGGGAGATGGTGACGACGGGGGGATCGTGCTCGAGGAGGAGGAGGACGCCGGCCGGTGTGGGGTCGGGGGCGTCGCGCCAGGAGAGGACGCGGGCGTGCTCTTGGAGTTGGCGCGCGTATGCGGGCTCGTAGGGGATGCGGCCCAGGTCGTGGACGAGGAGGACGTTGTTGGTGTTTGGGACGGGCGCGGTCACGAACGGTCGCCGTTGAGGCGTGCGAGCATTGCGTGGGGTTGGGGCGCGGGGTGGGGAGAGGCGTGCGCATCGTCGGTGAGACGGGTGTAGGCGGCGGGGTCCCAATCGCGTCCGAGGGCACGCGCGAGCGCGATGCGCGCGTCGATGACGAGTGACATGAGCATGGGGACGAGGAAGAGGGTGAAGATGGTGGAGCAGGCGAGGCCGCCGACGACGACGGCGCCGAGACCGCGGTAGAGCTCGGAGCCGGCGCCTGGCTGGAGGACGAGTGGGAGCATGCCGAGGACGGAGGTGAGGGATGTCATCATGATTGGTCGGAGGCGCGTGCGTGCGGACTCGGCGATGGCGTCGCGGTAGGGCATGCGTTGGATGCGTTCGTGCTCGGTTTCGCCGAAGCCGCGCATGAAGTTGAGGGCCTGTGCGACGATGAGGATGGCGTTGTTGACGACGGTGCCGATGAGGATGACGAAGCCGAGCATGGTGAGGGTGTCGAGCTGCTGGAGGGGGTCGAAGGTGTGGACGAGTCTGAGTGCTGCGAGACCTCCGACGAGCGCGAGTGGGACGGAGATGAGGATGACGAGGGGGTAGAGCCAGTTCTCGAAGAGTGCGCACATGACGAGGTAGCAGCAGAGCAGCGCGATGAAGAGCCGGGAGGAGGCAAGGGATTTGAGGATGGAGAAGAAGGAGCCGGTCCAGTCGCCGAGCATCTGGGCGCGGACCTGGGTGAGTTTGTCGGCGGCGCCTGCGAGTGAGGTGCGGACGTTGGGGGGGATGGCGCCGGCCTGACGGAGGGGGGCGATGATGTCGTTCTCGACGACCTCGGTGGCGCGTTCGAGGGCGACGCCGGGTGGCGCGGAGATGACGAGGGTGACGGAGCGGCGACCTTCGACGCGGTTGATCTGTTGGGGGGAGTCGACGCGCTGGAGTGTGGCGACGACGCCGAGGGGGACGGTCTTGCCGGAGGGGGTTGCGATGGGGATGGAGGCAAGATCGTTGAAGGAGAGTCGGGGCGCGCTCCAGTCGGCCTGTCGGGACTCGATGACGCGGAGGTCGATGCGGTCTCCGGCGTAGTTGTATTCGCCGATGATGGCGCCGTCGCCGACGGCGCGAGCGGCGAGGCCGACGTCGGTGACGGAGAGGCCGACGTCCGCTGCCGCGGCGCGGTTGACGATGGCCTGGACTTCCTGGGCGGGGATGTTGAAGTTGCCGGGGTCGGGGCGGACGGAAGAGAAGACGCGCTGGCCGACAAACTCGAACGCTTTGCCCATCACGGCGCTCGCGGCGCGACGGACATCGTCGAGGTTGTCGCCGGTGATCTCGAGCTCGACGGCATTGCCGGCGCCGAAGCCGCCGATGTTGAAGAGGGGCGTCTGGAAGGGGATGGAGAAGACGCCCGGGACGACCTCGGGGCGTGCCGCGTAGGTGAAGAGGTCGACGAGAGGTTTGACGTTCTCCTCGTCGGAGCTGGTGGCGCCCATGAACATGGCGCCAGGGAAGGTGACGAAGAAGAAGTTGTCGATGGGAGGGGGCGTGACGGTGATCGCGGCGCCGGTGACGGGGTTCGTGCCGGGGATGGAGGGGGTTGGGCCGAGGGGGGTCATCCGCCCGGCTTCCCAGTAGGGCCGGAGTGTGGATTCGATTCGTTGGCCGAGGGCGATCTGCTTGTCGAGGTTGTATCCGGGGGGCGGGATGAGGAAGGCGAAGATGAGATTGCGGTTGCCTGCGGGGAGGTAGGAGGAGGGCGGGGTGAGGACGATGGCGCCGACGAGGGCTGCGAATGCGAGGCCTGTGACCACGGCGAGACGGAGGACCCAGGAGCCGAGCGCGAGTTTGAGGAAGCGGGCGTAGACGCGTTGGATGGCGGCGCCGAAGCGGGTGACGGGGTTGGGCTTTGCCTTGGGAGAGGCGGTGCGGAGGTCGGCCTTGAGGAGGCGCGCGGCGGCGGGGGGGATGATGGTGATGGAGGCGATGAGGGAGAGGAGGACGGCGGCGCAGATGGCGAGGGAGATGTCGCGGAAGAGCTGGCCGACTTCCTCCTGCACGGTGAGGACGGGGATGAAGACGATGACGGTGGTGAGGGTGGAGATGAGGATGGCGGCCCAGACTTCGCCTGCGCCTCGGAGGGCGGCGCGGGGGGCGTTGTCGCCCATCTGTCGGCGTCGGTAGATGTTCTCGAGGACGACGACGGCGTTATCGACGACCATGCCGACGGCGAAGGCCATGCCTGCGAGGGAGAGGACGTTTACGTTGCGGCCCAGGAGCTGGAGCGCGAGGAAGGAGCCGACGATGGAGACGGGGATGGTGAGGGCGATGATGAGGGTGGCGCGGAAGGAGCGGAGCAAGAGGAGGAGGCAGATCGCGGCGAGCGCGCCGCCGATGTAGATGTTGGACTGGACGAGATCGAGCGCGTTGTAGATGTAGATGGTCTGGTCGTAGACCTGCTCGAGGACGAAGGGCTTGGCAAGGGCGAGCCGGCGGGTCTCGGCTTCGAGCAGGCCGCCGGGGCCGTTGAGTTCGCGGACGGCGGCCTTGAGGCCGTCCATGACGGAGAGGACGTTGGCACCGGGCTCTCGTTGCGCGTTGAGCGCGAGGACGGTGCGTCCCTTGGAGCGGACGATGGAGGTGGGCTCTTTGTAGGTCTGGACGACGTCCGCCAGGTCTCGGACACGGACGGGGACGCCGTCCCGGTGTGCGACGACGGTGAGGCGGATCTGCTCGAGGTCCTCGTACTCGCCGACGACGCGGAATCGCACGTCGCGTTTGCCTTCGGGGAGCTGGCCCGCGGAGACGTTGACGTTCTCGCGCCGGAGGGCGTTGACGAACTCCGTCATGGAGATCTGGCGCGCGGCGAGCGCGTCGGCGTCGATGCGGACCTGGACCTCGCGCTCGCGTCCGCCCAGCACGCGGACTTCGGAGAGCCCTTCGACGCGCTCGAGGTAGGGCTTGATGTGGTCGTAGGCGAAGTCGTAGGCCTCGCGCGTGTCGAAGTCGGTGTCGGCGCAGGTGAGGAGGATCCAGGCGATGTAGTCGCGGGAGCGTTGGTCGCCCGAGATGACGACGGGGTTGTCGACCTCCGCGGGATAGGAGGGGACTTCGCGGAGCTTGTCGGAGACCTGCCGGAACGCGTCGTCCTTGTCGGCGCCCACGACGAACTCGAGCCGGACCGTGCCGGAGTCCTGCTGCGCGACGGAGGTGATCTGCTTGAGGTTGGAGACCCCTTTGAGGAAGTTCTCCTGCTCGATGAGGATCTCGCGCTCGATCTCGGCAGGCGAGGCGCCTTCCCAGAAGGTCGAGACGGTGATGACCGTGGAGTCGACGTTGGGGGTGAGCTGCACGGGGACGGTGGCGACCGCGATGAGCCCCGCGAGCACGAGGAGCACGGCTGCGACGGCCACGCCGACCGGACGCTGGATGCAGAGTCGGATGAGTCCCACGTCAGTTGTTGTCCTGCGCGGGGGGCGGGGTTGCGTTCAGGACGTCGGGGTTGGCGATCTGGAGCGGTTGGCCCGGAAAGAGGATGCGCTCGTTGCCTTCGGTGATGACGAACGCGCCCGGGAAGAGCGGGCCTGAGAGGGTGCGGACGACCGTGAGGGCGTCAAATGTGAAGACGGTCTCGACACGCGCGGGGACTGCGGCGCGGTCTTCGGCGGTCTGGCCTGTGGCGGTGAAGACGTACCAGCCGGCGTCGTCGCGCAGGAGCGCGTCGGCGGGCACGAGGAGCATGGGGGCCTGCTCGCCGGTAGGGATGGAGGCCGTGACTGTCATGCCGGGACGGAAGACGCCCTCGGGGTTGTCGATGGTGGCGCGGACGGGGAAGGTGCGCGTCGCGGCGTCGCCCATGGAGAGGATCGCGTCGGCGTTGGCCTGGAGCGTGGTGGCGATGGCCGGGATGGAGATGGAGAGCACCGGCGCGGATTGGGTGAGGGGCTTGAGGTAGCGCTCGGGGACGTCGATCCAGGCTTCGAGGCGGTCGAGGTCGATGATGCGCGCGACGGTGCGGCCACGATCGGCCCACTCGCCCTCGTCGATGTCGCGCGCGACGACCTGTCCTGCGAATGGGGCGCGGATGGTGAGGTCTTCGAGGCGTTGCTCAAGGAGCGAGGCCTTGGCCTGATCGGATGCGGACTCGGCTTTGGCCTGATCGCGTCGTGCGCGAGCGCGCTGGAGGGCGGTTTGCCCGTCGAGGAGCTCGTTCTCGGTGGCGGAGGCGCGGGAGTGGAGGTCGGTGAGCCGCGCGTGGTCGCGCTCGGCTTTGGAGAGGTCGGCTTCGCGCTCTGCGAGGAGCGCGAGGGAGCGGATGGCGTCGGCGCGGGCTGCGGTGACCTCGGGCTTGAGCACGGCGTCGTCGAGGATGACGAGGACGTCATTCTCTTTGACGCGGTCGCCCTGGCGCACCGCCACGGACTTCACGCGGCCCGGCTCGCGGGAGGCGACCTGCGCTTCGCGCACAGCGCGGATGCGGCCGGTGGCGTTGATGCGCTGATCGACGGGGCGCATCTGGGCCGGGGCGATGCGGACCACGGCTTTCGGCGGGCCGCTCTGGGCGTGCGCGTGCGCACACGTGATGAGCAGCGCCGCGGTCGAGAGCCACAGAGCCAGCCGACGAGATGACGACGTCGAAAGCACGGGAGCCTCCCTGGGCAAGAATGCCCTAGGGTAGGCTCACCGATACCTGACCGCTTGTGTCGTGGCTTACGCCGATTCCTTGCGAGCGCGCGAGACTCGGAGGTCCGCCAGACGGACAGGACCTTCGAGGGCCGCGGCGTCGAGGACGTATTCGGCCTCGGCGTTGTCCTGATCGGGCAGCTCGTACATCAGTTCGAGCATGACCTCTTCGAGGATCGCGCGGAGGGCGCGAGCGCCGGTCTTGCGCTGCAGGGCCTTGCGGGCGATGGCCTCCAGCGCTTCACCGGTGAAGGTGAGCTTGGCGTTCTGGAGGGAGAAGAGGTGCTGGTACTGACGGACGAGTGAGTTCTTGGGCTCGGTGAGGATGTTGATCAACGCGTCAACACCGAGCGGCATGAGGGGGGTGATGACCGGGAGGCGCCCGATGAACTCGGGGATCATGCCGAACTCGATGAGGTCCTCGGGGGTGACCTGACGGAGGATCTCGCCGGAGCGCTGAGAGTCGTCCGACTCGCGGGCCTGCTCGGTGGTGAAGCCGATGCGGCCCTTGCCGATGCGCCGACGGATGATCTCTTCGAGGCCGACGAACGAGCCACCGCAGATGAAGAGGATGTTGGAGGTGTCGAGCTGGATGTACTGCTGCTCGGGGTGCTTGCGGCCGCCCTGGGGAGGGACGTTGGCCACGGTACCCTCGAGCATCTTGAGGAGGGACTGCTGCACGCCCTCGCCCGAGACGTCGCGCGTGATCGAGACGTTGTTGGACGTCTTGCCGATCTTGTCGATCTCGTCGATGTAGATGATGCCGCGCTGCGCGGACTCGAGGTCGTAGTCGGCGGCCTGGAGGAGCCGGAGGAGGAGGTTCTCGACGTCCTCGCCGACGTAGCCCGCTTCGGTGAGCGTGGTGGCGTCGCCGATGGCGAAGGGGACGTTGAGGATGCGCGCGAGCGTGCGCGCCAGGAGCGTCTTGCCGGAGCCGGTGGGGCCGATGAGCAGGACGTTGGACTTGTCGAGCTCGATGGGTGAGCCCTCGGCGCCGATCTGTGACAACCGCTTGTAGTGGTTGTGGACGGCGACGGCGAGGCCCTTCTTGGCCTGGTCCTGGCCGATGACGTACTGATCAAGGAACTCCTTGATCTCGCGCGGAGCGGGGATGACCCCGACGCTGGCCTTGCCGGCCGAGACGCGACGGCGCTCCTGCTTGAAGATGTTCTGGCAGAGGTCGGTGCAGTTGGAGCAGATGTAGACCTCGGAGGGGCCTTCGACCATGGGGCCGACTTCGCGGGAGGTCTTTCCGCAGAAGGAGCAGGTGGTCACTTTGCGACCACGGAACCCGCCACCACCGTCCCCGCCACCACCACCGCCACCCCCACCTGCATTGGAGGGAGAGCCGCTGTTGCCAGCGTTGTTGGACCCATCACCCGCGTCGATCCTGTCCTTGGCCATGCGACTCCCGTGGTTATAGGGAAACAGAAGCGGTCGGGGCAGCCACGGCCGCCGCACCGCCGCAAGTGTATCGGCACACCGAGCGCCGATCCTCATCTCCGTGTTGAGGAAGCCGCACGAGGGCACGTCCGGCGCGGTTATTCGGGTTTGAACGGGGGTCCGGGGTTGCGCGGCCCTTGAACGGGGCTGGAATCATCCCCAGCGGACCCCCGGTGCGTCCCGGCAACAGCGGCGAGCATCGCGTCTCGGGCCTTCTGGAATTCCTCGTCGGAGAGGCGGCCCTGCGCGTGGAGTGTGCGCAGTTCATGCAGGGTGAAGGGCGGATCGTCGGGGCGCTGGCTTGTGAGCAACCGCCGGCGCAGCCACGTAATGAACGCAACGAGCACGACGACCGTGAGGATGAGCACGATGGCCCAGAGCAGGACGCCGGACACGGCTGAGGCGGCGAGGATCATCAGGGCAGCGCGATCGCGCCCCCGTCCTTCATCACGAAGCGGATGCGCTGCATCGCGCCGATGTCCGACAGGGGATCACCGTTGACCGCCACGATGTCCGCGCACTTGCCCTGTTCGATGGAGCCGATCTCGGCGTTGAGGCCGAGGAGGTCGGCGGCATGGATCGTGGCGCAGGCGAGCGCGTCGACGGGGGTCATCCCGGCTTCGACCATGAGGGCGAACTCTCGGCCGTTGTCGCCGTGGGGGCCTACGCCGCAGTCGGTGCCGAAGGCGATGCGGACGCCGGCTTTGTAGGCCTTGCCGAGAGATGCCTTCATGACGGGGCCGACGCGGAGAGCCTTCTCGCGGACGGCCGGGAGGAAGTAGGAGTCTTCTTCGGAGGCGATGCGAGCGACGGTCATGCCGGCGTGGAGGGTGGGGACGAGATAGGCGCCGCTGGACTTGAAGAGCGAGATGGCTTCGTCGTCAAGGAAGGATCCGTGCTCGATGGAATCGACGCCGGCGCGGAGGGCTGCCTTGATGCCGCCCGTGCCGTGGGCGTGCGCGGCGACCTTGCGTCCGAGCATGTGGGCGGTTTCGACGATGGCGTGGAGTTCGTCGTCGGTGAACTGCTGCTCGGTGCCTGCTGCTGTGGCGGAGAGCACCCCGCCGGTGGCTGTGAGTTTGATGACGTCGGCGCCACGCTTCACCTGCGAACGGACGGCTTTGCGGCACTCATCGGGTCCGTCAGCCACGCCCTGCATGGCGCCTGGCACGTGGAAGAGGTCCTCGCGATAGCCCAGCGTACGGTCAGCATGGCCGCCGGTGGGGGTGATGGACTGTCCGGCTTCGAGGATGCGCGGGCCGAGGACGTCGCCTCGACGGATGGCGTCGCGCAGCGCGAACGCGGCGCGCCCCTGCGAGCCGACGTTGCGGATCGTGGTGAAGCCGGCGCGGAGGGTCTTGCCGGCGTAGACGGCGCCCTGGAGCGCGAAGTCGGCGTCGGAGAGCTCCACGGCCTGCACGCGCTGCGCGGGGTTCATCTCCCACGTGATGTGTGTGTGGCAATCGATGAGGCCCGGCAGGACGAAGGCGTCCTTCAGGTCGATGATGCGCGCATCGGCGAACTCGGCGCCGAGGGAGGCCGGAGCGGCATAGCCCTTCTCGACTTTGGCGATGCGGCCGTCGAGCACGGCGATGGTGGCTTCGCGGACGACATCGGATCGCCCCGGCGACGCGAGCAGCGAGCCGCAGTGCAGGACGACGGCGTCGGCGGCGAGGGACGGCGGTGCGACGATCAGAAGCAGGGTGGCAAGAACGCGCAGGAACGACCGGGGGGTGCGCATGCGGCAACTCCGTGTTCGGACTCTGTGATCAGTCCGGATGGTACCGGCGCGAGGCGGTCCGGCGTCAGTCCTTGGCGTCGGCCTTGTCGAACTCCTCGGGCGAGACGTCGCTGATGGAGGCCTTGGAGAGCAGCGCGTCCATGGCCTTGTGTTCGCGCACTTGCTGGACGAGCATGCCGACCTGGTTGTTGCGGATGAGTTCGTTGCGGAGGCGCTCGGGGCGCTCGCCGCGGTCGATGGCCATCTGGACGATGCGCTGATTGATCTCGTTCTCGCTGACCTGGACCTTGAGGTCGGTGGCGACGCGGTCGAGCAGGAAGAACATCTTGAGCTCGCGTGCCGCGGCGTCGCTGGAGGCGGCGCGCATCTCGGCGATCTGCTGCTCGACCTGCATGGGCGGGAAGCCGCGGTACATCAGCTCGAGCCGGCGGCGTTCGAGGTTGCGCGCGGCCTGGCGCTCGGACATCTTCGTGGGCAGCTCCATCTTCACGCTCGAGAGCAGATGATCGGCGATCTGGCGGCGCATTGCGGCCTGCTGGCGCACGTTGGTGCGCATCTCGAGGCGCTGCTTGACGGCCTCGCGCAGGCGGTCCTCCGTCTCGACGCCCAGACGCTGGGCGAGGTCGGCGAGCGCGACGGGCTGGATCCGATCGACACGGTCGACCTGGAACTCGATGGTGATGGGCTTGCCCTGGATCGAGATGACCTCGTGGTGCGCCGGGCCCTTGGCCTTCACCTTGATCGTCTCGCCCGACTTGGGCGCGCCGATCTGCTTGGCAAAGTCGTCGACGAGCACGCCCATGATCGCGCCCTTGCCCTTGGACTTCTCCTCGGGGATCTGGATCACGGCGCCGTCGATCTCGAGCACGTTCTTGCCCGACTCGTCGAGGATGATGCCCTTCCCAGTGCAGTAGTCGCCGGGCTCGGCCTTTTCGCGCTCGACCAGATCGCCTTCGTGCGTGGCGATGCGGTGCAGTTCCTCGTTGAGCATCTCGTCCGACACGGCGTAGAGAGGCTTCTTCACGGGGATGCCTTCAAGAGCGGGCATCGTGAACTCGGGAGCCACCTCGACTTCGAGCGTGAACGAGAGGGGCTTCTCCGGGGAGAGCTCGGCTTCGGCCAGGTCCTCCCCGCCCTCGGGATCGCCGACGACACGGAGCTTGTGCTGCTCCATGGCCTTCTGGTACGCCGCGGAGACGAGTCGGTTGCGCGCCTCTTCGCGGGCGGACTTTCCGAACATGCGCTCGATGAGGCCCTTGGGGGCCTTGCCCTTGCGGAAGCCCGGGAGAGCGGCGTTCTCCATGTAGGCCGCGTACGCGGTCTGGAGCGCCTCTGCGACGGTTGGCGCGGGGATCTCGAAAGCGAGCTTTTTTCGGCAGGGGCCGGCGTCAGCGAGGGAGATCTTGGGGTCGGCGGTGGTGGTGGCCATCGAGATCCTCGTTGCGTGGTGAGGCGGGTGTGTGTCAGGGAAAGCGATATCGGCCGGACCGAGCGGTCCGGGGGGAAACAGAGGAGCGTACACCGGGGCGTGGTGGGGCGTCCAGCGGTCGCGACCCCCCCAAAGCGTTCTGCTTACGGGACTTCCCATGAAAAAGCATTTGTATCCCGTTTGGGAGGGGGTATGGTGAGGCGGGGCAGAGGGCCCCCGCCCGAAGGCCGTGGCGCCGATCGGGTTGAGTTTCCCCCGATCGGAACCTTCAGACTGAAGTGGGGCCTCACACCATGAAGCACTGTTCTCCCAGCCGCATCAATGCGGTCGCGTTGTCTCTCGCCGCCGGCATCGCCGCAGCGCTGTCGTCTACGGCCGGCGCCCAGGTCGTCAGCCCGGTCAATTCGATTGTCGAGCCGGAGTTCGTCCCGGCGCCCGACCGCTTCACGGTGATCTTCCCGGGCGAGCGCGTCCGGACGGAAGGCCTGCGGCTCGCACGCCTGAGCACGCTGGCAGAGGGCGTCGCACCTGAGGCCATGCAGACCAAGCGGTACGTCATCCAGCTGGATGGGCCGATCACGCCCGAGCGCCGGGACGCGCTCGAGGGCGCCGGCGTTCGTCTGGGCAACTACCTCCCGGCCAACGCGTACGTGGTCACGATCGATCGGAACGCACGCGCCTCGACGCTCGACCTGATCGACTTCGTGCAGTGGGGCACGGAGCTGCGCCCGGAATGGAAGGTCGATCCGAAGATCGGTCAGCGCGAGTACGTCTCGCCCGAGCGTCTTGAGATCGCGTCGCGCGGTGAGGTCGCACTTTGGGCGCATCTCTTCGAGGGCGAGATCGGCGAGGCCACCAAGACCGCGATCGCGGCCATCCCGGGCGTCCGCGTCCTGGGCGTCAGCAGCGAGGCCGGGAGCACGGTCGTCGCGCTGACCGCTGCACCGGAAGCCGCTAAGGCGGTCGCCGCCCTGAGCGCCGTGCAGTACGTCGAGGAGGCCCCTGAAGCCACCCTGCGCAACTCCACGTCGCGCACGATCGTGCAGAGCGGCGCGGTCGGGCCGACGCCGTTCTACGACAACGGCATCACGGGTCTGGGCCAGGTCGTCGGCGTGCAGGACAGCCGCATGGACCTCAACCACTGCTCGTTCCGCGACACCGTCGCGCCCGGCCCCACACACCGCAAGGTGCTCGCGTTCAATTCGTCCTCGGGCTCGGCGGCATCGCACGGCACGCATGTGGCGGGCACGATCGCGGGCGACAACGGCGACACGACGGACACGCGCGGCGTGGCGTACGACGCAAAGATCGTCTTCAACCTGACGCCGAACGACGTTTCGACGGGAACGACCTTCCTCAGCCGCCTGACCCAGCACCACACACAGGGCGCCCGCGTGCACACCAACTCCTGGGGCGCGGACGGGCGCACGGACTACAACGGCTGGGCCTGGGCCGTCGACAAGTTCTCCCGCGACAACGAGGACAGTGTGGTCGCGTTTGCCGTGACCAACCAGTCCGTCCTGTACACGCCTGAGAACGGCAAGTCGTGCCTCGCGGTCGGCGCCTCGCAGGACAACTCCTCGATCAACAACCACTGCTCGGGTGGTCAAGGCCCCACGGCCGACGGCCGGCGCAAGCCCGAGGTGTACGCCCCGGGCTGCAGCACCTCGTCCGCGTCGTCCGGCACCACCTGCGGCCTTCGGAGCCTGACCGGCACGTCCATGGCGTGCCCCGCTGTGTCTGGCGCCACGGCCCTGATGCGGCAGTACTTCACGGACGGGTATTACCCGACCGGCGCCGCGGTCCCCGCCAACGGCTTCACGCCCACCGGGGCGCTCCTCCGCGCCATGGTCATCAACGGCTCTGTCGACATGACGGGCATCTCCGGCTACCCGAGCAACCGTGAGGGCTGGGGCCGGCTCGTCGGGGACGTCTCGGCGCACTTCGCCGGCGACACCCGCACGCTGATCGTCCGTGACGTCCGCAACTCGTCTCCCGAGTCGCTGAACACGGGCGGCATGATGACCTGGGACTTCGACGTGAACGGCTCTTCCGAGCAGCTCCGCGTCACGATGACCTTCACCGACGTCCCCGCGAGCTTGGGCGCGTCGTTCACCCCGGTCAACAACCTCGATCTCGAGGTCGTTGATCCGAGCGGCACGGTCTACAAGGGCAACAACTTCAACACGACGACCGGCGTCTCCAACAGCGGCGGCAGCGCGGACGCCATCAACTCCACCGAGCAGGTGCACATCACCAACCCCTCGACGGGCACGTGGACGGTCCGCGTCCTCGGCACGGCCGTGAATCAGGAGACGCAGGGCTTCGCTCTGGTCATCACCGGCGACGTCGATGAGGTCACGACGGTGTCCTGCCTCGGCGACGCGAACGGCGACGGCATCGTCAACTTCGCCGACCTCAACATCGTCCTGAGCGAGTTCGGGCAGGTCGGCGTCGGTCTGCAGGGCGACGTCACCGGGGACGGCACGGTGAACTTTGCCGACCTCAACCTGATTCTCAGCAACTTCGGCGGCTGCAACACACGGTAATCACCGTCTCGGACAACGCACGATCCACAAAAAGGCCCGCCCTCTCGAGGGGCGGGCCTTTTCAATTGTGCTGTGATCTGCGTCTCTCGAACCGGCGTCTCAGGCTCCGCACGTATGGCCGAAGAACGAGAGCACGATGTTCAGGTCGATGAAGGTGACCTGGCCGTCCGCGTTGAGATCGCCGCTCGTGCCGACCGGGACGTTCTGGCCGAAGAACGAGAGCACGATGTTCAGGTCGAGGAAATCGACACGCCGGTCACCATTGGCGTCGCCCGGGCACGCGGCGCCCGCCGCACGCACCTTGACCGCACCCGGCTCGTAGATGACCTCCCACGAGGCGCTGAGGGGAGGGGACGCCTGCACGGTCGAGAACGTGCCGGTGACGTTCGGCGCCGTCAGAACGGTGAACGTTGTGCCGCCCGGCGGGCTGAACCCGCTGACCAGATTCAGCACGAGGGTTCCCGCGATCGATGCGGCGCCCGAGACGGCAAGGACATCGTGCTGCGTGCCGGGGGTCGTGCCTGCGAGGTCGATGCGGAGCGTCGCGCCACTGGTCTGTGTGTACGGACCCTGCACGGACAGCTGCCCGGTGGGGCTCGTGGTCGAGCCCGGAGCCGTGACGCCTGCCACGTTCACCGCGCCCTGTACTGTCGAGTCACCCGCGAGCGTGCCGGTTGCGCCCACACGAATGGTCGGGGCCATGGCGGTCCCGCCTGATTGCACGCGCAGCGTGCCGGTCCCCCCGGCAGCGTTTGACGGGCCGAGTCCCACCCTTAGGTCGCCCGTGCACGTCCACGACGAGCCGGCGCCGGAAATCTCGGCCACACCGACCGAGCCGGCAAGCCGACCCACATACCCCTCCACGGAGGTCACCAGACCGCCGTTCTGCACCCGGAGTGTTCCGTTGGAGGCCCAGCCGGCCACCATGGAACCACCCTGCACGGTCCACTTGGACCCGGAGCCGGTGATGGTTGCCGTGCCGTTTCCTGCGTTTTGCAGCCCGATGATCGCGCCCGTCTGGGAGGGCGACGTGGAGCCGCTCGATCGCACCTCGCCCCCGTTCTCCACAACGAGCGTGCCGATGCCGTCGCGACCGACCTGGAGCTGTGCGCTCGGGATCGACACGAGCGTCCCCGCCTGACGCACGGTAAGCGTGCCGTTGCTCCCTGCATCGACGCCGACGAACCCGGCCTGTTGCGGGAGCACCTGCGCCTGACCCTCGATCGTGGCCGTGCCCGTGCCGGACGCGCCGACCTGCAAGCTGATGCCCGGCTCCCAACGGGATGCAGCGCCGGTGATGTTCACGTGCCCCATGCCGCCTGCGAGTGAGCCGACGCGCGTGACGTTCGTGATGAGTTTGCCACCCCCGGAGACGTTGATCGTGGCTGTCCCACCATCCCCGATATCCATCTCATCGAAGGCCTGAAACAGCGCGCCTTGCCCGGAGATATTGGCCACCGCCTGCGAGGTGAACTGTGACGCCATTCGGAGCGTCCCGCACGCGGCCGTGCCGCCTGTATTCACGTTCAGCGTCGGGTCGCCACCCAGCCCGAGGAACAGGAATTGCCCACTCGTCCACTGCCCGCCCAGCCCGACCGTCACAGTGCCGCTCGAGGAGCCAGACGCGCACACCGTCGTGTTCGCGGCGGAAACCGTGCCATCGGACACGTTCAGATTGCCCACGCCGCGCTCGGCCACGGTCAGCTGGTTCGTGATGAAGAGCCCTGCGCCCCCACCGCCCGCCACATCGATCGTTGCGGTGTTGCCGTCGAGCAGGGGATACCGCACGGCGGACGCGCTCACCCCGCCGTTCCGGATGCGCATCGTCGCGGGAGGAGCGGCGAGATCGCCGAGTGTGAATTCGGAGGAGACGAAGTACGTCGACTGATTCTGGAACTGCAGCGTCACGTCACCACGACCGCCGACAAGCCACGTCGTCGCCGCGGAGACCGGGAACGTCACCGTATATGTGCCGGGAATGTCAAAGATGGCGCGGTCCAACGGTCCCGGGGCCGCGGCCTCGGACCAGTTCGTGGGCGAGCCGAAGACGCCCCCGTTCGCGTTGTTCCAGTTGCGGTCGGCGGCGTGCGCCACGCTCGAGAGCGCGAGCCCTGCGCTGATGACCACCGTCGCCGTCGTCAATCGTTGCATCCGGTCCTCTCCTGTCCTGTCGGACATCCTATGTCTCTCTGCGACCGGACCCGGCACTACGTCCGAATACGTAGGTCCGCACAACACCCCCATCCGGTTCGACTGGGTATCCCGGACGGTTCCAAGCGCTTCATACTCGCAGAATGACCGCCGTTGCATCATCGGCAAGGTTTGTGGTCCCGCCGTGCATTTCCACGTCCTGCAGGAGGCCGTCCAACGCGAGTCCGCCCGCGGCTTGTCGGAGCCAGTCCGTCACCCGCTCCATGCCGAACAGGTCCCGCCGTCCGTCCGAGCGCGACGGCTGCTCCACCACCCCGTCGCTCACCACGAGCAACCCGTCCCCGCGACGGATCCGAACGATGGTCGCCGTCCTCGTATCTGTATCCGGGGCGACACCCACGGGCAGCGCGTCCCCCTCGTCCAGACGCGAGACCTGCCCGTCCTCGCCCCGGAGCAACGCATATCCGTGGCCCGCATCGACGTACCGGATCTCCCCCTTGCGCACGTCCACTACCCCCACCCACAGGGTCAAGAACCGCTGCATGGGCTGGCGGCGCGCCACGAACCCGTTCAACTCCGCCACGGCGCGCGCGGGGTCCCCGTGTTCGGTCAATTGTGAATGAAGAAAGCCCTGGGCCGCGGTCATCAGCACCGACGCCGCAACGCCCTTCCCGGTCACGTCACCGAGCGCCACGCCGATCCGCCCCTCCCCCAGCGGGATGATGTCGAAGAAGTCTCCGCCGATCCCTCGTCCCGGCCGGCAGATGCCCTCGTACGAGACCCCTCCGAACTCGCCCGTCCGCGGCGGAAGGATCCACCGCTGCGCCTCCTCGGCCGCGGCCATCTCCGCGTCGTGCGTCGCCTGGCGACGCTCCAGCTCCATGCGGCGCAGATTCGCGAACGCCAACGACGCCAATCGCCCAAGCCCCACAGCGAATGCCGTCGCCTCGCGCTCCACGCCCCGCGTATCACTCCGACGTTCGCCGGCGCGATTGTCCAGATACAGATACGCGCCGATGCTCGGGCCGATCATCAGCGGCACGCAGAGCGCCTCGTCGATGCCCAACTGCGCGACGCTCATCGCATCCACGTCGATCGTGCCCGACGCCATCAGCAGCGCGGGCGAGCCGAGCGAGGCCTCCTCCACGAGCGTGCGGCTCACCGGAAGGCTCCCCCCCTCACCCACACCCCGGAACGCATCCCCGCGCGACGCGATCACACCGATCTGCCCCGACAGATCTCTGGACTTCAGCACCGCGGCGTTCGCGAACGACGCGCCCATCACCGCGGCGTCCAGGATCGCCTCCGCCAGCTCCCTCTCGGACGACGCCGCCTGAATCGCCTCCGCGCAGTCGAGCAGCAGACCCAGCCGCTCCGCGGGTCGCGCCGCGTCCGGACCGATCCGGCGCACGATCGTCCCCATCGCCGAATCGTCGATCAACGCGTACGTCTGCGCCGCCTCCTGACGCACCGTCGCGCGATCCACCACCTCGAACGCCCAAGGCGCCAGCACCACGGAATCCCCCGGGTGGATCGGGCACGCACGCCCCGGCGTGATCCGCACCCCGTTCACCCACGTCCCGTGCCGACTCGAAGAGTCCCGGATGCTCCACACGCCCCCCTCGACTCCCTTCCGGTCATCCGCGTGATACTCGAGCACGGCATGGTCGCGCGAGACGTGATCGTCCTCGGGCAACGACAGGTCGTGTGTCGCTCGACGGCCGATCGTCATCGGGCCCGGGGGCAGCAACGCCAATGACACCTCGCGCGGCCCGGCCACGGAAATGAGAGCGATGTCCCTGACTGTTGCGGTGGTGCTCTGAGGCATCGTTGGACCCACGTGTACGCCGCAACGATCCTACCCCCCCACCGCCGCCCCTGCGTCCCGTGGCCCCCGAACCGGTCACCGCCCGCCGAGCGCAACCCGATCGGCCCCTCCGGCCTGCGTGCGCACCCGCACCTTCCAGCCGGCGGACCGCGGCGCGCACAACGCCCGGTCGTCCTCGGTGCAGTACGCGTAGCGCGCCTCCACGCGCCACTCCCCCTCGAGCGCCTGCTCCACGGCAATCTCCAACTCCACCGGCACGTCCCCCGCGCCCACGGTCCGCTGCGCGACGAGCGCCCCGTCCCGCTCCACCCGCAGCGAGATCGGCGCATCCCCGTTCAGGTGCGTCCCGTCGAGCAATGGGGGTGTCACGACGAACGTCACCGGCGCGCCCGCGCCGACCACAGCCTCAATCTCATGCTCCTCATCGAGTCGCGCCGCGGGCCCGCGCATCTCACCATCCAGCCCGTCCAGCCCCACCTCCACCCACGCGCGCGTCCCGGGATCGACCATCAGCACGCGATGGTTGTTCGTGTCGGCGATGAAGAGCTTCGCGCTCTCCCCTTCGCCCGAGAGATGCAGCCCGCCCGGCTCATACAGCGCCGGCGCGTCGAACCCCTTCGCGCCCACACCGTCTCCCAGCCACGACTCCACACGGAGTCCGACCGGGTCCACGCGCTTGATCTTGTGGTTGTACGTGTCGGCCACCAGCAGCGCGTGGTTCCACACCGTCACTCCGAGCGGGTGCTGCAGGCGCGCCGTCAGGTGATCCCCGTCGATATCCCCGAACTCGAACAGGCCCTCCCCCACGATCGTCCGCACCTGCCCCTTCGACAGGTCGACAAACCGCACCGCCGACACCTCCGAGTCCGCGAAGTACAGCGTGCGGCCGTCGAGCGCCAACCCCGACGGCTGCGCGAGCGCCGCGCTGCTGATGTCGCCGTCCACGATGTTCTCGATCCCCGAGCCCGCGTACGACGCGATCGTTCCCTTGGCGAGGTCCATCATCCAGATCTGGTGCGGCCCAGCCATCGCGATGAACAGCGACTCCCCGTCCACCACCAGATCCCACGGCGAGTTCAGCGCCACGTCGCGAGCCTGCTTCCCGCCCCGGCGGTCCCGCCCCTGCTCGCCCGTCCCCGCGATCGTCGACACGCCCCCGCTCGCCAGATCGATCGCCCGCAGCGTGTGATTCCGACGGTCCGCCACGAACAACCGCGCCCCGTCCGCGCTCAACGCCATCCCCTGCGGCTCATAGAACCTTGCCCTCTCAGCGGCGCCGTCCACGAAACCCGAGTCCATCCCGCCGAAGACGCGCTTCACCATCGCGCGTCCGCCGGCGTCCGGCCACGACGCCTCGATCACGCGATGTCGGCCCGAGTCCGCGATGAAGAGGCGCCCGCCCTTGGCATCCCCCAGCACCTTGCCCGGGAAGAGCAGGCCACTCGCGCTTGCGACGCTCGCGTCTCGCCGGATCTGCAGCGGCCCTTCCGCGAGTGTTCCCCTCTTCTTGCCGTCCTCGAGCGCGCGCCGGATTGTGGATGAGAGCAGTTCCTTGTTCCCCTCTCCCGATGTCGCGCCGATCACGTACCCGTCCGACCCGATCACCACGAGCGTGGGCCACCCGCGCGCCCCGTACCGGTTCCAGATCCCCATCTCCTTGTCGACCACCACCGGGTGCGCGATCTCATACCGCTGGATCGCCGTGCGGATGTTCCGCCGGTCCTGCTCGTTGTCGAACTTTGCCGAGTGCACCCCGATGACCACGACCGGGTCGTGCTCGAACTCTTTCTCGATCTCCTCCAGCTCGTCGATGACGTGGATGCAGTTGATGCAGCAGTACGTCCAGAAGTCCAGCAGCACCACCCGCCCCTTGAGGTCCCCGTCGAACCGCAGCGCGCGGTCCGTGTTCAGCCATCCCAGGTTCGGCTCCAGCTCCGCCGCGCGCGGCCCTATGTACATGGTGTCTTCCTGCATGGGTTTCGGTTCACCATCGAACAACCCGCGCCCCGCGAGCGCCAGCGCGCCGAGCACGCCCGCCATCACTAGCGCCACCACGCTACCTGCCTTCGCGCGTCCGCTCATACCGCTCCGTTCGCCAGGGGCACAGCCCGATTGCCGCTGCCTCGATCTTCACCTCGCGCAGCGGGTGGATTTCGCACCTCGCCCCCCCCACAATCCTCACATGACCGCACGAGACTACGCCGCCATCCTCCACCGCGTCGAGAGTGACATCCCTCCTTCCGCGGACCGTGAGACGCGCATGCGACTCCTTGTGGACATCCTCTGGGATGCCCTCCATACAGCAGCCGTTTCCTGGGCAGGCTTCTATCTCCCCGACCCGAGCGAGCCCCAGCACCTCGTCCTCGGCCCACGACGCGATAAGCCCGCCTGCTCACCCATCGGCCTCCACGGCGCCTGCGGAAAGTCCTTCCTCACGCGCGAGCCTCTGATCGTCCACGACGTCGCCGCTCTCGGCCCCAACTACATCGCCTGCGACCCCAAAGACCGCTCCGAGCTCGTCCTGCCCTGCCTTGAGCCCGACGGCGCCGCATGGGGCGTTCTCGACCTCGACTCCTACGACGTCGGGGCGTTCAACGAGCACGACGGGCGCGAACTCACGCGCATCCTCCACGTCGCCGGGCTCACCACGCCTCCCAAAAACGCGAGCGGCGAGCCCAGGAGGCCCGCCGCCGCGCACTAATTCCATCACGAGCGCGTCGCGCCCGCATCAACGTTCACCCGACTCAGGCCGCGTCGCGGCAGAGACCGGGGTTCGTGTTCTGGGTCGGCATGCCGCTATGGAAGGGGCTGCCGTTGTTGGCCGTGGTGTTCGACGCGTTGAAGTAGGGGTTGTTCACGGGCGTGTTCTGCGCCGCGAACGCAGCCGGGCTCATGTTCGAGAAGAACGCGGGATTGAACGCGGGCGTGTTGTTCGCGTAGCCGAACGCGTTCGCGCCGAAGAACGACGGGATCGTGTTCCAGATCGGGGCCGTGTTGAACGGCGTGTTCGCCGTCCAGTTCCAGGGGGTCGCGCCCGTCCAGCCCGTGTTCGCCCACGGAGCGATCGTCGAGAACGGCGTGCTGAACATGCCGTTCCACGCCGTCGTCGCGAAGGGGTTCGACCACGCGTTCACGCCCGCGATCGGGCCGAACGTGTTCGCGAACGTCGGGGCCTGGAACGACGGCGTGTTGAACGCGCCGCCGAACGTGTTGGGCGTGTTCCACGCGAAAGGCGTGTTCCACGCGTTGAACGAGGGCGCCCAGGCGTTGGTCGGGGCGAAGCCGTTGAACCACGAAGCGAAGGGCGACGCCGTCGCGCCGTTGAACGCGACGGGGTTCAGGAAGCTGTTCGTCGCGGTCGGAACAAAGCCGTTGAAGCGCGCGCCGGGCGTGTTCGTCCACGCCGTCGGGGCGTTCGCGTAGCCGTACGACGCCGTCGTCGGGGTCGTGTTGATCCACTGACCGACGGGCGACGTCCAGGGCGCCTGGAACATCGGAGCGCCGAAGAACGGCGCGCTGTTCAGGCCGTTGACGCCGGGGAAGCCCCCCGTCCCGCACGAGCCGAACGACGCGGGCGACGCGAAGGCATTCGTGAAGCCGAACGGGTTCGAAGCGATGAAGGGGTTGGCGAACGTGTTCATTCGGGTCTGACTCCTGTGCGTGTGCGTGCAGCGCACGACTTCGGTGAGAAGACGTCTCCCCGGAACGACGCGCACATGCGCTCCGTGCTGGGGGCTTGATCCGTTCCAGATGTGCCGGAGTGGCGCGATCGCCGTGAAGGCCGCCACGTTGCGTTCACCCGCCCCTCCCGCGCTCCGCGGGAACCCGGAATCTTGCGGATAACACGCTGCGTCCCGTCCCCGAATCCTCGAGGAGGTCCGACGTGCCCCTCTCATCGGCCTTTCCACCCGGGCCGGTTCACTCACCCCACCACATTTTCGGGACATCGACCCACGTTGAAGGTCGGGCGATGACCGGTATACTCCCGCGTCTTCCGGGCGTGTAGCTCAGGTGGCTAGAGCGCACCCCTGATAAGGGTGAGGTCGCAGGTTCGACTCCTGCCACGCCCATTCCGTCCGCCCGCTCCTGCGGGCACGCCCCGGACACCCGGAAGCACAAGCCCCGGAAACCGGCACACCGGGCCCGGAACAACATCCCGGAACGCCTTCCGCACCCCCGGCGAACCAGGCATGCCCACGCAGGAACCCTCCGGAACCAATCCAACCGCACCCACGCCCGCAGCCGACGCCGCACGCGCCGCCATCGAGCGCTTCCGCGCCGACTACAACGCCGTTCGCGAGCAGATCGAGCGCGCCGTCGTCGGACAACGCGAGATCATCGACGGCGTCCTCACCTGCCTCTTCGCAGGCGGGCACGCCCTCCTCGAAGGCGCGCCCGGGCTCGGCAAGACCCTCCTCATCCGCACGCTCTCCCAGGCTGTGCGCCTCAACTTCTCCCGCATCCAGTTCACTCCCGACCTGATGCCCGCGGACGTCACCGGCGCCACGATCCTCACCGACACGCCCGAAGGCCGGCGCTTCTCCTTCCAGAAGGGCCCCATCTTCGCGCAGATCGTCCTTGCCGACGAGATCAACCGCGCCACACCCAAGACCCAATCCGCGCTCCTCGAGGCCATGCAGGAGCGCTCCGTCACCGTGGGGGGCGTCACCCATAAGCTCGAAGCGCCCTTCTTCGTCATGGCCACCCAGAACCCCATCGAGCAGGAGGGCACCTACCCCCTCCCCGAAGCACAGCTCGACCGCTTCTTCTTCAAGCTTCTCGTCGGCGCCACCACACGCGCCGAACTCTCCGAGATCCTCAACCGCACCACATCCGGCGCCACGCAGGAAGCCTCACCCGTCCTCGACGGGCCCGGCATCCTCCAACACCAGGCCCTTGTCCGCCGCGTCGCCTCCGCCCCGCACGTGCAGGACTACGCCGTCCGCCTCACGCTCGCGACACAGTCCAACCCCGACTCCCGCGTCAAGGAATCCTTCGCCACCCCGATGGTCAACAAGTTCGTCCGCTTCGGCGCCAGCCCTCGCGCAGCCCAGTCGATCATCCTCGGCGCCAAGGTCCGCGCACTCCTCGACAACCGCGCCGCTATCTCCATCGACGACATCAAAGCCGTCGCCACCCCAGCCCTCCGACACCGCATCCTCCTCAACTTCGAAGGCGAGGCCGAGGGCGTCACCACCGACGCCATCGTCGAGAATCTCCTCGCCACCCTCCCGGTCAAGCCCGCCTGACGACCCAACCGCTCGTCCGCGCGACACGTACAGGCGCACCGATGATCACACGCACCTCCAGCCTGCTCCGCGGCGCCGCAGCCACGCTGGCGTGCTCAGTCTGCGCCTTCGCCCCCCTCACCTCCTGCGCACCAAGCCGCCCCAAAGCCTCCTCCCTCTTCAATGAGTCCTTTGCGAACGCGCTCGCCCCGGCGTCCTACATCGAGTTCGCCACCCCCGGCCGCGCGCTCGTCGTCGCGCTCGCGCCGCCCACTCAACCCACCGATTCCCCCCCGACCGTCAACGCCACCATCGACGGCGCGCAACCGATCCCCAGCGTCGTCTACCGGCTCACCCCCCCACTCCCGGACGCCGACCCCTGGCTCGGCCCAGTCGGCGCCTGGTTCGCCCAACCCGCCAACACGCCCATCACCGACACATCCACCTCGAGCGACGTCTGGGTTGCGGTGCTCGTGCTCCCTCCGGATGCGCAGCCCCGCACCGTCACCGTCAACGCGCGCATCATCCAGCTCCGCTGGCTCGACACGCCGGAAGACCGAACCAGCGCGCCGCGCGCCGCCGCTCCGCTCCCCCAATCCCTCTCCCGCTTCCTCACCAACGTCCGGCTCGACCCCGCGCACCGCTGGCGTGACCGCCTGCTCCGCGAACGCCTCGACGCGCCGCCCGCGCGCGAGCCCGCGCTCGCGCACCCCGCGCTCGAACTGCTTGCCGTCCAGACCGAGGATCGCTGGCGCGCCGGCCTGCGCCGCTTCCGCACGCTTGCCGATCCCTCCCTCGCCGCAACGCTCACGCGCACCCTCACCGCGATCGTCGTCTCCGACGACGCCACTGTGTTCCCCGTCTGGCCCACCGACCCCACCGCCAACGCCTCCCTCCTCGCAGCCCTCCTCGACGAATCGCTCGACACGACCGCCCTCGAATCGCGCGTCCGCGCCTATCTCGCCGCCTTCCCCCCCGCCACGGCCTGGGTCGAGGACGACGCGGGACGTGGAGCCGGCATCGCCGTCTCCCTTGCCGATCTCATGGGCGCATCCACGGCAGCAGCGCTCACCTGGCGCGATGCGCCCGACGCGCCCCCGGAAATGAACGCACTCCCCGCGTTCTCCGTCCGCACCCTCACCATCTCACCGGCCGCGACCACCATCGACGCGCGCCTCGGCTCCTGGACCACCACGCTCCCCACACTCGCGCAACTCGTTCCCGCAAAGCCCCCCGGCGTCACCCTCGGACCGCTCCGCGCCGGCCACACGCTCGAATCCTGGCGCGCCGGCGTCGATCTCGCCGCCCCCTCCCCGGCCGTCGCGCTCCTCCGCCCAGCCCTCTACGCCACAGGCTGGGAACTCTTCCTCCAGTGCGCTGGCGCCCCCTCTTCCGACGAATTCATCCGCGTCTACCTCGGCCCCACCGACTCCCCCACCCACATCTTCCGCGTCAAACCAGACGGCTCCCTCGTCAACGAGCGCTCCCCCCTCCGCGCTTCCACCGTCCTCACGGCATCCACCCCCGACGGCTGGAGCGCCACTCTCCCTATCCCGACCGAACTCACCTCCGACAGCGCCCCCCCGCTCCGCATCGCCATCGAACGCGTCGACGCGCAGCGACGGCGATCCACCTGGCCGCGCCCGCTCCTCCCATGGCGCACCATCCCCGGGCGCGCAGCCATCGACCTCTCTGCCTGGTCCGGCCCCTGACGGGCGCGCCTCACGCCTCCGCAGGCGATGCCCCATCCTCCATCAGCACCACCTGCGCAATCGCATCAGCACTGATCACCGTCGGGTCCCCATCCCCGTTCATCACCACCACGCCCATCGACTTGAGCGCGTTCAGCGCGGCCTGCTGCTCCGCCTGCTTCTTCGATCCGCCCCACGCGGCGCCGAACCGTCTCCCCCCCACGTCCACGCACACCTCGAACGTCTTGGCGTGATCCGGCCCGCGCTCATCCAGCACCACATACACCGGCGACGCCGAGAGATGCTGCTGCGCCACCTGCTGCAGCACCGACTTGAAGTTCTGCTGATGACCGCTCTCCGCGGCCCGCGCGATGATCGGCTCCAGCTCCGCCATCAAGAACGACCGCGCCGCCTCCAGCCCACCTTCCAGGTACACCGCGCCGATCACCGACTCGAGCACGGCAGCCGACACGCTCGACGGCAGCCCCTCGCGCACCTGCATTCCCTTCCCAAGTCGCAGCAGGTTGCTCAGGCCCAGCCGGTCCGCCACAATCGCGCACGTGCGCCTCGACACCACGGCCGACTTGATCTTCGTCATGTCCCCCTCGAGCAGGTCCGGGAACGCCCGGAACACGTGCTCGCACACCAGCATCCCCAGCACCGCGTCGCCCAGGAACTCCAGCCGCTCGTTCGACGACTGGCGCGTCTCCGCGATCGACGCGTGCGTCAACGCGCGCGACAACAGATCACGGTCCTGGAACCGCCACCGGAGGATCTCCTCCGCCTGCGTCAGAGTTGATTCGTCCACAACGCTCGCCCTCGCGAGAACGCTTCGGCCGATCGCCGCCGCGCTCCGGCTCCCCCTCAGGCCCGTCCGGCCTTCCGGGGAACACACCGTCGAGGACGCGTGGGCTGATCGGTCGTGCCCCACTCCAGGGGACGGCCGATGAGCACGCGCATCCTGCACCTTTCTCCCGCCCCGGCCACACACCGGGGCAACCGATCCACCATACATCGGCTCGCACGCGATTCCACACAAACCACCCCAACAACCCCCTTTTTCCCCCGCCCACACCCCTACCCGTGGCACGCCTCGCTCAGCCCGGCTATATTCCCCGCCCCCGGACCCCGGCCTACGAACCGCCGATCCGGGCCTCGACACCCGTTCCCTGCGAGTCCGCCATGCATTATCACCGTCGTTGCAGCAAGATCACCCGCGTCCGCTCGGTCGGCTTCCGCGCCCGCATGAAGTCCAAGAACGGGCGCAAGATGATCAACCGCAAGCGCCGCGTCGGCCGCTCCGTGAACGTCAAGAAGAAGTCCTGAGCGCAGACGCCCACACGCGTCCCCCGCGCGCACGCTTCCGGTCATGCCACGCCGACTCCGTTTTTCTCCCATGGCGCTGTAACCCTGCGCACGCACCGCCATCCGCTATTCTCTGCGCGCCATGAAGATCCACGAACACCAAGCGCGCGAACTCCTCGCCTCCGCCAACATCCCCGTCCCCCCCGGCCACGTCGTCACCTCCATCGAGGACGCCGCTCGCGCCTACCGCGAAGCCACCTCGGCCGCCGGCACTCCACTCGCCGTCGTCAAGGCGCAGGTCCACGCGGGCGGGCGCGGCAAAGCGGGCTTCGTCAAACTCGTCAAGTCCGCCGATGAAGCCACCCAGGCCGCGCGCTTCATGCTCACCAACCGCATGAAGTCCCCCCAGACCCCACCCGAGGGTCTCGAGGTCAAGAAGCTCCTCATCGCGGCAGGCGTCGACATCGCCAAGGAGTACTACCTCGCCATCACCACCGACCGCGCCACCCGCCGCAACGTCCTCATCGCCTCCTCAGAAGGCGGCGTCGAGATCGAGGAAGTCGCCCACCGCAATCCCTCCGCCATCAAGAAAGTCCCCATCCACCCCACCGCCGGCCTCCAGCCCCACCAGGCCCGCTCCCTCGCCTTCGAGCTCGGCTTCAAGGGCAAGCAGGTCAACCAGGCCGCGAACATCATGATCGCCCTCTCGCGCCTCTACGTCGAGAAGGACTGCGCGCTGGCCGAGATCAACCCGCTCATCGTCACCCCCCCCACCGGCTCGCATCCCGACGGCCAGGTGCTCGCCATCGACGCCAAGTTCAACTTCGACGACAACGCGCTCTTCCGCCACGCGGACATCCAGAAGCTCTTCGACCCGGCGGAAGAAAACCCCCTCGAGATGCGCGCGAGCAAGTTCGGCCTGAACTACATCGCGCTCGACGGCACCATCGGCTGCCTCGTCAACGGCGCCGGCCTCGCCATGGCCACGATGGACACCATCAAGCACTTCGGCGGCACGCCCGCCAACTTCCTCGACGTCGGCGGCGGCGCGAGCGAAGAGGCCGTCACCGAGGGCTTCCGCATCATCCTCTCCGACCCCAACTGCAAGGGCGTCCTCGTCAACATCTTCGGCGGCATCATGCGCTGCGACATCATCGCGCAGTCCGTCGTGAACGCGGCCAAGGAGATCGGCTTCAAGGTCCCCCTCGTCGTCCGCCTCGAAGGCACCAACGTCGAAGCGGGCCGCAAGATCCTCGACGACGCCCGCTCGGCAATCCCCACCATGCAGAGCGCGACCGACCTGGCCGACGCGGCGAAGAAGGTGTGCGGGGCGGTCAACTGAGACCTGCTCTCGGGCCGCCTCTCCCACGCCCTCCGGGGCGTGGGAGAGGGTAGGGTGAGGGCTCCATGGCCTCTTTCTCCTACTCCTCTCGCATATCTCAACGACTATCGACGCCGTAGCCGGCCACCGAAACGCCGGGCTTGGTCCACTCTCGAACTCCAGCATCCCACTTGATGCGCGCGAGCACACCGTCGCGGTTCCGCATCACCTCACGGACGGTCACTCTCGTCACGACGATCCCGTTCGCTCGCATCCAGCCGTCACGCTTTGCATCCACGTTGCGCCGCTGAACGTGCGTAGCGCCATCGACTTCGACAACCAGCCGGACCTCCGGACAATAGAAGTCCGCAACATACGGGCCGAGTTGATGCTGTCGGCGGAACTTCAATCCTGCGAGCTGTTTGTTGCGGAGTTTCGACCAGAGGATCCGCTCAGGCGGCGTGAGGTCGCGCCGGAGTCTGCTGGCCGAAGTCGAATCATTGGAATGTGGCGCGTACCGGCGGGATTCGTTATCGCGCGATTGGTAATACGGCCCGGGCATATACCGGGGATCATCTCAAAGACGATCTCGCAACTCAAGACAGAAAACCGAGGGGAAGAGAAAGTGAAGGCATGGAGCCCTCACCCCGCCCTCTCCCATCCGCCCGCAACGGTCGGATGGGAGAGGCGGCCCCGCGACCTGCCCGCACGTATTTCACCCCCCCACCACAATCTCCGCCTCCACCCTGATCGGCACACTGCACGAGTTCGCGATGAAGCAGATGTGATGCGCCCCGTCATGGAGCGACTTCGCCTTCTCCACGTCCGTCCCTGCCGCCACGCGCACCTTGGGCCGCAGGACCACCTCCGTGAACTTGCCCCCGCCCCCGCTCAGCTCCAGCTTCGCCCACACATCATCCTCATACGCCAGCACGTTCACCTTGTACTTCGCGCACAGCGCGAGGTACGAGAGCATGTGGCACCCCGCGATCGACGCGAGAAACATGTCCTCCGGGTTGTGGATCTTCGGGTCGCCCTTGAACATCGGGTCCGCCGTGCCCGTCATCCTCGGCTTCCCCGCAAACTCCACCCTGTACTGCCGGCTGTACGCCGAGTAGTCCAGCGTCCCTACCTTCTCATCCCCCTCCCACACCAGCTTCGCGTTGTATTCGTGCCCGCGTCCGTCCGACATCGCTCACGCTCCTTTCCGTTGCGCTCCGCAGCCTCGTTTCCGACAGGCGCACACTACGACGCCCCCCACAGCACGGCAACGCACGCGCGCCACGCCTGAAAACCTCCCGCCCATCGCTCCGCAAACCGCACGAAACGCCCACCATGCGGCCGATGCAATACCCCGCCCCCACCCCGCGTTCTCCTCTCGTCGTGGGGGCCTCGTCAGCCCCGTACTCAGGAGGATTCCGATGCAGATGCGCAGCACATTGATCACCGCTTCGATCCTGGCCCTCGCAGGCGCCCTGGCTGGCGCCGCGGCCGATCAGCCCGCCCAGCTCAGCGAGCCCGGCCATCACCCCTTCGCCCGCATGCGCCATCACGTCATGGGCGACCGCGGCCCGATGGGCGAAGGCCGTCCGATGCGACACCGCCACGCCGAGATGCTCAAGCAGTTCGACGCGGACGGCGACGGCTCGCTCAGCGAGTCCGAACGCGAGACCGCGCACGCCGCGATGAAGGCCCGTCACGAGGAGCGTCGCGCCGAGATGATCAAGCGGTTCGACGCGGACGGCGACGGCTCGCTCAGCGAGTCCGAACGCGAGACCGCGCACGCCGCGATGAAGGCCCGTCACGAGGAGCGTCGCGCCGAGATGATCAAGCGGTTCGATGCGGACGGGGACGGCTCACTCAACGAAGCCGAGCGCAAGGCCGCGCACGAAACCCTCAAGGACGAGCTCCCCCCCCGCGCCCGCAAGGCCATGGGCAAGATGCACAAGCACATGCTCGAGCAGTTCGACGCGGACAAGGACGGCGTCCTCAGCGAGGCCGAGCGTGAAGAGGCACGCACCACCATGAAGGCCCGCCACGAGCAGCGCCGCGCCGAGATGATGAAGCGCCTCGACACCGACGGCGACGGCGAGGTCTCTCAGGGCGAGAAGGAAGCCTTCCACTCCCGGATGAAGGAGCGTCACGCCGAGATGCGCGAGCATCACCAGCAGATCCTCGAACGCTTCGACGCCGACAAGGACGGCACGCTCAACGAGAACGAGCGCCGCGTCGCCCACGAGACGATGCGGGCCGAGATGCGCGTCAAGCACGCCACCAGGTCCCTCGATGCGGACGGCAACGGCTCGCTCAGCGAGGCCGAGATCAAGGCCGGCATCCAGCGAATCAACGAGGGCGACCGCCGCCTCGACCTGACCGGCGACGGGCAACTCAACGAGGACGACATCGCCGCCCTCATGCGTCTCGCCGGCAACTGACCCCAATCCACAAGCCGCCCTCTCGCTCCCCGGCGACGCCCCGCGTCGCCGGTTTTTTTACGCGCCCGACGAATCCCCCCGTTCCGGCGCCCGGTAGAGTGTCACGTCATGGCAGCCCCATTCCAGATCGACACGAAGAAGGTCGCCGATCGACGCCCGCTCTCCTTCAACTCCATCGAGGAGATCGAGAAGGACATGGACCACCTGCTCGACGCCGAGCGCGACGGCAGGCTCCGCCAACTCGGCAACTGGACCCCCGGACAGATCTTCTGGCACGTCGGCGAGATCATGCGCGGCTCCTTCGAGGGCATCCCCCTCAAAGCCCCCTGGTTCATCCGCGTGCTCGGCGCCACCGTCATCCGAAAACGCGTCCTCGGACCCAAAGGCTTCCCCACCGGCATCCCGCTCCGCGGCCCCGCCGAGACCATCATCGCCGACCCCGACATCACCTCCGACGACGGCGCCGCATACCTCCGCACCCAACTCCACCGCGTACGCGCCGGCGAGAAGATGACCCAACGCAGCCCTTTCCTGGGCCCCATGTCCCATGAGGACTGGTGCGCGCTGCACCGCAACCACGCGGCCCTCCACTTCTCCTTCCTCAGGCCCGAATAGGGTGGCCTCAACACGCCCGCGTACACTTGAGCCACAACACCAGCCCGCCGGAGAACCCACGATGTACCGCACGTTCGTCTCGGCTCTCACCGCTCTCGCTCTCGCGCCCCTCACCCTTGCAGACCCCATCAATCTCGCGCCGAAGTTCGAGGTCGGCCGATCCACCAAGTACCGCTACGCGAGCGAGACCTCACAAAAGTTCATCGTCTCCGGACGCGAGCAGGGCGCCGGCTCCTCCTCCTCCGACACGCGCGCGACGCTCACGGTGGACTCCGTGGACGACCAGAACGCCGTGATCACCGTGGTCTTCGACTCCGCGGTCATCGAGGGCAAGACGGCACAGCTCGACGTGGTCTTCGACAGCAGCCTGCCCCCCGAGCGCGACCCCCCCACTCCCCTCTCCGTCGCCATCCGCTCCTTCATCGGCCAGCCCGTGAAGTGCATCGTCAGCCTCGACGGCGCCCTCATCCGCGTCGAGCCCGGCTTCGACTACCTGCCCAAGGACGACCGCGCACGCCGCCTCGCGCTCCAGTACCTCAGCGAGCCCAATCTCCGCTGGCTCATCGACACCGTCTATCTCGCCAAGACCGACCCCTCCACCACCAACGTCGGAGAGAACTGGACGCGCACGCGCACCGAGTCGCACCCCCTCGGCTCGCTCCGCACCATCCAGACCTACACCGTGAACACCGACAACGCGGGCCTGGCCGACATCACCATCAAGGGCACCGACGAGGTCCAGAAGCTCGTCGGCGTCGGCGCGGGCCAGGGCGCGGAGAACGTCGAGCACCTCCCCGGCGAGATCACCGGAACGCTCCGCTGGGACTCCAACCGAGGCCAGGCCGACCGCTTCGAGATCACCACCAAGTCCGAGGACGTCGAGCGGCACCCGCAGGCCGGCGAGATCCGCAAGATCGTCGTCCAGAACATCATCGTCGAACGCCTCGGCTGAGCCCGCGCACCGCATGACCGACACCCAGGGCTACGTCCTCGGCGTGAACACCGCCGAACTCCACCGGCTCGGCCTGCAGCACCAGCTCTGGTCCGAGCAGACCCACGCTCTCTGGGAACGCGGCGCGATCCGGCCCGGACAGACCGTCCTCGACATCGGCGCCGGCCCCGGCTACGCCGCGTGCGACCTCGCGCAGCTCGTGGGGCCCACGGGGCGCGTCATCGCGCTCGACGAAGCGCCGATGTACCTCGACCATCTCCGCAGCCAGGCCGAGGCCCGGGGATTGACCAACATCGACGTCCGCAAGGGGGACGCGCAGGACGTCATCGGCGCCGGCGTGCAGCCCGGCTCGTGCGACGCGGCGTACGCGCGCTGGGTCATCTGCTTCGTGCGCGACCCCGGCGCGGTGATCGCGGGCGCCGCGAGAGCGCTCAAGCCGGGCGGCGCCCTCATGCTCTCCGACTACTTCAACTACGAGTCGATGACGCTGGCGCCCAAGTCGGAGGTCTTCACGCGGACCATCGCGGCGGTGGCCCGCTCGTGGCGCGACCGAGGAGGCGACCCGGACGTCATGGCCCGCGTGCCCGAGCTGCTGCACGAGCACGATCTCGAGCTGCGCGACATCCGCGTCCACGTCCGCGTCGCTCGACCGGGGCAGATGATGTGGGCGTGGCCCGACTCGTTCTACCGCAACTTCGTGCCGGAGCTCTGCCGCACCGGCTATCTGAGCGAGGCCGAGCGCGACGCCTTCCTGCGCGAGTGGGATGCTCGCTGCGCGAACCCCCACGCCTTCGCGCAGACCCCCCCGGTCTACGACGTGCTCGCGATCAAGCGGGGCTGAAAGCAACAACGCCCGCGACGATCGTCACGGGCGCTGGGGAATGCTCGAGTCGTGCAGCGGCTTAGTGCTGCTCTTGCTTCTGCTGACGCGTGTACCCGTACTTGCGCCGGAGCGGCTTGACCACGTCGCCGTTGCGGATGGCCTTGGTCGACACAAGGATGCGGACCTCGCGCCCGTCGATCAGCGCCCGAACCTTCTGCAGGTTGGGGCGGAAGGTGCGCTTCGTGATGCCCGTGGGCTTCAGACCGAAGCCGCCCTTCTGGATCGACTGGCCGCGGTAAACCCAACTGCGGCCGGAGGTCGTCTTCTTTCCGGTAATGGCGCAAACGCGTGGCATGGCTCTGTTCGTCTCCCGTGAGGTGGGGTAGGGAGGATAGCAAGGCCGCCGTACAAGGCAAGTCCGGCTCGGGCGAGCGGATACCGTACGGGCTCCGACACGCCGCGATCGCGGCGTGCGAACCCCCAGAATACCCAGGAATCCGCGAGAAATATGGCCCATCAGAACCGGCTCGCCCGCGAGACCAGCCCCTACCTCCTCCAGCACGCCGCGAACCCCGTGGACTGGTTCGCCTGGGGGCCCGAGGCGTTCGAGGCCGCGCGCGAGCGGGGCGTGCCGATCTTCCTGTCGATCGGCTACGCGACGTGCTACTGGTGCCACGTGATGGAGCGCGAGTCGTTCGAGGACGACGGAATCGGCGCGCTGATGTCGGAGTTGTTCGTGTGCGTGAAGGTGGACCGGGAGGAGCGGCCGGATGTGGACGACATCTACATGGCCGCGGTGCAGGCGATGACGGGGCGGGGCGGCTGGCCGATGTCGGTGTTCCTGACGCCGCCGGGCGCGCGGGGGGAGAGCGATGCGGGGCTGGAGCCGTTCTGGGGCGGGACGTACCTGCCGCCGGAGCCGAGATGGGGGATGGCGAGCTTCGAGCAGACGCTGCGCGCGATCCGCAGGGCATGGGACGAGCAGCGCGCGGAGGTGCTCGAGCAGGCGGCGCGGCTGAGCGAGCACGTGCGTGAGGCGCTGGGCACGGAGAAGGAGAAGCCAGCGGCGATCGGCGAGCGTGATTGCGAGAAGGCTACGCGCGGCTTGCTGAGCATCTACGACCGTGTGCACGGGGGATTCGGGAGCGCGCCGAAGTTTCCGCAGCCTGTTTTCTGCGAGTTTTTGCTCGATCGGATGGAAGCGAGCGCGAATGAGGATGAGAAACGCGCGATCGAGATGAGCGTGCAGCACACGCTGGAACGGATGGCGCTGGGCGGGATGTACGACCAGATCGGCGGGGGATTTCATCGGTACAGCGTGGATGAGCGGTGGCTTGTGCCGCATTTCGAAAAGATGCTGTACGACAACGCGCAGCTGCTATCGCTGTATTCGAGGGCGATGACGAGGTGGAAGAGCGGGTTGTTCGCGCGCGTGGTGCGAGAGACGGTTGCGTATGTGCTTGCGGAAATGACGGGGAATGAAGGGTTGTTTTGGAGCGCGCAGGACGCCGAGGTGGATGGGAAGGAGGGGCTGAACTACCTGTGGACGGCGGAGGAGATTGAGGAGGCGGTCGGGGGTGGTGAGTTGGGTGAGTATGCGAAGCGGGTGTTCGGGGTGGATCAAGGGCCCAATTTCCGCGATCCGCACCATCCGGGCGAGCCGCCCAGAAATGTGCTGTTCCTCGTGGAACACCCCCGGGAAGGCACGGAAGTGTCGTCGGATGCGAAATCCCAACAATTGGCCGAGGGGGGGGTAGTGCTGGGGCGTGTGCGCACTTTGCTTGCGATACGGCGCGCACAGCGGGAGCAGCCGAGGCTCGATGACAAGTCGATCACGAGTTGGAACGGATTGATGATTTCCGGGTTGAGTGACGCTGGACTTGCGCACGGGGAGCGGGTGTGGGTGGAGGCGGCGGCGCGGGCGTCGGAGGGGGTGTGGACGTTGCTGCGGGATGAGCGCGGGGGGTTGCTGCGGACGCGGCGCGCGGGGGTGAGCAAGACGGCGGCGTTCCTGGAGGACTATGCGTTCTATGTTCGCGGGCTGCTTGCGCTTGATCGTGCCGAGCGGGCGCTGGGGATGGAGCGGAGCGCGGATCACGGTGCGCGTGCGCGGGAGTTGGTGGACTCGGCGCTGGAGTTGTTCGGGGATGAGAAGAGCGGCGGGATGTTTGACACGCGCGCGGGGGAGCGGGATCTGATTGTGCGGACGAGTTCGACGCATGACGGGGCCGTGCCGAGTGGGCAGAGCGTGATGGCGCACAACCTGCTGGAGCTGGGCGCGATGGAGGGTGGGGAGAGATATGCGGAGCGGGCGGAGGGGTTGCTCAAGGCGATGAGTCGAGCGATCGCGATCGCGCCGGTGAGCGTGATCGAGGGGACGCGTGCGCTGCAGCGGATGGTGGTTGAGCGGAAGGATGTGGCGGCGCGGTTGATGGAGGGGGACGAGGTTGAGGTTGGCGGCGAGGGTGGTTCGTCTGCGCAGCGTGAATCGCCGGTGGAGGTGTATGCCAGCGATGAGCGGGTGAGTGTGTCGAAGGGGAAGCCGGGGATGTTGGCGCTCGAGTTGCGGATCGAGAACGGATGGCACATCACGGCGAACCGGCCGTTCGGTGCGGATGAGTCGCGGGGGATCGAGGGGTTGATTGGGTTGGAGGTGTTCGTGCGGGGCGGGAAGGGGGTGCGTGGGAAGGTGGAGTATCCGGAGGGAGAGGCGCTGCGGATCGGGGGGGAGGAGGCGGAGCGGGCGGGCGTGCCGAGCGTGAGAGTGCATTCGGGGCGCGTGCGGCTGGAGGTGAAGCTGGTGCGGACGGAGGAGCAATGGGAGGGGAGGCCGTTGATTTATGTGCGGTATCAGGCATGCACGGATCGGGAGTGTTACAAGCCGATGGTGGTGGAGTTGGATGTGGCGGTGGATCCTGAGTGATGGGATCGCTCTGCGTTGTTTGAAGGGATGAGGCGGGGAGGAGAGGGAGAGGAAGTAGACGCTCCCTCCCGGTCGCGTCTCGTTATTCACGTGAAGAAGCGAAACACACTCCGGATTGACGAAGTGGGGTGCGCGGCCAGGCGGGGAGAGGAAGGAGACGAGGTAGACGCTCCTTTACAGTCGCGTCTCGTTCATCAGACGTGGAGCGCGGATGGTCCGCTCACACGATGGGCGCGGGCTGAGGCGCGAGGCGGGGAGGAGGGAGAGGATGGGTAGACGCTCCCTCCCGGTCGCGTCTCGTTATGCACGCGTGGAGGCGGAACACGCTCCGGATTGACCGGGTGGGGTGCGCGAGGAGGCGGAGAGAAGAAGGAGACGAGGTAGACGCTCCTTTACAGTCGCGTCTCGTTCGTCAGGCGTTGAGCGCGGATGGTCCGCTCACACGATGGAGGCGGGCTGAGGTAGGAGGCGGGGAGGAGAACGAGGCCATGGAGCCCTCACCCTGCCCTCTCCCAATCGCACAAGGCGATTGGGAGAGGCGGCCCGGTCGCGTCTCGTTATTCACGTGAAGAAGCGAAACATACTCCGGATTGACGAAGTGGGGTGCGCGGCCAGGCGGGGAGAGGAAGGAGACGAGGTAGACGCTCCTTTACAGTCGCGTCTCGTTCATCAGACGTGGAGCGCGGATGGTCCGCTCACACGATGGGCGCGGGCTGAGGCGCGAGGCGGGGAGGAGGGAGAGGATGGGTAGACGCTCCCTCCCGGTCGCGTCTCGTTATTCACGCGAAGAAGCGAAACACGCTCCGGATTGACCGGGTGGGGTGCGCGAGGAGGCGAAGAGAAGACGTAGAAAAAAAGGAAAAGGCCGACATCCGACGACAGTGCGCGAGCACGCGTCGGCCTCAGTACGAGGCGCTATAGAGAAAGAGTGATGCAATAGCCCTCACCCTGCCCTCTCCCGCTGGACCAGAGCAGCCAGCGGGAGAGGTGGCAGCGGTCGCGGCTCGGTCGTCATGAGGTCGCGAGAGTCGCGGCCCGACGAGGCGGTGTAGAAGAGAAGCGATGCAGAAGCCCTCACCCTGCCCTCTCCCACTCGCCACGAGCGGCGAGTGGGAGAGGTGGCACGGAAGTTGACCGAAGCGGAAGTGTGCGACGATGGTGTTCGTACGCGATCGAGGAGCCGGCATGTTCGGACGGAAGAAGATGAATCGGCGGTCGGCGAGGCTGTCGGGTTGGACGCACGACCTGTGGTTTGATGCGGATGCGTTGCGCGCGCAGATCGGGCAGGATCGGTTGGTGATCGTGTTGTGGCGGACGTTCTCGCGCGGGGAGAAGGAGGAGACGTGTGAGTTGGAGATTCGGGGGGTGCGGTCGATGGAGGTCAGGGATACGGAGGAGGTCGGGTGGTATGACGTGGATTGGATTGAGGTGGATGATGGGAATACGGAGGCCGTGATTCATGGGAACGTGCCGATTACGGTGGTGATTCGTGGGGAGTTGGAGTTTGGGTTGAGGAGGGTGGTGTGAACTGAGGGCACGGGGTAGTAGGCAGTCCCCCCCACCGGTTCGTGCAAAGCCACGAACCACCTCCCCCACGGGGGGGGAGGGGCCAAGGCCGGGGCGCGTGCGAGAGCAAGGGATTGCAGTGAGTCACCCCACCCGGCTTGTGCACCACCTCCCCCACGCCCTCGGCGGGGAAGGAGCCAACGCAGCGATTAGAATCGCGTTGCTATGAATGAAGCGATCCGGCGGCACATGGTAGAGCGAGCCCGGAGCTTGCGCAAGCAGATGACATTCCCGGAGCGGCTGTTGTGGTCGGCGCTGCGGAAGAACGGTGGCGGTGTTCGGTTTCGGCGCCAGGTGAATGTCGGAACGTTCGTCGCAGACTTCTGTTGTCCGGAGCGGCGCGTCATCGTTGAGGTCGACGGCTCTACGCATCAGGGGCAGCGTGCTCGAGAAGATGTTGAACGGGACGAGTGGTTTGCGCGCGATGGGTGGCTCGTCGTGCGCGTGTCGAATGATGATGTGTTGAAACGGACGGATGCGGTGGTGAAGTTTGTAAGGAAGGCTTGTGAGGGCAGGGGGTAGCAGGTAGTCCCCCCCACCGGTTCGTGCAAAGCCACGAACCACCTCCCCCACGGGGGGGGGGGAGGAGACAAGGCACGGCGCGCGTGATCGCAGCACGCGGCATCACACACGCACACACACTCTCTGTCGCTCTCTCTATCAGTCGCTTACGTCGCGGGTTCGATGATGGCGCGGCATTCGCCGAAGCCGATGCGGCGGAAGCCTTGGCGTTCGCAGTAGCCCTTGATGATGACCTCGTCGCCGTCCTCGAGGAAGACTCGTTTTTCGCCGGTGGGGAGATCGATGGGTTTGCGGGGGAACGGTTTACCGTCGGGGCCGTTGCCGCCCCAGGTGAGTTCGAGGAGGCAGCCGCGGGAGTCTGTTGAGGGGCCGGAGACGGTGCCGGAGGCGAGGAGGTCGCCGGGCAGCATGTTGCAGCCGTTGGAGGCGTGGTGGGTGAGCATCTGCGCGATGGTCCAGTACATGTGCTTGAAGGAGCCGCGGGAGAGGAGGTGGGGAGGCATGGAGCGGTCGCGCATCTGTTTGGAGGCGAGGTGGACTTCGAGTGTGATGTCGAGAGCGCCTTGCTGTTGGTCGCGTTCGGAGAGGAGATGAGGAAGGGGTTTGGGGTCGGAGGCGGGGCGTTCGAAGGCGGGTGAGCGGAAGGGAGCGAGGGCTTCGAGGGTGACGATGAAGGGGGAGATGGTGGTGGCGAAGGATTTGGCGAGGAACGGGCCGAGGGGCTGGTATTCCCACTTCTGGATGTCGCGTGCGGACCAGTCGTTGACGAGGCAGAGGCCGAAGATGTGGTCGTCGGCGTCGTTGATGTTGATGGTGTCGCCTTGCTGGTTGCCTTGGCCGACGAAGAAGCCGAGCTCGAGTTCGTAGTCGAGGAGTTTGCAGGGTGCGTAGACGGGGGCCTGTGCGCCGTCGGCCATGAGTTGGCCTTTGGGTCGGCGGACGGGCTCGCCGGAGATGTTGATGGAGGATGCGCGGCCGTGATAGCCGATGGGGATCCACTTGTAGTTGGGGAGGAGCGGGTTGTCGGGGCGGAACATGGAGCCGACGTTTGTGGCGTGGTGTATGGAGGCGTAGAAGTCGGTGTAGTTGGGGACGGGGGCGTGGACGAGTTCGACGTCGGAGACGGGGAAGACGTGCTGCTTGAGGGCGGAGGAAGGGCCTTTGCTCTTGGCGTCGCCGGCGCGGAGGAAGCGGCTGAGCTGGAGGCGCAGGGCGGAGAGGATGCGCGGGGGAGCGTTGTAGAGCCCTTCGATGAGCTGGCCGTCTGCGAAGTAGTCGTCGAGGTCTTCGAGATCGGCGGCGCCCTCGAAGAGGCCTTCTTCGGCGAGGCCTGAGACACAGGCGAGGCTGTCGCCGATGCGCACGGCGACGCCGGCTTCGATGGCCATCGAGCCGTCGTTGAATTGCTCGGTGGGACGGATGTAGGTGACGAAGGGGAGGTTCTGGATGGGGAAGTCGGTGTTGGGGTCGTTGGCGGACTCGACCCAGGACTTGAGGTTGGGGTCGTGTGTTTCGTTGATGGTGTGCGGCATCGGGGGCTCCGGGGCTGAGGGAAAGAGGAGAGGGAGGATACGGGGAAGCGGGAGAAGAAGCCCCCCGCCGTCTCACGCTTCGCGTGAGCCACCTCCCCCGGATTCCCCACGCTGCGCCGCTCTGAAGAGCGGCTTGCGGAGGGAGGGGTTGCAACTGCGCGATTCTTGGCCGGTGACGATTCGTCATGGCCACGCAGAAGCTTGGCCATGCCACACCATGCTCAAGCGAGGGTGATGCTTCGCATCAAACCACGGCACCGCTCACTGCTTGATCTCGCTCGGTCGTGGCCCCCGCCTACGGCGTAGGCCACGGCACACCCACACTGTGAGGGCACGCGTCGAGGAACACCATCGCGCTCGGTCGTGGCCCCCGCCTACGGCGCAAGCCATGGCATACCCTCCCTGATTGCGGCACACGCTACGCGCCGGATCGATCAGAGCAGGTTCAGCGCTTTGAGGTCTTCGACGGGTTCGGTGAAGGAGCAGGAGCCGAAGGAGAGTGCGAAGGCTTCGCGTGCGCGGGCGAGTTTTTCGGTGGGGAGGCGGCGGCCGCGCCAGTCGACGCCTTCGTCGGCGAAGCTGATGGAGCGCGGGTCGGTTTCTTCGAGGAGTCGGGTGGCGTCGGCGGGGGACATGCGGTCGGTGTAGGCGTATGCCGCGGCGAGGAAGACGTTGAGGAAGCCGAACATGGTGTGTGTCGGGGCGTTGTCGGCGTAGGTGAGGTTGAAGGAGCCGCGGAGAGGATGGTGGAGGCCTGCTGTGGCTTTGAAGGGGACGTCGGCTGCGGCGCAGGTGGTGAGGAAGCGTGCGAGATGGGAGGAGGAGGGAAAGAGGTCCGGGGTGACGCCGCCGGTGCGGACCTTGGCGCCGACGCCGGGCTCGCCGGCGAGTGCGGTGATGAGGCCTCGGGGGTCGTGGTCGATGGGGATCTCGAAGAAGGCGTTGAGGCCTTCGGGGAGGTCGGAGATGGCGGCGTCGATGTCGGCTGCGGAATCGGCCTTGAGTTCGATGCAGTCGATGAGCGCGGCGGGCTCGATGGATTCGTCGGTGTCGTGCTCGTCGTTGAAGGAGAGGATTCTGTCGATGTCGGCGCGGAGGGCCGCGGGGTTGCTTGCGGGGGCGGTGAGCGCGGAGATGCGCCAGCCCTCGCCTTCGCCGGTGTGTGGGAGGAGGCCGTCGGCGCACTTGCAGAACTCGTCGAGTCGCGCGACGGGGATGATGAGTCGGGAGAGCATGCGGGCGTGGGGGTGCTTGCGGTAGTCGGCGAAGTTGCGGGTGGTGGAGGGCATGTCGAGCGCGGCGGGCGGGAAGAGTCCGGCGTAGTCGATGGATGCGGAGATGATGGTCTGGAGTGCGCGCATGGTGTGTTCCGAGGGGAATCGTACACCGATGGGGCGCGGGGGGATCAGCGTGAGGCTGAGGCGAGCTTGTCGAGGGCTTCGGCGGCGCGCTTGCGGACGAACCAGTCTCGGTCGTTGAGGGCGGCGCGGATGGATGAGGTGGCTTGGGGGCCGAGGCGTTCGAGGGCGGAGACGGCGGAGATGCGGACGCCGAGCTCGCGGTCGGAGAGGGCGTTTGCGAGGTCGGGGAGGGCTGGGAGCGCGTGCCTGCCGAGCCGGCCGAGGCCTTCGGCGGCGACGGCTCGGACGGAGGCGTCTTTGTCGCGGAGCGCCTTGCGGAGCGGGTTGAGGGCCTGGGCGCCGCAGGAGCGGAGCGCGCCGGTTGCGGCGACGCGGACGAGCGAGTCGTCATCGTCGAGGGCGCGGGTGAGGGCGGGGAGAGCGGTCTGCGCGAGCGTGCGGGACTTGCCGAGTTCCTGCGCGGCGATGGCGCGTTCGTAGGGGGAAGAGGACTGGAGTTGAGAGACGAGGTCGCGTGCGCGGGCGGGGTTGTCGGCGCTTGAGTCGGAGGCGGCGTCGCGGATGCGTTTGGCCGCGGCGTCGGCGACTGAGCGGACGAGTGAGGATTCGTCGAGTGCGGCGCGTCGGACGGCTGGGAGCGCGGCGGGGCCGAGGCGCTCGAGGGCGACGATGGCTTTGGCGCGGACGATCTCGGAGTGGTCCTGGAGGGCGAGCGTGAGGGGCGCGAGGATTTCGGCGTTGGAGGCGCGGGTGTCGGGGAGGGCGGCGGCGACGGCGGCGCGGACGTCATCGCTGGCGTCGTTGCGGAGTGCGAGGAGGAGTGTGGGGAGGTGGGTGCGGCCGAGGCGGGCGAGCGCGCCGGCGGCGATGACGCGGACGAGGTGGTTCTCGTCGCGCATGGCGAGCGTGAGCGCGTATGCGGCGACGTCGGCGTCGCGGCCCATGTTGCGGAGGCGTGTGGCGGCGTCGATGCGGAGTTGGGTGTCGGGAGAGCGGAGCTGGAGCGCGAGTTCGGAGGGTGTGGGCTCGCGCGGTGGAGGCGCTTCGGGCGCGCAGGAGGAGAGGAGCGCGAAGAGGAGCGTGAGCGTGAGGAGACGGAAGGACATCGGCGCGCCTCGGCGTGGTGGTCTTTGGTTTGTTTCTCCCATCACGGACGGCGGATAACCCTGTTGGTTGAGGGCGCGGATGTTGGGCATCCACGTCCCCGGAACGGGGCTGTTGGGTGTATCGGTGGATTTTGGGAGTGGGGTGAGGCCGATGTTGGGTTGTCGGGAGAACCCGTGGGGGGAGAATGGCGTACCGGGGATAGACGCGGAAACGTCCGGAAGAGAAGGGAGGACGCCATGCGGATTGAGATGTGTGCGAGCGGGACGCTGCGGAGCGACTCGGTGGAGGAATACGCCGGGAAGGTGTTCGAGCGCGCGCTCGGTCGGATCGGGGAGAGGATTCGCGAGGTGCTGATCCGGGTGCGCGACGTGAACGGTCCCAAAGGGGGGACGGACATGGAGGCGCGCGCGGAGATCGTGCTGGAGCATCGTGGCGCGTGCGTGGTGACGGCGCGCGGTGATGATGCGTACGGGGCGCTGCATGCCGCGGCGGACAAGGCGAAGCACGCGGTGTTCCGCGAGTTGGAGAAGCGTCGGGATCACCACTGACGCGCCCCCGGAATGCGTCCCCGGAACGTGCCCCGGAAGGCGAGTGCGTCGCGCGCGATGCGATCAGGCGAGCGCGTTCAGGCAGTGCTGCACGGCGTTGGCGATGGGGACGAGTTCGCCCTTGGTCGTGGTGTCGTTGCGCCGCTTGAACTCGACGGCGGAGGCTTCGAGGGCCTTGTCGCCGAGTGTGAGGCGGACGGGGAGGCCGATGAGGTCGGCGTCCTTGAACTTGACGCCGGGGCGCTCGTCGCGGTCGTCGATGAGGACGTCGAGGCCGGCGGCAGAGAGTTGCTGCGCGAGGTCGAGGGCGGCGCGCATGTGGGGGGAATCGGCGTCGACCTTCATGGGGACGATGAGGACGTGGTAGGGCGCGATGGCGGCTGGCCAGACGATGCCGTTGTCGTCGCTGGACATCTCGACGCAGGCGGCCATGGTGCGGGAGACGCCGATGCCGTAGCAGCCCATGATGACAGCGCGGCGCTGCTGGTCGGCGTCGAGGATGCGGAAGTCCATGGCTTCGGAGTACTTGGTGCCGAGCTTGAAGATGTGGCCGACCTCGATGCCCTTCTTGGCGATGAGTTTGGCGTTGGGATCGCGGGGTGAGGGATCGCCGGGGAGGGCGTTGCGGATGTCGGCGACCTTGACGCGGGGAGAGTTGAGGAAGTCGAGGCCGAGATCGCGCTTCCAGTTGAAGTGTTTGACGTGGTGGTCGGCTTCGTCGGCGCCGGTGGCCCAGAAGCCGGACTGCGCGGCGTCGGGGTCGATGATGAGGAGCGTTTTGGAGTTGGCGCTCGCGGCGCGGGGGGAGACGTATCCGATGGCGAAGCCCGCGGCGCGTGCGGCCTTCTCGTCGGCCATCGCCACGGGGAAGCCTGCTGCGGCCTTGATCTTGCCTTCGTTGGCTTCGTGATCGCCTCGCAAGGTGACGAGGACGAAGTCGACGCCCGCGACTTTGGGATCTGCGGGGGCGAAGACGAGGGTCTTGAGCATGCGGTCGGGCTTGACCTTCATGAACTTGCCGACGTCGTCGATGCCGGGGAGATTCGGTGTGTGGACCTTGGTGAGTTCGCCCGTGGGCTCGGCGTCGAAGGTGTGGGGGCGGGGGCCGATCTCGCACTTCTCGACGTTGGCCGCGTAGCCGGTCGTCGGGCAGGAGAGGATGGTGTCTTCGCCGGACTCTGCGTTGACCATGAACTCGTGCGAGGCGGAGCCTCCGATGGGGCCGGATTCGGCTTCGACGACGGTGAAGGAGAGGCCGCAGCGGGTGAAGATGTTGGTGTACGCGCGGTGCATGGCGTCGTAGGCGTCGTTGAGTCCGCCGGGGCCCTCGACGTTCATGTGGAAGGAGTAGGCGTCCTTCATGATGAACTCGCGGCAGCGGAGGAGGCCGGAGCGGGGGCGGAACTCATCGCGGAACTTGGTCTGGATCTGGAAGAGGTTGAGGGGGAGTGCGGAGTAGGAGGAGACTGAGCCGCGCATGCACTCGGTGATGACTTCCTCGTGCGTGGGCGCGAGGGCGTTCTTGCGGTCGTGGCGGTCGATGAGTCGGAAGAGGTTGTCGCCGTAGTCGACGTCGCGCTTTGTGCCTTCGAAGAGCTCGAAGGGCTCGAGGGCGGGCATGAGCATCTCGGAGGCGCCTGCGGCTTCCATCTCCTCGCGGACGATGGTGGAGATCTTCTGGAGTGTGCGGAAGGCGAGGGGGAGGTAGTCGTAGATGCCGGCGCCGACCTGGCGGATGTAGCCCGCGCGGACGAGGAGTTTGTGGGAGATGGCCTGGGCCTCGGCGGGGGCCTCTTTGGAGGTGGGGATGAGGGTGCGGGACCAGCGTTGGATGGAGCCGCGGATGGTTCTGGTCGTGGTCATGTGGCGGCGAGTTTAGCGGGGAAAAAGTGGGTGTCCGGAAGGTGTTGTGGCGAGGGATGTTGCGGGTATTTGGGGGGCGTGGTCCCCGGTTTTTGCGGGGATGGGGCTTGATCGGGGGGCTGGTTTTCGGACGATGCGCATGCCGGTGAATGGCCGGCGGGAATGGAAGAGACGCGTCGCGGGGGTCGGGGCGGGCGGCGAGCGGCCCGTGAAGTGCGGGTTGCGGCCTGCTCCACGCGACGTGATGAGGCTTGGCTTTGTATTCGCCCGGGCTCTGATGCGCAGAGGGCCGGAGAACGCTGAGCGCAGCACGTGTAAGGAGAAGAAACATGTCGAGGACCATGATCGGGTTGCTGGCGTTGGGCGCGGCGTCGGGATTGGCGATGGGCCAGGCAGCGTTCACGCTGACGAGCGGTGATTCGTCGTTCGGGATCTCGCTGGCGTCATCGCTCGGCGCGCCGGGTGGGAACGCTAATCGGACGGGCGCGGGCGGCGGCGCCGGGGCGAACTTCACGGTCGACGGGAGCGCGACGGACCACCTGTTCCAGAACTGGTGGTGGTACCGGGTCGGTGGCGGGAACCGCGAGTTTGCGTTCTCGAACTTCACCGGGCAGTCCTCCGGCGCGGCGAACAACCAGACGCTGACGTACAACGAGGTTGACGGCGTCGGGGCATCGCTGACGTACGTGCTGCAGGACCAGGGGGTGGGCGCGATCCTCGAGCAGCGGATGGTGATCACGAACATGAGCACGGCGGGACCGTTGACGATCGACCTGTTCAACTACGCGGACTTCGACGTGAGCGGGTCGGCGGGCGGGGACTCGGGCGTGATGATGGGGGCGGACCGGATGCGGATCACGGACGGGGCTAACTTCGCTGAGTTCCAGGGGGTGGGCGCGAACGCGTGGCAGGCGACGGCGTTTGCGACGCTGCGCGGTCTGCTGACGAACGGCGTCGTGGACAACCTCAACAACACGGGTATGCCGTTCGGGCCCGGGGATTGGACGGGTGCGTTCCAGTGGTCGTCGATCACGCTGGCGCCTGGGCAGAGCTTCACGGCGATCGAGCGTCTGTCGGTGAACGTGGCGGTGCCGACGCCTGGGGCGGCGGCGCTGCTGGGCGTTGCGGGGCTGTTCGGGGCTCGCCGTCGTCGGTGAATGGAACGGCACGAGCGGTCGGATAACACAGAACCGTGCCTGCGGAAGCCCCGCGGGCACGGTTTGTTTTCAGAATCGGGGCAGGCTTCTCCCTTGATCCAGGCCCCGGAGAGGGGGTCGATAAGCAGTCATAAGGGGTTGATTTGCAAGATTTTGTGACTGTTTCGAGTGATCTGACCTTGCGGATGAAACCGGTTGCGACAGAATGCCCGGGCCCTGCATGTTGTGGGGCGTTTGGGAAGAAGCATGTCGCACCGCACACAAGCCGAACTGGCGTGGACGAAGGCCGAGCAGGGCGTGGATGCCCGTGAGCGGTCGGTGGTGGTCATCGCTTCGACATCTCAAGGCTGTTTCGACCGTCGGTTAGTCACACGACGGTCGTGGTGACTTCTTTTCTGCAGGAAAGGGAAAGGGAAGAGAACATGAAGAAGATTCTTGCGATGACGGCTGGTCTGGCGATGGCGGCGGGCGCGATGGCGAATCAGCCCGGCTCGGTGAGCGGCGCCGGCGGCGCGATTCCGGACAACGGCGGCGCGACGGGCACGGCCTTCACGTCGAGCGTGAACGCCCCCGGCGCGATCTCGATCACGGGCGTGTCCTTCAACGGCCTGAACCACACGTGGTGCGGCGACCTGATCATGACCCTCACGGGCCCCGGCGCCGGCAACTCGTTCACGTTCTTCTATCGCCCCGGCCAGACGTCGGCCACGGCGGTCGGCCAGAACGGCGACTTCCTCGTCGGCAACACCTACTCGTTCTCTGACGGCGGCGCTGCCTGGAACACGGGCGCGACGATCCCGTCGGGCAACTACGCTCCGATCCTGTCGTCCTTCGCTCCCGCGCAGTCGATCAACTCGTTCGCGGGTCTCGACGGCTCGACGGCCGGCACCTGGACGCTGTCCATCACGGACAACGCGGGTCTGGACACGGGCTCTCTGAACGGCTGGACGCTGAACTACAAGGCCATCCCGACCCCCGGCGCCGCGGCGCTGCTGGGCGTGGCGGGCCTCGCCGGTCTGCGTCGTCGTCGCTAATCACGACGCGGCTGACGGACGGGGCGCAGGCCCTGTCTGACAGATGGATTCTCGACAGCCCCGGACTTCGGTTCGGGGCTGTTCTTTTTGGGAGGTGGAGCGTTGTGCGTGCGTGTCGGGGGGGCAGACCCGCGACGCGGCCAACGATCGGGGGAACGATTCTCGCGGAATCCGGGCACAAGCCTCTTGCGGGAGGCGCCCGGTGGATACGCATACTGTGCTGAGGGCGCGGGTTGTTGCACGCTTGGGCGTCGAGGGATCGGGAAGAAGCATGTCGCGCCGTGCACTCGTTTGTGGAAGCGCCCGGTGCGGGGGCTGGGTGCGTGTGTCGGGGGCGCGGCAGGTTGAGAGTGCGGATCAGCGGTTCGCGGCGTGGCGAGGGGTCTTGCCGGGGCGAGGCGTTGTGTGGTGTGTCGCGGAGCAGGAAAGAGAAGAGAACATGTTGAAGCTTCCGGCGTTGGCGGCAGGTCTTGGGATGTCGGCGGGCGCGATGGCGCTCTTCATTGTTTCGACGAGCGGCCCGGGCGGGGTGATCCCGGACGATTCCCCGGGGACCGGCAAGGTGTTCACGTCGAGCGTGACCGTCGGCGGCCCGATCCACGTTGCTGGTGTTCGGTTCACGGGGCTGAGTCACACGTGGTGCGGGGACCTGATCATGACGCTCACGGGGCCCGGCGCGAACAACTCGTTCAATTTCTTCTATCGCCCCGGGCAGACAACAGCCACGGGATTCGGGCAGAACGGCGACTTCGTCGCCACGAACACCTACACGTTCATGGACGGCGGGCTTGCGTGGAACACGGGCGCGACGATCCCGTCGGGCATCTATGCCCCCGTCCGCTCGCCGTTCGCCCCTCTGCAGATCCACAACACTTTCGAGTCGCTCAACGGCGCTGTGGGCGGGACCTGGACGCTGACGATCAGCGACGAGGCCGCGTTCGCCTCGGGGTCGCTGGAAGGGTGGGAGCTGCTGTACAAGGTCCCGTCCCCGGGTGGTGCAGCGCTGTTCGTAGTCGCCGCTGTCGCCGGGCTGCGTCGCCGTCGCTGATCCGAGTGGGAGCGGAGGCCTGGCCGACCCTCCGGGGTGGGCGCGAGAGGGCTTGATGACCCCGAGCGCCTGGCTCGGGGTTCTCGTTTTTTTGGGTTTCGGGGCGTTGAATGGGGCGGCGGGCCGAAATTGCGTATTTGTCCTAAGTGTATGAATCACAGAAAGTTATACGTAACTTTCGGGGGGATTAACCCCTGAAATGCACGAGAACCCCCTTGCACAAGGCCCCTGTTGGACGCGATACTGCGGTGGATATCGGCGCAAGCGATTGCGCCTTGGGATAGGGAAGAACATGTCGAGCGACCAAAGGCGAACCAAGGATTGCGGGCATTCCCGGGAGGGAAGGGCCGTGGTGTCGCGTCGCACGACAGAGCGTGCTGATCAGACGTTTCGGGCCGAGCGAGCGGTTTCGGTCGGCTGAGACGTTGTGTTTGTTCGTTTCTTGCAGGAAAGGGAAGAGAACATGTCGAAGCTTTTTGCGATGACGGCTGGTCTGGCGATGGCGGCGGGCGCGATGGCGAATCAGCCCGGCTCGGTGACGGGCGCCGGCGGCTCGATCCCGGACAACGGCGGCCCGGGCAACGCGTTCTCGTCGAGCGTGAGCGCTCCCGGCACGATCTCGATCACGGGCGTGTCCTTCAACGGCCTGAACCACACGTGGTGCGGCGACCTGATCATGACCCTCACGGGCCCCGGCGCCGGCAACTCGTTCACGTTCTTCTATCGCCCCGGCCAGACGTCGGCCACGGCGGTCGGCCAGAACGGCGACTTCCTCGCCGGCAACACCTACTCGTTCTCTGACGGCGGCGCTGCCTGGAACACGGGCGCGACGATTCCGTCGGGCAACTACGCTCCGATCCTCTCGCCGTTCGCTCCTGCGCAGACGATCAACTCGTTCGCGGGTCTCGACGGCTCGGCGGCCGGCACCTGGACGCTGACGATCAGCGACAACGCGGGCCTGGACCTGGGCTCGCTGAACAGCTGGACGCTGAACTACAAGGCCATCCCGACCCCCGGCGCCGCGGCGCTGCTGGGCGTGGCGGGCCTCGCCGGTCTGCGTCGTCGTCGCTAATTCGCGGCGGTGATTCCCGTTTCTTGCGGGAAGAGAAGATCACGAAGTGACTCGACGGCCCCGGACGTGAGGTTCGGGGCCGTTGTGTTTTTGCGTCGTGTTTGGAATGCGGGATCTTGCGGCGGTTGCGCTGCGGGGTGTTGCATGGGCGTGAGGATGGGCCATGATTGGACGGACGAGCGCGCGTGCCGGCGGGAGCGCGCGACACGAGAAGGAAGAAGCACGATGGGACGGATGCTGCCGGTGATCGCGTGTGGGTGGATGTGCGTGTGCGCTTCGGGAGGATCGATCACGGGCGCGACGCTGACGGGGGCGGGCGGGGTGATTCCCGATTTCAACGTGACGACGCCGGGCGTGTTCACGTCGAGCGTGACGGTGACGACGGGCGCGGTGGTGACGGGCGTGTCGTTCCTGGGTCTGCAGCACACGTGGTGCGGCGACCTGAGCATGACGCTGACGGGGCCCGCGGGGCAGTCGATGACGTTCTTCTACAGGCCTGGGCAGACGACGAAGTCGTCGGTGGCGCAGAACGTGGACTTCCTTGCCGGGAACTCGTACGGGTTCACGGACGGCGGCTCGGCGTGGCCGACGGTCGCGGGGGCGAGCGCGGTGCTGCCGTCGGGCGTGTACGCGCCCGTGCGTTCGGCGTTCTCTCCGGGGGGCGGGGTGTTCGGGGACATCATTGCGGCGCTCCCGGGAGACGTGGTGACGCTGACGATCCGCGATCACACGGCGCAGGACACGGGGTCGCTGGAGGGCTGGACGTTGCATTACATCCCGTTCCCTGCGCCGGGGGGCGTGGCGTTGTTCGGGGCGGCGTGTGTGTTCGGGGCGCGTGGGCGCCGGTGAGCGCGCGGATCGCGGGTGCGTGCGCGGGGCGCGCGTCGAGCGCGCGAGCGTCGTAGCATTGGCCTTCGTGCGAGAGATCGGGGGCGAGACGGCCGATGGAGACGTTCATGGCGAAGATGCGTGAGGGCGAGTACGACGTGGCGATTATCGGGGGTGGGCCGGGGGGCTCGACGCTGGGTGGGATGTTGCTGAAGCACGATCCGTCGAAGCGCGTGGTGATCCTGGAGAAGGAGCGGTTCCCGCGCGAGCACGTGGGTGAGAGCCAGTTGCCGCCGATCAGCGGGGTGCTGGCGGAGCTTGGGTGCTGGGAGAAGGTGGAGGCGGCCGGTTTTCCGATCAAGATCGGGGCGACGTACACGTGGGGGGACACGAAGGACCCGTGGGACTTCGAGTTTCTTCCGCTGGAGACGATCCCCGCGGAGGCGGAGCGGCCCGGGAAGTATGAGGGGTGGCGCGTGCAGACGGCGTTCCAGGTGGAGCGCGCGCGGTACGACCAGATCCTGCTGGATCATGCGAAGGAGCTGGGGTGTGAGGTGCGCGAGGGGACGCGCGTGGCGAAGGTGCACCGGGAGGGGGATCGGGTGACGGGGATCGAGACGGAGGACGGGGACGTGGTGCGCGCGACGCATTACGTGGATGCGAGCGGGAACGCGGCGGTCCTGCGGCGGGCGATGGACGTGCGGGTGGATGCGCCGACCCTGCTGCGGAACGTGGCGTTCTGGGGGTACTGGGAGAATGCGCCGTGGATCGACCGGCTTGCGACGGGGGCGACGCGGGTGCACATCCGGAGCCTCGGGTACGGGTGGCTGTGGTACATCGCGCTGAGCGAGACGCGGGCGAGCATCGGGCTGGTGACGCCCGCGACGCACTACAAGAAGGTGGGGAAGAAGCCGGAAGAGATGTACATGGAGGCGGTGCGCGGCGAGGCGAGCATCGCGAAGCTGATCGAGGGCGCGGAGCGCGACGGGGAGGTGCTGACCACCACGGACTGGTCGTACGTGGTCGACCGGCTCGTCGGTGAGAACTGGTTCCTGGTGGGAGAGTGCTCGGGGTTCGCGGACCCGATCCTTGCGGCGGGTCTGACGCTGACGCAGACGGGCGCGCGGGAGCTGGGGTACACGATCCTTGCGATCGACCGGGAGGAGCATGACGCGGCGTGGCTGCGCGCGGTGTACAACGAGACGCAGCGCAAGCGGGTCATTCAGCACATGCGGTTCGCGGAGTACTGGTACTCGGCGAACGGGTTCTTCGACGCGATCCGGGAGCACTGCACGGAGATCGCCAAGGACGCGGGGCTGCGGCTGGACCCCGCGGGGGCGTTCCAGTGGCTCGCGCAGGGCGGGCTGGGGGATGACTCTCCCGGGCAGGTGGGGGTGGGCGGGCTGGACGTTGCCGGGATCAAGCAGATCATGGCGCGGTTCTCGGGAGCGACGGAGGCCACGGCGTGGTCGATCTCGGGGAAGAACGTGTTCAAGCTGAACCTGGCGAACGCGAAGTCGACGTGGGCGGCGCGGTACAGCGGGGGGAAGATCGAGCGCGTGACGAGCTACGTGCGCGGCGACAAGCAGCTGAAGCACCTGGGCGTGCAGGGGATGCTGATCGACGCGTTGAAGGAGTCGTCAGACGTGGAGCGGATCATCGGGAATCTGCGTGCGCAGTTCGCGCTGCAGATGCCGCAGGAGCACGTGGCGGTCGCCATGCAGCACGCGATGCAGACGCTCGAGGTGATGGTGAATGAGTACTGGGTGCTGGCGTCAGTGAAGAAGGGGCGTCCGACGCTGGACCTGCGCTCGCCGATCGAGGGGAAGAACATCCGGACAAGGCGGGAGGCGCTCGTCCCGAGATGAGGTGGGGAAGGGCGGTGGCGGAAACCCTGATTTGCTCCGAGCCGAGGCATCTGTCATGCTGCGCGCTGGAACCGGGCCGGCGTCGACACGGATGGGACGCGGGAGGAGGAGCGGGAATGATGGGAGATCGGCGCGGGGGTTGGACGGTGTGTGCGGCGGCGGGTCTGTCGTGCGCGGTGTGCGGCGCGACGCCGGTGTCGTTCGGGCCCGGGAGCGGGGGGAGCGTCGCGCTCGCCAATTCGCTGGGGCCGGGGACGTTCCAGACATCGATCACGGTGGCGGACGGGCGCACGGTGAGCGGGGTCAACGTGCTGATCTCGAGCCTGGTGCATAACTGGATGGGTGAGCTGTCCGCGACGGTGACGCACGTGCCGACGGGGCGCAGCGCGTCTCTCTTCTCTCGGGTGGGCTCGGGCCCCTCCCTGGCGTCCGGAGATTCGTCCGATTTCACGGGGAGCTACTGGTTTGCGGACGGCGGGCTGGATCTGATTGCTGTCGCGGGATCGACGGGCGCGACGTCTCCGATCGCCTCAGGGACGTACGCCGCGAGCGGGGTGTCGGGCGCTGCGGTCTCGCTGGCGGGGGTGTTCGGCGGGATCGCGGGCGCGGGCGAATGGCGCCTGGTGCTTCAGAACTTCGGGCAGAACGACACGGCGACGTTCGGGTCGTGGACGCTCGGGCTGGACCTGGTGGAGGGGTCGACGGCGGCTCCGCTGGGGAATGCGGCGCTGCTGGGCGCGGCGGGGCTGGGATGGGTGTCGGCGCGGCGTCGCCGGGCGCTGTGAGTCACGGCGCGATGCGCCTCTGCCGTTGATTTTGAGATGTGGGTCCGAGGATCACGCTGTGGGCGTGCGCGCAGGCGCGTGTTATTGGGTCCGGCCTGAACATTCGGCAATCGTTTGCGACAGGCTTTGGGGGGTGGCAGTGTGTATGTGCACAGCATGCACAGGGTTCGTCCGGTTTCGGGGCGGGCGAGAAGTGAGGAGAGAAAGCCATGTCCAGAACTGTTGTTGCGGCGTTTGCTGGTCTCGGGGCGTTGGTGGCGAGCGGTGGGGCGCTGGGCGCCGTGACGTACTTCGGGCCGGGCAGCGGCGGCTCGGTGTCGATGGGGAACATGCTGAACCCCGGGACGCAGCAGTCGACGATCACGGTGACGGAAGCCGCGATGGTCACGAACGTGACGGTGCAGATCACGAGCCTGGTGCACAACTGGCTGGGCGATCTGTCGGCGTCCGTGACGCACGTTCCTTCGGGTCGGAGCGCGATGCTGTTCGATCGCATCGGGTACACGATCGGGACGCCGGACGGGGACGGGACGGACTTCGTGGGTCATTACACGTTCGCGGACGGCGGCACGAATCTGGTGACGCTGGTGATCCAGCTGCCCAGCAGCACGGCCGTGGCGAGCGGGACGTACGCGGCATCGGGCGCGGGCGGGAGCGCGGTGTCGCTGGCGACGACGTTCGCGGGCGTGTCGGCCGCGGGCGACTGGCGTCTGACGATCAAGAACAGCGGCTCGCACGACACGGCGACGTTCGGCTCGTGGAAGGTGGGGATCGAGACGAACCCGCTGCCGACGCCCGGCGCTGCGGTTCTAGGCATGGGCGCGATCGGCGCGATGGGTCTGCGTCGTCGTCGGTGAGGCTCGGGTCACGACGTTGCGAGAGCGTGTCTCTTGCCCATGACAAGATTGAAGAGTGGCGTCGCCATGAGCGTGGTGGCGATTGCCATTATGACGAGCATCGAGAAGAGCGTGGGCGTGATGAGCCCGTGCTCGAGGCCGATGTTGAGGAGGATGAGCTCCATCAGGCCGCGCGCGTTCATGAGAGCGCCGATGGCGAGCGCGTCGCGTGTGGGCTCCCCGGATATCTTCGCTGCGGCGGCGCATGCCACGCCCTTGCCGAGGCAGGAGACGGCGAGAAGGGCGAGCGCGACGAGCCAGAGCTCCGGCGTATTGACGAGGGTGATGCGCGTGTTGAGGCCTGAGTAGACGAAGAAGAGGGGGAGGAGAAGGCCGACCGTGAGGGGCTCGATGCGCCGTTCGACGGCGCGGGTGGCGGGCCCGCGCGGCATGGCGAGCCCGAGGATGAAGGCGCCGAAGACGGCGTAGATGCCGAGGGCGTCGGTGGTGTACGCCGCGAGCATGAGAAGGACGAGGACGACGCCCAGAAGCGTGGGCGTGATGTCTCCGTGCCGCTCGACGGAGCGGGCGATCGGTCGGAGTGCTGGGCGGATGACCAGGAGCGTGAATGCGGCGTAGGCGACGCCGCCGAGAACGGCGAGGATGGCGATGCTCGCGTCGTTCTTGAACATGGCGAGGACGAGGGCGAGGAAGCACCAGGCTGCGGCGTCGTCGAGGGAGCCGGCGGCGAGGGCGAGTGCGCCGAGTGTGGAGCCGGTGAGGCCGCGCTCGTAGATGATGCGCGCGAGCATGGGGAATGCGGTGATGGAGATGGCGGCGCCGAGGAATATGGCGGCCTGGTGGTATTTGACGCCTGGGTTGAAGTAGGTCTGCTCTCGGAGAAGGGGGAAGGCGATGAGGATCGCGAGGGCGAAGGGGACGAGGATGCCGGCGAGGGAGACGGCGGCCGCGGACGTGGCGCGACGGAGGAGGAGCGAGCGGTCGAACTCCATCCCGATGGTGAACATGTAGAGGACGAGCCCGACCTGTGAGGCGCAGTAGAGCACGGGCATGACCTCTTTGGGAAAGAGGTACGCGGAGGCTTGTGGGGAGATGAGAGCGAGGAGCGAGGGACCGAGGAGGACGCCGGCGATCATCTCGCCGACGACCTGCGGCTGGGCGATGGCGCGGGCGAGGAAGCCGACGGCGCGACACGTCGCCAGGATGACGGCGAGGGCGAGGAAGAACCGGATGGAGATCTCGAAGTTGGTCATACGCCGGCGCGTCGCGCCGAGTGAGCACCATCATCGGTTCGGGGGGGTGGGATGGATGACCCAAGCACCCCGAGCAGGATTCGAACCTGCGACCTGCGGTTTAGAAGACCGCTGCTCTATCCGGGCTGAGCTATCGGGGCGTGGGGTGAGAGCCTAGCGGGAGGCGGGGGCGGGGGCCACGCTGCAGCCGTTTCGGGGTTTGGGCGGTAGGAGAGGGGTGTTCGGGTACACTGTGGTTCTGTCGGCGGTTTTCAACAATCAGCACGGAGCAGGTACAGCATGCGACGATTTCTGGCGACGGCGGCGCTGGGGTGCGCTTTTGCGCTTCCCGCGGCGGCGCAGAAGGTGCAGGTGGAGGAGTTCGCCCTCGACAACGGGATGAAGTTCCTGCTGGTCCCGCGGAAGGACCAGCCCAACGTCATCGCGGCCGGGTGGGTGGCGAAGGTGGGCTCGGCGAACGAGCGTCCCGGGATCACGGGCATCTCGCACTTCTTCGAGCACATGATGTTCAAGGGGACGTCGACGATCGGGACGAACGACCCGGCGCGGGACAGGGAGTTCAACGCGAAGCAGAAGGCGGTGCGCGACCGACTGATGGAGCTGCAGCTGGGTCAGCAGTACACGCGCTGGCGGCTGGGTGAGATCGACGATCCGTGGAGCCCGCAGAACGACACGGAGGAGATGGCCAAGCTGCGCGCCGAGCTGAAGGACCTGATGGACACGCAGCTCAAAGAGACGACGGTGAAGGACGAGTTCGACCGGGTGTACACGAACTTCGGCGGTTCGGGGATGAACGCCTTCACGACGTACGACCTGACGTTCTACTTCATCAACGTCCCGTCGAACAAGTTCGAGCTGTGGGCGTGGATGGAGTCGGACCGGCTGAAGGACTCGGTGTTCCGGGAGTTCTACTCCGAGCGGGACGTGGTGCACGAGGAGCGTCGGCTCCGGACCGAATCGACGCCGACGGGCCCGTTCGAGGAGCAGTTCGACGCGATGTTCTGGATGGCCTCGCCGTACCAGTGGCCGGTGATCGGCTGGACGTCGGACCTGAACTCGTACACGCGCGATCAGGCCCAGGAGTATTTCGACATCTACTACCGCCCGAATAACCTGGTGGGCGTGATCGTCGGAGACTTCGACCCGGACTACGTGAAGCCGATGGTGGAGAAGTACTTCTCCCGGCTCGAGCGGGGCAAGATCGACCCGCCCCCGGTGGTGACACTGGAGATGAAGCAGCTGGCTGAGCAGCGTATGGACGCGGAGTGCGATTGCCAGCCGCAGGTCGAGGTTCGGTATCACACGGTGCCGTTCGCGCACAAGGACTCGTACGCCCTCGAGGTGATGGCCGAGGTGCTGAACGGGCGGACGGGTCGCCTGTACAAGTCGATGGTCGAGGGCGAGAAGATCGCGTCGTCGGCCGTGGCGACGGCGGGCGGGTTCGGAGCGCCGGCCAAGTACGCTGGCTTCTTCTCCTTCGGTGCGGAGACCAAGGGCGACGCGACGCCGGCGCAGCTGGAGAAGGCGTGGTACGCGGCGGTCGAGGAGCTGCAGAAGAATCCGGTGTCGGATCGCGAGCTGCAGAAGGTGAAGAACCGCATCCTGGCGAACTCGTACCGCCGCCTGCAGAGCAACTTCTTCCTGCTGGTGCAGCTGGGCATCTTCGAGGCCCAGGGCGGGTGGGAGTACATCAACGAGTCGCCCTCCAAGCTGCAGGCTGTGAGCGCGGCGGACATCCAGCGGGTCGCGAAGACGTACTTCGACAAGACGAACCGCTCGGTGGCCACGTACACGCGCAAGGCGGGGACGTCGGCCGACGAAGACCCGGCGCTGGCCGGGCTGTCGGACAAGGTCAAGCCCATGGTGAAGGGCGCGCTGGCGCAGCTCAAGGGCGAGACGGACTCCGCGAAGCTTGAGCAGGGCATCGCGCAGATGGAGGCGCAGATGGGCGCGGTGCCGGGCGAGTACAAGGCGGCGTTCGAGATCATTCTCGGCGCCGCGCGTGAGCGTCTGGCTGAGCTGAAGGCGTCCTCGGGCAACTGACCCCCCCACTGTTCCACACGAAGCATTCTCCATTACGGAGCACGGATACCCATGCGAAAGAACCGAATCATCCTGTCGGCGCTGACGCCGGCGTTCTTTGTGACGGCGGCGCTCGCGGCGGGCGCCGCCACGCTGCCCGAGCGGCCTGAGAAGATCGAGTTCCGGCCCCTGGAGTTCGAGGCGCCAAGCGCCAAGGACTACCGCACCACGCTCGCCTCGGGCGTGCCGGTGTACATGGCGCCCTCCTCGGAGTTCCCCCTCGTCCAGATCACCTTCTCGTTCAAGGGCGGGGAGTACCTCGACCCCGCGGACAAGACGGGGCTGGCGTCGATGACCGCGTCGATGATGCGGCGCGGCGGGACGACGACGATGCCGTCCGATCAGCTCGACGAGCAGCTGGATTACCTGGCGGCCGTGGCGTCGGTCGGGGCGGGGGCCACGTTCTCGACGGCGTCGCTGAACTGCCTCTCGTCGAACATCGACGAGGCGTTCGGGCTGTTCATGGACATGCTGAAGAACCCCGGGTTCCAGGAGGACAAGACGGCCATCTACCGGGAAGAGGCCATCGAGCAGATGAAGCAGCGCAACGACGACGCGAACCCGATCGCGGGGCGCGAGTGGCAGGCGCTGATGTACGGGCGCGAGCACTTCGAGGCCCGCCAGACGACCAAGGCGTCGCTTGAGTCGATCACGTCGTCCGACATGCGCGCTTTCGCGCAGAAGGTGTTCCAGCCCGGCAACCTCATCATCGGCGTCACGGGCGACTTTACGAAGGACGAGATGATCGCTCGCCTGGACAAGGCCATGGAGGGCTGGGCCAAGGGCGAGAAGATGCCCGACCCGCCGGCGCCCAGCGCGCGCATCACGCCGGGCGTGTACCGCGTCGAGAAGGACATCCCGCAGGGCAAGGTGTTCCTCGGGCATCGCGGCGTGACGCGCGACGACCCGGACTACTTCCCGCTGCTCATCATGAACGACGTGCTCGGCGGGGGCGGGTTCACCTCGCGCCTCATGTCGCGCATCCGCTCGGACGAGGGCCTGTCGTACGGCGTCCGGTCCGCGTGGGACATGCCGGTGTACTACCCGGGCGTGTTCTCCGTGACGTACGCCTCGAAGAACCCCACCGTCGCGCTCGCGCTGAAGATCTGCCTCGAGGAGATCGAGAAGATCCGCTCGGCGGACGTTCCCGAGTCGGAGATCGAGACGGCCCGCGCGTCGTTCATCGAGACGTTCCCGCGGACGTTCGAGTCCAAGCAGGCGATGATCAACGTGTTCATCAGCGATGAGTGGACCAACCGCTCGCCGGACTACTGGAAGAACTACCGCGAGAACATCAAGAAGGTCACGGCCGCGGACGTGAAGCGCGTGGCGCAGAAGCACATGGCCCCCGAGAACCTGGCCATCCTCGTGGTGGGCAAGTGGTCTGAGATCGAGCCGGGCGACGCGACGCCGCAGAAGCCGGCCCGCGCCACGATGGGTGAGTTCTTCGGCGGGGAGTCGACGGCCCTCCCGTTGCGCGACCCCCTCACGCAGGAGCCCATGGCGCAGAACTGAGCGCCATTGGCCGAGCATGCATCTCACGGGCGGCCCGTCCAGAGCGGACGAGCCGCCCTTTTTCGTGGGGTGCGCGGGTGGCTCGTCACATCCGGGGCGGCGCCATATCCTCACACACAGGAAGGGTTGCGGTCTGACGCGAATGAGCGCCGTGGATTCTGCGAGCACGATGGGGCATGGCGAGACGCGCGGGCGCGCAAAGGGCGCCGCACGCGATCTCGTCGAGCTGAGCAAGCCGGGCATCACCCGTCTGGTGGTGATCACGTCGGCGGTGGGCTTTGGGGTCGCGTACGCCGCGACCGAGCCCGCGGCACGCCCGGGCGGGTTCGACCTGGTGCGTCTGCTCCTGGCGGGGTTGATCGGCACCGCGCTGTGTTCCTCGGGCGCGAACGCGCTCAACATGTGGATGGAGCGCCGGCGTGATGCACTTATGCGACGCACCGCAGGACGCCCGATCCCCTCGGGACGCATGTCGCACGGAAAGGCGCTGGCGGCGGGCGTGGCGTTCGGGGTGGTCGGCGTCGCGGTGCTTGGGGTGTTCGCGAACCCGGTGAGCGCCGTGGTCGCGGTGGCGACGATCCTGACGTACCTGCTCTGGTACACGCCGCTCAAGCCGCTGTCGTCGCTCTCGACGCTGGTGGGGACGATCCCCGGCGCGCTGCCACCGCTCATCGGTTGGACGGCCGCGAGCCCGGCGGGGCCTGACGGCCTGCACGCCCTGCTCGACCCGGGCGGGTGGTCGATCGTGGCGCTGATGGTGGTGTGGCAGGTCCCCCACTTCCTCGCTCTGGCATGGATGTACCGGGAGGACTACGCCCGCGGCGGGCACCGTGTGCTGCCCGTGCTCGACGGGGGCGGATCGACGACGGTCCGCGCAACGCTCACGTGGACGCTGGCGCTCCTGCCGGTCTCGCTCGCGCCGCTGCTGGCCATGCCTCACGTGGTCGGGCTGGTGTACGCGATCGCGGCGGTGGCGTTGTGGGGGTTGTTCCTGCGGGCCGCGGTGCGGCTGGCGCGCGAGGCCACGGAGCCGAACGCGCGCAAGGTGTTCATCGCATCGGTGATCTATCTGCCGCTGGTGCTCGGCGCGCTGGCATTGAACGCGGCGCTCTCGGTGCTGGCATGAGCGCAGGAGGCGGGTGGGCACTGGAGGCCGAGGGGCTGCGGCGCGTCTACCCGGGCGGGCGCGGACGCGAGGCGCGCGTGGCGCTCGACGGCGTGTCGTTCCGGGTGGAGCGCGGCGCCTGGTGCGCGCTGCTGGGGCCGAACGGGGCGGGAAAATCGACGCTCATGCGCATCCTCTGCACGCTCGAACCTGCGCGCGAGGGGCGCGTTCGCGTGCTGGGCGCGGATCCGGCGGACGATGTGCGCGCCGTGCGCGAGCGCATCGGCGTGGTCTTCCAGAAACCCGCCATGGACGGTCTGCTCAGCGTGCGCGAGAACCTCACCCTCCATGCCACGCTGCAGGGTGTCGCGGAACCGACACGCGCGGCCGAGGAAACCGCCCAGGCGCTCGGCGTGGCGGACCGGCTCCCCGACAAGCTCGGGACGCTGTCGGGAGGTCTGACGCGGCGCGTGGACCTGGCCCGTGCGCTCCTCCACTCCCCGGACCTTTTGCTGCTGGACGAGCCCACGACCGGGCTGGACCACGAGTCCCGGATGCGGTTCCTGGCGGACCTTGAGGCACGCAGAGAGGCAACGGGGATGACTGTGGTGCTCAGCACCCACCTCATGGATGAGGCCGAGCGGGCCAGCCAGGTGATCCTGCTGAACGAAGGGCGGATCGTGGGGATGGGCGAGCCGGGGGCGCTGCGGAACGCCCTGGGCGGCGCAGTGGTGCGTGCACGGCGCGAGGCCGCCGAGGCGATGCGGGGCGTGGGGCTCGACGTGTCGTCGACGCCGGGCGGTGTGATGGGTGTGGCGTGCAACGGGGATATCGAGCAGGCCGTGGGCCGTCTTGCGAGCGCCGGTGTGGCGTTCGAGTTCGGTCCGCCGACTCTGGCGGACGTGTACGTCTCGATGACGGGGCGTTCGCTCAACGGGGAGGCGGCGTGAGCGGCGCGCGGGCACGTCCGAGCGGATCGCGCGCGATGGCTGCACTGCTGCGGCGCGAGATCGTTCGTCTGCTGCGCCAGCCCAGCCGCGTCATCGGCACGTTCGGCGCGCCGGCGTTGCTGTGGGTGTTTCTCGCCGCGGGTTTCGGGAGCGTGTTCGATCGTGCAGGGAACGGGGTCTCGTATGCGCTCTTCCTACTGCCGGGCATGGCCACGCTCGTCGCGATGTTCAGCGCGATCTTCTCCGCCATGTCGCTCATCGAGGATCGGCACGAGGGCGTGCTACAGGGCGCGTTGGTGAGCGCGGCGCCCGGATGGAGTGTTGTGGGCGCAAAGGCCCTGGGCGCGTCGGTGGTCGCGGGCGCACAGGCCGCGGTCGTCCTGCTCGGCGCACCGCTCGTGGATAGTCGCGTCGGGATGGCGGGCGTGCTCTGTGGCGTGCTCGCGTGCGTGCTGGCCGCGGCGGGAGTCGCGGGGCTCGGTCTGGCCGCGGCGTGGAAGGTGGACAGCTCGCAGGGGTTCCACGGCGTGATGAACGTGGTGCTCATGCCGATGTGGCTGCTGAGCGGCGCGTTCTTCCCTGCGGAGAGTTCGGCGCGTTGGATGTCGTGGTTGATGGCTCTCAACCCGCTCCGTTGGAGCACGGACGCGATCCGCGGCGCGCTCGTGGGGGAGTATCGCGCGTTGCCCTGGCTCGGCTCATTCGTGTTCGCGGGCGCCATGCTCGGGCTGGCCTGCTGGGCCATGGGTCGTGCGCAGAGGAGGTAGACAGTGACGGATCGATCGCGCGGCAAGGGACGACTCTGGATCACGCTCCTGCTGGTGGGCGCCGCGGTCACCGCGGGCGCAACGTACGTGCTCGCGATCCGCTCAGGGCTCGAGCGCCGGGAAGCGCGCCTGGCGATCACCCCGGACAAGGGGCTTGAGGCGCTCGCGATGACGCCGTTCGTGATGCGCGATCAGGACGGGCGCGAGGTGCGCCGGGACGACCTGCTCGGCCACATCGTCGTCTTCGATTTCCTCTTCACCAACTGCCCGTTCATCTGCCCGCCGTTAAGCGCGAACATGCGCACGCTGCAGGAACAGCTCGCCGGTGTAGAGGGCGTGCTGCTCGTCAGCGTGTCGGTGGACCCCCGGCACGACACCCCCGAAACGCTGCGTGCGTACGCGGACCGGCTGGGGGCGGACACGGCGCGCTGGTGGTTCCTCACTGGCGAGTTCGAGGAGGCGCGCAGGCTGTCAGAGGAAGGCTTCAGCCTTGCGCTCACGATCGACGAGGAAACGAGGGTCCCGCTTGGAGGGGGGGAGACCATGGACAACGTCATCCACTCCGGGAAGTTCGTGATGGTCGGTCCGGATGGCCGGGTGGTCACAATGGTCTCCGGGCTGGAGGAGTCGGAGGTCGTGGCCCTGGGCGAGCGGATCCGCAAGGCGGCCCGGAAGCTGACGCAAAACGACACCAAACAGGACGAACACGCCCACTGAACGGGCCGTATCAGAAGAGCAGAAGCAGCAGTTCTCTCCTCCTCCAGCCCGGCCCCCTGTTGAAGCAGGGGGTCGGGCTTTTTTTGGTTGCGCACGCGGAGGAATGCCGGTGCATCGGTGTGGCAAGCCTGTGGAATGTTTGCGGTTGCTTCGTGTGTCGCGCGTCCTAGAGTCGCACACGGAGGGGGGGACTTGTGGTTCCCCCGGACGGGGTAAAGACCTCCGGACGGTTACTCCTGGCCGTCCGGAGGTTTGTTTTTGGAGCCGCTGTGCGGGTCGGCGCGCGACGCGCGACGAACGCGTGCGGCATCGGCGCGGTTTTCAACGAGTTGTTCGCACGTTCCGACGGCCCGCGTGGATGAGAAAAAATTCGCGGTCACAAAGCCCGAGACACCAAGGGTTTTGGCGACAACGGCGCACCGCGGGGCTTGCAAGGGGTTGAGCGCTGCTTGCGCGTTCTTTACCTTCCGTCCTCGGTCATGGACTGACCGATCGAACGACTCTTCAGCCGGAACCGAAGACCCGGCCTCACACACGACGACACGAGCAGCGGCTCAGAAGCGCCCTCGGAGCGAGAGCGCAGCGCTGTGGTCGCGTCGGCGTGCGGGCCACCCTTCCCCGGCGTTGCGTTCGGGTTCGAAAGGACTCGAGATTGGCGAGCCGCGCGTGGGCGCGGCGCCGATGACGCGGCGCTCTAGGGAAGGAGTGTGCGGTGCGAGGGACAGCAGCAAGCGGCGTGTGGCGGGTGGAAGCCCGTGTGCGTGAGGCCGTGGGCAGCGCGCGGTGGAAGAGGTACCTGGAGCCGGGGCAAACGGTGCGCTACGACGCGGGCACGCTCGACGTCGTCGCCCCCAGCGCCTGGGTCGCAGACTACCTGCAACGCCAGTTCGGCGAGGACATACGCAACGCCGCGCGGGAGGCCTCGGGCGACGCCGAGGTGCACGTGCGCTTCCGCGTGGAATCCTCCCTCGGTGATTCGGTCGCGGTCGATCCCATCGAGCATGCGCCCTCCCCCACTCCCGCGGCGCCGAGCGCACCGACCCATCACACGCGCCCCGCGCGGGCGAACCCCGAGACATGGCGCCGCCTCGACGAGTTCGAGGTGGGCGAGACCAACCGCCTCGCCTTCGAGGTGGCACGACGCGTCGGCGCCGGCGTCGACATGGCGGGCATGAGCCCCCTCTTCCTGCACGGCTCGTGCGGCGTCGGCAAGACACACCTGCTCCAGGGCATCGCGCAGCAGCGCCGCGAGACGGGCGCGGGCACGCGCGTCCGCTACACCACCGGCGAAGCGTTCACCAACGGCTTCGTGCAGGCGCTCCAGGCCAACAAGCTCGAGGCCTTCCGGCGCGCCCACCGCGACATCGACCTGCTCTGCGTCGATGACGTCCACTTCCTGGCGAACAAGACCGCGACACAGACCGAACTGCTGCACACCCTCGACGCCGCCATCTCCGGCGGCGCGCAGGTGGCCCTCGCGTCCGACGCGCACCCCCGGGAGATCGAGCGATTCGCCGAGCGGCTGATCTCCCGATTCCTCGGCGGGATGGTGGTGCGCGTCGAGACGCCCGACGAACCGACGCGCGAGCGCATCGCCCGCCGTCTGGCCGAGCGCCGAGGCCTCGTCCTCGAGTCCGGCGCCGCACGCTGCATCGTCGAGCGCTCCGGCGCCTCGGTGCGCGAGCTCGAAGGGGCGGTGGCCCGTGTCGAAGCGGTGCACCGCCTCCTCGGGGGCGGGAGCGGAGAGATCGGCGTCTCGAGCATCGAGCGCGCCCTCGGCGTCGTCCAGCCCGCGCGCGTCCGCCGGCCCGTCAGCGTCCGGGAGATCGCCGCACGGGTCTGCGCCCGGCTCGGCGTCGCGCCAGAAGACGTCTTCGGACGCAGCAAGCACCGGCGCGTCGTCCTCGCCCGCTCGCTCACGGCCTATCTCGCCCGCCAGATGACCACGCGATCCTTCCCCGAAATCGCGCGCGAGCTGAACCGTCCCAACCACTCCACCGTGGTCACCGCCGTCGGGCGGTACGCGCTCCAGGTCGAGCGCGACGAGACCGTGGACGGCGGTGAGTTGGGCCGGCTCAGCGCGCGCTCCCTCTCCGACACCCTCAAGCGCGAGGTGCTCGCCGCAGCCGACTGAGCCCCGTGTCTCTCGCGGTCTCCTCCGCGGCCGCCGCTCCGATAGGACGTTGGGGCGGCGGCCGTTCTCGTTTTGAACGCCCCTTCCCGTTCGGGAGGTAGATGGGTGTGGAACCGAGCGCCGCGCCGAGGCGGATACAGTGGCGCCGTGAAGACACGAAACACCCGATCCATCGTGCTCTGGCTGGCCGCAGTTCTCGCCCTCTGCAGCGCCAATGCCCTCGCCGACGCCCGCGCACTGACCGACTGGCTGCGCTCCCAGATGTGGGCCTCCGGCGTGGTCGACGACGTCGCCCTCAGCGCCCTCCGGGAACTCCGCGACCCCCGACTCCGCCCGCTCTTCGCGACCCAGGCCACGAGCGACAACCCGGGCCGGCGCATCATCGGCATGCTCGCGCTCGCCGAGCTCGAGTCCCCCGCGCGCCTCGACCCGCTCATGCTCAAGAACGCCTCGTCCGACCCCGAGCGCCTCGAGATCATCCGCCAGGGCGCCGATCGCGGCATCCTCACCACCGACGATGAGCGCGTGATGCTCGACTCCGTCTCCGCGGGAACCGCCGTCGAGGCATGGCTCGCGCTCCGCGCAGCCGGCCGCGCAGAGCCCGTCGACAACGCCCGCGCCCAGCGACTCGCGGGAGACCCCGCGCTCGCCATCGCCGGCGCCGGCGCGCTCCTGCTCACGGCCAACGGCGACGCTGACAAGGCCCAGCCCGTCTTCGCCGCCATCCTCAAGGATCAGTCCGACTCCGGGCGCGCCCGCATCGCCGATCTGCTCCGCACCGCTGCGCGCAACTCCATCCGCCCCGCCTCCGCCTTCGCCGCCGACGTCCTGAAGACCGCGCCCGGCGACGACGCCCTCGCCGCCGAGGCCATCGGCGCGCTCCTCGCCCTCGAACCCGATCGCGGCGCCAAGGAGTGGATCAAACGCTACGACGCCTCCAAGAACGATCTCGCCAACAAGATCCGCCTCGGCCTCGTCGCGCTCGAGTACGCGCGCGCCAAGCACGACGCCGTCCACAAGAAGCTCTCCACCGACAAGAACAGCCCGCTCCTCCGCGCGTTCGGCGAGGTCATCAAGACCCGTGGGGCGCCGACCAACGGCGCCGCGCTCGCCCTCCTCGCGCGCGAGCGTCACACCCCGAGCCTCGCCTGGATCGTCTTCAGCGCCGAGCGCGACGCCTCCGCCGTGTGGCTCGACGCCCTCGACGCGGCATCTACGCTCGACGCGCGCGACAACCGCCTCCCCGCCACCGCGCTCGAGCTGAGCATCCGCGCCGCCTCCCTGCTCTTTGAACGGGACTCCACCCGCGCGCACGCCGCGCTCGACCGCGCCGTCTCCTCCAACGAGCCACGGGCCGTGGCCGCCGTCCTGCTCGGCGCCCTCCGCGCTCGCGCCGGCTCGCAGGGCGTGGGCGAGCGGAGCGAAGGCTGGCCCGACGCCGAGACCGGCGCCCTCGCCACGATCCTGCGTGCCCGGGACACCACCTCACCCGACCCCGCCCTGGCGGAGCGGCTGGAACGCGTGGCGTTCGGCTGGGGCGGCGTCTCCCGCGGGCGACGCGTCCAGGCCGCCTGGCTGGGCCTGGTCCACCTGGGCCGCGAACGGGCCGCCCTGGCCGAGCTGCTGGCCCGCTGAACTCACGGAAGCCTGTGGCGCGGCGGGCGCATCGGACCGATAAGAATGATCGACGATCCGCCGCGCGACGACGCGCCGCGCGAATCGTCCAGGCACGGACGGAGCCAGCACGTTGGAGATCCCTCTCAGCAACCCCGACATCACCGAACTCGAGATCGAGCGCGTCACGCGCGTGCTCCGCTCAGGACGCCTCTCCATCGGGCCCGTCGTCGAGGAGTTCGAATCGCAGGTCGCGCGCGCCACAGGGCGCCGGCACGCCGTGGCCTGCTCCAGCGGCACCGCCGGCCTCCACATGATCATGCTCTCCCTGGGCATCGGCCCGGGCGACGAGGTCATCACCACCCCCTTCTCCTTCATCGCCTCCTCCAACTGCATCCTCTTCGTCGGCGCCACACCCGTCTTCGTCGACATCGACCCCGTCTCACTCAACATGGACCCCAAGGCCGTCGAGGCCGCCATCACCCCCCGCACGCGCGCCATCGTCGCCGTCGAAGCCTTCGGCAACCCGACGCACATGGACGAATACCGGCGCATCGCCGCGCGCCACGAGATCACCCTCATCGAGGACTCCTGCGAGGGCCTGGGCACCACCTGGCGAGACCGCCCCGTCGGCGCCTTCGGGCGCGCGGGCGTCTTCGGCTTCTACCCCAACAAGCAGATCACCACCGGCGAGGGCGGCATGGTCGTCACCGACGATGACCGGCTCGCCGATCTCTGCCGCTCGCTCCGCAACCAGGGCCGAGCCATCAACCCCACCGGCTCCACCGGTGCCTGGCTCGCGCACGAACGACTGGGCTACAACTTTCGTCTCCCCGAGATCAACGCGGCTCTCGGCTGCGCCCAGATGGCCCGCCTCTCCGAGATCGTCACGCTCCGCCAACGCGTGGCGGACCGCTACCTCCGCAGGCTGATGGACCACCACGACATCATCCTCCCCACCATCTGTGAGGAGACGAGGATGTCATGGTTCGTCTTCGTGATCCGCCTCACCGACCGGTACACCGAAGCGGAGCGCGACCGCATCATCGCGGGCATGCGACGCCACGATGTCGGCAGCGCCAACTACTTCCCCTGCATCCATCTCCAGCCGTTCTACCGCGAGCGCTTCGGCTTCAAGCCGGGCGCCTTCCCCATCGCCGAGCGCGTCTCCTCGCGCACCATCGCGCTGCCGTTCTTCAACCGGCTCAGCGAGGCCGATCAGGACCACGTCGTCCGCACGCTCGACCTCATGATCTCGCGCGAGAACCTCTCCCGGAACTGATCCGCTCACTGCTGCTGCGACGGATCGACCGGCCAGCCCGGCTCCGGCAGGAACGTGTACTCGTCCGTCGTGTTCAGGTGCTCGCGCACCATCGGGTCGTTGTCCGGGTCCGGCTTCGGCACCGCAAGGCGCGACCCCACGTGCAGATCGACGAACAGCAGATTCGTGCGCACCTCCTTGGGGAAGTGCCACTGGACCTTGCGATCTCCACCACGATCGTAGTTGTAGATCGCCTGCTCCCCGATCACCCACGTCCGCCCCGGGCTCGCCACGTCCGGCATCCGACCGTCGCGCGGGCGAGTCCCGTTCTCGAAGAGCGGCACCAGCGTCGGGATCTCCGGCACAAACCCCTTGCCCCCTGCCCCGATCGGGTCCAGCACGTGATCGTTCAGGATGTACGAGTTCCCGAGCAGCTCGTACGCGGAGTCGCGCGCATCCGCCAACAGCTCCGCCATGCCCTTCATCTCGAAGATCTCGTTCTCCACTCCCTGATCCGCAGGGCAATGGACCACCGGGATGCTGTACTTCTCATCCGCGTGCAGCCCCACCTGCGACGCGTCCGTCGGCGGAGACTTGAGCCCCAGGTACGCGTTCAGCGGACGACGCTCCACCCCGATCGTGTTCATCCCGTAGAACGGCAGGTCCCCCGCAACGCCCGCGTACAACTGCCCGATGTGGATCGCGCTCGGAGAAGGAGCCAGCGGCGCAGGGTCGGGCGACCCCGGGTCGATCCACACCTGCGGCAACCGCTCATCATGATCGGTCAGGTACGAACGCAGCGCCGCGCCCTGCGACTTCAGGTTCGCCGCGCACACCGCGGACCGCGCGGATCGGCGCGCAGCCCCCAGCGACGGAACGACGATCGCCGCAACGACCCCGATGATCGCCACGACAACCAGCATCTCGATGAGCGTGAACGCCCTGCGGTCTGTCCTCGACAACACTGTGCTCCTGCTACCCGGGCGTGCCAGCCCGGCCGGTGCGCGCGGCCACGACCTGCGGTTCAGATCGAGGCCCCGATTGTAGGGAGAAAAGTGGGGGCGGCTGGATTCGAACCAGCGAAGGCGTTAGCCAACAGATTTACAGTCTGTCCCCTTTGTCCACTCGGGCACACCCCCTCCGGAAATGTGGGACGCGGAGCATAGAGGAGGTTCCCCCGCTCTTCAACACCACCGACAAACCCACAAAGCCGCCGACAGGAATCGAACCTGCAACCTGAGCTTTACAAAAGCTCTGCTCTGCCAGTTGAGCTACGGCGGCCTCGCAGAACGCAGGATAGCACCCCGCCGCCGCCGTTCTCACGGCTCGTCCGTCGACGCCCCCGCATACACCGGCTCGCCCACTCCAGCCCACGTCCGCCACGGGCCAAGACTCCGCTCCGCCAACGCGATCGGGTCGGCCCCCGACGGCGCCTCCCGGAACGCCACCAGACAACGGCCCAGCCGCTCCGGAGCGTGCGCCCGCAAGGACGCCACCAGCCCGCGGCTCTGCTCGTACAGGTCATGGAAGTCAGCCCGGTGCAGCCCCCCGGAGCACCCCAGCGCCAGCAGCTCGCTCGTCGCCACACGCCCCCCCCCATGCCCGGCCTCATCCGCCCCGAGCGCCTCCGCCACGAACGCCTCGGCAAGACCCTCCGTCAGCCACATCGGGTACTCGGCCTCGCGAGTCTGCAACCCCGTGTTGAACGACAGCAGGTGCACCACTTCGTGCAACGTCTTGCGCGACGTCGCGCGCAGCGCGTCCGCAAGCACGCTCTCCCGAAGGGCGCGCCCCGCCTGATCCCCGGGGCAGCGCGCCAGCAGCGCCCGATACTCCGGGCTGTCCGCGTCGTCATACAGCACGACGCGGTTGGACAACGCCGCGTAATACCCCCCCATCCACGACGCGTCGATCCCGTCCTCGTCGCGCGCGAATGCGAGAAAATCCTCGTGCCGGGAGAACAAGATCACACGCAGCGGCTCCGCCGGTTCGTGCAGTGGAACCCCGAACGAGAACGCCCACGACCCGAACCCCTCGGCGCACAGCGCCAAGGCGTCGGTCGCGGCGCTCGTCACGGGCGCACTCGCATCCGTGTGCAGCACGAACGGTCCAACATGGACTTCCCGGAACTCCTTCGGAAGGGCGGCAGAGAACGAATCGGCAGAGCGTCCTGCGTGAGCCGTTGGGATCTGCCATGGAGCCCAATGGAGGAGCACGAGCGAAGCGGCCACGAGCCCGAAACGGGCGGGCAAGGGCCGTGCTTTCTCTCCTCCCGTCACGGGCCAATGCATCGGCCGAAACGACCGCGCATTGAGCCCTCTCCACCTCCCCGGCGCACGACTCGCCATTCCGGCGCCCGCGCCGACCGCGCCGACCGCCCCAAACCCCCATCCCCACCATCCGGAACCACCCCCACATCACCGGTGTACCATGCGTCATCAAGCCTCGGCCCCCATGTGCCGAAGCCGCCTTATCGGGAACGCATATGCTCTGGCGCACCGCCATCATCATCAGCCTCGTCTTCCAGTCCCTCCTGGGGCTGACGGCCGAGGCGATCGCCTCGACGCGGACCCCCGCGTCCTGCGGCCCCGCGCCCGCCTGCTGCGCCCCGTCCGAAAACTCCACCTCGTGCTGCCCGAGCGACGAAACGCTCACGGACTCCTGCGCCTGCGCCGCCCCGGCGGAGCCCGTCCCTGAACCAATCAAAAGCGTCCGCGTCGTCGAACGCACCACCCTTCTCGCGCCCATCATCAAATCCACACTCTCCTGGCCGGCCCCCCGCACGTGGCCGGCCCCCCTCCAGGGCCCAGGCGTCCCGCATCGCGACGCCCCCGCGCTCAGCCGACTCTGTGTCTGGTTGACCTGAAGACCTGATCCCGCGCCACCACTGCGCGCAGTGGGCGTGAGGCATCGTCACGCGCCGACACACGTCATCCCTCGGCGCCCTCTCAACACCCAAAACACACACCAGGTGCACCGTGAAGGCATCGCACACCGCGTATCCGCGTGCGCTCGTCGCCGCGTTGATCGTCATGACATCCCACGCCGCAGCCGGCGAACCGACGGCGCAGCCCGAGCCGCGCAGCGTCGCGCTCCCCTCCGTCGATGCGTCGAGCACGCTCGACCAGCTCGTCGCCTACGCCTGGGCCACCAGCCCGGAGGTCCGAGCCGCCGAGCAACGCTGGCTCGCGGCCCAGGCCCGCCCCGCGCAGGAAGGCTCCCTCCCCGACCCCAAAGTCGACTACATGCTCGACGTCACCAACCGCATCCATGAGCAGGAGATCGTGGTCATGCAGGGCGTCCCCTGGCCCGGGAAGCTCGACCGCCGACGCGATGCAGCATCCCTCGCCGCCGACAGCGAAGAGCGACGCGTCGAAGCCGTCCGACAGGGCATCCGCCAGAAGGTCGCCGACGCCTACTACGAGCTGGCCTACCTCTCCCGCGCCATCGCGATCACCAACGACGCCCTCGGTTTCGTCAGCCAATCCGAACAGGCCGCCCGCGCCCAATACCTCACCAAGACAGAAAACGCCTACGCAAAGCTCCTCCAGGCCCAGGTCGAGCGCGCTCGCATCGAGAACGACCTCGCCACGCTGATTGCCCGCATCGCCCCCGAGCGCGCCCGCCTCAACGCCGCGCTGGGCCGCAACCCCGCCGACCCCGTGCCCACCAACGCGCAGCTCCCCGACACCCTCCTCGACGCCGACGATGCGCACGTCCTCGCACGCCTCCGCGAGAAGAGCCCCGCCCTCGCGGCCCTCGCCTCCGACATCGCCTCCCGCCAGGCATCCGAACGCGCGGCGCGCCTCGAGTCCTACCCCGACCTCGAGTTCGGAGTCGGCGGCGACGTCACCGAGGAAACCGTCATCTTCCGCGCCGCCATCACCATCCCCCTCTGGGACGGCAAGAACAAGGCGCGTGTCCGCGAAGCCGTCGCCAACCGACTCCTGGCCGCCCACGAACGCGAAGCCGCGATCAACGACCTCGAAGCCGCGACCTCGCGCCTCCTCTTCGAGCACCGCGACGCGCACCGGAAAGCCACACTCCTCGAGCACGTCATCATCCCCAAAGCCGACGAGGCCGTGCGATCCACCCTCGCCTGCTGCGGCGCCGGCACGGCCACGCTGCTCGAATCCCTCGACACACAACGCACACTTCTGAGCGTCCAGCTCGAGCACGAGCGCGCGCGTGCCGACCGCGCTCAAGCCCTCGCGGCCCTCGAAGCCATCGTGGGCGAGCCCCTTCCCACACGCACCGATGACCCGCCCGCCACTCCCGAAGGAGCCTCACGATGAGCGCTTCCGCACGACCACGCTTCGCGCGATTCCTCCCCAGCATCGGCTGGACCGTGATCACCCTCGCGCTCATCACGGGCGCATTCATCATCGGCCGAGGCCTCCACACCGGCGCGATGAAGGCCACTCCCGCAACCGCTTCCGCAGCAACCGAGGAAGGCGCCGCGCCCACCGTCTGGACCTGCTCCATGCACCCGCAGATCCGCCTGCCCAGCCCAGGCCAGTGCCCCATCTGCTTCATGGACCTCATCCCCCTCCGCCCCGGCGCCGGCAGCACAACAGACCCCTCAGCCCCTGTCCTCACCCTCTCCGACGCCGCACGCGCCCTCGCCGAGATCGAAACGTCACCAGTCACCCGCGCCCCCGCCTCCGTCGACGTGCGCATGGTCGGGCTCGTCGAATACGACCGCACGCGCATCCGCGACGTCGCCGTGCTCTCCGAAGGCCAGCTCGACCGCCTCTACGTCCAGTTCGCCGGCGCTCCCGTCAAAAAGGGCGAACACCTTGCCGCCTTCTACAGCCCGCAGGTCCTCACCGCAGGCAACGAACTCGTCGCCGCACTCACCGCCCCCCGACCCGTCGGGCTCGAAGGCGACATGAATCTCGCCGACGTCGCCCAGCAACGCCTCCACCTCCTCGGCGTCCCCCAGGACCACATCGACCACATCCTCCGCACCAAGACCAACCCGCGCACCTACACCATCTACAGCCCTATCGACGGCGTCATCCGAGCGATCGACGCCCACGAGGGACACTGGCTCGAACTCGGTGAGGACTTTGTTGAGATCGTCGACACCTCGCGCATGTGGGTCCTCCTCGACGCCTACGAACGCGACCTCCCCTTCATCCGCTACGGCCAGCACGTCAACGTCACCGTCGACGCCCTCCCCGGGCGCATCTTCGAGGCCTTCGTCGCCTTCATCCCCCCCGAACTCGACCCGCGCACCCGCACCGCCAAAGTGCGCCTCACCGTCGCGAACTCCGACAACGCGCTCAAGCAGGGCATGTTCGTCCGCGCCTCACTCCGCGCTGGCGTCCGTGCCGACGCCTCCGTCTACGCCCCCGACCTCACCGGCGTCTACGTCTGCCCCATGCACCCCGAGCAGCAATCAGACACACCCGCCAACTGCGACCTGTGCGGCATGGCCATGACCCCCGCCGGCGCCCCCGCCTCCACCTCCACTCCCGCCGATCCCCTCCTCATCCCCGCTTCCGCTCCGCTCATCACCGGCAAGCGCGCAATCGTCTACGTCGAACGCAAGTCCGGCGAATTCGAGGGCCGCGAAATCTCCCTGGGCCTGCGCGTCGGCGATCACTACGTCGTCCTCGACGGCCTCTCCGAGAACGACCGCGTCGTCACGCGCGGCAACTTCAAGATCGACAGCGCCCTCCAGATCGAAGCGCGCCCCAGCATCATGAGCCCCTCCGCCTCCACAACCCCCCCACTCCTCCCCGCGCGCCTCAACCTCTCCCCCGAAGACCGCGCAGCAGCCGCGCCCGTCTGGTCCGCGGCATTCTCCCTCGCCCGTGCGCTCGCCGCGAGCGACCTCACCGCCGCGCGCTCCGCCTCCTCCACACTCAACGCCGCGCTCTCCTCAGCCTCCCCCACCAACCCCGCCGCGCGCGACGCCCTCCAATCCGCCTCCCGCGCCATCTCTCCCACGGCCGCGCACGCCGAGCACATGGACCTCGACGCCCTCCGCGCCGCCTTCCGCGACTGGACCGCCTCCCTCATCACCCTCGCCGACACGCTCGGCCCGCCCGACGGACTCACCCTCTACCTCCAGCACTGCCCCATGGCCTTCGACGATGACGGCGCCGACTGGCTCCTCGACGAGAAAGACATCCTCAACCCCTACTACGGCGACGCCATGCTCCACTGCGGCGAGATCACGCGCGAGATCGCTCCCTCCACCGGAGACGCGCAGTGAACACCCCCAAAGGCCCGCTCGCCTCCATCTTCCGCTTCTGCCTCGAGCAGAAGGCCCTCGTCGTCATCCTCGCCGCGATGCTCATCGTCGCCGGCCTCTACACCGCGCCCTTCAACTGGTCGCTCGGCGGCATGCCGCGCAACCCCGTCCCCGTCGACGCCATCCCCGACATCGGCGAGAACCAACAGATCGTCTTCACCGAGTGGCCCGGACGCTCGCCCCAGGACGTCGAAAACCAGATCACCTACCCGCTCACCACCGCGCTCCTCGGCGTGCCCGGCGTCAAAACCGTCCGCTCCACCTCCATGTTCGGCTTCTCCTCCATCTACCTCGTCTTCAACGAGGACGTGGAGTTCTACTGGTCCCGCTCGCGCATCCTCGAAAAACTCAGCAGCCTCCCCGCGGCAACGCTCCCCGAAGGCGTAGCCCCAGCCCTCGGCCCCGACGCCACCGCCCTGGGCCAGGTCTTCTGGTACACCCTCGAAGGCCGCGACGCCCAGGGCAACCCGGCGGGCGGCTGGGGCCTCGACGACCTCCGCTCCATCCAGGACTGGACGGTCCGCTACGCCCTCCTCTCCGCCGAAGGCGTCGCCGAAGTCGCCTCCGTCGGCGGCTTCGTCCGCGAGTACCAGGTCGACCTCGACCCCGACGCCATGCGCGCCTTCGACGTCTCCGTCGAGGACGTCTTCAACGCCGTCCGCAAGTCCAACATCGACGTCGGCGCGCGCACCATCGAGGTCAACCGCGTCGAGCACGTCGTCCGAGGCCTCGGCTATCTCCGCTCCGTCGAAGACCTCGAGAACACCGTCATCCGTCAGACCGAGAACGCACCCCTCCTCATCAGCCACGTCGCTCGCGTCACCCTCGGCCCCGCGCAACGCTTCGGCGCCCTCGACAAAAGCGGCGCCGAAGCCGTCGGCGGTGTCGTCGTCGTCCGTCACGCCGCAAACCCCCTCGAAGTCATCAACAACGTCAAAGACAGGATCGCCGAGATCTCCCCCGGCCTCCCCTCCAAGACCCTCCCCGACGGCCGCGTCAGCCGCGTCTCCATCGTCCCCTTCTACGACCGCACCCAGCTCATCGAGGAAACCCTCGACACCCTCAGCACCGCCATCATCGAGCAGATCCTCCTCACCATCGTCGTCGTCATCGTCATGGTGAACCACCTCCGCACCGCCGCGCTGATCAGCGCCGTCCTCCCCGCGGCCGTGCTCTCCTGCTTCATCCTCATGCGCTTCGCCGGCGTCGACGCCAACGTCGTCTCCCTCGCGGGCATCGCCATCGCCATCGGCACCCTCGTCGACATGGGCATCATCCTCTGCGAGAACATCCTCAAGCACCTCGACGAAGCGCCCCCCGACGAGCCCCGCATCAACGTCGTCCACCGCGCCACCACCGAAGTCGGCTCCGCCATCATCACCGCCGTCGGCACCACCCTCATCGGCTTCCTCCCCGTCTTCGCGATGACCGGCTCCGAAGGCAAGCTCTTCCGTCCCCTCGCCTTCACCAAAACCTTCGCACTCGCCGCCTCCGTCGTCGTCGCCCTCACCATCATCCCCCCCGCCGCGCACATCCTCCTCGGGCCGCGCGCCCCGCGCAAGGGCGTCCGGCGCGGCTTCTATTCCGGCGTCGTCGCCGCAGGCCTCGTCATCGCCCTCTCCCTCTCCTGGTGGGCCGGCGGCCTCCTCGCCCTCGTCGGCGCCGCGCGCCTCGCGCAGGACTCCCTCCCCAAACCGCTCGCCAAGCTCGCCTCCATCTCCGTCTCCATCGCCGTTGCCGTCGCCGTCTGCGTCTGGCTCAGCGAACGCTGGGTCCCCCTCGGCGTTGACAAGGGGCAACTCCTCAACGCCCTCTTCGTCATCGCCCTCATCGGCGGTCTCCTCCTCCTCTACGTCCTCTTCGAACGCCTCTACGGCCCCATCCTCCGATGGTGCCTCGACCACAAAGCGCTCTTCCTCACCGCGCCCATCACCATCGTCCTCTTCGGCCTCTCCGTCTGGCTCGGCTTCGACCGCGCCTTCTCCTTCATCCCCTACACCTACGCCCGTCTCGGCGGCAACCCCGCGGACATCCGCTCCAGCGACACATGGGTCGCCGCGCGTCACGCACTCCCCGGTCTCGGCAAGGAGTTCATGCCGCCCCTCGACGAGGGCTCCTTCCTCTTCATGCCCTCCGCCATGCCCCACGCCTCCATCGGCGAAGCCCTCGACATCCTCCAAAAGCAAGACCGCGCCATCACCGCCATCCCCGAGGTCGAGTCCGTCGTCGGCAAGATCGGCCGCGCCGAAACCGCCCTCGACCCCGCGCCCCTCCAGATGATCGAAACGATCGTCACCCTCACCCCCGAATACATCCTCGACGAAGACGGCAACCGACGCCTCTTCCGCTACGACACCTCCTCAGCATCCTTCACACGCGACGAGCACAACGCCCTCATCCCCGACCAGCACGGCAAGCCCTTCCGACTCTGGCGCGAACACATCCGCTCCACCGACGACATCTGGGACGAGATCGTCCGCGCCGGCAACGTCCCCGGCGCCACCTCCGCTCCCAAGCTCCAGCCCATCGCCGCGCGCCTCGTCATGCTCCAGACCGGCATCCGCGCGCCCATGGCCGTCAAGATCAAAGGCCCCACACTCGAGTCCATCGAACAGGTCGCCCTCGACGTCGAACGACTCCTCAAGGAAGTCCCCGCCATCCAACCCGCCGCCGTCATCGCAGACCGCGTCATCGGCAAGCCCTACATCGAGATCGACGTCGACCGCGAACGCATCGCCCGCTACGGCCTCTCCGTCCAGGACGTCCAGATGGCCATCGACGCAGCCATCGGCGGCGCCCCCATCACCACCACCGTCGAAGGACGCGAGCGATACCCCGTCCGCGTCCGCTACATGCGCGAGCTCCGCGATCAGCCCGAAACACTGGCAGGCGTCCTCATCGCCGCCATGCCCGAAGACGGCGGCGCAGCGTCCATGCCCGACTCTGCCGAACAACCCGTTGCCAACCGCCGCGCACACATCCCGCTCGCCGATCTCGCCACCATCCGCTCCGTCCGCGGCCCCGACATGATCAAGAGCGAAGACACCTTCCTCGTCGGCTACGTCCTCTTCGACAAGAAGCCCGGCGTCGGCGAAGTCGATGCCGTCGAGCAGGCCAGACGCTTCCTCGACTCCAACATCGCCTCCGGCGCGCTCACCATCCCCAACGGCGTCAGCATCTCCTACGCAGGCACATGGGAAAACCAGGCCCGCGCACAAAAGACCCTCATCGTCCTCGTCCCCCTCGCCCTCTCCCTCATCCTCCTCGTCCTCTACCTCCAGTTTCGAGGCGTCCTCATGAGCCTCATCGTCTTCTCCAGCGTCGTCGTCGCATGGGGCGGCGGATTCACCATGCTCTGGCTCTACGCACAGCCCTGGTGGTTCGACTTCGAGATCCTCGGCCGCAACATGCGCGATCTCTTCCAGTTCCACCCCATCAACCTCTCCGTTGCAGTCTGGGTCGGCTTCCTCGCCCTCTTCGGCATCGCCGAGGACGACGGCGTCGTCATCGCCACCTACGTGCGCCAGAGTCTCAACGAGCGCAAGCCCCGCACCATTCCCGAGATCCGCGCCGCAATCTTCGCCGCCGGCCTCCGACGCGTCCGCCCCTGCCTCATGACCACCGCAACCACCGTCCTCGCCCTCCTCCCCGTGCTCACCAGCACCGGACGAGGCTCAGACCTCATGATCCCCATGGCCATCCCCACACTGGGCGGGATGACCGTCGTCCTCATCACCATGTTCGTCGTACCAACCCTGTGCTCGCTCCTTGAGGAGACTAAACTCCGTTTCTCGAAGGAAGCCGCACCAAGCACCTGACACTGGAGGTTGTGCTCATGAAACGTTCCCGCTTCGCAACCCTCGCCGCCGCCCTCACCACGGGCGCGCTCGCGATGCTCTCCGCAAACGCCTACGCCGGCGGCAAGACCTGCATCATCACCGGCGAGCCCGTTGAAGCCGGCTCGCCCACCGCCGAGTTCAACGGCAAGACCGTCGACTTCTGCTGCAAGCGCTGCCTCCGCAAGTGGGACGCTATGTCCGACAGCGAGAAGACCGCCACCCTCGCCAAGTTCACCCCCCCGGCCGAAGACCACGACGAGGGCGACGACCATCACGCCCACGACGACGCCAACCCCGTCCCCGCGGGCAACGCCGCCTGCCCCGGCTGCGACGAGGTCATGTCCGGCCCCCCCGCCCACACCGTCGTCTTCAAGGGCGTCGCCATCGGCCTCTGCTGCGCAGGCTGCGAAGCCAAGTGGACCAAGATGGACGAGGATGCACGCTTCGACTTCCTCCTCGCCCACGCCGACATGGGCCCCGTCAACGACACCTGCCCCATCGGCAACGAGCCCATCGACCTCGCCACCCCCACCACCCGCGTGATGGGCAAGACCATCGGCTACTGCTGCGCCGGCTGCGAGAAGCACTTCGCGGCGAAGCCCGCCGACGAGCAGAAGGCCTTCCTCGCCAAGTACGCCGATCTCCCCGTCGCAAACACCTGGTGCCCCGTCGGCAAGCATGAGGTCAACGCCAACGGCGGACAATTCGTCTTCAACGGGAAGAAGATCCAGCTCTGCTGCCCCGACTGCATCCCCGGCTGGATCAAGATGTCCAACACCGAGCGTCAGGCCGCGCTCGTCGAAGCCCTCGAAGCGGGCAAGAGCAATGCAGCCCACTAACCCCCCGACCACATCCGCCCGACGCGCGCACGCTCACACAGCGCGCCGCGCGAGCGCATGGTCCATGCTGGCCGCAGGGCTCATCGCCCTGTGGCTCGCCTTCTCCCCCGCGCCCTCCTCCGCGCACGCGGACGAGCCCGCGCACCCATCAACCAACGCGATGTGCCCCGTCATGACCGACGAGCCCGTCGACCCCGACATCTCCCTCCTCCACGACGGCAATACCGTCCTCTTCTGCTGCCAGAAGTGCCGCAGACTCTTCGAAGCCGCGCCCGACAAATACCTCCCCCACCTCCCCCAGTTCGGCGGCACGCCCCCCATCGCGGCCCCCGTCTCCTCCACCCACGCCGCAACCCCCGACGACGACGATCACGACGACGACAAACCCGCAACCTCCTCCCGCGACTTCTCCTCCGTCCCTCTCCTCGAACGCCTCGGGCGCTTCCACGTCGTCACCGTCCACTTCCCCATCGCGCTCCTCTGCATCGCCGCACTCATCGAACTCTTCCGACCCAAGCGCGCAACCACCGAACCCGAATCACACGCCGCATTCACCGTCCGGCTCCTCGCATGGCTCGGCGCCGCCGGCGCGCTCCTCGCCATGACCCTCGGCCTCATCCACGAAGAAGCCGTCGAAGCCACACTCTCCGGCGCCGCATACGAAACGCTCGAACTCCACCAACTCACCGGCATCATCTCCGCCGTCGCCGCGACCCTCGTCGCACTGGCCCTCCAGGCCCGCGCCGCCCAGCCACAAACACTCATCGCCAAGCTCGCCGCCCCACTCCTCTACCTCCTCGCGCTCACCACCATCATCACCGCGCACCTCGGCGGCCAGCTCGTCTACGGCCCCAACTTCCTCACCCCCTGGTGAGCCTCACGCCCGCGCCCCGCTCGCACGCTTGAACGCCTCGATCGCCCGGTCCCGCGCCTCCCCGTGGTCCACGATCGGCGACGGGTACCCCGCGCCCGCGCGCAGCAACCCCGCCTCCCAAGGCTCGTGAATCGCCTTCCCCTCGAGCCCCTTCAGCTCCGGAACCCACCTCCGGATGAACACCCCCTCCGGGTCGCACTTCTGGCTCTGACTCACCGGGTTGAAGATGCGGAAGTACGGTGCCGCGTCCGTCCCCGTGCTGGCCGACCACTGCCAACCCCCGTTGTTGCTCGCCAGATCACCGTCGATCAGATGCCGCATGAAGAACCGCTCCCCGATGCGCCAATCGAGGAACAGGTCCTTCGTGAAGAACATGGCCGTGATCATCCGAAGCCGGTTGTGCATCCACCCCGTCTCGCGCAAGCACCGCATCGCCGCGTCCACGATCGGATACCCCGTCCGCCCCTCCATCCACGCGCGCGCGTGCTCCTCGTTCTCCTCCCACTCGATCCGCTCCGTCTCCGTCTTGAACGGCCGGTGCATGCACACGCGCGGAAAGCCCACCACGATGTGCCGGTAGAACTCCCGCCACACCAGCTCCGACACCCACGTCGAAACGCCCTTGTTCCCCCCCTCCCACTTCCCCCCGTTCGCCTCCAACCCCGCCTCCAGACACTGCCGCGTCGACACCGCCCCCACCGCCAGATACGCCGACAACCCGCTCGTCCCGTCCTCACTCACCACGTCCCGCGCCGTGTCGTAGTCGTCGATCTTCCCCTCGACGAACTTCCTCAGCCTTCTCTGCGCTTCCTTCTCTCCCCCCGCCCACAAACCCGCATCAACCCCCGACTCAAACCCCTCCACCCGCTCCGGAATCTCCGTCCCCTCAACCTCCAATTCCTTCTGCTTCCGCATCACCCCCACCGTCTCCGGAACCCCCTCCTCCCCAAACCGCTTGTACACGGCCTTCCGGAACGGCGTGAACACCGTGTAGTACGTCCCCTGCCCCGTCATCACCTCACCCGGCGCGAAGAACACCTGATCGTGATGCGCCGCCACCTCCAGCCCCGCCTTCTCCGCAAGCCGCTCCACCTCCTCATCCCGCCGCGCCTCGTTCCACTCATACTCCCGGTTGAACGCGATCCCCCCGCACTTGCACGTCTCGGCCTCCCGCACCACCAGCCCCGCCACATCCCTCGCCCGTTCCGCCCGCACCACGCGCAGCGCCACCCCCTTCTCCCGCAGCCCCGCCCTCAATTCCCGCAGGCACCGCAGCACGAACTCCACCCTGCACGCCGCGGTGTCGTGCCGTTCCCAATCCCCCGGCGAAACCACGTACAACCCCACCACCTCTCCCCCCTTGGCCGCATGCCACAGCGCAGGGTTGTCACCCACCCGCAAGTCCGACCTGAACCACACCAATGTCCGCATCACACCGAGCCTTCGACAGCCTCGGCCTCGCAGATGAGCGTCGCCCCAAACAACATCGCACGCGTCATCACGTGCCCCAGCATCTCCCCGTACGGAACCTGAGCCCCCTCCCCCACCTTCCCCTCACGCCGCAACCGCTCGAACTTCCGCTTCGCGCTCCGCTGCGACCTCCACGTCCCCCACCACACCCCAAGCGCCAGCGGCGACAGCAACACGCTCGTCGGGCTCCAGTTCGAGTTCACCAGCCTCGTCATCCGAAACCCGCAGTGGTGCAGGCTGTACCGAAGCTGGTAATACGAAATCAAAAACGCGTGCCCGTGATACGTCCGCGTCCCGTCCGCCGACTTCCCCCACACCGACGTGTGCTCGTCGATGTAGCTGTTGAACGCCCGCTGCCCCGCGAACATGTACGCCAGCCGCGCCCGCAGGCTCAGCAGGTTCGGCGTCGTGATCAGCATCCTCCCCCCCGGCCGCAGCACCCGACGCAGCTCCTTCAGCGTCTTGTGCCGATCCACCACGTGCTCGATCCCCTCAACGCACAGCACCACGTCAAACGACCCGTCCTCAAACGGCAGCCGCGCCTCCATGTCCGCGGCCACGCACGCCACGTCCCCCTCCCGCTCCGGCCCCTCACCCGCATCGTCGTACAACGCCAGCCTCAACCACGTCGGCAGCCTCGCCCCCGTCTCATCCTCAAACGCGCTCACCACCGGCTCCCCGTGCCGCTTCTTGGCCGCCTCCTCCAGGTACTCCGGAAACAGGTCCGCGCTCGTCACGTCATAGCCCGCCGCGCGCAGCGGAAACGACAGCACCCCCGACCCCGCAGGCACGTCCAGCACGCGCAATCCCGCCCGCGCATCCCGCCGCGCCTCGGCAAAGTACGCCAGCACGCTCGGGTACAAAGACCTCGACCGCAGACTCAACGACGCCCTGTCCAGCCGTTTCGCCATCAGCGCGCAGCATACCGCCCGCGCCCGCGCCACGCCCCCCGCTCATCCGCTCGCCCTCGTCTCACTTCGCGCCGACCGCGCTCCGCTCCAGCACCTCGCTGAACCGCTTCCCCTTGCGCCCCTTCCACGCGCCCCGGTGATACGCGTCGCTCGCCAGCAGCGGAAGCAACGTCGTCGCCTCACCGAACACCATCTGCTCGTGCACCACGTCCACCTTGCCCCACGAGCACGCCTCACGCAGCGTCGACCCCGACAACGCCCCGTCACGAGAGTCCGCCACCGTGATCTGCACGGCATACTTGTGCATCGGCGCCTCCTCGCCCAGCAGCTCCGCGGCCACCACGATGTCCTGCGCAAAATTCTTCGGCACGCCGCCGCCCATCATCAGCAGCCCCGTCGTCCCGCAGTGCACCTTGATCGCCGTCAACTCCCGGAAATCCTTCCCCGAATCAAACGCCACGTGCGCCTCCGGACGCTGCACCTGGTGCAGCACGATCCCGAAGCCCGCCGAGCAATCCGAGAACGCCGGCACGAAGATCGGCACCCGCTTCTTGTGCGCCGTCAGCACGATCCCCGGGATGTCCCCGTGATGCTCCGCCAGATACGCCCCCATGGCGTCCACCAGCTCGCGCGACGAATACGCCCCGCCCGGCAGCGAATCAAAGATCTTCTTCGTCGTGTCATCGCACAGCCGCAGCTCATCCTCATCGATGTACGTGTCGTAGATGCGGTCGATGGCCATGTCGCGCAGCGTCGGGTCATCCACAACGGGCGCTTCCGGCGTTCCGGGGGCGATGTAGTGCCGGAACCCCAGCCCCTCGAAGAAGTCCTGGTCGACGATGTTCGCCCCCGTCGACACGATCGCGTCGATCATGTCGTGCTCCATCATCGTCACGATCGCCCTCTTCATCCCGGCGGAGATCAGCGACCCCGCCAGCGTCAGGATGACCCCGCACTCCTTCTCCTCGAGCATCATCGACACGATGTCGCACGCCCGCGCCAGGTTCCGCGCCTGGAACGCCGTGCCCCGGTACGCCTCGATGATCGGCCGCGCATCAAACTTCGTGATGTCCACGTGCTCGACCGGACGGCTCAACAGTTCCTGCTTCGTGGGCTTCTGCATCGTTCTCTGCTCCCTGAACGCCGGCTCTTCCGCTCGGCGATGAATGCTCTTCCAGAAACCAGCGACAAACCAGCGACTTTCCGGGGGCCGGGGGACCTTTCCGGGGGCCGGGGGGCCCTTCCGGGGGGGCCTTACTCCTCCAGGTACGTGTACCCGTCCAGCCCCGCCTCGTAGAACCGCATCAACGACGACGACTCCGCCGGCGTCAGCAGCTTCGCGCGCACCGCACGCTCCACATCCCGCCGCATCGCGCTCCGCAAATCCTCGGCATCAATCTGCACATACCGCAGCGCCTCGGCCACCGTGTCCCCCTCCACCACCTCGTCGATCGACACCTCCCCATGCTCGTCCACCGTCACGTGCACCGCATGCGTGTCCGCCAGCAGGTTGTGCAGGTCGCCCAGCGTCTCCTGATACGCCCCCACCAGGAACGCGCCCAGGAAATACGGCTCCCCCGCCTTCAGCCCGTGCAGCTCCAGCGTCTTCTTCACGTCGTGACGATCCACGAACTTGTCGATCTGCCCGTCCGAGTCGCACGTGATGTCCGCCAGCACCGCCCGACGCACCGGCTCCTCATTGAGCCGGTGAATCGGCATGATCGGGAACAACTGATCGATCGCCCACGAGTCAGGCATCGACTGGAAAATCGACATGTTGCAGAAGTAAATGTCGCTCAGGATCTCCGGCAGGCTCTCAAACTCCTCCGGCATCTCCCGCAGCTTCTCCGCCCGCTCCAGCACCTTCCGCCCGATCCCCCAGAACAGCCGCTCCGCCATCGCCCGCATCGGCAGCGTCATGTACCCGAGGCTGAACAGGCTCAACGCCTCGTCCCGCGCCTGCATCGCGTCGTGATGGCTCTCCAGCAGATTCCGGTCCGTCATCCCCTTGAACGTGTTGAGCAAATCGATCAGCGGCTGCGGCGCCTCGCTCTCCTGCGCCAGCATCGCCTCCACCTCCTCCACCGTCGGCGCACCGTCAAACTGCGACGACCCGATCACGTCGAACACCAGCACGCTCGAGTACGCGGCCATCGCGCGACCCGACTCCGTGATGATCGTCGGGTGCGGCGCCCCCGCGTCGTCACACACGCTCTTGATCCGGTACACCACGTCCGCGGCATACTCCGCGATCGTGTAGTTCATCGACGACGAGAACGACGACTGCGATCCGTCATAGTCCACGCCGAGCCCGCCGCCCACGTCCAGCATCGTCAGGTTCGTCGCGCCCAAGCGACGCAGCTCCGCGTAGATGTGCGTCAGCTCGTTCAGCGCGTTCTTCAGGTTCCGGATGTCCGTGATCTGACTCCCGATGTGGAAGTGCAGCATGCGCAGACAGTCCAGCATGTCGTTCGCGCGCAGATACTCGAGCGCCTGCAGCAGCTCCGAGATGAACAGCCCGAACTTCGACCGCGCCCCCGCCGACGACTCCCAACGCCCCGAGCCCTTCGCGGCGATCTTCACGCGCACGCCGATCTTCGGCCGCACGTCATACCGCTTCGCGTGCTTCACCAGCAGCTCGAGCTCGCTGAACTTCTCCACCACCGGGATGATGTTCCGCCCGATCTTCGTGGCCAGCACCACCATCTCGATGAACTCGTCGTCCTTGAACCCGTTGCACACGATCGGCATGTCCTGCCGACCCTCGCTCATCCCCAGCACGGCCAGCAGCTCAGGCTTGCTCCCCGCCTCCAGCCCGAACCCCATCGGCCCCCCGATGTCCCGGATCTCCTCGACCACGTGCCGCTGCTGGTTCACCTTGATCGGATACACGCACCGGTACTCGCCCTTGTAGTCGTGCTCCGACATCGCGCGCTGAAACGCCCCCGCCAGCTCCTGCAGCCGATGACGCAGAATGTCCGTGAACCGGATCAGCACCGGAGTGCTCAGCCCGCGCTCGCGCAAACCCTCCACCAGCGCGTGCAGATCGATCCGCTTCCCCTGCATGCTCCGGTCCGGCAGCACGAGCACGTTCCCGTGCTCGTTCACGCCGAAGTACCCCTGGCTCCAGTCCTGCAGGCCGTACAGGCGCGCGGAGTCATCCGCCGTCCAACGTCCGTGCAGAAAAGCGTTCTTCAACGACTGCGAGGCGATCGTTGCCATCTCAGTCCTTCGTCATGCGGAAAGGCGAGTCGGAGCGTGCTCGTCCACCACCGCCTCGAAGGCGAGCGACCAAGCCGCACAAGCCCCAAGTATAGATCACCCCGAGCGTGCCCGACCCCTCCGTGCCACGCCTTTCTTCACCACCGCCCCCAGCGCCGCGGCCTCCTCCTGCCGGAACGCCGCGGCCGTGAAGCTCGACCCCACCTCCTCCTGCGACCACGTCCACGCCGCGCCCCGCTTCCCCTCATACCACGTCCACAACTCAAACCAGTACGACCGGAACTTGTGCCGCCCGAACCCCGAGTAGTGCTTCTCCAGCGCCCGCGTCACCTCGGCGTCCGTCCCCTCCATCCCCAGCACCGTCTTCCCATGCCGGATCGACTCCGTGTCGATCGCCAGCCTCGAATACCTCCCGAGCAACTGCAGCACATTCGCCGCGGAATACGGCCCGATCCCCGGCAACTCCAGGAGCGCCTCATACACCTCCTCATCTCCAACCCCGGGGTCCTCAAACCACTCCGGGTCCACCTCCCCGCCCGCCACCAACTTCGCCAGCTCCACCATCCGCTTGTCCCGATACCCCACCCCGCACCGCCCCCGAAGCGTGCTCGCCCGCGCCCGCGCCAGCCGCCCCTCACTCGGGAACGCCGGCCCGAACACCTCACACAACCTCTGGTTCATCCGCACCGTGCTCGGCCAAGCCACGTTGCAACTCGTCACCGTCTTGATCAAGTCCTCAAAGAACGTCGGACTCCGAAAGAGCCGCCCCCTCCCCTTCGCATTCCCCTTCACCTTCCCCGACCACCTCGGGTCCACCCGGTGAAACTCCCCCACCCCCTCATCCTCCAGGCTCAGCATCCGCGCGATCTGACGCTTCGCCTCCCCCTGCTCCTTCTTCGAGAGCCCCCGATCCGCCTTCACCCCCAGCCGTCCACCCGCGCCACCCTCCTGCCCGATCACCACGCGCGCAGACCCCTCCGACAACCCGAGCACGCGCTCCAGCGTCCCCGTCTTGGGCTCCCACCGATTCGGCGCCAGCAAAAAATATCCGTACGAACACACGTCGCGCCGCAGCACATAGTCCCCCGGCGGCGTGATCGTCAGCCGAGTCCCCACGCCCTCACCGCGCCAGCAGCGGCGCCGGTATCGCCGCGGACCCAGTCGGCACGTCCCGCCCCGCGTGCGTCCGGAACACGCGCGGGAACAACACCGTCGCCAGGTTCAGGCACAGCCGATCCGCCAGCCGCGCGAAGCTCGGATAGTGCGCGTCCGCCTGACGCAGCGCCTCCTCGACGCTCAACCCCGCCTTGGCCATGCACTCCCCGTCCGCGCGCACGTGCTTCTCCACGCCCGCCCGGTCCACCTCGAAGTGGTACTGGAACCCGTACGACCGCAGCCCCGCACGGAACGACTGCACCTTGCACCGCGCGCTGCTCGAGAGCGCCACCGCGCCCGCGGGCAGCTTCTTCACCTCGCGCCCGTGACTCTGGAACTGCATCGACCGCCACGCGATCCCCGCAAGCACGGCGTCCGTGTGCCCCGCCACCCCGATCTCCACCGGCAGGAATCCCATCTCTGGCCCCTGACCCGGATCGATCGGCCCCACCTCACCACCCAGCGCCGCGGCCAGCATCTGGTGCCCGAGACACACCCCGATCACCGGCAACTGCCGCTCGTGCGCCCCCTTCAGATACGCCATCTCCCCAGCCATCCAAGGCCACTTCCCCGGCGCATCGTCCACGTTCTGAGGGCCCCCCATGCTCACCACACCCTCAACGTCGTCGTAGTCCTGCGGCAGCGCCTCCCCCCAGTCAGGCCGAACCACGCGCAGCTTGAACCCGTGATCCCGAAGCGTCAGCCCCAACCGCCCCGGCACGCCGATGTCGTGATGCTGAAAAACGATGATCGCCATGCCCCTAGCCTACCAACCGTTGAGGCCACCTCTCCCACGACGGCTCTGCGGCGTGGGAGAGGGCAGGGAGAGGGCTACTGCATCGCTTCCTTCTCTCCATCGCCTCGTCCTGAGGCAACCACCCGCACACTCCCCATCGCCGGATGTCGGCCTTTCGTTCAGCCTTGTGCCGCACGCTCGCCCCGCTCCTGACAACACCACCACACTCGCCACCTCTCCCACGACGGCTCTGCGGCGTGGGAGAGGGCAGGGTGAGGGCTCCAAGGCCTCGTTCTTCTCTTCCTCTATGTCTCTCGGATCGCTCTCACCTCACCGCAGCTTCCGATTCCCCGGAGACCGCCCTCGTCACCGCATACGTCTCCGCAACCCCCCTCCACATCTTCTCAACCTCCCCCACCAGGTTCACAAACGCCTCGCGCTCCGCGCGCTGTCTCGACTCATCCACAGCGTCCTGCGACGTCCACGCATTGGCCGGCTGGTGCGCCTTCGACGTCGCCTCAGCCAACCCGTAAATGAACCCCGTCCGCGTATCAATCAGCGCGGCCGAAGCCGTCGACGTCACCTGCGACTCGCGATCCGGGAACAACCCGAGCGTGATCATCCCCAGCGCAGGAATCTTCGTCGTCACCCCGAACCGCGTATCGAACGTGTACAGCAGCACCATGTCCGCATGCACCGCGGCCGCCGCCTCGCGCAGATCCTTCTCCGTGCTCAAATACTGCGGCACAACCAGCCGGTTCATCGTCGCAATCCCCCGCACCATCGGCAGCGACTCCAGCCGCGCCATCTCCGTGTCCGACTCCGCCTCGCGCGTCGTCAGCACCGAGTAATTCCCCTGCCCATGCCCGCGCGCCGTGTACGACTCGTACCCCGCGCTCTGCACGCGCACCACGGCAATCGACGCCGGGAAATCCGCCGCGGGCTTGCGGCTCATCTTCTCAAGGATGTTCGCGTCCGTCCGCTCGATCTGCTCCCCCCGGGAAATCCCCATCGCGCGCAGGTCCGCCGGCCCCCCCGGCGTCTGGTACTTCGCGCACCCCGACAACACCGTCGCCCCCGCCATCGCCGACCACATCCATGCCGCCAACGCGCTCCGACGCTTCATGCCGAGGCCTCCTTGTCGTTTCTCACACCCTGACGATCACAGCCCGACGCTCACGACTTCCAGAGAGCGATCGTGCAGTCGTGCCCGCCGTGGAAATAGTCGGTTCGCACCGCCACTCTGGCAGTTCGACGAAACGCCCATTCCACCAGCCGAGCCGTGTCGAACCGCCGCGCAGGCGCCGTGGGCTGGCGCCGAAGCGACGGCTCGCACCGATCGCTCAGGAAGTTGAAGACCAGAGCAACCCGCGCGCCGGTCCAAGCCGTCCCCAGGACCCGCTCCGCCGTGCGCTGTTCCAGCGTGTTCAGCGACCCCGAAAAGACAATCACGTCCGGTTCCGTCTCCCCCAGACGCTCAGCTTCACAAACAAAGTCATATGACCGCAATTCGGCGCGCGCCGGCAGGTGATCGGCGCCCGCGGCCAAAAGTTGGGGAAGTCCTTCCACACCCAGATATGCGCGGTACGGAATCTCCTCCTCAGCCAGGTAGCACGCCAGATCCCCCCTGCCGGAACCGGCATCCACGACGCTCAGCCCCCCCATGTCCACCATCTCTGTGATCACACGGAAACGAGTGCGCTGATACTCGCGACTTGCCCACAGCGTGGCCTCAAATCCCGGCCCGAATCGATCCACGGCTTCTCGGTACGGCGCCAGATACTCCGGCTCCCGCCCTGCATTCCCGCCTGCGGCCATATGCCTTCATAGTACCTTCCCCGCCCCGCGCTACGATCTCCCCCGATGACGAACACCGCCTTCACCCCCACGCCGGCAAACCGACTCGGCCTCGACTACCGATCCGAAGCCGAACGACTCGGCCCGCCCGTCACCCCCATCATCGACTCCCATGCCCATATCAACGGCGCGAAAGCCGCGGTCATCTACAAGGAAGTCCGCGATCTCTACGGCGTGAACCTCACATACTCCCAGACGCGCATCGAGGACGCGGACGCCGTGCGCGACGCCCTGGGCGACACGGTTCGTTTCGTGGCCGTACCGAGGTGGATGCACCCGGACCGCAAGTGGGCCCACACCACGGGGTACCTCGAGGACATCCCGGTGTGGCGCGAGAAATACGGCAGCCGCATGGCCAAGTTCTGGACGGCGCCCAGGCTGCTCGACTACACCCGCGAGATGGGCGACCCCAAGCTCCTCGCCCTCGACGGAGAGTGGCGCCGCAGGCAGATGCGCCTCTGCACCGAGCTCGGCATGATGATCATGGTGCACATCGCCGACCCCGACACCTGGTTCAAAACCAAGTACGCAGACTCGTCGGTGTACGGCACAAAGGAAAGCCAATATCTGCCGATCGAACGACTTGCAGATGAATTCACCCAACCCTGGCTCCTCGCGCACATGGCGGGCTGGCCCGAAGATCTCGGCTTCCTCGATGGTCTTCTCTCGCGCCATCCGAACATCGTCATCGACACCTCGGCGACCAAGTGGATGGTGCGCGAACTGAGCAAGCACGCAGCTGGTCGGTTCGGCGAGTTCCTTGAGAAGCACACGGGGCGCGTGCTCTTCGGCTCGGACATCGTGACGATGGAGCAGCACCTGGCGCACAAGCCGCACGGGCAGAGCGACTCCGCGGCCGCGCGCTTCGCGGAGCAGGCGCACTCGAAGGCGGAGGCGTTCGACCTGTACGCGTCGCGCTACTGGGCGCTGCGGACGATGTTCGAGACGGGGTACGACGGGGAGTCATCGATCGCGGACCCGGACCTCGCGTTGGTCGAGCCGTCGCGCTACGACGAGATGTCGGCGCCGAGGCTCCGCGGGATGTCCCTCCCTCCGAGCGTGCTGCGGACGCTGTACCGGGGAGCGTGCGAGGGGTCCCTCGAACAGTGGTGGCGGGGCCGATAAGGCGTGAATTCGGTAGCCAATTCGGGCAGTAGGGCTTGTCTTTCCGCTGCGCGGGCGTCAGGATTCAGGTCCGGACCAATGCGTGTGGTCCCTCGGGAAGGAGCATCGGCATGCGAGTGTGGGCATCGGCGGGGGTTGTGGGGCTGTTACTGAGCGCATCGGTCGTGGGCGACCCTGGGTACGACGGCGGGGAGTGCGCCCAGACGCTGAGCGCGGGAGAGGGCGCGATCGCGCGAGCGCTCATGGACGCGGGGATGTACGACCTGCTGGCCGGCGGGCGCGAGGCGGACTCGTTCATCTACGTGCCGCTGACGTTCCACGTCGTGCGTCGCTCCAACGGGACGGGCGGGCTGACGCAGGAGCGTCTGGACCAGGCGATCATCGACGCGAACATCGCGTACGCCCCCGCGGGCATCGCGTTCTGCCGCCCCGGGCCCGTCGACTACATCGACTCCGACAACTTCTATCTCAACATCAACACGCAGCTCGAGATCGACCAGCTCCGCACGACCAACGTCGTGCCCAACACGATCAACATCTATTTCACCGAGGAGCTGTTCATCGGCTCGTCCTCGCTCTGCGGCATCTCGGCGTTCACGTTCTCGAGCGTCCAGGGCATCGTGATGCGCAACTCGTGCACCGCGCTCCCGACCAACGCCTCGACGTTCCCGCACGAGATCGGTCACTACTTCGATCTCTATCACACGCACGAGACGGCGCTGGGGCGTGAGTGCGTGAACGGCTCGAACTGCACGACCGCGGGCGATCTTGTGTGCGACACGCCGGCGGACCCCACGCTCACCACGAGCAACGTCAACACCTCGTGCGTGTACACGGGGACGTCGTTCGGGACGTGCAGCGGGGACGGGCGGTACGCGCCGGACCCGACGAACTTCATGTCCTACTCCCGCAAGGAGTGCCGCGACTTCTTCTCCCCCGGCCAACTGACGCGCGCGAGAGCGACGATCTTCAATCTCCGCCCGGAGCTCGTGCATCTGCTTGCCGGCGACACGAACGGGGACGGGGTCGTCAATTTCATCGACCTCAACATGGTGCTCAGCCAGTTCGGGCAGTCGGGCGTCGGGCTGCAAGGTGATCTCACGGGCGACGGAGTGGTGAACTTCGCGGATCTGAACGCGGTGCTCTCGACGTTCGGCGCGGTCTCCTGCTCATAGCGCCGGGGACGCGCGACGGGCTCGGGCATATCCTGAGCGGATGCACTGGCTGACGCTGGCACAGGCGACGGACGACGCGACGCGGGCGCTGCGCCTGGGCAATGCGTGGGGCGTGCTGCTGATCATCTCGCTGATCGCGTTCGGCGTGCTGATCCTCGCCGCGCGTGCGCTCCGCCCGGGGCGGCACGGCGCCCGGGGCGCACGGGACGGGGAGGGCTCGGCCGCGACGGTCGATCCGTGGGAGGAGGCGGGGCGCCGGCTCCGCGCGGATGAAGAGGACGACGGCACGATCCAACACGACGGGGTGCGAAACCCGTGAGCGAATCGTGGCACGGCTTCGACGGCTCGCGCCCGGTCGTGCTCGTGACGGGGGGCGCGAAGCGCGTGGGACGCGCGATCTGCGAGACGTTCGCGCGCTCCGGAGTCGACGTGCTGCTCACTCACCTCACGAGCGATGAGGAGGCCCGGACGTGCGCCGGCACGCTGCGCGCGCTCGGGGTGGACGCGCGCACGACGCGCCTCGACCTGGACGATCTCGCGGCCGTCTCGGCGTTCGCGCAAGAGGCCGCGGTGCGCCTCCCGCGTCTCGACGCGCTCATCCACAACGCGTCGATCTACGGGCCGTCGAGCCCGGAGGAAACGGTCGAGCACGGCGAGCGTCACTACCGGGTGAACGCCCTGGCGCCGCTCGTGTTGAGCATGGGCCTGCGTGCACCGCTCTCGCGCGGGTCACTCGGCGGCAAGGCGGGAGATTTTGGGGGCGGGGGCGCGATCGTGGCGATGGCGGACATGCACGCGATGGGGCGGCCCCGGAAGGGGTTTGCGCCGTACACGATGTCGAAGGCCGCGCTGGTGGAGATGGTGCGGACGTTGGCGCGGGATCTGGCGCCGAGCGTGCGCGTGAACGGGGTGGCGCCGGGCGTGGCGCTGTTTCCGGACGAGGGGTACGAGTCGGACGAGGCGACGCAGCGGGCGTATGTCGCGCGCGTGCCGCTGGGGCGAGCGGGGACGCCGGAGGAGGCTGCCGAGGTGGTGCGCTGGCTGGCGATGGACGCTGGGTACGTGACGGGGGAGGTGATCCGGGTGGATGGGGGTCGGTGGCTGGCGTGAGGCTTGCGGGCCCGTACCGCTTCGGAGAGATCGCTATACTCCCGCCCTTTCCCACTCGCCCGGGTGGCGGAACTGGCAGACGCGCTAGCTTGAGGTGCTAGTCCTAGCAATAGGGTGGAGGTTCGAGTCCTCTCCCGGGCATTTCAGAATCGCGGCTTCTCGGGGGTTTTCGGGGGCGCCGGGGCAATCAGGGCTTGTGATTGGCGATGGCGTGCAGCTCGCGCCGCAGGACCTTCCCTGTGGGGCCCTTGGGGAGGGCTTCGACCACTCGGATGTCGGAGGGGACCTTGTAGCCCGCCAGTCGTTCGCGGCACCAGGAGCGGAGCTCCGACTCGCTGGGCTGCGCGAAGCCTTCCTTGAGTTCGATGAACGCGACGGGGGTCTCGCCGCGGAGCTCGTCGCGGTAGCCGACGACGCCGGAGGCCTGGACCGCGGGGTGCGCGTCGAGCGCCTCCTCGATCTCCCGCGGGAAGACGTTCTCACCGCCGACGATGATCATTTCCTTGATGCGCCCCGTGATGTAGAGGTGGCCGTCGTGGTCGAAGCGGCCCATGTCGCCGGTGCGGAGGAAGCCGTCGGGCGTGAGGGCGCGCGCGGTTTCCTCGGCCAGGTGGAGATAGCCGTGCATGATGTTCGGGCCGGCGATCCAGACCTCCCCGTCGTGTCCCGGCGGAAGGTCGGCGCCTGTGGCTGGGTCGACGATGCGCTCGATGACGTTGGGGAGGGGCTTGCCCACGGAGCGGGGCCGGAACTCGTGGGGCCTGCACCAGTTGGTGACGGGCGAGGTCTCGGTCAGGCCGTAGCCCTCGTTGATGGTGACGTCGAAACGGTCGCGGAACTCGCGCGCGACGGGCTCGGAGAGGGGCTCGCCTCCGGAGACGACATACTTGAGGGAGGAGAAGTCCTCCGGCGTCGCGTCCTTTACGGAGAGGAGCGCGTTGTACATCGAGGGGATCGCGATGAGCGCAGTCGGGCGGTGTTGCCGGAGGAGGCGGACGATGTTGTTGGGGACGAAGCGGGCGGAGTAGACGACTTTGCAGCCGACCGTGAGGGGGAGGAGCGTGAGGACGGTCATGCCGAAGGAGTGGAATTGGGGGAGGACGCCCAGGAGCGTGTCGTGCCTGGTGAAGTTGACCCAGTCGACGCACTGGCGGACGTTGGTGGCGAGATTGCGGTGGGAGAGCATGACGCCCTTGGGCTTGCCGCTGGTGCCGGATGTGTAGAGGAGGAGGGCGAGTTCGTCAGCGGAGTCGCCGATGCCTCGGAGGGAGGGCCAACGCGGGTCGGGGACGCCCTTGTAGGAGAGGGTCTCGAGCCGGATGAGGTTCTTGACGCGTGGGTCGCGTCCGCCGGTGGAGCGGATGTGCTCGAGGAGGGGCTCTGCGGTGAGGATGGTGTCCGTGCCGCAGTCGTCGATGACGTACTGGAGCTCGTCAGGCTTGAGGAGATAGTTGAGGGGGACGATGGTGCGGCCGAGCATCCAGCCCGCGAGCGCTGCGACGGCAGTGGCGCCGCTGGTGGGGAGAAGGAGGCCGAGGGTTTGCGTGGTGGATTTCGCGGCGATGACGTCGGCGACGTGCATGGCGCCGACGAGGACCTCGGCGGAGCGCCAGGTGCGCCGATCATCGGTGATGATGGGCGCGGATGGTCGCGCGAGACACGTTCGGATGATGGGCCAGTGAACGCTCATGGGAGTGTGTGAGAGAATCCTGGCGGGGTGTTCGGGGAGGGGTCGATGAGATGTGCGGAAGAGCGTACTCTGGCGGGCGGTCTTTGGTGTGAGGCAAGGGAGGACGTGGATGTCCGTGTTTGGCGCAGGGAATCGGGCGCTGTGGGCGGTTGCGGCGGCGTTGGCGTGCGCAGTCGGCGCGGGTTGCCGGAGCGGAGCGCAGGGGGAGGGGGGGCCCAGGACGCACGACTCGCGCGTCTCTGACGGGAGCGCGGCGGGGGATTACGAGTCGGGGCTGTACGCATCGGCGTACACCAAAGCGACGCGGGAGGCGGCGGCGGCGTCGGGCGCGCGGCACGAGCGGGCTGCGCTGATCGCGGGGATGGCCGCGCACGCGCTCGACCGGCACGCGGACGCGGAGCACTGGCTCGGGCCGCTGACGATGTCGAAGGACCGTGAGATCGCGGGGCGGGCGTCAGCGACGCTCGGGCTGATCGAGCAGGAGCGCGGCCGGCACGCGCGCGCGGTGCAGTTGCTCAATGATGCCGCGGACAAGCTGAGCGGGGATGAGGCGGTGCGTTCGCGGAGCGCGGCCGCGCTCTCCTCGAGGGCGCTGGATGGGGGCGGCTCGATCGGAGGCGGGGGCGGGGGTGTGGGAACGCTCGGGCCGTACACGCTGCAGTTGGGGGCGTTCTCGAGCCGGGCGAACGCGGACAAGATGGCGTCGTCGTCGAGCGCGACGGCTCGTCGCGCGGGGATGGGTGACCCGCAGGTGAGCATCGATCAGGACTCGAAGGGACGATCGTTGTGGGTGGTGCGGGTGGGGTCGTTCCCGTCGCGCGCGGCGGCGATGCGGGGGCAGCGGTCGTTCACGAAGTCCGTGGTGGTGCAGACGGGGGCGGGCAGGTGAGCGGGATGGTGTTTTGAGGGGTTTCGCGGGAGCCGAGGGGAGTGCGGGGCCGTACCATCGGACGCTATGAGAGCGATCGTGATGGGGATCCTGGGGACGTGCATCGTGTCTGGATCGGTCTGTGCGGGGCCCGGTGAGGGCACGGGGGCGAGCGTGACGACGCAGGACACGGGGGCACAGAACGCCGAGGCCCGGGCGGCTCACCTGCGTGCGCTGCGGGAGCTGGAGCGGTCCCTGAACGCGATCCGCGCGCGGCACTTCGGGACGGTTCGTGTGGCGGACCTGCGCAAGGAGGGGATGCGGAGGGTGCGCGAGACGCTGGACGGCTTCGCGCAGCCGCTGCCCGGGGAGGCGCTGTCAGCCGTGGTGGACGTATTCGAGCGCGAGGCGGACGACGTGCGGCTGGGGCTGCTGACGTACATCGCGGAGCAGGGCTCGCACGACGGGGACGCGACGCTGGCGTGGCTGGCGTGTTTCGACAAGCACGACGTGGTGCGCGAGAGCGCGATGGGGCTCCTCGTGGATGCGGCGCATTCGCGCGGGGTGGCGTACGGCGCGAAGTTGGCGCTGGACCGGGGCTTGCGGAGCGGGAACGACGCGCACGCCGCGGCGAGCGCGCGGGTGATCGAGGCGTTGGGGCTGATCGAGGCGATCCCGCTGCTCATCAGCGCGCAGGTGGGGACGGGGAGCGCGACGGCCGAGCCCAGGGGCGTGCGGGCGTACATCCTGGTGGGTCAGCAGCAGACGTTCGTGTCGGGGCTGACGCCTGTCGTGGGGAACGGGAGCGTGGCGTTCCAGCCCGAGATGTCGACGCTGACGACGGGGTCGCTGCTGGTGGTGCGTGACTCGATGGTGACCTCGTACCGCACGGAGGTGCACGACGTGCTGGTGCGGATGACGTCGAGCGCGTGGGGGAAGTCGACGGCGTATCTGGGGTGGGACGTGGAGGCGTGGCGACGGTGGCACGCTGAGTTGTTCGTGCCGCATCTGGAGGCGGTGGAATTGGCGGGGATGTTGGGGCCGCGGCTGGAGTGAGTCAGCGGCGCGCGGGGGGGATGCGCGAGGCAAGATCGCGGAGGAGTTCGCGGTCGGCCTCCGCGAGTTCGTCGGGCTTGGGCGGGATGATGCGGACGACGGCGTAGAAGTCACCGCGTTTGGGAGCTGCGCCGGAGCGGCCGTCGGACTCGAAGCCTCGCGCGCGGATGCGGAGCTTGGCGCCGCTGGGCGTGCCGGGGGGCGCGGTGATCTGCGCGGTTTCGCGGCCGTCGGGGGGGAGGGGGACCGCAACCTTGGCGCCGAGCGTGGCTTCGACGATGGTGAGCGGGACGTCGGTGAGGACGTCGAGGCCTTCGCGTCGGAAGGTGGGATGCGGGAGGAGACGGACGGTGAGGATGAGATCGCCGGTGGCGCCGCCACGTCCGCGGTGCCCCTTGCCGCGGAGACGGAGCTTGGCGCCGGAGTCGACGCCGCGCGGGATGTTGACGTCGATGGTTTCCTCGTCGCCTCCGCGTGTGAGTCGGAGGGTGACGGCGCCGCCCTCGTAGGCGGTTTCGAAGGGGACATCGACTTCGTGGTGGAGGTCTGCGCCTTTGGGGCGTGCGCGGGTGCGCGGGGGTTCGCGTTCGGCGCCCCGGGAGGCGCGCGAGCCGGCGAAGAACTCCTCGAAGATGGAGCCGATGTCCTCGGGGTCGAAGTTCACATTGCCGGGGGTGCCGCCGATGTTGCTCCAGGTATAGGTGCCGCGGGGCGGGGCGCCGGTGGGTCGGGCGTGGGCGCCGGAGGCGTAGGCGCTGTGGCCGACACGGTCGTAGGTGGCGCGCTTCTCGGGGTCGGAGAGGACGTCGTACGCCTCCTGGACCTCGGCGAATTTGGCCGCGGCGTCGGGGGCCTTGTTGATGTCGGGGTGGAGCTCGCGGGCGAGCTTGCGGTGCGCGGAGCGGATCTGGTCCGCGGTGGCGTCGCGGGAGACGGAGAGGACCTCGTAGTAGTCGCGTTTTCGCGCCATCCTTGTGTGTGCGTGAGACGATCGAGTGCGGGCGGATTGTATGGCGTGAGGGCCGGGGGCTATGGGATGGCGGGGGGCGTCCAGGCGTGGAGCGCGGCGTAGACGGCGGCGGTGTGATCGGGGAGGCCCCGGACGTCGAGGATGACGTGGTGACGGAAGGAGCCGGTGAGGAGGGCGACGGAGTAGGCGAGGACGTCGAGGCGGGCGCCTGGGGCGGAGACGGGGAGACGGCCGAAAGGCCCGGCGTCGGAGAGGCGCGCGCTCGCGAGACAAGAGGCGGTGAGGAGGGAGGAGGCTTCCTTCGTGGGGTCGGCGTTGGCGATGAGGAGCGCGGCGGGGTCGATGCCGGTGTCGATGGAGGGCGCGTGGGGTGGGGAGGGGGCGGGCCAGGCGTGATCGGCGAGGTGGGCGCCGGCTTGTTCTGCGGCGAGCGCGATGGCGGGCGCGGCGCCTTGGAGGGGCTTGGACGGGAGCACGAGCGAGACGAGGGCGCGGCCGGCGGCGTGCCGTGCGAGATCGCCCGCGAGTGCGCACGCGGCGGAGGTGGCGTCCACGGCGCGATCAACCTTGGAGGGGTCGGCAAAGTGCTCGGGAGGAATCCAGAGATCGAGCCCTGCGAAGACGAGCCCTGCGCGGCGCAGAAGTGAGGCAAGGTCGCGCCGGGCCGAGGCGTCGAGCGCTCGCGGCCGCAGTTCCGGGTGCGTGGCATCGAGGGCGACGGCGCGCGGGCCGAGGGAGGGGACGGTGTCGATGAGCGCGCGGGCGCCTCGGGGAGTGGGAATGCCTGCGAGGGAGAGCGCGAGTGGTGGCGGCTGGGGGAGCACGGGCAGGGTTGTACCACCGACGGGTCGGGGAGGTGTAGGATCGGGGCGTGGCGAAGAAGACGACGAAGAAGAAGGCGGGGAAGAAGGTCGGCGCGACGCGGAAGAAGCCCGCTGCTGCAAAGGGCGCAGGGGGTGGGCTTGCACTGCCGAGCGTGAGCGCGGCGGAGAAGCGTCGCGCGATGGAGATCCTCAAGGCGCTGCGGGAGCGGTATCCGGGTGCGAAGTGCGCGCTCGAGCACGAGAGCCCGCACGAGCTGCTGATCGCCACGATTCTGAGTGCGCAGTGCACGGACGCGGCCGTGAACCGCGCGACTCCGGCGCTGTTTCGGCGGTTTCCGGCACCGAAAGACTTCGCGGAGTCGTCTCCTGAGGAGATCGAGCCGTACGTGAAGTCGCTGGGGTTTTTCCGCAACAAGGCGAAGGCGCTGCACTCCTCGATGCACGACGTGGTGCATCGGTTCGGCGGCAAGGTGCCGAGGACCATGGAGGAGCTGCTGACGCTGCAGGGGGTGGCGCGGAAGACGGCGAACGTTGTGCTGGGGAACGCGTTCGGGGTAAACGTTGGGGTGGTGGTGGACACGCACGTGCAGCGGCTCTCGGGGCGGCTCGGGCTGGCGCCGGAGGGAGCCACGGTCGCGGCCATCGAGAAGCGTCTGATGGCGCTCTTCCCGCGGGAATCGTGGACGGAGCTGAGCCACCTGCTGATCTCGCACGGGCGGGCTGTGTGCAAGGCCCGGGGGGGGACGTGCGCGACGGACGCGATCTGCAAGCGGTTCTGCTCGAACTCGAAGGGCGCGGCTGCCGCATCCAAGCCGGGCTCAGGGCGGCGCGGCGGCGCGAAAGCCAAGGGTCGAAAAACCGCCGTTTCGGGGTAAACTTCCGGCATGTCCCGGATGGAGCAATTGCAGCGTCTGCTTGCGGCTGACGATGCCGACGCGGACCTGCATTACATGATCGCGCAGGAGCACTCCGGGGCCGGGGAGACCGAGCGGGCGATCAGTCATTATGACCGGTGTCTGACGCTGGACCCGGGCTATCTCTACGCGCATTATCACAAGGCTCGCGCGCTGGAGGGAGCGGGGCGCGTGGATGAGGCGATCGTGACGCTGCGTGTCGGGCTTGCGGCCGCGAAGGAGCGGCGGGACACGAAGGCGTCGGGCGAGATGCGGTCATACCTCGAGTCTTTGGAGGGCTAAGGGTGGAGCCGGCACAACGGAGCGAGTCACGGACGGACGGCATGTTCCTCGAGGAGGGAGCGGGCGGCGCGCCTGGCGCGAGCCCGACCATCGGCGAGTTGCGGCCGTTGACGTCGAAGCGCGGGCACGTGTCGGTGCGCGTGGGCGGGCTGCGGGTCGGGACGTTGCGCGAATCGACGGTGGCTGCGCTCGGGCTGCACGTGGGGCAGGAATGGACGGCGCACCTTGCGGTGCTGGTGGCCGCGGGAGAGCGGGCGGACCGCGCCCAGCGGGAGGGTGAGCGGTTTCTCGCGCGCCGGATGCGGTCCGAGAGCGTGGTGCGGGCGCACCTGCGGGCCAAGGGGCACGATGAGGAGGCAACGTCTGAGGCCGTGGCTCGGCTCCGGGAGTCCGGCGCGATCGACGATGGCGCGCTCGCGGTGGCGATTGCGCGGAGCGCGACGCGGCGCGGGCCTGCATCGGAGCGGACGATTCTGGAGAAGGGCGAGCAGGCAGGCTTGTCCGCGGAGCAGATCCGACGGGCGCTGGACGCGCGGCGCGCGATGGCGGGTGGGGACGAGGACAGCGCGGTGCGCGTGGTGCGGGAGAAGCTGCCGGGATGGCTGGAGTCGCACGGCCCCGAGGCGGGCACGCGGCGGGCGTTGGCCCTCCTTGCCCGCAAAGGCTACGAGCGTGAGGACGCGGAGCGGGCGGTGCGTGTGGTGCTCAAGGAGCGGGGCGAACCGGCGCCTGAAGAATGGGCGTGAGGGAGCGGGTCGCGCACTCGACCGCTACCATTTCCCGCATGACGACCCTGCGCACGCTGACACGGAGCGCCGTATCACCGGCTGTGCTGATCCTGCTCGGCGCGTGTTCGAGCGCGCGGAACGATCGTGTAGCGGTCGGGGAGGAGACGCTGCCCGCGTTTGCCGCGACCCATGAGGCGCGGACGGACGACGCGCCCTCAGCGGGAATCATGTCGCGCTCGGGGTGGGGTGAGGTGGTGTTCGACGTGCCGGTGGACGGGACGATTCACCAGCCGACGTATCGGCTCGGGTCGTGCCTGCCGGACCGCTCCCCCACTGCTCGACAGCGCGGCGCGTACCCGACGCACGACAGCGCGTTGGACACCGAGGGGGATGCGGGGGCGCGTGTGCTCGAGATGTTCGCGGCTCCGCTGGGGGCCGCCCTGGAGATCGTGCTGTTCCCGATCCACGCGGTGATGCAGCCGATGTGGAGCGAGACGGCGAGCCCGGCGCAGGCCTACGAGCGGGCGCGCTCTCACGAGAACCCGGTGCGGGGCGCGGGCGCGCACTGCCCGTTGTGCCCGAAGCCGGAGCGCGGGTCATGAGCGGGCTGGATGAGCGCGGCCTGCCGCGTGGGATGCTGCTGAACGAGGACTGGGAGATCACGCCGCGCGAGACGAGGGCGTTGCTGGCGGACGGGGCGCGGAACGCGCTGCTTTTGGATTGCCGCACGCAGGAGGAGTTTGCGCGGGCGCGGATCGAGGGCGCGCTGCTGGTGCCGCTGCATGAGATGGGCGAGGCGATCGAGGACCTGCGCGAGCACGCGGAGCGGACGATCGTGGTGCACTGCCATCACGGGAGACGGTCGTTGCAGGCAGCTGCGATCCTGCGGCGCGCGGGGTTCACGGACGTGCGCTCGATGGCCGGGGGGATCGACCTGTGGTCGATCGACATCGACCCGGGCGTGCCCCGGTATACGAAGTGAGCGCGCCGGGCGGCGCCTCGGCCTGCCCGGTCACTTCGGGAGACGCGTGAAGAGCAGCACCTTGGGCCGGTCGGTCGGGGTCTTGACGTTGGAGCGGTCGAACACGGCGAGCCAGCGCGACTCGTGGGTCGGCTCGAGCTGGTTGAGCAGCGCGGCCCGCTCGATGTTGCTTGAGGAGACGGGCACCTCGATCGCTTCGATGCGTCGCGGGTCGTAGGCTCGGACCACGAACCAGGCCGTGTAGACGTCGCTTCGGGTGGAGACGATGTTGGAGACGGCGCGGAAGATGGCGAGGCGCTCCTCGGCGTCGTCGATGGGATCGTAGAGGCGCGAGGTTGCGCCGCCTTCCCCGCTCGGGCGGACATCGAGCACAGAGTCGACCGAGCGGACGCCCGGAGCGTTGCTGGATGTGGAGACCCCCGCGTTCGACGGGGTCACGCTCGGAGAGGCGTCGGCGAGCTCTGCGAAGGAGGCGTACTGGAGTCCGCCGGCGCTCGAGAAGGATCGCATCGTGCCGCTGAGGGGCGCGGTGAGCACGCCGTCGTTCCACTCCGCGAGGAGCGCGAGCTCCCCGGTGTAGTGGAAGCCGAGCGAGACGGGCCCGGCGCTGCCGGTGACGGGGGGCTCTCCGACGGTGCGGAGGCCGGGGTAGAAGAGTTTGTCGGAACGCGCACGGGCGCCGGAGAATTCGCCGAAGTCGGTCGCGGCGTCGCGGTAATCGACGATGAGGGCTGCGCGGTCGAGGTTGCGCGCGACGAGCGAGGTTGCGCCGCCGGCGGTCGCGCTGAGGAGTTTGTCCGTGCCGTGGGCGCCGGCGCCGACCTCGATGTCGAACCAGGGCGAGACAAAGGGGAGCATCCGGAGCGCCTTCACGGGCGCGGTGTTGATGTTCATGCGGCCCTGCGCGAGATCGCCCGGGAGATCGAGCACCTCGAAGGCGTCGAAGGCACGGATGGCCAAGGGCACGGCCAGCGCGTCCGGGAGGTTGGTGACGAGGCCCATGCCGGTGGAGACGGGCGCGGCAGGCGAGTTGAGGGTGTAGCGGGAGGGATCGAGCACGCCCAGATACGGGTTGGGCGTGTTGTTCGCGCTGCCGTCGTAGGTGATTTCTGCGAGGTCGCCCAGCTGCTCGCTGATGGTGCGCCAGTAGCCGGCGCCGGCGGTGAGGTCGTACATGCCGAAGATGGCGGGCATGGCGGCGGGGACGGCTGCGCGGTCAATCCGCGGATCGGGCCCTGTGTCGGTCGCGCTGTGGAAGTACATGTGGGTGAAGGTGGAGAGAAGATGCAGTTCGCTGGTGAAGGCGAGGGCGCCGAGACGGTCCCACTCCTGCCGCTCTTCGGGTGTGGGGGAGCCCGCGGTGCGGAGGGGAGGACGGTTGGGGACGAACATCTGGAAGGCGGGGAGGCGCCGGTTCGCGGTGGCGTGATCGAAGGCTTCCTTGGTCTGGCCCAGGAGGTCCTGAAGCCCACCTGTAGCGGTAGCAAGAAGGTCCTCAGCCGCGGGAACAGGCTGCATCGGTGTCGCATCGGTCCACCAAGATTGGTGCCAGCCGCCGACCGCAGTACCACCGCCGCCTGCGTTGCTCGGCTCCATCTTGATGACGTTCGAGCCCGCGTCTTCGATGACCCACGCCGGGAAACCGGCTGTCGACGATCCTGTTGCGCTGCCCGGCTCTGTCGGACGTCGGACGCTCGATACGGCGATCACTCGGCCGGACCACATCGTTTCGAGAGGCACACCGTTGACCGGAGGCGGCTGCGGGATAGTAACGACGCCCGTGTACGCTGCAGGGAACACTGTCGACGTCTGGTTTCTCACCCAGATGCGATCGAGCAGGGCGTTAACGTTGTTGACGTTGGTCCAGAGCGTGACTGCGGCCACGCCTGTCTGTGCCCCGACGGGCTGCGCGATCTGTTGGAAGACCACGGGATCAAGCGGCGACACCGGCCCCGAACCGCCGGTGAGATAGAGTTCAACGCCTGTAGATGCGTTGGGGTCGAAGAGCGCGGTCGACGCGATCTGTCCCTGGATGATCGACTTCCACTCGTCTAGCACAGCCGACCAATCGGTGGACGGACTGCGTCCCACGGCTGCCCAGATGATGCGCGAGCGGCCGGGCTCGATCGTTCCCGAGAGCCCGCTGAGCTGGACATAGCCTGCCTGTGTCTGGAGGCGAATGACGTAGCTGCTCGAGCTGTTGTCGAGGTCAAGTGGCTCCGGCCATGGATTGCCGAGTTCGACGGCGATAATCGAGCCGAGCTGACGACCGGAAGAGCTTGGGTCGATTTGCGGTGTCGTGGAGCCAGCGCCCGAGTCGTAGTACGCGAGCGTCCAGGCCTCCATGAGGAAGGGCTGGCGGTCGAGGCCGATGAGCGTGACGCCCTGATCGGGCGCGCCCATGAAGCGCGGGGGCAGGCGGACGGTGTCGGCGAGGGGCGTGGTCTGTGTCGGGTCGGCGATATCGCCGTGGGAGAAACGGACGCCGAGCGGGATGACGCCGGCCTGGAAGTAGTTCGCGGCGCTCAGCGCGGCGATGTTGGGGTAGTTCGCCGCTGTGGAGGTGTTGTGCGGGCTGGTGGGATCGATTTCGGGGATGTTGAAGAGGCGGACCACGGTGGGCGTCTCTTCGGTCGGAGTGGTGGGGTCGGGAAGCGAGTCATCCTGATAATCCGTCGCGTCGACGAGGTTCACGGCAAGGGAGGCGGCGCGGAGGATGGCGTAGGAGGCGCCGAGGTCGGCCGGGCCACCGAGCGCCTGTGAGGCCTGACCCATGGTGTAGACGGGGCTGCCGATGAGCCCGCCGTTGTTGGGCGGGACCGCTGTGGAGGAGGAGCCGCCGCCGTAGTGAAAGTCGTGACCGCGAGCGGTGGCGGCGTTGCGGGCGTCGAGGATGTCCTGGTCGGTGAGGCCGGACATGATCGGCTCGTTGGTGGCGAGCGGCGCGAGCGCCCAGGTGAACGCGCCGAACGAGCGCCGGATGAGGGAGGCCTTCTTGGCCAGCTCCTCCGGGTTGGTGGCGGTCGCATCGGGGAAATCGGCGATGCGGATCTTTGTGTTGCCGTACTGGCCGTCGTAGACGGGCCGGCCGAGGAGCTGCGGGTTGGCGCTTGCGGTGATGCGCGCGGGGTTGAGGACGGGGACGGGGCTGGCGTTGCTGACGCCGTTGTACGTAGTGAGGAGGTGGCGCGTGTCGTCCTGGATCTCGTGGACGGTGGGCGTGCCCTGACGCTGGCCGCTGAGGCGGAGGGTCTGCTGGAGAGAACGATCCATCGTGGTCGGGCGGGCGGCGCGGAGGGGGCCCGCGAGGCGCGCACGGATGTCGCTGGGTGTTGCGGGCAGCGTACTCGACTGGCCTGGCATGTAGCCGAAGTCGAGACGGCGCTCGAGTTCGCTGAGCGTGCGGTCGTCGTTGGTGGACCAGTAGGTGCGGAGTTCGAGCTCATCCTCGAGGGGGTAGACGCGGCCTGCTTCGCCCGCGGCAGGGCGCTCGCCGCGGTTCGCGAGGAAGGAGTGATAGATCGCGGAGCGTTCCTCGCGCGAGAAGCGCCAGTTGAGATCCGAGCCGGTGTTGTAGCGCGGGGTGGCTGTGGTGCGTTCGTACAGGTTGTTGACGAGAGGTGTGAGGCCGAGGCCCTTGTCGAGGTGCTCGCGGAACGCGGAGCGCAGCGGCAGTCCGCTGGCTGGGGGGGAGGTGGCCCAGTCGTAGTAGGAGGGGGGAGTGTTTGCGCCGCCGAAGCCGGTCTGGATGATGGCGCCCCAGGCCGCGTTGGTGAAGAGCAGAAGGTCCTGCGTGGGGTCGGTGTTGGCGAGGAAGAGGAGGCGGAAGAGATCGACGTCCGCGGGCGTGCGGCCGTCGGGGAGATAGAGGCCGGCCAGCGTGCTCGGGGGGGGCTGGATGTCGCTATCGAGGGCGCCGGAGTCGATGGCGGTGTTGACGTTGATGAGCGCGGAGTTGTCGATGATGCGCGCAGCGACCACCCACTTGAGGCCGAGGAAGCCGTCGAGGGCGTCGAGCGTCTGCCAGCGGGAGTCGGGGCGGAGATCGCCGTCGGCGTCTGCCCAGAAGCGCTCGTCCGCGCGCTCGATGGGGCGCGGTCCGCCGTTGGGGTCGGGCTGGGAGAGGGAGCCGAAGGAGGCGTCGTTGTCCGCGACCTCGCGGAGGGAGTTCATCTGGTAACCGAAGATGAATTGGTTGAGGCCGCGCTCGGGGGTGTTGCGCTGCGGGGTGACGTTGGGGCCTTCGGCGAAGTCGGCGATGTTGTCGGGGGAGAGGTCGGCCTCGCTGTCGCCGCGTCCGCGGGTCTGCGCGCGGTTGGTGAGGAACCATTGCCCGAGGTCGGCATAGCGGCCGTCCGCGCGGACCCATCGGTCGAGGTCGGGGCGCCAGCGGTAGCCGTCGCGGAGGTTGGTGATCTGGGGCCAGAAGGGCGCGCGGGGCCCGGTGCGCTGGAAGTCCGGCTCGGTGGTGGAGAGCCAGGCGTCGTCGCGCGACGGCGAGGTGGAGGGATCGGCGTTGCCGGCGGGATCGAGGAGCGCACGGGGCGAGGGCCCTTCCCACGGACGATTCAGGTTGAACGTGGTCGTGGTGAACGCGCCGTCGACGAACGGGTAATCGGAGAACTCCCCGTCCTCGAACATGCGCGGCCAGATGCGCGTGTCGAAGTTCGCCGGGTTGACGTACTGCGGCACGTCGGGCGTGGTGATCTTGTTGCCGAACAGATCGGCCGCGAGCAGGGAGCCGATCTCGTCGCGCACGCGCTCGGAGGCCTGGGCGTAGGGGATCTCCTGGACCGCACGGACGGTGTTCGAACGCTCGGCGCCGACGTTGGCGAGATAGACGAGCGCCACGATGGCGAGCGTCGCGAGCACGCCCACGGCGAGCAGGATCGTGCTGCCGCGGCGCGAGGTGATGCGCCGCCGGCTTGAATGAATGGTCATGTGGTCACCTCCGTGCGGACTCACAGGCTTGCTCCCGCTTCGGCGCCGGGCCGGATCTCGAAGACCCACTCGAAGGTCTTGCCGCCGGGCAGCCGGAACTGCGAATCGTGGAGCGTGGCGCGGATGCGGATGAAGCGGGGCTTGGGCCAGGCTCGCCCCCAGTTGCCGTCGGGCGTCGCTTCGCGGAAGCCCCAGATCGCGAAGGCCTCCATGTCGGGCTGGGGCGCCCCGCCGGTGATCGAGCGGTAATACGCCGAGGGGACCACCGGGTTGGTCGTGCCGGACTGGTTGAGCAGGTTCGGGAGGCCGCCGCCGGTGAGGTTCGGCATGATCTCGGGGAAGGTGGGCTCGAGCGTCGGATCGCCCGACTTGAACGAGATGCCCGAGCTTGTTCCGAGCATGAAGTACAGATCGAAGTACGAATGTCGCATGGTGCGCCCTGCGAACGACATCGGCGTGCCGTCGGGACGGAGCACCGGCGAATAATCGAACCAGACCATCTCTCCGGTCCGCAGATCGACCTGGCCGTCGCCGTTGAGATCGACTCCGTTCGGGTTCGTCACCGTCGAGCCGTCCGACCACGCCACCTCGAATCGGCTGCAGCGAGGCGCGAACGCGGCGTGCAGGTCCATCATCGCGTCTTCCGGCGCATCCACCGGAGGATTCGGCGCGGGCTCAGGGGGGTTCCGCGCCGAGTACCACACGCGCGGCCTGCCCTTGTTGCCGTCGTCGATGAGCAGACGCTGGATCGTGCCCGCGAGGATCGAACGCGTGACGATCGTGTTCTGGTAGACAATCTGATCGATCGAGCCCAGCTGGCCCCACAGGAAGCCCGGCGTCACGCCGGCCTGCGCGTCCGCACGCCACCAGATCGGGCGGATGAGTTCGCTTGAGAGAACCGAGCCGACGTCGTTGTAATGGATCGGCGCCCCGCTCAGCCGCCCCGCGTGGTACGTCTGCCCGGTGTACGGCCCGAAGCCGGTCTGCGGCGTGCCCGCCGCCTGGCCCTCAACCATCGAGCGGATGTCGAATTCGTCCTGCGCACAGATGTCGACCCGCCCCCCCCCGATCGCTCGCGGGTCGCTCACGAGCCGATTGTCGCCCAGCCCGCTCATCTGGTAATCGTCACGCGGCCCGACGCCCGGGCGGACCGGCTGGAGGCCCAGCACGTTGCCCGGGAGCAGGTTCAGCGTGCTGTAACGCGCCGCTGAGACGACGTCGCTGATGTAGGGCGCGTATTCGCGGTCGCGACCGATGGGCGTGTCGATGATGCCGGTGACTGCCGGGTCGACCACGCCCGCGGCCGTGCCGCCGTAGAGCACGAGCGTCTGTCGCGCGAGCGTCCATTCCCCCGCGTACTTGTTGCGGCCGGACGGGGGGAAGGGGTCGTTGAGGATCGAGACACCGTTGACCCCGTTGAGCGGGGTGTTGTACAGGCGCGGCGTGCCGTCGTAGGAGCGCGCGCCCCACCCGAAGTCGCCGTCGGGCACGTACTCGCGCTCGGGCGTCTGTGCGCTCTGGCGCTGACGCGGGCGCAGCGCGTGCCCCCAGTAGATGCGCGCGGCGCGCGCCGTCGGCGCCTTCATCTGGTCCGTGTCGGGCTGGGTCTGCACCGAGCGGTACGGCGCCTCGGGGCGCGACAGGCCCAGGAACGAGATCTCGTCGATGCGCGTGGTGATCGCGCGGCTGCGCACCTCGTCGTAGGTGTTCGCGTCGATCACCTCGTACGGGCGCGACACGCCGTCCTTGCGGTCCAGCTCCTCGTCGTCCGGCGTGACGTAGAGCTCTTCCTCGTCCGCGTTGAGATCGGCCGTGCCGTTGCGATCGAGGTCGCCGACCTCACGCCAGCGGATCGCGACGTAGGTGTCGGACGATCTCATCCGCGCGAGCGCAGCGAAGTCCTCGCGCAGGCGCGACTCCATCTGGCGGGCGATGCCGTCCACCTCGGCGATGGCCGTGCCCACGCTCGTCAGCTGCGAGACGCTCGCGAAGATCTGGCCGATGGCCAGCGTGAGCAGACCGACGACGCCGACGGCGACCACCAGCTCGGTGAGCGTGAATCCTGCGCGTGAACGGTGTGCGTTGCTCTTCATGGTCTGCTCGTCTGCTTTCTCCCGCTACCGGACGTCGACGACGCGGTGCTCGATCGGTCGGATCCGCCACGTACGAGCGTCCGGGGAAAGGCTGCGCACCTGCGGCGCCAGCACCCACACATCGACGGTTGCTGTTGAAGGGAGCGTCTGCGCGTGCCCGGTCGCGGCGCCGTAGCCGTTGGGCCAGATGAGCGGGTAGCCGAAGTCCTTGGGGGGCACGTCCAGGAACGCTCGCACCTGCCCGGAGACGCCCGTGATCGTGCGCGTCACGCGGACGAAGGTTTCGCTGCCGGGCTCGGACGGGAGCGCGTCGGGGTTCGAGCCTTCTCCCGCGATCATCAGGATCTGCCCGGTCGCCAGCGCGAACGCGCGGTCGTTCTGGTTCGTTCCCAGCGTGAACCGCTGCGCGCCCGAATCAAAGTCGAGCGAGAGCGTCACACGCCTCCACAGCCGATTCGCCAGCGTGCCCGACTCGGGCGGGATGAACGGCGTCCGCGCGCCGCTGCCCGTCGGCTCCGCCACGTACGCCACCATCCCGAGCTGATGCCCGCCGTCGCGCGTGCGCCGCCACAGCGCAGCGACGCCCGTGTACGACCCGTCGCCGTTGTCCGTCACGCGCTCACCGAGCGTGAGCACCCGGTCCACACGACGCTGCGCGGGCTCGAGCACGATCCGCTCCACCCACTCGTTGGTCTGCACGCGGACCCCGAAGGAGATCAGGCGCGCCTTGGGCTCCGTGACGCCCGGCAGTTGGAACCCGCCACGAGGGTCGAGCCCGCGATCAAAGAGCAGCCACGCGCCCCGGTCGGCGCTGAAGATGCCGTCGGGGGCGCCCGCGGCCTGTGGCACGCCGTCCTCGTCCGGCACGTTGTGATCGTCCGCGTTATCCGCGTACGCCGCGTCGTCGATGACCACGCTGCGACGCGAGAGCACGCGCAGGCTCGACGTCTCGGGGCCGTGGAGCGCGATCTCAAACCGGACGCGGAGCGTGCCGGGCTCGATGCGGGCGAACGGGATCTCCTTGATCCGTGTGATCCCGAGCGCGTTCCAGAACGGGTTCATGGTCGCTTGCGGCTGCCGCCAGTCGTACGTCGCGTTCGACGCGCTCGTCGGCAGGTTCATGTTCGCGGATTCATGGTTCGCGGGCTTGACCGTCATCAGCGGAGGCGCCCCGTACTCCGCGAGCGGGTTCTCGTAGAGGACCATCTCGGGCGTGTCGACCAGCTGGAAGAGGCGGAGCGAGCCCTGGGTGGGATTGACGCCCGGGTCGAGCGTGAGCGCGTGCACGGGGTACGCGGGGTCCGTCTGCTCGCCGTACGCCGCGAACGCGTACCAGACCGAGCGCACGCCCGGCACGATGATGCCGCCGGAGTACTGCTCGTCCGTGTAGGCCGTCTGCGGGTTGAGGCGTCCCTTGGCGATGCTGTCGAAGCGGGCGCGTGCCGCTTCCGCGGCGCGCTCGATGGACTGCGATGCGCGCGAGAGCCTGGCCGTGTCCAGCTGTGTCTTGGCCGCGCCGGCAAAGAGCGCGCTCAGACCCAGCACGCCGAGCGCGATGATCACCGCGGCGAGCATGACCTCCACGAGCGTGAAGGCTCGCGCCGGACGGGTGTGCTGACGGAACAAACGCATCATCGCTTCACCACCTCCCCGGTCTGACGCGTGAAGGAGATGACGTACGCGTAGTCGTCGATCCAGCGATTGATCTTGTACAGGTGGCTGTTCGCATCGGACGGGTTGAGCACTTCCCACTGCTGCTTGTCGGCGGGCAGCGGGGGCGCCTGGCTGCCGCTCACGCGCGCCCGCACGAGCGCCGGCTCACGCACGCCGGTCTCACCGGAAAGCCGGCTCAGGTCCACCACGGCCAGGAGATCGACCGCGCGCAGACGCACCTCCGGGTTGTACACCCAGCGCACCGGATTGGCCGTGGTGTCGATCTCGTACCTGAACGGATCGAACGAGCGCGGGCGGTCGGACACGTACCCGATCGTGGACGGGAGAACGCTGGGGTCGGCCGAGTGCGGCAGATCGTCGAACTCGATGTACGCGTCGCGCGGGCCCGGCGCCGAGGAGCCCAGCATTTCGCCGCCGGCAGAGAACCGGATGAAGAACGACTGCGCGAACGACCAGGGGTTCTCCCGCGGCGCCTGGTCGGGCTGGGATTCGTTCCGCTGCGTCGGGTGATTCGTGGTCACCGCGTTCGGATTAAAGTTCTCCATGAAGAACTGCACGTCGTTTCGCGGGAAGAGCCAGGAGTTGCGCACGATGCGCGACGGGAGGTTCGCCGGCGGGTTGGTCTCGAACACCACCTCCCCCTCGTACCATCGCGCCACGCCCGGGTATGCGTTCGGCCAGCCGTTGGGGAAGGGCGGACGGCTGTAGTCATCGTGCACGAGCGACATCCCGTACACCGCCATCCCCGCCGGCAGGAACACGTCCGGCTCGCCGGGCACGGGGCGGAACACCGCGGCCCGCAGCGCCACGTCGTTCGCGCCGGCCTGGAACGCCGCGGGATCGAACAACAGGCCGTCGTCTGTCACCCACTCCACGAGCCGAAGCTTGTAACGCTTGGTGTGGATGTCGTAGAGGAACACCACGCCGCCCTCGCGCCCGGAGCCCGCGGCCTTGCGCAGCGTTGCCTCCACCGCGTTCACCGCGCTGGCGTAGTTGTTGGACTCCGTCATCTTCAGGAACGCCGGGAGAATGAGCGACAGCCCGATCGTGATCACGGAGATGACCACGAGCATCTCGATGAGCGTGAAGGCGCGGCGGGCTCGTCGGAGGAGCATCACCGGTAGGTCCCCGTGAACGTTCCGGAGTATTGCCCGTTGTTGCTCAGCGTGTTGGGCGCGCCGACGTCGACCGAGTAGACGTTGTCGGCCAGCGCATCGACGGCGCGCATCCAGAGCGCCTCGTCGGCTCCCCGTATCCCATCCTCTGTCAACTGGTTTGTCGCGCCGTAGAGACGGTCGGCGCCGGCCGACATGAAGTACCCGCGCCCGTTGACGCACTTGCCGTACATCTCCTGCGCGAGCAGGTTGGAGGGATGCACGAAGAGGATGGGCAGGCCCTCCAGCAGCACGTACCCCTGATCGACCCACCGCTCGTCCGCCGGGCCCCACAGGTCGAGCACGGAAGGGGTGCGATCGGTCTCATCGCCGGGCGCGCCGGAGTCCTCCTCCGTGGCCGTGATGACGAGCGAGCGCGCGGGGAGCGTCGTGAGCACGGAGTCGCCCACGCCCGCCGCGAGCGCCTGTCGCAGGAAGACCGCGGCATCGGGGAAGCGCGGGTAATCGCGCGAGTTCGAGCCGGTGGCCGGGTACGCGCTGAACGCTTGGTGCAGCGTGCCGTCGACATCCTCGTTCAGCCCGTCTTCGAAGGTCTTGAAGTCCTTGCCGGGCACGCCGGCATAGTCGTTCACGTCGAAGAAGGGCTGGGCGCCGCCGTTCACGGCGAGGTAATCCTCGTAGACGCGGTCGAGCGCACGGAGCATCGACTTCGTGCCGCTGTCCTTCTGACCGCCCAGCACCTTGGGGCCGATGGTGAGCAGGATCGCGGCCAGCACCGCGATGACGCCGATGACGACGATCAGCTCGATGAGCGTGAACCCGCGCCGGGCGCAGCGCACGTCGGGATGGAGCGTGGCGGCATTCACGGCAGGAGCCTCATGTTGTCGGCGATGCGGCGCAGCACGCGCTTCTTCGCGTCGTTGGACAGCGTCCCGTTCCGACCGATGCCGGTGGCGCCGCCAGCCGTCAGGTACTTCGGATCCTGCGGGTCGATGTTCGCCGACTCCGTCTCCCGATCGCCGTACAGCCCGTCCGGGCCCGGGGAGAGCAGCACGTATTCCGTTCGCTGATCCACCAGCGACATGTCGACCGTCGGCAGCACGTCGACCGTCGAGCCGACGTACTCCTGTGCGGCCTCCGGGCTGAGCAGCTCCGCCGGCATGTTGTCCAGCGTGGGCGTCTTGCGCGGCCCGGTCGGCAGATGGCGGTAGTACCGGATCACGCCGCCCCACCGATCGAGCATCTGGTACGTGTCCTTGATCCGATGCAAACGGTCCGCTGGCTCCTCCTCCTCCTTCACCTGGTGCAGCGCCTTGCTGACGTTGGCGAAGTTGATGTACGGCCCGAACACGCGACCTTCCTGCGGCGGGATGGGCGGCTCCGTCGGATTCACAGGCACGGCTTGCGGGCGCTTGAGCGCCCCGCCCCACGACTTGTCGGGACCCGGCGAGCGCAGGCCCGGGCCGTTGAACCCGTCATCGAGGTTCACCTCGTTGCTCGCGGCGTTGTACTCCAGCTTCTCATCGCCGTTGATGTCGCCGACGCCGAGCAGGTACGCCGAGAGCGAGACCCCGCTCCAGTAATTCACTTGCTTTAGAGGGTCTTGGGAAGTGCCGCTGAACGCGCTGGGCTGCGCCTCCGAGACGAGCACGCCCAGCTCGGAGCCCAACGCGTCCGGGTTGAGCAGGGGCGGCAGGTACCCGTGGTCGGCGCGGAACTGCTCGATGCCCTGCTGGATCGACTGCAGGAGCCGCTCCGTGGACGACCGCTTCGCGGCCGTGAGCGCGGTCGTGCCCGCGGCAAGCCCGAGCGCAAGGAGCGCCACGATGATCGCCACGACCACGAGCAGCTCGATGAGCGTGAACCCGCGCGGCGCCGGTCTCGTGCGGACGCCGGTCATTTCCCGCCACCCGAGAGAGATTCGATCATCTTCACCATGGGGAGGAACATGGCCACGACGATGGTGCCGATGATGCCGCCCAGCACGAGCACGAGCATGGGCTCGATGAGCTTCACCAGCGAGCCGACCGCGACCTCGACCTCCTCGTCGTAGTTGTCGGCGATCTTCATGAGCATGGAGTCCATGTCGCCCGTCTCTTCACCCACGTCGATCATGTTCACGACGATGGCGTCGCACACCTTCGTCTCGCGCAGCGGGCCCGCGAAGCTCTCGCCCTGGCGGATCGAATCGTGCACCTTGGTGAGCGCCCGCTCGAACACCCAGTTCCCGCACGTGTCGCGCGTGATGGTCAGCGCCTCGAGGATCGGCACGCCCGCGTTGATCAGCGTCCCGAGCGTCCGCGTGAACCGCGCCACCACCGTCTTCTTCGTCAGCGAGCCGAACACCGGCGCGTGCAGCCACAGCGTGTCCGCCACCGCGCGCCCCGGCTTGGTCTTCCGGGCGAGCTTGAGCACCACGAACACCGCCGGCACCGCGAACAGCACGAAGATCGCCCCGGGCACCGGCATCGCGCCGGGCGTCGGGTAGTTCCCCGCCATCCACTTGCTCGCGTTCATCAGGAACAGCGTGAGCGCCGGCAGCGTCACCCCGAAGTCCTCGAAGATCTCCTGGAACTTCGGGATGATGAAGATCATCATCGCCGTCACGATGATCACGGCCACCATGATCACCGTCACCGGGTAGATCATCGCGCCGATCACGCGCCGCTTCAGCCGCTGCGCCTTCTCCATGAACTCCGCGAGCCGCTGCAGGATCACGTCCAGCACGCCGCCCACCTCGCCCGCCGCCACCATCTTCGTGTACAGCCGGTTGAACACGCGCGGGTGCTTGGCCATCGCGTCCGACAGCGACGCCCCGCCCTCCACGTCCTCCACCACGCCCTGCAGCACGCCCTTGAGCGTCCCGGGCTTCTGCTGCGTCTCCAGGATCTGCAGCGACCGAAGCAGCGGCAGACCCGCGTCCTGCAGCGTCGACAACTGACGCGTGAACGTCGTCAGCGCCGCGGGCTTCACGCGGCTCAGGATCGGGATGTAGATCCCCGGCCCCGACTTCTTCTTTTTCTTCTTGGCCTTCGCCTCCGACGGCGCACCCGCCGTCTTCTTGGCCTTGGCCTCCTTCACCGACGTCGGGAACAGCCCCTGCAGCTTGATCCGCTGGATCGCCTCGTCACTGGACGCGGCGTCCACCGTTCCCTTCTGCGGCTTCCCGCCCGCGTTGAGCGCCTCGTACTGATACGTGGGCATCCTTGGTCATCCCTTCTCCGGCGAGCGCCGCCGATCAATCCTCCGCGATCGTCTCGCGCACAACCTCGTCGATGGTCGTCTGTCCCTCGTAGATCCCCAGCAGTCCCGACTCGCGCAGCGTCCGCATCCCGCGCTTCCGCGACTCGTTGCGCAGCACCGACGTGCTCGCGTGCTTCATGATCAGCTCGCGCATCTCGTCGTCGATGGTCATGATCTCGAAGAGCGCCATGCGCCCCTTGTACCCCGACCCGTTGCAGTGCTCGCACCCGCGCCCGCGCGCGAACGTCCGACCCTTCACCTCCTCCGGAACCAGCGCCAGCTCCATGAGCTGCTCCTCCGTCGGCGTGAACGTCTCCTTGCACTTCGAACAGATCGTCCGCACCAGACGCTGCGCCACGATCGCCTCGAGCGTGGCCGTCAGCAGGAACGCCTCCACCCCGAGATCGAGCATTCGGACGATCGAGCTCGGCGCGTCGTTGGTGTGCAGCGTCGAGAACACCAGGTGGCCCGTGAGCGACGCCTGGATGGCGATCTGCGCCGTCTCCAGGTCGCGGATCTCGCCCACCAGGATCACGTCCGGGTCCTGACGCAGGAACGAGCGGAGCGCCCGCGCGAACGTCAGCTCCACCTCCGTGTTCACCTGCACCTGGCACAGGCCGTCGATGTCGTACTCGACCGGGTCCTCCACCGTCAGGATCTTCGTGTCCACCGTGTTCAACGTCGCCAACGCCGCGTACAGCGTCGTCGTCTTGCCCGAGCCCGTCGGCCCCGTGACGATCACGATGCCGTTCGGCTTCTCGATCAGCATCTCGAGCTTCTTCAGATCGTCCTCGCGCAGGCCCAGACGATCCAGCGACAGCTCCACGTTGCTCCGGTCGAGCACACGCATCACCACCGACTCCCCGTGCATCGTCGGCAGCACCGCCACGCGGAGGTCCACCGGATTCCCCCCCACCACCAGCTCCACGCGACCGTCCTGCGGCAACCGACGCTCCGCGATGTCCAGGTTCGCCATGACCTTCACGCGGCTCGTGATCGCAGGACCCAGATGCTTCGGGGGCGGCACCATCTCATAGAGCACGCCGTCGATGCGATACCGCATCTTGAACTCGTCCTCGAACGGCTCAAAGTGAATGTCCGACGCGCGGTCCTTGATCGCCTGCAAAAGCACCAGGTTCAGCAGCTTGATGACCTTGTTGTCCTCGGACGCCTCCAGCACCGCGTCCAGGTCCACCGACGCGTCGCGCTTGGCCAGCGACTGGAACTTCTGATCCGACGCGAGGTCGGAGATCACGTCCGTCACCGACTCGCTCTTGGCGTAGTGCTTCTTGATCAGCCGGTCGACCTGCTCCGGGTCCGCCACGGCCGCGGACACCTTGAAGCCCATCAGCAGCTGCAAGTCGTCCACGGCCCGGAAGTTGTCCGCGCTCTTCAGCGCCACCGTCAGCTTCCGCCCGGCCGCCTCATACTTCACCGGCACGATCTGATACGCCTGCGCCGTCTCAGCAGGCACCGCCGCGATCGTCGCCTCGTCCAGCTCGACCTTCTCCAGGTCGACGAACGACATCCCGGCCTGACCCGCCAAGGCCTCCTGCACGTCCCGCTTCGTGACGTACCCCAGCTCGATCAACAACTGCCCGATCGGCGCCTTCTTGGTCTTTTGGACCTCAAGGGCCTCGTGCACCTGCTCGCGCGTGATCTTGCCCATCTTTGTGAGCACGCGCCCGAGCTTCCGGTTCTTCAGTTCGTTCGGGTCAATGGCCATCCGACCGCGCACCTCCGCAATCAACGGGTCTCCCACAAGGCCTGACAATCTCCAACGCCCTGACCCGTCTCATCCACTTTCGCTGATCACGCTCGACCTGTTCCCGGACAAAACCGCACAGGCAGCCCAAAAATCGTTGCGACATCGAGATTTTGGGACAATTTTCAGCCCACACACCCGGTCTATGGGGTCGAAATCTGCCCCCCCACTCACACGTTATCCACCTTTGGGCTTGCCTTCGCCCTCGCCGCCCGTGTCGTCGAGGTCCCACTCCATGCGCCCTACCGTCTTGCCCATCTTGTGAACACGGTCACGCAGGTCCGCAGGATTCTTGGCCTTGTCGATCATGTCCTCGGCCGACACGATCCCCCTCGTGTACATGCTCCACAGGTGCTCATCCAGGAGCTGCATGCCGAACTTGCGCCCCGTCTGGATGGACGAGTCGATCCGGAAGGACTTGTTCTCACGAATGAGGTTTGCAATGGCCGGGGTCACCACAAGGAACTCGTAGCCCGCCACCACCCCCGGCTTGTCGATGCGAGGCAGGAGCACCTGGCTCAGCACCGAGATCAGGGCCGTGGAGAGCTGCACACGGATCTGGTTCTGCTGGGACACCGGGAACGCGTCCACCACGCGGTCGATCGTCTTCGCGGCGCCGGTGGTGTGCAGCGTGGCGAACACCAGGTGGCCCGTCTCGGCCGCTCGGATGGCCGCCTCGATCGTCTCCAGGTCGCGCATTTCACCGACCAGGATCACGTCCGGGTCAGACCGCAGCACGCGCCGCAGCGCCTCGGCGAAGCTCGGCACGTCCGAACCCACCTCGCGCTGGTTCACGATCGACTTCTTGTGATAGTGGTAGTACTCGATCGGGTCTTCCATCGTCACGATGTGCCGATCGAAGTTCTGGTTCACATAGTCGATCATCGTCGCCAGCGACGTCGTCTTGCCCGACCCCGTCGGGCCCGTCACGAGGAACAACCCTCTGGGCCGGCGGATCAGCTCCTGCACGATCGGCGGCAGGCCGATCTCATCGAAGGTCAGCAGACGGCTCGGGATCTGCCGGCACACGATCGCCAGATCGCCGCGCTGCCGGAAGATCGACACGCGGAAGCGGGCCTGCGTGCCGTACGCGAACCCGAAGTCGGTGCCGCCCGCCTCCTGGATCTCCTGCTGGTTCCGCTCCGGCGTGATCGACTTCATCAGCGACACCATGTCGTCGCTGTCCAGCACCTTGGTCTGCAGATTCTTGAGACCGCCGTGCAGACGGAGCGTGGGAGGACGACCCACCGTCAGGTGAAGGTCCGCCGCGCCGAGCTTGATCACCGTGTCCAGCAGGCGATCGATCTGAATCGTCGACATCTCGTTCTCCGTCTCCTCAGCCGTTCAGCACGCCCTCGACGTCCTGCACCTGCGCCACACGCGCGATCTCGTCCGGCGTCGTCACCCCCTTGAGAATCTTGATCTTGCCGTCCGCCAACAGGCTCCGCATCCCCGACGCCAGCGCCGCGGACCGCAGCGTGCTCACCGACTCCTGCCGGAACGCCAGATCCCGGATCTCCGAGTTCATCACCATCATCTCGAAGATGGCCTTCCGGCCCCGGTACCCCGTGCCGTTGCAGTTCGAGCACCCCACGGCCTTGTGCACCTTCCCCTGCCACTCCGTCTTGCCGATCTGCACCAGACGAAGCGCCTTCTCGTCCGGCGCCTCGTCCAGCGCCTTGCACTTCGGGCACAGCACGCGGATCAGCCGCTGCGCCATCACCGCCTGGATCGACGACGCCACCAGGAACGGCTTCACGCCCATGTCCACCAGACGCGTGATCGCCGACGGCGCGTCGTTCGTGTGCAGCGTCGAGAACACCAGGTGGCCCGTCAGGGCGGCCTGGATCGCCACCTCGGCCACTTCCTTGTCACGAATCTCGCCCACCAGAATCACGTTCGGCGCCTGACGCAGCATCGACCGCAGAATCGCCGAGAACGTCAGCCCGATCGCGTCGCGCACCTGGCACTGGTTGATGCCGGTGAACGCGTATTCGATCGGGTCCTCGGCCGTGATGATCTTCTTGTCGGGCCGGTTCAGCACGTCGAGCGCCGAATACAGCGTCGTCGTCTTGCCCGAACCCGTGGGACCCGTCACGAGGAAGATGCCGTTGGGACGGCGGATGATCTTGTTGAACGCCTCGAGTTGGTCCGGCTCGAAACCGAGATTCTCCAGACCGATGCGCACCGAGTCGGGACGCAGAATACGAAGCACCACCGACTCCCCGTGGTACGCCGGGCACGCCGACACACGGAAATCGATCATCGAGTCGTCCACCGGCAGCTTGATGCGCCCGTCCTGCGGCACGCGCTTCTCCGCGATGTTCATCCCCGCCATCAGCTTGATGCGGGTCAGCACCGCGTTCTGCATCCGCTTCGGCAGATTGTCGCGCTCCACGCACACACCGTCGATGCGATACCGCAGACGAACGCGGTCCTCCATCGGCTCGACGTGGATATCCGACGCCCGCATCTTCACGGCCTCGACGATCAGCCGCTCGCACAGCTTCACGATCGGCGCCTCGGGCGCCGCGTCACGGTCGATCGACGCATCCACCGACTTGTCCAGCGACCGGTCGATGGACGCCGAGATCAGCGACTCCTTGGGCATCGCGCCCGGGCCGCCTCCCCCGCCCAGCTTCGAGTCCACGAACGACTTGATCTTCCCGCGCGCCGCCACCCGCGGCTCGATCTCGGCATTCAGCCGGAACCGCAGCATGTCAAGCAACTCAAGATCCATCGGATCATGAATCACCACCTGCATCCGGCCGTTCTGCTTCACCAGCGGGAGGATCAGGTGCTTCTTCACCAGGTCCTCAGGGGCGAGCTTCAGGTCCACCTGCGCCTCGGCCTTCACGTCCCCCAGGTCGAAGTACGGCAGGCCGAACTGGTTCGCCAACGCCTTGGCGACCTGCTCCTCCTTCGCCATCCCCCCGTCGATCAACGCCTCCCCGAACCGCTTGCCCGACGACTTCGCCGTCGCCAGCGCCTTGTTCACCTGATCGGGCGTGACCATGCCCCAGCCGATCAGGATCTCACCGAGCTTCTTCTTCGATCGTGCCATGCGCCGCTCAGATGCCTTCCGTGTCACAAGCCCCGGGCCGAACTCCATCCTAGACCAGACAACCCGCGTATGCCCCGCCCCGACCCCGGTCGGATTATGCTCCAACCACCACACCCCCGCAAAGCACACGCGACGCGCCCATGACCAACGCCCCACGCATCCTCATCACCGCGGGACCAACCCACGAGCCCATCGACGCCGTGCGATTCATCGGCAACCGGTCCTCCGGCCGCCTCGGCCTCGAACTCGCCCGCGCCGCGCACGACCGACGCCTGCCCGTCACCCTGCTTCTGGGTCCCACGCACCTCGAACCTTCTTCTTCGCACGCCACCGTCATTCGGTTCCGCTCCACGGCCGACCTCCAGGCCCTCCTCGACGACCACTTCCCCCACTGCGACATCCTCATCATGGCCGCCGCCGTCGCCGACTACCGCCCCACCACCATCGCCTCGCCTCACCAAAAACTCACACGCGAGAACCGCAAGCTGACCATCGAGCTCGAATCCACCCCCGACCTGCTCGCCGGCTGCGCATCCAAACGCTCCCCCGCGCAAACCCTCGTCGGCTTCGCGCTCGAACCGCGCGAGCGACTCCACGACTCCGCGCGTTCCAAGCTCAAGCGCAAGGCCGTGGACGCCATCGTCGCCAACCCGCTCGACACGATGGAGTCCCCCTCGATCGAAGCCACCATCCACTGGGCCCACGGCGCGACCGACACCACCGGCGAAGCACCCATCCCAAAATCCGACTTCGCCCCCTGGCTCCTCGATCACATCCTCGAACATCACGCCGCGCGAGCAACCCGATGAAGCACACCCCTCAACTCGCTCTCACCCTCTGCCTGATCGCGCTCACCGCGTGCGAATCCCTCCCCCAGGCATCTCCCACTCCCACGCCCCCACAGCGCACCATCGCGCGTCCTGTCGTCGCGCCCGCGCTCGCCAACCCCCCGCGCGACACGCCCTCACCCCCTGCTCCCTCAGCCGACGCATCTCCCGCACGCCCCACAGCACAAACCCTCCTCGACGCCGCACAGCGCGACTACGACGCCAACCCGACCGACGAGACCGCCATCATCTGGCTCGCGCGCCGGCTCGGCTATGTCGGCCGACACGATGACGCCATCAACGTCCTCACCAAAGGGCTTGCGTCCAATCCCGGCTCCTACCGCATCCTCCGTCATCGCGGCCACCGCTACATCACCACACGTCAGTTCGATCTCGCCATCGCCGACCTTTCCTTCGCGGCCTCCCTCTGCATCCCGGCCACCGACTCCGATGCGCTCCCTTCAGACGAAGTCGAGCCCGACGGCCTCCCCAACGAACTCGACGTCCCACGCTCCACCACCCGCTTCAACATCCTCTACCACCTTGCGCTCGCGCAGTACCTCTCCGGCAAGTTCGACGACGCCGCGAAGACCTGGGGCCGCTGCCTCACCTACGCGCGCCGCAACGACGACATGACCGTGGCCACCCTCAACTGGCTCAACCTCACTCTCCGGAGGCTCACCGCCGACGTCGAGGCCGACGTCCTCATCGCGCGCATCCACCCCCACCTCTGCGTCATCGAAGACGGCGCCTACCTCGACCTCCTCCTCCTCCACAAGACCGACGACCCCGCCCTGGCCGACCGACTCCTCGCCCCCGACGCACACTCCCCCGGCGCCAACCCCAACACCGCTCCCCTCAACAATGCCACCATCGCCTACGGCGTCGCGATGTGGCATCTCCTCCAGGGCCACACCGACACCGCCCGCGACATCCTCCAACGCACCGTCGACTCCGCCAACCCCGCAGCCTTCGGCGCCATCGCCGCTGAAATCGAACTCGCGAGCATCACCTCGCGCCAGTAACACTCAGAATCCCATCCTCCCCAACGCGCTCTCTACCTGCCCCACGTACCCGCCCCCGAACAGCCGCGCGTGCACCAGCAACGGGTACACGTTGTACACATCCCTCCGCGCGTGTTTCCCCTCCCAGAACCCGCGCTCGATCTCCTCTCCACGTACCTCCTCATACCGCTCGAAGAACGCACGTCCGAACGTCCCGAACAGCGTGATGAACGCCAGCTCCACCTCCGGGTGCGCATACCACGCCGCCGCGTCAATAAACCCCGCAACCCGCCCCCCTCGCGTCAGCACGTTCCCGCCCCACACATCCCCGTGCACCAGCCTCCCGCCCCCACTGGCGCCTTCCACCATCTCCCCCAGCCTCCGCGCCATCGCCCGCACACGGCTCACGAGCGCCCCCGACACCATCCCAACCCGCGCCCCCTCCTCAGCCATCGCCACCAACCGCTTCTCCCCGAAGAACTCCCCCCACTCCTCCCCCCACTCGTTCCGCTGCCGAAGTCCCCCGATCGGCGTATCCCGCTCCATCCCATACCGCCCGTGCTCCTCCCGCACGCCGTGCAACCGCGCGAGCTTCTCCGCAGCGTCGCGCTCCACGCTCTCGCCCATCCCTCCATCACTCTCCACCCACTCCATCACCAGCAACCCGCGCTCGCACACCAACACTCGCGGACACGCCAACCCCTTCTCGCGCAAGTACCCCAGCCCCCACCCCTCACCCTCCAGCGCCCCCCACTCGTCCTCTCCCGCTTTCACCACCACACTCCCCCTCCCCTTTAGCTCCACCCTGCGCACATCCCCCACACACCCGCCCCCAAGCGTCCGCTCCCCCACCACCCGCGCGCCCAGCGCCTCCTCCACGCGCTCGCGCCACCCAGCAGCGCTCACACGCCCAACCTCCCCTTCACATCCTCAAGCAATCCCGCGCACGCGCGCTCCAGCAAGTCCAGCACGTGCTCAAACCCCTCCTCCCCGTGCCCGAAGTACGGGTCCGGCACCTCGTCCACGTCCGTATCCGGATACCAATCCATCATCATGTGCACGCGCCCCTCACCTTCACGCCCGCACAACCCGAGCACGTTCGCTTTGTTCGACCCGTCCATCACCACCACGTAATCCCACGCCCCCTCTCCCACGATGTCCGCGCGCGTCACCTGCCGCGCCACATGCCCCGACAGATCCACACCCCTCCGCCTCGCCGCGGCCACCGACCGCGCATCCGCCCCCTTCCCCACGTGCCAATGCCCCGTCCCCGCCGAATCAATCTCCACCCGCTCCCCCAGCCCCGCCTCCTCCACCATCTTCCGAAACACGCCCTCCGCGCTCGGCGAACGGCAGATATTCCCAAGGCACACGAACAACACGCGCACAGTCATCTACCCCTCCCGCACTTCATCAATCTGTTCGAGCATCCTCTCGGTATACCTCCACCCGTTCATCTCCACCCGCGCTTCCCGCAGCTCACCCTTCCCGATCAACTCCCCCACGCTCCGCACGTGCGCGCGCTTCCGCTCCTCGGCCCACGCGCGCCACCGCTCCACCCCCTCACCATCCCCGCTCGCCCGCGCCTCCTCCAACCCCTCCCGCGCCTCCATGAACTCCACCAGCGTCCCCTCCGGCAACCCCTTCTCCTCACTCGCGCTCGGCCCGCCAAGCCTCCGCAGCAACGCCTCCGCGCGCCGCTCCGGATCCTCCAGCGCCCGCTTCGCCTCGTTCAACTCCGCCGCACGACGCATGATCTCCCCGTCCGCCCCCGCGCCGCCCTGCCGGTCAGGGTGCAGCCCCGCCGCGCGCAGACGCCACGCCCGCGTCACCTCCTCCGCACTCAGATCAAACCGCGCTGGCAGACCCAGCGCCTCGAACGGATCACCCATGCGCCCATCCTACCCCCGCCCACACGCCCCTCCCCCCCAACGAAAAACGCCCGAGCCGCTGCCGGCCCGGGCGCCTGAGAATCGCATCTACCGGTCACGAACTCAGTTCGCGTACTTCACGCTGCAGCCGTACGGCTTCGTCTCGGGCGTGCTCACCGTCTCGCCCGCGAGCACCTGCGTCAGCGCCTGCTTGACGTAGTTCGTCTCGCCGGCCTTGCCCGCGCTCGAATCGCTGTCGATCGCGCCCGCGTACGCAAGCGTCCCGTCCTTGTTGATGATGTACATGTGCGGCGTCGTCTTCGCGCCGTACATCTTGCCCACCATCCCCGTCTCATCCAGCAGCACCGGGTACGGGATCTTCCAGTTCGCCTTGGCCGTCTTGTTCGTCTCCAGGCCCGCGCCCTCCTTGCCCGGAGCGCCCGAGTTGATCGCCACCCACACCACGCCCTTGTCCTTGAACGCGCCGTACGTGGCCGCCATCGTGTCCAACTTCTCGTGATGCTTCTTCACGTACGGGCAGCCCGGGTTGAACCACTCGAGCACCACGACCTCACCCTTGTGATCCGCAAGGTTGAACGTCTTCCCGTCCGTGTCCGTCAGCGTGAACGCCGGGGCCGGCGCGCCGACCTTCGCCGTCATCGCGTGATGACCGTCCTTGCCGTGATCGTGCTCGGGGCCCGCGATCGCCAGAGCCGAAGCCGCCAACACCACGCCGCCCATACCAAGCCAACCAGCAAAGCGTTTCATGATCAGACACTCCTGTTTGTTCGAGCGCATCATCGCGCCCGTGTTGCGTCTCTTCGGCGAGCGACCCGCCCGCCGCAAAAATCCTTAGTTCGATCCCCCCGCACGAGCGCGCACCTCCCACACCTCCCGCTCTCCAGACGCGCGCTCCACCACCAGGTTCCCACGGACTTCACCCCCATTCCGCACATCATCCCGATCAAATCCCACACGAACCACACCACCCTTCGACACCCACTCCCGCTTCCCGTCATCCGCAGGCATCAGCCCCGTCTCACCCTCCACGTACGGGAAGAACTCCATCCGCTCCACTCCACCACCGCTCTCACCCACCCGCAGCGTCAGCGTCTCACCCTCCCACTCCGCGCGCACTTCCCCATGTTCCCAGGCCCGCGCGGTCTTCAGCCGCTGCGCCTCGAGAAATCCGCTCCCCTCACCCTCCTCCGACGTCTCTCCCACCATCACGCGCAGCGCCGGCGCCGCATCCCCCGGCACGCACCGATCCGCGTCACATTCCAGCCACTCCACCTCAGCACGGATCTCGCCCGCCATGCCCACCCGAGCCGACTCGCTCACACGCACCCGCGCCAACAGCGCCACGCGCCCGTGATACACGTAATCCACGATCGCCCCGGGCAGCTCGTGCCGCTCCGGGCAAGGCCACTCCACCGACCCCATCCCATCCCACTCCCACCCCTCGGGCAGCGTCAGTGTGAACCGCGGCGGCGCCCCCGAATCCCCCGGATTCCGCCAGTACGTGTGCCACCCATCGTCGATCTCGAACACCACCCCCACCGTAAACGTCTCCCCCGCTGTCACCACGGACCGATCCGCCACGAGGCTCGCGCGCACCGCGCCGCCACAGGCCGCGCCGCTCAACGCCACAGCGCCCGCCACCAAGATCGCCGCCCCGATGCCCTTCCGAGCATGAACATCCGTGCCCAATGCCATGGTCTCCAACCCTTTCCCTGCCCCGTTATCCTACCGCGATGCGAACAGCCACGTTGCACACCCTGATCGCCCTCTCCCTCCTCCTCCTGGCCGCCTGCACCAAGAACATCTCCGACAAATCCGTCGACATCATCGACGTCCAACAGATGGCCAAGCTCCACGCGCGTGACGCGAAAAGCGTCCTCATCATCGACTCGCGCTCCCCCGAGGACTTTGCCGCAGGGCACATCCCAGGAGCCCGCAACATCCGTCTCCCTCAGATCCGCGAGAACGACCGAGACCCGGCCCTCGAACGCTACAAGCAGATCATCGTCTACGGCCAGAACCCCGGATCCGCCACGGCCATGGCCATCGCCAAACGCCTCCTCGCCTCCGGATACTCCGACGTCGTGCTCTTCAAGCCCGGCTTCGACGCCTGGAAAGCCTCAGGAATGAGCGTCGAACCCCTCTCCTCCAACTGATCCTCTCGCCCCCGATCCACTTCTCACCCAACGCCCCCCACCCCTCCGATACCTCTATGCCATCGGCCTGTCCGGCCTACCGTTTCACGCCGGATCAGCACAAGACACCATCTTCAGCAAGGAGCGACCGGCATGGACGCCTTCGTCATCCACGGCGGAAAACCACTCAAGGGCGATATCACTGTCAACGGGTCCAAGAACTCCGCGCTCCCCATCCTCACAGCAGCCCTCCTCACCGATCAGCCCGTCACCCTCCACGCCGTCCCGAAACTCGCGGACATCTCCAACATGCTCCGTCTCCTCGCCGAGCTCGGCTGCGAGTCGCGCGATGAGCACGAGCAGGACGGCGCCATCTCCGTCACCCTCCAGACACTCTCCACCGACAACTCCCACGCCCGCTACGACATCGTCAAAACCATGCGCGCCTCCATCTGCGTCCTCGGCCCGCTCCTCGCGGCCCGCGGCGAAGCGCGCGTCTCCCTCCCGGGCGGTTGCGCCATCGGTCAACGACCCGTCGACCTCCACCTCCGCGGCCTCGAAACGCTCGGCGCCGAGATCACCCTCGAAGGCGGCGACATCGTCGCGCGCGCCCCAGCCGGACCCGGCGGGCGCCGACGGCTCCGCGGCGCCACCGTCTTCCTGGGCGGCCCCTTCGGCTCCACCGTCCTCGGCACCGCCAACGTCATGACCGCCGCCTCGCTCGCCACCGGCACAACCATCATCGAGTGCGCCGCGTGCGAGCCCGAGGTCGTCGACCTCGCCAACCTTCTCAACGCCATGGGCGCACGCATCACCGGCGCAGGCTCCCCGCGCATCACCATCGAAGGCGTCGATTCGCTCACAGGCGCTGATCACACCATCATCCCCGACCGCATCGAAGCCGCGACCTACATGATGGCCGCGGCCATCACCGGCGGACGCATCACTCTTCACAACTGCCCCATCGACGCCCTCCTGGCCGTCGTCGACCGTCTCAACGAAGCCGCGGTCAAGGTCGACATCCTCGAGCAGGCCGACCCGATGCGCGCCACCTGCCAGGTCACCATGCCCGGAGGACGCCCCGCGCTCCGCCCCGTGCAGGTCACCACACAGCCCCACCCGGGCTTCCCCACCGACGCGCAGGCCCAGCTCATGGCCCTCCTCTGCTTCGCGCGAGGCAACTCCGTCATCACCGAGAAGATCTTCCCCGAGCGCTTCCTCCACGTCGCCGAACTCACACGCATGGGCGCTCAGGCCTTCCGACAGGGGCCCACCGTCGTCATCTCCGGAGTCGACCGACTCATCGGCGCGCAGGTCATGGCCTCCGATCTCCGCGCATCCGCCGGCCTCGTGCTCGCAGGACTCGCCGCGGAAGGAACCACCACCGTCCACCGCGTCTACCACCTCGATCGCGGCTACCACCACATGGAGACCAGACTCACAGCCCTTGGCGCCCGGATCGAACGCGTGGACGCCAAGGAACTCGATCACTCTTCCATGGCCAGCGCGTAAATCCCCGGGCCCCGAATCTCAATCCTCCCCGAACTTCCCCTCCACCAATGCGCGCAGGCGGTCCACCGCCTCGTGCGCGTCATCCCCCTCCGTCTCGATCTCCAGCTCCGTCCCCTTGGTCGCAGCCAGCATCATCACCTGCATGATGCTCTTCCCGTCCACCTCCTGATCACCACGCTTCACCGTCACGCGGCACTTGTGCCCGACGGCAACGTCCACGAACGCCATCGCGGGCCGCGCATGCAGCCCAAGACGGTTCAGGATCGTCACCTTCACGCTCGCCCGCTGCAACGATTCGCCTCGCTTCCCTTCAACCCCCGCTCTGCTGCGCGTCCGCTTCCCGGAGCAGCTCCAGCACGTCCTCTCGGCTCTGCGCCTGTCGGAGGAACTTCCGGAACATCTCGTAGCTGAGGTGCTTGAAGATCACCTCCATAGCCCGCAAATGCTCCTCAGGTTTCTCCGCGGGGCTCACCAGCAGGAACACCGAGTGCACCGGAGACTTGTCCAGCGCGTTGAAGTCCACGCCCGACGGGCTCAGGCCAACCGCAAGACTCACGCTCGGGTGCTTCTCCCGCTTCACGTGCGGGACCGCAACACCCTTCCCGAAGCCCGTCGACCCGCGCTTCTCGCGCTCGAGCACGGCCTTCACGACCTCCTCACGCCACGCCTCCCGAAGCGTTCCCGCCTCGACAAGCGCGTCGATCAGCTCGCCCACCACCTCATCCCGCTTCACGCTCGAAAGCGACGGGATCACCGCACCTGGAACTACGATCTCACTCAGCTTCATGCTCGTGCTTCCAACTCCGCGGGTCGCGACTCCCGCCTCAGCGGTGGTCTCGAAGCTTCTCTTTGTGGTCCTTCAGCAGCCGCGAGCACTTGTCCACGGCCTGGTCGATGCACGCGTACACATCCGCGCCGTCCACGTGCACCACGAAATCATCGCGTCCCACGACGTCCGCGATCACCTCCACCCGGAAACCGTTGTGCTCTTTATCCAGAACGCACCGCACCTGCTGCAGCCCGTCGAAGAACTTCGACAGACGCTCGCACTTCTCCTCGGCGTACCGAACGATCGCCGGCGTCAGGTCCACGTGCTTCCCAGTGACGTCAATCCTCATGCTCGCTCCTGATCTCCTGAGTCTCTCGTCTTCTTGTCCGATTCCCCCACAACCCGCCCGCCGACCATCTTCCCCGAACCGGCCCCCGCTGCCAACCCGCCGCCGCTCCGACCCCGCACCAGCGCCGCGCCGTCCCCGCGATCCGGCGGGATCAGCACGCCGCCCGACACGACGAACTTGAACGCCTCGTCGATCGACATCGACAACTCCACCACCTCGTCCTTCGGCACCGTGATCGTGAACCCCGTCACCGGCGTCGGCGTGCTCGGGATGAACACCGTCATGCACTCGCGCCCCACCACGCGCTCCATGGCGGGGATCGCGGGCCCCGTGCCGAGCCCCACCGTGTAGATCCCCTTCCGCGGATACTCCACCATCACCACCCGGTTGAACTCGAGCTGCTTCTGCCCGAGCACGAAGTCCACCAGCTGCTTCACGCTCGGATACACCTGCTTGAACACGGGCAGACGCGTGAACCACGCCTCGACGCGCGTGTAGATCCGCCGTCCGAAGAACCCGCCGAGCACCAGACCCGTCAGGTAGAACAGCATGATCGCGACCGCGAGACCGATCAGCCGCAGATACCACCGATCGTTCCAATACTGCTTCAGGTTCTGCGCCCGGATCTGCCGACGCAGCGCGTCGTCCCCCACCGTCAGCTGACCCTCCGCCCGACGCTGCTCACGCGCAGCGGTCAGCTTGTCCGGCGGCACAACGAACCAGTCGGGCAGGTCCGACTGCGGCAGCACTCTCGGCACAACAAGCAGCAGCCCCTGACGGATGCCCGAGTTGATCGGCTCCGCCACGTTCCGCTGCACGAACAAAAACGCCGCCCACAGCAGCCACAGCGTCAGCACAGACGGCAACAGGATCGTCAGCCCGCGCAGAAAGAACCGCTTGAAATCCCCGGAGAATGTCCGATGGGAAGGCTTGCTCATGAGGCTCCTGTCAGCCCGAAAGGGCGGGAAGTCTACGACCCCCCCTGACAAACAGCAATCATTCCGATTCCGCGCCCGCCCCTATCGCGCCACCAGCCGCACCCGAACCGTCTCCCGCTTCTTCCCGCGACGAACCGACACCTCCACCTCGTCCCCCACCCCGTACCCCGACAACGCCTGCACCAGCTCCTGCATCGTCGGCGTCACCACCCCCCCCACCGCGCTGATCACGTCCCCGGTCCAGAGCCGGTTCCCGGGCGAGAATCCGCGCTCATCCTCCACGGCCTCCACCCGCGGACCATCCCCGTCCCCCGGCCCCACCACCACGCCGAGGCTCGCGTCCCCGTACCCCAGCTTCTCCGCAACCTCCGGAAGTTCCTTGGCCCACTGGCGATACGACCGCTCGACGGCGCCGATCGGCTCACCGAACACCTGCTCGAAGGCCACGCGCTCCGCGCGCTCGGCTTTTTCCGCCAGCGCGCGTTCGTACGCGCTCAGCCACTCCGGCAGCTTGCCCTTTTCGGAGAGGAAGAGAAAAACCCCGCGGGCCTGGGCGTAGTTGGCCACGGGCCGCAGGGTGGTGAACCGCTCCTTGGGCATGGCAAACAGCTCGTCCCACGACGCTAACGCGTTGTGGCGGGCCAACCTGCGCAGGATGTTCGTCCGCCAGGAGACGCCCGGGCGCGCGTCGGTGAAGTCCTCGGGGAGCGAGCCGAGGCCCTCCTGGAGCCAGAATGCGTGCCGCTGGCCCAGACGCATCATGCGTCGGTAATGGAGGAGGTGCATGAACTCGTGGCGGAGGGAGGGGCCGATGTCCTGGGCGACGAGCATGCGTCGGTCGTGGTCGTAGACGCCCCCGACGCCGGGCACGGGAACGAATTTCACGTAGTCCTCGGGGGTGGCCAGGATCACCGTCACCCAGGGCGCGGTGAGCGCAAGCTCTTGGTCCTGCTCGTGTTGCCACACCTCGGCGTCGGCCCATTTCGCGACTTTGGCGATCTCGGCCCGGGCGGATTCGAGGGCGGTTTCGTCCATGGCGCAGACGTAGTTGAGGCGGAGGTCGGGGTCCTGGAGGGTGCGGTAGCGCGGGCCCAAGGCCTCGATGGCCGCGTTCAGATCGGCTTTGGCGCGTGCGTCGAGGATGTCGGGGCGGGCGGCGAGGATGACCTGGAAGCGGCGGATGTCGTGGAGTGAGCGGAGGTGGGGGTCGGAGGCGAGGTGATCGAAGTCCGTGTAGCCCAAGGAGATAGATTCCTCGAGGGCCTTGAGCGCGAGGTCGGGGTCGCCGGAGAGGGCGTGGACGCAGGCGAGGTTGTAGTGGAGGGCCCAGTCGGAGGGGAAACGGGCGATGAGGTCGGTGTAGAGGCGCCTGGCGAGGGGGAGATCGTGGCGTTCGACGGCGTCGATGGCGCGCGCACGATCGGCGGCAGAGGCTCGCGCATCGCCGGGCTGGGCGCGCACCGCGGGGGTATGTGGTTGAAAAACAAAACCCAGCAAAATAGCCAGACCCACCCTAACGCCGAGCGATGTGCGCACGTTGGGCGTATTCATCGAGCGCTCTCCGGCGGGACTATCCGGGCTCGTGCGCACGAATCTGTGTCGTCGAAGACGACCCTGTCCTCGGTGAGCGCACGGATCGCGTCGACGTAGGCGTCCTTTTCGAGGTCGAAGACGCGCGCGGCGAGGGTGTCGGGAGTGTCGTCGTCGAGGACGGGGCAGCACCTCTGGAGGAGGATCGCGCCGGTGTCGTATCGGTCGTCGCAGAAGTGGACGGTGCAGCCGGAGAGCTTGCAGCCGGCGCGGAGCACGGCTTGGTGGACGTGGCGGCCGTACATGCCTTGGCCGCCGAAGGAGGGCAGGAGCGCGGGGTGGATGTTGAGGATGCGTCCGCGGTATGCGGGCGGGAAGGAGAGGAGACGGAGGTATCCGGCGAGGATGATGTGGTTGATGCGGTGGTCGCGCATGAGGGCGTCGAAGTCGTGCGCGGGGATGTTGCCGGGTTTGATGAGTGTGGTGAGGTTGAGGTCGCGTGCTCGTTGGGCGCCCAGGCATTCGCGCGAGGCGACGACGAGCGCGAGTTCGGCGTCGATGGAGCCGTTGCGGATGTGCTCGTGGATGTTGAGCAGTGTCCTGCCGGAGCCGGAGAGGAAGATGGCGAGGCGCGGCCTTGCGGGCATGGGGTGACACGATACGTGGGTCGGCGGGTCGCGGCGAGGGCGGGTCGGGGTGATGGGAATGACAACGGAGCCGGGCGTGTGCGCCGGCTCCATTGCGATTGGATCGAGTTGTCGGGAGCTTGTGGCTCAGCAGCCGCCGCCGAAGAAGCTGAGGACGAAGTTGAGGTCGATGAAGGTGACCTGCCCGTCGCGGGAGACGTCGCCGGCGAGCCCGATGCCGGAGCGGCCGAAGTCGCTGAGGACGAGGTTGAGGTCGTCGAAGTTGACGACGCCGTCGCCGTTCGCGTCGCCCGGGCAGGTGGAGGCGGCGGCCGGGATGAAGATGGCCATGAGCTGTCCGCCCTGGACGAGTTCGCCGGAGATGTTGTAGTGGGCCTGCATGTTCTGGAGGAACCAGCCGTCGCCGAGGATGTCGTGGGCGTCGATGATGCCGGAGGTTTCCTCGTCCTGTGTCATGAAGGTGGAGGCGCCGACGAGGAAGCGGTTGGAGTCGGGGACGCCGATCTCGGTCATGGTGTCGGTGGCGAGGTCGTACATCCAGAGGCGGCCGAGTCGGGGGTTATTGCCGACGTCTTCCTGGAGGAAGATCTGTCCGTGCCTGTTGATGCACATGTTGTCGAACATGCGAGCGTCGGTGAGTCCGGTGGCGGAGCTGAAGGCCGAGGTAGTGCCTGCGAGGTTGCTGCCGTCGAGGAGCATGGTGACGACGCCGCCGGCTTCGGGGTTCTCGATGTCGTCGAATCGCATCTGCCAGAGGCGTGAGTTGCCGTTGAAGGAGTCGGTGGTGACGAAGTAGAAGTCGTTGGGGCTCTGGGTATCCCAGCAGCCGTCCTCGGGGCGGAGCCAGTTCATCTGCCCCATCTGGTCGCCCATGGACTGGAGCTGCGAGCCGGTGGTGTTGCTGAGGTTGCCGAGGTTGGTGAGGAAGAACCGCTTGGACTCGACGCGGCCGGTGGAGGCGTTGCCGAGCACCCAGGTGCGGTCTTCGACGCGTTGGCCTGCGACGACGGTGGTGTCGTTCATGCCGACGAGCCAGGTGGCGGCGTTCTCGATGCCGGCGCGCTCGACGACGTTGCCGGCGTTCTGCTTCGTGCCGATGTGGACGTAGATGTTTCCGGGGGTCTCGTCGTCGAGTCCGATGCCGATGGTCTTCATCTGAGGGTGGGGGCTGAAGACGAGGTTCTCCCAGGAGTAGTCACCGAAGGTGTGGAGTTCGTAGGAGGTTCCGGCCTCGTCACCGCTGGCGATGTGGGCGAAGGCGCGTCCGGGGGCGCCGGCTTCCTCGCCGTTGGTGAGGATTCGCGCGTCGGTACCGAAGTCAGCAAAGCGGAAGGCGCCGGGCTCGGCCATGTCGGCGGAGCAGAATCGCTCGAAGCCGTTGAAGCTGGGGTTTGCGCCGCCGTAGACGTTGTTGGAGTACGCCAGCATGGGGGTGGTGGAGTTCCAGGTGGTGTAGGCGTTGGTGGAGACGTTCCAGAGCTTGACGGTGCGGATGAGGTCCTTTGCGCCGAGGACTTCGAGGTTGTTGCCGTCGGCGCGGATTGTCCACTGTGAGACGAAGGCGCCGCGGTTGCCGTGCGCGCGGACGATGCCGCTGGAGCCGCCGAGCTCGTGGTTGACGAGGAGCGAGAAGGTTCCGTTCTGTACGTCCTCGGGGCTGCGGAAGGCGCCCATGCCGTCGACGATGCCGACGAGCCGGTAGGTGGGGAGTCCGGTGTTCGCGTTGATGTAGAGCTCGTTGGGTGAGAGCGTTCCGTTGCCGTTGCTTGCGATGGAGATGAAGGAGACGCCGGAGGCGGGGTCCGAGGCGACCATGTAGGGGGATTGGGAGGTGCTCGGACCTGCGACTGAGGCGGCGAATGCGCCGGAGATCGTGAGGATGTGACCGGCGGCGAACGTGAGAGCGGCAGTGCGGTTGCGCATGGATACTCCTCCACCACGTCGGGTGACAGCGCCAAGGAACGCTCCGGCGCGCGACAACGTTGCGGCGGCTTGAGCCGCAGCGGCAACACCGGGGCGTGATGTGACCCATTCACACGCCTCCGCCGCGACCAACGGCGGAGTTTCTCTCTCCCCTGCGTAGGCGGTCGGAATCTACAGCGCGCGTCCGGTGTGCCGCCAGAGGCGCGGCGTCAAGAACAGGACAAGTTCTCGTGAAGACGGCAACGGAATCTTCATGCTTCGTGGGCGTGCGTGCGCTTCGCGCGCGTGTGACGGGGATGTACAACCGTGGGGAGTCGCGCCCGCGCCGGCGCGCTCAGGAGATCGCCATGACCGTCGCCCGCGCCGCGTTTCCGTTCGCGCTCATCGCCTGCGTTGCGGGGGCTGATGCGCAGTGCGTCCGCAACGCGTACCGGCAGACGAATCTGGTGTCGAACATGCCGGAGGTTGAGCCGCAGATCCTCGACCCGCTGCTGATCGACGGGTGGAGCGTGGCGATCCGTCCGCCGGGGGCGGGCGGGCACTTCTGGGTGGCGAACCGGGGGTCGGGCACGGTGTCGACGTATGTCGGGGACGTGCCCGGCGTGCCTCTCTACCAGGACGAACTGACGCACGTGGGCGTGCCGTCGTCGATCATCTACGCGAACCTGCCGGAGACGGTGTCGCAGCCCACGGGTCAGGTGTACACCGGCCGCTCGAAGACGGACTTCATGATCTCCGGGGAGGGCGTGACGGGGCCGGCGACGTTTCTGTTCGTGGCGCTGGACGGGACGATCTCGGGGTGGCGCGACGGGATGTCGTCGGCCGTGAACGTGTTTGACGATTCGGCCAGCGGCGCGATGTTCACGGGGATCGCGGTGACGGAGGAGAGCGAGGACAACCGCATTTGGGTGTGTGACTTCGGGCTCGAGACGCTTCGGTGCTTCGACAAGGAGTTCAAGGAGATCCCGCTGTCGGGCGGGGCGTTTCGTGATCCGCGCGTGCCGGGGTACGTGACGCCCTGGAACATTCAGTATCTGCAGGGGCGGCTGTACATCGCGTGGGCGCGGCAGGGGGACGATCCGGGTGAGGAGGAGCCGTATCCGGGGTACGGGTGGGTTTCGTGCTTCGACACGGAGGGGAACCTGCTGCAGACGTTCGAGCACGTGATGGAGCTGAACGCGCCGTGGGGTCTGGCCATCGCGCCGCACGACTTCGGCGCGCTCTCGAACACGCTGCTCGTGGCGAACTTCGGGGACGGGACGACGATCGCGTTCGACCTCGAGACGGGCAAGTTCATCGATTACCTGCGCGACGAGCATGACGCGCCGGTGTTCATCGACGGCATCTGGGGGTACACGTTCGGCAACGGGGTGCGGCTGGGGCGCCTGAACCACCTGTACTTCGTGGCGGGTCCGAACGTGGAGCTGGACGGGCTGTTCGGGAAGCTGGCGCCTGTGACGCCGCGCTCGGTGGACCTGGACGGGAGCGGTCGCGTGGACTTCCCTGACCTTGGCGTGCTGTACCGCGCGTACGGGAAGAGCGCGGAGGCGGACCTGAACGGGGACGAGGCGACCGACTTCGAGGACCTGGACATTCTGCTGGGCCGGTTCGGCCAGCGTTGCGACTGAACACGCGATCGATCGGCACTCATTGGAGCATCGCCCCATGACTCATCGACATGTTCGTCGTGCGCGCGCTGCGCTTCTCGCTCTGGTTGCTCTCGCGGGCTCGGCGCATGGGGCGAACCCGCGGGCCGCGCAGCACTTTGCGGGCGTGGGGAACACGGGGTCGTTTCGCGCGGGCGGCGGGATGGCGCTCTCGAATCCGGGTGACGGCGGGGTGGACGGGGCCGGGGACGGGTTCCTGCTGCTCACGAGCACGTTCCTGGGCAACTTCGGCGCGCACTCGACCGACGGGGAGTTTCTGGGCAACTACACGGGGGACGGTGTCGGGGGGATTTCGTTCTGGCTGAAGGACGTCGGGGCTGCCGATCCGCTCGTGATCCGGCTGGCGCTGGGTCCGGGGCAGTCGAACCTGTATCAGTATCACGGCGCGTTCGAGCCCACGTCGGCGTGGACGCGTCACTACGTGAATCTGAGCGCGATCAATCCGGAGCATTGGACGCAGACGCATGGCGGCGGGACGATCGAAGATGCGCTGGTGAACGTGGGTCGGGTGCTGCTGCGGCACGACCTTCCCCCGTTTCTGTTCTTCCCGGACAGTGTGGAGGGGGACATGGGTGTGGATGGGGTGCGGCTGCATCCGCCTTGCCCGGGTGAGACGAACGGTGATGACCGGATTGACTTTCTCGATCTGAACGTGCTGCTGTCGAACTTCGGGGTGCGCGGGAGGGTGAACACTCCGGGGGACGTGAACAACGACGGGGACGTTGATTTCCTCGACCTGAACATCGTGCTGAGTGCGTTCGGGACGTCGTGCTGATCGCGGGGATCAGGCGAAGGCTTTGAGGGCCTTGGGCTCGGACTCGACGATGGTGAAGAGTTTGTCGAGCCGTGAGAGCTTGAGGATGTTGAGAATGTCGGGCTTGAGGTTGAGGAGGACGAGTTTGCCCTTGGCTTCCTTGCAGGCTTTGTGGAGGGTGATGAGGGCGCCGAGGCCGACGGAGGTGATCATGGTGACGTCGGCGAGGTCGACGAGTACGCGGTGATTGGCCTTGGCGGCGGCGGCGAGGCACTCGGCCTGGACGATGGGGGCTTCGCGTGTGGCGATGTTGTTGCAGGTGACGCGTGCGCGCGCGACGTGGGGGGCGCCGGGGGCGGGGGAGAAGAGATCGGTGGAGAGGAACGCGGCCTCGGTGGACATCGGGGGAGAGGATACGGGATAGGAGGGGAAGCGTGGGTTTCAGAGGGCTTCGGTGGCGATGGTGGGCGGGGAGGAGAAGGGGATGGGTTTGCCGTGGGGGCCGACGGCGACGAGCGTGAGTGTGGCTTCGGTGACGGGGACGGAGTCGCCGGAGAGGTATCGCTCGGCCTCGACGTCGACGCGGATGGTGACGGAGGAGGTTCCGGTGCGGGTGGTGGTGGCGTAGAGGGAGACGATGTCGCCGAGGTGGACGGGGGCCTTGAAGTCGACGCGGTCGATGGAGGCAGTGACCCATCGGTGGGCGCCGTGACGGCGGGCTTCGACGAATCCGGCCTGGTCGATGTAGCCGAGGATGACGCCGCCGAAGATGGTGCCGTAGGGGTTGGTGTCCTTTGGGAGTGTGACGACCTGGAGGGCGAGTCGGCGCGGGTGGTTGGTCATGGGGGGATGGTAGAGAGCGCGGAGGGGCGTCGGGCGTAGACTGGCGTCGTGCATGATGCGTTTTCGAGGCGGAGATATCTGATCCCGTTCCGTGCGAGTCTGCTGCCGCAGATTTTCACGGACACGCTGGTGATCGGCGCGGGTGTGGCGGGGTTGCGCGCGGCGGTGGCGGCGGGTGAGTCGGGGTGTGAGGCGATTGTTTTGGCGAAGGGGGAGCTGGGGGTATCGAACACGGCGTGGGCGCAGGGGGGGATCGCCGCGGTGCTGGGTGAGGGGGACAGTGTTGAGTCGCACGTGCGGGACACGCTGGAGGCGGGAGCGGGGCTGTGTGATGAGGCGGCGGTGCGGGAGGTGGCGTCGCGCGGTGGTGAGCGCGTGCGCGAGTTGATGGCTTGGGGGATGCGGGTGGATCGGGATGCGCGCGGGGAGGTGGCGCTGGGGCTTGAGGGGGGGCACTCGGGAAAGCGGATCGTGCACGCGGACGGGGACGCCACGGGGAAGGAGCTCGCGCGCGTGCTGCTGGAGAAGGCGCGCGCGACGAAGGGCGTGCGCGTGTTCGAGAGGTGCTTTGCGCTTGATCTGATCACGGCGGGAGAGGGGGAGGGGGCGAGCTGTGTCGGGGCGATCACGCATCATCCGCGGTATGGCCTGCAGGTGATCTGGGCGAAGGGAACGGTGCTTGCGAGCGGGGGCGCGGGGGCGCTGTGGCGCGAGACGACGAATCCGCGCGTGGCGACGGCGGACGGGGTGGCGATGGCGTGGCGCGCGGGGGCGAGCGTGGCGGACATGGCGTTCATGCAGTTTCACCCGACGGCGCTGTATGTGGCGGGGGCGTCGCGGGCGTTGATCAGCGAGGCGGTGCGGGGTGAGGGGGCGACGCTGGTCGATCGGAGCGGGCGTCGGTTCATGGTGGGCGAGCATGAGCGGGCGGAGCTGGCGGCGCGGGATGTGGTGAGCCGCGCGATCGTGCGGCACATGGCGCGCGAGGGGTCGCCGAACGTGTGGATGGATGCGCGCGGGGTGGAGGGGTTTGCGGAGCGGTTTCCGGGGATCGCGAAGACGCTGGAGGGTGTGGGGCTGGATGCGTCGAAGGATTTGATACCGGTGCGGCCGGCGGCGCACTACATGGTTGGCGGGGTGGCCGTGGATGGGGAGGGGCGGACGGACGTTGCGGGGTTGTACGCGGTGGGTGAGGCGAGCTGCACGGGGTTGCACGGGGCGAATCGGCTTGCGAGCAACTCGTTGTTGGAGGGGCTCGTATATGGGGAGGTTGTGGGGCGCGTGAGCGCGGAGATGAAGGGCGGGACGAACGGGTGGGGCGTGGCGGGGCCGAGGACGCCGATGCAGGTGATTTCGGACATTCCGTTGTCGGAGCGCGGGGATTTGGATTTGGGGGACGTGCTGTCGAGCGTGCGGTCTGCGATGTGGCGGAACGTGGGGGTGGAGCGGAGCGGGGCGAAGCTTCGGGACGTGGTGGAGATGCTGGAGTTCTGGGCGCGGTACACGCTGGACAAGATCTTTGATGAGCCTGCGGGTTGGGAGACGCAGAACATGCTGTGGGCCGGGGGATTGGTGGCGCGGTCGGCGTTGTGGCGGGAGGAGAGCCGAGGGAGCCATGCGCGGAGTGATTTCGGGGAGGCTCGGGAGGAGTTTGCGGCGCATGACGTGTGGAAGCGCGGGCGGGAGGGCGTGGAGAAGCGCGCGGTGATCTCGGGGCGCGGTGGTGTGCGGGTTGAGACGCGGAAGGTTGGGGTCGGGACGTGAGGCGGGCGGCGTTGCTGGCGGCGTGTTGTGTGTGGGTGTGTGGGTGTGAGGAGCGGGTGGTGCGGGTGAGCGGCGGGCTGACGGGGATTGCGGGGGCCGAGGGCGGGCCGAGCGTGCGGCGGGCCGCGCTGAGTGATGAGGAAAAGGAGCGTGCGTTTGAGAAGGTGAACAACCCGATGGGGTATCCGCCTCCTGAGGAGCGGGCGGGGTCTGCGGAGATCAAGGATCTTCGGTGGACGGAGCCGGACGGGACGGTGCGGGTGGTGTCGCGGAATCCGCGTGAGTTGCTGTATCAGTTGCAGTGGGCGCTGCGGGATGAGGATGCGCGGGTGATTGCGCGGGAGTTGCTGGCGGCGCGGACGAAGAAGGCGTACCGGGATGCCGGGAAAGAGGAGGCTGAGGCCGCGGTGTTCCTGGTGAAGTACCGGGAGGACTTGTTGATTCTGTTCCAGCAGTTTCCGATGGGTGAGTTGACGCCGGGGGTGTATGCGCAGCCTTGCGGTGTGAATCGGTTTTTTGTGGAGGTGGACCAGGGGATGCGCGACATGACGGGGAAGTTGCTGCGGTTTCGTGGGATCGAGTGGGAGTACGAGGCTGATGCGTGTCGGCTGGTGAAGGTGTGGTAGGTCGTGGATGATCGGAGCCGAGCGGCGCGGTCGGAGACGATGCGGCGGGTGAGGTCGCGGGGGACGAGTTGCGAGGTGGCGCTGGGGGAGGAGCTGAGACGGCGCGGGTTGAGATGGTCGAGGGGCGTGCGCGCGGGGGGGGTCGCGGGGAAACCGGACTTCGTGTTCTGGAGGGCGCGGGTGGTGGTGTTTGTGGATGGGTGTTTTTGGCATGGGTGCGCGGAACACTGCCGCATGCCGAGCGGGAACAGGGTGTATTGGGAGCGGAAGATCGGGCGGAACGTGGAGCGTGATCGTCGGGTGCGGAGAGAGTTGCGGAAGGAGGGGTGGAAGGTGGTGCGCGTGTGGGAGCACTCGGTGGTGAGGAGTGTGGGGAGGTGCGGGGCGCGGGTGGAGCGGGCGGTGAGGGAGGGGGAAAGCAGAAAGGCATAGGAAAAAAGGAGAAAGAGGGCATGGAGCCCTCACCCTGCCCTCTCCCACTCACTACGTTCGTGGGAGAGGTGGCGAGGGGGGCTTGTTGGGGCAGCGCGCGTAGAATGGGGGTTATGAGCCAGGACGGTGCTGAGCGGGTGACGATCCGGACGCTGAAGCGGATGGCTGCGCGGGGTGAGCCGTTTGCGTGTCTGACGTGTTATGACGCGACGACGGCGCGGTGGCTGGAGGCCGCGGGTGTGCATGTGTTGCTGGTGGGGGACACTGCGGCTGAGGTGGTGCTTGGGTATGACAGCACGATTCACATGCCGCTGGATGTTGCGGTGGCGTTGACGGCCGGTGTGAAGCGGGGGGCGCCGAGCCGGATGGTGATGGCGGACATGCCGTTCATGTCGTACCAGGCCGGTGAGGATGAGGCGATCAAGAACGCGGGTCGGTTTTTGACGGAGGGGCTGGCGGACATCGTGAAGGTGGAGGCGGATACGGAGTTGGCGCCGCTGATCCGGAGGATGACGCGCGCGGGGATCGCGGTGTGCGGGCACGTGGGGAGCAAGCCGCAGACGGTGCGCGTGACGGGCGGGTATGCCAGTGCGGGGCGGACGCCGGCGGACGCTGATGAGATTGTTCGGGATGCGAAGGCGCTTGAGGATGCGGGGGCTGTGTGTCTGTTGATTGAGGCCGTGCCGAGTGAGGTGGCGGATCGGGTGGTGCGTGAGACGAGCGTGCCGGTGATCGGGATCGGGGCTGGGCCGGGGGTGCACGGGCAGATTCTGGTGTTGCAGGATTTGATCGGGATGACCCGGTGGCAGCCGGGGTTCGCGGAGCCGATTGCGCAGGTGGGCGAGGCGATTCGTGGGGCTGCTGAGGAGTGGGCGAAGCGGGTGGCTGCGCGGCGGGCGAGCGAGTTTCGGTTTGAGATGAAACGGGAGGGGGCGAAGTCGGTTTAGGAGAATGGTTTGCGGGGCGTCTTTTGGACGGCGTGACGGGGTTCTCAGGAGCACGCGGCATGCGACGGATTGTGACGATGGCGCCTGCGTTGGTGGTTGGTGGCGCGGTGGCTTTGGCGCTGTGGGGGGCGCCGAGGGTGGTGCGGGAGGCGATGCAGGCGCGGACGGGAGCGCGTGTGACGCTGGCGCAGCAGCGTTTGGACGGGGAGGATGTTCTGGAGCGGATCAATCGCGCGGTGGCGGACATCGCGGAGTCGGTGGCGCCGAGCGTGGTGCACATCGATGCGATGGCGAGCGGGAGGCGCGGGGCGTTCTCCGCCGGGGCGGGGTGGGTGTATGACGATGCGGGGCACGTGGTGACGAACGCGCACGTGATTCGCGGTGCGGATGATCTGATCGTGCAGTTCTGGGACGGGAGCAGCGCGCGGGCGTCGTTCGTGGGAGAGGATCGGGAGACGGACATCGCGGTGCTGCGGACGGAGGCGGGGACGAGCGTGATCCCCGCGCGGCGCGCGGAGCGCACGACGGTGCGCGTGGGTGAGCGGGTGTATGCGTTCGGCTCGCCGTTCGGGTTCAAGTTCTCGATGAGCCAGGGGATCGTGTCGGGGGTGGGCCGGTTCGCGCGCGGGGTGACGGGGCCGGGGGGGTATACGAATTTCCTGCAGACGGACGCGGCGGTGAACCCGGGGAACTCGGGCGGGCCGCTGGTGGACATCCGCGGGCGCGTGATCGGGATGAACACGGCGATCGTGACGGGTGACAACCTGGACGGGAGCGTGGAGACGAAGAGTCAGAGCGCGGGTGTGGGGTTTGCGATTCCGGTGGAGACGATCGAGTCGGTGGTGGAGCAGATCGTTTCGAAGGGGGTGGTGCTGCGCGGGTTCCTGGGCGTGGGCGGGCTGGAGCGCGTCGATCGGGAGTCGCTTCGGGAGTATGAGCTGGCGCGGGCGGATGAGTTCCGCGGGACGGGGCTGCTGTTGCGGAGCGTGGTGGAGGGAGAGGCCGCGGACAAGGCGGGCGTGCTTGCGGGGGACGTGATCACGCACGTTGGGGGTGAGCGTGTTTTGAACACGTGGGTGCTGCAGTCGAAGGTGGGTTCGAAGCGTCCGGGGGACGTTCTGCGGTTGACGGTGTGGCGTGAGGGGAGGACGGTGGACGTGGACGTGACGCTGGGCGCCGCGGCGTTTGATGCGCGCGGGCAGTTGCGGCCGGTGGATGCGGAGGCGTACGTCGCGGAGCGTCAGGGGAAGAGCGGCGGGCCTGAGGAGCGCGCGGCGCGGATGCTGGCGCGGCTGGGGATCGCGGACGTTGCCGCGGCGCAGGAGGGGGTGCGTCTGATGCTGGTGCGCGGGGGGACGCAGGCGCACGATCGGGGGTTCCGCACGGGTCAGGTGGTGCGGACGGTGAACGGGGCGCCGGTGATGAGCACGGAGGAGTTCTACCGTGCCGTGAGCGCGGCGAAGGGTGAGTGTGAGATGCAGGTGCTGGACACGGACAGTGAGTTGCGCCTGACGTTGCGCGTGAGTGAGTGAAGCGGATGATCAGTTCGGCGCGGGCGCGGGTGACTGGGGTGTGTGGAGGCGGGTCACGCGGAGGCGCGAGGGGAGGTCGGGGGCGTGGTAGACGCGGTGGGTTGCGGGGGTGAAGTCGGAGGCGTCTGCCTTGAAGATGTTGTCGACGTACTTCTGGGGATTGCGGTCGATGAGGGGGAACCAGGTGGACTGGATCTGGACCTGGATGCGGTGGCCTTTCTTGAAGGTGTGGAGGAGGTCCTGGAGCGGGACGGTGACGCGGGTCGGCTCGTTGGGGGTGAAGGGCTCGGGCTTGGAGTAGGAGTTGCGGAAGCGGCCGCGGAAGGCTTCGGAGCGGACGAGCATGTGGTAGTTGCCCATCGAGGAGTGCTTGGGGGTGAAGGCGTTGTCGGGGGTGTCGGCTGGGAAGACGTCGATGAGCTTGACGACCCAGTCGGCGTCGGACTGGGAGGTTGAGACGATGAGGTCTGCCAGGACGGGGCCTGCGAGCGTGATGTCTTCGTCGAGGGGTGGGGTCTGGTAGACGAGGACGTCGGGGCGGCGGGCGGCGAAGCGTTGATCTGCGGTCATGTATTCGCGGGTCATGCCGCGGGAGACGTCTTCGATGAAGGGGACGGGCTTTGCGGGGTCGGAGATGAACTCGTCTGCGCGGTCGGAGGAGTCGGGGGGCGCGTCGAAGGAGAGGGTGGAGGCGGGATGGAGATAGAGGGAGACGGGTTCGCCGTCGGCGGGGGGCCATTGATCAAAGGTGCGCCAGACGTTGGCGCCGGTGTTAAAGACTGTGGCTTCGGCGATGTCGGGGGCGGGGGCGTCCTTGAGGTGATGGCGGAAGAAGGGGAGCTCGATGTGCTCGCGGTACCAGAGGGAGGTTTTGACGTCGAAGGAGACGGGGCCGAGGTGGTCGCCGTCGGAGCGTGACCATCCGCCGTGGAACCAGGGGCCCATGACGAGCCTGTTGTCGGTGGAGGGGTTTTGTTTCTCGATGGCGGAGTAGGTGTTCCAGGCGCCGTAGAGGTCTTCGGCGTCGAAGAGGCCTCCGACGACCAGGGAGGCTGGGGCGGTGTTCTTGAGGTTGGGAAGGATGTTGCGGGACTGCCAGAAGTGGTCGTAGGTGGGGTGTTCGAGGATCTCGTTCCAGAAGGGGACATCGTTGTTGAAGTGCTTGTCGTTGACGTTGGAGAGCGGGCCGAGGTCGAGGAAGAACTGGTAGCCGTCGGGGGTTTTGTGGTCGAAGCGCGGTGGGGACTCGGTGGTGGGTTCGGGGCGGGGTCGGCCGAAGGATGCGAAGAAGTTGAAGTTGTGTGGGAGGAAGAAGGCGCCGTGGTGGAAGAAGTCGTCGAACCACCAGTCTGCGATGGGGGCCTGTGGTGAGACGGCTTTGAGCGCGGGGTGTGCGTCGATCATGCCGGCTGAGGAATAGAAGCCGGGGTAGGAGATGCCCCACATGCCGACGCGTCCGTTGTGGTTCGGGACGTTTGCGAGGAGCCAGTCGATGGCGTCGTGGGTGTCGGAGGATTCGTCGACGTCGGAGGGGGAGTGTTTGTCGGGGTTGTGGGGGCGCATGTCGACGAATTCGCCTTCGGACATGTAGCGTCCACGGACGTCCTGGAAGACGAAGATGAAACCGGCTTCGTCGAAGGAGCGGTTTGGCCCGAGGACGGAGCGGAACTCTTCGGGGCCGTATGGGCGGCAGGAGTAGGGCGTGCGGACGAGGAGGATGGGGTAGGTGGTGGAGGCGTCGCGCGGGGCGTAGATGGCGGTGAAGAGCTTGACGCCGTCGCGCATGGGGACGAGGGATTCGGTTTTGGTGTAGTGGAGTCGGGTGTAGAGGGAGGCGTCTTCGGCGAGGAGGGCGCGGTTGGCGGAAGCGGAGAGGGAGCGTGAGGGGGGAGCGCAGGAGGAGAGCGCGAGGAGGAGGATCGCGGGGAGCGCGACGCGCGGGAGTGTGATGGTCATGTGGTGAATGTAGCGTTGGCGCGCCGCGGGATGTCAGGGCTGCGCCGAGGGTGCGGGAGCGGTGGAGGCGGAGGGCTGGGGCGTTGCGAGGGGCTGGCGGTTGAGCGCGGAGGGGGCGTTGAGTCGCGTGAGCACTCTGCGTGCGGCGTTGGCTGCGGGAAACATCGAGAGGCGGTCGAGCGATTTGATGTCGCGCTGGAGGTCGTCGGCGATGGTCGTGGCGGCGGCGGCGTTGAAGGCGGGGGCAGCGAGGATGGCGTTGGCCTGGGCGCATTTCTCGAGCGTGTCGATGTTGGCGAGCCAGGGGTCGTCGGGGAAGCGTTGCGCGATGATGGCGCGTGCTTCTTTGAGGTGCTCGAGGGGCTCGGCGGAGCGGCCTTCCTCGATGTTCCAGAGAGAGATGACGGCGAGCCAGTACGCGGACTCGAAGGTGGGGCTGCCGTCGGGCGCGCGGCTTGCGCCAGGCGTTCGTTGGCAACGCGGAGTCGGCCCTCGGAGAGGATCTTGATCTGCTCCCCGACGTTGATGCCGGTGGGACCGAAGAGTTCGTAGGTCATGTAGATCTGGCCGATGGCTTCGGGGACGCTGCGATCGGCGAGGGAGTCGATGAAGACGGAGTACCCGGTGAGGGCGTCGGCGGCGATCTTGCGGCGCTTTTCCTCTTCCTCGACGCGGATCTGGGCGATGCGGGCTTCTTCGGCCTTGTCGCGCGCGATGGAACGGAGCCAGACTGTCGTGACGCCGCCGGTGATGAGCGTGAGCGAGGCGACGAGTACGGCTGCAGCGAGGGAGGGTCGTCGTCGTGCCCAGAGCGCGACTTGCGCGTGGGCGGGGAGGTTCATTGAGGGGACGGGGCGGAGTTCGAGCCAGCAGGTGAGTTCGTCTGCGAACTGCGAGGCGGAGGCGTAGCGTCGCTCGGGCTTGGAGTCGAGCGCGGAGCGCGCGATGTGCGCGAGGGTCGGGTCGATGGAGGCGAGCGCTTCTTCGAGCGTGGCGGGGATGACGCCGGTGGAGGCCTCGAGGTGGGCCTTGGTGATCTCGTCGGGCGTGGCGCCGTAGGGAGGGCGGCCCGTGAGGAGCCAGATGAGGATGCCTGCGATGGCGAAGACGTCGGCGGGCGGGCCGACGGCGCCGAGGCGCGCGGAGAACTGCTCGGGGGCCATGAAGGCGAGCGTGCCGGCCTGGCCGGATTGGTCTGCCGAGGGGGGAGAGAAGCCGGAGCGATCGCGGACCGCGACACCGAAGTCGGTGATGCGTGGTCGGCCCGACGCGTCGATGAGGACGTTGCCGGGCTTGAGGTCTCTGTGGACGAGGCCGGCGAGGTGCGCGGCGTGTATGCCGCGGGCGATCTGGACGACGAGGAGGGCCGCGTCGCGCGGGGTCATGCGCGCGGGGAGTCGTCGGACGTGGTCCTGGAGGTTCGGGCCTTCGACGTACTCGTAGACGACGAACTCGTCGCCGGATTCGGCCTGTGCGCGCGCGATGACGCGGACGACGTTGGGATGATCGACGCGTCGGGCTTTGGTGGCTTCGTCGGCGAGGCGGTAGCGCAGGCCGAGGTTTTCGGGGTCATCGACGAGGACCTTGATGGCGACGAGTGCGGGGCGGTCATCGTCGGAGAGGTGGCGGTCTTGTGCGAGATAGACCTCGCCGAAAGCGCCGCGGCCGAGGAGACGCTGGAGGACGTATTGCGGTCGTCCGTCGGGGAGAGTGGGTCCGATGTCGCAGGGGAGCCGGCCTGCGTAGCGGGAGGGGCGGACGCGGGGTGTCGGGGCGGTGTGGAGCGCGTGGCCGAGCATTGCGGCTTCGCGGATGGCGGTCTCGAGGTTGGGGAAGCGTTGGATGAGGAGCTCGACGGTTTTCTGTGTGGGGGCCGAGGCGCCGGCGAGCGATCGGAGGGCCATGTCGATGGCGGCGTCGAGTGCGACGGTCATGGAGGTGAGGGAGGGGATGGCGGTGAGATAGTCGTCGAGGGTGAATGTGAGTCCCTTGTCGAGGCGTGCGCGGCCGTCGGCGTCGATGAGGGTGGCGAGCGTTTCTTCGGGGCAGGGCCCGAGCATCCTGACGAGGTCTTCGAGCGGGCGCTCGCCGACGAGGGTGCGGACCTTCGGCGGGAGCGCCGCCGTCGCGAAGACAGACTCGGTCTGCTCCATCGAGCGTCGCTCCTACTGCAGTGACTGGCTGAGTGCGACGCGGATGCGCTCCCAGCGTTTTCGGATGCGCTCGGCGGGGACGTTGAGGTATTCGGCGGCGTCGGAGTGTCGTCGTCCGGCGAGCCAGAACCAGAGGATCTGCCGGTCGATGGGGTTGTCGAGCGCTTCGAAGGCGCGGTCGAGGAAGCGATCGACGGCGACGTCGTCGTTGGGATCGGCGCCGGTCTCGCGGAGGCGTTCGAGCATGGCGCGGGCGATCTCGCCGTCGGCGGACTCGGCGCGCTCGAGGCGCTGGACGATGCGTGCCTTGTCGATGACGGCGTTCTCGGCGATGCGGACGACGAGGGCGAGGAGCTGCTCTTCGGTGGCGGAGTCGAATTCGCGGTTCTGCACGTAGTTGTCGAATCGGCGGAGGACGGTGGAGAGGATGTCCTGGGAGTCAAAGAGGCGACGCATGCGCGGGCCGAGTTTTCCGGCGACGCGGCGTCGGATGCGGGGCCCATAACGCAGCGCGAATTCGGCTGCGGCTTCTCGGTCCCCCGCGCGCAGACGGACCAAAAGGTTTTCGACGCTCTGAGAGAGAGGCATCGGCGCGGCATGTTCTGGACGTGGCGGGTTTTGCGCGTGATCTGTCACACAAGGGCCTTGAGGATCGCTTTGAAGTTCAGTGGGCGCCTGAGTCAAGCGTGGTGACTCGGCGGAAGTGGATCCGGGCAAAAGAGGAGAGAGTCGATGCCGCTCTGTGTGGTTGCGTTGTTTCGTCGCCCAGTCGGTCATGACGTCTCGTCAGCGTATTCTCTGCGGGAATCGCGCCGTGGCAAGGGGCGATACGTCAAGGAGATTGCCGCGGCGGCGGCGTTGACGGTGTGTGCAACAGGTGTTGCCGGTTCGGCTGAGGTTGAATCCTGGTCCCCTAACATCGCGGCGCTGACTCCGGTGGCGGCGTCGGGGGGGTCGGGAAGCATCGAGGACCGTGACGGGACGAGCGAGGCGTGCACCAACGCCTGGCGGGCGTACATGATCTGCGTGCTTACGAGCCCGAATCCGGAGGAGTGCCTGCGTCCGGACTGCACGGTGGAGGACAACGGGATCGGCGATGCGTTCCGGATGATGGCCGAGGTGCGTGCGGCCTGGTTCCAGCAGGAGGAAGGACGTTGGATGGAGTGACGGGTCGCATGGCATTCTGTTCGGTCTTTGCTAGCGTCTGAGTTCCGCGTCGTCCTCACGGGATGACGCGAAAAAAAGTTTCGCGCTCCGGCGTCACGCCCACCGTCTGAGGCCCGCTTCATGACGGGGAGGGTGTGTTTTTGCTCTGGCCAGAGCGAGGAGGCACGGATGACGATCGGCAGTCGTTTGAAGCACGATCAGGAGACCGACGATGTCGGGCGGATGGAGGATTCGTGGCGCGAGGGGTTCGCGACGCGGTTGAAGCTGGCGATGGGGGATCATTCGATCGCGGACTTTGCGCGCTTGATCGGGTGGCATCCGGAGACGGTTCGTCGGTATCTGACGGGCGAGACACGCCCGCCCGCCGTGTTCCTTGCGAAGCTGTGCGATCAGCTGCCGCTCTCGCCGGATTGGCTGCTGCTTGGGCGCGGGCCGATGCTGCGGCTGGACCGCGACCAGGGCGTGCTTGATTCCGCGTCTTTGGACGAGATCCTGATCCGGTTGAAGGAGTTCATCGAATCGCCGCGGAAGCCGACCGGGGGGAAGAAGAGCCCGTTCGAGAACGGGACGATCGGCTGAACGAGGTCGAGAGCGTGCTGCGTGTGTGCGAAAACGGCCCCTCGTGAGAGGAGCCGTGGATGTGTTTTTGGGGATGTGGGCCGCAACGAGTCTGGTTCAGGAGCGGCGTCTGCGGGTGGCGATGAGTGCGCTGAGAGCGAACAGCGACACGGCGCCGGGCTCCGGAATGAGCGTGACTGAGAGTGTGTATGCGCCTTCGGAGAAGAAGGTGCTGTCCACGTTGACGTAGTACGTGCCGGCGTCTGCAGCGAGGATGGTGACCGTGTCCACGCCGGTGTTCGCGATCGCGTAGTCGCCCGAATCGTCGAGGTTCGTCGGGCGATAGACGAAGAGATCGACGTCGCAGAGCGCGGTGCTGTAGGTGAGATCGACCTGCATGTCGCCACCGGCCCATGTGATGGTCCAGACATCATCGCCGCCGTCCCAGATATTGAAGATGTGCATGCCGCTGGTGAAGCCGTCGTTGTCATCGGCGTGGCCTGTGACATCGCCGTTGACGACGCTGCCCGCGGAGAGATTGCCGAGGATCGACTGGCCCACGAAACCCGCTGCTGCGTGGCCGGCGGTGAGCGCGAGCATGAGGGCGAGAGGACTGATCATGGAACGCATGCGAGACACTCCTTTGATGCAGGTCGAGCCGTTCGCGCAGAGGCGGCGCGCATGCGGAACGAGCCCCGACGTCACGGGGCAGAGAAGAGCACATATCCGCGTGTGCGATATCGCCTTGACTCTCGAACGCAGCGACGCTGCGCGTGCGGGGCCACCGTATCGAAACGATGGTGGAGGAGCAAGGGGAATGTGAAGGTTTTGCGAGTGCGCGAGCGGGGATGGACTGCAGCCGCGGGTCCGGCTCGGTCGGGTGAGAGCGGTCTTGCGCAAGAGCGGGCGACGCGATTCGAACGCGCGACATTCAGCTTGGAAGGCTGACGCTCTACCCCTGAGCTACGCCCGCGAAGGGAGAACGGGAGCAGTCTAGCGGGGACGGGGCGCGCACGGGCAGGGTGTACGAGGGGGCTTCCCGCCGGACGGGTCGGCTACCGGCTGCCAGGGCATTGGGGGACATGAAAGGGGAAAAGAAGGACGACGGGTTAGCTCTCCTGGGTGCGGACGTCGCACGGGCATGATGTGCGGCGCGCGGCGTCGTCATGAGGCTTGTGAGCAGAGAAGGAGACGGTGATGACGCTGTCGGTTCGGGTCTGGAAATGCGTGTTCGCGGCGGGGATGCTGGCGGCGAGCGGGTCGGGGGTGATGGCGGGGCCGCTGGCGCCTCCGGCCGGGCCGATCGGTTCGACGTATCGGACGCTGGGGGAGGTGGAGCCGCGGATTCCCGTGAGCGCGGAGACGACCCCTGGGATGGCGGGCGAGGTGTACAGGATCGCGCAGAGCGGCTCGTACTTCCTGACCGGAGACATCGTCGTGCCTTCGGGGAAGAACGGGATCGTGATCGCGGCGGCGGGTGTGTCGCTGGACATGCGCGGCTTCACGATCCGTGGAGAGGCGGGCAGCCTGAACGGGATCGCGGACGTCGACGGGGCGCGTCAGACGCACATCTTCAACGGACACTTCGACGGGTTGGGAGAGAACGGGCTCTGGGGCAACTTCGCGCAGAACTCGATCTATCAGAATCTGACGGCGGTCAATTGCGGGCAGAAGGGGATGCAGCTGGCATCGGGCTCGGTGGCCGAGCATTGCACGGCACGGAGTTGCTTTGAGGGCATCAGCACGGGGCACGGTGTGACGCTGCGGAACTGCAGTGCCTCTGCGAACACGTTCGGAGGCTTCGCGTTGAATGAAGGGAGCGTGGCGGAGGATTGCACGGCGCTGAACAACGCTGGGGTCGGCATCCGCGTGAGCTCCCGGTCCCGTGTGACGAACTGCACGGCACGAGGCAACACCGGTGATGGTTTCACGGCCACCTCGGCGGGCATGCTCGAGGACTGCCTCTCGGTGGGCAACGGCGGGAATGGTTTCCTTGTGAATGTGAGTTCAAGCTCAGATGCGAACAGCGTCATCCGTCGGTGCGCCGCGTTCCAGAACAGCGGCGCCGGGATTCGTTCGGGCGGCGGGCGGGCGCTGATTGACGAGAACGTGTGCCGGCAGAACGGGACCGGCATTCTGGTGCAGAGCGCGATCGGCGTTCCTTCGCTCGTGATCCGCAATGTGTGCGGGGGGAACACGACTGTGAATTACAACATCGCCGCGAGCCATCGAGTGGGCACGATCGTGCAGGGGGCGCTGAGCGGGGCGATCAACGGGAACACGGGGGGCGGGCTGGGGACGAGCGACCCGTGGGCGAACTTCGTCGATTGAGAGGTCGGGAGAGAGGGGCGGCGCGGTCGAAGGGCCGCGCAGTCCATTGACTTCAGAGACAGCGAAACAGGAGCGGTGCGATGCGACGGACGTGGATGACGGCGGCGATGGTGGCGGTGGGCACGAGCGCGGGCGCGTGGGCGCAGCCGAGCCAGGCGCACGGGACGAACAAGTGGACGTGGGGAGAGAACGTGGGGTTCATGAACTGGCGGGACGCGGGGACGCCGGCGGGCGCGCGCGGGCTGCGCGTACACACGAATTTCCTGTCGGGGATGGTGTGGTGCGAGAACGTAGGGTGGCTGGATCTCGGTGATGCGAGCCCGTTCGCGGGCACGACGTATCTCAACGAGAACGGGGACGACTATGGCGTCAACGTGGATGGGGGCGGCGCGTTGTTCGGGCATGCCTGGGGAGAGAACGTGGGTTGGGTCAACTTCCTGGGCGGCGCGCTCGCGAGCCCGCCCAACCCGGCGCGGATCGAGGGGGGCAGGCTTCGGGGGTATGCGTGGGGGGAGAACATCGGGTGGATCAATCTCGATGACGCGCAGGTGTACGTGGGTCTCGTGCAGGCGCCCTGCCCGGGGGACACGAACGGGGACATGCGCGTGGACTTTGCGGATTTGAACAACGTGCTCAGCCTGTTCGGTCAGCCGACAACACCGGGCGTCGGGGCTGATCTGAACGGGGACGGGATCGTGAACTTCGTTGATCTGAATCTGGTGCTGGGCTACTTCGGCTCGGTGTGCTGAGCGGGCGCGCCGCTCTCGTGATGACCAAGGAGATTGTGATGCGAAGCCAGTGTGTGAATGTCGTCCGCGGCGTGGTGTGCGGGCTGATCGGCGGGATGTGTGCGGGTGTGTCGGCGGGGCCGCTGGCGCCGCCGGCGGGGCCGATCGGCCCGACGTACCGGACGCTGGGGGAGGTTGAGCCGAGGCTGCCGGTGAACGCGCAGACGGCGCCGGGCACGGCAACGGCGGTGCACCGGATCACGCAGAGCGGGTCGTACTTCCTGACGGGTGACGTGGTTGTGCCTGCCGGGAAGAGCGGGATCGTGCTCGGGGCAGCGAACATCACGCTGGACATGCGCGGGTTCACGATTCGGGGTGAGGTGGGGAGCGTGGACGGGATCGCGGACGAGGCGGGCTCGACCGGAGCGCACGTGTTCAACGGGAACTTTGTGAATCTGGGAAGCCACGGGCTCAACGGGAATGTCAGTACGAACTCACGGTTCACGGAGCTCTCGGCCGCCGGCTGCCATGCCCTGCGCGCGATGAATTTCCCATCGTCGTCCGTCGTGGAGCGCTGCACGGCGAGCGCTAACGTCAACGGCGGCATTGCCACCGGCTCGTACGTGACGATCTCGAACTGCGTGAGCACACAGAACGGGGGCACGGGGTTCTCGATCGGCACGGGGAATACGGTGACCTCGTGCGTGGCGTCTCAGAACAGCGGGACGGCGGGGTTTGTCATCGGCGAAGCGTCGTATGTGTCGGGCTGCACGGCTCGCGCGAACACGCAGGATGGCTTCCTGCTCGGCGCACGAGGTGAGATCTCGGACAGCTCGGCTTACTTCAATTCCGACGACGGTTTTCAGCTCGGCTCGCCGGGCACGGACTCGAACAGCGTGATTCGTCGCTGCACGGCGATCCAGAACACGAACGCGGGCATCCGGGCGGCATCGGGGCGCGCGACGATCGACGAGAACGTGTGCCGCATCAACGGGACGGGGATTGTGGCGGTGGTCACCAGCTCCGCGAACTCGTCGTTCATCACGCGGAACGTGTGCGCGAGCAATTCGCCGAATTACAACGTCGGGGCGGGGAACAGCGTGGGGACGGTGGTGTGGGCGCCGGTGGTGGGGATCGCGATCAACGGGAACTCCGGTGGCGGGCTCGGCACGACGGACCCGTGGGCGAATTTCGCGCAGTGATCAAGTGATCGCGGATCGGACATAAGGGGGTGTACGCGATGAGCGGCTCGCTTCGGCGGGCCGTTTCTTCGCGCGAATCAGTTGACCGCGGCACGCGCCTTGATGGCGCGGTCGTACGCGACCGCGCAGAGCGCGATGGGTGCGAACGCCTTTTCACCCGCGAGCTGGGAGGCCTCACGGAGATTGGCGCATTTCCCGTCGCGGATGTCGTCGCGGAGGTCGAGCACCGCGTTGTCGACGACCTGGATCATCGAGGCGAGGATCTCGTGCTCCTCACGGTTCTGCGGCACGTACCTCGAGATCATCGGGAAGTTGAGCGGGAGATCGATCCACCAGCGTCCGTTCGCGCGCCGCAGGGTGAGGCCGACGCCGAAGGCGGGCTTGGAGTCGATCAGGACGGCGGCGAGGTCGTCGGCGATCACTGCTGTGGATACTCGGCCTCGGGCGTCGCGGATGACGGCGAAGGGGTCTGCGAGGAGCGCGCGGATGTTGGCGTTGGACACGAGCGATCCGGATCGATCACCGGAGCTTGCGGCTCGCTGTGCCCCCGTGAGGGCGCCGGAGAGCCCGGTGGCGGGCTGTGCGCGGAGCGTCTCCACCTCCGCTGGGAACCTCTCCTGAATGGTGGATGCGAGGGAGTCGAGGGAGTCGAAGAGGTCGGCGAGGGCGTCGAGGACGAGGCGGCGGTCTTCGTTCTCGGCGTAGATCAGAGAGGGAATCAGGTCGGGGCGGCCCTTCTCTACGGTGGAGAACAGCGAGGCGACCAGGGCGTCCGGGGAATCGGCCGGCAGGGGCTTTGGCCTGCGCATCTCGCGCGCGGTGAGGGCGATGGCGAGGCCGAGGAGCACGGCCGCGACGCCCACCATGGCGCCGGCGAATAGCCAACGTCTGCCGGAGACCGGCTGGGCCAGTTCGGCGTGGATGGGGTCGTGTGCGTCGGGCATACGGCGTGATCCTATTCGGGGTGGGGCGCGGGGGGCGGCTCTATACTCTCGGAATGCACGTGCGGGTGAACGGCGACATGATGGAGTTCGACGGGGAGCGCGTGAGCGTTTCAGAACTTCTGGCAAGCCTCGCGGAGCGGGGCAGGCCGGTGGGGCGCGCGTGCGCGGTGGAGGTGAACCGTGCGGTCGCGCCCCGGAGGCAGCACGAGACGACGTTTGTTGTGGACGGGGATGAGGTCGAGATCGTGACGCTGGTGGGGGGCGGGTGATGAGGGAGTCGAGATGACGACGATGCTGGAGCCGGCGCGCTGGAGGATCGGGGCTCGGGAGATGACGAGCCGTCTGATCGTAGGGACGGGGAAGTACCGTGATTACGGCGTGATGCGGGATGCGCTGGACGTGAGCGGCGCCGAGGTGGTGACGGTGGCGGTGCGGCGCGAGCGGCTGGTGAACGAGAAGGGGGAGAGCCTGCTGGATCACCTGGACCTCGACCGGTACACGGTGCTGCCGAACACAGCCGGGTGTTTCAGCGCGGAGGACGCCGTGCGCGTGGCGCGCCTCGGGCGGGAGCTGCTGGAGCAGCTGGAGAACCCGGGCGCCTCGTGGGTGAAGCTGGAAGTGCTCGGAGACCGCAAGACGTTGCTCCCGGACCCGGGCGGGACGCTCGAGGCGTGCCGCGAGCTGGTGAAGGACGGCTTTGAGGTGCTGTGCTACACGAGCGATGACCCGATCGCGGCGGCGCGATTGAAGGAGGCGGGCGCGGCGAGCGTGATGCCCGCGGGGTCGCCGATCGGCTCGGGGCAGGGGATTCTCAACCCGGCGAATATCGTGCTGTGCCTGGAGCTGCTCAAGGAGGGTGACGCGTCGTACCCGGTTGTGGTGGATGCGGGGGTGGGCACGGCGAGTGATGTCGCGGTGGCGATGGAGCTCGGCGCGGACGGCGTGCTGCTGAACACGGGCATTGCGCACGCGAAGGACCCGGTGCGGATGGCGGGGGCTATGCGCAAGGCGTGCGAAGCGGGGCGCGACGCGTACCTCTCGGGGCGGATCGCGAAGAAGAAGTATGCGACGGCGAGCAGCCCCTGGGAGGGCGTGATCGCGTACATCCCGGGGGAGTGAGCGCGGGAGATCAGCGGCGGCGGCGCGACGCGATCAGCACACCGGCCATGGTGAGGAGCGCGGCGCTGCCCGGGGTGGGCGTCGAGCCGGGGCCCACGAGCGAGGCGCCGACGACACTCTCGATCCACGGGATGAACGGCGCGAGATTCAGCGCGTAGCCCATCGAGCCCTGCATCGTGTACCCGAAGGGTGAGGCGCCCACCGCGACGCCGATGAGTCGGAGCGAGCCGTCCGCGAAGGGGAGCAACATCGCGCCGCCGGAGTCGTTCACGGCGTACGAGGCTTCGTGCGCGATGGCTTCGGGCAAGTTGAGATCGAAGCGCGTGCCGAGGAGCGAGTTGAACACGCCCAGGAGGCTGTTCTGGCCCCACGTCTCGGCGGCCGGCCCGGTCCAGTCCCAACCTCCCGCGGCATGCGGGGCGCCGTTGGTCCTGCCCATGCCCGCGAGGACCACTGTGGGCATGGCGACGAGCGCGGACGTCTCGACGCGCGGATTGGCGGCGTTCGACGCGTTCGCGGTGATGGGGGCGGGAAGCGTGGCGAGCCCGTGCCACGCGGGGAGATCGCTGGTGACGCGGACGAGCATGAGGTCGTCGGTGGGGTGACGGACGACGAGGTCGGAGGTGTACAGAGAGCCCTGCATGGAGAAGGCGCCGCCCGCGACACCGCCGACGTGCTGCGCGGTGATGATCCAGCGCTGCGCGATGGGGACGGCGGAGGAGCCGGCCCAGGCGCCGATGAAGCCGTTGTGGGGGCGCGCCATCGCGGAGCCGTCCACGATGAGGGCCGAGGCCGCGGGCGTGGCGGCGAGAATCGCCGCCGTGGCGAGCGTGTATCGCGTCTGTGAGTGCATCCGATCTCCTCCGCGTCAAGAAGCGGGGAGTGCATCGGCGCACGAGAGCGCGCGGATAAGCGGTCTGGCGCGAGAGCGCCGGTTCCGGGGTGGGTCTGTGCGGAGGCTTCGCGGGGCCTTCACACGCCGACGGGTCAGGCGGGGCGCACGCCGCGGTTGAGCTGATCGACGCGCTCCTGCTCGCGTTTTCGGACCGTCTCGAGGACGTGCCGGGGAATCTTCCAGCGCGGCTCATCGTCGGTGATCGCGGCGCAGTGCTCCTGAACGCAGCGGTAGAGGAGCTTAAAGGCGTCGCGCGGGCGGCGCATCTGGTCGAGGGCGTCGACGAGGTCCTGGCGCGCGACGTCGTCCTCGAAGAGATCGCGGAGCGTGATGGACGTCGCGGACGGCTTCAGGCAGGAGACGAGACGCGCGCTGCAGAGGTCATACAGGGTGACCCCTGTCCACGCGAGACGGTCGACGAGGTTCTGCTTGTCGAGCCGGGCCTCCTGGAAGAAGGCGGCCGATTCGCGGTAGAGGGAGTAGCGCAGCTCGATGGGGAGGAGGAGCTTGACGCCGAAGCCGTCCATCTGCAGGAACTTGTTGTTGAGCATGGGCCAGACGAGGGCGCGCATGCGGTCGGGGTCGCCCGCCACGAGCGTGGGCTCGTCGACCCGGTCGACGACGATGAGGCAGGCGCCGGAGTCGAGGGCCGCGAGGCAGCGGCGCAAGCGGCGGAACATGTCGAAGCGTCGGTCATCGCCCTCGGCGAGCGGGAGGCTCGAGGCGTCGCGCGCCTCGCGGGGAAGGAGGGCAAGGGAGTCTGCGAGAGACTCCTTCGAGCGGTTGAGCACGCGGACCTGCGCGAGGAGTCGGCGGGCGGTGCGCAGGAGCGTCCAGCGGTCGAGCACGAGCCGACGGAAGGCAACGAGCGCACAGACGGCGAGCGTTGCTGCGAGCGCGCCGGCCCATACCTGAAGGGTCAGACGGTCGGTGCCGAGCTCGAGCCAGAGCGCGAGGACGGCCAGCGGGAGCGCCCAGACGAGCACGGCCGCAACAGACCACATCGCGGCGGCGCGATCTCCGCGCGCGCCCATGAGCCGTCGGAGGGCTCTCGTGCGCGACGCGGCGCGCGGGGAGGCGTCGTAGACGGCCTGCAGCGCGAGGAGGTCGGTCTTCACGTCCTCCGGGAGACGGCGCATGTCGCGCTTGCGGTTCCTGAGGAATGCCGCGGTGGCGTTGTGCGCGTCGGGATCGTCGAGGAGCGCGTCGGTGATGTCGGTGGCCGCGGTGATGAGCACACCATCCATGTGGTCGACGAGCCGGATGGACTTGAACAGGTCGTCCTTCCCGGGGCGGATCCGGGACGCGATGCGGTCGAGGAAGGGGTTGAGGTCGTCGTAGGGAACGAGCAGGACGCGTCGGTCGTCACGCGTGGCGTTGCGTTGCTCGATGAGACGCTCGATCTGCAGACGGATGGCGGTCTTGCCCGACCCTTTCTCGCCGCAGACGATCGCGGTGGTCGGGCGGTCGAGATCACCGAGAATCTTGTCGAAATCAGGGTGGAAGGAGGCGGTCTCCGCGAGGAGGAAGACGGGGTCCTGGCGCGCTTCCTCCGCGCGGAAGGGGTCTTCGGAGAGAGACCAGTGCTCGAAGAATCTGGCGACGTTCATGCGTGCCGTGGTCCTGCGTGCGCGGACATCGCGCTGCCAACCTTAGTGATCGGCGGGTTCGCCCAAGAGAGGGGAGATTTCGGCGAGCATCCTGTCGAGGGTCGCGCGGTCCTTGGCCTCGAGATTGAGGCGGAGGAGCGGCTCGGTGTTGGACTTCCGCACGTTGCACCACCAGCCGCTGCGCGAGAAGGCATCGACGGTGACCCCGTCGAGTTCGTCGATGGCGGCTGAGGAGCCGTACTTGGCCTTGAGCGCGGCTAGCGCGCCGTCCTTGTTCTCGATGCGGAAGTTGCGCTCCCCGCTTTGCGGGTATCGCGCGATGGCCGAGATGATCGAGGAGAGCGGCTTGGTCTCGGTGGAGAGTGCCGAGAGCACCGCGGCCATGGCGATCGCACCGGAGTCTGCGTTGAAATTATCACGGAAGTAGAAGTGACCGGAGAGTTCGCCGGCGAACACCCCGCGCTCCTGGGCAAGGAGCTTCTTCATAAACACGTGGCCGACGCGGGAACGGAGGGGCCGGCCGCCGCCGGCGCGGATGGCCTCCTCCACGGCCTTGGAGGAGCGGAGGTCATACACGACCGCGCTGCCCTGCGCGTCCTCGAGGAACACACCCGCGAGCCAGGCCGTGAGGTGGTCGCACCCGATGGGCTGCCCCTTCTCGTCGATGACGATGCACCGATCGGCGTCGCCGTCGAAGCACAGGCCGCAGTCGGCCTTCTCACGCACCACGGCCTCCTGGAGCTCCGCGATGGCTGAGGGAAGCATCGGGTTCGGCTCGTGGACGAACTCGCCGCGCGAGTTGTCGAAGTTCATTTCGATGATCTCGAGCCCCGGGACGAGCGCGCTGCCCTGTCGGCCGAAGACCTTGGGGACCATCGTCCCGGCCATGCCGTTCGACGCGTCGATGACGACCTTGAGCCTGCGCGAGCCGGGCTTGTAGAACGCGCGGACGTGGGATGCGTACGCGTCCCAGAGATCGCGCGACTCGCGCTTGCCGCGCCCCGAGGCGCCCGGAGCGTGGAGCGTCTCCTCGGCGGACGCCCGGGCCGCGAGAACGCGGATCTCCGAGAGCCCGGTGTCCTGGCCGACGGGCTTGGCGCCCATGGCCGAGACCTTGAAGCCGTTGTATTCGGGCGGGTTGTGCGAGGCGGTGGTCATCACCGCGCCGGCGGCGGCGAGGTGATTGACCGCGAAGTAGGTGAACGGGGTGTCGACCAGACCGACGTCGATCACGTTGACGCCGACGGCGTTGATGCCGGAGATGAGGGCGTCGGCCATCATCGGGCTGGTCTTGCGCATGTCGCGCCCGACGACGATGGGCTTGCCCGTGGCGCCCGCCTGGCTTGCGAGAAACACTCCGGCGCCCTCCCCGATGCGTCGGGCCATCTCCTCAGAAAGAGGGTTGGGGCAGGTGGCGCGGATGTCGTAGGCCTTGAAGACTTTATCGAGCATGACGGGAGCGCTCCCAGGTGTGCGGGCGTGGTCGTCGATCGCGGTTCGTCATCCAGAGGATACCGGGCGTGGCGCTCGGATTCAGAGGCACACGACGCGGTTCGTGGCCGTGTCCTCGATGGGCACACCCTCGGGGATCGCGCGGAGGAAGGATCGTCCGTACCCCTTGGTCGCGATCCGTGAGTCGAGGATGACCACACGCCCGGTATCGGTGGACGAGCGGACGAGCCGGCCGAAGCCCTGCTTGAAGCGCAGCACGGCGCGGGGGAGGGAATCCTCGAAGAACGGGTCGCCTCCCTCCTCGGCGATGCGGTCGAGACGGGCCTGCGTGAGCGGGCGCTCGGGGGGTTCAAAGGGGAGCCTCGTGATGATCACGTTCCGGAGCGCGCCCCCGCGGACATCGACGCCCTGCCAGAAGGACGCTGCGCCGAAGAGCACTGCGGAACCGGATTCACGGAAGGCTTCGAGCAACGCCGTGCGTGAAACATCCCGCGTTTGCGTCAGCACACTGAGCCCTGCGTCCTCGAGCCTTGGCGCTGCGAGCCGCGCGGCCTTCTGGAGCGTGTCGAACGAGGTGAAGAGCACGAATGCGCCGCCCCGCGTCTCTCCCGCGTGTCGCACGATGGCTGCCGTGAGCCGATCGAGATACGCGCCGTCGCGCGGATCGGGCATCGAGGAATCGACATAGACGCGCACGAGCCGCGCGAAGTCATACGGCGAGCCGAGCGCGAGAGTCTCCGCATCCTCGCAGCCCAGACGGGACTTCGGCAGATCGAACCCCCCCGAGCCGCCTGTGGCGAGCGTCGCCGAGGTCAGGATGACCGACGTGCCCGCGCCGAACAGGTGCTCGCGCAGCACGGGCGCAAGATCGATGGGCGCGGAGGAGAGAGAGGCGCGCACGCCGTGCGCCGCGCGCGTGGCCTCCGCCCAGTACACGCTCCCGTCATCCTCCTGCGTCACCAGCGCCTCGGCATCGTCCGCGATGGCCGCGGCTCGCTCGGCGTACGCGTTGAGCTCCAAACGGTCCTCATCCTTGTCCGTGGCGTCACGGAGACGTCGCAGGCGCACGGCAAGATCGGAGAACGCGGGGCTCAGCGTGTTCTCGAGCGCGTCAGGCTCGGCAATCCGGTACGACGCGGCCGGCGCGCCGGAATCCGTCTGCCCCGGGTACGAGCGCGCCGGGCCCGGCTGGAGCGCGAGCAGACGATCAAAGAAGAGCCGCGCAGCCTGGTCCGCCTCGTGGACGAGCCGCGCCGCGTCCGCCGCTTTGTCTCCCATCGTGAGCGCCAGGCTCGCCAGGAACCCCCGATCCCCGCGCTCGTGCATCAGGGTCGAGAGCAGCCTCCGGATGCGCGTCTCGCTCAACGACCTCCCGAAATACTCCGACGCCACATCTTCAACCGCGTGCGCCTCATCGAGCACGACGTGGTCGTAGTCCGGCAGAAACCCGACGCCGCGCGACCGCAGCGCCAGGTCGGCAAAGAACAGCGCGTGGTTGCAGATGAGCAGCTGCGCCCGGTCCATCTCGCGTCGGGCGGACTGGAAGAAGCACTTGTCGTACGTCGGGCACTTGCGCCCCATGCAGTTCGCCGCGTCCGACTGGACCCGCTCCCACACCGCCGGACGCTCGAGCTGCGGGAGCGTCGAGAGCGTGCCGTCCGCCGTCTCGTACGCCCAGTCCTCGATCTGGTGCAGCGCCCGCTTCGAGGCCGCGTCCGTCAGCAGCTTGTCCTGGCGCGCGGACGCCAGCTGAAGACGGCGGATCGACAGGTAATTCCCCCGCCCCTTCACGAGCGCCGCACGGAACGTGACGCCCAGCGGCTCCAGCGCCTCGCGGAGCGTCGGCACGTCGCGCGAAAGCACCTGCTCCTGCAGCGCGATCGTATGCGTCGCCACCACCACGCGCTCCCCATGATGCACGACGCGCTCCAGCGCGGGCACCAGATACGCGTACGACTTGCCCACGCCCGCCCCGGCCTCCACCAGCAATGTGCTCCGGCGCGCCATCGATTCCCCCACCGCGCGCGCCATACGCTGCTGCTGCGGCCTCGGATCGAACGAGTCGCGCAGTCGCTGCGCGATCGGGCCGCCGGGTTCGAGAATGTCCGCGCCGAGCACGCGCATTGCCTATACGATCCGCCGTATGGATTGAGGAGGAGAACACATGGGGATTCAGAATCGACTGCGACGCACCGTCCGTTGGGTCGTCTACTCGATGCCCGGCGCAGCGCGTCTCGGCAACGGCCGACAGCTCTCCGCCCAAGGGTGGAATGAGGCTATGTCCGAGGGAGGGCAGTTTCAATCGTACCTCGGCGGCACGGTCGCCCACGAGCTGCGCGACTCTCTCACGCTCTCCCTCATGCGCCGCGTGCGGACCACCGGCACGATCCTCGACGTCGGCTGCGCGAGCGGCACCCTCGCCACAAGGCTCGCCGGGTACACGCGATACCGAGGCGTCGACATCAGCAGCGTGGCCATCGACCGCGCGCGCAAGGGCTCATATCCCCTCCCCACCGAGTTCTTCGCCTCCGCGCTCGAAGACTACAACCCGCCCGAGCCCCACGACTTCATCGTGATGAACGAGGTGCTCTACCTCGTGAACCTCGACACCGCCATCACTCAGGCCGTTCGATACGCCCAGACGCTCACCCCTCGCGGAGCGCTCGTCGTCTCCCTCAAGCACGATCCCAAGTCCGTCGCGATCCTCCGAGGCATCCGCAAATCACTCAAGTGGGTCAACGGCGTCCTCTATCAGGAGCAGCACGCCGGCCCGCGCTACAGCGTCCGCGTCGACTCAGCCCGCCCCGCGTACCTCATCGGCATGTTCACGAAGCACTGAGCGCTCACGACTCGTCGCGCGCGCGAGCATCCGATTGCCTCAGCCCCAGCGGCGCCCGCGCGGGCTCCCCGGGCCTCCTCGGGTACGTCCTCGGCGTCTCGCGCCGCTTCTCCAACGCCACGATCCGACCCGTCGGCGTCTCCACTACACCCGCCGCGGAGAGATGGAGCATGTGCAGCGCCTGCTTGGCCTCGCCCAGCTCCTCCTCGGCCTTCTGCCCCTTGGTCATCAGCAACAACCCCCCCACTTTCGCCAGCGGCGCGCACAACTCCGCCACCACCGCCAGGTGCCCCACCGCGCGCGCCAGCACCGCGTCGTACTGCCCCCGATGCCCCTCCCGGTCGTGCCCCAGAACCTCCGCGCGCTCCTGGGTCACGCGCACGTTCGTCAGCCCGAGCGCCTCCGCCGCGGCCTCCAGGAACCGCGCCTTCTTCCCCGTCGCCTCGATGAGCGTGAACCGCAGCCCCGGGAACACGATCGCCAGCGGCAACCCCGGCACACCCCCACCGCTCCCCACGTCCGCCACGCGAGAACCTTCCTCCACGTCCGCGAGGAACTGCACGAGCCCGAGCGCGTCGAGGATGTGTCGTTCCCATGCCTCGTCCGCAGACCGGATGGCCGTGAGGTTGAACCGCGTGTTGGTCTCGAGCAGCATCCCGAGAAACCGCCCGAGCCGGGCAAGCTCTTCACCCTCGAACTCAACACCGAGCGAACGCGCCGCTTCGAGGAACGAACCGGGCGCGGGGAGCGCGGCGATATCCTTCAACGCGGGAAGCTCGGGCGGAGAGTCCGGACGGGCGTCCGACGGATTCGGTTTCGGCTTGCTCATCAGTCTCTCAGAGGAAACACACCATGCGAACCACGAGGGTATACGCGAACCCGACCGTCTGGGCCACGGCCCTGCTCCTGCTCATCGGAGCCTCCCTCACCCTCACGCGCGTCCAGGCCCGACAAGACGTCTCGATGGACAAGGCCTACATCAACCGCGTGCTCGACGCCATGCACGACGCGGCCTCGAAGGCCGACGGCCAGGCCTACTTCTCCTACTTTGATGAGGGCGCGGTCTTCCTCGGCACGCAGTCGGACGAGCGGTGGGCCATCCCCGAGTTCAAGGAATACGTCCTCCCCCGCTTCGCCGAGGGCAAGGGCTGGACGTACATCCCCACCACGCGCCACATCTATCTCAACGACGAGGGCACCGCGGGCTGGTTCGACGAGTTCCTGTCGAACGAGAAGTACGGGAACTGCCGCGGCACCGGCGCCGTGGTCAAGAAGAACTTCGAGTGGAAGATCGTGCAGTACAACCTCACGGTCCCCATCCCCAACGACCTCCTCCCGCAGTTCGTCGAGTCGATACGCGCGCACGAGAAGAAGGTGGTGGAGCAGCAGCTCGAACACCGACGCAAGGTCATCGAGGAGCTGCAGAAGGAGAACAACCCCAACCCGCCCACCAAGCCGCAGGGCTGAGGCCCAGCCTCAATCCTCGCTCGTGTCGGCGCCGAACTCAAAGGAGCGGCGCGCGAGCCGCCGGTTGGGGCGCGCCGCGACGCTGACGATGAGCCCGACCCCCAGGTACGAGGAGAGCAGGCTGGACCCGCCGTACGAAACGAATGGGAGGGTGAGCCCGATGATGGGCAGCACTCCGAGGCTCATGCCGACGTTGATGATCGTCTGCGTCGCGAACATGGCGGCGAGCCCGACGATGATGAGCCGCCCGAACGGGTCGTTCGTGCGCGCCGCCGCGATCGACGCCGAGAGCAGCCAGATGAACGTCAGCGCAAGAACGCTCAGCCCCCCGAGCATCCCGAACCGGTTGACGATCACGGCGAACACCATGTCGTTGTGCGCCTCGGGCAGGTCGTTGAGATCGATAAGCACACGCGAGTGCTCCGAGGGCAGCCCCGCCGCGCCGCCCGCCCCGGCCAGCGTCATCGCCTTGAGCGACTGGAACTGCGAGGAATCCTGCAGCGTCAGGTCGCCCTGTGTCTGACGCACCAACGCCACGATCCGCTCCTTCTGGTGCGGCATCAGGAACGGGTAAACGGCCGGCGCGAGCGCGGCGCCGAGCACGAGCACGGCCAGGATGTGGCGCATCTTCGCGCCCGCCGCGATCAGCATCGCGAACAACGCCGGCGCGAACAGCGACGCCATGCCCAGGTCCGGCTCGAGCACGACCAGCGCGGCCGGCACACCCGCGATCACCGCGGGCGGGATGAACCCGAGAAACCTGCGGTGATTGCTGCGAAACCGGAGGTACTGCGCGAGCACGATGACGACCGCGATCTTGGCAAACTCGCTCGGCTGGAGATTCACCGGGCCCAGGTCGATCCACGCACGGGCCCCGTTGCGGGGCGTGACGATCGACGCGGGCACGCCCGGAACAAGCAGGAAGATCAACAACGCAAGGCTCGCCCCGTAGAGCAGCCATGAAGCGGCGATGAGAATGCGGAAATGCACCGCCGCGGCGATGAGCCCGAGGAACAGACCCGCGCCGAGGAAGGCGATCTGGCGCGTCGCGAGCGAGCTGAGCCCCTCGTGCGGCCCGGACGCCACGTCGATGGCGTACACCCCGAGGATCGAGAGCGCGAGCGACGCGAGCACGAGCGTCCACGCCTCCCCGCGCACACGGATCAGCGTTCGCAACGCCGCCCGGATCAAGGCTCGTGCCCCATGAGCGCGAGCGGCTTCGATCGCGGCAGATACCCCTCCTCGATCAAGGCTCGAACGATCTGGTTGCAGATCGGCCCGGACACCCGCCCGCCGCTCCCGGCGTACTCCATGATCACCGCGATGGCGTACATCGGACCGCCGCCAGCAGGCGAAGCCACCACAACGAACCACGAGTGATCGCCCGCGCGCACCGTCTGCGCCGCCAACGGGCCGTCGTCGTCAGGGTCGATGACCAGATCGGGCGCCTCCGCCGTGCCCGTCTTGCCGAACACGTCGATGCCCGGCGCGTTGAAGATCGGCTCGCGCGCCCACGCACCGTCCCCGGGGAGAAAGGCGCCCGTGCCCAGACGGTCGGTTACTGCGAGATGCAAACCCTCACGCGCCTGACGCGCGGCCTCCTGGCTGAAACGCAGGTCCTCCGGGCGTGCAGGCTTGTCCGAGTCAATGCGCGGCGCCAGTCGTAGTCCCTCACGCGCGATCGTGGCCAGCGCATCCGCCGCGTGCAGCGGCGTCCACGCGATCGGCCCCTGCCCGATCCCCATGTGGATCGCGTCCGAAGGCGAGACCTCACCGCCGGAGATCGGCCCGAGGAATCCCACGGCCTCCGGACCGACACCAAGATCCCACCCGCTCCCGACGCCGAATTTCTTTGCCCATTCGACGATGCGTTGCGGCCCCATGGACCGGGCGACGTTGTAGAAATAGATGTTGCAGGAAACACACAGGGCTTGCGTGGCGTGCAGCGGGCCGCCGAGCTGAGCGGTGTGCGTCGTCAAGAACTGCTTGTAGATCCAGCAGCGGAACGCCGCGGGCTGATCGGGGTAAAGATGCCCCGTGCACTCGACGCCTCGATCGAGAGACCACGCCCCGGAGGAGACGCCGGCAGCAAGCCATGCGGCCTTGATGATCGACCCGGGCGGATACGGCGCGCCGATCGCGCGATTCACCCACGGATGATCCACCGCGTTCTCGAAGATCGCGCGCGAGTCGCGCTCGAGGTCCTCCCGCGTGAAGCTCGGCGTCGTCACCATGGCCAGAATGTGCCCGGTCTGCACATCGAGAACCACCGCTGCACCGTTGATCGGCGAGTTCAGCGGAAGCGGGAGCGGATTCGTCGCGCTCATGTGCCAGGGCTGCAGCCGCGCCAGGCCGAGCTCCGGACTCATCAGCGCCTGCACGCGCGCCTGGAGCATGATGTCGAGCGTCAGGCGCACGTCGCTCCCCGCGGTCGGCGGAATATCTTCGCGCTCGCCCGTGTCGAGATGCAGCACGGATCGCCCGCGCATCCCGCGCAGCGTCCCCTCGTACCCGCGCTCAACGCCCGCCTGGCCGATCGAGTCCCCCTCCCGATAGTGGCCGGGATCGATCTCGCCCGTGCCCGGATCGATGAGCGGTCGCGCGGCGAGGTCCTCGGCAAAGACCTTGTTGCGCATCCAGCCCAGGACGTGCGTGGCAACGCCGCGCACCTCTACGGCCGCGGGATGTTCGGTGCGCAGATCGCGCGGAAACGAATCCCGCGGCACGACAACGTGCATCGTCTCAAAGGGGTACTCGCGAGCGCCGGAGTCGATGATGCGCAGGCCGGGCATCGTGTCCGCGAGCCGACGGATCTCGAACGCCGTGTGATCGTCAACCCCGCGCAGCAGCACGTGGGCCGTCTTCTGCTCGCGCAGCGGTCGGGCCACGTCCGACAGCGGCACCTCCACCGGCTCCCCCGTGCTGGCCAGCAACTCGCGCTCGCGCTTCTCCCGGGCGCGCGACCAGACGTGGGAGGTCAGACGCTGGACCTCGGCCATAACGTCCGACTTGCGTTGTTCAAGGTCGTCACGCGGCACGCCCGACGCGCGAGCCAGCGCATCCCAGGAGACATCGAGCGCCCGCTCTTCGTCAGCCGCGCGATCCGCGATCGCCCGCTCCCGCTCCTCACTGGAGAGCAACCGCCAATTCGGCCCCATCGCGCGCCGTGCGGCACGCGCCGCGTCACGAAACGCCCGCTCGCCCGTGATCACGTCGTAGTCCACCGCGACGTCGAACGATGGCAGGTCCTGCGCAAGGACACGGCCCTTCCGATCCAGGACGCGCCCGCGCGACGCCGGCGTCCATCGCTCGCTCACCAGCGCCCGCTCCGCCTTGGCCCGCCACGACGCCCCCTGCGCCACCGTGAGCTGCCCCAGCCGCACCCCAAGCCCGATGAACACCACCCCCACCGCTCCGAGCAGGAGCAGCAGGCGACGCAGGAACATGCTGGGGATCAGACGGTTGATCATCACAGGGCGCCGCGCGGCGGACAGGCCGATCGACCCCCGATTATCGGATCGTCAACCCCGCAGGGGCGAGCGAACTCCGCGTTCTCTCAAACTCCCGTGTTCGCCCTGAGCACGCCCATCGGCATGCGGTGGCGGGCTTCAGCCCTCGCGCTTGTCCCGGGTGATCTGGGCATACGCGTTGTGGCTGTGGATCGACTCGTAGTTCTCCGAGTTGATCGTGTACTGCACGATCCGATCGTCGGAGTCCAGAGCGATGGCCAGATCGCGCACGATGTCCTCGACGAACTTCGGGTTCTCGTACGCGCGCTCGGTCACGAACTTCTCGTCGGGCCGCTTCAGGACGGCGTAGACCTGGGCCGAGGCCGAGCCCTCGATGATCTCAAGGAGGTCCTCGATCCAGAGGGTCCCGTCGAAACGGACGGAGGCCTCGATCTCGCACCGCTGGTTGTGCGCGCCGTACGCCGAGATCTCCTTGGAGCAGGGGCACAGGCTGGTGGCAGGCGCCTTCACCGTCATGACGAAATCGTCATGGGAGTTGGCGTGGACCGCGAACGTGACGCGGTAATCCATGAGCCCTGCGGCCTTGGTCACCGGCGCCTTCTTGCACACGAAATAGGTGAACGACAGCTCCAGGTGGGCGTGCTCAGCCTCGAGCCGCTCCTTGATGGCCCGGGCGATCCCGGGGATCTGCTCCGGGGTCACCGGCTGGCTGTTGTGCTCGTTCAGGACCTCCAGAAAGCGGGACATGTGCGTCCCCTTCTGGTGGTGGGGCAGGGAGACGTACATGTTGATGGTGGCGACGGTGGTCTGCGTGCCGCCCTCGCGCGTGCGGAGGGTGATGGGGTAGGTGACGTTCTTCACCCCCACCTTGTCGATGGGGATGTTCCGCCGGTCGGAACGGGCCTGGATGTCCGGGATGGGGGCTCCCGCCCTGATGTTGGTGGTCATGAGGTGTCCTGCTGAAGATGATTCCGTGCGGGCGAGGGAATGCCTCACAAGTGCGATGCTAGGCCGATTGCTCCGAATGGGCGTTCGTGCGACACGGTCCGCTGGATCCGCCCTCGATTCGATGCCGCGCGTGCTTACGGCGTGGCCGGCGCGCCGGCGCCGTTCTGCTTGCGCTCCATGAGCGATCCAGCAACGTTGAGCCCGAGGGGCACGCCCAGCAGCGCCCCGGCTGCCCAGTCGAGAGGCAGGGGCAGGGCCATGTGGACGAACTTGGTTTCGTAGATAGCGCGGAGGGATTCACCCCCATGCATGACCGCGCCGGCGATCGGGGCGAGGGCACCGAGGGCGACGACGACGAGGATGAAGGCGAGGGCGGAGGCGCGGGGGGAGGCGATGCGTCCTGCGCAGGCGGCGAAGAGGCCGCCCATGACGGCGCCGCCGATGGTCTGGCCTTTGGTGGTGTCCTGGGTGATGAGCCAAACCCCGGCCGCGCAGGCAATTACGGCCGCGAGGATGCCGAGGCCGGAGGCTGGGGAGAGGAGGGGATCGGAGGAATCGCGTTCGGAGGCTTTGCCGAGGCGGGAGATGACGGCGGCGAGGGCGAAGGTGAGGAGGCCGAGCACAAGTCCTTCTGCAGCAAGGAGATATAGGGACCGCGGGGCGTCGGCCCAGCGGAGCAGATCGATCATTGTGCCGGAGGCCCAGGCGGGGCCCATGATGGTGAAGGCTGCGGCGGCGAGACCGGCACGGGGGCCGGAGAGGGTGGCGCCGAGGCAGCCAAGAAGCAGGGCTACCCCGTATGCCAAGAGCACGGCGAACGCGGCCTTGGCGGGATAAACGCTGACGAGGATTGTCGAGGCGGGGCCGCCATCGCCTGCGAGGGAGAGGCGGTTGAAGAGCGCGGCGAGCAGCGGCGCCGCGATTAGGGCAGAAATAGCCAGCACCCCCCAACGTGCAATGGTTGTGCGCATAAAGGGCGTGATACCGGCGATTGGTGTAGTGGGCAAACGGAGGGTTGCGGAGGCGCGATCGGGGGCGGAGACTCCGCGCATGACGACGACCCTCGAGCTTTCCGGATCTCCCTTAACGGTCGAGCAGGTGCGCACGGTGGCGCGGGATGGCGCGCGGGTGGAGCTTGGCCGGGAGGCGCGGGGGGCGATCACGGCGTCGCGCGAGGCATTGGAAGGAGCGATGCGGGGGGGGGCTGCGATCTACGGGGTGAACACGGGGTTCGGGTCGCTCTCGAGACAGCGGATCCCAGCGGAGAGCATCCGGGAGATGCAGCGGAACCTGATCCGTTCGCACGCTTCGGGGGTGGGAGCGGCGCTGCCGGTGGATGTGGTGCGGGGGATGATGGTGATCCTGGCGGCGTCGCTGGCGCGGGGGCGGTCGGGAGTGCGGGTGGAGACGGTGGAGGGGTTGGTGGCGGCGCTCAATGCGGGGGTGACGCCGGTGGTGCCGGAAGTGGGATCGGTGGGCGCGTCGGGGGATCTCGCGCCGCTGGCGCATGTGACGCTCGGGCTGATGGGAGAGGGTGATGTGTGGTGGAAGGGGCAGCGGGTTGCTGCGGCGGAAGCGCTAAAGCAGGGCGGGTTGAAGCCGCTGGAGCTGGAATCGAAGGAGGGGTTGGCGCTCATCAACGGCACGCACCTGATGGCGTCGCAGGGGGCGTTGCTCATCGCGGAGTGGGAGGGCGTGTGGGGGGCGGCATTGGCGGCGTGCGCGATGTCGATGGATGCGGCGCGGGCGACGGACGCGTTTCTGGACGCGCGGGTGTATCAGGTTCGTGCGCAGCCGGGGCCGGGGATGGTGGCGGAGCGTTTGCGCGCGATGCTGGCCGGGTCGGAGATCCTGCCGGCGCATGCGAAGGATGATCCTCGGGTGCAGGACCCGTACTCGTTCCGGTGCGCGCCGATGGTGCTGGGGGCCGCGTGGGATGCGATGGGGCACGTGCGGGCGTGTGTGGAGCGGGAGCTGGGCGCAGTGACGGACAACCCGCTGATTTTTTCCGGCGCGGGCGAGAAGCCGGTGGTGGTGTCGGCCGGGTGTTTTCACGGGATGCCGATCGCGATTCCGCTGGACACCAGCGCGATCGCGTTCTCGCACGTGGCGGGGATCAGTGAGCGGCGCGTGTATCACATGCTGAGCGCGACGGACCCGCAGAGTTTGCTGCCGGCGCAGCTGAGCCCGTCGCCGGGGCTGCACTCGGGGCTGATGATCGTGCAGTATGCGGCGGCGGCGTGCGTGAATGAGATGGCGACGCTGGCGGGACCGGCGAGCGTGGTGAACGTGCCGACGTGCGCGGGGATGGAGGATTACAACTCGATGGGGCCGCGGAGCGCTGCGAAGGCGCGCCGCTCGCTGGATTTGTGCCGCAGCGTAGTGGCGATTGAGTTGCTGACGGCTGCTGAGGGGTTGGAGCGGCAGAGGCCGCTGCAGTCGGGGGCTGGTGTGGAGCGGGCGCACGGGGTGGTGCGGGAGGTGGTGTCGGCGCTGACGGCGGATCGGCCCCCGGCGCCGGACATTGCGGCCATCGAGGGATTGATTCGAGAGGGGCGGTTTGGGGTGGCGTGAATAGACACACTGAGGGGCGGGGGCTCAGCGCACCGATTTGCTCCGCAAATCGGTGGCACGGTTGCGCGGCGGGGACCCAACGCGGCGGTCTGCGGGTCAGATTCGCGGCACGATGAGGGGCGGGACTTCAGCGCACCGATTTGCTCCGCAAATCGGTGGCACGGTCGCGCAGCGGAAGAGCAACGCACCGATTTGCAGGGCATATCGGTGGCACGGCCGCGCGGCGGGGAGGGGACATTGCGATGATTGAGGGGATGATTCGCCACAACGCGTTTGTTCGGGTGTAATAGAGGGAGTCGGCCGGCATCTGGCATCAGATCGGGTCGTTGTCTTTCTGTTCTTCGCGTGCATTCGAGTCCGGAGTCTCCACATGAAGCGCATCCTTGCGTCGTCACTTCTCGTTCTTGCGGGCATCGCGGTGGTCGGAGTTCCGGCGGCGCGGGGGAGCGACGAGAAGCCGGGGCTGATGGATCCGACGACGCAGGCGCCTGGGTTGAAGGTGGGCGAGAAGGCGCCGAGCGTGACGCTGCGCGACGTCGAGGGGCGCGACGTGGACCTGGGCGCGCTGTACGGGGCGGGGCCCGTGGTGGTGACGTTCTACCGGGGCGGGTGGTGCCCGTTCTGCACGAAGGCGCTGAAGGACTGGGAGGGGAAGATCGACGAGTTGCGCGCAGCGGGCGGGACGTTCGTGGCGATCAGCCCGGAGACGCCACAGCACGCATCGAAGACGATGACGGAGCACTCGCCGTCGCTTGTTGTGTTGAGCGACATGGAGGGCGCGGCCGGGAAGGCGTTCCGCGTGGCGTTCGAGATGCCTGAGGACTTGCAGAAGACGTACAAGGGGTACGGGGTGGACCTGACGGATCGGAACGCGAGCGGGAAGTGGGAGTTGCCCGCGCCTGCCACGTTCGTGATCGGGAAGGACGGGGTCGTTCGGTGGGCGTTCGCCGACTGGGATTACAAGAAGCGCGCGAATCCTGACGAGGTGATCGAGGCGGTGCAGAGCCTGGGCTCGGCGCACTGATTGCGGGGGCTCTGCGCACCGTCGCGCACGGTATTTACATCGCGAGGTCGGCGCACTAGGGTGATGCGAGCCGTTCCCGGAAGAGCGGCGCTGCGGCGCGTGCATGATCGCGCCGATCACACAGGGCGAGGGCGATGGCGAGCGTGATGACGGAACAGGCGGACGCGACGCGGGTGATCCGAGCGTCGAGGGGCAGCAAGCGCGTGTGCAAGACGTGGGCGGCGGAGGCCGCGCTGCGCATGCTGATGAACAACCTCGACCCGGACGTTGCGGAGGACCCTGCGCGTCTGATCGTGTACGGAGGACGGGGGCAGGCGGCGCGATCGTGGGAGGCGTACGACGCGATCGTGGAGTGCCTGAAGCGGCTGGAGGCGGACGAGACGCTGCTGGTGCAGTCGGGCAAGCCGGTGGGGATCGTGCGGACGCACGAGGATGCGCCTCGGGTGCTGATCGCGAACTCGAATCTGGTTCCGCACTGGGCCACGCAGGGGCACTTCGACGCGCTCGCCGCGAAGGGCCTGATGATGTACGGGCAGATGACCGCGGGGTCGTGGATCTACATCGGGACGCAGGGGATCGTGCAGGGGACGTACGAGACGTACGCCGAGTGCGCGCGGCAGCACTTCGGAGGGACGCTGGCGGGGACATTGAACGTGACTGCGGGGTGCGGGGGGATGGGGGGCGCGCAGCCGCTCGCGGTGACGATGAACGAGGGGACGTGCCTGATCGCGGACGTGGACCGGGAGCGGCTGGTCCGTCGGACGCGGACGGGGTACCTCGATGAGATTCTCGATGATCTCGACAAGGCGATCGACGCTGCCGTGGACTACTCGGAGAAGCGGCGCGCGGTGTCGGTGGGAGTGCCGGTGAATGCCGTGGAGCTGCTGGAGCGTTTGCTGGATCGGGGCATCACGCCGGACACGCTGACGGATCAGACGTCGGCGCACGATCCGATGTCGTACGTGCCGGCGGACCTGACGCAGCACGAGGCGGACGAGCTGCGCGCGATGTACCCGAAGGAGTACGAGCGTCAATCGCTCAAGACGATGGAGCGGCACGTCCGCGCGATGGTGGATCTGCAGGGGAAGGGGTCGGTGACGTTCGACTACGGGAACAACATCCGTCAGCGGGCGTTCGAAGAGGGGTTTGAGGGGGCGTTCTCGTTCCCTGGGTTCGTGCCGGCGTTCATCCGGCCGCAGTTCTGCGTGGGACGGGGGCCGTTCCGGTGGGCGGCGTTGTCGGGAGAGGGCGAGGACATCTACACGACGGACCGGGCGCTGCTCAAGGCGTTCCCGGAGCATCAGGGATTGAGAAGGTGGTTGACGCTGGCGCGGGACCGGGTGCACTTCCAGGGGTTGCCGGCGCGCATCTGCTGGCTTGGGCTGGGTGAGCGTGCGAAGGCGGGCCTGCTGTTCAACGAGCTGGTGCGGACGGGCGCGGTGAAGGCGCCGATCGTGATCGGGCGCGACCATCTGGATTGCGGGTCGGTGGCATCGCCGAATCGTGAGACGGAGGGGATGAAGGACGGGACGGACGCGGTGAGTGACTGGGCGATCTTGAACGCGCTCGTGAACACGGCGAGCGGGGCGTCGTGGGTGTCGTTCCACCACGGGGGCGGGGTGGGGATCGGGTACTCGCAGCACGCGGGGCAGGTGATCGTGGCGGACGGGACACCTGAAGCCGCGCGGAGGCTGGAGCGCGTGCTGACGAACGACCCGATGATGGGGATCTTCCGGCACGCGGACGCGGGGTACGAGGAGGCGCAGGAGTGCGCGGATCGGCTGGAGGTGGATGTGCCGATGCGGGGGTGGTGAGTGATGGAAAGGCCTGCGGTGCGTTGACGGCCTGGCGGTCCGTGAAGGGCTGAGGGGGACGTGGTTCTTTTTTGCGTGTTTTTCGCGGAGACCGTTGACCGCGGCGCGAAACGTGATAGTTTTATCACCTGTTGTCCGGCGCGTGCGTGGGCGTTCGCGCGGCGGCGGGCGGCGGTCACGAACACGGAGCGAGACGATGAACCGGCCGATTCACTTTGAGATCCACTCGTCGGAGCCTGAGAAGACGAACGCCTTCTTCGAGAAGGTGTTCGGGTGGAAGACGCAGAAGTGGGAGGGGCCGATGGAGTACTGGCTTGTCGGGACTTCGCCGGACGGGAAGATGGGTTGCGAGTCGAGCGAGCACAAGGGGATCGACGGGGGGATCATGCGTTCGCGCGACGGGCAGCCCCGAACGGTGAACACGATCGAGGTGCAGAACGTGGATGCGCACATGAAGAAGGTGGAGAGCGCGGGGGGGCGGGTGGTCGTGCCGAGGATGGGGATTCAGGGCGTGGGGTACGTGGCGTACTGCACGGACCCGACGGGGGCGTTGTTCGGGATCATGCATTATGACCCGAGCGCGAAGTGACGCACGGGTTCGCTCGCAGGGAGGCGCGCGGTGTCGAGTGAACGGGTCGGAGCGAGGCTGGAGGGCGCGGACGATCCGCTGGACGCGGTGTTCCGCGCGCTCTCGAGCCCTGTGCGGCGGAGGCTGCTCGACATGCTGCGGGGCGGGGCGCTGTCGACGAGCGATCTGGGCGAGGCGTTTCCGGAGCTTTCGCGGTTCGCGATCATGCAGCACCTGGGCGTGCTGGAGGAGGCGAACCTGATCGTTGCGATCAAGACGGGACGCGTGAAGATGAATTATCTGAATGCGGCGCCGTTGCGGGAGATGTACGAGCGTTGGGTGGGGAGGTTCGAGGGTCACTGGGCCGCGGCGCTGGTGGGGCTCAAGCGGACGTTGGAGGAGAGCGGCGAGGATCGCGCGTCGTCGCGCGCGAAAGAGAAGGGTCGAGCCCGCGGGAAGGCGGGGAAGAAAGGAAGATCAGGTGGCTGAGATTGCTCCGTTCGTGACGTCGGTCGACATTCGCGCGCCGATCGGTCGGGTGTGGGAGGAGATCACGAGGTCGGGGATGTGCCGTCCGATGTTCGGGACGGTGTACAAGCGCGACTTGAAGCCGGGTGGGGCGTTTCGGTATTCGAGCGCGGATGACAAGCGGACGTTCGTGTACGGGGAGATCGTGGAGGTGGAGCCGCCGCGGAAGTTCGTGCACACGTTCCGGTTCACGATGAAGGGTGATCCACCGACGCTGGTGACGTGGACGCTGGAGGAGAAGGGGTCGGGGATGACGCGGGTGACGGTGCGTCATGAGGGGTTCATCGGCGAGACGCTGACGAAGAAGCGGGTCACGGTGGGCTGGACGAAGATTCTGCCGCTGTTCAAGAGCACGATCGAGAAGGGGGATGTGCCGGCGAAGACGAAGCTTGGGCAGGTGCTGATGGGGGCGATGTCGTTCATGCTGCCCAAGTCGACGCTGACGTCGGGGCTGGAGTCGAAGTACCAGCGCGTCGGTTGACGCGCGCGAAAGGAGAGTGTCATGCGGTGGATGCTTGCGGTTGTTGCGGCTTTGGTTGTGAGCGGGGTGCCGGTGTTGGCGGGGGAGCGGGCTGTGCGGGCGGATGTGCTCGTGGAGGCGGGGCGGGCGGAGGTATGGCGGGCGTGGACCACGGCGGAGGGGTGGAAGGAGTTCTTCGGGGCGGATGCGCGGATTGAGTTGAAGCCGGGGGGAGCGTATGAGGTGTACTTCGTGCCGGACGCGCCGGAGGGGAGTCGGGGGTCGGAGGGGTGCACGGTGTTGTCGTACGAGCCGGAGCGGATGTTGTCGTTCTCGTGGGGAGCGCCGGCGAAGATGGCGAGGTTGCGGGAGGCGCGTGGGCAGATCGTGGTGGTGACGCTGACGGAGGAGGGGGCGAATCGGACACGTGTGCGGCTCACGCATCATCACTGGCCGGAGGGGAGCGCGGAGCAGGGCGAGGTGGAGGCTGCGCGGGCGTACTTTGAGGAGGCGTGGCCGAAGGTGCTGGGCGCGATGCGGGAGCACTTCGAGAAGGCGGGAAAGGGGGCGCCGGCGGCGGCGTGGGGCGCGCCGTTGAAGCAGTTTGAGTATCTGATCACGCTGGCGAATCCGGAGATGATGAAGACGGGCGGCACGGCGGAGGAGCGGGAGGCGCTCGCGGGGCACGTGAGGTACGTGAATGCCCTGCATGCGCAGGGGATGGTGCTGTTCGCGGGTCGGCCGATGGATGCGGCGAATTCGCCGGGCGTGGTGGTGTTTCTGGCGCAGGATGCGGAGGAGGCGAAGCGGGTGATGGAGGAGGACCCGGCGGTTGCGGCGGGGGTGTTCAGGGCGGAGGTGCATCCGTACAAGGCGATCCTGCAGCACACGCCTTGAGGGAGCGGCGAGGTACAGTGAGCGCGTGAAGATCCCCCACTGCCGCGCAGGGACATGGCCGGAGAGGCGAGTTGATCGGTTCGCGTCGCGCATCCGCGGTGGGGAGGCGCGGGGCGAACCGATCGCGTTGTTGGGGCTGCCGGATGAGCTTGGGGTGAGGATGAACGGGGGGCGTGCGGGAGCGTCGCAGGGGCCGAGCGCGTTTCGGCGCGCGCTGGCGTCGTTCGGGACGGGGTGGGATGGGGGTGAGGGTCGCGTGCTGGAGATCGGGGTGTTCGATGCGGGTGACGTGGAGCCTGCGGAGGGGGAGGGAGAGGAAGCGCTGGAGGAGACGCATTCACGGGTGACGGAGGCGGCGCGGGCGTTGCATGAGGCGGGGATGATCGTGGTGGCGGTCGGGGGGGGGCATGATCTGACGTATCCGACGGTGCGGGCGCTGGCGGAGCATGCGGGGAGCGCGGTGGGCGGGATGAATGTCGATCCGCATCTGGACGTGCGCGAGACGGCGGGGAGCGGGATGCCGTATCGCGCGCTGATCGAGGGGGGGCACGTGGATGCGGAGCGGTTTGTGGAGTTCGGGGTGGGGAGGTGGGTGAATTCGCGCGAGCACGTTGAGTATTTGACGGGGAAGGGGAGCGTGCTGATCGGTGTGGAGCGGGCGCTGGCGCATCCTGCCGCGATGAACGTGGCGTTTGAGCGGATATCGCGGGGGATGGCTGAGCCGGCGTTCGTGAGCGTTGATCTGGATGTGATCGATGGGTCGCAGGCGCCGGGGGTGAGCGCGGTGAACCCGATGGGGCTGCCGGTGGAGCTGGTGGGGCGGATGGCGTGGCGCGCGGGGGCGCATCCGAGCGTGCGGCACTTTGATCTGATGGAGTTGTCGCCGAGGCATGATGATTACGGGGGAGGGGATATGGGGAGTGGTGTGGGAAGGACGGCGCGGGTGGCGGCGTTGTTGTTTTTGCAGTTTTTGGCGGGGGTGCAGGAGCGTGCGTCGTGAGGTTGGTGGTGCGGCATGCGCGGGTGTTGACGATGGGTGAGGGGAGCGTGCCGAGGCGGGGCGCGGAGTTGGGGGTGTTGGGGGTGATCGGGGATGCGGACGTGGTGGTGGAGGGGGAGCGGGTGGTGGAGGTGTGCGGGGGGGGAAGGGCGAAGATGGAGGGGGCGCGGGTGATTGAGGCGCGGGGGCGGGTGTTGATGCCGGGGTTTGTGGATGCGCACACGCACGCGTGCTGGGCGGGGGATCGGCTGGATGAGTGGGAGCGGAAGCGGAGGGGGGCGACGTACCTGGAGATTCTGAAGTCGGGCGGGGGAATCATGTCGACGGTGCGCGCGGTGCGCGGAGCGACGCAGGAGGAGTTGGAGAGGGGGCTGCGCGCGCGGCTGGGGGTGATGCTGCGCGAGGGAACGACGACGGTTGAGGTGAAGAGCGGATATGGGTTGTCGACGGAGGCGGAGCTGAAGATGTTGCGGGCGATTCGGGGGGCGGGAGAGGGGAGGGAGGGTGAGGCGTGGGCGAGCGTGGTGGCGACGGCGCTGTTGGGGCACGCGCTGGACCCGGAGCAGGCGGGGTTCGTGGAGCGGACGATTGAGGAGACGTTGCCGGCGGTGCATGGGGAGTTTGCGGGGGTGGCGGTGGATGCGTACTGCGAGGAGGGGGCGTGGTCGTTTGAGGATTGTCGCACGTTGTTCGAGAGGGCCGCGGGGCTGGGGCACCCGATCCGCGTGCATGCGGATCAGTTCAACCGGCTGGGGATGGTGGAGTGGGCGGCGCAGCAGGGTGCGCGGAGCGTGGATCACCTGGAGGCGACGACGCCGGACGGGTTGGCTGCGTTGGCGCGGACGGTGACGTACGGGGTGGCGTTGCCGATCAGCGGGTTTCACACGGACGGGAGGTATGCGGCGATGCGGGTGTTCGTGGACGCGGGGGGCGCGCTGGTGATCGCAACCAACTGCAATCCGGGGTCGGCGCCGTCGTCGTCGATGCCGCTGGCGATTGCGCTGGCGGTGCGGATGGGGGGATTGAGCCCTGCGGAGGCAATCTCGGCGTGCACGGTGAACGCGGCGGCGCTCCTCGGATTCGATGATCGCGGGGTGATCGCGCCGGGGAAGCGTGCGGACCTCGTGCTGCTGCGTCACACGGACGAACGGATGCTGGCGTACGAGGTCGGGGGCGATCCGGTGGACATGGTGGTCTGTGGGGGCGTGATCGTGGGGAGCGGGTCGCGAGACATCTGCTGAGCAGCGTCTATCATCCCGGCCCATGATTCCGAAGGTGAACGCACAGGAGGCGGACCTCGCGCGAGAGGCCGCGAAACGGGTCGTCGAGACGCACGAGCGTCTCGTCGAGTACCTGCGCGTGGGTCAGACGCTGGCGCAGATCGATTCGTTCGTGGCGCGGACGCTGGAGGAGTTGGGCTGCCGATCGGCGTTTCTGGGGTATCGGGTGCCTAGGTCGCCGGCGTTTCCGAGCCACGCGTGCCTGTCGGTGAACGAGTGCATCGTGCACGGGACTGCGGGGTCGAGCGCCGAGGCGATGCGCGATGGTGATGTGCTGAAGATCGACATCGGGGTGGTCCACAAGGGGTGGATCGGGGATGCGGCGTGGACGTACGCGTTCAAGCGCGCGTCGGAGGAGTCGGCGCGGCTCATGGCGTGCGGGCGTGAATCGCTGCGCCGTGGGGTTCGGACGCTGCGGCCCGGCAACACGTATCTCGAGTGGGCAAAGGCGGTGCAGGGGTACGTGGAGGGGGAGTGCGGGTTTCATCTGGTGCGCGGGCTGGGGGGACATGGGTACGGGCGGAAGCTGCATGCGCGGCCGTTCGTGTCGAACACAATCCCGCTGTCGCGGCACGAGTGGGCGGACGCGCACACACCATGCACGGCTGGAACGCTGGTGGCGGTTGAGCCGATGATCGCGGTGGGGACGGGCGAGACTGCGCAGCGCGAGACAGCTCGGTACGGGCTGGAGTGGCCCGTGTACACGGCGGACGGTTCGATGAGCGTGCATTACGAGCATGACGTGCTGATCACGGACGGGGAGCCTGAGGTATTGACCGCAGGTCTCGAGCGGCTTCCGGACGTGGTCGGGTAGGCTGTAGGGGCCGGCCTCGCCCGATTGTCGGCGGGGCGCGCAGGAGACGCCCATGCGCATCCGACTCCTCGACATTTCCGACAAGAACCCGCACTCCGCGGCGCCTGAGTGGACGCAGACGGACCTTGAGCGTCCGCTGCCGCAGAAGATCGCGCAGACGTTCTTCATCGAGACGCAGGTGTCGTCGGAGGGGACGCCGCTGCTCCTCTACGGGGGCAAGCATGCGTCGCCGGAATTTCCGTGGCACCAGCCGCGGATCGGGGGGGGCGGGCAGGGGTTTCACGAGTACAGCGATGCGGACGTGGCGATGAGCCTGCGTGTGTGGATGCTGGAGACGTTCGAGAACACGGTGCCGATCACGGAGGCGCTGGTGCAGGACACGCTGCGGATGCTTGCGGCGGTCTGCGTTCGCGCCGGACAAGAAAAGGGTCTGGAATGATGCGAGTGGGTGTGGCGCGGCTCGGGCGTGTTGTTGCGGTGTCTCTCGCGGCGTTGTTCGCTTCATCCGCGGTCCGCGCGGCGGGGGAGACGCGCTTTGCGCTCGAGAACGGCCTCCGGGTGATTCTGCGGCCGGTCGACGGGGCGGATGAGGCCGTGGTGCTGGTCTGCTACGACTTCGGCGAGAACGCTGATCCGGAGGGGAAGTCGGGGCTGGCGCACTTCATCGAGCACCTGTATTTCACGGCGGGCGCGGGCAAGACCCCGGTCCGCACGTTCGACGAGATCGTGAGCGCGTACCAGGGGCTGTTCAACGCGCAGACGGGCGAGGACTACACGGTGTTCGCGACCGTGGTTCCGGCGGGCGAGCTCGAGAACGAGTTGACGGACGCCGCGTCGCGGATGGACGGCTTGAAGATCACGAGCGCGGACGTGGATCGTGAGCGTCCGCGGATCGTGCTCGAGCTGCGGAACATGTACGGGAACGTGAGCGGTTTGAGCGCGTTGAACCGGGCGCGCGAGGCGGTGCGTCCGAGCCTGCCCGGCTCGCAGAAGGGCGGGATGATCGAGGTGATCGAGGCGCTCACGCTCGAGGAGCTGAAGGACGCGGCTGAGAAGTGGTACAAGCCGGTGAATGCGCGGCTGGTGATCACCGGGGCGCTCGACGCCGAGAGGACGAAGAAGCGGGTCGAGGAGCTGTTCGGGGGGATTCAGGCTGGCGAGAAACCTCAGACGCACGAGCGGTCGTTCGTGGAGCGTCCGGAGAGGGTGGTTGTGCAGGGGAACGAGCCGGGCGCGCCGGGCATCGTCGTCTTGGCGTACCCGTGCCCACCTGCGGGCCAAGAACACGCGGCCGCGGCGTCGCTGCTCGTTGCGCGGCTGATGGCGAAGGCGCAGGCCGCGGGCGAGTTCACGGGGCAGTTCCCTCCGCCGGTGTTTCATCCGGTGCTGGACGATCCGTACCTGCTGTACGTGGGCGCGCGGATGAAGCCGAACGAGACGCCTGAAGAGGCGGTGAAGCGTCTTGATGATCGCGTGGCCGCGGCGTTCGATGGGGCGGTGCAGGCGGGAGAGCGAACGAACGTGCGGAACGGGGCGGGGATGTTCCTGGGGTTTGTGGATCCGCCAGCGGGTCTGCCTGGGCAGGGGCTCTACGGGCTAGCGTTCTCGCTGGCGCGACGAGCGCAGGTGGGGATTGACGCGGGGGAGGTATCGAAGCGTCTGGATGAGATCGACGAAGCGGGGATGGCTGCCGCACGGGACGCGTGCTTCAACGCGGCGAAACGCGCTGCTGTCGTGATCCTTCCGATGCCGACTCCGCCTGAGGAGGTGGGCCCTGGTGTTGAGGAGGGCGGGGCCGGAGGCGCGGGGGGGGCATCGGGGGGTGAGTGAGGGGGTTGGAATGGCCCCGGTGGGAGTTGAACCCACACCCCGGTTTGAGCCGGGCGCGGATTTTAAGTCCGCTGCGTCTGCCATTTCGCCACGGGGCCGCGGCTGGTTGGAGACGATACCCCGTGGGGTTCCAGAATGGGCAGGGGCGGACTTGAACCGCCGACACCCGCATTTTCAGTGCGGTGCTCTACCAACTGAGCTACCTGCCCGGAGGAGCGGCAAAGGTAGCACCATGCTCGGCTCACGGTCAAGGAGGCGCGTTTTCCGGCCCGGGGGGAGGGTGGGTCGGCGCGGCAATATGAGCGTGATGCGGCACGTTGGTTCGGGGATATGCACGGCATGACCGGGCCCGCCGAGCCTCATTCTGCGCCGACGCCGCACTCGCGGCGAACGGGTGGGTCGCGCGCGGCGGAGTCAGGCGGGGAAGCGCAGGACACCACACTTGCGCCGTTGCTGCGAGCGGCATCGTCGGGTGATGAGGACGCGTGGCGCGAGATCGTGCGTCGGTACGCGCACCGGGTGTACGCGATGGCGCGGTCGCGTCGGGTGAGCGAGGAGGTTGCGGAGGAGATCGCGCAGTCGGTGTTCGCGACCCTCGCGGAGCGGCTTCGGTCGGGGGAGTATCACGAGCAGGGGCGGTTTGAGCCGTGGCTGTTCCGGATCACGATCAACCGAGTGCGGGACGAGATCCGGCGGACACGCCGGCATGCAGAGCCGACGGACCCCGCAGCATTCTCGGGCCAGGCGGAACGGAAGAGCGATCACCAGCCCCCAGAGGCCGGGCATCTGGATGCTCTGCGGTATGCGATGGGCCAGTTGGGGGAGGCGGATCGGGACGTTATCGAGCTCCGGCACCACGGGGGGCTTTCGTTCCGGCAGATCGCGGACCTGCTTGAGGAGCCCCTAGGGACGGTGCTCGCCCGGCACCATCGGGCGTTGCGGAAACTGAAGGAAATCTTGGAGCAGGAGCGGCGTTAGGCTTGAGGAGAACTACTGATGCGCCCCCGAACGAACCCATCTGAGACCCCCGAAGATCTGCTCGGCATTGAGGCCGCGCTGGATCGGCTTGCTCGTGCTGAGCGCGAGGGGATGCCGGCCGATTTGCCGGAGCGGATTGTCGCATCAACACGGCTCGCGCCTGAGGTGGTGGTGCGTCGTGAGGTGGTCGGGCGTGTGGGCGCGCGAGGATGGTCTGCGTGGCGCGCCGCGGCGTCGTTGGCGGTGCTTGTGGGTGTTGCAGGGGTCGCCGGGTGGCTCGCGTTGCGATCGCCCGTGCTGTCCGGAGGGGAGCGTGGAGCGTCGGCGGATGCGGCGCTGGCGAGCGATGTGTGGAGCGCGGTGGACAGCGCGTGGGAGGATGATGCATGGGCCCGGACGACGAGCGCCCTGCGAGAAGTGGACGCGCTGCGTGCGTCGATCGAGGCGATCGGGGGGGACGGGTGGTCCGTGTCCGACGTAGTGGACGCGGAGTGGCTGCAGGACTCCATGTAAGGCACGAGCATGATGCGCATGAGATGGCTGATCACGAGTGTCGCGCTAGGCGCGGCTGCGGCGGGCGTGGTGTGCGCCCAGTCGGACGGCACGCCACCCCCGGTCCCCCCGGCTCATGAGGGGCGCGCTGATCGTGCGGGCGGGCCCGGCGGTGAGCGGATGCGGGGCGAGCCGGCGTCGGCGCGCGAGCGGATCGAGCGTCGGCTTGAGGAGTTGCGCGAGGAGAGCGCGCGGCTCGAGGGGATGTTGCGTCGCATGGATGAGGGGGGGCCTGAGAGCGGGGAGCGCGGCGGGCTTCCTGATGGGCCGAGGATGCGCGGGAGGGGGGATGAGCCCGGGCGAGAGCGCGGGCCGATGCGCGAGGCCTTCCGGGAGCACGTGATGCAGTTCCTGCATGCGCACCATCCGGAATTCGCGGAGCACCTGGAGGAACTGCGCCGGGAGCGGCCCGATCTTGCGGATCGCGCCCTGAGCGAATTCGGTCAGCACATGCGGGAGTTGGGCGAACTGCGTGAGAAGGACCCGGTGCTGTTCAAGATCCGGCTTGAGACACACAGAACGGACTGGATCATGCGGCGCACGGTGTTCGAGGCCGTGCGTGAAGCGCGAGCGGCGGGACCGGAGGGGACGGTGGATGTGGAGGGCCTGCGGGCGAAGCTGGCGCCGCTCGTAGAGGCACGCTTTCGTCTCTCGCTCAAGGAGCGAGACCACAGTGTCGGGGAGTTGAAGGAACGGATCGAGGCGCTGCACGCCGAGACGGAGCGGGACGAGGCCGAGGCGCCGAGGATCGTGCAGGAGCGGCTGGATCGGCTGATCGAGCATGTGACGAAGATGGCGTCGGGGGAGTTTCGTCCGTTCGAGGAGGGACGAGGTCGTCCGGAGCGTCCGGGTGGGCCGTCGCGCGGCGGACCGGATGGACCTGGGGGCGGGACGCCTCGGCGCGGGCCGGCAGAGGCCGCGCCGCCGCGGAGCGCCCCGCCGCAGCATTGAGGCGCTCGTCGGTATCCTGAGCGTGTGAGCAGCGCGGCAGGGAGCATGAGCGGAGTGTGTGTGGGGAGTTCGCGCCCGCGCGTGACCGGGTGGATCGGGGCCATTGTGTTGTGCTTGCTGTCCGTCGCGTGCTTTGCGTCTCTGCCTTGGACACTGGGGTCAAAGGGGGCGGGGGAACCTGCTCGGTACAAGGCGGAGGATTTGTCGGCCGCGCGTCAGGCGCCGACGTGGGTGGGCGCGGAAGGAGAGGCGGGGCGCGGGGGTTCGGGATCGCTTCTGGGGCGGGATGCGCTGGGTCGGGATTTGTTGACGAGGTGCTTGCTGGGGGGGGCGGTGTCGCTGTCGGTGGGGTTTGCGGCCGCGTTGATCGCGATCGTGATCGGAACGGCGTGGGGGATGATCGCGGGATTTGCAGGCGGGCGGGTGGACGCGGTGATGATGCGGATCGTGGACGTGCTGTACGGGTTGCCGTACATCCTGCTGGTGGTGTTGCTGGCGGTTGCTGCGGATTCGATAGCGGAATCGAGGTTGAAGCGGGCGGATGCGCGGGCGGGGGAGCAGCGGGCGGCGTATGTCGAGCGGGAGGGGAGCAGGGTGACGGGGGAGGCGCGCGCGGCCCTGGAGAGTGAGGCGGCGAGGCTGTACCCAGCGCCGTCGGAATCATCGAGGCCGATGATCAATCTGGTGACGCTGCTGGTGGCGATCGGGGGGGTATCGTGGCTGACGATGGCGCGCGTGGTGCGGGGGCAGACGCTGAGTCTGCGTGCGCAGCCGTTCGTGCACGCGGCGGAGGCGTTGGGGGCGTCGACGCCGAGGATATTGCGGGTGCACATCCTGCCGAACCTTGCGGCGCCGATCATCGTGTATGCGACGCTGACGATTCCACAGGCGATTTTGCAGGAGTCGTTTTTGTCGTTTCTGGGGATCGGCGTGCGGCCGCCGGTCCCGTCGTGGGGGAGCCTTGCGGCGGACGGCTTGTCGGAGTTGAACCCGGTGCGGTCGAGGTGGTGGCTGCTGGTGTTCCCGTGTGCGCTGCTGGCGTCGACGCTGTTGTCGTTGAACTTTTTGGGTGAGGCGTTGCGGGAGGCGTTGGACCCGCGCGCGGGGCAAGCGAGGCGGGCGTGAGAGAGCCGGCGCTGTCGATCGAGGGGTTGCGTGTCTCGTTCGAAGGGACGGGGGGCCGGCACGTAGCGGTGGATGGTGTGTCGCTGGCGATCGAGGCGGGGCGGACGGTGGCCGTTGTGGGTGAATCGGGGAGCGGGAAATCGGCAACGGCATTGTCGGTGCTGGGGCTGTTGGCGAGCCCGCCGGCGCGCGTGGAGGGGGGGGCGGTCTGGTTCAGGGCCAGGCAGGGAGTGGAGATTGATTTGTTGCGCGCGGATGCGCGAACGCTGCGGAGGGTGCGCGGGGGTGGGGTGGCGATGATCTTTCAGGAGCCGATGACGGCGCTGAATCCGGTGCGGACGGTGGGGTCACAGATCGTGGAGGCGATCCGGCTGCACCGGGAGTGTTCGAGGAAGGCGGCGGTAGCGGCGGCGCGGGGCGCACTGGAGGAGGTCAGGCTGCCGGAGCCGGGGAGGGTGATGGGGGCGTATCCGCACGAGCTCTCGGGGGGGATGCGGCAGCGGGCGATGATCGCGATGGCGTTGGCGTGTGATCCCGCGGTGATGCTCGCGGATGAGCCGACGACGGCGCTGGACGCGACGGTGCAGCGGGGCGTGCTGGAGCTGTTGCGGGAGCGGCAGCGTGCGCGGGGGATGGGGATGCTGCTGATCACGCACGCGTTGAACGTGGCTCGCGCGGTGGCGGATGTGATTGCGGTGATGTACGCGGGGCGGATCGTGGAGGAGGGGCCGGCGGAGGCGTTGATGGAACGGCCGAGGCATCCGTACACGCGGGCGCTGCTGGCGTGTGCGCCGTCGATCCATCACCGTCCGGAGCGGCTGGCGACGGTGGCGGACGCGGCTGAGGGGTTGGGGGAGGGTGGGGATGCGCGGGCGTGGTGGCCGAGGGCGGACGGGACGCGCCCGGCGGCGCGGATGGTGGAGGTCGGGGAGGGGCATCGCGTGCTGCATGCGGAGCGGGAGGGCGCACTGACGGCGTGAGCCTGCGCAGGGGCGCCCGGCTCGTCGTACCCTGTGCGCGCACATGCGCGTTCTCCTCATCGCCGACACGCACTTTGCCACGCACGAGCACGCGATGCTGCGGCGCATCGAGGTCGCGGCCGCGGAGGACGGGCGACGGGTCGTGCTGGCGCATCCGAACACGGCGCCCGCTCCTGCGCCTTCGCCGTTCGCGTCGCACATCGTGTACCCATCGCGCGAATGGAGGTCGATCAAGAAGCTGACGGCGCGCGCGCGGGCGGGGTCGCTGGCCGCGGCGCTCGCGGACCTCGAGCTGCCGTCGCCGACCACGGAGGGCGCGGACCGGCCGATCGACGTGATTCATGCCTTGGGGGACGGGTGCTGGCCGATCGCGTTTGCGCTGGCGGACCTTGTGGGCGTGCCGATCTGCGCGGATGTGCATTCCCCGCGGGCGCTCGCGGAGGCGGCGCGCATTCACACGTCTCGCGCGAAGCACGCGCCGGAGCCGCCTGTGGCGTGGCTGGCGCCGGATGGGCCCGCGCTGGCGCGCCTGCAATCGGCGTTGCCGGCGGCACGGACGCGGCTGGCGCCTTGGGGCGTGTTTCTGCCGGCAAATCCGTCGCGCGCGCTGACGCGGGCGAAGGACGTCGCGGTGTCGCTGGTGATCGCGGGGTCCGGCTCCGACCCGTCGGCTGCGCGGGGGGTGCTCACCGGGCTCGCGTCGCTGCCGTCGGACGCCCCCCCCACTCTTCTGTTTCTCGACTCCACGTTCCTGTCCCACCGACACTCGCTGTACCGGGACATCCGTTCGCTGAACCTGCTGGACCGGCTCTCGATCATCGACAATCTCGAGGGGCATCGGGACATCGCGCTGCGCGCGGACGTGCTGCTGCTGCCGGAAGCCCTCTCCCTGCACAGCACTTTGCTGCTCGATGCGCTCGCGGCGCCGCTCGGCGTGATCGCTGCGGCGGACCCCGGCATCGAGGCGCTCACCGCGTCGGAGGCGCCGGTGCTGCTGGAGTCCCCCACTCCCACGAGCTGGGGCGAGGCGGTGCTCGGGCTGCTTCGGGACCCGGAGAGCGCCCGGCATCGGGCGCTGAAGGGCCGGCCGTACATCGAGCGGGAGCGTCAGGCGAGTGCGCACACGCGTGCGGTGCTGGCCGCGTACGAGGCCCTGGCCAATTCCGGCCCGCTGCCCTTCACGCAGGGGTCCGGGCGCGTGGTGACCACGCCCGAATAACACCGATTGCGGCGGATTCCTTGCGAATCCCCGTCGCGCGCGCACTCTTTGAGGAATCGGCCCGCGCACACGGTCGCGGGCGTTGCTTTTGGAGAATGCAGACATGCTCACCGGACTGGCCGCGGCCCTCACATTGAGCGCACTATGCACGCACGCGCCGCGTGCGGCGCACGCCATCGGCGCACATGAGGGGCGCGACGCGCTGCTGGCCGAGGCAGCGCCGGCGCCTGTGACGCGCACCGTCACGCACAGGGCGTTTGGGCAGCGGAACTCGTTCATCTCCGTGACGCACGCGAATATCGCCCATCGCCACGTCGACCAGTTGCACTCCCCCACCGCTCCCTACGGCGCTCACCCGGTGGACGCCAACGTCCGGGTGCTCGCGCGCGTCAACCACCAGTCGCTCGCCGTCGACCCGTGGACGCCCATCGAGGGGCGCGGCAACCTCGCGCATCTCGAGAACGCCCGGAATCAGTGGCTGCGCGAGCAGGGGTATGTCGAGAAGGTGCGTACGCACATCAACGCGCTGCCGTACGACGATCGCGTCGTGCAGGAGGCGTCGGAGGTGGTCCCGACGCCGCGCGGCGTGATCGAGGTCAGCCCGGCCAAGCCCGACCGTCTGCGCGTCTACGCCACGCCCCGCTGATACGCATCACTTGGACTCGTTCGTTTCACGGGCAAGGCGCGCGAGCATATCGCGCGCCTCCGCGCTTCCGAGTCTGGCGGCGCTCTCTGCGTAGATGCCCGCGCTCGTCTTGTCCCCGGCACGCTCGGCCCATCGTGCGGCCAGGAGCGCGAGAGCCACGTTCTGCTGGTGCTTTGCGCTCGCCCGTGCGGTCAAGGCCGCGGCGTCACTGACGCGCCCCAGCATGGCGTAGCACGTCGCGGCTTCCTCCACGAGACCGGCGTCGGCTTCGAGGACGTCGGGGTCGAACGCGAGCAGCATCCGGAGGGCGTGCTCGGGCTTGTTCTCCCGTCGGTACACGCGGACCTCGAGCGCGGCCCACATCAGGGACTCCGGCTCGAGGGCCCGGGCCTTCTCGATGTGCTGGCGGGCCATGCCCAGCTTGTTCTCCTCGAGCGCGAGGTCGGCCAAGCCTGCCCAGGCGATGGCGAGTTGGGGGTCAATGACGGTGGCGCGGACGAGGCTGGCCTTGGCTTCGTCGGTCTTGTGGAGGAGGCGCTGCACCTGGCCCAGATAGAGCGCGATCTTCGCGCTGCCCGGCTCCTTGGCCTGCGCGATGGCGAGATGTTCGGCGCTCTCGTCGAGACGGCCCAGATCGCTGGCGAGCACACCCGCGGCGAAGCGCATCTCGCCGCTCGCGCTCCCGACGCTCATGGCGCGCTGGTACGCGGCGTAGGCGTCCTCCTTGCGGCCCTGCGCAAGGAGTGTCTCGCCCAGAAGCAGCCAGGCGTCCTGACGCTGAGGCGCCTTGTCGGTGAGGGCGCGGAGGACCGTCTCTGCCTTGCCCGGCTCTTCCTGCCGGAGGTATTGCTCGGCGGCGCGGATCGCCGTGTCACCCTCGCTCGCGCTGACGGTGCGCTCACCGGCGAGGGGCGAGCCGCCTCCGGCTGCGGAGCCTGAGGTTGAGGCTCGCGCGCTGCGGAGCGCGTTGCGGACCCCCCACGCCCCGGCGCCGATGACGCCAAGGGTGAGCACAGCCACAGCCACGCCGTACCAGAGACTCCCCGACTTTCGCCGACCTGACCCGTAGCCGTCCATACGGCGCACTCTACCCCCGTCCGCATGGGCGGTGCGGGCTGTGGAGGGGGGTACACTCCGCCTCCCCATGACCACCGAACTCCCCAAGACCTACCAGCCCGGCGAGCACGAGACGCGGATTCGAGAGCGTTGGGAGAAGTCCCGCGCGTTCCATGCCGAGCCGAGCCGCGTCTCGGCCAGCCGCAAGCCCTACACCATCCTCATCCCTCCGCCGAACGTCACCGCGGCGCTGCACCTTGGGCACGCGCTCAACAACACGCTGCAGGACGTGCTCGCGCGTGCGCACCGGATGATGGGCTTCGAGACGCTGTGGATGCCGGGGACGGACCACGCGGGCATCGCGACGCAGACGGTGGTGGAGAAGCGCTTGATCTCGGAGGGCAAGCCGGCACGGATCAAGTGGGAGCGGGACGCGTTCGTCGAGCAGGTGCAGAAGTTCAAGGACGAGTACGAAGCGGTGATCACGGGGCAGCTCAAGGCGATGGGCTGCTCGTGCGATTGGGACCGACAACGGTTCACGATGGACGAGGTGTGCGCGCGGGCGGTGCGCGAGGCGTTCTTCCGTTTGTTCCAGGACGGGCTGATCTACCGGGGCAAGCGGCTCGTGAACTGGGACCCGGTGACGCAGACGGTGCTGGCGGATGACGAGGTGGAGATGGAGGAAGTCGACGGCTTCTTCTATTACCTGCGCTATCCGCTGTGCGATGCGAGCGGGAAGCCGCTGCGCGTGCCGATGCCGGACGGGACGGTGGCGGATCACGTGACGGTGGCGACGACGAGGCCGGAGACGTATCTGGGGGACACGGCCGTGGCCGTGAACCCGAAGGACCCGAGGTGGCCGGCGCTCTCGGGCGCGAAGGCGTTCGTGCGGTTGCCGCTGGTGACGCGCGTGATCCCGATTGTGGCGGATGATTACGTGGTGATGCCCGCGGCGATGCAGGCTGACCCGGAGGCGGCGGCGAAGGACCCGAAGGCCGCGTACGCGACGGGGTTCTTGAAGGTGACGCCGGCGCACGACACGAACGATTATGAGATCGGGCAGCGGCATTCGCTGCCGATCATCAATGTGATGGCGCCGGACGCGTCGATCTCGGACAAGCACGGGTGGACGGACGTGCACGAGGCGGTGCAGTTTGTGGGCATGCCGCGCGAGGATGCGCGGAAGGCGGTGGTCACGGCGTTCAAGAACGCGAACCTGCTCGAAGCGCAGAAGCCGTACAAGCACTCCGTGGGGCATTCGTACCGCTCACATGCAGCGATCGAGCCGTACCTGTCGGACCAGTGGTACATCGCGGTGAAGAAGCAGATCCCGAGCCTGCCCGACGCGGGGATGATCAAGGGGACGGACGTGCCGGCGCATTCGCTCGCGGGGCTCGCGCTGCAGCCGCTCCTCGATGGGAAGCTGAGGTTCGTGCCGGAGCGGTACGCGAAGACGTACCAGACGTGGCTGGAGAACCTGCGCGACTGGCCGATCTCGAGGCAGCTGTGGTGGGGGCACAGGATTCCGGTGTGGACGAAGCATGTTGAGCGCTACAGCGACTTCACAGGTGAGCACTGTGGCGACCGCAACGACTACATCAGTGAGACGTTGTGGCACATGAGACTTGAGAATGATGATGACGCGACCGCGTCCTATTGGAACTCCGCGGTCGATCCGAATTTGGATTCATACTCTCCCAGACCGGAATGGGATCCTGACGATCCGGCGTCGCCGCACCCGTTACGCGATCTCCGTGATGTGAATGTCCACATCTGCCTGCGCGCATCTGGAACGCATCGGAATCCCAATGCCCCGACACCAGAGTTTCCGGAATTTTTTCAGGGCGATGAGCTTCTTGAGTCCCAGGGCTTCCGCCGCGACTCCGACGTCCTCGACACGTGGTTCTCGTCCGGACTCTGGCCGCTCTCGACAATGGGCTGGCCGGACAGCGCGCAGTCGGACGAGACGCGCGGTGTGCTCGAGGTCTTCAACCCCACCAACGTGCTCTGCACCGCGCGCGAGATCATCACGCTCTGGGTCTCGCGCATGGTCATGTTCAACCGCTACTTCCTCGCTGAGGACGGCACGCCCGGCCCGGCGCCCTTCCATGACGTCTTCATCCACTCCGTCATCCAGGACGGGGAGGGACGCAAGATGTCCAAGTCGCTCGGCAACGGGGTCGACCCGCTCGACATCATCGCGACCCACGGCGCCGACGCCCTGCGCTTCACGCTCTGCCACATGACCACGCAGACGCAGGACGTCCGCATGCCCGTCGAGCGCGACGAGCGCACCGGCAAGAACTCCTCCCCCAAGTTCGACCTCGGACGCAACTTCTGCAACAAGCTGTGGAACGCGTCGAGGTTCGCGCTGTCGATACTCGATAGCGCTGCCGGAAGCGCATCGGGCACAGCGGTCGATCCGACGTCGCTCACGCTCGCGGACCGGTGGATTCTCTCGCGTCTTGCCTCGGCGACGAAGGCGATCAATGAGTGCGTGGAGCGGTATGAGTACGCGGAGTACGCCGCGGCGTTGTACGACCTGCTGTGGCGCGACTTCTGCGATTGGTATCTGGAGGCGATCAAGCCGACGGTGAAGGGGGACACGGCGCTGGGAGCGGGGCAGCGGGCCGTGCTGCGCGCGACGCTGGACGCGATCCTGCGGCTGCTGCACCCCGTGGCGCCGTACATCACGGAGGCCATCTACGAGCGGCTGCGCGAGGTGAGGACGGCGGAGGTGAAGGGGCTGATGCTCGGGATGCACGAGTCGGGGCTGCTGTGCCTGTCGGGTTGGCCTGAGGTGAACAGTGCGTTGCGGGACGAGGAAGCCGAGCAGCGGTTCGAGCGGTTGCGGACGCTGACGGAGTCGGTGCGCGAAGCGCGGGCGAAGCAGAACGTGGCGCCGAAGCGCAAGCTGACGCTGCATGTGGACAAGGGATTGGCCGAGGCGATCGGGCAGGGGCAGGGTCTGGTGGAGACACTGGCGGGGCTGGAGAAGGTGACCACGGAAGCTCCGCCGTCCGGGGGCGGGTCGATGGTGATCACGTTCGAGGGAGCGCAGCGGCACATCTCGGGATTGACGGACGAGGTGGATGCGGGCGCCGAGCGGGCACGGCTCGAGAAGAAGGTCGAGGACCTGTCAAAGTCGATCGCCGCGCTCGAAGGGCGCCTGAACAACCCCGGCTACGCCGACAAGGCGCCGGCCAAGCTCGTGCAGCAGACGCGCGATCAGCTGACGGCGCAGCAGGCGGAGCTGAGCGCGACGAGGGATGCGCTGGGGCGGCTTGGATGAGGGGCGTGCGTGCGGGCGTGCTGGGGCTGACGATGCTCGCGCTGGGCGCGTGCGGGGGGACGACGCGCACGGGTGGGACAGGCACAGGGTCGAGCACGAGCGGCTTCGTCGGAGCGCCGGGCGCGGGGGTTGAGCGGGATGTGGTGGTGTCGAACGAGGCGTGGACGTTCGATCGGGCCGAGGGGAGGCTGATCACGACAGCGCACTACCGGGTGTTCACGACGGAGAAGGAGCCGATCACGATCTCGCGCTTGCCGAGGTTTCTGGAGTTGGCGCTGGATCACTACCGCAGCGCGATCGTGCCGCTGCCGGCGCCGCCGGTGAAGCTCGACGTGTTTCTGATGGACAACCGGGATCAGTGGAAGCGGCTCACGTTGCAGATGATGGGGCGCGAGGGGGAGCGGTATCACCGGATCGGACGGGGCGGTTTCGCGCACGGGGGGCGTGCGTTCCTGTGGGACATCGGGGTGTTCGACACGCTGGCGATCGCGGCGCACGAGGGGTGGCATCAGTACACGCAGCGCACGTTTCGCGATCCGCTTCCGATCTACATGGAGGAGGGATTGGCCTCGTTCATGGAGGGGCATCGGTGGGCGGGGAACACGCCGGTGTTCCTGCCGTGGTCGAATCTGGAGCGGTATGACCGGCTACGGACGGCGCACGCGAGGCGGGAGTTGGTCCCGCTGTCGAGGTTGCTGTCGGAGGCGCCGCAGGATTTGTTGGCGGGGGCGGGGGATGAGGCCTTGCGGTACTACGCGCAGGTGTGGGCGCTGATGCACTTCCTGAATGAGGGTGAGGGTGGGGCGTACCGGGAGGGATTGCGGAACCTGCTGCTGGATGCGGAGCAGGGGAAGGTCCGGGAAGTTGTGCGCGTGCGGTTTGGAGAGCGGGGATTGGCGGCGTTGTTCGCGCGGCGTGGATCGTTGGTGCTCGAGGCGTACCTGCCGAAGTCGCTCGAGGAGGTCGATCGGGAGTACGGTGTGTTCGTGTCCCGTCTGGTGGCCGCGGGGTCGAGAGATCGGATCGTGCAGGGGCAATCGCCGAACGAGAAACGGTGATATTCCGCGAAATTTGCGCACAACTCGCGCGGATGAGGGGTCTCCGCAACCTCTCTGAGCATTGCTGCGAACCTTCATTTGTTCTTGTTGGGCGGATTGGCCCGGAGGCGGGAGAAGCGACCCCCAAAGCCTTGCCCACCCTATTTCCCGGCGATATGCTGGGGTGAGAGGGCGGACACGTCTTGGTAGCGCCAGAAAGGGGTTCGGCGCGCCTTCCTGCTTTGTCCGGAGAGCCTACCGGCTCGTCTCCGCCTTGGAACATCCTTTGCTGTTCCGGGGTGTCATTCCACCAGGCTTCCCTCTTACTCAACGCCCCAGGCTTGCAGAAATGCAGGTCTGGGGTTGTTCTTTTCAACCGGCTGTGCGTTTCAGCGGTTGCTCTGCGTGACTTTGCCCGACCATGCCCACGCGCCTGCCAGACCGGCAGCGACGACGATGAGGAGTAGCGCGGCTGTCGCTTGTGCAGGAGAGACGCCGACGCTCGTGCTTACAGCGCCTGCGGCCAAGCCGCCCAGCGGGCCGAGGGTGTACCCGACACCAATGAGAGACTCGTGGACACCGCCGGCCTCAACCTCGGCTGCGCCGACTTCCATGGCGTAGTAGATCGCGGCTGAGTAGACCGCGCCCATACCGGCCCCGAAGAGGATGAGACCGAGCGCAAGGATCGCGGGGGAGGATGCGAGGACACTGAGCGCGAAGCCGGCGAGGATGATTGCGGCGGCGGCGCGGATGGCGCCCCAGCGCCCGTGCCAGCCGCCCCACGCGAAGAAGAGGGCGAAGACGGCGAAACGGGAGGCTTGCCAGGTCCATGCGAGGGGCGCCTGCCAGGCGCTCGGGACGTCGAGCGTCTTGACGAGGTCGGGGAGCATGGGCGCGAGGCAGTAGGAGAGGACGTAGGAGGTGGGGAGGAGCCAGCGGCACGCTGCAAGGAGCCGCTCGTACACGGGGGGGTGTGGGTGCGCGTCGGTGAGGTGACGGGGGGGCTCGGGTGTGAGAGGGAAGAGGAGGAAACAGGAGAGGACCTGCACGAGGGCGGCGAACGCGGGAACAGCGAGCGGGCTCCACTCCAGGATGGGGGCGATGACGAACCCCGCGGCGACACCCGCGGAGGACCAGACGATGTTGAACCAGCCTGTGGCTTTGCGGAGAGCGTCGGCACGGCGCGCGCCGGAGAGGTAGGACTCGACGATGGGCCAGAGCGCCCCGTTCATGGCGTTGAATGCGGGCGCGGCGAGCCAAACGGCCAGGACATGCCCTTTGAAGAACCACGGCGCGGCCGCTGCCGCTGCGAGAAGGACCATGATGACTGCGAGCACCGCGCGCGTGGAGATCCACGGCACGCGTTCGGCGAGCCGCCGGAGGGCTGGACCGATGAGCATGGCGCCGGGCACGTACGTGGCGCCGAGCACGAGGCCGAGGAGGAGGTTGTCGGTGCGGGAGAAGCCGTACTGGCGTTGCGCGACGAAGAAGATGCCGAGCATGAACGCGACGGTGGAGAGGCTGGAGAGCCACGTGAGCGCGAGAACCAGGGGAAGGGGCGTCGGACGCCCCGGGATGTTGGCGCGGGGGGTGTGCATGTATCGCGTTGCCCGAAGGGGGCGGGGATCGTAGCATCACCCTCTTGGAACGGGCGTTGTCGCGAGAGCGCACACGCAGCGTGCCCGTAGCTCAATTGGATAGAGCGTCGGCCTCCGAAGCCGAAGGTTACAGGTTCGACTCCTGTCGGGCATATTTGGTCAGGCGTTGCCGGGAACGCCGCCGGGGACGACGCGTTCGATGGCGGTATCGAGGATCTCCGGGGTGATGAGCGCCCGGTCGGTCTTCGTGCTGCGCGCGCGATGTCTGGCCGCGGTCTGGCAGATGGAGATGATGTCCTCGATCTCGGCCGGGTTCGCGGCCACTGAGAGGATGCGGCGCGTCAACTCGTCCTCATCGATCGACTGCAGCGTGAAGCCTCGGGAGCGAGCCTCTCGGAGGGAGAGCCCCGCCACGGCCCGGAGGACCTCTCGCTGATCGTCGGTGACGGTCCGTGCGGCCTGCGGCTCGCGCGCGGCGCCGGGGAGGGCGATCTTGATGCCGAAGAGATTGTCGAGCTCGCTATCAGACTGGCAGGCGCGCGCGGTGCCGATGACAAGGACGTTGTCGCGCTCGGCGGAGGTTTCGATGAGCGCATCGAGTTCCGCATGCAGCGAGTCGTCGGGAGAGGAGAAGACGGTGTCGATGCGTGGCAGGAGGAGCATGACCTTCTGCGACTCGTACCGCTTGAGCAGGGTCTTGGCGCGCGCGAGCACGTCCTCGTTGCGCGGCGAGTGGACGATGAGCACGCGGTCCATCTCGGCGAGCTGGGCCATCCGGAGCGCGAAGGACTTCTTGCCGCACATCGGCGGGCCGATGAGGAGCGCCTCGTTGCCCACACGGAGGTCGGCGTACGCCTTGGGGTGGCGGGCGCGGTCGATGAGGTCCGCGATCGACTCGAAGACGGCGTCGTAGCCCGCGACGCGCGGGTGGAGCGCCTCGCGCGGCAGATCATCGAAGGAGAGGGCGATGCGTTCGCGGCGTTTGCGACGATCGACAAGGAAATCGATCAGGGGCGGCAGGGCCGCGATAGAGGCGATGATCGTGGCGAGGAGGAGGAGCTGCTCGTTGACAAAGGGGATGACTTCGGTGGAGGTGTCCGCGGGCTGGGCATGGGCGTGCGTGACCGTGAGGAGGGCGAGCGTGAGGACACTCGCGATGGTCATGGGACGCGGGCCGGACATGCCTGGATTATCCCTCGCCGAAGAGGGCTTCGACAAACGACTCAGGATCGAACGGTTCGAGGTCGTCGAGCGTCTCGCCGACGCCGATGAATTTCACGGGCACGCCGAGAGCCTGCCGCACCGCGACGACAACGCCGCCCTTGGCGGTGCCGTCGAGCTTGGTGAGGACGATGCCGGAGACGCTGATGGCCTGCGTGAACTCGGAGGCCTGGCGGAGCGCGTTCTGGCCGGTCGTGGCGTCGAGCACCAGCAGCACCTCGTGCGGCGCACCGGGCAGACGCTTGGCAACAACATCACGGATTTTCTTGAGCTGGCGCATCAGCGGGTCCTGCGTGTGCAGGCGCCCCGCGGTATCCAGGATGAGAACATCGACGGCGCGGGAGGCCGCTGCATCGCAGGCGTCGAACGCCACGGCGGCAGGGTCTCCCCCCTGCTGCCCTTTGATGATGTCGACGTTGAGTCGGTCGGCCCAGATCTCAAGCTGACGGACGGCGCCGGCGCGGAACGTGTCGCAGGCTCCGAGCAGGACCGACTTGCCCTCCTTCCTGAGCATGTTGGCAAGCTTGGAGATGGTGGTGGTCTTGCCGGAGCCGTTGATGCCTGCAACGAGGATGACGGTGGGCTGTGCCGGCGCGGGGGGCGCGGTGCGCAGCTCGCGATCTTCGTCCGGCCACAGGGCCTTGAGTTCGCGTTTGAGGTAGGCCAAGGCGTCGGCGCCCTTGGTCAGTTTTCCCGCGCGGTAATCGATGCGGAGGCCGTCGACCAGTTTCCGGGTGGTCTCGGTGCCGATGTCAGCGCGGAGGAGGCGGGCCTCGATGTCGTTGATGACCTGCTCGTCGAGGGATCCACGGAAGAGGGAAGGGAGGTCACGGACGCCCGCGACGATGGCGTCGCGCGTGGCGGAGAGACCTTTTTTCAGCTTGCCGATCGTGGAGGAAAAAAGGCCCACGGGTCAGGCCTCTGCGTTCGCGGCGTCCGGCGCGGGCTCGGCGGGGCTCTCGCTCCGGGGCATGGCCTTCGCAATCTTGTCGAGCACAGCGTTGATGAAGGCAGGGGATCGCTCTGTGCTGAATTCCTTGGCGAGATCGACCGCGGCGCTGATCGTGACGCGCGACTCGACAGCGGCTTCCTTGAGTTCGAAGTGCGCAAGACGGAGGATGGCGCGATCGATGGCGGGCTGACGGTGCGCAGGCCAGTCGCCGGCGTATTTCGAGACGGCGGAGTCGGCAATCGCACGATCCGCAAAGGCGCGTGTCGCGCGCTCCATCGCCCGGTCGCGCTCGGCCGGACGGAGGGCAGAATCTTCGTGGTCCATGGACGCGCGGATCGAATCCACATCAGCGTCACCACGCGCATCGAGCTGATAGAGCGCCTGCAGCGCTGCGCGACGGATGTCCTTGGGAGTGGCCATCAGCGCGTGCTCTGTCCGACGAGGGGGGTCTTCCGGTGGATAGCGTCGAGTGCCGCGAGCGTTTCCAACGCAGCCCGCATCGATTCGGCGCCTTTGTTGCCCTGATCCCCTCCGGCCCGTGCCTCCGCCTGGGCCTCGTTTTCAACCGTCAGCACGCCGAAGGCGACGGGCACACCCGTATCGATGGCAATGCGCTGAAGGCCGTCGGCGACCGACCGGGCGATGTGCTGGTCGTGCGTGGTTTCGCCACGGATCAGGCAGCCCAAGGCGACCACGGCATGGAAGCGACCGCAGGTGGCTGCGGCACGAGCAAGGACCGGCAACTCGAACGAGCCGGGCGCCGAGATGACTTCGAGCGCGTCCGTGGCGCCGCCGGCACGCTCCCACTCCTGATGTGCGCCGAGGAGGAGGCGGTCGGTGATCCAGGCGTTGTATCGGGAGACGACAACGGCGCACCGGAGCTCCGCGGCGGTGGTCGTCATTTCGGGGTTGGCTGGACCCTTGGGCATGGCGGGGATGGTAGGAGGAGAGGGAGGGGGCATCCAGCGCGAGCGGGCGTGTAGGATCGCGGCGTGCGTCAGTGGCTCCTCCGCATCGCGCCTGTTCTGCACCTCACCCGTGTGACGACGGCGTTTGCCGTGGTCGGGAACATCTGGTTCGTCATCCTGTGGACGGATGCGAACCCGCCGTACGAGAAGGCCGCGGACGACCCGAAGTTCCCGCTGTGGGTCATGCTGGCCGGGGGCGCCGTGGTCGGGGTGTGCCTGTACTCGTTCGCGGCGGCGCTCAACGACACGCTCGACATCCGGCGGGATCGTGTGCTCCACCCGCTCCGTCCGCTGGCATCGGGCAGGCTGAACATTGATGCGGCGGTGGGTCTCGTCGTGATTTCGCTGCTCGGCGCCATTCTGGGCGCCACGGCGATCGGGACGTCAGCGGTGCTCATGACGCTGCTCACGGCGGGCGCATGCCTGTTTTATCACGGGATGGCGAAGTTCTTCCCCGCGGTGGGGCTGGTGGCGCTCTCCCTGATCTACGGCGCGCACATGCTCATCGGGAACGTGGAGCTGGTGTTCGTGTGGCCGGTGTGGCTGGTCATGACCCATGCCATGCTCGTGGGCGCCACGACGCACCGGCTTGAGGAACGTCGGCCTGCGCTCTCCACAGCATCAGTCGTCTCGGCGACACTCGGCTGGACCTTCTGGTCCGGCGTGCTGCTGTACGCAGGAGCACGACAGGGCCGGGGAGTGTGGCCCGACTTTGTGAGCCCGTGGGCTGCGGTTGGACCTGCGTTGCTGGCTGCGGCCTTCGTCCTTGTTGCGCGCCGGAAGGCATCACGGGCTCTAAGCCCCCGACAGGCAGCGGACAAGATCACGAGGTACGGCGCCCTGTGGCTGACGCTGTACGGCGTGGCATGGCTGGTTGGAGTGGGCAAATGGGGCAGCGCGGCTGCCCTGGGCGGGCTCGCTGCGGCGGGGTTCCTTGGGATGACGGTGCTGCGGGAGGCGTACGCGATGCTGGAGCACCCGCTCGCATACCGCCGCTGAGGACGCCCCCGGTTCAAGTCCAGCCGAGCGCGTAGAAGACTCCGGTGAAGATGAGGTCGGCGAAGATGACCGCCACGACCGACTGCACAACGGTGTTGGTCGTCGCGCGTCCGACGCCAGCTGCGCCGCCGGTGACCTTGAGGCCGTTGCCGCACGCGATGAGGCCGATGAGCAGGCCAAAGACCCCGGCCTTGAAGACCCCGGTGAGGAAGTCGCGCGGGCCGACCTGGTCGAGTGTGTTCTGGATGTACACGTAGACGGGTAGGTCGAGCACGGTAACGCCCATCATGAGCCCGGCCAGCACCGCCACTGTGTCGGAGATGACCGCCAGGCACGTCAGGCTGGCCGTGGTCGCGATGAGACGAGGGACGACAAGAAAGCGGACGGGGTTGAGCGCGTGGGCCTCAAGGGCCTCGATCTCCTCACCTACGACCATTGTGCCGATCTCGGCGGCGATTGCGGCGCCTGCAAAGCCGGTCAGGACGATGGCCGCGATGAGTGGGCCGAGCTCGCGGAGGACGGCGACGGCAATGATGTTGGGGACGAGACGGACCTGGCCCAGGTTGTCGAGGGGAGGGGCCATCTGGAGGCCGAGGATGAACCCCACGGCTCCAGAGACGAGGGAGACGATGAAGATCGAGCCGACACCGACCCGGACGACCTGGGAAATGACGGCCGGACGGCCGAAACGGACCCGCTTGTCTGTGAGGGCGCGCCAGATCCAACGGACGGTCTGGAACCAGAGGGACCAGAGCGAGCCGATGTGATCGAGGAGTTCGAAGGTGCGGATGCCGACGTACTCGAAGGGCTTGAGCGCGAGCGGCAGCGATCGAGAGTCGGCGTCTTTGGGCATGGGTCAGGCGTTCAGGGCCGCGTCACGGTCAGGGACGATCTTGAAGACGCTATTGAGCTTGGCGATCTCGAAGATGGAGCGGACACGGTCCTGCATGCCACAAAGGACGAGAGTGGTGGACTGACGGCGTGTGATCTGCATGGCCTCGACGAGGGTGGCGACGCCGCTGCTGTCCATGTAGGGGACGTGGGAAAGGTCGACGATGAGCCGCCGGGGCTTCTGCTGGGCGACGCGCTTAAGTCGCTCGCGGAGGGCGGGGGAGCGGTGAAGGTCAACATCGCCCTCAGGAACGAGGATGATGCCGGCGGCCTGCTCTTCGACGTGGACTTCCATGGCTTCGGGGGGCATGTGTCGTTCACCTGCGAGGGCAGGGCCTCCTTGGGGTCAGGCTGGGGGATTTCCCCCCTTGTCGGGGCCCCGGTCGGCGATCTTGACGCGTGAGCCCGCGGAAGGCAACCGTCGAACCATCGTCAGACGCATGCCGCCTCCGTCGCGGGGCTCGTAGCGGGCGTCGTCCATGAGTTCTCGGATCAGATGGACGCCGAGCCCTCCGGGACGAACATCGTCCAGGTTTCGGGGCGCGATGAGGGAGGGGTCGACCTGCTTTGCGCGATCTTCGATCTCGATCCAGAGGGCGGCTGGCTGCCCGTGCTCCTCGACCGGCCAGAGGCTGATGGCAACCTCGCCATCCGTGCGGCCGTCGTATCCGTGCCGGATGACGTTGCAGATGGCCTCGTCGATGGCGAGCGCGATGTGGCCCGCGGCGGAGCGGTCAAAGCCGACGTTCTGGGCAAGCGCATCCACTGCCGTGCGCACGGGCGCGAGGTACCTGGGCTGGCTCACAATGGCGAGGCGTACGTGCGGCGCGCCCGAGGGCTTGCGCGTGGAGGGAGCGGGTCCGGGGGATGGATTCGGGTGAGCGCTCATCCGCCGGTCTCGGGATTGGGGGAGGGGGTGCTGGTCGACTCGCTCTGCCACCATGCGGCCCAGGCGTCTGTGGCCCGACGACGCTGCTCGGGTGGAGCTGCATAGTCATAGCCGAACGACCGGTCCGTCAGGCGCTGCAGACCGTGCTGGGCGAACATGCGGAGCGCGGGGTCGTCGCTATCGAGCATGGAGATGAGGTGGGGGACGGCCGAGCGGTCGTTCTCGGCAACAGCGGTGCGGAGGGCGTCAAGCCTCGCCGCAGGGTCGCGCGACTGGAAGCCGGAATCGCGCGGCGGGAGTGAGCAGCCGGCCAGCGTCACACAACATGCTAGAGCGATCGCCCGCATCTGAGGGGTCATGGTAGAATCCTCCCCTTTCCCCGCAAACCGCCCCGAGAGGCCCGTATGCCCGCCGCCGAGAGCGCCCTGCCGCACGACGAGGTGATCCCCATTCTGGATTTCGGCTCCCAGACGGCGCAGCTGATCGCGCGCCGTGTGCGGGATGCCGGCGCGTTCTCCGTGCTGGTGGCGCCGGATATATCGGTCGAGAAGCTGCGTGCGATGCGGCCGAAGGGGATCATTCTGTCCGGTGGGCCGTCGAGCGTGTACGAGACGGGGGCGCCGAAATGCGACCCGGGGGTTCTGGATCTGGGCGTACCTGTCCTGGGCATCTGCTATGGGATGCAGCTCGCGTGCCAGTTGTTGGGGTCGAGGGTGGAACGGGGGAAATCCCGGGAGTTCGGGCGGGCGCATCTGGCGATCGGGGAAGGAGCGGACAAGGGGTTTCTCGAGGCCATCCCGCAGAAGACCACGGTGTGGATGTCGCACGGGGACCAAGTGCTGGATCTTGATCGGGACTTTGACACCCTCGCATCGACACCGACGTGCCCGCACGCCGCCGTGCGCCACAAGAGCAAGCCGTTCCTCGGCGTGCAGTTCCATCCCGAGGTGACGCACACGCCCCACGGCGTCGACATGCTCCGCAATTTCGTGTTCGAGGTGTGCAAGTGCAAGGGCACGTGGCGGATGTCGGACTTCGTCGACGCTGCTGCGGAGCGCGTGCGCGAGCGTGTCGGGAAGAACCGCGTGCTGTGCGGCCTGTCAGGGGGTGTGGATTCGGCGGTGTGCGCGGCGTTGATCCATCGGGCGATCGGCGACCAGCTTTCGTGTGTTTTTGTGGACAACGGGCTGCTGCGGAAGAACGAGCGGGCGTTGGTCGAATCGACGTTCCGGGATCACTTCGACATCGATCTTCACGTGATCGACGCGACCGAGCAGTTCCTGACGGACCTGGCCGGCGTCACCGACCCGCAAGACAAGCGCAAGCGGATCGGCAAGCGGTTCATCGACGTGTTCCAGGATGCTGCGGGGTCGATCCGCCCGAGGCTCGCGCAGGGCTCGCCAGACAGCTTTCAGTTCCTCGCGCAAGGCACGCTGTATCCGGACGTGATCGAATCCGGCCACGGGCATGCTGGCCAGTCAGCGAACATCAAGCTGCACCACAACGTGGGCGGACTGCCGGAACAACTCGGGTTCGATCTCGTCGAGCCACTGCGGGACCTTTTCAAAGATGAAGTCCGCAAGCTCGGAGAAGTGCTCGGGCTCCCGGATCAGATGGTGTGGCGGCACCCCTTCCCGGGTCCCGGCCTTTCGGTGCGCGTGCTTGGGGAGGTGACGCGCGAGCGTCTCGACGTGCTGCGCGACTGCGACGAGATCCTGCTCGAGGAGATCGTGGCAAACAACCTGTATCGCTCGACGAGCCAGGTCTTTGCGGTGCTGCTCCCGATCCGGAGCGTCGGCGTGATGGGGGACGGACGGACCTACGAAAGCGTGGTGGCGATCCGGGCCGTGGAAACACAGGACTTCATGACCGCGGACTGGGCACGGATCCCGTACGCCGTGCTCGCGACCATCTCCTCCAGGATCATCAACGAGGTGCGCGGCGTGAACCGCGTCGTGTACGACATCTCCTCCAAACCGCCGGCTACGATCGAGTGGGAGTAACGCAGCAAGAGCCATGACCGAGCAGATGCGTTCGATCCCGGTGAAGACGAGCAGCCACTCGTACGACGTGATTGTCGGCGAGGGTCTGCTGGAAGGGCTGGGCGACCACCTCGCGCCTCGCTTTGGTCCGGGCCGGAGGGCGTTTCTCGTCTACGACGCAGGCCTGCCGGACGAACTGGTGATCGGCGTCTCGCGCTCACTCGCGCATCGGGGCTTTCACGTCTCTGCCGCGTCCGTGCAGGCGAGCGAAACGCAGAAAACGCTCGGCACACTCGCGAACCTTCTCGTGGACATCGCCGAGTCGCGCCATGAGCGCGATGAGCCCGTTGTTGCGTTGGGCGGCGGGATCGTGGGCGACGTGGCCGGCTTCCTCGCCGCGACGTACCGGCGCGGCGTGCCGATCGTCCAGTGCCCGACGACGCTGCTTGCGATGGTCGACGCGTCGGTCGGCGGCAAAGCCGGCGTGAATTTGCTCACCGATGCAGGCCTCCTCAAAAACATGGTGGGCGCATTCCATCAGCCTGACATGGTTTTCGCAGATATCGGCGCGCTAAGCACTCTCCCGGACCGACAGTTCAGATCCGGGCTGGCGGAATGCCTGAAGCACGCGATGCTGAGCGCTGACGCGGGCGACGCCGGGCTGTTCGGATGGACACTCACCCACGCTGAGCGGATTGCGGCGAGGCAAGCCGGCGTCCTGACGGAGCTGATCGCGCGCAACGTCGCAGTCAAAGCGTTTGTCGTCAGCGACGACGAGCGTGAGGAGTCAAGCGGCCCCGGCGGTCGTGCACTCCTGAATCTCGGGCACACATTCGCGCACGCCATCGAACCGCTGCCAGGGCTGACGCTCGATCGAGCAGATGGTCCGTTGCTGCACGGCGAGGCCGTCGCGCTGGGGCTCCGTGCGGCCGCAACGTGTGCCGCTCGCGCAGATCTGTGTGACGACGATCTCCCACGCATCGTGGAAGCGGCGCTCCGAGCCCTCTCCTTGCCAGTGGAAGTCGGTGGTTTGCCAGCGAGCTCTGCCCTTCTGGACCGTATGGGTCACGACAAGAAGGTTCAGAAAGGGCGATTGCGACTGGTATTGCCGAGCGGACATGGCCTTTCGAAGGTCGTTCCTGCCCCCCCCGTTGAAGCCGTCATCGCAGGTCTTGACTCGATCCGCGCGTGATCGGCCAACGGGTTTCAAAGCTAAACAAGCCTGCAGCCCGATAACCACCCGACGGGCGGGGAACCTCCCAGGACGGAGGCGGTCCGCCCGGACAGGGTCCCGACGTGCGAACGATCGCCATCGTCAACCAAAAAGGCGGCTGCGGTAAGACAACCACGGCGATCAACTTGGCCGGCGCGTTGGCGCGCCGCGGCCAAGCCACCCTCCTGATCGACCTGGACCCGCAGTCCCACTGCGCGGCCGGGCTCGGGGTGCCGGAGTCACGGATCGAGCGGCACGTGGGCGACGCCATGCTGACCCCCACGGCGTCCGCGATCGAGCGCACGGGGCTGGTCTGGCCCGTATCCAAGCACCTCGATCTTGTGCCGAGCTCGATCCGGCTCGCGGGGCTCGAGGCGGCGCGCGGCGGTCTGGCCACGCTCGACGACCGCGACACCCGTCTCCTCAGAGTTGTGCGAGCGCTGACGACCGGGCGGGAAGCACCCGACTATGGATGCTGCATCATCGACTGTCCGCCCACCATCGGCCTGCTGACGTACAACGCACTCCGCGCCGCGGACGAGGTGATCATCCCGGTCGAGACCTCGTTCTTCGCGATGCGCGGCGCCGAACGACAAGTGCAGACCGTTCAGGCGCTGACCAAACGCTTCGGCAAAGACCTCCCCTATCACGTCCTGCCGACCATGCACGATGATCGGAGCCCTCTCGCGCGCCGCCTGCTCGACGAGGTGCGCCGAACCTTCGGCGAACGTGTGCTCCCATCGGTCATCCGGCTGGACATGCGCCTGCGCGAAGCGGCCGCGGCGGGACGACCAATTGTCGAGCTTGCGCCCGACACAGCGGGGAGCGAGGACTACGCGCGACTTGCGCAATGGGCACTCGGAGAAGAACTGACGCCTCTCCGTGTCGTTGCCGCCGAGCAGCCTCCGGAATCCGCCGAGACCGCAGCGCCGCCTTGCTCCGACAGAGTCGATTCGGAGGGAGCGGAGCCCGAACGCTCCACGAACGACACCGCAGACGTTCTTCTCTCACGCGCAGCCGAAATGGCCGCGCGGATACGCTCGCTCTCTGCACGTAGCGACGCGTACCAGGCCAGGCTCGCCCGAGAAATCCCGTCGGACTCGCCAACTGAGACTATCGACCGCCTGTTCCGCGTACAGGCCTCCGCGCTCGCCCGCGTATTCATTGCGGGGGACTTCAACGGCTGGTCGCCGGCGGCGACCCCGCTCCGGTACAACGCGTCCAACGGATGGCACGAGACGAGAGTCTCGCTGCCCGCCGGACGCCAGCGTTATCGCTTTATCGTCGATGGAAAATGGACATCCGATCCGAATGCGGACGAGGAATCGGCCGCGGAAGACGGCTCGCCCGCGAGCATCGTGGTCGTCCGTCCTCGTGCCCCTGCGCCCCTTACCCCCCCTCGGCACAGCTCATCACACGGAGCCAGCGATGTCCCACCGACACTCCGCCGCTGACGCCCCAGTGGACCATCTGCGACTGATCGTCGGCGCGGGTGAACCAGCGGCCGCGCACGCAGCACTCGCGACGGATGAATTCGACGCGCTCGCGGATCTGTTTCTCGATGAGACGCCTCATCGGAACGGATCGTCGTCCGCGACTCGCGCTCCGCATGCCGCGCAGGACGAGGACGAATCTACGGCTCGTGTGACCATGAGGCTCGAGCTGGTCGTCGCGGCCAATGTGCCCAGACCACCGGGCGTCTGGTTCGTGGCCTATGCGAGATCCCGTGCGGCCACACTCCGCGCGAGCGTGCTGCTCGTGCGATCGGACAACGGGCTTGCTGAAGCACAGGTCGTGGCGCCCCTATCGCACGGCGCCGACAATGAAGGAAGCGACGAGGTCCGAGCACAAGACGCCGCCCACACGATCCTCGTGGCCACTCGCTCGATCCCAGACGAGATCGTCGCTCGCGTATCCCGGATCACGATCCTCTCGGGCTCCGGAGAAACGGGCGTGATCAGCGCCTACTCAGCGGTCAAGCGCGTTCTCACTGAAGGCGTAGCCGATCGCACCGGTCGCGCAACGATCGGCGTCTGCTTCGTCGGCACATCGCGCGAAAGGGCTCTCGCTGCACACCGCGCGCTGTATCGCGCGTGCGAATCGTTCCTGTCGGTCCACGTCGAATTCGCAGGAGCGCTCGAACGTGCAGACCACGCTGCCTGCCACACCGTGTGGCGCTCGCAAGACGCAACGCTCACGGAGGCCCTGCGAGCCTCCGAGAACGCGACACGCACCCCAAGGCGTGCACTCGCGCCTCACTCGCATCGTCCTTCCAACCCTCGCGTAGAAACCCCCTCTCCCGCTCCCGCCCCGACTCGTGCCGCACGATGCCAGACAAACAAACCGGCCCCAGCACCCGAGGCGTCGGACGCAGCCCTGCCCGCTCGCTGCCCGGAGGCGCCTGAGGTCCGCTTCCGAGTGGACCATGAAGGCGGGCTCCATCTGCACATCGAGGATGTGGCTTCGTCCGCAGCGGACGCTGCCGCAGCGCTCTTGGCCGCGAGCGCGTGGGCCGAACGTCACCACGAAACACTGGACGCGCTCGCGCTCGCCGCAGGCTTCCCCGCACTCCGCACGGACAAGCCCATCTGTCACCTCACGACGCGCGATGCTCGCCGTGTGCGTCCGTACCTCGACACGTCCTTGCGGCTCGACGTCGTCGCGATGCCCGCCCGGCCGGGTGAACCGGTGCGCGTCGCGCTGAATTAGGCCCGCTTACGCCCCCGACATCTCTGCGATGGCTTCGCCGTAGACTCGCACGCACTTCTCCGCGGCGCCGTCCCACGTGAGCCTGCGCACTTCCATAGCCCCATGCTCCTGCAGCGTGCTGGAGAGCGGCGGGTGGCGGAGCACCGCCACGATCTTGTTGGCCATCTCGTCGATGTCCCAGAAATCGACCTTCAGCGCGTGCGTCAGCACCTCTGAGACACCACTCTGCTTGGAGATAATGACGGGAGTGCCGTGGCTCATCGCCTCGAGCGGCGCGATGCCGAACGGCTCGCTCACGCTCGGCATGACGTACAGGTCGGCCATCTCAAAGACGCGACGCACGTCGCGTCCGCGGAGGAACCCGGTGAAGAGCACCTTGTGGCCGATGCCATAGGCCGCGGCCTGCTCGATCATCCGCGTCGCCATGTCGCCCGCGCCGGCGACGATGAACTTGACGTTCTCCATCTTCTCGAGCACTCGTTTCGCGGCCGCGACGAAGTATTCTGGGCCCTTCTGCATCGTGATGCGGCCCAGAAAGAGAACGATCTTGTCTCCTGCTTCGATCCGCAGGTCGGGCGCGGGCTGGGCCTCCTCGACGTCGACGCCGTTGTAGACCACGCGACACTTGTTGCCCGTCACGCCGTAGCGGGCCTCGCAGATGCGCCGGGTGTATTCACTCACGCAGAGCACGCGTGTCGCCGCATGCATGCCACGACGCTCGATGTCATAGACGCGCTGATTCACGTGCTCACCGGAACGATCGAACTCCGTGGCGTGGACGTGAACGACAAGCGGGCGGCCGCTGGCGCGGGCCACGGCCATCCCAGCCGGGAACGTCAGCCAATCGTGCGCATGGACCACATCAAACCGTTCCCGCCGCGCCATTCGGACAACGAGCGCCGCGTACCGGCTCGCCTCGGTCACGAGGTCGCCGCAGTACTCCCCGGCACGCCCGTGCGTGCCGCCCGGATGGCCCGCGGCTTCCATGTACTCTTCGATCGCCTCGACGTGGACACCCGCTGCACGAAGAGCCTCCACCTCGGCGCCGATGGCGCGAATCATCTCCGGGGTGGCCCCCGGGGGGATGGTGACCCGTACCCCGCTCGCCGTGGTTGACGTCCCACCGACCGGCCCTCCACCCCCATACGGGCTCGCAAAGCCGCCCGGAAGCCCGACGAGCAGGGCGTGCCGGAAGGCCGACAGACGCTCGCCGATCGATCCTGAGGCCGCTGCGAGAGCCTGGCCGGAGGACGCCACTGCGGGGGGCTGGGAGGCTCCAGAAACAGCCGTTGTCACAGTGCGCGTGACGGTGTGGATTGCGGGCGGGACCGCAGGGGCTGAGGCGCCGTTGCCATTGGGCATGGCGTCCGGGCCGAAGAGCTTGACGTGCGACTTGACGTCCTTGCCAATGGGTCTGGGCAGGACGAACAGCACCTCGTGGCCTTGCCGGTCGAGCGCGCGGGTCAGCCCGAAGCACGCTGTGCCCAGACCGCCGCTGATGAACGGCGGAAACTCCCAGCCCAGCATGAGGATCCGCATGCCCGTCGCCGCTCCTGCCCTATGCCGAGAGTACGGGAACACCCCGCTCGGCCCAACGGGGCGTTCTACTCCTCGTCGTCCGCTTCCATGTCACCCAATGGCCGGAATGCGGCCTGCATCGCCAGCAGGAACGCTCCGGCAATCGCCGCAACTTCCTTCGGGGTCGCTTCGCCGCGAAGTGGCACAGCCGTGCGGAACACAAACCGCTTCTCGTCATCGCGGTAATGCTCGACCTTTCCGCACACACCCTCATACCCCTGATCGGCCAGTTCTTCCTCGATGAGCTCTTCCAGCTTGTCGCCGGTATGGACGAGATCCTGCTCGATCGACTGGCTCAGCCAACGGTCAGCCGTTCGAAGTTCGATCCAGACCCGACCGTCGATCTCGGAGACAACATATTCGGCTAGAGCTGCACACCCGCTCGCTTCGCAGATGACCTGTTCGTCGACAACGCTCACGCCGACGAAAACTCCCGCGCTCTCCGCACGACGGCGCACCGCCTCCGTCGCGTCCGCCGACAGCCATAGCGTTCGATGTTCGGGCATCGCCCAGCGTCTCCGTGATGCGCCCACAAAGTCATGTCCCCCGGGACCGACTCCCGAGCGGAACATCCTATCCGATCCCCCTACCGCACGCCGGACCGATCCGCGTCCGCACTACACTCCGCTCCATGACGTCGCGCGCCGACAGCCCCACGAAACGCTGGACCACCCGCGAATTGCTGGCTTGGCTGAGCGGGGCGTTCACCAAGGCCGGGCTCGACTCCCCCCGCCTGCTGGCGGACATGCTTCTGACCCACACCCTCGGAGTCTCACGCCTCGACCTCTACACCAGCCCTGATCGACCCGCTTCTGAGGAGGAACGTGCCGCACTCCGAGGACTCGTTGCGCGCGCGCTCCGGCACGAGCCCGTCCAGTACCTCGTCGGTGAGGCATGGTTCTTCGGGCTGCCGATCGCTACCGACCCGCGCGCCCTGATCCCCCGAACCTCGTCCGAGACCATCGTCGAGCGTGTTCTCCAGTCACTCGGAAAGGAGGGGCGCAGCCGCCCCCTCCGCATCGCCGACATCTGCACCGGCAGCGGCGCCATCGCCATCGCGCTGCTCACAAATCTCCCAAACGCCTCGGCCGACGCCACGGACATCTCGCCCGATGCGCTCGCCCTCGCCGCACGCAACGTCGACCGGCACGCGCTCGCGGAAAGACTCCGACTCCTCGAGGGCGATCTGACAACTCCTCTCCGGACGGGCGACTGCAAGCCCGTTCTCTATGACTTCATAGTCTCCAACCCCCCCTACATCCCGGACCAAGAGTGGCCCGCCGTGCCGCCCAACGTGAAGAACCACGAACCACACCTCGCGCTCCGCGGCGGCCCGGACGGCCTCGATCTTGTGCGACGTCTCCTCGACGAAGCCCCCCCACTCCTTTCCCCGGACGGACAATTGCTCATCGAAATCGCCGCGTCGAGCGCGGACGGCGCGATCACACTCGCGCGAGCCCTGCCGATGCTGCGCGAACCCTCGATCATCCCCGACTGTGATGGTTTGCCCCGCGTCCTCCACGCGTATCGCGCGTGAGGCGTACACTCAACTGGCGCCGAGCGCCTTGTGCACTTCCTCGATCAGCTTGTCGACCTGGAACGGCTTGAAGAGTACGCACTGCAGGCCCTCTTGGCTCGCTCGCACGATCGAGTGATGGGGATCATAGCCGAAGCCGGTCATAAGAATCACAGGAAGAGATGAGTCCAGCCGACGCGCGGTCGAGAACACCTCGTACCCGTTCTTGTCGGGCATTCGGATGTCCGACACGATGAGCCTGAAGCCCTTGTCGTCCGGCCCGCCCTTCCGCACCCCGTTCGGCGCAGACGCTCCGGCGTACGCCTCCTCCAGCACCGTCACCGCCTCGCCTCCGCTCGCGCAGACCGTGACGATCGCACCGCGTTTAGTGAGCACGTCCCGGATCAATCGCCGGATCTCCTCATCATCATCCGCCACGAGCACGCGGCGTCCCGACACGAGCGGATCTTCCGAGCTGTTCGCCAGTTCCTGATCCACCCCGAGGATCGACTTCGCCCCCTTCGAGACTTCTTTCACCCGCTTCCGGATCGCCTCGACGTCCCGGATGATCCGCGCCACGTGCTCAGCCACCTTCGGGTCGGCCGCGAGTGATTGCTCCTTCAGCCACGCTGCCTCGACCGCCAGATCATTCAGCGGCTCCTGGAGCTCCCCTTCCATCCGCCCCGCCACCGCCTCGTTTGTCACGATCCGCTCCGCCACGAGCAGGTTCAGCATGTGCAGCGCCATGGCCACGTGACGGGCGAAGATCTCGGCAAAGTGCCGGTCATCCTCCGTGAACGCCCCGACGCGGTTGCTCTCGACGTTAAACACGCCGATCACCTTGTCATCGAGTGTGAGCGGGGTCGTGAGAGACGATCCGGGCGTGTCCATGCCCCGGATGTAGCGCGGATCTTTGGCCGCGTCGTGGCAGATGTACGAACGGCCCGTGGCCGCGACGTACCCGCTGATGCCGTTGCCCTCCTTCGAGGAGTAGAGCTGGATGTCCTGCACGCCCTGCCGCAGCCCCGACGACATCACGAGTTCGAGCTTGTGCCCTTCCGAGTCGAGCAGATAGATCACGAAATGATCAAACTGGAGAAGATCGTGCGCGAGCTGCACGATCTTCTTACGGAGGAACTCGAGCCGGTCATGCACGTGCATCTTCCGGACCTGGTCCGACTCCAGACGCACAAGTTCCTGCCCCGCCCGGTCGAGCGCGTCGATCTTCTGCTGTGTGCGGTGCATGGCGGTCACGTCGCGCACCACGGCCGCGACGCGCCACGCCCCGTCCGCCTCACCCTTCGTCCTCCCGGCAGACGCTCGCGCGACCACGACCTCGTACGCACGCTGATCAGCGGACACGACCCTCTGACGGTGCGCCGCGCCACGCGCGCCCGCCTCCCCGAACCCCGCGTCGAGCCACGCCCCGGCACGCTCGCACGCCTCCATCACCCGCTCGCGCGTCTGCGAATCCAACTCCAGGAACAGCGGGCTCGCCCAGACGATCCGCCCGCCCCCCTCGTACAGGCACGCGGCCTCGCCGATCGACTCGAGCAGCCCCCGTTCCTGCGCCACCGTCAGCGCCCGACCCAACCCCGTCAGCTCCGCCGCGTCCGCGAGAACCGACACATGCTCGCCCTGCCACACGGCCTCTGCCGCCCTCGCAGCGTCCACACGCACGATCTCGAAGTGCTCCCGCAGCGATTCGAGCAACGCGTCCGACGGCGCCCTCTGGTCCGCAAGGACGAAGAGCCGTGCTCGCTGCACCCCGGACCCGGACTCACGCTTCGGTTTGGTCATCTATGCCTCACGCCTCCGAGGGCATCCTAGCCGCGCGCCGGGTATCCCCGACCCCTCTTGACATCGGACGATCCCTACCCGCTACTGTGCATCCTCCTCCCAATGATCCACGCCGATCAACTCTCCCGGTCCTTCGGCTCGATCGCCGCCGTGCGCGACGTGTCGTTTGTCGTGCCCAAAGGCACGCTGACCGCCTTCCTCGGCCCCAACGGCGCCGGGAAGACCACCACCATCCGGATGCTCGCCGGTTGCCTCCCCCCCACCCAGGGCCACGCCTCGATCGACGGGTTCGACACCATCCGCAATTCCCTCCCCGCCCGCGCTCGGCTCGGCCTTCTCCACGAGCACAACCCGCTCTACCCCGAGATGCGTGTGCGCGACTACCTCCTCTTCCGCGCTGCCCTCCACCGTGTCCCCAGAAGCAAACGCGCCGCTGCGTCCGAGCGCGCCATCGAGCGATGCCAACTCCGGGATGTCTCCCGCCGCAGAATCGGCGCGCTGAGCAAGGGATACCGCCAACGCGTCGGGCTGGCCGCGGCCATCATCCACGACCCCTCCGCCCTAATCCTGGACGAACCCACGACCGGGCTGGACCCCTCCCAGATCCTTGAGACACGGTCCCTGCTGCGCGAACTCGCACAGGACAAAGCCGTCCTGCTTTCGTCCCACATCCTCCCCGAAGTCGAGCGAATCTGTGACCGCGTGATCATCATCGCCCACGGAACCATCCGCGCCGACGACACCCCCGCCAATCTCCTCGCTTCCCACGCCCACGACGCGCCCTATGTGCTCGAATGCCCCTCCCCAGACGCACCGCGCCTCCGCACAGCCCTCACACCGCTACCCCATGTCACCCGTGCACATGACCCCACGTCCCTGCCCGGAGGTTGGTCGCGTATCGAAGTCTGCCCACAACACGGCGCGCCCGATCTGCGCGAGACTCTCGCGCGAACAGCCGCACAATCTTCCGTCCTCGTCCGCGAGATCAGGCGAGACTCCCCCTCACTTGAGGCCGTTTTCGCTTCACACATCGCCTCAGCCTCTGCTTCCAACACATGACCCCTCTCCTCGCCGTCACGAAACGCGAATTCCTCTCGCTCTTCCGCACTCCGACGGGCTGGCTCATCATCGCGCTCTATCTCATGCTGGCAGGCGCGGTCTTCTCCCTCGCCTCGCTACGCCCGGGCGCCCCCGCCTCTCTCCGTGACTTCTTCTCCATCTCCCAGTGGCTCCTGCTCTTCATCGCCCCCGCGGTCTCGATGCGCACAATCGCCGAGGAGCGCCGCACCGGAACCATCGAGCCGCTCCTCTCGGCACCGGTTTCCGAATGGCAGATCGTCCCAGGCAAGGCTCTCGCCGCCTGGCTCTTCATCGCCATCATGCTCCTCCCGACCCTCGCATACCCCGCACTTCTCCGATCCCTCGCGCCGCTCGACCTTGCGGCCTCCCTCGTCGGATACGCAGGACTCCTCCTCCTCGCGCTCTTATACGTCTGCGTCGGCGTGCTCTGCTCCGCGTGCTCAACGTCCCAGTCCTCGGCCTTTCTCGCCACCGTCGCCTCGCTCGTGCTCCTGCGACTCGTCACCGTGCAGGCCGCCGGGTTCCTTCCGCACCCCTTCGACGGCGCCCTCTACGCCCTCTCGCCCGAACTGCGGCTCGCCGATTTCGCCAAGGGCGTCCTCGACACCTCCCACCTCGTCTACTTCGCTGCTGTGTCGACATTCCTGCTCACCCTCGCCGTCGTCACTTTGGAGGCCCGTCGATGGCGATGACCGCCTCCAAGCGACGCATGCGATGCATCGCAGCAGCAACTGTGGTCGTCCTCGCATCCCTGCTCGCGGCCGGCGCTGCAATCGCGATCGCGCACCGCCACAGTGTCCGACTCGATCTCACTGCAACCCGATCCCAATCCCTCTCCCCCAGAACGTCGTCCGTCCTCGCCTCGCTCCCCGAGCGCGTCGACATGCTGGTCGTGGACGCCCCGAACGTCGATCGTGCCTCACGCCGTGCACTCACCGATCTCCTCGACGCTTTCGAACGAGCGTCACCCCGCCTCACCATCACGACGCTCGACGCAGCAACCCCTGAGGGCACAACCCGCTACGACGACCTGCTCACGCATCTCGCGCAACCCCGCCGGGATATCATCGCTGCACACTCCACCGCGCTCAGCGCCGCGTTCGACACCGTCTCGGCGCTCGCGCCGGTCTTCACACAACTCGCCGATGATCTTGAGCAGGCCCGCGCCGCGCTCCCTACCGACGATCGCGCCCGCGACGCCCTCGCGTCCGCCGCAGGCACACTCCGCGTGCGCGCGAGCGATCTACGGTCGCTCGTCTCATCGGCCGAACCGCGCCGCACACTCCCCAACGCCGGACTCAACCTCCCCGCGACGGACACCCTCCGCGAACCCATCCGGTCTCTCCTGGATAAAGCCGCGAAGGACCTCGCCGCCCTCACCACACTCCGAGGCGTCGCACTCTCGATCGACCCCGCCACCTCCCGTGATCGCGCCCTCGCCGCCGCCGACTCGCTCTCGAGGCTCCCCACACTCGACCTGCTCTCCCTCATCCGCGCTGTCGAGGCAGGGCCGGCCGTCCTCCTTGTCTCCGATTCCGCTCTCACCGCTATCGCCTACGACGCGCTCCTCGCCACGCCGGGCGACGAACGCGCAACCCGCGCCAACGCCGAGCAGCTCCTCACCACCGCCCTCGCGGCACTCTCCACCCCGCCCCCGACAATCGTCCTCGTCCACGCCGTGACACCCCGACTCCTCGACGAGCAGTCCAACCCCGAGTCGCCCGACGCACGCGCCTTCTTCGCTGGTCTCCTGCAGCGTCTCGCCAACCTCGGCCACGCCGTCATCGAATGGCCGATCGCCCTCCAATCCATCGAACCCTCCCTCCCGACCACCACTCCATCCAGACCCGTCGTCTACGTCATCATCCCCCCCACCGCCTCTGCGCGCGAAGCCTCCACCGCTATTCCCCGCCTCGCCACGATCACAAAGACGCTCCTCGACCGCGGCGAGAACGTCCTCCTCACGCTCGAACCATCTCTCCTTCCCCGTGTCGGACAGCCCGACCCCTTCGCCGAACTGCTCACACCCTTCGCCATACACGCCGATACCGCTCGCCCGCTCGTGCAGCGGCTCTCCACTCCACGAGGCCCTGTCATCTGGCCAGAGTTCCGTGCACTCGCTGACCAAGACGCGTCACACCCCCTCTCGGCGCCGATCACTGGTCTCTCGCTCGCCCTTCCCTGGCCGAGCCCGCTGCGAACGGAATCCCCCGCAACCGCGCTGCTCCAGATCCCGGACTCACCCGACGTATGGGGTGAATCCCAATGGCTCACGTTCCGTGCCGTTCCGCGCGAGCAGCGCGCTCTTGCAGCCGACGCCCCGACGCGCGATCCATCCACCGACAATACGAACGGCCCGTGGGCCATCGCAGCAGCATCCGAGCGCGACACACCGAACCTCGACCACGCGCGCGCGACACAACGCCTCGTCGTGGTCGCCTCGAGCGCCTGGTTCTTTGACCCCGTCGCCCTCGAGCCCGACCCCAACACCCCCCGCCCCACACTTCTCAACCCCGGCAACTCCGAACTCTTCGACGCATCCCTGCGCTGGCTTGCGCACCAGGACGATCTCCTCGCCCGAGGCGCCGAGTCACTCGCCACGCCCCGCATCCCACCGATGACATCGGACACCCTCGCAATCCTGCGCTGGGTCATCACACTCGCGCCGCCCGCCATGGTGCTGCTCCTCGGCGTCTCCATCCGACTGATCCGTCGATAGCCGCGCCGTACACTCCCTCCCCATGTCGCGCGCCGCGCTGCTCATCACGCTCCTTCTCGCACTCCTCCTCGCGCTCACGTGGGCCATGACCACCGCCCCAGCTCCGTCCGCACGTCACACAGATCCCGGCAAGCCGTTTACCCCGAAGTTCGACCCCGACTCGATCGAGTCCATCTTGTGGGAGCGAGTCGGTCGCCCGCTGCACCTCCGCCGTGCACGCGACGGCGATTGGGCCCTCCATCTCGACCCCAACGACGCCCCTTGGCATATCCCCCACACACCAATTTCTGATGCACTCCTCACGACCACCAGAGCCATATTCTCTCCTGCCCCGCGCGGCCATGCGCCCGCGTCCAGCGCAACCGTGCTGCGACTCCGCTCTGCCGCATCGAGCCAGTCCTTCACGCCGCTGCCTCCCGTCGGCGGCGCCGTACACGTCTTCGTCGACCCGCCCGCCCGCTGGTGCGTGACACCCGCGGACACGCTCGCCCCCCTCTCCCCCGATGCCCTCCTCGCGCTGCGCTCCCCCGCCGCGCTCCCGCGTTGCTCCGTCAATGTCTCGCGCATCTCAATAACCCCGTCCGACGCCGACCAGATCGTGCTCTGGCGCGAGGGCACGCAGTGGAGGCTCACCAAACCCACCGATGCACCGGCCGATCCTCAGGCTGTCGCCGACCTCATCTCCCTGCTCGCATCACTCCGCTTCGCTTCACTCCAGCCGATCGACACCCCCGCCATCGACCCCCTCCCCATGTCGATCAGGATCAGCGTCGCGACTTCCCACCATGCCCCCGACCAGGGCACGCCGTACATCCACGAGGAATCGCTGTACGTGCATCGCGCTGCCGACGGAGCGAACCCCCTCACCGCTTCGCGTGCGCCGCGTGGTCCCACCTATCCGCTCGAGCCTGCACGCCTCTCCTCCATACCGATCGTGCCCGCCGCGCTCGTTCATCCACTGGCCTCGAACGTGGCCAGCCACGATGTCGCGGGGATCGTCATCGATTTCATCCAACCCCCCCTCACCCGCCGACTCCGTCGGGAACTCAACGGATGGAGCATCACGGAGCGCCTCCCCGACCAGCACCCAACCCCACCGCGGATGCTCGATGACGAACACGCGGATGAAATTCTTCACTTCCTGCTGCGAACACCCGCGTCCAGCATCACCCTCGCCCACCCCGAACCCGATGAGCAGCCCATCGCCCGCATCGCCATCCTCGACGTCGACGATGCCGTCATCGACGAACTGACCTACGTGCGACCGCACGCCTCCCCAGACATCACAGCGACCCGCTCCGACAAGGTGCTCCGGGTCTACGAGACCGTCCCACCCGCCGTCCTCAATCCCTGATCCGCTTCCACACCAACCAAGCATCCCCCCCCACCTCCCGCGCGCGCACGAGCCGCATCGGTCTCGCATCGCTGAGGTGCTCCACCACACTGCCGCACGTCGGCCCCGGCGCCCGCTCATCCCCCAACATCTTCCCCCCAACAAACGCCCACGCCTCGTCCACCAACCCCTCGCGCACGAACGCCCCCGTCAGCCCAGGCCCCGCCTCAACCATCACGCGCGTTGCCCCGTGCTCCCTGCCGAGCCACGCCAACATCCCCTCCAGACTCACGCGACCCTCTCGCTCCCCCGCCATGACCTCCACACCAACCCCCGCCGCCCGCAATCGCTCTGCCTTCTCGACGTTCCGCCCCGTCATCGAGCGCTCCTCCACGACCACGCTCAGCGGTGTAACGCCCGCTGACCGAACGAGCTGAGACGTCTCCGGTATCCGCAGCGACGGATCAACCACCACGCGCCTCGCCACCCGCCGTACACGCCGCACGCCGCGCGCCGTCAGGAGCGGATCGTCCGCCAGCGCCGTGCCGATCCCCGTCACAACTGCGTCAACGCGCGCACGGAGCCGGTGAACTCGCGCGCGAGCCGCTTCACCCGAGATCCACTTCGATTCTCCCGTCCGAGTCGCCACCCTCCCGTCCGCCGTCATCGCCCATTTCGCGATCACCCAAGGCCGCCCCGTCTCCACCCGATGCACGAACGCGTCCGAAACCGCGACAGCGCGTGCACTCACACCGGTGAACCGCACACGCACGCCCTTCTCAAACAGACGGTCCCCACCCCCACGCGCATCCGGATGCGGGTCCTTCCGCGCGATCACCACCTCGGCCACCCCGGCCCCAACCAGAGCATCCACACACGGCGGGGTCTTGCCCGTATGCCCGCACGGCTCCAGCGTCACCCACACGATCGCCCCCCGCGACCGCGGACCCGCCCGCCGCAGCGCCTCCACCTCCGCATGGTCTCCCCCGCACCGCCGATGGTGTCCGACCGCGATCACCTCCCCCTCGCGCGTCCCTATCACACACCCCACCATCGGGTTCGGCTCGACGTCGCCCATCCCGCGCCATGCTGCGCGCGCCGCCATGTCCAACATCCTCTTGTCGACGCGCGCGCTCACCCCCCCATCATCCGGCCTTTCCACTCTCTCGTCGACTACCAACGACGCACCATGACGCGCCTCTCGTCCGGCGTCAGGACTCCCCCGGCATCCTCAAGCCACCGACGAGCATCCTGCACGTACCCCGCAGTCGGTCGCAACCCCGCCAGCCTCGACCCGAAGTAGCGATTGAGCCGCGCCATCGTCACCTCGCGCACGAGCTTCGCAGCCATCGAAGCCAAGGCCACCGGGAAGTGCCGCCCGTCCGCCTCCGGCGTCAACAGCACCGTCATCCGACGAACACCCTCCTCGGACGCCCCCTCCACCATGTACCGGCTGAACGCAGCGCACTCCTCGAGCGTCCGCGTCTCAGTCTGCGTGACACTCTCCAGGAACGAGCCGTACCGAAGCCGCCCGCCATGCCTGTCCATCACCACCCGGATGCCCCCTGCCATCCCCCCTCCCTCCAAACCCCACGACTCCCACACGTGCCGCAGGTGCTCTCCCGCGGCCGCAAGATTCACCCCCCCCTTCCCGCCGCGCAACTCGCACCCCTCATTGAACTCCCGCTCCCCCACGATCCGCACCCGGAGGCCCAGGAACTCAACTCCCGCCCGCTCGCACGCCGCGCGGACCACATTCGTGCTCAAGGCAATCTCGTCCCCGTCAGCGTCGCGCGGACACGCCGCAGATTCCCCGGCGTACCAAGCCTCGTGAGGAAGCACGCATCCCAGCGCGCCCAATAACTCATCGTCACTCGTCACCCTGTTCCCGCCCAACCCCAACGTGGTAAGCACGCCGCGCTCGAGGTGGTAGAGCGGTCTCGACGCGGACGACCCCTTCAAGACCTTCGAGTCATTGATGACCACGCTGCCCTTCTTCGCTGCTCTCGGTTCACGCGCCACAGCGGGCGCCAGCATCGACCACACGTCCGGCGCCCTCCCCGTATCCGAGCCGCCTTCCACCTTCCAGCCCCGTACTCGAATCGCGCACATGCCGACACAGAGCGGCCCGAGCATCGGCCCGTAACCCGCCTCGTCGAGCCCCACGTAGATCAGCCCACTTTGCGACTCAGTATGCTCTGCCACAAGAGCGATTGTCGAGACGGCTGCGCACGCGTCAACAGGACGCAACTCCTCGGAAGTCATTGGTCAAAAATGAAAAAGCGTGCCTCTGGGAGGCACGCTCTGAGTGTTGGTTCGAGCGTTGCTTACTGGCGCAACTCAGGGGGGGCGTCCAACCCGCCGGACCCGCCTCCACCCACATTCATGACAATCAAGACCGCGGCGACGACGAGCAACACTACCGCGACGACGATCTTGACAATCTTGGCGTTCATGCCGAATCAGCTCCTTGGCAACCGTGAAAACCTGCGAATCCTGCCGACTACCGAACGCCTAGCGTATTCACTGCCTTCACGACCTGCAACAGCACCGACTCAACGGAAGTCGCGACCGCCCAGACCACCGATCGTGATGCGGAAGCTCTGGTAGCTGCCCGCCGGGAAGCCGCCGCCCTCGTACGTGAAGCCGAGGATGCCCTGAGCAGAGCCGGCCTCCAGGCTGCCGACCTCGACCAAGTTCGTCATCTCCTGCTGCGTCGTCTTGCCGGCCGCATCAGCCGCGGGCACGACCGTGCGAGCGCTGCCGTCCAGCAGGGCGACAGTGGTCTTCGCGCCGGCGTAGCACCAGGGCAGTGTGCTGCGCTGATGGTCAGCGAGCACCTCGTAGAACGAGGCCTTGGCCGCGGGGAAGGTCACCTGCGAGATCGAGTTGTACGAGCCCCAGTTGCCGCTCGTGCCGCCCGGGCCGCCGAGGAACGTGTTGGGTACCTGACCGCCGCCGCCGAAGAACTCGCCGCCCGCCTGCTTGTACTGGAACATCTTGCGGTGGACGTGCGTGGAAAGGCTGTACCAGTAGGAGGAGAAGTGCAGAGGAGCCGTGTGGGGCTCGTTCGGATTCTCCTCGACGTACGTGTCCCACTTCTGGCGGATGTACCGAGCCGCGGGGCTGATGAACGGCTCCTTGAGCATGCTGTAGCCGGAGGTGTCGACCATGTAGTTGCCGAACGCGATGAACCAGAACGACTCCAGACCCATCGCGGGCAGCGTCGTGTCGAACAGCGTCCCGTCATTCTTCCGGATCGGGCCCGTGGAGTTCTTGAATGTCCACCAGCCGCGGGTCGGGAACTTGTTGGGGGCCTGCTCGCCCGCCCACCCGTTCAGCGGCACCTCGGACGTCGCGAAGAAGTTCGCGGGACGCCCCGGCATGCCCGTCGTGCCCGCCGACAGCTGCTGCGCCACCGGGACGAATGGGAACTTGTCCTTGTTGTTGTTCAGCGCGGAAGCAAGACCGACGCCCAGCTGCTTCTGGTTCGCAAGGCACGCCGCGTACCCGGCCGCGGTACGCGCCGCGCCCAGCGTCGGCAGAAGGATGCCGATGAGCAGCGCGATGATGCTGATCACGACCAACAACTCGATCAGCGTGAATCCGGTCCGGCGGTTCGCTCGCATGGTGTTCTCCTCAGCAGGCCGTTCTCGCGGGGGACTTCCTCATCCCATCTTCACGAAACGCCCGCGGTCTCCCAAGACTGAGTTTCCTACAGTACTCCCAGAAACAGGCCTCGTAAAGCCACAATCGCTTTTCGGGCCCGGTCGCCCCGAACATACGGCCAATCGACAAAGCCGGTTCCGGCGAACCCCGGCGGAATCATGGCCGAACGCTGAGACGCTCCCCCCACCCCTTCCAGCCGGCGCGTGCACGCCGCCGACATCCCTATGGCTGCCCCAGATGATGGGGCGCGCTTCCTCTGCGCGCGTCCACCTCGAAATGCGGATGAGAGGAGTCGAACCTCCACGGGTGTTACCCCACCAGAACCTGAATCTGGCGCGTCTGCCAATTCCGCCACATCCGCAAAATGTCCGGGACCCCCGACCCGGGCCGAAGCATATCGACACCTAAACTAAAGACAAGTTGGGGGCAGCCCCGACCTGCAAGCTCGAGCCGCCCCCCATCGCCCGCGGCGCTCTCTCACCCCCCGCTCACTCTTCCTCGCCCGAGGCCGCGACCGTGGCCTCCCCGCCCGAGCCCGGCTTGCGCACACCCTTCGCCGTGAGCACCTTCTGCCGGATCTCCTGGAACAACTCCGCGTTCTCCGCGAGGAACTTCTTCGCGTTCTCACGCCCCTGCCCCAGACGCACGTCCCCGTACGAGAACCACGCCCCCGACTTCTCCACGATGTTCTCCGCCACGCCCAGATCGACCAGGTCGCCCATCGCAGAAATCCCTTCGTCGTACATGATGTCGAACTCGGCGTCCCGGAACGGCGGCGCCACCTTGTTCTTCACCACCCGCGCACGCACGCGCGAGCCCACCGTCTGATCCCCATCCTTGATCGCGCCCGTCCGACGAATGTCGATCCGCACCGACGAATAGAACTTCAACGCCCGCCCGCCCGGCGTCGTCTCCGGCGAGCCGAACATCACGCCGATCTTCTCACGGATCTGATTGATGAAGATCACGCAGCAGTTGCTCTTCGCGATCGCCCCCGTCAGCTTCCGCATCGCCTGGCTCATCAGGCGCGCCTGCAAGCCGACATGCGTATCCCCCATCTCCCCCTCGATCTCCGCCCGAGGGATCAACGCCGCAACCGAGTCCACCACGATCGCATCCACGGCGTTCGACCGCACCAACAACTCACAAATGTCCAGCGCCTGCTCACCCGTGTCGGGCTGAGAGACCAGCAATTCGTCGATGTTCACCCCGATCCGCCGCGCCCACGACGGGTCCAACGCATGCTCCGCGTCGATCACCGCAGCGACTCCCCCCGCCTTCTGCGCCTGCGCCGCAACCGTCAACGCGAGCGTTGTCTTGCCCGACGATTCCGGCCCGAAGATCTCCACGATGCGCCCGCGCGGGATGCCCCGCCCCCCGAGCGCCACGTCTAGCGAGATCGACCCCGTGCAGATCCCCGGGATCGACAACGCCGCGTCCTCGTCCAGACGCATGATCGAGCCCTTCCCGAAGGTCTTCTCGATCTGACCCAGCGTCCGCTGCAGCGCCTGCTGCTTGCCCTTGTCCTCGATGCTGACGGCCATGCGCGCCTCCCTGCCCGAATTCTTGCGACCGCTTTCCGACGTCACCTGCTCCGTTGCGACCATACCGACCTCCGTTCATGCCCGTCAATGTTTGGTGTTCGATAGGATGACAACTTTCCTCGACCAGGTCAAGTCTGTTTGGTAAATATTCGATCGACTTTTGTTCGGATACGACAACACCCCGGCCGATACGCCAGGGTGCCCATCCTCACAACCCACTCTCTATCAACGCTTTGTGATCAGCGTCCCCGCGAACGCCCCAGGCAGGCTCCGAATCGCCGCTCGGAACGCTTCGCCGCGCGCCTCGTAGTTCGTGAACTGGTCCCACGACGCACACCCAGGACTCAGAAGCACCACATCGCCAGGCCGCAGCCGCTCCTGGATCATCTCCATCGCGCGCGGCAGCTCCTTGCAATCAAACACCTCGGACTCCTTCGCAGCGCCCGCCACGATCCCAGGCCCCGTCTTCCCGATCGCATACAGCCCCGCAAGACGCGATGCCGCCTTGCTGATCTTCGAGAGGTCCAGCCCCTTGTCGTACCCGCCCGCGATCAGGTGCACGCGCGACGCCCCGATGTTCGGATCATCATCAAACGCAGTGATCGCCAGCAGCGTCGACTCCGGCGTCGTCGACTTCGAGTCGTTGTAATAGAACACCACGTCGTCCTCGCCGCGACCGATCCGCCGCGCGAGCACCAGCTCCAACCGATCCGGCAGGCCCGCGAACGACCCGATCGCCTCCGAGCACAGCGCGTCCACGTCGACATCCGCCTCGGCGTACTCGTTCCGACGCTCCTCCTCCAGCGCAAAGTGCGCTACCCGCAACGCGAGAATCGCGTTCTTCTTGTTGTGCCGCCCCGGCACGAGCAGCCGCGGACAACGCTCGATGTCCCAGTTCTCCATCGGCACCGCCACCGACCGCGCCGACGTCGCCGACGTCCACGCCAACAGCCGCGAATCCTCCGACCGCGTCGAGAACAAGAACCGGTCCCCGTCCTGCCCGCGCTGATGCCGCACAATCGTCGCCTTCGCCGACTCGTACTCCTCGAACGTCGTGTGCCAGTCCAGATGGTTCGGCGAAAGGTTCGTCACCGCGGCGATGTGCGGGCTCCATCCGGGCGCCCCCTTCTGCCCCGCCTCAGGCCCGAGCCAGTACAGCATCGCGCTCGACAGCTCGAGAATCACCCAATCCCATGCCTGCATCAGATGCAGCGACTCCAGCAGCGAGCCCCCGATGTTCCCCCCGTAGAACACCCGAGGCGCGCGCGTCGCCTCAGGCGTCCGATGCCGCGCCTCCAAAGCCTCGCGCCGCGCCGAATGCACCACCGGCAACGCATGACGCATCACGTGCGCCACCATCGCCGTCGTCGTGCTCTTCCCCACCGTCCCCGTGATCCCGATCGTCCTCGCTCGATTCGGCAGCCGCTCCGTCAGCAGCCGGATCTCCGTCGTGATCGGCGCCCCCGCAGCCGACGCCGCGCGCAGAAACCGGTTCTCCCAAGGCCTCGCCACCGCCGGCGTCGCAACCACCAGCTCCGCCGACGTGAAGTCCTCCACCGCATGCCCGCCCAGACGCAAACGCACCGCGCCGCTCGTCACCCACTCCGACAGCGCGCTCAGACCCGTCTCCAGCTTGTCCTCAGGATCAAGGTCCGTCAGCAGCACCTCGGCGCCCTGGCGCGCAAGCCACCGCGTCACGCCCAGGCCGCCCCCGAAGCGGCCAAGACCCATGACAGTCACTCGCTTCCCTGCGAACTCGCCCGTCGTCGGCATCGGCGTCGATTGTACGGCAGTCATGGCGCGCATCGTCCCGCGGCAGGCGGCACAGCCCCCGCGCGGCCTCTAGATCGGCCCTCTCGACCGGCCGGGTGAACCCCCCTCGTCCCATCACCCCACTCACTCAATTCCGCGCCCGCGCACCCCGTTTTCCTTCCCGACTCACGCCCGATTCGCGCCCTCGCCCACCCGGAATAGAGGCGACTTCCTGTCAAAAACGGCGCCCCGCCCGCTTGCCTCCCGCGCACCATTTCCCACTACCCCACCCGCTCAAGCACCCGCAAACTGTTCACCCCCATCACCTCCCGATATCGGCCCTCGCCGTGCTTCCCGGACGCGACCTCCCCGAAGAACCGCGTCACCCCCTCCCACGCCCCAACGTCGTGCAACGCCACCACGCCCCCCGATACGAGATGCGGCGTCCACGCGTCAAAGTCCGCTCGGCTCGCCTCGTACGAATGATCCCCATCGATGAACAACAGACGGATCGGCCCCTTCCAATTCTTCACAGCCTCCAGCGACCCCGCGCGGCGCGCCTCCACCCACTCCTCAAGCCCCGCCGCGCGCACGTTCTCCTGGAACCGCCGATACGTCGTCCCCTCATCTGCGATCTCCTTCACCGCGTGCGACGCCCCCGGCTGATGCTCCGGCGACCCCGTGAAGTGATCCACAGCGACAACCTTCTCCCGTGACGCCGATTGAGTGCCCGCGGCGAGCCAGCACGTCGACCGCCCCATGAAACTCCCGATCTCCACAATCGCCCCCTCACCCGGCCCGCGCGCCGCAAGCGCGAACAGCGCGTAGCCCTCGATCTCGTGCAGATATCCCTGAACCCCGCCAAACCGCCCCGCGTGCCGAAGAAATTCCACCGTGTGCCCCACCGACGCGAGCACATCTCGCACACCCTGAGAACGCTCGACAGGTGATTCTGAAGCCGGACGCGGTGCGGTGGCTGTGCTCATGTTTCCACCCATCGACGATCTCACCCGTCTCCCGTGAACCGGAACCGATTATCCTGCTTCCCATGAGAAATCCGACGACCTTCGTGCTCGCCGCGGGCCTCTCCACCCTCACCCTTCTCCATGCCTGCGCCCCCCAGCAGCGACACCGAACCGAGGTCATCTACCCCGCACAAGCCCCGCTCACAGGCGCCATGAGCGCCACCCCCTCCACCCCCCCACCCTCCGACATCTCTTCCGCCCTTACCTCGATCTCCCCCAAGCGGCTCCGCGCCGCCGTCGACACCCTCGTCTCCTTCGGCACGCGCCACACCCTCTCCGACACCACCTCCCCCACCCGCGGCATCGGCGCCGCACGCAACTGGATCAAGTCCCAGTTCGAGGACATCGCACGCGACTCCGGCCGCACCGGCGACATGGCGCTGCAGGTCTCCTTCGACTCCCACTCCGTCCAGCCCGACGGCAGACGCATCACCCGGGAAGCCGACGTCGTGAACGTCGTCTGCGTCATCCCGGGCAAAGACCCCTCCAAGCGCAACCGCCTCCATTACGTCACCGCGCACTACGACTCCATCTGCGGCCAGAACACCGATTCCGACTGCGACGCCCCGGGCGCAAACGACAACGCCTCCGGCACGGCCCTCCTCTTCGAGATGGCCCACGCCGCCATCCGCTACCCCACCGACGCCACCATCGTCCTCGTCGCCACAGCCGGCGAGGAGCAGGGCCTCATCGGCGCGCGACTCCACGCCGCCGACGCCAAGGCACAATCCCTCCGCATCGCCTCCGTCCTCAACAACGACATCGTCGGCGATCCCCTCGGCGAGCTCGTCGGCTCCTCCAACGAAGCCGCGAAGTCCTGGGCGCGCACGCACGTCCGCGTCTTCTCCGAAGGCTTCCCCAGGAACGCCGACACCGACACGGCAGGCCGCCTGATCACCCTCGCCCTCGAGAACGATTCCCCGGCCCGCACCCTCGCGCGATACGTCGCCGAGACCGCCCGCCGACACAACCTCGACGTCCAGCCCGTCATCACCTACCGCAACGACCGCTTCCTCCGAGGTGGCGACCACTCCGCCTTCATCGAGCACGGCTTCCCCTCTGCAGTCCGCTTCACCGTCACGAACGAGGACTACAACCGTCAGCACCAATACGTGCGCGACGAGCCCGTCTCCCGCGCGCAATCCACCACCCACTCCGCCGACAGCGATCCGAAGTTCTCCGTCTCGAGCGACACCAACGTCATCCGCTTCGGCGATCGCGCCGAATACGTCGACGAGCACTACCTTGCGGGCGTCGCGCGACTGAACGCCGCGGCCCTCCTCCACCTCGCCAACGCGCCCGACACCCCCACCGACACGCGAATCATCACCGCCAACCTCACCAACGACACCACGCTCCGCTGGACCCTAGCCCAGGACGCCGACGGCTACGAAGTCCTCATCCGAGACACCACGAGCCCCGACTGGCAGTGGGCCGTGGATGCCGGGCGCGTCAACGAGATCACCATCCCCCTCAGCAAGGACAACGTCCTCTTCGCAGTCCGGGCCTATAACCGCAAGGGCTGCCGAAGCCTTCCCGCAGTCCCCACAGCCGCCCGCGAATAGCGCTCCCGCCCTCCCCTCACTCCCGCGCCAACAATCTCCTTCAGGTGCGCGTAACGCCCTCCGCCCCACCCGGAACAACCTTCCGTCGGGCGGATCGACCGCCCCAATACGCATCCTTCGTGGGATGGGCCAAGCAGGAGTTCGCGTCATGCGTCATCTGACACTCGTTTCCGTAGCCGCCGTCGGGCTCGCTTCCGTCTCGCTCGCCAAGCCCTACGACCCCAGGCTCGTTCCCGCAAACGCATTCTGGGTCGCGCACGTCGACGCCGAAGCCGCCCTCACCTCAACCCTCGGCCGCTACTTCCTCGAGAAGGGCGGAGAGCACCTCGACCTCGAGCTCGCCAAGGTCCGTTCCGAGCTCGGCATCGATCCCCTCAAAGACGTCAAGGGCGTCACCGCGTTCGGCATGACCGAGGATGACGACGACGGCGTCATCATCATCTCCACCACCGCCGCCGCAGACCGCGCGTTCACGATGGCCGCCACCAAAGGCGAGCACCAGGAATCCGTCATCGACGGCGTCACCATCCACACCTTCGACGAGGACACAGGCTTCGTCATCCTCCCTGGCTCCGGCCCCGACGAACGCCTCATCGTCGCCGGCGAAGACCTCGCCCTCATCGCCGCAGCCGTCAACAACCTCAAGGCGCCCGCGCAAGGCGTCGATCTCGCCAAGGGCGCCGTCACCCGAGGCCCCGGCGAGAACTCCATCGTCTTCTTCCACGCATCCAAGATCGGAGAAGGCCTCGACGTCGAGCCCCTCTCCGTCATCATGCAGCGCATGGAAGGCATCCGGCTCGACATCGGTGAGCGCCAGGGCCAGGTCATGGCCGAACTCGACATCCTCTCCGCAGACGAGGCCGAGGCCACCAACATCGCCCAGATGGTCCAAGGCCTCATCGCAATGGCCCGCTTCGCCGGCGGCCAGGAGCCCGAGGCCGCGCCCTTCCTCGACCTCTTGAACACCCTCACCCAGACCACCGACGGCCGCACCGTCTCCCTCCGCCTCTCCGTCGATCCCAACCGCCTCATCAAGCTCGCCGAGGAAACCGGCGCTCTTCACTTCGACGTCGATCACGATGACGACGACGCGCACGACGACCACGATGGCGGCGAGGAACACGACCACGCCGAACACCACGACCACAAAAAGACCGTCCGCATCGGAACCGGCGTGAAGGTCAAGACCAAGAACACCCAGCCCTACTGAGCACTCCCACTCGTGACGCCCCCGACCGCCATCGCGCTCGCCGCCACCCCCGCCTCCGCCGCGGGGGTCGGCGCGCGTACGCACGAGCCCTCCTGCGAGTCCCTCGCGCGCGACGCACAGGCCGGCTCCCGCGCGGCTTACAGCGCCCTGGTCACGCGCTACGAGCACCGCCTCTACTCCTTCCTCCTCCGGCGCGTCAGCAACCGCGACGACGCCGCCGAACTCGCCCAGGAAACCTTCGTCCGCGCTTACACCTCACTCCCCAGATACGACCCCGAGCGCCGCTTCTCCACCTGGCTCTACACCATCGCCGTCCGCCTCGCCGCCTCCCACTACCGAGACCGCTCCCGCCGTCCCTCCCTCGCCGAAGACCCCGAGATCCTCCCGCACACGCACAACACCACATCTCCCGACCCAGACGCGCGCGAGGACGCCTCCCGCGTCTGGACGCTCGCCCGCACGCTCCTCAGCAACGAACAACAGACCGCACTCTGGCTCCGCTACGTCGAAGACCTCGCCATCCCCGAGATCGCACACGTCATGAACCGCCCCGCAGTCTGGGTCCGCGTCGCGCTCTTCCGCGCACGCCAGCGGCTCGCCGAAGCCCTCGACCCCTCAGCCTCCCGCATAGCATCCGAGGAGCCCACGCTATGACCACGCGCAAGCCCTCCATCTCCGAACACGACGTCGAGACGCTCCTCCGCGCGTCTCCCCCCGTCGAACGTGCCCCGTCCTGGCTCGCGCCCTCCACCATGGACCGCATCGCGCGCACCCACAAGGCGCACGCCACACAGCCCGCCAACTCCACCCCTCCCTCCTCCTCACTCGGCGGCGCCTCCATCTTCCTCCGCCTCGCCCCCCTCGCAGCAGCCGCGGCCATCCTCGCCCTCTCAGGCTTCCTCATCCTCCCAGCCCTCCGCGCGCCCGCGCCCCCTCCTCAACTCGCCATCACCCCCGACAACCACACCGACGCCTCCGGACCCGGGCTCGCCTCCCCCGCAACGCTCGAGGCCTTCCGCACGCTCCGCACACTCGCACACCGCGCCGACACGCGCACCGAGACCCTCGTCCGCACGCGCGTCGAGGAGCCCCTCCTCCGCGAAGCGCGCCTCGTCGCCCAGGACTCCGAGAAGGTCGCCCGCGCCGTCCTCGCGCGTCTCCCCATCCCCTCCACCCTCAACTGACACTCCCCCGCGCCCGCCCGCGCGCCCCGTCGCGCCATCAGTGCGCCGCGCGCTTCCCCTTCTCCTGCGCCGCTCGCACGCGCAGATTCACCAGCTCCACGGCCAGCGAGAACGCCATCGCGAAATACACATACCCGCGGCTCAGGTGCTGCCCCAGCCCGTCCGCAGTCAGCAGCACGCCGATCAAAATCAAGAACGACAGCGCCAGCACCTTCACCGTCGGGTGCTTCTCCACGAACCGGCTGATCCCACCCGCAAAGATCATCATCACCACCACCGCGACGATCACCGCGGCCACCATCACCGCGATCTCCTTCGCCATCCCCACCGCCGTGATCACCGAGTCCAGCGAGAACACCGCGTCCAGCAACAGAATCTGCGCAATCGCCATCCCGAAACTCGCGGCCGCCTTGCCCGCCCCCGTCTCGTGCAGCTCCGGACCCTCCATCTTCGCGTGAATCTCCTTCGTCGCTTTCGCGATCAGAAAGAGCCCGCCCCCCAGCAGAATCAGGTCCTTCCCCGTGATCTCCTGCTCCAGCGGTATCCCCCACCCCTTCAGGTTCACCTCGAACAACACCTTCGTCAGCCCCATCACCCAACCGATGGCCAGCAGCAGCAGGATGCGCATCACCATCGCGAGCGCTAAGCCCATGTTCCGCGCCGCGCGCTGCTTCTCCTTGGGCAACCGAGACGTCACCACCGCGATCACGATGATGTTGTCGATGCCGAGCACGATCTCGAGCGCGGCCAGCGTCAGGAACGCAACCAGGTTCTCAGTGGTCAGAAGCGCAGCGATGTCCATCCGCGCATTCTCTCATCCCGCAATCGCGCACGCGAGTCGCTATAGCCCGTGCCTCACAACTCCGGCGCAAACCCTCTCCGCATCGTGTTCTCGCAGCACGCCCTCGGCTCAACAAACTGCAGCAAATACTCATCCCCCCCCGCCTTGCTCCCCACCCCCGACATCCCGAACCCGCCGAACGGCTGACGACCCACCAGGGCCCCCGTGATCCCGCGATTCAAATACAGGTTCCCCACACGGAACTCCCGCCGCGCCCGCTCCAGATGGCTCGGCATCCGCGAATACACGCCGCCCGTCAGCTTGTACATCGACCCGTTCGCCATCCCGAGCGCTTCGTCAAAGTCCCTCACCTTCAGCACCGCCAGCACCGGCCCGAAGATCTCCTCCCGCGCGATCACGTGCTCAGGCTTCACCCCTGTGAACACGTGCGGCCCCACATACGCCCGACCCGTCTTCGCCTCCAGCCCCTCCGGCACATCCAGCGCAAGCGCCAGCGTTGACTCCCGCTTCCCCGCCTCGATGAACTTCCGGATGTTCCCCGCGGCCTCCGCGTCGATCACCGGCCCGATGTCCGTGCTCGCCTCCAGCGGATCGCCGATCACCAGCGCCCTCGTCGCCTCCACCAGCCTCCGCACGAAGTCATCGTGCGCCGACTCCAGCACGATCACGCGCGAGCACGCCGAGCACTTCTGCCCCTGGAACCCGAACGCGCTCTGCCGCACTCCCAGCACCGCCTCATCCAGATCCGCCGACGCGTCAACAATGATCGCGTTCTTCCCCCCCATCTCGCACACGACCTTCTTCACGTGCATCTGGTCCTCACCCGTCACGCCCGCCGCGCGCAGGATGTCCAGACCAACCGCCTTGCTCCCCGTGAACGCGATCACAGCCACACGCGGATCGCGCACCAACGCCGCCCCCACCGTCTCGCCTCTCCCCGGCAGGAACTGCACCACATCCCTCGGCGCCCCCGCCTCGTGCAGAATCTCGACCAGCAGCTTGGCGATTCCCGGCGTCTGCTCCGCAGGCTTCACGATCGCCGGGTTCCCCACCGCCACCGCCGCCACCGTCATCCCGCAACAGATCGCCAGCGGGAAGTTCCAAGGCGAGATCACCGCCGTCACGCCCCGCCCCTGGTGCCATTGCTCATCAAGCTCCCCGATGTACATCCCCAGCCGCTCGCGCTCGAACAGCGGCACCGCCATCCGCGCGTAGTACTCACAAAAATCAATCGCCTCGCACACATCCCCGTCTGCCTCGCGCCACGTCTTCCCCGCCTCCCGGATCATCACCCCCGCAAGCTCATCCCGCCGTCCGCGCATGATCGCCGCGCTCTTCGTCAGGACCGCCGCGCGCTTCCGCGGATCCTCATCACGCCATTTCGGATACGCAGCCGCCGCACGTCCCACCATCTCCCGCGCCTGCTCCTCCGTCCCGTCGTTCGCCACTCTCGGCACAGCCGCGCGCGAGATCGCCGTCTGGAACCGCTCCCGATGCGCCCGCTGTGAGAAATCGTGCATCGGCTCGTTGTGGAACGGCCGCTCATTCCCCACCCCCACCACAGCAGGCGACAACGCGTGCCGCTCCGGCGCGATCGTGTACAGGTCCGGCGTCGTCGTATGGATCCCCGGCTCGCTCTCCGCAATCACGTGCGGACTCCTGAGCAGCTGCCCCTCATCCACGTTGTCCAGGAACCCCGCCTTCAGCCAGCTCTCGTTGCTCGTGTTCTCGAGCAACCGGCGTACGAGGTACGCCATCCCGGGGATCATCTCGCCCACAGGCACGTACTCGCGCACGCGCAGCCCCATCTGCGACGCCGCAACCTTCAGCTCATCCGCCATCCCGTGCAGCATCTGCAGCTCGATCGCGCTCCAGGGCAGCCCGCGCGCCTCCACCCCGGCCAACGCCGACGCGATCGACCGCACGTTGTGCGAGCCCAGCGCAAGACACACCCCGCCCTCATTCTCACTCCTCGGCGCCGAGTCCAGAAACACGTCCGCCATCCGCTCAAAGCACGCGTCCGTCTCGCGCTTCGTGCGCCACACCGGGCAGGGCCACCCTTCCCGCTCGGCGTGAATCACCTCGTAATCCCAGTACGCCCCCTTCACCAGACGCACCGTCACCCGACGCCCGCGCTGCTTCGCCCACGACGCAACCCGGCGCGCATCCTCCTCACCGGACTTCAGGTACGCCTGCATCGCCAGCCCGGCCTGAAAGTCCACCATCTCGCAGCACTTCTGGAAGAACTCGATCGTGAAGTCCTTCAGCGCGAAGTGCTCCATGTCGAAGTTCACGAACACGCCGCGATCGCGCGCCTCCTCCAGGATCGGCCTGATCCGACGCGTCAGGTCCTCCACCGCCAGCCCGCCCTTCATCGCCTCGCAACGCGGCGACAGCGACGACACCTTGATCGACACGTTCACCCGCGCCACGCCCCCGAGGTGGTCCTGCTCCAGCCGCGGATTCCCCTTCCACCCAGCCACCACACCCGGCAGCGTCCGCACGAGGTCGAGGTACTTGTCGCGGTACGCGTCCGCTTCCTCATCACTGACACACGCCTCACCGAGCAGGTCGACGCTGAACGCGATCCCGTCGTCCCACAGCTTCTGAAGGCCCGGCAGCGCGCTCTTCGCGTCCGTCCCCGCGATGAACTTGCCCGCCATCCCCTTGATCTGCGACGACATCGTCGACGCGAGCAAACCCTTCGCGATGCCACCCGCCTTTAAGCCCAGATCAAACCCGGCAGGCAGCGTCACGCCCGGCTGCGTCAGGTAATCCGTCAGGTGCTCGTGCACCATCTCCGGCGTCGTCAGCGTCGGATACGCGTCCACAAACCGGAACAGCTGCACCTTGAACGCCTGATCCTTCATGGACCAGTTCATCAGCTTGTCCGACCAGAACTTCCCCGACAGCACCCCGGCCTTGCCCCCGCGCGCCCGCGCCAGCATGTCGCGCCCGAGCTCCTGAATCCGCGCCTCACTCCCGCTCCCCGCGCGCGTGGCCCCGTACGCCGTCCCCGCGCCCGCCACAGCGACCCCGACGCTCCCCGTTCCCTGCGAAGACTTCCCACCCCGACGCGTGAACAACGCCATGCCGACCCTCTCTGCTGAGTGCGAAAGACGAGCATCGTACCCGCCCCCGTCCCGCGCAACCCGACCCTACGATCTCCCCGTCCCATGCCCCCCTCCCGCGAAAAAGTCCTCCTCGCCATGTCCGGCGGGGTCGATTCCTCCGTCGCCGCAGCCCTCCTCCTCGAACAGGGCTACGACGTCGTCGGCTGCTTCATGCGTCTCGGCTCGCCCGGCGAATCCCTCGATACCCCCCAGCCCGCCGGCGCCTGCTCCTCCACCCACAAAATCGGCCACCAAGGCTGCTGCTCCGTCGGCGACGCCGCGGACGCTAAGCACGTCGCCGCCCTGCTCGCCATCCCCCTCTACGTCTGCAACTTCAAGCGCGACTTCGCCCGCGTCATGGACTACTTCGCGGACGAGTACGCCCAGGGCCACACGCCGAACCCCTGCGTCCGCTGCAACGACTGGCTCAAGTTCGGAAAGCTCCACGACTACGCCAAGCAGCTCGGCGCCCGCTACGTCGCCTCCGGCCACTACGCCCGTGTCGACCACACCAACCCCGACCACCCCCGACTCCTCCGAGGGCTCGACGCCGACAAGGACCAGTCCTACGTCCTCTTCGGCGCCCGTCCCGACCGTCTCCGCGACATGCTCCTCCCCATCGGCGGCTACACCAAGCCCCGCATCCGCGATCTCGCAAAGCAGCACAACCTCCCCGTCTTCGACAAGCCCGACTCACAGGAGATCTGCTTCGTCCCCGACAACGACTACGCCTCCTTCGTCGAGTCCGTCCGCCCCGATCTCGCGCGCCCAGAGGAGCCCGGGGACATCCTCCACGCGCAGACCGGCGAATCCCTCGGCTCACACCGGGGCCACCACCACTTCACCATCGGCCAGCGACGAGGCCTGCGCCTCTCTTCCCCCATACCCTTGTACGTCCTCAGCAAAGACCCGAGCGCCAACACCGTCACCGTCGGACCGCGCGAACTCCTCACTACGCGCTCCTGCACCGCGCGCGAACTCAACTGGCTCGTCGATCCCGCCTCCTTCAGCGAACCCACCCCCTGCCTCGTCCAGACCCGCGCCCACGCCACCCCCGCTCGCGCCCTGGCGCAACTCGATATCGACGCAGACACCCTCGACATCACCTTCCTCGACCCCGTCGACGCTGTGGCCCCCGGACAGGCCGCCGTCTGCTACGGCGACGGCGAAGCCTTCCCCTCAGACCTTGTCCTCGGTGGCGGGTGGATCACGCACGCCCGCCACGCACGCGACGACTGACCGCCCAACGAAAAGCCCCCGGCGTCCAGCCGAGGGCTCATGGGTATTCATCATGTCGACGCCGCTCAGTTCAGCGACACCGGGTTCGTCACGACCTCCGACACCACCTGCACGCCCTCGGCGTTCTCGTCGGTAGGCGGCGTCATCGTGCCCAGGTAGTGAACCTCGAGCTGGAGACGGATCTTCTCCAGCGCCTTGTTCTGAATCTGGCGCACCCGCTCCTTCGTGACGCCGATGATCCGGCCGACCTGCTCCAGCGTGAGCGTCTTGTCCGTCTCCTCACCGTCCAGGCCGAACCGGTGCGAGATCACCGTCTTCTCGATGTCCGACAGCTCCGCGCTGTTCTCGACTACGATCCGACGAACCTCGTCCGCAGCGTCCTTCTCGAACTCCTCGCGCTTCCGCTCGATGTAGTCCGACTTCTCAAGCTTCGGATCAAAATCCGTCGGGAACCGCTGGCGATGCTTGCTCAGCTTCATCCCCTGACGGCTGAACGCCTTCAGGATCGCGCGGCACGCGTACGTCGAGAACTTGAACCCGCGACCGCAGTCGAACTTGTCCACCGCGCGAAGCAACGCCATGTTCCCTTCCGAAACCAGGTCGGCAAAGTCGACCTCGCTCATCCGGGTCCGCTTGGCCATCGCCAGCACCAGCGCCAGGTTCGTGTTCGCGATCTGCTCGCGCAGACGGTCCGCGATCCGCCGCCACGACAGCATCTCCTCGGCCTGGTCCGCCGTGGGCTTCCGATCCGGCGTGCCCCACACGTCCTTCTGCAGCTCGCCGATCCGATGCCGCGCGTAGTTGTACTGAAGGAACAGCACGCGCTCCTCGGCAGCCGTCAGAATCACCTGCTCCGTCGACTTGTACTCACGCGTCCGCGACGGGCTGATGTCGTCCATCACAGGGTGGTACCACGACGTGTCCGGCTTGCGGATGTCCGGCGCCTCGTCATAGATCCGCTGCTCAGCCCCGTCCTTGCGGAACTCCGGGCTGTCGATGTAGTCCTGCTCGACCGTCAGCATCTCCTGCAGCAGCGTCTCTTCTTCGCGCGTGAACCGGCGCGTCCCCTTCTTGGACTCGACCTCGCTCCCGCGCGACACCGACACCGCCCCCGCGGTCCGGCGTCGCGTCTGCTCCAGCGGCGACATACGACGAACGGCGCTCGCCCCGACCCCTGCCGAGAGAGACGTCTCGCCGGGCCCTCGGCCCCGCGCCGCCCCGTCCCGTCTCATTCTCATGCGTCCTGCAACCACTCGTTCAAGCCTTCCTTCGAATCGTCGAAACACGGACACCTTCCCGACCTACTCCGAGATCGGGAAACGATCTGCCTTCCGGCGAAAAACGGACCAGACCACCCGTCCGCCTTTTCCCAGCCCAACGAGCCACGATTCGTTCGGACTCCGTCAGGCCGACTCCGCGCCGGACACCCTTCATACGTCGCCAGACGCGAAAAGTTCCTGTTTGGAACTCCTCTAAATGGAGGCCACAGACTAACAGGAAAGATGCTCGAGGCAACCCAAATCCTGTCGCATTCGCACCGATCGCTGTCACTCTGGCAGTCTCCCCTTCCATGCACACATGCTCATTCGATGCACGCCGCCCCCGGTTTCGATGAAATGCCGCTCATCTCTGGCGCCACGCCACATTCACACGCGGCGCGTATCCTCTTGTGCACGCAGACATCCGGGGAATGACCAACAAGCACACACCCCCCAGATCAAAGGAGGCCACGCATGCCCTTCACGCTCCCCGATCTCCCCTACCCCCACGCCGCGCTCGAGCCCCACGTCGACGCGACCACCATGCAGATCCACCACGCCAAGCACCACGCCGCGTACGTGAACAACGCCAACAAGGCGCTCGAAGGAACCAAGTTCGCAGACATGTCCCCAGAGGACGTCATCCGCAACCTCAAGGACATCCCCGAGGACAAGCGCACCGCAGTCCGCAACAACGCGGGCGGCCACGTCAATCACTCCCTCTTCTGGAAGGTCATGGCTCCGGCAGGCAAGGGCGGCGGCGGTCAGCCCGCCGGCCCGCTCGCCGACGCCGTCACCAAGGCCTTCGGCTCCTTCGACAAGTTCAAGGAGCAGTTCGCCAACGCCGCGGCCACGCGCTTCGGCTCGGGCTGGGCGTGGCTCTGCGTCAAGAACGGCTCGCTCGCCGTGTGCTCGACTCCCAATCAGGACAACCCGCTCATGGGCGAGGCCATCGCGGGCTGCGGCGGCACGCCCATCCTCGGGCTCGACGTCTGGGAGCACGCCTACTACCTGCATTATCAGAACCGGCGCCCCGACTACGTCACGGCGTGGTGGAACGTCGTGAACTGGGACGAGGTCTCGAAGAACTACTCGGCCGCGCTCAAGGGCTGAGCTGACGCCCTCGACATCTCGACGCGCTTCGAGAGCACGCGCACCTCGACGCCGATCGGCCACACGAACCTTCTGGGGTCGTGTCGGTCGTCGCGCGCCGCCCGCACCACGGGCCCGACGACGCGCTCGGAGAGTCGGTCCGCGCCGACGCCGCGGGTGAGCCGCAACGCCGTGCGCCGAAGCCCGGCGCCGACGACGATGGCGCGTTCCGCGCGGAGCGCCTCACGCGCCCAATCGGACGACTCGCCGAAGACGGCGCGGGCCCGGTCCTCCACGAGCCCCGCCGCGTCGCGCAGCATGGCGGCGCTTCTCGCGGCCCGTTTCGCCGCGCCCGGGCGCAGCGCTTCCAGCTCCGCCAGCACGCCGTGACGCAGGCGCGCTCGCGCGCGCGAGGTGTCCAGATTGGTGGCGTCCTCGCGCCACGACACACCCTCGGACTCGCAGAGCGCACGGGCCTCGTCACGCGTCACCCCGAGCATCGGACGCAGGAGCCAGACACCTGGTGCGAGCCGGCGTTTGGACGCGGCGCCCGCCATCCCGCGCACGCCCGCCCCGCGCACCAGGGCCAGCACCATCGACTCGAACTGATCGTCCGCGTGATGCCCGGTCACGACGAGCGCTCCGCTCGCCTCTTGCGCGATGCGCCGCAGCGCGCCGTAGCGGGCCCGACGCAGAGACGCCTCGACGTTCTCTCCACCACGCGAGGCCACGCGAATCTCGGCAAATCCCACGCCCAGCCGCTCGGCGAGCACACGTGCGGCATCCCGGTCCGCTTCCTCCTCGTGCAGCGGCCGCATCGAGTGGAGGACGTGGGCGATGAGGAGGCGGTCGGTCGCGGTGCGGAGGGCGAGCGCGAGGGCCGAGGAATCCGCCCCGCCGGAGCAGGCAACGACCGTGAGACCGACACGCGCGGGGTCCCCCCCCACCGCGTCTCGCCCGAGCAGGCGCCAGCGGGCCACGATCTCCCGAACGCATCGTGAACGCGCCCCGGACAACGAGACCGGCTTGACGTACTTTGTCGAGCCCACGAACGGATCATACCGATGACGAATCCCGTCCCCGCGGCACGCGGGCCATCACGACCAACGCGCATGCGTCCACGCACACCACTCATCACGACGACCATATTGATCAGTGCGTCGCACGCGCTTGCGCAGAGCGAGCCGCTCGGCTCGCCGGAGCGTGCGTCGGGGGGCATGTCGTGGCCGTCCCTCCTGCTCTGGGCCGGGGGCGTGCTGCTCGCGCTGTGGGGCGCGTCGCGCATCCTCCCTGCGCTGCGTGCGCGGCAGGCTCAGCACACTTCTTCGGTCGCGGCGCCGGACCCCGACGATCTTCGCGCGCTGGCGCGCGATCTCGAGGAGCTCGGGGAGCGGCTCGCGCATCGGCTCGACGAAAAGGCTGAAAAACTCGAGCGTTTGCTCGCGCAGGCGGACGAGAGGCTGAGCACGTTGCAGGACGCGCCGGCGCCGACGTACACGAACATCGGGGCGGGGCGGGCGAAGCGGGCGCAGGCGCCGAGGCTGGTGACGGAGTCGGCGGACCCTTCGACGGAGCGGATTTACGCGCTCGCGGACTCGGGCGTGACGGCGAAAGACATCGCGCAGCAGCTGGACGAGCCCATCGGAAAAGTGCAGCTGATTCTGGCCCTGAGGGGCTAAATCGCCTCAGTTCCGAGTTTTCCCAACTCTTTGCCGCAGCGTCACAGTTGCGCCGGTCGTGCGCACGTTCGACGTGCGTATGGCGTCGGAAAAAACGACCTCGGCCTCCCCAAACCTGGTCCGGTGGACTCTGGGGAAGGGAGCCCAGTCGGGGGTGATGGTCGGCTTGAAACCCTGCCCCGGGAAGATAACGGGCTCGACGCCGGGAGAGGTGAGGGTGATGGTTCCGTCGAAGCTTTCGCCGACGGTGACGTCGGCTTCGCCGTCGGTGGCGGTGAGGTCGAGGGGGCCGCGGGAGGAGTCGGTGAGGGTGACGACGAGAGCGCCTGAGGTGGTGCGCGCGCGGACGGAGGCGGGGGCATCGAGGACCCGGATGGTGGCGTGCGCCGTGGTGGCGTCGACGTCGCCGGCTGGTCGTTCGATGATCACGGCGCCGTTGGTGGTGGAGACGAGGACGGGGCCGGCCTGATCGGTGACGCGGACCTCGCCGCGCGCGGCGTGGACCTCGGCGCGACCGTGGACGGAGAGGAGTTCGACGGGGCCTGTGTCGGCTTCGATGATGACGCCGCCGACGTGCGTGGGGGCTTCGATCTCGAACCAGGCAAACTCGCCACGTGCGCGGTCGTCGGGCCAGACGGGTTCGATGATGAGCTCGGCGCCTGAGGGGCGGGCGTCGATGCGGGTGTCGGCGAGTCGTTCGCGAGTGGTGGCGCCGAGCTCGGCGCGGAGGAAGATGTCGGGTCGGTCGGCGCCGGTGACGCGGACGGGGGCGCCGAAGGCGCGGACGCGGAGGACGGCGCCCTTTTCGACGGGGACGGTCATCTCGCGGAACTCTGCCGGGACGCGCGGGCGGCGTCGTCGTCCGCCCGGGGGATCGTGCTTGGAGGCTTCGATCATCTCCTCGGTGGGGCGCGGGGAGGCGCCGGAGTCGAGGCGGACGGCTCCGTCCTGCTGTGTGTCGGGTTCGGCGTGCGCGGTGGGCGCGGGGTCGGGCCCGTGGGATGTGGAGCAGGCCGAGAATGAAAACGCCGCTGCGCCCGCGATGAGGATCGCGAGCGCAGCGGGGAGGAGATCGTGTCGGATGGTGCTCATCGCGCGGATGCTAGCCGCGCGGCGGGCGGTCGTGTCAGTGGGTGGCGCCGGTGTTGACGGTGAACTTGATGGAGCCGTTGGAGGTGGAGACGAGGGACTTGGCGCCGCCGCTGCCGACGCTGGCTGTGAGTCGGCCCTTGCCCTTGTGGACCTTGCCCTCGTTGTCGGTGAGTGTGATGGCGCCGTTGGAGGTTTCCATGGAGACCTCGCCGGCGAACGCGGCGCCGCAGATGACCTCGACGGAGCCGTTGGAGGTGTCGATGGTGACGGGTCCGGGGGAGGTGGGGGCGAGGGTGACGCTGACCTTGCCGTTGCTGGTGTCGGCTTCGACGGCGCCTGCGATGTCCTCGAGGGTGACGCTTCCGTTGCTGGTGTCCGCGAAGACGTTGCCGGTGATGGACTTGGCGATCACCTTGCCGTTGCTGGTGTCGGCGCGGAGTGAGCCGCCCTGCTTCTCGACGCGGATGGAGCCATTGGAGGTGTCGGCCACTGCGTCGCCGTCGATGCCTTCGAAGGTGATGGCGCCGTTGCTGGATTTGGCGTAGACGCCGGTGGCGTCGGGGAGGCGGATCTCGAAGGAGCAGCCTTCGTTGCGCTCCCACTTGTTCTCCGGCCACTTGAGTGAGACGTGGAGGCCGCCCTCGGCGTCGCGGGTGGCTTCGACGACGGCTGCGCTGAGGCGCTCCTGGCTCTTGGACTGGATGCGCGCCTCGATCTTCACTTCGTTGATGGAGGAGTCACGGATGACGGAGATGGAGCCGTTGCGGCTGTTGACCTCGACGGGCTTGCCGGTGACGTGGGGGACGGTGGAGTTGCGGGTCTCCTTGTGGGTGGAACCCCAGTCGTCGGCCCATGCGTGGTCTCCGTGGCCGTCGACGATGATGACGCAGCCGCTGGTGGCCGCGGACGCTCCGGCAAGAACCAGACCCAATGCGCAGGCGCGCAGCAAGGCGAATCGTTCCGGTCTCATGATGTGAATCTCCGCAAGGTATGGAGGGGATCGATGCCGACCCTTCTTATACCGGGGAGCGCGGGGCAGATTTCAGCGGGATCGGGTCTTTTTCGGGCCGTCGGGCGTGGAGGTCGAGGCTCGTCGGACGGCGTCGAGGCTGACGATCTCGAAGGCGAGGTGCGCGGCCAGCATGGCCGTGATTCCCGCCACGTCGCGGTCGGGTAGGACTTCGACGAGGTCGCCCCCGACCACGTTGACGCCCTTCCAGGAGCGGACGAGGGCCAGGGCTTCCCATGAGGAGAGGCCACCGACGGAGAGGGTGCCGGTGCCGGGCGCGAAGGCGGGATCGACGGCGTCGATGTCGAAGGAGACGTAGGTCTCGCGGTCCTTGAGGCGTTTCAGGAAGTCACGGATGACGGCGGCGCCGGAGTCCCGGTATTGCTCGCAGGTGACGATGGTGACGCCGTGCTTGCGGGCGTAGTCGAGGTCGCGCTTGGTGTTGAGTGGTCCCTTGATGCCGACGGAGAGCATGGCTTCGGGGTCGATGAGTCCTTCCTCGACGGCGCGGATGAAGGGAGAGGCGTGGCTGTATCGCTCGCCGAGGGTTTGATCGACGGTGTCGAGGTGGGAGTCGACGTGGAGGAGGGCGAGGCCTTTCTTGGGCTTGCCTCGTCGAGCCCAGGTGGCGCGGAGGTTGGCGAGCGCGATGGAGTGGTCTCCGCCGAGGGCGAAGAGCTTGGTGTGGTCGGGGTCTGCGAGGGTGAGGGCGTGCGCGGAGGCGTCGCGTGCGGTTGATTCGCAGTCGAAGGTGTTGATGGGTGCGTCGCCTGCGTCGGCGAGGCTGAGGATCTCGGTGACGGTGATGTCGTGGACGAGGTGGTAGGGCTTGAGGTACTGGGAGGCTTCGCGGATGGCGCGGGGGCCAAAGCGGGCGCCGGGGCGGTAGGTGGTTCCGGTGTCGAAGGGGATGCCGTAGAAGGCCCAGTCGAGGGGGAGCGCATCGTTGGAGACGTCTTCGAGGCGCGGGTATCGGGCGAAGGTGCAGAGCCCGGCGAAGCGGGGCGTGACTCTGGGGTCGGGGAGCTTGGTGCGGCCGTTGTCTGGTCGTACGGTCATGGGGGTGATGGTACGGGAGTGCGGACCCGGCCATAGGCAGAACCGGCGGCCCTCGATTTCGACAAGATTGGGTGATCTTGGGCTGAAAGGGGTTGATCGACCCCCCGGATTTCGTAGCGTATTCCTCGGCAGTGTCCGGTAGATGCCCTCAGGCAAGGACCTGTCGCCCCGAGGCTTGCGCCCGCGGGCATCCCTGGTAGGCGAAGGAGCACGTCCCATGCGATCGATTCGTTCGACTCTCGTTTTTGTGTCTGTGGCCGGTCTTTGCGCTGCGGCGAGCGCGGGTCCGTTCGGCCTGATCTCTCCGATCTTTTCGAGCATCGCGGGCGCCCCGTCGAACGCCGTGCCCGGGATGGGCGGCCTGGGGTTCTTCAGCGGGACTGCCGTGTTCGAGCGTCCGTACCGGAGCGCTGACGGCAGCCGCTGGGTGATGCGTGCGCGTTCGAACAACGCGACGGTCAACGACTGGATGATCATTTCGGGGATGGGGCCGTCGGCGGCGGGCGCGCAGGTGGTGCTGCAGGAGGGCCAGGCTACGCCTTGGGACCCGAACGTGAACGTGGAGACGATCGTCCGCCGGAACGTCGGGATCAACAACAACGGCGACATCGCGATGGTTGCGAACACGAACGGCGCGACGGCGAGCGATGAGCACATCGTTCGCCGGAACGCGAGCGGGACGTGGGACGTGATCGCGCGTGAGGGCGACGCGACGCCGGCGGGCGGGGCGTACGGTCTGACGCTGGACTCGGCGCACATCCTGAACAACGGGGACGTCGGGTTCATCAACACGAGCGTGACGGGTCTGACGACGGCGACGAACGCGATCGCGGTTCGCGGCGGCTCGCTGATCGCGCACAAGGGCGTGACCATCCCGGGCAACCAGGCGGGCGGGGCGACTGCTGCGTGGCAGAACTTCACGACGGACGAGTTCTACACGTCTGCGGACGGCGCGCACTACATGCTGACCGGCGACACGGACGACGCGACGACGGTGGACGGCGTGATCGTGGTGGACGGCCAGGTGGTGATCCAGGAGGGCGTGACGGTGCTCTCCGGGTTCTCGAACCCGGTGTCGACGACGAACCGTGAGGCGTTCATGATGTCCAACGGGGACTGGTACGCCCGCGGGTCGAACTCGACGGACAACCTCGACTGGGTCGTGCAGAACGGGAACGTGATCGCGCGGACGGGCGACACGATCACGGGCTCGACGAGCGAGCGGTTCAGCGACACGGCGGGCTTCACGGCCACGTTCTTCTTCATGGCCGGCGACAACAACGGGAACTACGTCGTGGGCGGCGTGACGGACGCGGCGGACCCGAGCGCGAACGCGGTGCTGATCTACAACGGGACGACGGAGCTGATCCGTGAGGGCGCGATGGTCGACATCAACGGCGACGGCCTGATGAACGACGACGCGTTCGTGTCGGTGTTCAACAACGACGACGGGTTCCTGACGGACGACGGGCACTTCTACTTCACGGCGGATCTGCGCGACGCGACAGGCGCGACGATCGGCCAGGCGTTCCTGGTGATGCAGGTGCCGGCGCCGAGCGGGGCGCTGGTGCTGGGCGCCGCCGGGCTCGCGGCGATGCGTCGTCGTCGGTGAGCGGTTGTTGAAGGATTGACGGAGGATTGAACGACCGCCCCGCTTTGCCGCGGGGCGGTTTTTCGTTGCGCCCGTAGGATGGCGCGCGTGTCGTACGTGGTTGTCGGGATCGTCGCGTTGGTGGTGGCGGGTCTGACGCTGGTCTCGGGCTTCGGGCTCGGGACGCTGCTGATGCCGGTGTTTGCGTTGTTCTTTCCGGTGGAGGTGGCGATTGCAGCGACGGCGGTGGCTCACCTGGTGAACAACGTGGTGAAGCTGGGGCTCGTGGGGAGGTGGGCTGTGTGGCGGGTGGTGTGGAGGTTCGGGGGGCCGGCGATGGCGGCGGCGTTCGTGGGGGCCGGGGCGCTGGCGTGGCTGGGGGAGATGCCCGTGATCGCGCGGTATGGGGTGGGTGGACGGGTGTTCGAGGCGACGCCGGTGAAGGTGGTGATCGGGGTGTTGATCGCGGGGTTTGTGGTGGTGGAGTGGGCGGCGAGGGTGAAGCGTGCGCGGGTGTCGGAACGGTGGTTGCCTGTGGGGGGCGCGGTGTCGGGGTTCTTCGGCGGGTTGTCGGGGCACCAGGGGGCGCTGCGGATGGTGTTTTTGGCGCGGTGCGGGCTGACAAAGGAGGAGATCGTGGGGACGTCTGCCGTGTGCGCGGTGATCGTGGACGTGGCGCGGCTGGTGGTGTACGGGGCGGCGGGGGCGAGCGCGCGGTTCGGGGGGGCGTTTGAGCGGGAGGCGCTGCCGCTGGTGGGTGTGGCGTGCGCGGGGGCTGCGGTGGGGTCGATCGTGGGGGCGCGGGTGATCGAGAAGGTGACGCTGGAGACGGTGCAGAGGGTGATCGGGGTGATGCTGCTGGTGACGGCGGGACTGCTTGTGGCTGGGGTGATCTGAGGGAGGACGGAATGAAAACCGCCGAGCGCGCGGTGAGCGCACTCGGCGGGATGGGGTTGTCACGCGCGGCGTGTCGTGGGCGCGCGGGATGGTTGGGTTAGCGCTGCGCCTTCATGGGGCAGGAGGCAGCGGCGGCGCAGTCGGGTGCGGCGTCGGCCTGCATGGGGCAGGCGTCGGCGGCGCAGCAGTCGGCGCACTTGTCACAGCAGGAGGCGGCGCAGCAATCGGCGCAGCAGGGCGAGCCGCAGCAGGAGGAGGTGGAGCTGGAGGTTGTGAAGGCGAGGGCGGTGAGGGAGAGGCCGGCGCCTGCGAGCAGGGCGAGGAACTTTCGCTTGTTCATGTGAGCATCCCTTTCGGGTTGATGTGTGAAACCGTGTGATGATGCGCGGCGCGCGGGGGCGCGGTCGACGACGTGTCGAACGCGTGCGCGCACGCGTAACTGACGCCCCGGAACGGAGTTGTGGAGATGGTGGCCCCGGGAGGACCTGCTAGATGGTCCAGACGTTGAGGGTGGCGCGGCGCTGCGCGGGAGAGCAGGGCGCCGGCGCGAGCGCGAGGAGCGCGGGGGTTGGTCGGGGCGCGAGCGCGGGGAGCGTGCGGCCTGTTGGGAGGAGGGCGAGCGTGAGGGAGAGTTTGCCGGAGAGGGGCTCGGTCTTGGCCGGGTCCGCCGCGAGCATCTCGCAGCAGGACGATGGACGAGGCGCCGGCGCTCGCTCCGGCGCCCCGTCCTTCGTTTCGGTGTGAGTGGATGCGGGTTTGCGGCAGCAGGTGGAGGGCGTGTCGGAGGGGAGAGAGGAGTCGATCGCAACGGGGATGAGGGGGGCGGAGCAGGCGCCGCCGAGGGACATGGAGAGGCTGCACGCGGTGAGTGAGACACGCGCGAGGGCGAGGATCAGGATGGTGAGGAGAAGGCGGGGCATGGGTTGTGGGCGCTCGGCCCAGAGGTGATATGCCCGAGCGGGTTGCGGGTTTCAGGGGGAGTGCGGGCGCGCGGTTATTTGACCCAGGCATCGTCGAAGGACATGCCTTCGGCGAGCGTGGCCGTGCTGTCTTCCTCGACCATGGTGGCGACGGGGTATGCGCAGTAGTCGAGGCTGAAGGCGCCGGCGGGACGGTGGTTGCCGGAGTGGCCCAGGCCGCCGAAGGGGAGCTTGCTGCTGGCGCCCGCGGTGCCGGTGTTGACGTTGACGCAGCCGGCGCGGGCTTCGTGGAGGAAGCGGTGGGCGGCTTGCTTGTCGTGGGTGAAGATGGAGGCGGCCAGGCCGAAGCGGGAGGCGTTGGCCTGGTCGAGGGCGTCGTCGAGATTGGAGGTGAGGCTAAGACGGAGGATGGGGCCGAAGACTTCGAGGTCGCAGCCTGCGTCGCGGGAGAGGTCGCTAGAGAGGGAGAAGCGTGGCACGCGGACGATGCCCGGGGTGAGGTAGAAGCCGGAGTGGAGGGAGGGGTCGTTGAGGGGCTGGGCGCGGAGGAGGGATTCGCCGCCGGCCGAGAGGAGGGAGTCCTGGAAGAAGAGTGCGGCGCGGCGTGCGTCTTCGCGGATGATGGGTCCGGTGAAGACGGGTGTGGGCGGGTTGGTGGGGAGGCCTCGGGGGTTGCCGGTGACGAGGGCGCGGGCGGCGCTGATGAGGGCGGGGATGAAGCGGTCGGCGACGGCTTCGTGGACGATGACGCGGCGCGTGCTGGTGCAGCGTTGACCGGTGGTGTTGAAGGCGCAGCGGGCGACTTCGATGACGGCCTGTTTGAGGTCGGCGTCGGGGAGAACGATGGCGGGGTTGTTGCCGCCCATCTCGAGGGCAACGATGCGGCCGGGGTTGTCGAGGTTTGCGCTGAGGATGGCGCGGCCGACGGGCCAGGAGCCGGTGAAGAGGATGCCGTTGATGCGGTCGTGGGCGGTGAGGCGTTTGGCGGTCTCGGCGGCGCCGTGCACGACGTTGACGACGCCTGCGGGGAAGCCGGCTTCGTGGAAGAGCTCTGCGAGGAGTTGTCCGACGGCCGGGGTTTTGTCGCTGGGCTTGAGGACGATGGTGTTGGCGAGGGCGAGTGCGGGGATGATGTGTCCGTTGGGGAGGTGGGCTGGGAAGTTGAAGGGGCCGATGACGGCCATGACGCCGTGGGGGCGGAAGCGGCAGGCTGCGACGCGGGACTGGGTGAGGGGGAAGGAGAAGTCGGTGACGCGTGCGAGGCCGGAGTGCGCGGCGTCGTCGAGGGTGATGTCGACCTTGGCGCTGAGGGCGCCGGCTTCCTGGACGCATTCCCACCAGGCCTTGCCGGTTTCATCGCAGATGAGGTTTGCGATGTCGGCTGCGCGGGCCTTGCAGAGGTCGCGGTATTTGCGGAGGAGCGCGAAGCGGTCTTCGCGGGAGGTGGCGCGCCATGCGGGGAGTGCGCGCGCGGCGGCGTCGACGGCGAGATCGACGTGATCGAGGACGGGGGAGGCCTGCCAGACGGTGTCGGCGGGGCGTGCGGGGTTGAAGGAGCGGATGGCGTCGCCTTGGAGGGGGAGTGCGTTGCCGTTGATGAGGTCGGACGGGGCGTTGCGCAGGGAGGGGTGCTTGTGTGCGGTCATCAGAGGCGGCTCTTTCGGGAGGCGGGGCGCTTCGTGGAGGACGGGGACTTCTTTGATTTCGACGTGGCGGGTTTGGACTTGGGTTTGGAAGAGGAGGAGGCGGTACGGGTCGCGCCGACGATGTCGGTGGGGGTGACGTGGACGGTGTCGCCCTGTGAGACGGAGAGGGCGCGGAGGGCTGCTGCGGGGATTTTGATTCCCGCGGAACCTGCCGTGTCGGTGTAGTCGGTCATGACGGCCACGAAGGGCTCGTCGGCGCCGTCGGCGTGCACGACGCTGACGATGCCGGTGCGTTTGCCTTTGCCTGTGGGGATCGTGCCGGAGATTTCCGCGGCGCGGGTCTCGCGGACGAGGCCGACGTCGTCGGTGACGGCCTGGAGGTGGGGCCCGCCGTCGAAGGGGTCGACTCGGTCTTCGTAGACGAAGCCGACCTTCTCAAGGAGTCGGCGCGCGGGCATTGTTTCGGGGGCGACTTTGCCGATGGTCGCGCGGGCTTCGGGGGGGAGGAGGGAGAGGTAGATCTCTTCGCGCGGGAGAAGGCTGGTCATGAACTCGCGGGAGCGTTGGCAGAACTGGTCGGCTTCGGTGTAGGAGAGGTTGATGAAGCGGCGGCCGAAGTGCTCCCAGAAGGGGTTGAGGCCTTCGGGCGAGATGGGGGCCATCATTTCGGCAAGGAGGCTGTCGGAGAAATGGTCGCGATGTGCGCCGATGAAGTGGAAGCGGACGAAGGAGAGGAAGCGGCCCAGGTGGCCGCCTCGGAAGGTGGGCGCGAGGATGAGGCCGCCGACTTCGGTCGGGCCGGACTCGTCGAGGTGGAGCTGAACGGTGACGTGGGTGGAGCCGGTCTTGAGGTCGGAGGAGAACATCTCGCGCTTGCGCAGGTGGAGGGAGACGTTGGGGTTGCCGGGGCTGCCCATCTCCGCGATGACGGCTGAGGTGCCGATGGGCTGGCCGTGCTCATCCTCGAGGACGAACATGAAGTGTGGCGAGCGTCCGCCGGCTCCGCCGACGCCGTGACGGGCCTTGCCGTTGCGTGAGGGATCGTGCTCTTCTCCGCGGATGAGTGCGCGGAAGCATTCGCGGCTCCAGCGGATGCGTTCGGAGATGCCGTCCTTGTCCGCGGGGAGGTTGGTGAAGAAGACGGTCTTCGCCAGCTTGAGCAGCGTATCGAGGTCGTTCGGTCTGGCCTGTCTGATGCGGTACACCGTGCGCTCCGTGCCGTTGGCGTGATCGTCCGTGTGGTGGCGTGTTCGTGGTTCGGAGGCTGGGGCTTACTTGTTCGTGCTTGCGACGGCGGCGAGGGACTGTTCGAGGAGTCCGAACGCGGTGGCCCAGTGCTCGTCCTTGAAGACGCCCAGGGGCGGGAGCATCCGGAGGTGGTACGGGCCGTGGCCGCAGTAGAAGACGATGAGCCCGTCGTCGAAGCACTGCCTGCAGAGCTTCATGACGGGGTCCTTCTTTCCGGCGAAGGGTGTGAGACGGACCATGCCGCCGATGCCGCCGACGAGGTCGGTGACTTCATCGCATGGGGGGAACCATGCGGGGTGCTTTGCGATGAGGGCGCGTGCGTGCTTTTCGAAGGCCTTGAACTGGCGCGCGTGGAGGCCGGTGGCGCCGTAGCGGTCGTTCTCGGAGAGGCGGTCGATGATCCGGCTGCCGACGCGGATGGCTTCGGCGCTGCCGAGGAAGGTTGCGGAGAGGAGGCCGGGCTTGGGGTTGTATTCCTTGGTGTAGAGGGTGGCGCAGACCTGGGTCATCTTGCCCACGGTGCAGAGGTCGATGTATTCGCCGACGTTGAGGGCGTCGAAGGCGAACATCTCGGTGGTGCGGCCGAAGGTCTGGACCTCGTCGTCCCAGACGGCGATGCCTGCGTCCTTGCAGACCTTCATGAGCTCGACGAAGAACTCGCGCGGCGCGGTGTTGAAGCCGCCCTCGCCCTGGATGAGCTCGAAGATGAACGCGGCGTGCTGCTTGGGATAGCGTTCGATGTACTGTCGCAGATGCCAGACGGCCATGTCGATCATGCGGGTCTGTCCGGAGACGTCGCCGGCGGTCATGCGCTTGGCGGCTGCGGCGTCGTAGAAGGGCATGTAATCGACGTGGGTGGAGAGGGGGATGCCTTCGCGTCCGCCCGCGGAGTCGCCGATCTGTGCCATGGTGACGGTGCGGCCCATGAAGCAGTGGCTGAAGGCGATGACGCGGCTCGCGGGCGCGTGCTTCTGGTAGCAGATCTTGATGGCGTTCTCGTTGGCGAGCGCGCCGGAGTTTGCGAGGAATGCGTGGGAGAGTCGGGAGTGCTTGGAGGCGGCGCGGACGAGTCGCTGCGCGAACTCGTAGGCCGCGGTGTTGGACTGCAGGTGTCCCTGCATGGCGATGTCTTCGGTTGCGGCTTCGAGGGCGGCGCCGATGAGGTCGGGGTCGGAGTGACCGAAGAACTGGACGCCGATGCCGCAGATCATGTCCATCTTGACGGAGCCGTCGGCCATTTCGACGAAGGGGCCGTTGCCGATGCCTGAGCCGAGGTATGGGTAGAGGAGCGCGCGGCCGCGTGACTCGCCGGCTTGTTCGAGCGTCTTGGCGTAGGCCTTGGCGGATGCGTCGCTGGCTGGTCCGCGGACTCCGGTGATGGCGGCCTGCTTTGCGCGGACTTCGTTCTGGATCGCTTCGATGGCGGCGCGTACGGCGGGGCTTTGGCGGAGCTGCTCGCCGACCGTTGTTGCGGAGTTGGTCTGACCGTGATTCACGCTCGCCTGCGTTGCCGTCCCTGCCGCCATTGAGAGAACCGCCTTTCCGCTTCGAGGAGTCCTGTGGGGGCCGTGGTCCTGCGCGAGGTGCGCGGGGAGAGCGGCCCGAATCTCTGTTCATCGGCCGGACGGACGCCGAACATCGCCCAACTCCTGACCGTCCCAGAACCATCCATCCTATTCAGGAGGGGATCACCACGCCGAGGAAACGCGGAGCATGGAGAGGGCCAGGAGTTGTGATCGCTCGAGGAGGCTGTCGAGTTCGATCCATTCGGAGGTGGTGTGGAGGCCGCCGCCCCGGACGCCCATGGTGTCGATGGTGGGGAGGCCTTCGCTCTGGAGGATGTTTCCGTCGGAGACGCCGCCGGTCTTGCCTTCGCCGATGGTGAGGCCCATGTCGGCGCCGGCGTCTCGGATGATGGACGCCAGGCGCGCGACGCCTTCGGTCCTGGGTTTGGCGGGGCGGTTGAAGGAGCGGTGGACGGTGAGGCTGGGCATGGCGTCGGGGGAGGTCTCGAGCGCGACGAGCCGGCGCTGGATGTCCTCGGAGACTTCCTCGTCGGGGTAGCGCGCGTTGCCCCAGGCGCGCGCGAGGTCGGGAACGATGTTGGTGGCATCGGCTGCTTCAAGGACACCGACGCTGATGATGCGGCCTGCTGCTGCGTCAGCCATGTCGCCGGTTGCGGCGACGGCGCGGGAGAGCGCGACTGCGGCGTTGACGCCGCTTGCGAAGTCGCGTCCGACGTGTGCGGACTTGCCGCGGGCTTCGATCATGAACTGTCCGCTGCCGAGGCGCTCGGTGACGATGGAACCGTCGAGGAGCGCGGGCTCGGTGGCGAAGGCGACGTCGTGCTTCTTGGCTTCGGCGCGGAGGGCGCGCTCGCTGTGGTACGAGCCGGTTTCTTCATCGCTGTTGAAGACGTAGGTCCAGGCAAGGCGCACGTCGAGCTCGGCGAAGGCTTCGAGGGCGTGGAGGGCGATGACGATGCCGCCCTTCATGTCGACGACGCCGGGGCCGACGGCTTTTCTCGGGCTGCCGGGGGTGCGGGTCATTTTGAGGAAGGAGCCGCGCGGAGGAGGGGGGAAGACGGTGTCGAGGTGTCCGGAGAGGAGAATGCGCGCGCCTTTGGCGCCGGAGGGGGCGCGGCAGACTGCGGTGACGGGCGGTTTGCCGGAGGAGGCGCCGAGGAGCCAGTCGGGCTTGGGGTCGCCGTCGGCGTATTCGACGGAGGCGCGGAGCGCGCGGCAACGGTCGGTGACGTCCTTTCGGAACTCGTCGAGGCCGGGGGCGTGATTGTGGCCTGTCGGGATCGCCACGTAGCGCTCGAGATCGGCCTCCATGTTGGCGGCGCGTTCGCCGAGCGCGGCGCAGACGTCCTTCTCCAACGAGCTGAGCGGCATGTCAGTCGTTCCCTTGGGTTACGGTTTGGTTGCGTTGTGCGAGCCATTGCTCGCGTGTGAGGCCGAAGAGCACGACGTCACGGGTTGTGCCGAATCGCCAGACGTTGGCGGGCAGGACGCCCTCGCGGTGCATGCCGGCTTTCTCAAGGACGCGGCCGGAGGCGGGGTTGGTGGTGAAGTGCTCTGCGTACACACGGTTGAGGGGGTGCGCCTCGAAGGCGTGATCGAGGAGGATCTGCGCGGCTTTGGTTGCAAGTCCTCGGCCACGGAAGGCGGGCATCACGGTGTAGCCGAGCTCGGCGCGGCGCATGGGGCGGTCGAAGGAGAGGCCGGCGGTGCCTGCGAGGGCGCCGTCGACTTCGATGCCGAAGACGGAGGCATCGCCGAGGGCATGGAGGCGGCGGAGACGGATGAGCCAACGCGCGGCTTCGCCCCAGAGGTAGGGCCAGGGGGGCGTGCGCATGTTGTCGATGGCCGCGAACTCCTGCATGGATTCGTGGAGCACGTCGATGTCTGCGTCGCGGAGCGGGCGGAGGGTGACGCCGTCGCGGGTGAGTGTGGGGCTGGTGGGCGCGTCGGCGGGGACGCCGCCGTACCACGTGCCTTCGCCGACGTACTCGGCTGGGCCTTGGAGGGTGACGCGGTTGTCTCGGCAGGTGATGGTGAGAGCGCCGCCGGGCATGTGGACGGTGACGTGGGGATCGAGGCGGTTGGCTGCGACGCCGGCGGCGACGATGGCGCAGGCGCCTGTGCCGCAGGCTTCGGTGAGGCCGGCGCCGCGCTCCCAGGTGCGTGCGCGGAGTTCGGAGGGTGAGAGGATGTTGACGAAGTGCGCGTTGATGCGGTTGGGGAATGCGGGGTGTGTTTCGATGGCGCGACCGAGGCGCGCGACGTCGAGGGCGTTGACGTCTTCGTCGGTGAAGTGGACGAAGTGGGGGTTGCCGACGGAGACGAGGATGCCCTGGAGGTTGTTGATGTCGGCGCGGTTGTCGCGGGCGGGGGTGATGGATTCGTTCATGCCGACGGCGCGCGGGCCGAGGCGGTATTCGCCCATGTCGACGGAGACGGAGTCGATGAGTCCATTGGGGCTTTGGGTGAAGGAGGCGCGGAGGAGGCCGGCGCCGGTTTCGACGAGGAGTGAGTTGTGCTCGTCGGCTTTGGCGCGGCCTTTGTCGAGGGCGAGTCGGACTGCGCAACGCAGGCCGTTGCCGCACATCTCGCCCGGGCTGCCGTCGGCGTTCCAGATGCGCATGCGGAAGGCGGCGTCCTTGGAAGAGGCGGAGTCGGTGGGCGCGGAGAGGACGATGAGGCCGTCGGCGCCGACGGCGCGGCGTCGGTCGGAGATGTCGCGGGCGAGGGTGGACCAGTCGGGGCGTTCGTCGCGCGCGTCGAAGGCCTCGACGAAGAGGTAGTCGTTGGCGCAGCCGTGCATCTTGGTGAAACGCATGGGACGAGCAGTATCGTCAGTTCGGGGGCGTTTTGCTTGGTGGGTTTAGAGGATGCCGGAGGAATTGAGGACGCTGGCGAGGCCGACGAGGGCGAGGGCGAGGACGATCCACCATCGGACGCGGTTTGCGGCGCGGTCGATGTCGAGGGAGCCGACGCGTTTTCCGACGAGTTCGCCGATGCGGGAGATGCGTCCGGAGAGGGAGCCGTGGCGCCAGGTCCATTTGGCGAGGGGGATGTGGTTCTCGCGGGCGACGGCGAGGAGTGCGGCGCGCATGCCGTCGGCGGCCTCTTCGGTGATGAGGGCGCCCTTGCCGGAGCCGCCGGTGCGCATGCCTGCGAGGTGCTGGACGGCGAAGGCGTCGGCTTCGCGCTCGAACATGCGGCTGATGCGTCCGACGAGTTCGAGGCCGATGAGGATGCCCAGGAGCGCCGCGGAGACATCGACGATCTGCGCGATGGGGCCGTCGGCGCCGAGGAAGATGGCGACGGCGCTGCCGGCCCAGCCTGCGATGAGGGCGCTGAGGCTGAGGGAGGCGGCCATGCCGCCCAGGAGCCAGGGGACGTGGCGTCGGACGATGTGGCCCAGCTCGTGGGCCATGACGGCTTCGACTTCACGGTCGTCGAGTCGTTCGAGGAGGAGGTCGGTGAGGAGGATGTAGCGGAGGCCGGGGAGGAGGCCCATGACGGCGCCGTTGATCATCGTGCCGTGGGTGCGCCAGAGGAGGATGCCGCGGTGTCGGACACCGTGGCGTGCGCAGAGCTCTTCGAGCCTGCTGCGGAGTTCGCCTCGGCCGAGGCGTTCGGTTTTCCAGATGCGTCGGACGATGGGGGGCGCGAGTGCGAAGACGGCGAGGGCGCCGGAGGCGTCGATGACGCCGATGACGAGTGAGCCCGTGCCGGTTTCGAGCCAGCCGGCGCCTCGCGGGGCGAGCCAGGCGGCGCCGATGCCCACGGCTTCGACCCATGCGAGGACCATCCACATGGGGACGAGGAGGAAGAGGACCTGATGGCGGACCTGGTCGGTCATGTAGGACCAGGCTGGGCGCGGTGGATGGATGACTTCGCCGCGCTCGACGGAGGCGAAGATGGAGGCTTCGCGGAGTCGCCGGTCGATGATGCCGTAGGACCAGTAGCCGAGGAAGATGACGCCGAGCGCGGGGGACATCGCGATGATTTCGTCGAGGATGACCCAGTCGCCGAGGGTTTCGCGGACGCGGTCGAGCCAGGCGAGGAGGAAGAGACTGGAGGCGAAGATGAGGAGCGTGGCGAGGCGGGCTGTGGAGGTGAGCGAGCGTGCGCTCCAGAGGTAGGCGACGTTGCCGGTGCGGTCGAGGGCGCGGGCGCATCGCCAGACCCAGAGGTGGGTGGCGAGAGCGATGACGGCGTATGCGGTGAGGGTCCACCAGACGGCGTTGGGGCCCGGGGTGGGGGACCAGGCGGGTTGGGTGGGTGAAGCTGCTGTGGCGCCGCGGAGCGCGTCGTGCGCGACGAGCGCGATGACCATGCCGATGATGACGAGCTGCGTCATCGGGTGTGCTACTCCTCGACGATCATGACTTCGCCGAGATCGAGGACGGCGCCGTTGGGCTGGTAGTAGTCGGCGTTGAGGACGCCCTTGCGGATGGAGGTGAAGACGAGGCAGGAGCGGCCGAGGATGCGGGCGTAGTCGCGGTCGCCACCGCTGGGGCCTGCGTATTCCTTTTCGTCGGCGACTCGGGCGTGGAAGTGGTAGTCGAGGAGGGCGGTGCGGCCGGCTGCGAGGAGTTCGGGGCTGGCGACGAATCGGTTGTCGCCGGCGCGCTGTGCGGGGCGGGGCGGGAAGGAGAGGGCGGAGAAGGAGTCGTTGCGCCAGGCGAGGACGCCGCCGTGCTCGGTGCTGGTGTCCTTGCGGTCTGCTGCGACCTGGGCTGAGAGTTCGGAGATGACGGATTCGTCGGTGATGGCTTCGGTGGCAATGAGGGCGAGGAGGAGGTCGCCCCAGACGAGACTCTTCTCGTTGGTTTCGAGGTTCTCGCGTCGGCCCCAGGCGCCGTCGCCCTGCTCGGCAAGGCGCATGTGGAGCTTGCGGCCGGAGAGACGGGAGCGGAGTTCGGAGAGGAGTTCGTCGCGCGAGGCGGAGAGCCAGGCGCTGCGGCGCTCCTTAGCCCAGAGGACGGGGGCGACGTGGCGGAGTTCGAAGGCTTCGGACTGCTCGGGGGAGAGGGACGCAATGGCTCCTTTGGCGTTGGCCCACCACGCGCGGTTGTCCTCTTTAGAGAGGTCGAGGAGCCACTCGAGTTGTTCGCCGGTGCGCGGGGTGGATTTGAGATCGCGCGCGCCGAGGACGAGGGCGCTCATGACGTCGTCGGACTGGGCGGAGGGGTCGTCGGTCATGCGCGCGAGAAGGGCCTTGGTCTTGGCGCCGTCCTCATCGATGCGGCAGAGGACGGCCCAGGCGTCGGTGCGGCGGCGGGACTCGAGGACGTTGTCCTTGGGGGCGGGGCGGGCGAACTCGGTGAAGACGACTTCCTCGACGGGCGTGTTCGGGTGGAGGGCTTCGATGGCGCGACGCTCGATGCGCCCGGGTCCTTCGCGGCCTGCGGATACAACCGACCAGCGGCGCACGAGCGCGGGGGTGAGTTCGGTCCACTTGTGCTCCATCGCGAGCATGGAGATGCGGTCGACCATGGGCTGCTGGGGCTCACGGGGCAGGATCAGTGCGAGCATGGTGCGCGTGTCGGCCTCGTCGTCCTCGAGGAGGGCGTCGATCGCGGCGAAGCGGACGCCGACGTAGGTGGCGGCGCTCCAGGCGATCTTCTTCATGGCTTCGCGCCAGGCGGCGCGTTCGATCTCGCCGCGCTCCTTCATGCCGACGGAGGCCTCGATGGCGGTGACACGCTTGCCTGATTCGAGGGTGGGGCTCTGCGCGTCGGCCATGGGGTCGGAGACTCGCGCGGCGCCGCTGCATCCGGAGAGGAGGAGGAGTGAGGCTGTGATGAGTGACTGAGCCGAGCGTTTGGGCGAGGAGATCATGCATCGAGTGTACGAGGGCCCCCACTCGGACGCCGGTCGGCTACCATTCGCGGTCTCGCCCGCGGCGCCGTGGGTGCAGATGGCAGAGGACGTATTTCCAGATCGGACCGCAGCGAGCCGCATGTCGAACACGCAGCCCTCGACAACATCGTCGGACCTCCCGGAGCGCGTCGGTCAGATCATTGATCTGATCCGGCCCGCGATTCAGGCTGACGGTGGGGACGTGGAGTTCGTGGATGTGACCTCGAGCGGGGTGGTGCGGATCCGGCTCCTGGGGGCGTGTGTGGGGTGCCCGTCGGCGACGATGACGCTGCGTCTGGGCATCGAGAAGAACCTGAAGGACAACATTCCGGAGGTTTCGGGGGTGGAGGCGGTGGCGTAGGACGGGGTGCGGGGGCTGGACGATTCATCTTCGATCGAGCGGAGCGCCGAAGTAGCTGTATCGGCGCATGCGCCCCTGTGTGTGCTTTGCGCCGCTGCACCACTCGGGGATCCGGCATGCGCTACACGTTGCCCACCGTTGCCGCATTCGTTGCGACCTCGCTCAGCGGCGCACAACCGGACTGTCCGCGATGGACGCCCTCGGGGCCGTACCCGGGGTTGAACTACCATGTGAGTGCGCTCACAGCGTGGGACCGGGACGGGGCGGGTCCGGCGTCGCCGCTGCTCGTGGCCGCGGGCGCGTTCACGCACGCTGGTTCGGTCGAGGCACGGAACATCGCGGTGTGGGACGGGGCTGTGTGGAGCGCGCTGCCGGGGGGCGCGGCATTCGAGTCTCTGCTCTGGGGCACGAGCTTCTCGCTCGCGCAGTATCGGTCCGATCTCGTCGTGGGCTCCGGGAACCACTCCATCCCTACGGGCGAGCCGGTGCGCACGATCCTGCGGTTCGATGGCGTCGAGTGGCTTCCGCTCTCGGAGCAGGATGATCCGCAGGGCGCGTTCCTCTCGCTGGTCGTGGATGGTGACGATCTCTTCGGCGCCGGCGAGTTCAGATACCCATACGCGACCCTCTCGACGCACTCCAACCAGGTCGTCCACTTCGACGGCTCCGAATGGAGACAGTTGCCGCTCGGCCATGACGGTGATGGCGTGATCAGGCCTTCGCATCCCATCGTGATGTACCGGGGCGATCTGATTGCGGCCGCGACCATCGAGCGACCGGGCACGGCGCCGCCCGAATACGGGCTGGCGCGCTGGGACGGGGAGACGTGGACGTTGCTCCCTGAGACGACCTCGCCGCGGTTCAGTGAGATCCGAGCGATCGCGGCAGATGAGGACAACCTGTACGTGGGCGGCGCGTTTGCCGACGCGATGTCCTTCAGCCAGCACGCGGTCTCGAAGTGGGACGGGGCGAGTTGGACGACGCTCGGCTCGTCGAACGGCGCATGGGGATCGTCGCTCATGGTCTCGCTGGATGTGCTCGATGGGGCGGTGTATGTGTCGGGAGCGCTCCGCGGGGAGGATGGGGACTCGATGCTGTTTCGGTGGGACGGTGAGGAATGGGCCGCGGCGTCGGGCATCGAGTTCGGGCTCGCTCTGGCCACGGTGGTGTACGACGGACGGCTGGTGATCGGCGGGTATTTCCCCGCGGGCTACACGCCGGCATCGTTCGGAAACATCGCGGCGTGGGACAGCACGGGATGGTCGGCGCTCGGAGAGGGGGTGCGCGAATACATCACGGCGTTTGCCGCGTATGACGGCTCGCTGATTGCCGCGGGCGCGTTCGAAGCCACGGGAACAGAGATTGCGCACCTCGCTCGATGGGACGGCGCACGCTGGACGCCGTACGTCGCGCAGACGGACGGCTTGCCGAACGCGATGACGGTGTGGGACGGGGGTCTGGTCGTGCTCGGGGCGTTCGGCGGCTCGCCGGCACGCTACGCCGCACGGTGGGACGGCGCACAGTGGAGCGCGTTGGATGACGGGTTTGCTCTCGAGGATCCGGACTTCCTCGCGTACCCGCACACGATGACGGTGTGGAACGGCGAGTTGTACGCCTCACGCCAGCTGTATAGCCAGACGACGGGGCTTGCTCCCGAGCCGCCACTGCCGGGCCTCATGCGATGGACTGGTGAGCGCTGGATGGCTGCGGCGCCGCCGATGACGGAGACGTCACGTCCGATCCTGGACATGCTTGCGTACGGCGGGCGGTTGATCGCCATGACGTATGACGACGTGTTCACGTGGGACGGGACGCGCTGGGCGTCGATCATCTCGGAGCCCGCGTCTCCCAGCAGCCTGTCGGGCTACTTTGTTGATCTCCACGTGCATGACGGCGCGCTGTGGGTCGCCGGCGCAATCGACGCCATTCCGTACGCGTCGGTCGCCAAGTGGGATGGGGTGAGTTGGCAGACGCTGCCACCCACACCGTCGATTCATACGGACAATCTGCTCGGCTCATACAACGGCATGCTGCGGTATGGCGATACGTTGTGGGACGGGCACGCGTGGCGTCCCCTCCCGGTCGGCTTCGACCCGCCGCACATCGCGTTCAATACTTCGCACACGCATGAAGGCGAGCTGTTCCTCACCGGCACGTTTGTACTGGTCGGCGGACAACCCTCCGCGTATCTCGCCCGCTACCGCAACGCGCTGGGGGACGCGAACAACGATCACGCGACCAACTTCCTCGATCTCGTGCTGGTGCTGGGCAACTACGCGCGGGCGGGTGAGCCGGGGTCGATCCCCGGGGACTGCAACAACGACGGGGTGGTGGACATGAGGGACCTGAACGACGTGCTCTCGGCGTTCGGGCAGGCGTGTCCCCCGCCGATGTGAGGCCTCACCCACGCTGAGGGCCGGTCAGGGCGGGTCCGGGCCCGGCCGGAGCTCGCATTCTTTGTTCGGGGGGCGTTTCCCCTCCCGCCGGACCGGTGGTATGCTCCGGGGTGGTGGGAAATCCGCGGCGCCACGGCTTCACCCGGCGCGCGGCATGGTCAGGAGAGGACCGGATGCTGGTCATCACGCGGAGAGAGGGCGAAGAAGTCGTCATCGGCGACCCCCGCAACCCCACGGGCATCGTGCGCATTGTCGGCATCAAGGGCGATCGCGTCCGCATCGCGTTCGAGTTCCCGCGTGACATCCAGGTCCACCGTCGTGAGGTCGCCGAGGCCATCGCCTCCGAGCCGCCGCAGGTGATCGCGAAGATCACGCTCGCGGCCGGTCAGCCCTCCTGAGCGTCGTCCCGCTCCTCGATCACCTTGCGGTCCTTGTCGTAGACGTAGAGGCGTCCTTCTTTCTCGTCGACGCAGGATTTGTGCGCGCCGTCACAGAAGGGGAATTTCTGGGAGAGGCCGCAGGCGCAGATGGAGATCACCGACTCCTGCGGCTCGATCTTGATCGGACGGGTGAGGGTGTGGCGGACGAGTCGGGCCATGACTCGAGTCTACCTCACGCGGGGCTGTCGACGGACTGGAGGATGTTCTCGAGCACGCGGCGCGCCGCGCCCGTCCGCCCGTTGTAGACGTGCCCGCGCGCCACGAGCCGGTGCGCGACCACGGCCTGCACGTTGGAGTAGATGTCCTCGGGGATGCAGTACTCGCGCCCCGCGACCACGGCCGTGGCGCGTGCGGCCTGCCCGAGCGCGAGGGCGCCGCGGGGCGAGAGGCCGATCTGCAGCTCGGCGTGATTGCGCGTGGCGGTGGCGATCTCGATGATGTAATCGATGAGGGAGCGATCGAGCCGGCAGGCGTCGACGCGCGCCTGCAGCGCGAGCACCTCGTCGCGCGTGAGGACGGGGGCGAGATTGCGCAGGCCCGCGTGCGCGCCGGTGGCGCCCTGCGGCGCGCCGTTCGCCTTCTCGGCGTGCGGGAGGCTGCCCGGGCGCTGCTCGAGGATGCGCGCCTCTTCCTCGGCGGAGGGATAGCCCAGATGGATGCGCATCAGAAAGCGGTCGAGCTGCGATTCGGGCAGCGGGTAGGCGCCCTCGAACTCGGCCGGGTTCTGCGTGGCGATGACCATGAAGGGCTGGTCGAGGGCGATCACGCGCCCGTCCACGGAGACGGAGGCCTCGTTCATGGCCTCGAGCATGGCGGACTGCGTGCGCGGGGTGGTGCGGTTGATCTCGTCCGCAAGGACAACGTTGGCGAAGATCGGCCCGCGTTTGAGCTCGAAGCGGCCGGAGTCCCGGTCGTAGACGGAGACGCCCAGCACGTCGGAGGGGAGCATGTCGGGGGTGAGTTGGAGACGGGAGAAGGAGCAGTCGAGGGAGCGCGCGAGGGCCGTGGCGAGGACGGTCTTGCCGACGCCGGGGACGTCCTCGATGAGGACGTGCCCGCGGGCGAGGAGGCAGGTGATGACGCGGTCGACCGCGTCGTCGTGGCCGAAGAAGGCCCGGCGGATGTTGTCGCGCAGCCTGTTGATGGCGTCGAGCATGGTGTTCGCGAGAGGATACGGGGCAACGGGGGGAAGCGTTGCGTGGTCGGAAACGAAGTTATCGGCGTGTGTTCGGGCGCGAAGGTTGGGTTAGACTCGTCCGGCGTGCCCAGCGAACCCAGCCCACATCCCGAAGATCCGTTGCAGGGGAGGGGCACATCTTCGAGCGGCGCGCCGGAGCAGCTCGGGCTCCTGCTCGGCGGGAAGCTCCTCTGTGTGGGGTGCGGCTACAACCTGCAGGGCGTTTCGATCCGTGGTGTGTGCCCGGAGTGCGGGCTCGCGGTGCGCGGCACGATTCTCGCCACCGTCGATCCGAGCGCGGACGAGCTGCAGCCGATGCCGGCGCCGCTGCTGACGGCCGCGGGGCTGATCGCGTGGTCGCTCGGCGCGATCATCGGCGTGCTTTTCTCGTGGATCCCGCGGATTCTCGACGTGCTCGAGCGCGTGGGCTGGGGCGGGACACGGTTCATCCGCACGCCGGAGTGGATCGGTGAGGCCACGTTCGGCGCGATCTGCGTCTCGGCGATCGGCTCGCTCGCGCTGCTGCGCCCGACACGCAACACGAAATGGTGGGGCACGGCGCTCGCGCTCGTCTCGTTCGCCGCATACGCGCCGCTCGCGTACGCCGTGTGGCGCATCCAGGAAGTGATCGACCCCGGCTCGGCGCCGCCCTACCTCGTCGGCGGGCCGCAACCGGACCGCCTGATGATGCGGGCCATGCTCAACGGCTCACTGTTGGTGATCCTGCTGGGCCTGCGCGCGAATGCGCGCGTGCTGGTGGAGCGCAGCCTTGCGCTGCGGACGGGGCGGGTGGACCGACAGACGATCCTGGCTATGGCGTTGGTTGTGGTGGTGGCGGGGGCTGGGGACGGACTCTGGGGGTGGTCGGTGTTCGCGGCGCCGAGCATGCAGGACATCCTGCAAGACTCCGGGAGCGTGCTGGTGGCCGTGGGCTCACTCCTGTTCACGATGGGGGTGGCGAGCGGTGTGCAGGACAGCATCCGGATCGCGCGGGCGATCCTGTCCCCGGCGCCGGGGCTGCGTCAGGTGCTGCGCGGGAGCGCGTGACCGTCTGCCAAAGCGGCAGGGATTCCGGGCCGGGGTGCTGCCGAGAGGCGTGATCCGGGGGCGAAACGCGGCCATACACCCAACAGAACAAGGGTTTCCGCGCGTCGGGGGGCGGGATTTTGTGTGTGCCGGCTGGCATCGGGCTTGCCCACGGCAGAGGGCTGCGGTGTCGGTGCTTCCGCGTCGCGGCCCCCACTTTCCTCTGAAGACCTTTCTGGAGAAGGAACCTCAATGGGCGTCAAGGAACTCGCTTTCGATACGGATGCTCGTCAGGCCCTGCTGGCCGGGGTGGAGAAGCTGGCCCAGGCGGTGAAGGCGACGTTGGGGCCGCGCGGCCGCAACGCCGTGCTGGACAAGTCCTGGGGCGGGCCGACCGTCACAAAGGACGGGGTGTCCGTCGCCGAGGAGATCGAACTCCGGACGAAGGCGGAGAACATGGGCGCCCTGCTCGTGAAGCAGGCCGCGACCAAGACCAGCGACGAAGCCGGTGACGGCACGACCACGGCCACGGTGCTGGCCGAGGCCATCTTTAAGGAAGGGCTCCGCCACGTGGCGGCCGGCGTCGACGCCAACGCCCTGGTCCGCGGCATGAAGAAGGCCGTCGAGGCCGCGAGCGCCGACATCCAGAAACAGAGCAAGCCCGTGTCCGGCAAGTCGGACATCAAGGCCGTGGCGACGATCTCGGCCAACAACGACTCCGAGATCGGCACGATGATGGCCGACGCGTTCGAGAAGGTCGGCAAGGACGGGGTCATCACCGTCGAAGAGGGCAAGGGCCTCGAGACCGAGGTCGAGGTGGTCGAGGGCATGCAGTTCGACCGCGGGTACCTCTCCCCCAACTTTGTCACCGACGTGGACGACATGAAGGTCGTGCTCGACAAGGCCCTCGTGCTCATCCATGAGGACAAGATCGACACCATCACCAAGCTCGTGCCCCTGCTCGAGAAGGTGATGGAGGCCAAGAAGCCCCTCCTCATCATCGCGGAGGACGTCTCGGGCGAGGCGCTCTCCACCCTCGTCATCAACAAGCTCCGCGGCACGCTGCAGGTCGCGGCCGTCAAGGCCCCGGGCTACGGCGATCGTCGCAAGGCCATGCTCGAGGACCTCGCGGTGCTCACCGGCGCCGACCCGATCATGAAGGACCTGGGCATCGACCTCGACAAGGTCTCCCTCAAGCAGCTGGGCATGGTGAAGAAGGTCGAGATCGACTCGGACAACACCACGCTCATCGAGGGCGCTGGGGACACCAAGAAGATCCAGGCCCGCATCGGGCAGATCCGCGCGGAGATCGAGCGGACCACGAGCGACTACGACCGCGAGAAGCTGCAGGAGCGGCTCGCGAAGCTCGCGGGCGGCGTGGCGCAGATCAACGTCGGCGCCGCGAGCGAGGCGGAACTCAAGGAGAAGAAGGCGCGCGTGGAGGACGCGTTGCACGCGACGCGCGCGGCCGTGGCCGAGGGCATCGTGCCCGGCGGTGGCGTTTCGCTGATCCGCTCGCGCAAGGCGATCGAGAAGCTGCCCGAGTGGAAGGCCGTGTTCGGCAAGAAGAACGAGGTGCACGTCGAGGACGTGGGCCGGTTCGCGTACGACATGGCCGTGGGCATGGAGGTGGTGCGTCAGGCTGTGTCGGTGCCCTGCCAGACGATCGCGGACAACGCGGGCGCGAAGGGCACGGTCGTGGTGTCGAAGGTGCTGGAGTCGGACGATTCATCGTTCGGGTTCAACGCCCTGACGCTCGAGTACGGCGACATGATCAAGCAGGGCGTGATCACGCCCGCCAAGGTGGACCGCAGCGCGCTGCAGAACGCCGCGAGCGTGGCCACCGTGCTGCTCACCAGCGCGTGCATCATCACCGAGAAGCCCGTCGAGAAGGACGAGCACGACCACGCTCACGCGCACGCGCACGGCGGCGGTGGCATGGGTGGGATGGGCGGAATGGGTGGCATGGGCGGGATGGGCTTCTAAACCCGCGGTAGCGCACGCACTTCAACCAAGCAGATACACACGGAGCACATACACATGGCCGTCAAGCCTCTGGAAGATCGGATCGTCATCAAGCCTGCCGAGCAGGAGAGCAAGACCGCGTCGGGCATCTATCTGCCCGAGAGCAGCAAGGAGCGTCCGGTGCGCGGCAGCGTGATCGCCGTGGGCCCCGGCAAGCGCCTCAAGAACGGCAACGTCGTCCAGCCCTCCGTCAAGAAGGGCGACACCGTCGTGTACGGCAAGTACGCGGGCAGCGAGATCGAGATCAAGGGCGAGCAGCACCTGATCCTGCGCGAGAGCGAGATCCTCGGGATCGTGGAATAGGCCGAGACCGGCAGAAATGCCAAGGGCACTAGGCACTAGGCATCAGGAAGAGACCAAGAGGCCGGGCCGGAAGCGGCGCGCGGCACGCACGAAGAACCATTCACCCAGCGCTCCACGGGCGCTTCTGAGGTAGATCACACCGATGGCGACGAAGCAACTGATGTTCTCTGACGGCGCGCTCCTCGAGATGAAAAGCGGCGTGCAGCAGCTCGCGCGGGCCGTGAAGGTCACGATGGGCCCCACCGGGCGCAACGTCGTGCTCCAGAAGTCCTACGGCGGCCCGTCCGTCACCAAGGACGGCGTCTCCGTCTCGAAGGAAATCTCCCTCACCAACCCCTTCGCCAACATGGGCGCGAAGATGGTGAACGAGGTCGCCAAGAAGACCAACGACAAAGCGGGCGACGGCACCACCACGGCCACCGTGCTCGCCGAGGCCATCTTCGTCGAGGGCCTGCGTCACGTCGCGGCCGGCGCCAACCCGATGTCCCTCCAACGCGGCATCAACGCGGCAGCAGAGGCCGCGGGCGAAGCCATCTCCCAGATGGCCGTGAAGTGCAAGGGTCGCGAGGACTACCGCAAGGTGGCGATGATCGCGGCCAACCACGACAAGGAGATCGGCGACATCATCGCGGAGGCCATCGAGAAGGTCGGCCCCGAGGGCGTCGTCGAGGTCGAAGAGGGCAAGAGCGCGTCGACCAGCCTCGAGTACGTCGAGGGCATGCAGTTCGACAAGGGCTACCTGTCGCCCTACTTCATGACCGACCCCAAGACCGCCGAGTGCGTGCTCGAGGACTGCTACGTCCTCATCCACGAGAAGAAGATCGCGAACCTCGCGGACTTCCTCCCGCTGCTCAACAAGGTCGCCACCGGCGGCAAGCCCCTGCTCATCATCGCGGAAGAGGTCGAGAACGAGGCGCTGGCCGCGCTCGTCGTCAACCGTCTCCGCGGCGTGCTCAAGGTGTGCGCCGTCAAGGCGCCGGGCTTCGGCGATCGTCGCAAGGCCATGCTGGGCGACATCGCCACCCTCACCGGCGGCACGTTCTTCGCCGAGGACCTGGGGCGCACGCTCGAATCCATCCAGCTCTCCGAGCTGGGTCGCGCCAAGAAGGTCGTCATCACCAAGGACGACACCACGATCATCGAGGGCGCCGGGAAGAAGGCCGACATCAAGGCGCGTGCCGAGCAGATCAAGGCGCAGCACGACCGCTCCACGAGCGATTACGACCGCGAGAAGCTGATGGAGCGTCTCGCCAAGCTCACCGGCGGCGTCGCCATCATCAACGTCGGCGCTTCCACCGAGACGGAGATGAAGGAGCGCAAGGACCGCGTCGAGGATGCGCTCAACTCCACCCGCCACGCCGCGAAGGAGGGCTACGTGCCCGGCGGCGGCGTCGCGCTGCTCCGCACCCAGGGCGCGGTCGAGAAGGCCATGACCAAGGCCAAGGGCGACGAGAAGCTGGGCTGCCAGATCGTCCACAAGGCCCTCGAAGCGTGCGTGTGGCAGATCGCCGAGAACGCGGGCGTCGACGGCGACGTCGTCGTCGAGAAGGTCAAGAGCCTGCCGGTCGCGCAGGGCTTCGACGCCGCGTCCCAGGAATACGTCGACATGGTGAAGACGGGCATCATCGACGCCGCGGTCGTGCCCAAGACCGCGCTGCTCAACGCCGCGTCGGTGTCGGGCCTCATGCTCACCACCGAGGTTCTGGTGACGGAACTGAAGGAGAAAGGCGAGCCCGAGCCCACGGCCGTGGCGTGAACGACGTGATGGGGAGATCACGCATGGACGCTGGAGGCGAGAGCCGATAGGAGATCGACGGGCCCGCGCCGGGGAACCGACGCGGGTCCGGTTTTTGAAAGGACGGCATGCCCACCACGCGCGACTATTACGAGGTGCTCGGCGTCGAACGCAGCGCGGACGGCGAGGAGATCAAGCGCGCGTACCGCCGTCTGGCCATGAAGTATCACCCGGACCGCAACCCGGGCGATAAGGACGCCGAAGCCAAGTTCAAGGAGTGCGCCGAGGCCTACGAGGCCCTCTCCGACGAGCAGCGCCGCGCCATCTACGACCGTCACGGCCACGAGGGCCTCCGCTCCCAGGGCGGCTTCGCAGGCCACGACTTCTCGCGCATGCGCGTCGACGACATCTTCTCGATGTTCAACGAGATCTTCGGCGGCATGGGCGGCGGCTTCCAGCCCGGCGGCGCCCGCGCACGGCGCGGGGTCGCGCGCGGCTACGACCTCGAGACCGAAGTCGTCATCGACCTTGCCGACGTCGTCACCGGCTGCGAGCGCGACGTCGAGTTCTCGCGCCTCGACGTCTGCAACACCTGCACCGGCACCGGCGCCAAAGCGGGCAGCAAGCCCGCCAAGTGCGAAACGTGCGGCGGGCAGGGCAACGTCGTCCAGACCGGCCTGGGCGGCATGTTCCGCATGCAGACCACCTGCCCCCATTGCGGCGGGCGGGGCCAGGTCGTGAAGGACAAGTGCGCCGATTGCTCAGGGCGCGGACGCACGCCCGTGAAGCGCAAGCTCAAGGTCAAGATCCCCGCCGGCATCCACGACCAGCAGGCCGTGCGCATCCAGAGCGAGGGCGAGCCGCCCGGCCCCGAGGTCTCTCCCGACGGCTCGGGCGTGAAGGGCGATCTGCACGTCGTGGTGCGCGTGCGCGAGGACGACCGCTTCCAGCGCGACGGCGACAACCTCGTCGCCGCCCTGCCCATCACGTACACCCAGGCCGCGCTCGGCGCCCACATGGAACTCGAGACGCTCGACGGCCCCGCCTCCCTCGAAGTCCCGCGCGGCACGCAGCACGGCAAGGTGCTCCGTGTCGCCGGCGCGGGGCTCCCCAACCTCCGGGGCGGCCGGCGCGGCGATCTCATCGCCGTGGTCGAGGTCGTCGTGCCCAAAAAGCTCACGACCAGGCAAGAAGAGTTGCTCCGCCAGCTCGCCGAGACCGAGGAGAGCGCGGTGTCGGACAAGGGAAGCGGCAGCGTGTGGCGGAAGATCCGCGACGCCATCGGCGGCTGAAGACGCATCACATGATGAGACGACGCATGACGAGAGAGAAGAAGGACATGCCGGAGCACGAAGCGCAGCGCGAGGAGCACGCGGGCTGCTGCGGCGGCGAACACGCCGAGGGCTGCGGCTCGGAGTCGGACAACGAGCTCGACGCCCTGCGCGCCGAGCGCGACGACCTCGACTCCAAATACCGACGCACCCTCGCCGACTTTCAGAACTACCAGCGCCGCTCCCTCCAGAACGAGCGCGAGGCGCGCGAGCGCGGCATGGAGGCCGTCGTCGAGAGCGTCATCCTCTCCCTCGACCACTTCGAGAAGGCCCTCAGCCACGACGTCTCGAAGATGACCGCCGAGCAGCTCGTCAAGGGCGTTCAGCTCATCCACGACGAGCTCGTGAAGGCCCTCGCGCGTCACGGCGCCGGCATCATCGAGCCCGCCGTCAACGAAGAGTTCGACCCCATGCGCCACCAGGCCGTGGCCCAACGCGCAAGCGACGGCGTCGATCCCGGCCACGTCGTGCAGTCCCTGCAGCGCGGCTACACGCTCGGGGAGCGCGTGATCCGCCCCGCCATGGTCGTTGTGGCCCCGAACGAAGGAGCCTGACCCGTGCCCACCTACGAGTACCGCTGCAACGCCTGCAAGCACGAGTTCGAGCAGTTCCAGTCCATGACGGCCAAGCCCGTCAAGAAGTGCCCGGAGTGCGGGAAGAACCAGGTCGAGCGCCTCATCGGCCTCGGCGCCGGCGTCCTCTTCAAGGGCTCCGGCTTCTACGAGACCGACTACCGAAGCGACTCCTACAAGAAGGCCGCGGCCTCCGACTCCAAGCCCTCCTCAGGCGGTGATTCGAGCGCGTCGTCCTCCGGCGCCTGCTGCCCCTGCGGCAAGAAGAGCGCGAGCGAGTGCGCCTCCGGCGCCTCCAAGACCAAGTCGAAGAAAGACGCCTGACCGCCCCGTCCGAGCCGTCTGCTATCGTGGAACCCCGCGCTCCATGCGGCGCGACCTACCCCCCAGGAGACACGCGCCCCATGGCCACGGCCATCCAATTCGCCACCTCCGAGTTCGAGAAGCGCGACCGCTGCGCAGACCTACCCCACCGCCCGCGCGTCCTCCTCGGCAAGATGGGCCTCGACGGCCACGACCGCGGCGTCAAGGTCATCGCCCGCGCCCTCCGGGACTCCGGCGCACACGTCATCTACTCCGGCCTCTGGCAGACCCCCAAGAGCCTCGCCATCTCCGCGCGCGACGAGGACTGCGACGTCATCGCAGCCTCGATGATGTCCAACTCCCACCTCGTGCTCGGCCCCAAGCTCGTCGAGTCGCTCCGTGAGGTCGGCCGCCCCGACATCCCCGTCTACATGGGCGGCATTCTCCCCCAGGAAGACCTCGCCAAGCTCGCCGAGATGGGCGTGGCCAAGTGCTTCCCCACAGGCACCGGGCTCCTCGACATCGTCGAGGCGGTGCGCGGCGCCGTGAAGACGCGCAACGAGAAAGCCTCCGACCATCCCGTCGCGCAGCTCGCGCGCGACATCTCCCTCCTCCACGCGGGCAAAGGCCTGCGCAAGGGCGCGCCCAAGCGCCGTCCCAAGCGCGTCATCGGCGTCACCGGCTCCCCCGGCGCAGGCAAGTCAACGCTCGTTGCGCAGCTCGTCTCCGAGCACTGCCGTCGCGCGAAGGACACCCCCGGCATGGGCCGCGTTGCCGTGGTCGCGTTCGACCCCATGTCCCCCATCACCGGCGGCGCGCTCCTGGGCGATCGTCTCCGCGTCGACTTCAACACGCTCGACGAGGCCGCGTTCTACCGATCCCTCGCCATCTCCGGCGAGGACTATCACGCGCTCGACGAAATCCTCGAACTCATCGGCGGCGCAGAGCCCCCGGCGGTGGAAGGACTTTCCGGCCCCATCGACACCGTCTTTGTCGAGACCGTGGGCGCTGGCCAGAACGAAACCAAGATCCGCGGCCACGTCGACCGCACCGCGCTCGTTCTCGTCCCGGGCATGGGCGACGCCGTGCAGATGGACAAGGCAGGCATCCTCGAGATCGCCGACGTCTTCGTCTGCAACAAGGCCGATCACCCGGGCCAGAACGAACTCATGCGCGACCTGCGCGAGGTCGCAGGCCGCAGACCCGTCGTTGAGACAATTGCCACACGATCGCAGGGCCTCACCGAGCTCTACGACGCGCTCCTGGGCTGATTCAAACCCCGTCCTTGCTCCCCTGATATGCGCCCTTGCATGGAAGGGGAATGTTTGGTACCATAATCGGGTACACGCGAAGGGACACATCGCGCAGCCGCGGCGGGGTTCGTCGCGGACTCGTGGGCTGCAATCCATACGCGATCCCGTCGCATCGCAAGCAACAGGAGTTACGAACTCATGAAGTCTCGCAAGAACGTCGGTTGGCTCGTCGCTGCGCTCGCCCTCTCCGGCTTCGCCGCGGGTGTGTCCTCGGCCCAGGACTCCCACAAGGACAAAGGCGCGCAGCACGCCGCTGATCCGCATATGAGCCCCGAGCAGGCCGCCGAGATGGAAGCCTGGATGAAGGCCGCTGCGATCACCGAGAACCACGAGCGCCTCAACTACTTCGTCGGCACGTGGAACACCACGGTCAAGTCCTGGATGGCCGGCCCCGACTCCGAGCCCATGACCTCCTCCGGAACCAGCCGCTGCGAGTCGATCATGGGTGGCCGCTACATCAAGGACTCCTTCAAGGGCGATTTCATGGGCGAGCCCTTCGAGGGCATGGGCCTCACCGGCTACGACAACGTGCAGGGCCACTACGTCGGCACGTGGATCGACAGCATGGGCACCGGCATGATGCACTCCAAGGGCTCCTACGACGCCGCGTCGAAGTCCTACACCTTCCATGCCGCCTACCCCGACCCGGTCAACCCCGGCAAGATGAAGAAGATGAAGGAGATCATCAAGATCGTCAGCGACTCCGAGTACACCTTCACGATGTTCGACATCGATGAGAAGGGAGCCGAGATCAAGCAGATGGAGATCACGTACAAGCGTTCGTGATCGACTTCGACTCTGCACCGAATCCCTCGCGTGGGCCCGGACGAATCAACTCCGGGCCCACGCTCTTTTCCCCTTCGGCCACACTCGCTCTCCCGCGGCATCTCACCCTCACGCGCCCCGAGCCCACCCCATGATCACCCACTCCCAGGACGCGCAGGCCCCACCCACACTCCAGTGCATGGAGATCTGGGGAGGCATCGACGCCGTCGACACCGCCCTCTCCCTCACCGGCCTCGACGCCTGGGTCTACGCGCGACCGCACGCCGACGGACACGCCGGCGGAGACGTCCACTACCTCTCCATGTGCGGCTCGGGACGCATCGTCCGGCTCGGGCTCGCCGACGTCTCGGGACACGGCGTCAAGGTCGCCGACGTCGCGGACACCCTCCGCACACTCATGCGCAAGCACATCAACACCCCCGACATGACCCGCTTCATGCGCGCCCTCAACGGCGCCTTCGTCGAGCACACACAGGAAGGCCCCGGCTCCGGACATTTCGCCACCGCAATCCTCGCGACCTACTACGCTCCCACCGACCACCTCCTCCTCTGCAACGCAGGCCACCCGCGCCCCCTCTGGTGGCGCGCCTCGACGAACCAATGGTCCGTCCTCGATGAGTCCTCACCCGAGCTCGCCGACAAGGTCGCCAACCTCCCCCTCGGCGTCATCGAGCCCACTCCCTACTCACAGTTCGCCGTGCGACTCGACAAACGCGACCTCGTCCTCATCTTCACCGACGGACTCGAGGAAACGCGCTCTCCCGACGGAGCCATGCTCGGACAACAAGGCCTGCTCAACATGCTCGCCTCCCTCGACGCCTCCCGCCCCGAAGCCCTCACCCACGCCCTCCTCGACCGGCTCGCCGAGTTCCGCGGGCGCAACGCGGGCGCCGAAGACGATCTCTCCATCATCCTCCTCCACCACAACGCAGCAGGCCCGCACCGCCAGTCGATCGGGGAACTCGCGGGCGTCCTCGCCAAAATGATCGGCCTCAAGAAGGTCTGAACCCGCGCGCACGAAGGCGCGCACGAAAACGACGCCGCCCGCACGATGGCTCATCCTGGAGCCGTACGCGCGGGCGGCCCGCTCGGAACACGTCAGAACCTTCCTTACACAGCGGGCCGCAGCGCCCGGGCGTGCTCAAACCGCTCCAGCGCGAAGAATCCCGCCGCAGTGACCACAGCCAGACCTGCCAGCAACCACCAGGGCGACAACCCCAGCTCCTGCGCGATCGTCACCTTCCCGAGGTCCGCAAGCGGCAGCACGTTCGCCTTGAGCCACGGATGCATCTCGGCGTACACCGCAGCCCCTCCCAGCATCCCAAGCACCCCGGCAATCGCGTCGCGCGAGCCGTCCCCGATCGCGGCCACGCCCGACCCGGGGCAATAGCCCAGGATCGCCATGCCCTTCCCGAAGATCAGCCCGCCCACGATGTTCGCGACGAGCGTCGCGCTCTTCACGTGCAGCTTCTCGATCATCCCCAGCTGCAGCATCGCATACACCCCGACGCCCCCGACCACGATGGCCGTGAGCATCACCTTCAGCACCGTGAAGTCACGCAACAGAAACTGGGAGATGATCACGTCCGCACGCGTCAGCCCGCCCTTCTGCAGCAGGAAGCCGAAGACCAACCCGGTCAGTGCGCCCGTCAGGAGCGCCGTGGGGCTCGCAAAGAAACCTGCGTCAAACATGGCTCGTCCTCCGGTTGTAGATCGCCATCGCTGTGAGTGTGCCCGCCACGAACATCGCAGCGACGAAGACGTAGCTCGAGACCGCCAGCTGCAGCCCGCCCGACACGCCGTGGCCCGAAGTGCAACCCCCGGCCAGCCGCGCCCCGAACAGCAGGATCGCGCCCCCGTAGAACGCCCCCACGTACCGCTTCCAGCGCGAAGGCCCGAACGACGACGCCCACACCGACGGCACGTGCTCCCTCCGCCGTGACCCCGCGAACCGCGCGGCCACGAACGCCCCCACCGCCATCATCAGCACCAACGCCACCTGCCAATCAAACGGCGGTGATTCGATCACGTGCTGCGCCCAGTACGCATTCGCTCGCGCGTGCTCCGGCGCCAGCGCCGCGACGGGCACGCCCGCCGCATTCACGAACGACGTCGACGCACCCAGCGCCTTGTCCATGAACAGGAACGTCGCCCACGACAGCACGCCGATCCCACCGCCCACCGCATACGGCGACCAGCGAGCCCATCCAAGCGGACCCTTCATCGCATTCACTCCTTCCTCCGGCCCTTCCCGGCCGGAACCTGCCCCGCGCGCCCGCTCCCCGGCGTCACGGCCGGGTCCACAAGGTGGGCGCGAATGCACTCGATCACCGACAACGCGCGCGGATCACTCACGTGGTACAGCACCGAACGTCCCAGGCGCTTCGAAGCCACCAGCCCGTGCGCGCGCATCTGCGAGAGATGCTGACTGCACGCCGCAGGCGCCAGCCCGCAACGCTCCGCGATCTCCCCCACCGAACGAGCCGTCACCTCGACACACTCGATGATCCGCAACCGGTCCGGATGCGCCAGCACCCGCAACGCGCTCGCGGCCCGCTCGAGAGCGGTCCCGGGGATCGGCTTGGCATCTGCAATACTCATGACTTCATGATATCTCGACTCTTTGAGGTGTCAACTCCAGCCAACCCCGTTTTTCAACCACGGCGCGGTACCCTCACCCCCATGAGAGCCGTCGTCATCGAGAAACAAGGCGCACCCGTCGCCCCCAACATCCGCTGTTATCAGGACTTCAACGACCCCCCCGAGGGCGCAGACCCGCCCCCCGCGCACGCGCTCCTCCGCACCGAAGCCTCCGCACTGAACCGCATGGACCTCTGGGTCGGCATGGGCCTGCCGGGCGTCGACCGCCCCTTTCCGAGAGTCACAGGCTGCGACGTCTGCGCCATCGTCGAGAAAGTCGCGCACGGCTCCGACCCCGCCTGGGTCGGCAAACGCGTCATCATGAACGCCAAGTACGAAAAGCCTCGCCCCGACTCCCCCGACGATCCCCCCACCTCCACCTACATCCCCGACTACGAACTCATCGGCGAGCACATCCACGGCGCCCACCGCGAACGCTTCATCGCGCCCATCTCCAACCTCGCACATGTCGGCGACGCCGATCCCGTCGAAGCCGCGGCCTTCGGCCTTGTCACCCTCACCGCCTACTCCATGGTCGTCACCAAAGGGCAGCTCCGCCCCGGCCAGTCCGTCCTCATCACCGGCATCGGCGGCGGTGTATCCACCAGCGCGCTCGCCATCGCCAAATGGCTCGCCTGCCCCGTCTGCGTCACCTCTCGACACCAGTGGAAACTCGACCGCGCCAAACAGCTCGGCGCCGACTGGACCATCCTCGACCAGGGACAGGACTGGTCCAAGGAAGCACGCAACCTCACCGGCAAACGCGGCTTCGACATGGCCATCGACTCCGTCGGCAAAGCCACGCACCTCACCTGCATCAAGAGCCTCACACGCGGCGGCGCCTACGTCTCCTGCGGCAGCACCACCGGACCCGACGCCACCACCGACCTCGCGCGCCTCTTCTGGAACCAGCTCCGCATCCTCGGCTCCACCATGGGCTCCAACGCCGAGTTCCGTGAGATCGCCGCGCTCTTCCGCGCCGGCCGACTCAAGCCCGTCATCGACAAGGTCTTCCCCTGGTCCGAAGCGCCAGCGGCATGGGAGCGCCTCGAGAAGGGCGAGCAGTTCGGCAAGATCGTCCTGAAGTGGTAGCCCACCCGCCCGCTTTCCCTCGCGCCCCGCACGTCCAACAATGAACCCTTCGCGCCGCGCCCCACCGAGCACGCGCCGCGAATCGCACGGAGAACCACATGTCCTCACTCCTCGCAGGCAAAACCGGTCTCATCTTCGGCATCGCCAACGACCGCTCCTACGCCTGGCACATCGCCGAAGCCCTCCTCAAGCACGGCGCCACGTGCGCATACACCTCCCTCCCCGGCGAAAAGAACGAGCGTCGCACGCGCAAAGCACTCGAATCCCTCCCCGCCGATGCCGACAAAGCCTGGGTCCACCCCTGCGACGCCTCCAAGGATGAGGACATCGATGCCGTCTTCGACGCCTACACGAAGAAGCACGACCGCCTCGACTTCGTCATCCACTCCATCGCCTTCGCCGACCGCGAGTGGCTCTCCCCCGGCAAGTTCACCGACACCCCACGCGCCTCCTTCCTCTCCGCCATCGACGTCTCCGCATACACCCTCGCCGCCATGGCCCGGCGCGCACGCGAACCCATGAAAGCCTCCGGCGGCGGATCCATCCTCGCCATGTCCTACTACGGCGCCGAGAAAGTCGTCCCCGGCTACAACGTCATGGGCGTCGCCAAGGCCTGCCTCGAATGCACCGCCCGCTACCTCGCCTGGGAACTCGGCGAACACAACATCCGCGTCAACACCATCTCCGGCGGCCCACTCCGCACCCTCGCCAGCAGCGCCGTCGGCGGCATCGACAAGATGCTCGAAGCCACGCCCATCAAAGCGCCTCTCCGCCGCAACGTCGAAGGCTCCGACGTCGGCGGCACGGCCGCGTTCCTCGTCAGCGACCTCTCCAGCGGCGTCACCGGCGAGAACGTCTACGTCGACTGCGGCGTGAGCACGGTGGGCGTCTGACAACGCTCAGTGCACTAACCCGTTCCTGCTCCCCCTCACCGCAATATTCCTCAGCAATCTCACCCGCTTCCCCTCCGCGCACGCCAGCCGCTCCGCCTCCACCCGCACCTCGAACGCGCACACCTCTTCACCCTCCCCCTCCACCCTCTCCCCCTCCACCAGCCCCCACCCCCTCGGCAGCTCATCCGCCCTAACCATCCCCCTCGGCGCCGCCACATACAAAACATCCGCCTGCCGATACGCACTCAACAACGCAAACTTCGTGTGCCCGTACAACCTCCGGTCCAACCCCTCCAGCTCGCGCACGAGCTCCCGATGCCCCGGCCAGCGCGCCGCCTCATCCTTGAGCACCTCCAACTGCGGAAACAAAAACTCGCGCGCGACTGCCACTTCCGTACCCACCACAGCGCATCCCGCTACCCCTCCCTCTCCCTCCCCCACCAACCCCTCCACCCGCGCGAGCAACCGCTCCTCCTCCTCGCGCAACTTCCTCAACAACTCCTCGCGCTGCCGCATCAACGACGCCCGATCCGCGCGATCCCGCAAAAAGTCCGCCCGCGCCTGCTTGCACTCCACGATCGCCGTGAACGGCTTCCGCTTCTCCCCCTTCTTCCCTGTCCTCACCCCGTCCGAGTACCCCGCCACGTCCGCACGCCACCGCGGTATCGGGCACGCCACCTCCGTCCCCACCGCGCAGCACCCAAGCCCACGCAAAAACGCGACGCTCATCCTCTTCAAGCCCACGTGATCCCGCGTCTCCATGCCGCCCTCTTCGCGCTCGCTCGCGCGCACGCCACACCCCTCCGCGCGCCGCCTCACACGCACAATCCCCACCCGACGTCCGAAAGCATACGCCCCACTCCTCGCGCTCCCGCCCTCTTCTCACACCCGCCCGCACAACCCCACCACCATCTCTCTCTTCCCTGCCACACGCTGGCCCCCGCCCCGCGCATTTCGCACGCTTCATCTGGCTGAGGATGGATCCTCGGCCCGCACACCCCCCCGGAGCGAATTGCCGTGGTGAGGAGCAAGCACATGATCACTCGTACGTTCACCAACCCCGGCGCCATCTGCGCCGTGGCCTGCTGCGCCGCCGGCATCACGTCAGGCGCCGCCAACGCATCCATCATCTACGGCCACAGCGTCGTCAACGCATCCCAGGGCCTGCAGAAGAACGGCCAGGCTGTCTCGAACGACCGATCCAACCCCAACAACGCCCTCGGCGCGCCCCAGAACAACGACTCCATCAACTTCTATGCGCTCGGCTTCGGCGGCTCCATCACCATCTCCTTCGGCGTCGACTTCACCGACCGCGTCTGGATCACCGAGACCACCTACGGCAATCCATCCTCCTACCCCGAAGCCGCCGAGATCTTCGTCGGCGTCGGCGGCGCGTGGAACACCGCCTCCTACTACTCGCTCGGCGTCTTGCAGAACGTCAACGACACTGCGCCCATCTCCCTGAGCGCGGCCAACGCCCTCTCCGGCGTCTCCGCCTACCAGTTCCTCCGCATCGAGGACCGCTCCAACCCCGCGCTCCACTCCGGCAGCGCGGACGGGTTCGACGTCGACGGCGTCGCCTCCATCGCCGTCCCCGCCCCCATGACCGCGGGAGTGCTCGCACTAGCCCTCCCCGTGGCGGGCTGGCGCCGCCGGCGCACCTGAGCCGGCGCAACCGCGCCCATCCCGCCGCCGCGCCGACCCGCACACGCGGGCGGCGTCCCGTTGCACCCCCGCGCAACACGCTCCAACCGACCCGTCAGGAGGCTGTCATGTTCCATCACCCCGTGACCCCGTCCACACCCATATCCCGCGCAAGCATGCCCATGAAGCTATGCGAGCGCTCCCCGGCTTCCCGGGGCAACACGCCCCGCCACGCCCGACCCCAGCGCGCACGCCCCTCCTCCCCGACGCTATGCACGCACAACACCCCGCGCGCCCATGACCGCCGCGCCTGACCCGACCGACAGCTCTCGACTGTGACCCCGCGCCTCCGGGGAGCGGGGTCTTCTCGCTGCGCACACGCTTTTCTCAACCTTTTCCCCAACACCGCGCCGGTTCCGCCGCCACGCCCCGCTCACCTCCCCGTGGTCGGACGGGTTCGAACACCCGTCCACATCGTCCCACGAACAGAACAGGAGCAGGCAATGCGCGGCGTGAAGTGCGGTCGTTTCGGTCTCTCAACACTCATCCTCTGCGGCCTCGGCGCAATCCCGGCAAACGCCGCGATCACCAGCGTCGCAGGCTCAGCGAACTACAACGCCATCCCGCCCCTCGTGGCGAGCGTCCCCAACATCATCAGCCCGAACGCCGAAGTCTGGGACGAACTCCAAAGCGTCACCGTCCCCAGCGGCGGCCTCCAGGTCGACATGCTCGTCAACGGCGGCACGATGTCCTCAACCTCTCCCACAGCAGGCGTCGTCACCGGCGTCGTCGACAGCCACTTCATCCACTTCTCGGCCGTCCCCAACCAGGGCGCAAACGGCTCCGTCACCTTCAACGCCCCCATCCTGGCGGTCATCTACTCCTTCAACTTCCTCAACGCCTCCGACGCCCCCCTGGGCTGGCCCGGCACGACCTACCCCACAGGCATCGGCGGACGCGAGATGTCACTGGCCAGCGTCGTCAATGCCTCCGGCAACACGCTCTCCTTCAACCTCTTCGAGCCCGGCACGGCCGCGCTCCGCATCGAGCAGATCCGCGTCCTCACCGCGGTCCCCGCCCCCGGCGCGGCAGCCCTCGCAGGCCTCGCTGCGCTCGTGGCCTCCCGACGCAAACGAATCTGAACTTCCCTCTCACCAAGGAGGTCTTCAGGGCTCCGCGCGCTGCAAGCCGCGGGGCCCTGTCGCTGCGCACGCTCACTTCCCCACGATGTGCAGCATCCGATCCAGCGTGTCGCGCGCAGCCTCCAGGTGCGCCGGCGATCCCTCCCGGTCCAGAAACGCCGGCACCGTCGCGGCCGTCAACGCCCGCCGCACATTCGCCAGCGTCCCGTAGTCGTCATCACACGCGAGCCCCAGCGCCTTCCGCGCCTTGGCGAACAACGACACCGTCTTGATCCCCTCAAGGAGCGGCTTCCCGTCCGGCGCCACCCTCCCCCACTGCATCCGCTCCAGGTACACCGCATCCTCCACCCAGTGCCCCGCCTGCACCTCCGCAAGGTCCAGCAACACGCAGCACTCCTCACCCCACTCGGATCCCCCAGGCCGACGCATCGCGTTTCCCGGATGCAGGTCCCCGTGCCGCCACGAGTTCACCGCGCGCGCCTTCCACGCGCTCAACAACTTGGGCAGCACACGCTGCGCATGCTTCAACAGATCGTTCCACTTCCCGTTGTTCGGGATCCTCGAGTCCTTCACGGCATGCCGCGCCTTGTCGACCAGCGCTTCCCAATCCATCTCCCCCGCCCGCGCCGCAGCCCCGTCGATCGGAAACGCATCGCCCGCGTGCTTCTGAAACGCCGCGCACGCCGCGCACAACTCCGCAAACACCTCCCGATGCATCGACGCGCTCAACGGGTCTCCCGGAAGCCGCTCGAGCACCAGCCACGCAAGGTCATATCCGCCCAGCTCCAGCCCGTGCGCCGCCACTCTCGGCGTCGGCGCCTGCGTCCCGGCAAGCGCCGTCGTGAACCGATGCTCCGTCGGCCCCACCGGCAGCTTCACCACCACCTCGCGCTCTCCATCATCATGCCGATAGCGCGCATACCCCGTCGCAGCACCGCCCCGCTGCCAGTCCGAACGAAACCACTGAATCTCCGTCAGCCTCCCCCCACACGCCTCACGCAGCGCCGGCGCAAGCGCCGCGGCCAGCTGCGCCGGCCCCTGATCTATCGGTGTCGGATCACCCATGCGGCTCGGCTCCGTCCTCAGCGCACGTCCATCCTCGAATTGGAGCCTAGCCGATCCACCAACCACCCGCACCGCCTCCCGATCTCCTACCCTCCGCCACGTGCAAGCACCCCGCTACGACATCCTCGCCGTCGACCTCGACGGCACCCTCCTCGACCCCCGAGGCAAGGTCACCGAGCGCACCATCCGCGCAGTCCGCAACGCGCGTGAAGCCGGCATGGAAGTCGTCATCTGCACCGGGCGAGGCCTCGTCGAATCCCGACACGCCATCGACGCCATCGAAGCCCGCACCCTCCCGCCCGGCTGGAACGTCGCGCCCGTCGTGGTGGCGGGCGGCGCCATGGTCGCCGACGCGCTCTCAGGGCGCACCCTCCACCGTTGGCCCATGTCCCCCGACCTCGTGCAACGCGTCGTCGACCGATTCGCCGAAGCCAAGGTCGCGACCATGGTCCTCAAGGACCCGCACGAAGCCGGCTTCGACTATCTCATCGTCGACACCGGCGAACTCGACCCCGTCAACCTCTGGTGGTTCGAGAAGATGGGCGTGAAACGCAAGCACGTCTCCACGCTCGACCACGACGAGCACCCCGAGCACACCGTCCGCGTCGGTTTCGCAGCAGCCACCGGCGACATGTACGCCCTCGGCCGCGCCATCATGGACGAGTTCCAACGCGAAACCACCATGCACCACTTCGCCGCGGTCTCCGGCAAAGCCCTCGACCGCCGCGCCCGCGAAGCCGCAGCCGCCGTGGAACAAGAGACTATCGCGGGCGAGAAGGGCGTCGACTTCGTGCAGGAAAAGCCCGGCCGCGCCGCCAAACGCGTCGAAGAGGTCGAAGCCAAGGACGAATCCATCCACATCCTCGAGGTCTTCGACAAGCGCGTCAGCAAATGGTCCGCCATCGAATGGCTCGCCCGCTCGCGCAACGTCGACCCCGCCCGCGTCGCCGCCATCGGCGACGAGATCAACGACCTCGCCGTGATCCGAGCCGCCGGCCTCGGCATCGCCATGGACAACGCCATCCCCGCCGTCAAGGCCGCCGCGCGCGTCGTCGCGCCCTCCAATCAGGAAGACGGCGTCGCGCACGCCATCGATCGCATCCTCACCGGCGAGTGGTGAGCCCCCCGCGCGCCATGCACACCCTCACCCAACTCCGCGAACTCCTCGAATCACGCTCCCTCGCGCCGCGCAAATCCCTCGGCCAGAACTTCCTCATCGACGCCAACCTCGCCGCCAAACTCCTCGACGCCTCCTCAGCCTCCAACGGCGACCTCGTCCTCGAAGTCGGCCCGGGCGCCGGCGCGCTCACCGAAGACCTCCTCGCGCGCGGCTGCACCGTCATAGCCTGCGAACTCGACCGTGGGATGTGCGAGCTCCTCACCGACCGCTTCCCCGAAGCGCTCGCCTCCAACCAACTCACCCTCATCAACGACGACTGCCTCGCCACCAAACGCGCACTCTCCCCCAAACTCCTCGATGCCCTTGCGAGTCGCCCCTTCCGACTCGTCGCCAACCTGCCCTACCAGGCCGCCTCACCCCTCATGGCAATCCTCGCCTCCGATCACCATCCCGCCGCCGCCACCCCCCCACTCCCTCCCTGCCTGGGCCAGTACGTCACCATCCAAAAAGAAGTGGCCGACCGCCTCCTCTCCCAACCCAACACCAAGTCCTTCGGCCCCCTCACCGTCATCGTCCGCGCCTTCGCCTCTATCACCCGCATCGCCACCCTCCCCCCCGAGTGCTTCTGGCCCCGCCCCGAAGTCACCAGCGCGATGATCTCCATCACCCCACTCCCCACCCCCGTCACCTCCAACCCGGCGGCCCTCTCCCGCCTCTGCCACCTCGTCTTCACCCAGCGCCGCAAAAAGCTCTCCTCCATCCTCAAACCCCCTCCCCCCCACGGCTGGCCCGAAGGCGTTTCCCCCGATTCCCGCGCCGAGCAACTCGATATCCCCCAACTCGCCGCCCTCGCCGACAGCCTCGCCGAATAACCACCCTCACCCCCGCCCCTCACACTCCCAACTTCCCCCTTTTGTCCCACGAACGCGCGTGTAGACTTACCCCGTCCTCGCGCGTGCCACGCGAGCCGACGCTCGTGGTTCCGCCGCGCTCGTCCCGCCGCCCGCTCCGCCTTCGCGCGGAGGAGAGGAATCACTCCCGATGCCCAAGTCCCCCTCGCTCGCGTTGCTCCTCGCCGCGACGCTCGCCCTCCCCGCGCTCGCGCACGACGATCACGCGGCCCCCTCCTCCTCCACTCGCTTCGACAACCACCGCGTCGTCCGCGTCAACATCGCCTCGCAGGCCGAACTCGACCGAATGCTCGCCATCTCCGACGACTTCCTCGCCTGCGAGCCCCACCGCAACCAGCCCCTCGAGTTCCGCGTCTCTCCCGAACAGTTCACCTCCCTCCAGGCCTCCGGCCTCACCTTCGAAGTCCTCTCCGAAAACTTCCAGGCCGACCTCGACGCGCACCGCGCCGACCTCGCATCCGCACCCGACGTCGGCCCCGACGGCGTCAACTACTTCGCCGGATACCGCGACTACGACACCACCTCCGCATACATCGACACCCTCATCGCGCTCAACCCCTCCATCGCCTCGCGATTCACCGTCGGAAACTCCATCGAAGGCCGCGACATCTTCGGCATCCGCATCACCGGCCCCGGCGCCCCCGGCTCCAAGCCCGGCTTCCACGTCCAATCCATACAGCACGCGCGCGAGTGGGCCGTCCTCCCCGTCTCCATGTGGTTCGCCGACCAACTCATCCGCCAGTACGGCGTCGACCCCGCACTCACCCAACTCGTCAACTCCATCGAGATCTACATCGTCCCCATCGTCAACCCCGACGGATACATCTACACCTGGGGCCCCAACCGCCAGTGGCGGAAGAACCGCCGACCCAACGCCGGCGGCTCCTTCGGCGTAGACCTCAACCGCAACTGGGGCTACGGCTGGGGCGGCACAGGCTCCAGCGGCACTCCCTCCTCCGACACCTACCGAGGCACAGCCCCCTTCTCCGAGCCCGAAACCACCAACATCTCCAACTTCCTCCTCGCCCACCCCAACATCCGCGCCATCGCAGACCTCCACGCCAACGGGCAAACCTTCCTCATGCCCTGGGGCAACGAGAACCAGCCCTCTCCCATCCACGGCGAAAACCTCTCCATCGTCGAAGCCATGACCGCCGCATCGCAGGCCGTCAACGGCGTCGTCAGCCCCGCAGGCCCCTCCGGCGTCGTCCTCTACCTCTCCTCAGGCAACGTCCGCGACTGGTGCTACGACGGCGCGGGCATCTACCCCACCACCATCGAAGTCCGCGACACCGGCAACGGCTTCACTCCCCCCGTCTCCGCCATCGCCCCCACCAACGCCGAAAACTTCGCCGCCCTCAAGGTCATGGCCGAGTGGGTCCGCGACACCAACCCCGTCCGCTTCGAGTTCGCCGCAATCCCCCCCGCGTTCGTCCAGGCCAACACCCCAGCCCCCATCTCCATCAAAGCCTGGTCCATCAACGGCCCCTCCACACTCGACTCCTCCTCCGTCAACCTCCGCTGGCGCCGCGGCGTCTCCGGCCCCTTCTCCTCCCTCTCCATGAACCCCGGCGCCAACGACACCTTCTCCACCTCCATCCCCGCAATGGCCTGCGCCGGCGGCGTCATCCAGTACTACTTCGAAGCCTCCACCACCTCCGCGCAAACCGACACCTGGCCCGCCAACGCCCCCGCCAACTTCTATTCCGTCCCCATCGGCGACGGCGGAACCATCCTCGCGGACAACTTCACCAACAACATGGGCTGGACCGTCGGCGCCACCGGCGACACCGCCTCACAAGGCGTCTGGACCCGCGTCGACCCCGCCACCAACGCCGCACAGCCCGAAGTCGACAACCCGCTCGGCACGGGAACCAGCTGCTACATCACCGGACAGACCACCTCCACCACCTCCCCGCTCCTCCAGGACGTCGACGGCGGCGCCACCTCCCTCGTCTCACCCATCTTCAACGCCATCGGCGACGGACAGCTCTGGATCTCCTACTTCCGCTGGTTCACCAACAACCTGGGCAGCAACCGCCACCAGGCCACCGACGATCTCTCCCTCTACGTCTCCAACGACGGCGGCGCCAACTGGACCCTCGTCGAGTCCTACAACGACTGCGAAGGCAAGTGGACCTACCGCGCCATCAACCTCTCCCAGTTCATCACCCCCACCGCAAACACCCGTGTCCGCTTCGTCGCCCGCGACTCCTCCCCCGACTCCTGCGTCGAAGCCGGCATCGACGACGTCTCCATCGTCCTCGTCCAGTGCGACTCCATCCCCGGCGACATCAACGGCGACGGCGTCGTCAACTTCGCGGACCTCAACATCCTCCTCTCCAACTTCGGCCTCTCCGGCCCCGGCATCCCCGGCGACATCACCGGCGACGGCAACGTCAACTTCGCCGACCTCAACATCCTCCTCTCCAACTTCGGCGCCGGCGCCTGACCCCCATCCCCGCCGAATGACGCGCGCCCCGCACGCCCCTCACACCGGGGTGTGCGGGGCGTCGTTCTTCCGGTATTCTCCGATTTCTCACACACCCGCGAACGCGCAACAACCCGTGAGGAGTGCGACGACGCATGAGCACCACCGGCCCTGACCACGGACGCTCCCCCGAGAAGGACCGCACCGTCCGCGACGCCGAACTCGAGCGACAGACAGAACGCGCGCTGCGCCACGGCCCCACCACCCCCATCAAAATGTCCCACCCACCGGGGCTCTTCCTCCTCTTCTTCGTCGAAATGTGGGAGCGATTCTCCTACTACGGCATGCGCGCCATCCTCGTCCTCTACCTCGTCAGCGCCCTCAACCCCGAACCCACCAAAGGCCTCTTCTCTGAAACCATCATCAACCCGGGACGCGGCTGGACCGAGGCCCAGGCCTACAAGCTCTACGGCCTCTACACCGGCCTCGCATACCTCCTCCCCATCCTCGGAGGTTTCCTCGCCGACAAAATCCTCGGCACACACAGATCCATGGTCCTCGGCGCCATCACCATCGCCATCGGACACGTCGTCCTCGCCGTCTCAGGCCTGGGCGACATGGAGCACAACAGCCTCGGCATGGCCGTCTTCGTCGGCGGACTCGCCCTCATCATCCTCGGCACCGGCTACTTCAAACCCACCGTCTCCGTCATGGTCGGCCAGCTCTACCCGCAGGGAGACCCAAGACGCGACGGCGCCTTCTCCATCTTCTACATGGGCATCAACCTCGGCGCCTTCATCTGCGCCTTCGTCTGCGGCACGCTCGGCGAAAAGGTCGGCTGGCACTGGGGCTTCGGCTCCGCCGCCGTCGGCATGCTCGCAGGCATGTTCCTCTACCTCTGGGGCAAGAAGCGATTCCTCGCAGGCATCGGCGATCCCCCCGCCAACAAGCCCAACATCGTCGTCCCGCTCTTCCTGGGCACCTGCGTCGTCTCCGCGCTCGTCGGCTGGGCCTACTACGCCGGTGTCTTCGGCAGCGTCGCCGACGCCTTCGGCAAGGCCATGAGCAACGGCGCCTTCGCCGCAGCCGTCACCTACGTCCTCCCCGTCGCCATCTTCGCCGCGATCGCCTGGTTCATCGGTATCCAGAAGCCCGGCGACAAGGGCCCCGTCTTCTGCATCTTCACCTTCATCTTCTTCAACGCCTTCTTCTGGCTCGCATTCGAGCAGGCCGGCTCAACACTCAACGTCTTCGCCCAGCAATCCACCAACCGACACATCTTCGGCTGGGAAATGCCCGCCTCCTGGTTCCAGTCCTTCAACGCCGGTTTCATCATCCTCTTCGCCCCCGTCTTCGCAGCCATCTGGGGCTGGCTCGGCCGGCGAAACATGAACCCCTCACAGCCGCTCAAGATCTCCTACGGCCTCATCCTCCTCGGCCTCGGATACCTCTTCATGGTCTTCGCCGCAGAGCAGGCCGCCACCGGCGTCAAGGTCGGAATCTTCTGGCTCACCGCCACCTACTTCCTCCACACCATGGGCGAACTCTGCCTCTCACCCACCGGACTCTCCTTCGTCACCAAGGCCGCCCCCGCACGATTCGTCTCCTTCCTCATGGGCATGTGGTTCCTCTCCTCCTTCGTGGCGAACTACGGCGGCGGACTCGTCGCCGCGCAGGTCACACGCATCGAGAGCGGCGAACTCGTCCTCTGGTGGTCGCACTGGTTCGAGCCCGGCTCACGCGCGCCCTTCTTCATGCTCTTCGTCTTCTCCTCCATCGGCGCCGGACTCGTCATCTTCGCGTTCTACCCCATCCTCAAACGACTCCTCCACGGCCGCGGCTAAACCCCATCACCATCACAACACTCCCCACAGGGCGAGCCATCCGGCTCGCCCTTTTCTTTGCCCTAACCCCTCCTCCCGCTCGCCGCAGGCGAGTGTGGAGGAGGATGTCGCGAAGCGACAGGTGGAGGGCTGTCTTACGCCATTGCATCATCCGAGCTGCGAGCGGAAGCTCGCAGTCGGTCCTCATCCATGCCTCATCTCACAAACAGCGCCGCCACACTCGCCACCTCTCCCATTCACGTCTTCGTGAATGGGAGAGGCCGGGTGAGGGCTCCCGCATCGCTACTCCTTCTCGCCTTGAAGTCGCCGCCGTCGAACAGCGACTACATCCTGCGCAATCTCCTCTCCCCCTTCCTCTCCCGCGAGCTGCTCTGAGCGAGTGGGAGAGGACAAAGGTGAGGGCTATCGCATCGCAACTCCGCCTCGCCTTGGGTTGCCACCGCACGCCTGTGACTCCACCACCGCACGCCGCCACCACACTCGCCACCTCTCCCACGCGCCTCGCGCGGGAGAGGGCAGGGTGAGGGCTCCATGGCCTCTTTCTTCTCTTGCTCTATGTCTCAGCGTCCGCGCGGCCCGCTTCGTAAATCCGGAGCGCGTTCGTGCGTCCATCGTCGATAACGAGACGCGACCGGGAGGGAGCCTCCTTCTCCCCTCCGAGGGAGAAGGTGTCATCGCGAAGCGATGACGGATGAGGGGGCTCCTTCCCCTCTCCCCCTCTGCCTTTCTGCCTTCTCCCAGTGCCTAGTCCCTAGTGCCCTTCTCTTCCCCCTCACACTCCCCCCGCAACCATCCCCGCCACCCGCGCATTGCTCACCACCAGCGCCTCGTTCGCCGCGAGCGTCCTCCCCCCCGACACCTCATGCAGCGCCGCCAGCACCGCAGGCGTCACCCCGCGCCCGCGCACTCCCTTCCCCCTCACCACCTCCTCAGCCCTTCCCAACCACCCCTCCCACTCGCCTTGTTCCACCGCAACCTCCTTCGGCGGAGCATTCACCACCACCACACCCCTGCCCGTCCGCGACAGCTCATCACGCACGTACGCGATCAACGCCTTCGCATCATCAAACCGCCCGTCCACACCCGCCCCGCTCTCGCGCAAGTAAAACGCCGGAAAATCATCCGTCCTCCACCCCACCACCGGCACGCCCAGCGTCTCCAGCGCCTCGCGCGTGCTCACCACGTCCAATATCGCCTTCACCCCACTGCACACCACGCACACCGGAAACCTCGCGAGCGCGAGCAGGTCCGCGCTCACGTCCAGCGGATCATCCGCCCCTCGCCTCCAGTGCAACCCTCCGAGCCCGCCCGTGGCGAACACGCGCACCCCCGCGCTCGCGGCAATCTCCATCGTCGCGCTCACCGTCGTCGCGCCCGACTCCCCCCGCGCCATCGCGAGCCCTAGGTTCGCCGTGTTCAGCTTCGCCACGCCCCTCCCCCCGCGGATCATCCCCATCACCTCTTCACCGCTCATCCCGACAACCGGCTTCCCCCCCACCACACCCACCACCGCGCCGCGCGCCACGCCACCGCTCCCCTCCTCCACCGCGCGGCTCATCTCCCGCCACAACCCCTCCGCGCGATCGCTCGGCACGCCGTGC